>CAWHBN010000014.1:0-118369 GCA_963827705.1 uncultured Actinomycetes bacterium
CGATCTCGCGGCTCACGATCCACGCGTGCTTGCCGACCTGCCGTCCCCTCGTGAACCCGTACTGCTCGAACAGCTCGGCGGTCGCGCTAAACAGGAACCGGCCTTGAGCCTCCCGTCCGGCGGTTACCTCGGAGATCGCCTCGACGAGACCGCCGCCGGCGGCGGCGATCTGGGCGAGCGCGCCCTCCAGCCCGGCCCGCGCGACTCCGCGGCCGCGATGGCCCTTGTCGACGAAGATGCAGGCGATCCGCCAGCGCGCACGAGGCGGCGGGTTCTTCGCGTACTCACGGTGGTGCTTGAGCCCGAGTTCCTCCGGACTGCCGTACTGGCACCAGCCCTGCGCGAGGTCGTCCTCGTCGAAGACCAGCGCGGCATGCGCGCGGCCCGCCCTGACCAGCTCCTCCTTCAGAGTGCGGGGATCGCTGACGCCGCGTTGGTACTCGGAGTGATGGGCGATGCACCAGCACCCTCCGTAGACCCCGTTGTTGCGCTCGACCAGCTCCGCAAAGGCGCCCCACGTGGACGCATCGAGCGGGCGGGTCTTGTAGGAAGCCCCCTCGGCCGGGTTCGCCCCTCCGGATATCTGTGCTGCGCGCTTGGCCATCGGCTTCAGCCGCGAGCTTAGTCCGGGTCGTCGAGAGCAGGCGGAAAACGAGAGCGCTCGGGTGACATTCCCGAACGCTGGCCCAGGCGACGGTCTCGGCCTGTAGTGCCCTATGTCTACGGCTGTTCAGCCCATGGGAGTTCGTCCCAGTGTCTTGGACGCTGGACCTCCCATCGCCCTCTGCGCTCGGGCTCTGTCTTATCGATCTCGGTTCCCGCGCGGTAGCGGAGCGCGACCTCGGATCGTCGGTCCACGCGCTCGAGATCGTCGCGCCGGTTTCCCGTGGCGAGGATCACGCATGGCCCTGTTTCCTTGGCGACGAACGCGTGCGCGGTCATCGGCGGGCAATGCACGAAGTCCCATGCCCGCAGGTGCCGCTCTTGGTCTTCGATGATGAGCACGCACTCGCCCATCAAGATGAGGAAGTCCTCCTGGACCGACTCGGCGTGATAGAGAGCTGACGGTTGCCCCGGCAGCACGACGCGGATCGTGAACCCGGCGTTCGGCTTCTCGTACGCCGTCAGATCGGGCCGACCCTGGAGCACGAATTCGTCGGACTCGAAGATGCAGACGCCGCCATACGCTTCGTTGTTGGTCCACGCGGCGTCGGCCGTGTTGACGACGAACCATCCGGGAGTGACGGGTGCCAGCCCGGACACGAGACGTTCAAGGCGTGCTTCAGTGACCACGTTTCCTCCTTCGTTGATCTCGTCGCCGGCCGCCACGGATGCCACCGACGGCCGGTGCCTGTCAGGCAGTCCACGTCAGCCCGCACGGATGTGCGGCTGACAGGTCAGAGAGGCGGGATCAACTACGCCGGAGACGCCACGGCGGCGAGTCTAGCCCACTCCTTCAGGGCGATTACCAGCTCGTGGATGAGCTCGTCGTCGGTTCGCTAGGGTCGGATGACCTTCTACTGCGACCGAGAGGAGTTCGGCATGGCGTCCATTTCGGAGCGGGAGAGCAGGGAGATCGAAGCGGCAAACGCCTCCGGCACCACTCCGGTCGTCTTCATCCACGGCCTCTGGCTGCTGCCGAGCAGCTGGGCAAACTGGGCGGACCTTTTCAAGCAGGCCGGTTACGCGCCGCTGACGCCGGACTGGCCAGACGATCCGGAAACGGTTGAAGAGGCGCGGGCGAACCCGGACGTCCTCGCCAACAAGACGCTGAAGCAGGTTGCCGACCACACGGCCGACGTGATCGGCAAGCTCGAGAAGAAGCCCGCCGTGATGGGGCACTCGACCGGCGGATTGTTCGCCCAGATGCTCGCCGGCCGTGGGCTCTCGGCAGCCACGGTTGCCATCGACCCGGGCGTGTTTCGCGGCGTCCTGCCGCTGCCCCTCTCCACGCTCAAGACGGCTGGACCTTTCCTGTTGAACCCCCGGTATCGAGGCCGCGCCATCACGCTCACCTTCGACCAGTTCAAATACGGCTGGGCGAACGCGCTCGATGAGGACGAGGCGAAGCGCCTTTACGACACCTACCACGTGGCCGGGTCGGGGATCGCTCTGGCCCAGATGGCCAATGCCAACCTCAACCCCCGGACCGAGTCGAAGGTCGACACGAAGAACCCCGATCGGGGCCCGCTGCTGATCCTCGACGGGGAGAAGGACCACACGGTTCCCTGGGCGATCGCCAACGCCGCCTACAAACGGCAGAAGCGCAACCCGGGCGTCACCGAGATCAAGCAGATGCCCAACCGCGGCCACGCGCTGACCATCGACCACGGCTGGCAGGAGGTCGCGCAGACCGCGCTCGACTTCGTCAAGCGGTTCGTCCCGGCCAAGCCGAGCTAGCGTGACGGACAACCGGGACAACTGGTGGCCTGTCGCACGTCAGATCTGGCTATGGCCGGTTGCGATTCTGGTCAGCTTTCCGATCGGTGGGCTTCTCGCCGACCTCGCCGTGGATGGAGTCGATTCCGTGGGGACGGCGCTCGTCGGGGGTCTCATCACGGGCGTGGTTATCGGTGCAGCAGAGTGGTTCGCCCTCCGGCGGTGGATCTCGTGGCTCTGGGTCGCGGCGACGACGCTCGGATTGGCCGCGGGCCTGACCGCCGGCGCTGCGCTGGTCGATTACGGAATAGGCCGAGGTGACATCGTCCTCATGGGTGCTGTCACGGGGGTCGGTGTTGGCGTGTTGCAGGCGCTGGTGCTTGCGCGACACCGGGTCTCTGGCGCGTTCTGGTGGGCGGTAGCGAACCCACCGGCCTGGGCGCTCGGCTGGCTCGTCACGTCGTACGTGATCTCGAGAAACGTCAAGGAGCAGTTCACGATCTTCGGCGCGAGCGGAGCGATCGTCTTCGGGCTGCTGACCTGGTTCGTTCTCGCAATGTTGCTCCAAGAGACGGAGCCCGAAGCCGAACAATGAACATCGAGCGCGCAGCTCGGTGCGCTTCTCGTCGTCCTGCCGCTCCGACCTCTCCCCAGGCGTAAGGAGGCGCGGGAGGGAGGGCCGCCCCTCCCCGAGGAGTGCCTGACGCGGCGCTTGCGCAAAAGGCAGCGAAGGATTCGAGCCTTTCAACCCTTTGGGATGAAGAGAAGCGGCGATTCGCGATGATGTAATCGACGCTGTGGCGCAGCTCGTCAAATCTGGAGGATTCTGAGGCCCGCCCAACCCCACAATGGTTAGGCTCCGTCTAGCCCCAACGAAGGAGAGACTATGGAAGTCGGCCCCGTCGACGTCTACATCATTGGCTTCCCCGGCAACAAGTTCACCGGCCGGATAGCACCCGCGATCGGAGAGCTCGTGGACAACGGGACGATCCGCGTCCTCGACCTGCTCTTCGTGATGAAGGACGAGGACGGCGTCGTGACGACGCTCGCGATCGAGGATCTCGACCAGGAGGGCGCCGCTTTCGCGGAGATCGACATCACCGAGCCCGGTTCGCTCAACGAGGAGGACGCCGACGAGGTCAGCGAGGACCTGCCCGCCAACAGCTCGGCGATGCTGGTCGCGTTCGAGAACGTGTGGGCCAGGAAGGTGGTCTCGGCGCTCGAGGCCGCGGACGCCGTGCTGATCGACTCGATCCGAATCCCCGCTGAGGTCGTCAACGCTGCGCTTGCGGCCGAGTAAGCGACCACCACCGAACAGAGGAGACGAAATGGGACTAGTACGCATGGCGGCAAGGACGGCCGTCGTCGCCGGGACCGCGACCGCCGTGTCCGGCCGCGTGGCGCGCCGGCAGAACGCGCGGTGGGCAGAGGACGACCAGGCGGCCTACGACGAGCAGACGGCGCAGCAGCCGGCACAGCAGGCTCCCCCCGTGGACGACAAGACGGCGGAATTGCAGAACCTGGCCCAGCTCCACAGCCAGGGAGTGCTCACGGACGAGGAGTTCGCCGCGGCGAAGGCGAAACTGCTGGGAATCTAGCGCCGGCGGTTATTCCGGGGCGCGTGGGCCAGGTCGAGGCGTACACCAGGCTGGCGGGGGTCTATGACGAGATCGTCGTCGATCCCTGCCACGGCGCCTGGGCGTTCTTCCTCCACGAGCTCTGGAGCGATGACGAGCACGGCGTGCACAACGTGCTCGACGTCTGCTGCGGCACCGGGCTGCTCGCGGGCGAGCTGGCTGCGCTGGGGTACCAGGTGGTCGGCCTGGATGGTTCCGAGGCGATGCTCGCCCGCGCCCGTCGACGGGTCGGGTCGGAGGTGCGGCTCGTACGATCGACGCTTCCCGCACTGGCCGTCGAAGGGGTATACGACGCCGCGGTCTGCACCTTTGACGGCCTTAACTACCTCACTCCGGCCGATCTCCGCTCGACGTTCGCCGCCCTGTCCCTTCGCATCCGCCCGGCCGGATGGCTCGTCTTCGACGTGCACACGGACGCGATGATGGCGTTCACGGCCTCCCAACCCGTGGTGCACGGCGAGCAGGGTGAGCACCGGTTCGTGATCAGCAGCGTCGTCGACACCCGCTCGCGTACCTGCGACACGCGCATCGAGGTCGTTCCGTTGTACGGCGGCGGCGCCTTCAGCGAGCAACACCGGCAGTACTTCCATCGGGCCGCCGACATGCGGTCCTCGCTAGTCGACGCGGGATTCGAGGTGACTGCGGTCCGGGACGGCTACTCCGAGCGTCCGGTCGACGCCTCCGCTCTGAGCGCGACCTGGATCGCGCGCCGTGCCTAGGGCCGGCGCGAGTAGGGTGCGCACATGAGCACGGGGGGCCGGCGCTGCACCATCTGCCAGGCTCCGGCGTCCCGACCGGCAATTCCCGCCTGTTCACGCGGTACCGCGAGTACCGCTGCGAGCGCGGCCACACCTTCTGGAGCTGGTCGGTGCCGACGCCGCCGGTGCGGCGCCAGAAGGATGCCGGTTCGTAAGGGTTCGCGGCTCACGATCCACGCGTGCTTGCCGACCTGCCGTCCCCTCGTGAACCCGTACTGCTCGAACAGCTCGGCGGTCGCGCTAAACAGGAACCGGCCTTGAGCCTCCCGTCCGGCGGTTACCTCGGAGATCGCCTCGACGAGACCGCCGCCGGCGGCGGCGATCTGGGCGAGCGCGCCCTCCAGCCCGGCCCGCGCGACTCCGCGGCCGCGATGGCCCTTGTCGACGAAGATGCAGGCGATCCGCCAGCGCGCACGAGGCGGCGGGTTCTTCGCGTACTCACGGTGGTGCTTGAGCCCGAGTTCCTCCGGACTGCCGTACTGGCACCAGCCCTGCGCGAGGTCGTCCTCGTCGAAGACCAGCGCGGCATGCGCGCGGCCCGCCCTGACCAGCTCCTCCTTCAGAGTGCGGGGATCGCTGACGCCGCGTTGGTACTCGGAGTGATGGGCGATGCACCAGCACCCTCCGTAGACCCCGTTGTTGCGCTCGACCAGCTCCGCAAAGGCGCCCCACGTGGACGCGTCGAGCGGGCGGGTCTTGTAGGAAGCCCCCTCGGCCGGGTTCGCCCCTCCGGATATCTGTGCTGCGCGCTTGGCCATCGGCTTCAGCCGCGAGCTTAGTCCGGGTCGTCGAGAGCAGGCGGAAAACGAGAGTGCTCGGGTGACATTCCCGAACGCTGGCCCAGGCGACGGTCTCGGCCTGTAGTGCCCTATGTCTACGGCTGTTCAGCCCATGGGAGTTCGTCCCAGTGTCTTGGACGCTGGACCTCCCATCGCCCTCTGCGCTCGGGCTCTGTCTTATCGATCTCGGTTCCCGCGCGGTAGCGGAGCGCGACCTCGGATCGTCGGTCCACGCGCTCGAGATCGTCGCGCCGGTTTCCCGTGGCGAGGATCACGCATGGCCCTGTTTCCTTGGCGACGAACGCGTGCGCGGTCATCGGCGGGCAATGCACGAAGTCCCATGCCCGCAGGTGCCGCTCTTGGTCTTCGATGATGAGCACGCACTCGCCCATCAAGATGAGGAAGTCCTCCTGGACCGACTCGGCGTGATAGAGAGCTGACGGTTGCCCCGGCAGCACGACGCGGATCGTGAACCCGGCGTTCGGCTTCTCGTACGCCGTCAGATCGGGCCGACCCTGGAGCACGAATTCGTCGGACTCGAAGATGCAGACGCCGCCATACGCTTCGTTGTTGGTCCACGCGGCGTCGGCCGTGTTGACGACGAACCATCCGGGAGTGACGGGTGCCAGCCCGGACACGAGACGTTCAAGGCGTGCTTCAGTGACCACGTTTCCTCCTTCGTTGATCTCGTCGCCGGCCGCCACGGATGCCACCGACGGCCGGTGCCTGTCAGGCAGTCCACGTCAGCCCGCACGGATGTGCGGCTGACAGGTCAGAGAGGCGGGATCAACTACGCCGGAGGCGCCACGGCGGCGAGTCTAGCCCACTCCTTCAGGGCGATTACCAGCTCGTGGATGAGCTCGTCGTCGGTTCGCTAGGGTCGGATGACCTTCTACTGCGACCGAGAGGAGTTCGGCATGGCGTCCATTTCGGAGCGGGAGAGCAGGGAGATCGAAGCGGCAAACGCCTCCGGCACCACTCCGGTCGTCTTCATCCACGGCCTCTGGCTGCTGCCGAGCAGCTGGGCAAACTGGGCGGACCTTTTCAAGCAGGCCGGTTACGCGCCGCTGACGCCGGACTGGCCAGACGATCCGGAAACAGTTGAAGAGGCGCGGGCGAACCCGGACGTCCTCGCCAACAAGACGCTGAAGCAGGTTGCCGACCACACGGCCGACGTGATCGGCAAGCTCGAGAAGAAGCCCGCCGTGATGGGGCACTCGACCGGCGGATTGTTCGCCCAGATGCTCGCCGGCCGTGGGCTCTCGGCAGCCACGGTTGCCATCGACCCGGGCGTGTTTCGCGGCGTCCTGCCGCTGCCCCTCTCCACGCTCAAGACGGCTGGACCCTTCCTGTTGAACCCCCGGTATCGAGGCCGCGCCATCACGCTCACCTTCGACCAGTTCAAATACGGCTGGGCGAACGCGCTCGATGAGGACGAGGCGAAGCGCCTTTACGACACCTACCACGTGGCCGGGTCGGGGATCGCTCTGGCCCAGATGGCCAATGCCAACCTCAACCCCCGGACCGAGTCGAAGGTCGACACGAAGAACCCCGATCGGGGCCCGCTGCTGATCCTCGACGGGGAGAAGGACCACACGGTTCCCTGGGCGATCGCCAACGCCGCCTACAAACGGCAGAAGCGCAACCCGGGCGTCACCGAGATCAAGCAGATGCCCAACCGCGGCCACGCGCTGACCATCGACCACGGCTGGCAGGAGGTCGCGCAGACCGCGCTCGACTTCGTCAAGCGGTTCGTCCCGGCCAAGCCGAGCTAGCGTGACGGACAACCGGGACAACTGGTGGCCTGTCGCACGTCAGATCTGGCTATGGCCGGTTGCGATTCTGGTCAGCTTTCCGATCGGTGGGCTTCTCGCCGACCTCGCCGTGGATGGAGTCGATTCCGTGGGGACGGCGCTCGTCGGGGGTCTCATCACGGGCGTGGTTATCGGTGCAGCAGAGTGGTTCGCCCTCCGGCGGTGGATCTCGTGGCTCTGGGTCGCGGCGACGACGCTCGGATTGGCCGCGGGCCTGACCGCCGGCGCTGCGCTGGTCGATTACGGAATAGGCCGAGGTGACATCGTCCTCATGGGTGCTGTCACGGGGGTCGGTGTTGGCGTGTTGCAGGCGCTGGTGCTTGCGCGACACGGGGTCTCTGGCGCGTTCTGGTGGGCGGTAGCGAACCCACCGGCCTGGGCGCTCGGCTGGCTCGTCACGTCGTACGTGATCTCGAGAAACGTCAAGGAGCAGTTCACGATCTTCGGCGCGAGCGGAGCGATCGTCTTCGGGCTGCTGACCTGGTTCGTTCTCGCAATGTTGCTCCAAGAGACGGAGCCCGAAGCCGAACAATGAACATCGAGCGCGCAGCTCGGTGCGCTTCTCGTCGTCCTGCCGCTCCGACCTCTCCCCAGGCGTGAGGAGGCGCGGGAGGGAGGGCCGCCCCTCCCCGAGGAGCGCCTGACGCGGCGCTTGCGCAAAAGGCAGCGAAGGATTCGAGCCTTTCAACCCTTTGGGATGAAGAGAAGCGGCGATTCGCGATGATGTAATCGACGCTGTGGCGCAGCTCGTCAACTGGAGGATTCTGAGGCCCGCCCAACCCCACAATGGTTAGGCTCCGTCTAGCCCCAACGAAGGAGAGACTATGGAAGTCGGCCCCGTCGACGTCTACATCATTGGCTTCCCCGGCAACAAGTTCACCGGCCGGATAGCACCCGCGATCGGAGAGCTCGTGGACAACGGGACGATCCGCGTCCTCGACCTGCTCTTCGTGATGAAGGACGAGGACGGCGTCGTGACGACGCTCGCGATCGAGGATCTCGACCAGGAGGGCGCCGCTTTCGCGGAGATCGACATCACCGAGCCCGGTTCGCTCAACGAGGAGGATGCCGACGAGGTCAGCGAGGACCTGCCCGCCAACAGCTCGGCGCTGCTGGTCGCGTTCGAGAACGTGTGGGCCAGGAAGGTGGTCTCGGCGCTCGAGGCCGCGGACGCCGTGCTGATCGACTCGATCCGAATCCCCGCTGAGGTCGTCAACGCTGCGCTTGCGGCCGAGTAAGCGTCCACCACCGAACAGAGGAGACGAAATGGGACTAGTGCGCATGGCGGCAAGGACGGCCGTCGTCGCCGGGACCGCGACCGCCGTGTCCGGCCGCGTGGCGCGCCGGCAGAACGCGCGGTGGGCAGAGGACGACCAGGCGGCCTACGACGAGCAGACGGCGCAGCAGCCGGCACAGCAGGCTCCCCCCGTGGACGACAAGACGGCGGAATTGCAGAACCTGGCCCAGCTCCACAGCCAGGGAGTGCTCACGGACGAGGAGTTCGCCGCGGCGAAGGCGAAACTGCTGGGAATCTAGCGCCGGCGGTTATTCCGGGGCGCGTGGGCCAGGTCGAGGCGTACACCAGGCTGGCGGGGGTCTATGACGAGATCGTCGTCGATCCCTGCCATGGCGCCTGGGCGTTCTTCCTCCACGAGCTCTGGAGCGATGACGAGCACGGCGTGCACAACGTGCTCGACGTCTGCTGCGGCACCGGGCTGCTCGCCGGCGAGCTGGCTGCGCTGGGGTACCAGGTGGTCGGCCTGGATGGTTCCGAGGCGATGCTCGCCCGCGCCCGTCGACGGGTCGGGTCGGAGGTGCGGCTCGTACGATCGACGCTTCCCGCACTGGCCGTCGAAGGCGTATACGACGCCGCGGTCTGCACCTTTGACGGCCTTAACTACCTCACTCCGGCCGATCTCCGCTCGACGTTCGCCGCCCTGTCCCTTCGCGTCCGCCCGGCCGGATGGCTCGTCTTCGACGTGCACACGGACGCGATGATGGCGTTCACGGCCTCCCAACCCGTGGTGCACGGCGAGCAGGCTGAGCACCGGTTCGAGATCAGCAGCGTCGTCGACACCCGCTCGCGTACCTGCGACACGCGCATCGAGGTCGTTCCGTTGTACGGCGGCGGCGCCTTCAGCGAGCAACACCGGCAGTACTTCCATCGGGCCGCCGACATGCGGTCCTCGCTAGTCGACGCGGGATTCGAAGTGACTGCGGTCCGGGACGGCTACTCCGAGCGTCCGGTCGACGCCTCCGCTCTGAGCGCGACCTGGATCGCGCGCCGTGCCTAGGGCCGGCGCGAGTAGGGTGCGCACATGAGCACGGGGGGCCGGCGCTGCACCATCTGCCAGGCTCCGGCGTCCCCGACCGGCAATGCCCGCCTGTTCACGCGGTACCGCGAGTACCGCTGCGAGCGCGGCCACACCTTCTGGAGCTGGTCGGTGCCGACGCCGCCGGTGCGGCGCCAGAAGGATGCCGGTTCGTAGGATTCGCCGCTTCGGCGCGGCCAGGGCCTAGCACCAACGACCTTCTCGGCCCGTAGCGCGGCTCGGCATGATCCCGGCGGTTGAGCCTTCGGCAATCCTCGACTGCGCTCCGGCGACCAGTAGCTCGCCCACTCTCAAGGCACAACCCTGCGCATTGCACAGTTCCTCTTCCCCTTGGGGCGGAGATAGCGAAAGCCGTGCCGCTCGTAGAGGGACCGTGTGCTCCTCGACGACCCGCCGCCGGCGCTGGCCATCGTCACGCCCGGCATTCTCGGCCCTGACTTCTTTCGCGAGGTGGCCGCCATTCTCGAGGCGGCCGGCGGCGGCCGCCCGACCTCGCGGCGATCGCAGCAGTGATGGGTCGCCACGGCCTCACCCCAGCACCCTGACGGCCACCCGCGAACATCAGCGGGCGTCGCACGCAGCGGCATCCGTCGCGTAACTACAGAGTTGTCTTTATCCCCGACTGGCTCTCGAGCGACAGTACGCTCGCCCAGCCGAGCGTCGACGACTTCGAACGGGTGATCTTGCCCAAGCCGCCTAGCGCGTTCCCGGCTACCGGGCCGGGTCGATCGTCGTCCGCATCACGGTGTGGTTCTTGCCCTTGGGCCGCACGTAGCTGAAATCGGCTTGTTCGAACAGGCTGCGGGTGACGCTGTAGAGGAACGACGCCGTGATCTTCTTGCCGCCGGTGTCCTGGGGATAGGCCTCCACCACGCCACCGCCAGCCTTGGCGATCAGGTCCAGCGCGCCCTGGAGCGCCAGGGCCGAGACGCCGGCGCGCCGGTAGCGCTTGTCGACGAAGAAGCACGTCAGGCGGTAGTCCGGCAGGCTGTCGAGCTCGGCCTCGTACTCCTTGCGGTGCTTGATGTTCTTCAGCTCGTCCGGGCTTCCGAACTGGCACCACCCGACGGCGACGTCGCCGTCGAAGACCAGCGCGGCGTGGGCTCGGCCCTCGCGGACGAGTCGCTCCTTGAGTGCTCGATTGGCGTCGTACGAGAACTCCTTCTCGGCGTGGAAGGTGTGGAACCACGTACACCAGCAACCGCCCCACACGCCGTTGTGTCGTTCCGCGAGGCCCGCGAACGCGTCCCACGTCTCCGGAGTCAGAGGTCGAACGGTGAGGGTCGCGGCGGCGTGCTCGGTCACCGGCCGCAGCTTAAAGGAGACGGGGCCGTGCCAAGCTCAGGGTGCATTGCGGAACACTGGCCCATAGGGCTACAAGCTCAGGGGGCATTCCCGAACGCTGGCGCAGGCGAGGCTGACCCTCTCATCGGTCTGAGGCCGGCGACATTCGGAACGCGACGCGATCCAGGAGCGAGCAGTAACCACCGGCCGCACATCGGAACGCCGAGAGCCGGGTACGACGCAAGCGCTCGTCGACGGAACCCGGCCGGAGAGGTCTAGCCGGCGGCCTGCTCGCTCTCGGCGAGCTTCAGCCGGGCCGGTCGAGCCGTTGTGCTCGGGAGCTGGAAGTAGAACGTCGAGCCCTTGCCCTCCTCCGACTCGAGCCAGATGCTCCCGCCCATGCGCTCGACGAGCTCGCTGCAGATGTAGAGCCCGAGGCCGGTTCCTCCGATGCCCGTGGTGAGGTTGGGGTCGAGGCGATAGAACTTCTCGAAGATCCGGGCTTGCTCGTGGCTGGGAATGCCTATGCCCTCGTCGACGACGCTGAACCGCACCGAGCGGTCCGCAGCCTCCAGGCCGACCTCGATCGTGCCTCCGCCCGGCGAGTACTTCACGGCGTTCTCGACCAGATTGACCAGCACCTGCCGGGCGCGATCCTTGTCCGCGGCGACCGGCGGGACGCCGTCCGCGACCCGGACGTTGAATGTGATGTCTGAGGGCGCGTGGATCTTCGCCGACTCGACCACCCGCTCGACCATGTCGGCGCCGTCGAACGGCTCCGTCTCCAGGTCGACCCGCCCGACCTCGAGCTGGTTGGCGAGCAGGATCTGGTTGACGATGGTGGCCAGCCGGTCGGACTCGTCGACGATGAGCGTGATGAAGCGCGCGCGGCCGGCCTCGTCGAGAGCGAAGTCGTGCCGGCTGAGCGTCTGAGCCGCGCCGTACACGGCCGCCAGGGGCGTGCGCAACTCGTGCGAAGCGGTGGCGATGAACTCCGCCTTGAGCTCGTCGAGCCGGTGCTCCTCGGTGATGTCCCGTAACGCGTAGACAGTGCCGCCGAAGAACTCCACGCCGGAGATCGAGATCCAGCGCTCGCCGAGCACTGTGTCCAGCGGGAGTGTCGAGGGGCGCACAGGCTCCGAAGCGGTGCCGAGGGGAACCCGGGCGGAGAGCTCGTGCCAGTCCGGGATCGCGTCCGAAGCGGGCGTACCGACCGCCGCCTCCGCCGCAACGCCGGTGATCGCGGCCGACGCCGGGTTCCAGAGGCGGACGACGCCGGCGCGGTCGACCAGGAAGACGCCCTCACCGACGTGGGTGAGCACCTGGTTCGCGTCCGAGCGGGCCTCGACCTCTGCGTGCAACCGGGAGTTGTCGATCGCGACCGCGATCATCCCCGCAACCGCACGGCCCCAGGGGAGATCGGTGCTCTCGTACGGGGCGGCGCGCTCGCCGGCCACGAGCGTGAGCGCCCCGAGCGCCCGCCGGCCACCCGAGGCAAGCGGCAGACGCATGTGGGTCGCCGTGAGCTCCGGCCGGCGATTCCGGATCACCTCGCGGACGGCCGGGTCGGGCTCGGGAGCCGGCTCGATCGCCGCCGCCGGGGGATCGCCACCGGCCACTGCGTACCGGGTGAGGCTGCCGTCGTCCGCGAGCACGTCCACGACGCACCACTCGGCGAGGGCGCGGGTCGCAAGCACCGCAACCTCTCCCACCGTCGAGCTGACGTCGAGCGATGAGGCCAGCACCGACGCGGCCTCGGCGACGAACTCGATCTTCCGCTGGCGGTCTCGCGCTTCCTCGGCGGTGACGGCCTCCGCGGTTCGAAGCTCCTTCGCCTGGTCCTCTGCCGCCTTCCGCTCGCCGACGTCGAGCAGATACCCCTGGATGGAGAGCGGCCGGCCCGACTCGTCCAGCACCGCGACGGCCTCCTCCCGCACCCAGACGACGCGCCCGTCGCGCGCGAGCATGCGGTAGCTCAGGCGGAGGGGCTTCGCAGCGTCCACGGCGTCCCGCTCGGCGAGGACCTCGTCCCGGTCGTCCGGGTGCACGAGCCGGGAGAAGAGGCCGGGATCAGCGAGCAACTCGTCGGCGGTGTAGCCGACGAGTCGGTCGATCTGGGGGCTGACGAAGGTCATCTCGCGGCCCTCGAAAGACCGGACGTAGGTGACGACCGGCAGGTGCTCCCTGAGCGAGCGCTCGGCCGCCTCGGCGTTGCGAAGGTCGCGCGTGCGCCTTCCCACCTCACCCACGTCTCGGGCGACGACGATCGCCTCGGGCGGGTCAGCGTTCGGGATCGTCGTGATCGCGGCGGTGAAGACGTCGCCTTGACGGCTCCTTTGCTCGCTTACCTCGTCCAGCCGCTCGCCTTCGCGGATGGCATCGGCGACACGGTCCGACTCGTCTGTCCCGAGCAGGTCCGCGAGTGGGCGGCCGATGATCGCGTCGGCCTCGTAGCCGTACAGCGCCTCCGCGCCGGCGCTCCAGCCCGCGACGACGCCGTCGGCATCGACGCGCAGGATCGCGTCCGTCGAGGCAGCGCCGACTGCGCCCAGCCGGCTCTCGGCCAGTCGCTGGTCTCTCGACCGCTCGCGCCAGCGGATCGCCAGCCATCCGACCGCGGCGCCGGCGACGAGCCAGATGGGAAGCGCGAGCAGCCCGGCGCGGGACTGGTCCGCGACGAAAAGGTAGTTCAGCAGCCAGCCCACAGCGGCTGCGGCGACCGCAATGGCGAGCACGATGATCCGGGGCCGAGTCAGGTGCGAGGGGCGCTTTCTGGGCTGAGGGATGAGGCTCACAGAGTCAAGCACGTCGGGTGGGTTGCTTTCTAGAGCATGCCGCGAATCCCTCGCTAGTCTGGGTGTCGACCCCAACCGTGGAGGTAGGCACATGCCGCAGCCTGTCCCCGAGGGTTACAGCACCCTCCAGCCGTATCTCGCCGTCGACGATGCGTCGGCCGCGATCGACTTCTACCAGCGCGCATTCGGCGCCAAGGAGCGCGGCCGCCAGGCCGGCCCGGGTGGATCGATCATGCACGCGGAGCTCGAGATCGGCGACTCGGTGATCATGCTCTCCGACCCGTTCCCGCAGGCGAGCACGAAGCCGCCGAAGGAGCTCGGCGGAACGAGCGTCAGCATCATGACCTACGTCGACGACACAGACGCCGCCTACAAGCAGGCGATCGACGCCGGCGCGACGTCGCTGATGGAGCCTGACGACATGTTCTGGGGCGACCGCCTCAGCTCCGTCCAGGACCCCTTCGGTCATTCGTGGACCATCGCCACGCACATCGAGGACGTCTCGCCAGAGGAGATGCAGAAGCGCTCCGAAGAGTGGGCGGCACAGATGGCCGGCGCCCAGGCGTAGAGCAAACGACGAGCCGGTGGGCACTCGTGTCCACCGGCTCGACATCTAGATTCCGCGCCGATGGCGCCGCTCCGACGACTCGTCGACTCGCCGGTGTTCATTGCCGTGATCGTCGCGGTGATCCTCGCGAACGCCCTCATTCTCGGACTGCAGACCTACCCCGGGCTCGAGCGCGAGTACGGCGACCTGCTCGACCTGCTGAATGCGCTCTGCCTAGTGATCTTCGCCGTCGAGATCAGTCTTCGCATCGCGTCCTACTTCCCGCGGCCGTGGGACTACTTCCGCGAGGGCTGGAACGTCTTCGACTTCCTCGCCGTCTCGCTCGCGTTCGTCCCTGGCCTGCAGAACAACACGACGATCCTGCGGCTCGCGCGGCTGGCGCGGATCGTCCGGGTCGTCCACCTCCTCCCCGACGTCCGGATCCTCATCACCGCTGTCATCCGCAGCCTGCCGCCGCTCGCCTCGATGGCGATCCTGACGACGCTGATCCTGTTCGTCTACGGGATGGTCGGCTGGCAGCTCTTCGGCGACGAGCTCCCGGACGACTGGGGCACGATCGGCGAGGCGATGCTGAGCCTCTTCGTGATGCTGACGCTCGAGGACTTCCCGCAGTACATGGACGCCGGGATGGCGATCCACCAGTGGTCGTGGGTCTTCTTCGTCAGCTTCATCCTCGTCGCCGCCTTCGTCGTCATCAACGTCTTCATCGGGATCGTGCTGAACTCGCTCGAGGAGGCGCGGGAGCTCGAGCGGCGCGAGTCACTGGCCCCCGGCGAGGCGGTTCCGGTGCTGGAGCGGATCCAGATCCTGCGCTCGGCGCTCGACGAGCTCGAGCGGGAGCTGAAGGAACAGCCGCACAAGTAGCGCTCGGTCAGGCGCTACTGTTGAGGCGAGGAGGTGAGCGCCGCATGTGCCACCACATGACGTTGGAGGAGTGGCAGCTTCTCCTGGACGAGAAGCGGCGCGAAGACGTCGAGCCGCGCACGATCGAGGTCCGCGCCGACTCGGAGCCGGAGGTCGAGCCCGAGCCGGAGCGCGAGCCCGAGCGGGAGCTCATTCGCGTCTGAAGCCGGCGAGCCGGCGGGCTGTTCGGGTCCGCCGGCTCCGCTCTCATTCGCGGAGCCCCTCCAGGAACTCGCGCGGTGAGAACACCGGAGCGCGTTCGCTCAGGGCGAGCAGGTGTGCGTCTCCGGACACCAGCGGTACCTGCTCCCTGGCCGCCAAGGCCAGGAGGTAGTCGTCCGCGGGATCCGACGACTGAATGGGTGGAGGAGCCTCGGGATCGGCCACGACGTCGGCCAGCTCGCGAAGGAGCTCGAGCAGGCGCTCGGAATCCGCCGAGGCGATGCGAGAACGGAGCTTGGGGCGCCCGAGCGCGCGCGACGTTTCCTCGAGCAGCGCCGGACACACGACGAGCTCGATCTCGGCCTCGATGGCGGCGGCGAGCAGGGCCGCCGGAGCGCCGCTTCGCGAAAGGACAGCCGAGACGAGAACGTTCGCGTCGAGGACAACCCTCACGCGCTAGGCGCGACGGGCCTCGTGCTGTGACTCGACGGCGAGCTGCATCGCCTCGTCCTCGTCCAGGTCGGCCGTCTCCCAGATGCGGTCGAGCAGTTCGAGACCGAGCTCACGCCGGAGTGCCTCCTCGATCACGTCGCTGTCCCGCCGGCCCGTTCGCGCGGCTTTGATCCGCACGGCACGGAGGACGCGCTCGTCCAGCGTTACGGTTGTCCGGGCCTTCGCCATCTTCGCACCATAGCATCATGATGCGAGTGCGCACCCGTGCTCGGCGTCCGACCCGCCCGCCATATTCGTGGCGATGAACTGGGAGCGCTATGCGCCGCTGACGGGAGTCGGCGCCGTCGTGCTCTGGATCGTCGGCACGTTCCTGCTCGAAAAAGACGATCGGCCCGAGGGCAAGGACACCGCAGCGTTTGTCGCCTGGGTCGAGAAGAACGACACGGCGATCATCGCCGGCGCCTTCGTCTTCGGTCTCGGCGTCGTCCTCTTCGTCTGGATGCTCGGCAGCCTGCGCTCCGTGCTCTTCGCCGCCGAGGGCGGCACCGGCCGACTCGCGACGATCGCCTTCGGGAGCGGCATCGCCACGGCGATCTCGATGATGTTCACGTACTTCCCGCAGGCGCAGGCGGCGTTCGACGTGGACGATACGTCCGAGACTTCGACGGACGCGCTCGTGCACGTGGGCGATGCGTTCTTCGGCGGTGTGGAGCTGTTCGCGATTCCGCTGACCGCGGCGACCGCGCTCGTCATCCTCCGGTATGGAGCTCTCCCGCGCTGGTTCGCGTGGCTCAGCCTGGCGCTGGCGCTGATCCTCGTCGTCTTCCCGATCGGCTGGCTCGGCGTGATCGTCGGCTTGCCAGCTCTGGACGCTGATCGCGTCGGTCCTGCTCTTCCTGCGGCCTGTGGGCGAGCCGGCGCCTGCCGGCCCGCCCGCGGCTCAGCTCTAGCTGTCGACTCGGTCGCCTTCGACGACCTGGTCGCGCCAGGCGCCGGACTCGACGCCGCGGTTCTCGACCAGCTCCTTGAAGCGCTCGAGGTCGGCCTTGACCGCACTCTCGTCTCGCCCGATCTTCTCGGCCGCCGCCTCGACGAAGCCTTCCGGCTCCCAGGTCATGATCACCTGGATCCGCGTCCGGTCGTCACCAAGGCTGTCGAACCGGACCTCGCCCGCGTTCTCCTTGCCCTCGATCGAGCGCCACGCGATGTGGCTGTCGGGCTCCTGGTGGGTGATCTCCGCCTTCCACTCCTCGCGTCTGCCGCCAAACTCGGCGACCCAGCGGAGGTGAGTGGCGTCGAGCTGCGTGACCGACTCGACGTTCTCCATGAACTGCGGGAACTCCTCGAACTGCGTCCACTGGTTGTACGCGGTCTGGACCGGAACCTCGACCTCGATCGACTTCTTGATCTCGCCCATGCGTCTCTCCTTTCGTCGGCACTATTGAACTGCCGTCCTACCCGCTTCAAGCTGTCCTAACACCGGCTCGATACGTTCTCTTGTGATGCGTCGCATGACAGTCGTGGTGTTGCTTGCCGCTTTTGTGGTGGTAGCGCCGGCGAGCGCGTCGAACTGGCTCCAGCTCGGGCTCGTGGACACGACGGAGGCGATCGGGAACACGCCGCGCTTCTCCCAGACCCTCCAGACGCTGCGACCCCAGATCGTGCGCGTGAACCTCTTCTGGGGCGGCATCCTCGGCGTCGCCCGCGAGCGGCCCGACAACGGGACGAACCCCGAGGATCGGGCGTACGAGTGGGATCGCTACGACGCCGCGGTGATCGCCGCCTCGGCGCGCGGCGTCCGCGTCGTCTTCACGATCTTCGGCACCCCATGGTGGGCAAACGGCGGCGAGCCGCAGAACAAGGCGCCGCAGAACATGAAGCGCTTGCGCGAGTTCGCGTACGCGGCCGCGTTCCGCTACAGCGGCCGGTACCGGCGGCCGGACGGCGTCGTCCTGCCGCGGGTCTCGCTCTGGACGGCCTGGAACGAGCCGAACCTGCCCCTCGGCCTGAAGCCGCAGTGGCGGAGGATCAACGGGCGCTGGGTGATTCAGTCAGCCCGCGATTACGCGCGGATCTGCAACGCGATCTACGAAGGCGTCCACCTGACGCTGCTGCGCGGGCAGAAGGTCGCCTGCGGCGTGACCGCGGCGCGCGGAAACAATGCGCCGGCGACGAAGCGCCCGTCCACTTCCCCGATCGGGTTCCTACGCGCCGCGAAGGCGGCTGGGATGCGGAACTTCGACGCTTACGCGCACCACCCGTACGCCGGCGACCCGAAGTTCCGTCCGGCCGCGAAGCCGCGCAACCCGCGCGCGATCACGTTCGCCAACATCGGCAAGCTGATCGACGAGGTCACGATCCTCTACGGCGAGAAGCCGATCTGGATCACCGAGTACGGCTACGAGACGAGCCCGCCCGATCGCATCTTCGGAGTGACCTGGGACCGTCAGGCGACGTACATGCACGAGGCGTACACGATCGCGAGGCGGAACCCGCGGATCGACATGCTGCTCTGGTTCCTCGTCCGGGACGAAAGGCGGACGACCGGCTGGCAGTCGGGTCTCGTGTCGGCCGGCGGGCTGCGGAAACCGGCGTTCTTCAAGTTCCAGCGGCTCGCCGAGGGCGTCCGGCGCCACCACCTCTCGGTCCTGAAAAAGAACCCGATGTTCGAGCGAAACACGTTCATCCGGAACATCCTCGAGGACTCGCAGTCAGAGGTCTCGATGCGCGACTGGATCGCACTCGCCCCGCACCTCGGCGGCGCGTAGCCGGCCGCTAGCGCTCGACGACCTGCTGGGCCAGGCCGCCGTCCAGCAGGAAGCTCGCGCCTGTCGCGTACTCCGCCTCGTCCGAGACCAGCCACGAGACCAGTGACGCGACCTCCTCCGGACGGCCTGCCCGCTGCAGCGGGATCTCCGGCCTGAGCCGCTCGGCGTCGCCTTCGTTTCGCTCGACGTCGATTGCGCCCGGCGCGACCGAGACGACCCGGATCGTCGGCGCGAGCTCGAGCGCCAGTGACCGCGTCAGCATCCCGAGCGCGGCCTTTGCCGGCGCGTAGAGCGCGAAGCCGGGCCGCGGGACGTGCTCGTGCACGCTCGTGATGTTCACGATCACGCCGCCCCGCTCGCCCATCGCCCTCGCCGCCGCCTGGGCGGCGAGAAAGGCCGCGCGCACGTCGACTGCGAACACGGAGTCGAAGTCGTCTGCGGTCAGCTCGAGAGCGGGCTTCGAGACCGTCGTCCCGGCGTTGTTGACGAGCGCGTCGAGCCGCCCGAAGTGCTCCGCGACCTCGTGCACGAGCCGCGCAGGGACGGCCGCATCAGACAGGTCGCCGTCCACCCAGTGCACCGGCCCGCGCGTGGCGAGCTCCTCGTAGACCGCCCGCTCCTCGTCTCCTCGCCTGTGCGTCGCGAACCCGATCGAGAGCCCGTCGGCCGAGAGCCGCTCCGCGATCGCCCTGCCGATCCCTGTGCCGGCCCCCGTGACAAGCGCGACCCTCTCTACGACAGCTCCTGCCGGTGCGTCGACGCAAGGGCCACGATCTCGCCCGTGTCGAGCGAGCTCGCCGGGATCGCGACGGCGCGAACGTTCGTCGCCGCCCGTAGCGTCGCGCTTCGCATCCCGCCCTCGATCGAGGCGCGCTCGCCGACGATCGCGCCGGGCCCGACCTCGGCGACGACCTCGCCGTCGACCTCCACGTCGAGCATCCCGTCGAGGATCAGGAACATGTTCGTGCCCGGCTCGTCCTGCTCGACGAGCGTCTCGCCCTTGGTCAGCTTGTGTCGCGGTAGCACTTTGGAGTCGGCCATGACGATCTTGGACAGCTGGCGCTCGAGCTCCGATTCCACGGCGGCGACGAGCGTTGGCGAGTCGTCCCCGCCCCACGGCGTGTTCGGGCCGAACGACTCGCGCCACCACCGCTCGAAGTCGATCTCGCCGCTCTTGTCGACGAGTGTTCCGCTGTCGTCGTAGATCCAGTGCCTCGGGAAGGGAGAGGCGCCGATGAGGCGGTGCTTCGAGGTCCCGTCCGCGTAGATGATCAGCTGGAGCGTCGTCCACGCCGACGCCGACGCGACCTGGAAGTACGGCTTCCCACTCACGCGCCGTGGCGCCGGGAGCCCCATCCGGCCGCCGGCGCTCTGCACGAACTTGACCCAGTCAGGCCCGACCTCGGGCTCGGTCTGGAGCAGCGGATAGCCGACGCCGGGAAAGGAGAGCGTCTTCGGGCCGACCTTCACGTGCGTCGTTCCGATGTGGGCGCCGCCGGAGTAGCCGGAGTCGACGATCTTGCCGTCGTCGACCTCGATCCAGGCGCTGAGCTCGTTCGCCTCGCGAAAGCCGTCCTCGTCGCGGAGACGCTCGAGCTCGCCGGATCCGAGCCGGTCGGGCGGCGGATCGTCGTACGACGTCATCCCCAGCTCGAAGGGAAGCTTCGGCATCCCTTCGATCGCCTCCGACGGGATCCATGTGACCGCTGTCACGGACTTCTCCACCCTCATGCCCACCCTCCTCTTCATCGTGTTCAGACAATCCTTACCGACTCCGAGGATTCACCTCAAACCTACGGGGTATCCCTTGCAATTCATCGGACACCGATGCAAGAGAAGGGGGATACAAGCTGATGAAGACGCTCCAGATTCTCGGGGCCGCCGCGGCCGCGTCTGCCCTGACCGCGCTGGCTGCCCTGGCCGGCTTCGCCGACGCCCAGGCGAACGTCGTCCCGGCCAACACGACACCTCCCTCCGTCTCGGGGACGGCGAGAGACGGGGAGACGCTGACAGCCAGTGACGGCACGTGGACGGGCACCGACCCGATCACGTACACGTACCAGTGGCAGCGCTGCGACGGGAACGGCCTCAACTGCGCCAATCTCGCCGACGCGACCGGCCGGACCTATGCGGTCCAGACCTCGGACGTGAACAACCGGCTGCGCATCAACGTCACCGCCAGGGACGAGTCCGGATCGACGACTGCGAGCTCGCAGCCGACCGCCGTCGTGACGCCGCCGGAGGGCGCGACGCGCCTCGCCGACGGCCGCTACTCGATCCCGGCGTCGAGCGTTCGGCTTCCGAACCGGCTCGTCATCTCGGGCGTCGAGTTCGTGCCGAGCGTCCTCCGCTCGCGCAATCCGTACACGGGCCGCTTCCGCGTGACCGACACGCGCGGCTACGTCGTCCGTGACGCGATCGTGCTGGTCACCGGCGTTCCGCTCGGATGGATCCAGGCTCCGCCGGAAGTGCGGACGAATGTCGACGGACTTGCCACGCTCCAGCTCCAGCCGACCAGGTTCCTGCGCCTCGTGCGCGGCGGCTCGATGGTCAAGTTCATCCGGGCCCGGAAGGAAGGCGACACGCTCCTCGCCGGCATCTCCACGCGGCGGCTCGTCCGCGTGCGGACGGCAACGCCCTCCTAGCTCCAGAGCTACAGCGGCGGCAGCGAGGGCTACTCGCTCTCGCTGTCGCCGTCGCTGTCGCCGCGCCGGCGGCGCCAGAACCAGAGCGCTCCGCCGGCCGCCGCAAGCGTTCCGACGACCATGCCCTTCCCTGGGCGACGGCTGTCATCCGGCTTCAGCGATTGCTTCGCCTTCTGCTTCGCTGCCGCCTTCCCGAGCTGCCAGGTCGCCCAGCCGAGGACGGCATTTCTCCTGTTGATGATTCCCATCGACCGAGATTATCGGGCCTGAGGCTGTCAGGGACCCGAGCCGGCTCGAACGAGCGCAGGGCGGCGCGGCTGTGGATCTGCAGACGCTCAAAGCGGACACAGTCCGCACAGAACCGCAGGTGCGCTCGCAACAGGTTCCGCTCGGAGAGGGACAGCTGTCCATCCAGATCTCGCGAGATGAGGCGCTCGGCCTGGTGACAGGTCGGGCGCCCGTACAGCCATTCCAAGGCCCGCTCCTGATGCCGCGTCAGGAGGCTCATGCCTAATCGATGCCGCGCGACCCCAGGACTTGCGATGCCCGCGAGGACTCGCGACTGCCGCTGTGCGGAGCCCTAGCCCCCTGTGCCCGGGAGGATCGGCGGAGGCGGAGGCAGCGCAGGCGGCGGAGGCAGCGCGGGCGGCGGAGGCAGCGCGGGCGGCGGAGGCAGCGCCGGCGGCGGCGGAACCGGCGGGAGCGGCGGCACCGGCGGGAGTGAGACCGGCGGGTCCGGGACCTCGACCGGAGGCGGAGGCGGCAGCGGCAGCTTCGGGACCTCCTTGACGACGGTCTTCGCCGTTTCCACGACGGCACGGACCGGCTGCGGCGTGCTTGCCGGCGGTGTCGTCGCCGCGGCTGGCTCGCCCGAGCTCTGCCCTGCGGCTCCGGCGGACGGCTGGGACGTCGAGCCTCCTGCACGCCGCCGGGCGAGCGCCTTGCCGACGGCGGCTCGGACGACCGACGCATCGACCGGGCCGAACGACGCGGCGGCGTCGAGTCCGGCCTGCTTGGAGCTGCCGGCGGCTCCAATGCCGGCAACAGAGGCGTAGAGCTTCGGGAAGGCGCTCGGCACCTTCTCGAGCCGCGGCAGTTCCGTGCGGTTCGGCTCGCCGGCCGCCACCGCCTCGACCGCCTGGTGGCCGACGCCGCCGGCAAGCACGCCGGCCGCAACCATTGCTGCGGCCTTGGCCGCGACGCCGGAGCCGGCGACGATCCCCCCGACCGTCGAGCCGGCTCCGCCACCGAAGAATCCCGTCAGCGACGGCGGGAGCTGGACGACGCCGAGGCGCTTCAGCGCCGCGCGCTGCGCGCGCTGCTTGCGCTCGAGCGTTGCACATTCGGGGCACTCCCGGAGGTGCGCGCGCAGGGCGCGCTGTTCCGCCGGCGCGAGTGTCCCGTCGAGCCGCTTGGAGAGCGTGGCCTCCGCCTCGCCGCAGGTCAGGCCTCCCTCCAGCTGCTCGCGCAGCGCGCTCCGGGCGCGGAAGATCAGGGTCTCGACCGCGGAGACGGACAGGTCGAGGATCTCGCCGATCTCGCGGTACGTGCGGCCCTCGAGCTCGCGCATGACCAGCGCTGAGCGCTGGTTGAAGCTCAGGTGACCGAGCGCCTGGCGGATCTCGTCGGCCGTCGGCACGGACTCGTCGACCGGCGCTGCCGAGACGCGCTCGTCCCAGACGACCTCCTTGGGCCGCCGCGACAGCATCCGGAACCGCTGCCGGCACTCGTTGTGGGCGATCTTGAGGAGCCAGTTGCGCGGGAGCTCGGGCCGGTCGCCGCGCCGGAATGCCCGGTAGGCGTTGAGGAACGTCGCCTGAGTAGCGTCCTCCGCATCGGCCGGATTCCGCAGGACCGCGAGGACATAGCGGTAGACGTCGTGGACATGACGCGTGTAGAGGCGCTCGAAGGCGCGGTCGGACTTCGGCCGGGTGACGAGTGCGGCGTCGCTCATTGTCCCTGTCTGATGGATGCCTCGGGCACGTGTTCCTTGCGTTGCATTCCCGCTACGAGGCAGAAACGAAACGGGGCAGGGATGGGATACGCCGCTATCGTCGGCGCGTGAACCGGCTGGGAGCCTTGCAGGAGCGCCAATTCCGGCTCTTGTGGCTGGGGCAGACGGCTTCCGCGATCGGCGACTCGGTCATCTACGTAGCGCTGCCGTTCGCAGTGCTTGAGTTCGGCGGCGGAGCCGCCGAGCTCGGCCTCGTCCTTGCGTCGTTCACCCTCGCACGCGCGAGCTTCATCGTCGTCGGGGGGTCTGGGCCGACCGGCTTCCTCGACGGCTCGTGATGCTCGCGTGCGATGCGATCCGGGCCGCGGTGCAGGCATCCGTTGCCGTCGCGTTGCTCACCGGGTCAGCGTTGCTGATCGCCGTCCCTTGCCTCGCCGTCCTCCCGCTCGAGGGGGTCCGACGCGGACCTACGCTGGCGCGGCCTGTCGCTTCCGGTTCGGCAGGTGGATCGCCCGTCCCAGCGCCACCAGACCTGCTTCCTTGATCGCCTCCGAGAGGGTCGGGTGGGCGGCCATGCCGTCCGCGACCGTCTCGACGGTGGCCTCGGCGTCGATCGCGACCACGCCTGCCTCGATCAGGTCGGTGACGTGCGGCCCGACCATCACCAGGCCGAGCAGCTCGCCGTACCGGCTCTCGTGGATGGATTTCACCCAACCCGTCGTCTCGTTCTGCATGACGGCGCGGGCGTTGGCGACCCACGGGAACGTTCCGACCTCCACGTCGTCGCCGTACTGCTCGCGGGCCTCCTGCTCGGTGAGCCCGACGCCGGCAATCTCGGGATCCGTGTAGATCGGGCGGGGCACGGCTCGGTTGTCGACGACGGCCTCGTGGCCCATCGCGTTCTCCGCGGCGACCTCGCCCTCGCGGAAGGCGGTGTGCGCGAGCTGCCAGTAGCCGGCGCAGTCGCCGACGGCGTAGATGTGGTCGACGGTGGTGCGGCGGTGCTCGTCCGCGGCGATCCCCTTGCGCGGGTCGAGCTCGACGCCGAGCTCCTCGAGGCCGAGGTTCTCGACCTGGGGCGCACGCCCGACGGAGACGAGCATCAGGTCGGTTTCCACGGTCTCGCCCTCGCCGAAGTGGACGGTGAGCGCCGAGCCGGAGTCCTCGACCTTCGTGCACTGCTTCTCGAGGTGGAGTGCGATGTTCCGCTTGCCGAACTGCTTCGCGAGCTCCTTGGCGGCGTCCGCGTCCTCCTGCGGGATCAGGCTCGGGAGCATCTCGATGATCGTGACCTCGGAGCCGAACCGGGCGAAGATCGACGCGAACTCGCAGCCGATGATCCCGCCGCCGAGGACGACGAGGCGCTTCGGAAGCTCTTGCTGGGCGAGGAGACCGGTCGAGTCGACGCAGCGGGACGAGTCGAGCCCCTCGATCGGCGGACGCATCGGGAAGCTGCCGGTCGCGACGATGGCGGTGCGGAAGGTGACGTCCTCCCCACCCTCGACCGCGATCGTGTTCGCGTCGGTGAAGCGGCCGGCGCCTTTGACCCACTCGACGCCGTTCGCCTTGAAGAGCTGCGCGACGCCGCCGGTCATCTGCTTGACGACGCCGTCCTTCCACTGGTTCGCGGTCGCGAAGTCGAGCTGCGGCTCGCCGACGTGGACTCCGAGCTTGGCGAAGGTCTCCTCGGCCTCCTTGATCGCAAAGGCAGTCTGCACCCACGCCTTCGTGGGGATGCAGCCGACCCGGAGGCAGGTGCCGCCGAGCTCGGGCTCCTTCTCGATGCAGACAGTCTTGGCGCCGAGCTGCGCGGCGCGGATCGCGGCCGTATAACCGCCCGGGCCGCCTCCCAGGACGGCAACGTCACATTCCATCGGTTTCTGCTCCTCGGTCGATTTCGCGGTCGATCCTACTGGCGCGGATGTAGGCGCCGCCCTCGCCGCTTGGGTGTCCAACCCGGCCGTCTGGCTTCCGCGCCGCCGGGCCAGTCTTGTCCACGTAGGTCAGACGGCGTCCCCTTAGTCCTCGATCGGCGCACATCCGGCACAGGGTTCTTGCGATCTCCATGTCGCCGCGAGCCAGGTCCGAGGGACAGTCCCTCGTAGTACGGGCTAGGAGCCCAAGGCCCCGAGCGATCCAATGCGGATCGGGGACGACCTAGCCGGTGGGCAGATTGAGCCGCATCGTCCAGGAGCCGTCGGTCTCCTCGACCTTCTCGAACCCCTGCTTCTCGAAGACGTGCATCGCGGGGCTGTCACTGGCCACGGACAGGCTCAGACTGCTCCGGCCCTGCTCCTTCGCAAGCTCGACCAGCGCATCGAGCAGCTCGGACCCGATGCCTCTCCCCCGCCGGCTCGGGACGACCGCGATGGCGACTTCCGGTGTCTGATCGTCCACGAAGCCGAACCCGGGCTCGTCGCGCGTGAAGAGCCGGAACCAAGCGGCGCCGATCGGAAAGCCGTCCTCCAGCGCGATCACCGACGCGTCGCCACGACGGCCCCATCCGGACACGTACTGCCAGAGCGATGCGTCCTCGACCGTGCCGCCCGACCGCCAGTAGAAGGCGTGTCGCAGCATGTCCTTGAGGAACCGGACGTCCTGCCGGTTTCCCCGCCTGATCAGCGGCGGAGCTCCTGCACGAGCTGCAGGCGGTTCCCGTCGGGGTCGTACACGTCGAGCAGTCGCACCTCCTCATGCAGCTCGAGGACCGTGCCGACCTCGATGTCGTCCTCCCGAAGACGGTCGGCCTCGGCCTTGACGTCGTCGACGTCGATGGTCGCGACGCCTCCATCCTCAGGCTCTCCCTCGGCGAGCGCGATCTGCATCGCCCCGCGCTGGAGCTTCGCCCAGCCTCCGGGCTCGTCGAAATACGTCTCCTCGAACCCGAGCTTGCCCGTGTACCACCGGCGCGCGGCCTCGAGGTCGCGGACGCGATACCAAACCCGCATGGGTGAACTCTAGAGCGCCAGCCCGGGTTCTTCGAGCATCGAGCGGACGGTGCGGAGGAAATCGGCCGCGTCCGCGCCGTCGACCGCACGGTGGTCGCAGGTCAACGTCAGGCTCATCAGCGGGCGGGCGACGAACTCGCCCTCCTGGACGACCGGCTTCTCCTCCACAGCGCCAACGGCGAGGATCGCGACCTGCGGCGGGTTGAGGACCGCGACGAACTGCTCGACGCCGAACATCCCGAGGTTGGAGATCGTGAACGTGCCGCCCTCGAGATCGGCCTGTTGCAGCTTTCCGCCGCGCGCGCGGTCGACGAGCTCGACACGGGCCGCGGCGATCTCCTGGATCGACAGCCGCTCGGCGCCGCGGATCACCGGGACGACGAGCCCGCGGTCGGTCGCCACCGCCATGCCGACGTTTGCCGACGGGTGGATCCGCACCTCCTCGCCGGCGAACTCGGCGTTCAGCCGCCGGTGGCGCATGAGCGCCGATGCGGCGATCTTCGTGAGGACGTCCGAGATCGTCGGCTTCGGGCCGTCCTTCGCCAGCTCGACGAGCTGCCGGCGGAGCGTGAGCGCCCGGCTCATGTCCGCCGACATGGAGATCTGGAAGACCGGCGCCTGCCAGGCCTCGGTCAGGCGGCGCGCGATCGTCTTTCGGATCGACGTGAGCGGGACGACCTCGACCTCGCCGGGCGGAGCGGCAGCCGGCGCCGCCGCGGGGGCTTCGGCCGGCGCGATCTCGGCGCGCTCCACGTCCTCGGCGACGATTCGTCCATCCGGCCCGGTGCCCCGGAGCTGCGCGAGGTCGATCCCGCGCTCGCGCGCGATCCGACGGGCGAGCGGCGAAGCCTTGACGCGTCCGTTCCGCTGAGGCTCGCGGACCTCGGTCACCTGCTCGGAGGACTCGCGCGCGGCGGAAGCCTCGGCGCCCTCCTCGCGCTCGGCGTCGCGCTCCGGCGCGCGCGAGCCTTCCTCTTGCGGCGTCTCGTCGACCTCGGTCTCCTCGGCCTCGGTCTCCTCGGCCTGTGGAACGTCCTCGCCTTCCTCGCCGATGACGGCCACGGTTTGCCCCACCGGAACCTCGCCCTCCTGGATGGCGATCTTCAGCAGGACGCCGGAGGCCTCGGCCTCGACCTCCTGTGTGACCTTCTCCGTGTCGAGCTCGTAGAGCGGCTCGCCCTTTTCGACGCGCTCGCCCTCCTGTTTGAGCCAGCGGACGACCGTCCCTGACTCCATGCCCTGCCCCAGGCGCGGAAGCTTGACCTCAGTCGCCATCGCGCTGAACGGTCCGCTGGATCGCCTCCACGACGTCCTTGGCGTGGGGCACGACGAACTCTTCCATCACCGGGGCGAACGGGATCGGCGCGAACTTCGCCCCGACTCGCTCGATCGGCGCGTCGAGCCAGTCGAACGCCTGGAGCTGGACCACGGCCGCGACCTCGGCGCCGAAGCCCATCCGCGTGACGGCCTCGTGCGCAACGACACAGCGGTTCGTCTTCTTGACGGACTCGACAATCGCCTCCTCGTCGAGCGGCTGGAGCGTCCGTGGGTCGACGACCTCGACCGAGACGCCCTGCTCCTCGAGCTGATTGGCGGCGTCGAGCGCCTCGTGGACGAGTCGGCCGGTTGCGACGACGGTGACGTCCTCGCCCTCTCGCATCACCCGCGCCTGGCCGAGTGGGATCGGCTCGAGCTCGTCCGGCACCTCTTCCTTGAGGCCGTACAGCGTCCGGTGCTCGAAGAAGACCACGGGGTTGTCCTCGTAGATCGCGCTGTAGAGGAGCCCGCGGACGTCCGTCGGCGTGGAGGCGAAGACCACCTTCAGACCCGGGATGTGGACGAACCACGACTCGAGCTGCTGCGCGTGCTGGGCACCGGGCGACCATCCTGCGCCCCCCTGCGTCCTGATGGTCAGCGGCACCTTCAGCTGACCGCCCGACATGTAGCGATGCTTCGCCGCCTGGTTGATGATCTGCTCGGCCGAGAGCGTCAGGAAGTCCTCGTACATGATCTCGACGACCGGGCGCATGCCCTGCATCGCCGCGCCGATCCCGGCGCCGACGATGCCGATCTCGGAGATGGGAGTGTTACGGATGCGCTCGGGGCCGAACTCGTCCAGCAGCCCCTGGGTGACGCCCATCGAGCCGCCCATCTCGGCGATGTCCTCGCCCATGATGAAGACGTCGTCGTCCTTGCGCATCGCGGTCGCGATGGCATCGCGGACTGCTTCCCGGTACGAGAGCTCGGCCACTACGCGTAGACGTTCTTGAGGGCGTCTTCGGGCTTTGGGTCGGTGCCGCTCTTCGCGAACTCGACGCTCGCCTCGACCATCTCGGTGACCTCCTTGTCGAGCTCCTCGAACTCGTCGTCCGAGATGTCGAGCTCGGCGCGAAGCTTGTCGACCGGATCCTCGGTCTCGCGAAGGCGCTGCTGGTCCTCCTTCGGCCGGTAGACCTGCGGGTCGCCGATGTAGTGGCCGGAGAGGCGGTAGGTCTGGGCGACGAGGAACACCGGGCCGCGGCCCGAGCGCGCGTGCTCGACGGCCTTCACGGCGGCGTCGTAGACCTTGCTGACGCTCTGGCCGTCAACCTCCATCGACTCCATGCCGAAGGCTTCCGCCCGCTTCGTCATGTCCTCGATCGGCATGTGCTGCTTGGACGGCGTCGACTCCGCCCAGTGGTTGTGCTCGCAGACGAAGACGGCCGGGACGTTCCAGAGCTGTGCGAGGTTGAGCGACTCGTGAAAGGTGCCGATGTTCGTGGCGCCGTCGCCGAAGAACGCGACGGCAACGCGCGGCTCGTCGCGGAACTTGAACGCGAGCGCAGCCCCGACGATCGCAGGCAGCCCGCCGCCGACGACGGCGTTCGCGCCCAGGTTCCCGCGCTCGACGTCGTAGAGGTGCATCGAGCCGCCGTAACCGTGCGAGCAGCCCTCGAGCTTCCCGTAGAGCTCCGCCATCAGCTCGTTCGGGTGGGTTCCCTTGGCCAGCGTGTGCCCGTGCGCGCGGTGCGTGGAGGCGATGACATCGCCCTCCTCCAGCGCGCGGCAGACTCCCACGGCCACTGCCTCCTGTCCGATCGCCACGTGGAGGAATCCCGGCAGCTCGCCGGCACGGAAGCGCTCCTCGACCTTCTCCTCGAAGCGCCGGATGAGCAGCATCTCGCGGAAGAACTCGCGCAGCAGCTCGGGCGAGAGCGCCCCCTTCCTCTCTACCTTGGCCACGGGCGCCAGTGTAGTGGCCACTAAGATCGGCGCGTGTCGGTCGCGGAGCAGTACCGGGAGCTGGAATCGCGCCTGCCCGCGGAGTGGGCCGACGCGCGCTTCGTCCTGAACGTGGAGGACGCGAGCCGGGCGGAACGCGCCGCATCGATGCTCACGGCTTTCCAGCCGGGACGGGTCGGCGGTCAGGTCCGTTTTTCCGTTCCTCGGCGCGGCGGCAAGCGGGAGCAGGCGCGGCGCATGATGGAGCGGATCGACCGGGAGGGCATCAAGGGTGCGCTCGAGCTCGTCACCGCTTCGGAGGCACCGCCGGAGCCTGCTGAGTTTCGAGCCGAATGGGCTCCGGCCGCAGAGCAGTGGGACCGCGCCTTCGCGGCGCTCCCGGTCGACTGGACCGACGTCTACGCGCAGGTCGAGCTCGACTCGAGCGACTTCCTCGACCGTGGGGCGCTGCTGATGGCTCCGCTCAATCCCGCCCGGTACAGCGACGCGATCGGCTTCCGCTTCCGCGTCGGCCGCTACGGCTACGGCGCGGCGCCCGAAATGACCAGGCGCTGCTTCGAGCGGCTCGACACGGACGGGATCGGCGCGCGTGTGACGATCCTCCACGCCCTGGCCGACACGAAGCCGGTCATGACCCAGGGCCCCGTCTGGTACATGGACGGCGGGCCCGTCTGATGGCCGGCGATCCCGTCTCCTGGCTGCTGATCGAGCCCGGCTGGGACGTCGTGGCGCGGGACGGTACGGAGGTCGGCAAGGTCGAAGAGATCGTCGGCGACACAGGCAAGGACATCTTCAACGGCCTTTCGATCGCCACCGGCCTGCTCGCCAAGCCCAAGTACGTTCCGGCCGAGCGCGTGCGGGCGATCACCGAGGGCCGGGTGGAGCTCGACCTTTCCGCTGAGGACGCCGAGGCGCTGGACGAGCACGACCTCCAGCCCCCGTCCGAGCAGTTCCGCGCGGGCTAGTCGAAGTCACCCATTCGGCACGAATCGGCGCGCCTTTCGCGCGTTCCTCGCCACTACGATTGCGGTGGGGCGGAGGCAGGGTGCACCTTGTTTAAGGGACCCCGATCCGAAGGCGCCGCAGGCGCAGCATCGCGAGGATCCCTAGCACCGGGCCGGGCACCAGGAACACGAAGGCCCAGCGCCAGCCGACCTCCTCCTCGAGGAACGGCAGCAACCAGATCGTCGGCACGGTGAGCGCGAACCCGACCGCCATCTGGAACCCGAGCGCGGTGCCGACATACGCCTGCTCGGCCAGCTCCGTGACGAGCGTCGAGAACTGCGCCGAGTCGCCGACGACCGAGAAGCCCCAGACGAGCCCCAGCACCAGCGCAAGCGCGGCCGAAGCCTCCGCAACCAACCCGATCACCAGAGCGCACGCGGCCGACACCGCCATCATCGCAGCCGTCGTCTCCGGCCTCCCCCACCGGTCGCCGAGCACGCCCCCGACCCAGCACCCCACAGCGCCGGCGGCGATCACCGCGAAGGTCGCGTACGCCGCCGCCTTGCCGTCCGTTGCGACCGCCGCGAAGAAGACGAGGAACCACGCCCACATCGCGTAGAGCTCCCACATGTGCCCGAAGTAGCCGAGCGACGCCAGGCGGACTCCGCGGTTGCGAAGCACGAGCCCGGACTGCCGCGGGTCGAACCGCGCGGACGGAAACGAGTACGGCCCCTCGGGCACGCCGAAGAAGACGAGCACGCCCCCGGCGGCCGTCAGCGAAGAGGTGACCCACACGACCAGCTGCCAGTCGAGCCCGCCGAGGCCGTTGACGAGATGGGGGACGGCCGAACCGAGCGTGAGCGCGCCGACGACGATCCCCAGCGCCGTCCCGCGTCCACGGCGGAACCAGGTCGAGGCGAGCTTGAGCGACGGCGGATAGACGCCCGCGAGGAAGAACCCCGTCGCGACCCGGGCGGCGATTCCGACCTCAGGCCCTTCCGCAGCTACGAGCACCAGATTCGCCGCAGCCGCTCCCAGCGCCCCCGCGAGGATCACGAACCGGGGCGGGAAGACGTCCGCCACGCTGAGCGCGCTCCCGGCAAGTGCGCCGGCGACGAACCCGACCTGGACGGCAATCGTCAGCCACGCCGCGGCCGTGTTGCCGAGATCCCACTCGGCACGCAATTGCGGAACAACTGCCGTCGCCGAGAACCACGTCGTCATCGAGAGCACGAGCGCCGCCGCCAGCAGCGCGAGCGCCCTCAGAGAGGCTCGGTCCACACGAGCGCCGTTCCGTCCAGGACGACCGTTCCCTCCTGGTTCACGATCGTCGTCCGGAGGCGGGTGAGCGGCTTGTCCTCTCGCACCTCGATCACCTCGACCTCGGCGGTGATCTCGTCACCCGGCCGCACCGGCGCCTTGAAGCTCCAGTCGACGTGCAGGAACACGCTTCCGGGGCCCGGCAGATCCTCCGCCACGACCGCGTTCAAGAGACCTGACGTCACGCCGCCCTGGACGATCAGCCCACCGAAGCGCGACCGGGCCGCCGCCTCCTCGTCGTAGTGAAGGGGATTCCGGTCACCGGTCAGCTCGGTGAAGAGCTCGATGTCCCGTTCCGTCACCCGGCGGCTGCGGCGGGCGACAGTCGCCGACCTCAGCCAATGACGTCCTCGAGCTCACGTGCGAGTGCCGAGGCGCCGGTCCGGTCAGCAGCGATCACGAGGCAGGTGTCGTCGCCGGCGAGCGTGCCGACGATCAGCGGGTGCTCGATCCGGTCGAGGGCCCGAGCGATCGCGGGCGCCGAGCCGAGCTCCGACTGGACGACCACCAGATTCTCCGCCGGTACGGCCCGAAGCCCGAACGTCGACAGCACTGCCGCGAGGGCCTCACGCGGGTCGGTGCGCCGCCCGTCCTGAGGCGCGACGTAGCGCGGCCGCCCGAGCTGATCGCGCGTCTTCTCGAGGCCGAGCTCCCGAATGTCTCGGGACACCGTGGCCTGCGTCGCCCGGCAGCCTTCGGCCGCCAGCGCGGCGAGGAGATCGTGCTGCGTCCCGACCCGTCGGCGGGAGACGAGGCTCGCGATCAGCCGCTGGCGCTCCGGCTTTCCGAACGGCCGCGCGTCCGCCTGCATAGAACGAGCATAGTTATCGAACAGGCCCGGGAGGTTTCCCGCTCGCCAGGCACGGTAAGTTTCTCCCGACGATGCTGCGCAAGTTGACCTGGACCCTCCTCTACAGCTTCTTCGGGGCGCTCGCCGCGATCGCTGCACGGTTCGCCGCGTCGCGCGTTTACCGGATCGTCACCGGCGAAGAGCCTCCGGCCAAGAAATGACCACGAAGGCAGACCAGGTCATCGACCGGGCAGCGGACAGCCTGCGGCGCTTCGCCGACCGCGCTGCCACGGAGGGCGGCGTCGTCGCCATGTTCGCGGAGCCGCTGGCCGAGGACGCGGCGTTCATTCGCAAGCTCAAGCCGAGCCTGATCATCGCCCGGGCAAAGGGAGAGGCACCGACCAACCAGCCGGCAGGCAGCGGCGCGCCCGCCGCTCCGACGGCACCACAGCTCGGCGCCAAGCCGAAGCCAAATGGTGACGGCCCCAATCCGCTTCTGATCGTCGGCGCCGCGTTCGTCGCCGGAATCGTCATCGCCAGGATCATCGCCTGGAGAGGCCATGCCCACCCACGCGACTGACCCCGAGAACCAGACGCTCGGCGGGGCCGTGAAGGAGGTCGCCGAGCACGCAAGCACGCTGGCGCGGCTCGAGATCGAGCTCGCGTCACTCGAGCTGAAGAAGAAAGTCACCGCGATCGGCGTCGGCCTCGGGCTGCTCGCGGGCGCCGTGGCGATCGGCCTCTACGGGATCGGCTTTCTCTTCGCGACGGCCGCGGCCGGCCTCGCGACGTTCCTGCCGGTCTGGCTGTCCCTCCTCATCGTCACCCTCGTCCTGCTCGCGGCGGCCGCCCTCTTGGGCTATCTCGGAGTGAGAAGCGTCGACCGAGGGACGCCGCCCCTGCCTCAGCAGGCGATCGACGAGGCCAAGCTCACGACCCAGGCGCTGAAGCGCAATGGCAGCGGGTAACTCGCGCACTCCCGAACAGGTTCGAGGCGAGGTCGTCGCCGAGCGCGAGCGACTCGCCGACGCCGTCGACTCGCTCCGCGCAGAGGTCAAGGAGGCAACCGACATCAAATCGAAGGTGCGGAGGCATCTCCCCGTGGCCGCTGGGGGCGCCATCGGAGCCGGGTTCCTCCTGGCCGGTGGAATCGGCGCGACGATGAGGCTGTTTGTGCGAAAGGGCCGCGAGGGGAAGGAAAAGGCCCGCTTCGGACGCTTCTCCTTCGTCGACCGCGACTGATCACCCGCGGAGCTGACTCGAGCTCGATCGCCAGGCCGGCATTCACGCCGCCGGTGGGGAGAACGCAGGCCTCGTGAAGCCGGCCAGGCGATCGGTCTAGGTGACTACGTAGCCCTGAAGCTTCCCTTCATGCGCTTGGCATGGGGGTCACAGACGAAGCGGTACGTCCGCCCCTTTCGGAAGGTCACCGTCCAGGTCGTCGAGCCGCGGAAGCGGGCTGTCGTGCGCTTGTTGACGCCCGGCCCGGACAGATGGAAGTTGTGCATGGTCGACCGGTCGCGGACGACGATGCGGTAACGGCCGGCCTTCAGTCGCGTCACGCGTGCGCCACGACTGGTGCGAAGCGAGATCGTGGCTCCCGGACCGACGGTCGCCGTCAGTGTCGGCGGTCTGGTCGGAGGAGGCGGCGGAGGCGGCGTCGGCGGCCCCCCGCCCGTGGTGAACGAGCCCCGCATTACGGTGTTGTGCGGGTCGCAGACGAACGTGTAGCGGGCCCGATCCTGGAGCGTGACCGTCCAGGTCTGGGTCGCGATCGTCTCCACTTCTGTGCGCTGGTCGACCCCGGGGCCGCTCAGGTGGAAGTTGTGGTTGATCGACTGGTCACGGACCTCGATCGTGTACGTGCCGGCCGGAACGTCCGTGACTTCCGCGCCGGCCTCCGTCCGGAGGGTGATCGTCCCCGGGTCGGCAACTGTCCCGATCAGCTTGGTCTGGGCCAGGGCGATGCTGGGTGAAGCGAGTGCCGCCAAAGCCGTGCAGGCGGCGAGAAGAGTGATTCGATTGCGTTGCGTCATGTCCCCTCTTACGTCCTCGTGTGCTTGACGGTTTTAGACTCGCACAATGCGCTTACGGAAGAACGCCAAGGTGGAGCTCATCAAGGGTGTGCCGCTCTTCTCCGAGCTCGGTCACAAGGAGCTCGACGAGGTTGCGTCGATCGCGGACGAGATCGACCTCCCGGGCGGGAGAAATCTCACGGTCGAGGGCAACCCCGGCCGTGAGTTCATGGTCATCATCGAAGGCGAGGCGACGGTGCGGAGGGGCGACCAGGAGATCAACCGCCTCGGCGCCGGCGACTTCTTCGGCGAGATCGCGCTCCTCGAGGATCGGCCCCGAACGGCGACGGTCACGGCAGACACACCGATCCGTGCGCTCGTGATCACGGATCGGAGCTTCCGGACGCTGCTCGAGCATTCGCCGGGGATCGAGGACAAGGTGCAGAGCGCCCGCGCAGCCCGGCTGTCGCCAGACGACACGCTCTAAGCCCGAAGCTCAGCCCCGAAACGCTCGCGGAGGGCCGCGACGATCTTCTCGCGCAGTCCCGCGGCCTCTTCGTCCGTGAGAGTGCGCTCGGGCGAGCGGAACTCGACGCGGAACGCGATCGACTTGCGCCCCTCGCCGACCTGCTCGCCTCGGTAGACGTCGAACGGGGTCATCTCACGGAGCTCGGTCCCGGCCGCCTCGCGTGCCGCCGAGACCAGTGCGGCCGCCGCAACCTCCTCGTCGACCGCGAACGCGAGGTCTTGCTTGACCGCCGGATAGGTGATGACGTCCTCGTAGAGCGGCACCTCCGGCACGCGCTCGAACAGTGAATCGAGGTCGAGCTCGAAGTACCCCCAGCCGCCGGCGAGCTCGCGCACGATCCCGTCCGGCGTCTTCGCCGACCTCCCCTCTCCCGGTTCGAGGTCGAGCTCGACCCCAAGCGCCCGGTAGACCGTCGCTACAGCGCCCTTCGCACGGAAGAAATCGCCCTCGGCGATGCCTGCGACGTGCCAGGGCTCGTGCGGGAGCTCGTCTCCCGACGGCAGGAAGACGCGGGCGACCTCGAAGAGTGCGATCCGCTCGACGCCCGCGTTTCGGTTGCGCTCGGCCGACTCGAGGAGACCGAGCTCCAGGTCTGCTCGAAGGGCGGCCATTGAGCGCGAGTACGGCTCCTCGAGCGGGAGCCTTCCTTCCGCGGCGGGCACGAGCGTCCACGTGTATGCCTCGTAGAAGCCGGCCCCGACGAGCACCTCCTCGACTTGCCGGCGAAGGCGCTGCTCACGTGAAAGCTGGGCTGAGACTGCGGCCCGAGTGGGCAGCGTTGCCGGCACGTCGTGCATTCGGAAGCGAGCGACTTCCTCGACCAGATCGACCGTCCTGGTGACATCGCGTGCTCGCCAGGTCGGAACGGTCACCGTCCCATCGTCGGCGACCTCGAAACCCAGGGCGGTGAGCGTCTCGCGCTGCTCCTTGACCGGAAATTCGAGGCCGACGAGCCGATCGGCGAGCTCGGGCCGCAGCCGCACGGTCGGGCGCTCGGGAAGCCCTGCGTGCTGGTCGGTGTGTCCTGTCCAGCGCGCGCCCAGCTTGACGAAGAGCTCCGTCGCGTACACGGCCGCTTGCTCGGCGGCATGCGGATCCACGCCTTTCTCCCACCGCGTCGAGGCCTCCGTCCGAAGACGCAACCGGCGGGAGGAGCGCAGCACCGTCAGCGGGTCGAAGTTCGCGGCCTCGAGGAGGACGTCGGTGGTCTCGGGCCGAACCTCGCTGTCCTCGCCGCCCATGATCCCCGCGATCGCAACCGCTCGGGTCGCATCGGCGATCACGAGGTCCTCGCCGGTGAGTTTGCGCTCCTCTCCATCGAGGGTCGTGATCTTCTCGCCGACCTGCGCGCGCCGCACCACGATCCGTCCTTCGTCGAGCCCCGCCACGTCGAAGGCGTGGAGCGGCGAGCCGAGAGCGAGCATGACGTAATTGGTTACGTCTACGACGTTCGAGATCGGCCGCATCCCTGCAGCGAGGAGGCGTGCCTTCATCCAGATCGGCGCCTGGCCTACCGCCGTACCGCGGAAGAGCCGGCCGACGTATCGGGGACATCCGTCGAAGTCCTCCACCCGAACGTCGACGGCCTCGTCCGCTGCACGCTCCGGGTCGTGACCGGGCGGCGGCGCGAGCTCGCCACCTGAAACGACCGCCACCTCCCGCGCGATGCCGTAGATCGAGGTGAGGTCGGGTCGGTTGAAGGTCGACTCGACCTCGAGCACACACTCCGCGAGCGGAAGTACCTCGCCGAGCGGTGTCCCGGGCTCGGGACCGTCCTCGAGCACGATGATTCCGGAGTGGTCGTCGCCGAGCTCGAGCTCGCGTTCGGAGAGGATCATCCCGCGCGACACCTCGCCGCGGAGCTTGGCCTCACCGAGCGGCTCGCCTTCTCCCGGCAGCTGGGCGCCGGGCAAGGCGACCGCGACAGTCGCGCCGGCGCCGAAGTTCCACGCCCCACAGACGATCTGGCGCGCATCGCCTTCTCCGACGTCGACCTGGCAGAGCTGAAGGCGGTCGGCATTCGGATGCTTGCCGGCTTCAAGCACCTTGCCGACTCGGAACAGCCCGAGATTCCCGTCGAGATCGGGCACGCCGCGCCGGACGATCCGATCGACCTCGACGCTCGTCAAGACCAGCTTGGCCGCCAGCTCATCGAGCGGGACGTCGAAGCTGACGTACTCGCGGAGCCAGGAAACGGGGACCTTCATCTCAGAACTGCTTCAGGAAGCGGATGTCGTTTTCCCAGAAGAGGCGTAGGTCAGGTAGCCCGTGCCGCAGGAACGCGATCCGGTCGATCCCGAGGCCGAACGCGAAGCCCTGCCATTCCTCGGGGTCGTATCCGACAGCCTCGAACACCGCGGGATCCACCTCGCCGGCGCCGCCCATCTCGATCCAGCCCGACTGCTTGCAGACCGCACAGCCGTTGCCGTCGCAGAGGTAGCAGGTCAGGTCGAACTCGGCGGACGGCTCGGTGAACGGGAAGAAGCTTGTCCGCATGCGGACCTTGCGGTCGCCGCCGAAGATCGCTGATGCGAAGTTCTCGATCGTCCCGCGCAGGTCGGCCAGCGTGATGTCGCGGTCGACCGCGAGCGCCTCCACCTGGAAGAAGACAGGCGTGTGCGTCGGGTCGAGAGTGTCCCGCCGGTAGACGCGGCCCAGTGACACGATGTAGACAGGCGGCTCTCTCGACTCCATCGCTCGGATCTGCGACGGCGACGTGTGGGTACGGAGAACGGCATTCGGGCCCACGTAGAACGTGTCCCGCGGGTCGCGCGAGGGGTGCGCCTCAGGGGTGTTGAGCGCCTCGAAGTTGTAGTAGACGCTCTCGACTTCCCGGCCGTCGAAGACCTCGTAGCCCATGCCGATGAAGATGTCCTCGATCCGTCGGCGCACCTGCGTGATCAGGTGGTATGCGCCTCTCGGCACCGCGTCGCCGGGCAGCGTCGGGTCGAACGGCCGCCCGTCGGCGGCCACGTTGGCCTCGAGTGCGGCCTGCCGCTCGGCGACGGCCTCTTCGATCCGCTCGCGGGCAGCGTTCAGCGCAATCCCGATCTCCCGGGTGCGAACCGCACGCAGCGCCTGCTTCAGCTCGCTCTTTCGCCCCAGGTAGCGGACGCGCGCCTCGTCCAGCTGCTCTGGAGTGTCCGAGCCGGACACGGCGCTCAGCGCCTCGCTGACGAGCGCGTCAGTGTCCAAGAGGGCCCCGGGTCGAGAGTCGGCGGGCCGGCAGCTCTGGCGTCAGCGCCGGTCCCCGGACTCGAGCCGGGGCCGGGTAAACGGGGAATCCAGGCGCCTCTCCACCATGCGAACACGATAACGGAGAATGCGGCCGTGGACACCTACGCCCCGTTTGCGGAGATCTACGAAGAGTGGTCGGCGCCGATGACCGAGGACATCCCGTTCTACGTCGGCCTCGCTCAGGAGGCCGACGGGCCGGTGGTGGAGCTCGCCGTCGGAACCGGTCGGGTCGCGGTGCCGGTGGCGCAGGCGATCGGCCGGCCGATGCTCGGGATCGACCGCTCTCCCGCGATGCTGGCCAAGGCGCGGCGCGCTGCGGAGGAGGCGGGCGTCGAGATCGAGCTGCGGGAGGGCGACATGCGCGAGCTCTCTTTGGACGAGCCGGCGGCGCTCATCTACTGCCCGTATCGCTCGATGTTGCACCTTCCGACGTGGGCGGACCGCCGGCGAGTCTTCGAACGCGTCGCCGAGTCCCTGAAGCCGGGCGGCCGCTTCGCCTGGAACGCCTTCGTCTTCGATCCGCACGTGGCAGTCAGGATGGACGGCGTCGCGAGGCCCCACCTCGACTCGGAGACGCTCTGGGAGTACGTCGCCCACCGGCCGCAGGACAACCGGATCGACATCACCGCGTACATCGGCGAGCCTGGGCTGGGCCGTCGCGACCTCCAGCTCTGGTGGCTGACCCGATCCGAGTGGGAGGGTTTGATCGACGTGGCCGGGCTCGAGGTGGAGGCCCTCTACGGGTGGTTCGACAAGCGGCCGTTCGACGACGAGAGCCCGGAGTTCGTGTGGGTCGCCCGGAAGGCTTGAGCACGAGCGTCTACGACGCGATCGCGGAGCTGTACGACCCGTGGTCGCTGAGCGTGACCGAGGACGTGCCGTTCTACGTCGCCGAGGCGAGGAAGGCCGGCGGGCGGGTCGTGGAGCTCGGCGTCGGCACGGGTCGGATCGCCGTGCCGACGGCGGCGGCCGGCGTTCCGGTCATCGGCGTCGACTCCTCGGTCGGGATGCTGGAGGTCTGCCGGCGCCGGGCGGCGGAGGCCGGTGTCACCGAGCTGCTCGACCTCCGCCTGGGCGACATCGCCGATCCTCCGGTGAGCGAGCGCGTCTCGCTCGTCACCTCTCCGTTCCGGTCGTACCTCCACCTGACGAGCGCGCCGGCCCGGCTGTCCGCCCTCACGGCTGCTCGCGACCTGCTGCTCCCCGGAGGCCGCTTCATCTTCGACGTCTTCGCCCCGTACCGGGACGACATCGAGGCGACGCACGGGCGCTGGATCGAGCGCGAGCCGGGCATCTTCGAGCGAGCGGACTGGGATCCGGAGGAGCGCACGCTTCAGCTCTCCGTGCGCGGCGAGGCCGGCGAGTCGACGATGAGGCTCGCGTGGATCAGCGCCGACGAGTGGCGCCAGGCGCTCGAGGAGGCGGGCTTCGAGGTCGAACGGGTCTACGGCTGGTTCGACTATCGGCCCTTCACGCGGCAGGAGGACATGATCTTCGTCGCGCGCCGCGTAGATCGCTGAGGACGGTTCAGCGGCCTTGGAGCCGCAAGCCCGTTGGACGACGAGGAGCTAGAGCAGTTCGATTTCGGCGCCAGCGGCGACTTCGCCGCCCTGGACGACTCGGGCGAGCATGCCGCGCCTGCCGTCGAGCTCCTGTTGGAGCCCGGGGCGGATTTCGTCCATCCGCGAGCACGGGTCGCACACCATCGTGATCTCGAACTCTGCGCCGCCGACGCGCAGGCGCTGGCCGACCGGCCACGTGTGGACGTCGTCGCCCTCGACCGTGAAGTTCTCGCGGATGCGGCCGTACTCGAGGCCGAGCGCATCGAGATGCTCGGCCGAGGCGAACAGCACTTGCCGCTTGGTTCCCGGCCGAGCGTGCGCGCAGCCCTCGAGGCCGTGCTCCTCGAGCGCCTGGACGCGGTCGCGCGCGTCCATCCGGCCGCTGCCCTTGGCCGGCGACGTCCACAAGCCCGCAACATGCGCCATCAGGCTGACTTTACCTTCGGCGTCGGCGCCACTCGTAGAGCGCGAGCGCGCCGGCGATCGCGACGTTCAACGACTCCGCGCCGGATTCGAGCGGAATCGTTGCGCTTTCGTCACACTCGGCGACAATCGCCTCTGGGAGCCCTTCCCGCTCCGCACCGAGCACGAAGGCCGTTCCCTCGCCGAGATCCAGCTCGTGGAGCGGCTTTCCGCCGTGCGCGACAAGTGCGACGCGCCGCCCGGGAGCCTCCTCGAACTCAGCAGTCGGGACGCGGAAGATCGCGCCCGACGATGCCCTGAGCGCCTTGGGCCCCGTCGGATCTGCGCAACCTGCGGACAGCGCGATGAACGCCGGCCCGAGTCCGTCCGCCGCTCGGACTAGCGTGCCGATGTTGCCGGGATCGGCAACCTTCCAGAGAGCAAGCCCAACAGGAGGTGGAGTCCGTGAATCAAGCCGGGGAAGATCTTCACGACGAAAGACGCCGATCGCCCGCGGCGGGTGACCGAGCGCCGAGACTTCTGCGAGCAGCCGAGGCTCGACGGTCTCTCCGCCGGAGAGACCGTCAACGGGCCGCTCGGCGTCCAGCAAGAGATGGACTGGTTCGAGGCCGGCCGCGAGCGCCGCCTCGACCAGATCTTCGCCCTCACAACTGAACAGTCCGCTGCGGTCGCGTTGACTTCGGGCTGCGAGCCGGCGGACGAGCCGAAGCCGCGGGTTCGACGGCGAGGTGATCACTCGGGCGCGTCCAGCCACTCGAGCCACTGGCCATGGAAGCCCGCATGGGCGAGCAGAAGCTCCTCGCCGTCGGGCAGGAGCCGGGCCCAGATGCCCCAGTAGCCGTGCTCGTCGGGCCTCGGTCGGGCGGTCCAGAGATAGGCCAGCGGGAACTGCCGGCCGGCCTCCTCGAGCGCCGCGACGATCCGATCGTGGCCCTCCTTGCCCAGGTAGCCGATGACCGCCGTCGCGAACACGACCGTCAAGGCACCGAGCTGCCGCTCCGCGAGCAGGTCAGGCAGCCGCTCGACCACGTTGCCCCGCTCGAGCGTCAGGAGGCTCCGAGCGAAGGGTCTCGACTGCGCGATCGAGGCGCTCGAGCCTGGCCGTCTGATCGGCCCAGACGAAGGACTTCAGGAGCAGCGCATCCTGTGGGCGGGTCAGGTCGATCGGCGAGATGTCGACGCCCCTGCGGTGACGGACGCGCGGCCGAAGGCGCAGGAGCCCTGCGGGCACCGGCCGGCGCTCTTCGCCCGAGAGCGAGAGCGGCGCGTTCTCGGCGCCCCAGATCCCCGCGTCGTACCGGTAGCGGTACCGGTCCCAGAGGAGGTTGAGCCCTGCGCTCGACCCGAGCTCGAGCAGGTCGATGATCTCGACGCCCGCGCGTCGAGAGATGTCGAGGAAGCACGGCAACAGCACCCAGCTGCGCTGGACCTCGTTCGTCTGGACACCCCGCTCGCGCACGAAGCGCCGAAGCCAATCGCGCCGCGCCTCGAGCACCGGAACTGGGTCGACCCACGGGTCGAGCCCTTCGGAGAGCGCGAGGTAGTGCAGGCCGCCGAGCAGCTGCAGCGGGCGGTCCCAGCGGCTGTCGTCGACGATCTCTCGCACGGCCGGCTCATGAGCGAGGCGGCGGCAAACCTCGGCGTAGAGCTGCGAGCCGCTGCGCTCGCACTGCTCCGCCTGGTGGAGAAAAGCCCGCTCGAGCTCGGCGGTCAGCTCTTTTCGAGCGCGGTCTTCGCCTGCTCGGCGATCTTCCCGAACGCTTCGGGATCGACCACGGCGATCTCGGCGAGAACCTTGCGGTCGAGCTCGATCCCCGCCTGCCGACAGCCTGCGATGAACTGGTTGTACGACAGCCCGTGTCCGCGCGCGGCTGCGTTGATGCGAATGATCCACAGCCGCCGCATGTCGCGCTTGCGCGCCTTGCGGTCGCGATAGGCGTACCTGAGCGAGTGCTCGACCTGCTCCTTGGCGGCGCGGTACGTGGAGTGCTTGATGCCGACGTAGCCCTTGGCCGCCTTGAGCACCTTGCGGCGCTTCTTGCGCGCGGCGACTGAGCGCTTCACGCGGGCCATCTAATGACCGCCTCTCTTGCCGCCGAGCATCCGGACGACCTCGCGGTAATCACTGCCGGAAAGGGCCGCGGGCCGGCGGAAACTACGCTTGCGCTTCGCGGACTTCTTCTCGAGGAGGTGGGCCTGCGGCCCCTTCCGGCGCAGGATCTTGCCCGCTCCGGTCAGCTTGAACCGCTTCTTCGCTGCTCTGGATGTCTTCTGTTTTGGCATCTTTGGAAACTCCTGCGTTCTTCGTAGGCCCGAGCACCATGACCATGTTGCGGCCGTCGAGGAGCGGCGGCGACTCGACCACTCCGAGCTCCTTGACGTCCTCGGCCAACCGCGTCAGGAGGTCGCGTCCCCGCTCCGGATGGGTGGTCTCCCGCCCGCGGAACATGATCGTGACCTTGACCTTCGCGCGCTGGTTGAGGAACCGAACGACGTGGCCCTTCTTGGTCTCGTAGTCCTGAACGGCGATCTTCGGTCTGAGCTTGATCTCCTTGACGTGGACCTGGGACTGGTGCTTTCGAGCTTGCTTGGCCTTCTGCTCCTCCTGGTACCGGTACTTGCCGTAGTCCATGACCCGGGCGACTGGCGGCTGCGCCTGCGGCGCCACCTCGACGAGGTCGAGGTTCTTGCCGTAGGCATAGTCGAGGGCTTCGCTGGTGGCTTTGATCCCGACCTGGGCGCCGTCATCATCGATCAGCCGAACCTGTGGGACGCGGATCCGTTCGTTGATCCTCGTCTGGGGTTCGGGCGGTGGCTGCTCCGGTCGGGCGAAACGCCGTGGCCTCAAAGGCTCTTCACCAAGCTCTTCTGCTCCTCCTTCTCAACGACAAAACCGCTGCACGCAGCGGCTTCAGACATTTCCTCGCCTCACTTGAACCCCCGGCTTCGCGTCTCCACGCCGCTGAGGGTGAGGAACGGCTGCGCCCCTACTTGCAGGCTCACAGACTAGCAGCCAGTTCTTTCACCAATTCGTCGAGACTTCGTGTCGATTGCTCGCCGCCGCGCGCACGGACGGCGAGCGCGTCTTCCGACTCGCGGTCGCCGTAGACGATGGTGTACGGGATCTTCTCCACCTCGGCGTTCCGGATCCGCTTGCCCACCGTCTCGTCCGAGTCGTCGACCTCAACCCGGAAGTCCGAGAGCTTCTCGGCCAAGGCGCGGGCCGCCTCGCGGTGATCCTCGCCCACGGGGATGATCCGAAGCTGAACGGGCGCGAGCCAGACGGGGAAGGCGCCCGCGTAGTGCTCGACCAGGATCCCGATGAACCGCTCGTATGACCCGTAGAGCGCGCGATGGACGACGTAGAGCGGGTGCTCGGCGTTGTCCGGCCCCATGTAGCTGAGGCCGAACCGCGCGGGCATCTGCGAGTCGAGCTGGATCGTGCCCATCTGCCACTTCCGGCCGAGGGCGTCCTCCATGTGGAGGTCGATCTTCGGCCCGTAGAACGCGCCCTCTCCCTCCGCGACCTCGTACGGGATCTCGTTCCGTTCGAGCGCGACGCGCAGGGCCCCTTCCGTCATGTCCCACTCCTCGTCGCTGCCGAGCTTGTTCTCCGGGCGCGTGGAGAGCTCTGCGCTCGCTGTCAGGCCGAACAGCTCGTACAGGTAGCGGCCGTAGTCGACGACGTCCGCGATCTCGTCCTGGATCTGGTCCGCGGTGCAGAAGATGTGCGCGTCGTCCTGCGTCACGTGGCGCACCCGTAGAAGCCCGTGGAGCGTCCCCGTCAGCTCGTTTCGGTGCAGCGGCGCCGGCTCGGCGAAGCGCACCGGCAGCTCGCGGTAGCTGCGAAGCTTGCTGCCGAACAGGAGCATGTGCCCCGGGCAGTTCATCGCCTTCATCGCCCACGGCTGGCCGTCGACGTCGAGCTTGAACATCAGGTCCTCGTACTTCGGGAAGTGCCCCGAGATGAAGAAGGTCTCGGCGTCGTAGATGAGCGGCGTCTTCACCTCGAGGTAGCCGCGCTTCGCGTTCTCGCGCTGGCGGATCTCCTCGAGCTTGCGCCAGATCACCATGCCCTTCGGGTGCCAGAGCGGAGAGCCCGGCGAGCGCTCCGAGAAATGGAAGAGATCGAGCGCACGCCCGAGCCGCCGGTGATCCCGCCGCTGCGCCTCCTCGATCCGCTCGAGGTAGGCCTTGAGGTCGTCCTCCGAGTAGAACGCGGTGCCGTAGATCCGCGTGAGCTGCGTGTTCTTCTCGTCCCCGCGCCAATAGGCGCCCGCGAGGCCCGTCAGCTTGAGCGCCTTGATCGGCTTCGAGTCCTGGAGGTGAGGGCCGCGGCAGAGGTCGGTGAACTCGCCCTGCGTGTAGAGCGAGATGTCGCCCTCCGCCGTGTCGACGAGCTCGACCTTGTAGGGCTCGCCCTCGTCCTCGAAGCGCCTGCGCGCCTCATCGCGGGAAATCTCTTCTCTCGCCCACGCGCGGCCCTCGGCGAGCTCACGACGGATCTCCTCCTCGATCCGCTCGAGCGCGTCCTCACCGATCGGCTCGGGGAACTCGAAGTCGTAGTAGAAGCCGTTCTCGACCGGCGGGCCGATCGCGACCTTGACCCCGGGATAGAGCCGGCGAACCGCCTCAGCGAGCAGGTGCGCCGCTGAGTGGCGGAGGACCGCGAGCGCGTCTGGATCGTCCGTGTCGCGCGTGGTCAGGATCTGGATCGGCTGCCCGTCCTCGAGCGGCGCCCGAAGGTCCTGAACCCGGCCGTTCGAGCGGACGAGCACCGCTTGTTCAGCGAGTTTCGGGCCGATGGCGGCGGCGGCGTCCAGCCCCGTCGCGCCCTCGGGAAGTTCAAGCTCCGACGAATCGGGAAGGACTACACGCATGGAAGAGAAGGTACCGCAGCACCCCAGAGACGACGATCGAAACGACGAGGCCGAGGGCACTCCGATCCCGGACCCCGAGGAGGAGACCGGGACCGCGGAGGACGTCCCTCAGGCCGACTGAGGAAGGGAGCGATTCAATGGGAAAGGATCACCAGATCCGCGACTTGATGACGGACAACCCGCGCACGATCGACGCGGAGAAGCCCGTCGTCTACGCGGCGAAGATGATGCGAGACGAGGACGTCGGGCTTGCGCCGATCGTCCAAGGTGACAGGCTGGTCGGGACGCTCACGGACCGCGACATCGCGATCCGCGTCGTCGCGGAAGGCCGCGACCCCGAGTCGACGACGGTTCGTGAGGTCGCCTCGACCGACCTCGTCACGATCGACCCGGAGCAGAGCCTCGACGAGGCGCTTCGTCTGATGGCGCAGCACCAGGTCCGGCGCCTCCCCGTCGTCGAGGAGGACGGAAGACTCGTGGGCGTTCTCGCCCAGGCCGACGTCGCCCGACACGGCGAAGACCGCGAGACCGGCCAGGTCGTCGAGCAGATCTCGCAGTCGTAACGCTCGACTGACTCAGAAGCAATGGCGAGCCCCGCCCAGTGCGGGGCTCGCCGCCCGTAAGGATTCGGCCGCTTCGCGAGCTACTCCGAATGAGGCATGGGTCTCTCATATCCGGCTCCTCGCACCACCCTCGTAGCGTTTGCTGCGCTGATCGGCGCGGCGGGATCCTCCGCCGCGACGCCCATGGAGGGGTTCCGCGTCTACAAGCCGGTCGCCGACACCTACGTGACGGCGGTGCGAGCCCGCGCGAACTTCGGGCGCTCGCAAGCGCTCCGGGTCGATGCCTCCCCGGAGACGACCGCGTTCGTGCGCTTCCGGCTGAAGCGGACGACGGCGCCGGCCGCGAGCGTCACGCTGCTCTTGCGTCCAGGGAGCCCGGGACGGGCCAGGTACGCCGTTCGCCGCGTCGAGGACGACGAGTGGCGGGAGGGGCGACTGACGTATGCGACGGCGCCTCATCCGTCGCTGCGGTTCGCTTCCTCACGCCCGGTGCGGCGTGGAGCCTGGAGCGCCGTCGACGTGACGTCGTTGGTCGCGGCAGGCGATGAAGAGGTCACCCTGGCGATCACGACGCATGGAAGACAGGAGATCTCCTTCGGCAGCCGCGAGTCGCGATCCGGCCCTCGCCTCGTCGTGAGAACCGACGACGAGCTGGAGGACCTCGACCTCGACGCGATCCTCCGGCGCTAAGCTCGCTCCGTGCGACCCAGGCCGGCGAGACTCGACCGGCTTCCCCCGCAGTACTTCACGCAGCTCCTGGCCAGCGTCGCGCGAGCGGCGGCGGCCGACGGGCCGCAGCTGATCGACCTTGGTCGCGGGAACCCCGAGGTCGGGCCGCCGCCGCACGTCGTCGAACGCCTCGCCGAGGTCGCGCGGGAAGATCGCGCGCACGGCTATCCGCCGTTCCGAGGGCTTCCTGCGCTCCGCGAGGCGATCGCCGACCGGTACCGCACGCTCTACGGCGTCGAGTTGGACCCCGACACGGAAGTCGCCGTGCTGCCGGGGACGAAGACCGCACTCGTCGAGCTGGCGGTGGTGCTCGCCGAGCGGGAGAGCACCGTGCTGCTCCCCGACCCGGGCTACCCCGACTATCCCTCCGGCTTGGCGCTGGCCGCCGCGAAGCTCGTCCCGCTCCGGCTCGACTCGGCCGCCGGCTGGGCGCCCGCGTGGGCGGAGGCCCCTCGGGAGGACGTTGCGGCCGTGTACCTCAACTACCCGTCCAACCCGTGCGCAGCGGCCGCGCCGCCCGGCGTCTTCGAGGCTGCTGTTCGCTACGCGCAGGACACGGGCGCCGCAATCGTGCACGACTTCGCATACGGCGATCTGATGTTCGATGGACGCAGCCCGGAGAGCTTCCTCGCGGCACCGGGCGCGAAGGAGGTCGGCGTCGAGATGTTCTCGATGTCGAAAACCTACGGCATGGCCGGCTGGCGGCTCGGCTTCGTGCTCGGCAACGCCGAGATCGTGGAGCGTGTCGACCTGCTCCAGGATCACGCGCGGGCGGGGATCTTTGCCGCGGTCCAGGAGGCGGGAATCGCCGCGCTCACCGGCCCTCAGGACTCCGTGCGGGAACGGGTCGCCCGGTACGAGGCGCGGAGAGACCGCGTGGTCGAGGCGCTCCGCAGCACGCGGGTGCCGCCGCCGGTCTCGGAAGGGAGCTTCTATGCCTGGCTCGAGCTGCCGGAAGGGATCACCGTGGAGCGGCTGCTTGCCGAGGCGAGGGTCGCGCTCGCGCCTGGCGAGGGCTTCGGCGCCACAGGCGCCGGCTGGGCGCGGCTGTCGTTCGCGGTGACGGACGAGCAGCTCGAGCGTGGGCTCGAGCGGCTCGTCCCTTCACTTTCCTAGACGGTCACGACGCCGCGGCAGACGCCCCCGCCGACCACGGACCGGGCCGTGGCGACGATGCGATCGCGGCCGGCGGCGTTGGCGATCCGCCGGTTCACCGAGAACGATCCGCTCGGCGGCCGCGTGATGCGGCTGCCACGGAAAACGACGACGCCGTTCCGCCTGATCACGACGTTCCAGCGGCGACCGTTGCGGTTCTGGTCGACCTCGAACTCCGTCTCGACGCGGCCGTCGTCGTGCTTGGCCTTGAGCTTCCAGCTCGCTCCGAGTCCTGAGCAGACGCCGGTCCGCATCACGCCGGGGTTGTTCTTGGCCGGGGCGACGGCGGGAAGCGCCACGCCGATCGCCAGAAGCGCTGTGACGACTATGAGCTTGCGCATTTCCTACCTCCTTGGATGAACCAGGAGGACGCTAGCTCCGTGCTTGCAAAGCTCGGGCAAGGCCTTGGTTAAACGTTGTCCAAGCTTGCCCGGAGGCTTGGCGAGCTACCGGTACCGGTAGACGATCCGGCCGCGGTCGAGGTCGTACGGCGACAGCTCGACCTTCACCCGATCACCGAGAAAGAGGCGGATGCGGTACCGCTTCATCTTCCCGGCGGAGTAGCCGAGGGTTTCGTGGCCGTTGTCGAGGCGGATCCTGAACATGGAGTTGCGAAGCGCCTCGATCACCTCGCCCTCCATCTCGACTTTCTCTTCCTTGCCCAAATCTCGTCCCTTCGGGGTAGAGAGGTCGTGGCCGAAGGCTCGGCCACGACCTACTCGAACCTAGCGCCTAGGCGCTGAGCGGGGCGACGTTCGTCGCCTCGGGGCCCTTCTGGCCCTCACGCTCCTCGAACTCGACGCGCGCGCCTTCGGTGAGGCTCTTGAAGCCCTCGCCGGCGATGTTGCTGTGATGGACGAAGAGATCCTTGGAGCCCTCGTCCGGGGTGATGAAGCCATACCCCTTGCTGTCGTTGAACCACTTGACGGTTCCGCTAGCCATAAAAACACCTCCCTCAAAATTGCACGAACAAGTAGGAAGGCGCCTTGCGCGAACCGGACTCGCTCTAGATTTGCGCCCAGACCCTAGCAAGCCTTGAGCGCCGAATCCGTCCCGGCAATCCTCCATGAGCGCTTCTTGCGCTGTTCCGCGCAGCATGCGTTCGCGGTCTACACCGGCAGGATCGGCGAGTGGTGGGACCCGAACTACTCCGCGAACGCGGAGACCCTTCGCGCGGTGACGATCGAGCCGCGCGTCGGTGGACGCGTCTTCGCCACGCACGAGGATCTCGGCGAGCACGACTGGGGTGAAGTGACGGTCTGGGAGCCGGGCCGGCGGTTTGCCCACACGTTCACGCTGGCCCAGGACCCGGAGGCGCCGAGCGAGGTCCTCGTCGAGCTCGCCGACGACGAGGGTGGCTGCAGCCTCCGGTTCGCCCACGGCGGCTGGACAGAGGCGAACGCCGCCAGCCGTGCGAAGTTCAACGACTGGCCGGTGCTGCTCGATCGGTTCGCCGAGCTGGCCGAGGCTTCAGGCTAGGAGCTCGCCGAGGGCTTGATGCGGCAAGACGTTCCCTCGGACGGCGTACGAGGGCAAACAGAATGCGGGTTGGCGCACCAGCATTGACAGGCGTCCCGATGCTCCTGATCGTGGGACTTCGTCGCGGCCATGTCTTTCCTCCTTCTCGTGGATCGTCTGGTCCTGACGGTAGGAGAGGCCCGCGCGCCTGTCGTTCGCGCGCGTGACAGAGGAACTGTCGCGCTCGCGACTCTTCGACCTCGATCGGCCGGCCCAAGAAGCCGCGGGCCAACGCACTCGCTCTCCTGCCGGCCGTTACCCGTCAGCCGTGAATCGGTTGAACCCCGCATGGAGCTCATGCACGACGAGAGGCGCATCTCCCAGCAGCCGTGCCTTGCCGCGAATTTGCTCGAGCGCTGCCTCACTCGCCCTCCCGTAGACGTCGACGTTCATGAGCGTCAGCAAGTCGGCGAACCTCCGGAAGACAGGCCCGGCCACCGTCAAGTGGCGCTCCAGCGACGCCGAGTCGGGATGGATCTGGACGACGGTCATCAGCGTGCCCGCCTCGTCGAAGTAGATCTCGTACGCGAGCGGCTCGGCCTCGTTCGCCTCGACGAACGCGACCAGCTCTTCGACCCCTGCCTTCACCTCTCCGAGCTTTCCTGCTCGGATCTCGGAGCTGTCGACGACGAGGATCGGGCCTGACATCGTCCCCTCCTCCCTGGGCCGTACCGCGCTCTGAGCCTATCGCCTGCGGTCCGCGTTGCGCGGCTTCGCCTCGGGCTCTTCGCGGCTGTGTGACGAGGTTGACAGTGCCTTCGTCGCGCGCTTGGCAGACAAGCCGCGAGCGGATCCCTAGCGTCAAGGCCATGAAAGGAGGGACGACAATGAGACACAGGAAGCGACTCACGATCACGGTTCTCGCGGGCGCGTTCGCAGTCGCCGCGCTCGCAACTCCGACGGCACAGGCGATGCCGCCGGATCTGCCCGGCGACCAGGTGCGGGCACTGCACGAGGCGAAAGCGAAGAGCGTTCGCCCGGCCAAGGTGAAGACGATCCGGCGGGTGAGCTTGCCCAGGCAGCCGATTCGCGAATATGAGCCCTAGAGAGAGGACCTGAAGCCGCCCGAGCCGCACTGCCCGGGTGGCTTCAGGTTGTGGGTCGATTTCGCGCGACGAAGGCCGACGCCCGCCACTATCGTCTCCACGTGGCCGAGCTCGAGGCGATCGGGATCACGACCGCCAACCAGGCCGCGTCCCTCCGCTTCTACGGCCTGCTCGGGGTCGAGGTCCCGGAGCCCGGTGAGGACCACGTTGAGGCGCCGGTGCGCGGCGGGCTGCAGCTGATGTGGGACACGGAGGAACTGATCAGGCAGATCGAGCCCGACTTGCCGAGCCCGGTTCGTCAGAGGATCGTGCTGGCCTTCCGTTGTGTGGATCCCGCCGACGTCGACGCGACATACGCGCGTGTCATCGACGCCGGGTTCGAGAGCAAGGCAGAGCCCTGGGATGCGTTTTGGGGCCAGCGCTTCGCATACCTGCGCGACCCGGACGGGAACACGGTCGCGCTGTTCGCGCCGCTCGGATAAGCCCTGCTGTAAGCCCGAGGGTCCTCAGTCCGCCTCGGCCATCGACCGCGGCGCAAGCACCTTCTCGAAGCGGACGTTGCCCGCGGGAACCATCCAGGTCATCACCTCGAACGCGAGGCGGCCCGCCCGCACCGCCGGGTCCTCGTTACTCAGCCGACGCGCCGTCTCGCGGTCGCACGTCCAGATCGAGACGCCGCGCAGGCGCTCGTCGTCCTGGTCGACGAGCGGCCCTCCGGCGATGAGGTAGCCGCGGTCGCGCAGCTCGGCTCGGTAGGCGAGGTGCCGATCCTGGAGCTCGGCCGCCTCCTCGTCCGTGAGCTCCGGTGCATCGGGCCGGAGCACGAGCAGCACGAGCGTGTGCCGGTCGAACTGCATGCGGCGAATTAGACCAGGCTCTCGTTAGAGCGCGACCGCTTGCTCAGCGATCTGCCGCAAGCTGCCCCTCCCGTCAAGGGATATCGCCAGCTCACATTGAGCGCATCGCAGCCGTCTCTAGACTGAAGCGCCACCGACACGTTGGAGGTGATAGCGGTGGCCGCAGGAGCTTTCCAGGAAGTACTCGAACCATCCGAGCGCGTCATGGTCGCGCTTCCGCCTTGCAAGAGCACGGGGGCTGTCAAGTACGACCGCGTCTTCCTGTCACTGGCGAGTGATTTCGAGGGGGCCCGCGTACGGCTTGCCATCGGCAAGCCTGGCGCCTGGACCGTCGAAGACAACCTCGTCGTGCCTCCGGGCAGGAGCGTCGTCCGGGAGCTCAAGCCGGGCGATGAGGTGGCCTCGATCATCCATCAGCAGGGCCAAGCGGTCGCAATCCTCATCGAGTACCAAGGGCTTTAAGGACCCTTTCAGCGTCCGGTCAGAGACGAGTTCGTGGCGCTAGTGGCCGAACCGGGCAGGTCCTCTGCAACAAGCGCAGGCGGCCGATCCGCGTCGTCATCACGGACACCAAGACGTGCAGCGTCGCGCAACGGTTAGGGGCGACGTACTCCGCAGAAGCCGCAGGCACCGCATTGCCGCAGCTGCAACTCCGAAGCACCCCGCCCCACCGACGTAACGGGGAACCCCGCCGATTAGTTGCGCGGGTTAGAACAAGCGCCAAGGACGCCTGTCGCCAAACTCGCGATCAGCGCACTCTGGGCAGTACACAGCGACTTCCTCGTTGCCTTTGTCCTCCACCACCGAAATGAGATAGGCACGCCAGCGGAGTGCCTCTTCGACCGTCGCCGGCTGTGTCGCGCATTCCTCGCAGTTGAGCATTGGCCACCCCATTCCTCAATCCGAGAACGAGGGAAGGGTTCACGCAGTTACGGCCGAGCTGAAGTGGTACGCCGTCCTCCGTTCCGGGACCGGAGGCTGTGACCGGACGACCACCCTGAGCAGGTCTCAGCGCCGATGTTGAAACCGCTGTAGCCACAGACCGCGTTTTCGTAGCCACAGGCTGCTCGCACGTCTGGGCCTGGCACGAAAAAACCCCGCCGTAGCGGGGCTTTCGTGAGGTGGGCGGTACTGGGCTCGAACCAGTGACCCCCAGCTTGTCGAGCTGGTGCTCTCCCAACTGAGCTAACCGCCCCGGGGGTTTCCAGTTTAGCCGGGCTCAGTAGCGGCTGTAGCCGTCGTCCTCGGTCGTCGTGCCGTTGGTCGTCGTGCCCGCACCGCCTCCTCCGCTGCCGTCGTCCGAGCCGCACCCGGCCAGCGCGAGCGCGAGGCCGGCCGCGAAGACTGCGAGCAGCTTCAGCACCTTCATCGTCGGTCTTACCGCGAAGGACGCTGTTCGGATTCAGCACCGGTGACTCGCCGACGCTCGGTACTCCGAGGAGTCCGAGCGTCGGCTTCAAGCTCTGAGCGGCGCGGCCCGCCTTGCTAGGCGGTTGACTTGGTCTTGCGGCGCCGCTGCGTCTGGCCGGAGCTGCTTCTACGAGTCGGCTTCCGTCTTGCGCTCTGGGTTCGCCCACTGCTCTGGGTTCGCCCACTGTTGCCTGAGGTGCTCTGCTCCGTGCCGGTGACCTCTTTCACGCGGCCGAACAGATCGGCATCCGGTAGATCGGTGGCGCGGTCCTTCGCCCGGCTCATCAGCTTCCTCGTTCGACGCGCAAACGCTGAGCTGCTGGTCGCCAACGCATACACACCCGCCCCCGCCGCCGGGAGGATCAACCACTTCGCGCCGCCACTGGCCTTCCTTGCGCCTCGTCCCTGGGCGGCGTCCACGACGTCGGCGAATCGCTCCGCGAAGTCGATCAGACCTTCAGACATCTTCTTGGCCTCTGCCATCTCACTCCTCCTCTAGAAAGTTCCCATTTTGGGAATACCTTCCCGGCGACAGAGACCGCGAAACACTGCTGGATCTTGCAGCCCACCCGCGAGGTTTGAGCACGCTCCGGAAGGGAACCAGCTTGTTAGGAATTTGCATGTTTTCATCCGAAGGGAGCTGTCGATGTTTGAGCGAACGCGAACTGGTTTACGGGAGATGCCATCGAATGCCGCCTGGCTTCTTGGCCGGGCGCTGCAGCCGGCTGAGGACGTTGCCGCCGGCGCGCGCGACCAGGGGCGGAGGGTGACGGCAGCCGTCGTCGACGCCGCGCCGGTCGGCGACTCCGTCGAGATCCGCGCGAGACGCGCGCGCGACGCCGCGGAGCGTGCCCGGGAGGCCGAGGAGCGGGCAGTCGAGGCCGCGCGGGAGTCCAAGGCACGCGCCGATCGCGCGCGCGAGGTGAGTGAGCGCGGTCAGGCTCGCATCAAGGACGTGGAGCGCGAGACGGGCCGGGAGGTCAAACAGCGTGTCGCCGAGGCGGAGAAGGCCGCCGCGGAGTTCGTCAGGCGCGAGCGCCAGGAAGCCGAGGCGGACGCCGAAGACCAGCGACAGGAGGTCGAGGAAGAGGTCGACGACGAGATCGCGGAAGCCGAAGCCGAAGCCGAGGCGTCCCAGCAGCGAGCGGAGGAGCTCGTCGAGGACGCAGCCGAGGCGCTGGCGGAGTCAAGACGGCTGGCAGACGACGCCGCCGAGGCCGCGCGCTCAGCCGCGCAGGAAGCGAACCGCCAGGCCCAGCAGCTCCAGGACGAGGCGAAGCAGAGAGCGAGCGACGCCGAAGCCCGCGTGAAGGAGGCCGAAGATCTGCGCCAACGTGCAGCAGCAATCGCCAAGGACACCGCGCGCGAGCTCGATCGGGAGACGACGAACGGCGGTCTGGATGCCTACAAGAAGCCGGAGCTCGTCGAGCTCGCGGCCACCATCGGGATCGAAAACCGGTCGAGCATGACGAAGGAGGAGCTCGTCGACGCCATTACGAAGGCCGCTGGTCGGCGGGCGAGACAAGGAGCGAGGTCATGAGACTTCTTCGCGCGAAGAGCGAACCTGACCGGCTTCTCGACTCGGTCGGAGATTCGTTTGCGGCTCTGGGCACCGGCGTGAACAGGAGCAAGCTCCTGAAGGCGGGCTTGATTGCCGGCGGGGTGGCCGCACTCACCGCAGCGAGCGCGGCCATCTCCTCGATCCGGCGCCGCACGGAGGGGGGCGGCTCATGAGACAGCGTCGTGCCGCTCGGGGCGTCAGAACGTCGACTCCGGTCGCAATGAGCGCGGCGATTGATCCCCGCAGACGCCTCTCGGAAGGGGCCCTAGTTCAGGCCTCCGTCCGGGCGCGCCTGCTGGGCATCCCGCTCTTGCGGCTGGAAGCGACCGATCGCGCTCATGCCGGCCGCGATCACGGCGCCGTCCACGGCACTCGCTCGCGGGAAACGGCCTGGCTGAGGCAGTACGCAGCATCAACGACGGAGCAGAAGTGCTCGCCCAGGTGCGCCGGAACGGCCGACGCTGACGTTCGGAGTCAGCGGCGCGTGATCACGACGCCTCCGAGGCAGAGCGCGCCGCCCAGGAACGCGAACGCCTCAGGCGACTCTCCGAGAAGCGCCCAGCCGACCAGGATCGCGATCGGCGGGACGAGGTAGGTGGTCGCGCCCATGCGGCCTGCGGTCGTCCGCGAGAGCGCGTAGGCCCACGTCAGGAAGCCGATCGCCGTCGGGAAGACCCCGAGGTAGACCATCCAGGCGACCGAGCTCGCGTCGGCGTCGCCGACCTCGTCGGCGAGAGTCGCGGCGAACGGCAGGCAGACGACGAGGCCGACGGTGGCCGCAAGCCAGGTGACGTGGAGCGCCGATGCCCGCGAGAGCAGCGGCTTCTGGGCGACGACCCCTCCGGCATAGAACGCCGCGGCCGCGACGCAGAGGACGGCGCCCCAGCTCGCCCCCACTCCCCGCTCCGACGTCGCGAGCCCGATGACGACCGCGCCCGCGAAGGCGACCGCACAGCCGGCGACCAGCGCGCGCGGAAATCCCTCTCTCAACAGCCAGCCCGCGAGGAGCGCGATCAGGATCGGCCCAACGTTGACGAGCATCGCCGCCGTGCCCGCATCCACTCGTTGCTCGGCCGCGTTCAGGGCCAGGTTGTAGAGCCCGAACCAGAGGACGCCGCAGACGACGATGCCCGGCCAGTCGCGGCGACCCGGCAGCCTGCCTCGCTGAAGCAGGACGAAGACGCCGAGCAGGGCGCTTCCGACCGCGAGCCGCCCGAGGCTCAGCGCGCCCGGCGACAGGTCCTCGCCCGCCGCTCGGATCCCGACGAAGGCGGACGCCCAGAGGACCACGGTGACGAGCGCTGCGAGGAGGGCCACGTAACGGTCCAACGCGCGAGCGCCGGCGTTTCGTCAGATCAGCTCAGAAGATCTCCGGGCACCACGGGTAGCGGTCGGCGCGGAAGAGCCCGTCTGCCCGATCGAGCGCGCCCTCCACGAGCTCCTCGACCCGGCCGGCGCGGGCAAGCTCGCCGAAGCTGAAGCCGCCGAGATAGGCGGAGCCAAGTGACTCGACCGGCATTGCGAGCTCCGCCTCTGCATCCGTCCGCTCGGCGCCTTCGAGGCCAACCCGCCAGCGGCCCGCGTTCCACGGGCAGAACTCGTCGACGAGCTCGATAACGACCGGCTCGCCCGGCTTGTAGCTCCGCGCGTTCAGCGCCGCCTCGACGTCCACGAGGCGCACCCAGAGCCCGTCCCGGTACTCGAAGCTGAGCCGGCGCGGCTCGCGGAGGAGCAGGAACAGCTCGTGGTCGAGCGGCAGCAGCTGGGCGCGAACGCGGGCCATCCAGTCGATGTCCAGCAGGTACCGCCAGATCTCGCGGGTGCCCTCCGGCGAGTCGCCGATCGCCTCGATCACGCTGGTGAAGCCGGTCGGGGTCCCGCGCACCGCCGAGAAGTGGAGCCGGTACAGCGCATACGCCGCCGGCCGGCCGTCGAGCTCCAGCAGCGCCCGCACCATCTCGCCGCCGCCCTCGCGGCCCCACTCCGGGTCGGCCAGTCGCCGATGCCGCCACCAGTCCTTCGTGCGGACGAACATCCCCGGATTGCGCTCTGCCGCCGCCCGCTGGATCGCGGAGAAGGGCTCCACGGCCTCGTCCTTCTCGAGGAAGCGGACCCTGCCGGACAGCTGGACGCTCGTCGTGGAACGCCGCGCGGTCGCGCGGGATCTCCACATTCCCGCTGAACGACGCGATCCCGTAGCCGAAGCGCCCGTAGAGCGCGTCCTCGGAGGCCCACAGATAGGCCATGGGCTCGCCGCGCTCGTGGATGTCGTCGATCTGCGCCCGCATGAGCTGCCGGAGGATCCCTCGGCGGCGATGCGTCGGCAGTACGCCCACGAGCGTGACGCCGGCCGCGCGGATCAGTCCGCCCGGAATCCCCGTCTCGAACGGGAAGACGCCGCCGCTTCCGACCACCTCGCCGTCCTCGAACGCCGCGTGGATGCGGTCGGCCGGGATGATCGGGCCGAACCGCGCCGTGAATTCATTGTCGGGCTCGAGGCGCCCGAAGTAGTGCATGATCGGGCGCACCACTTCGGGGAACTCCTCCGGCCGTGCCGGCCGGATCTCGATGCTCAAGCGATGCGCTCCAGCGGCGCGTAGTCGAGCACGAGGCGCCGGTCCGTGTCCTCCCCGGCGAAGCGGACGCTGACGACGCCGCCGGGCTCCACAGCCGTGACGATGCCCTCGCCGAGAGTCCCGTGCCGGACCGCGTCTCCCGTCGAGAGGTCGGGGCTGGTACCTCGCGGTTGGATCCGTGCCACCGGCGCGCCGTAACCGGACCAGGACGAGGGCCGAAGCCGCTCGCGGTGGATCTCCTCCTGCGGCAGCTCGTCGAGGAAGCGGGACGGCAGGTTGTAGTTTCGCGACCCGTACAGCGACCTGCCGGCCGCGTGAGTCAGCGTCAGGCGCTCCCTCGCCCGCGTCATCCCGACGTAGGCCAGGCGCCGCTCCTCCTCGAGCGAGTTCTCCTCGAGCGAGCGGGAGTGCGGGAAGATCCCCTCCTCCATCCCGATCATGAACACGGCCTTGAACTCGAGGCCCTTCGCGTTGTGGAGCGTCATCAGCGTTACGAGGCTCTGCTGCTCGCTGAGGCTGTCCTGATCGGAGAAGAGCGAGATCTCCTGCAGGAAGGTGGAGAGGCTCGGGCTCTCCGCGCCCGCCTGATACTCCTGCGCGACGCCGATGAGCTCGTGGAGGTTCTCCATCCGGCCCTGCGCCTCGATCGTCCGCTCGGCCTCGAGCGATTCCATGTAGCCGCTGCGTTCGAGCGTCCGCTCGACGAGCTCGTCCACCGGGAGCTCGAGCGCGCCGGCCTGGAGGGAGAGGAGCAGGTTGCGTAGCGCCGTGACGGCGCGCACCTGCGCCGGGCCGAGCCCCGCCTCCTCGGGGAACTCGAGCGCCTCCCACAGCGAGAATCCGTGTCCATCGGCGTACGTCTGGAGGCGGGCGAGCGAGGCGTCGCCGATCCCGCGCCTGGGCCGGTTCGCGATCCGCTGCATGCTGACCGCGTCGTACGGGTTGTCGATCACCTGCAGGTACGCGATCGCGTCCTTCACCTCGGCGCGTTCGTAGAAGCGCGGGCCGCCGATCACCTGGTACGGGATCTCGCTGCGGACGAGCACGTCCTCCAGCACCCGCGACTGCGCGTTCGTCCGGTAGAAGACCGCGATCTCGTCCCCGTTCACGCCCTCGTCGACGAGGCCGGCGATCTCGGACGCGACCCACCGGGCCTCGGCGTGCTCGTCCTCGACCTCGAGGACGCGGACCGGCTCCCCGTCGCCGAGCTCGGACCAGAGGTTCTTCGGCTTCCGCTCCGTGTTGTGCGAGATCACGTGGTTGGCCGCGCGAAGGATGGTGTTCGTCGAGCGGTAGTTCTGCTCGAGCGGCACCACACGCGTCTCGCCGAAGTCGCGCTCGAACTCGAGGATGTTGCGGATGTCGGCTCCGCGGAAGGCATAGATCGACTGGTCCGGGTCGCCGACGACGCAGACGTTCCTGTGCTTCTCGGCCAGGAGCTGGAGCAGGCGGTACTGCGCGTGGTTCGTGTCCTGGTACTCGTCGACGAGGACGTAGCGGAAGGCCTTCTGCCAACGCTCCTTCGCCTCGGGGAAGCGCTCGAGCACCTGGACGGTGAGCATCAGCAGGTCGTCGAAGTCGACGGCGTTCGCGGCGAAGAGCCGGCGCTGGTACAGCTCGTACGCGTCGGCGACCGTCTGGTCGTAGAAGGACTCGACCCGGTTCCGGTACTCGGCGGGGTCGACCAGCTGGTTCTTGGCCGTCGAGATCTGCTCGTGGATGCCGCGCGGGACGAACCGTTTCGGATCTCTTTCGAGCTCCTCCAGGCACTGCTTGACGAGCCGCACCTGGTCGGCCTGGTCGTAGATCGTGAAGTTCGTTCGGTAGCCGAGCCTCGGCGCCTCGCGGCGGAGGATCCGGCCGCAGGCGGCATGGAACGTGAGGATCCAGATGCGGCGCGCGACCTCGGGGAGCAGATCCTCGAGGCGCGAGCGCATCTCCCCCGCCGCCTTGTTCGTGAACGTGATCGCAAGGATCTCGTTCGGCTGGACGCCGACCGCGGAGATCAGGTGGGCGACCCTGTAGGTGAGGACGCGGGTCTTCCCCGAGCCCGCGCCGGCGATGACGAGCAACGGGCCCTCCGTGTGCAGCACCGCCTCGCGCTGGGCGGCATTCAGGTCGGCGAGATAGGTCTCCGGGGAGGGTGCAACGGCCACGGGTCGATGCTAGCGAGGCACCGACCCGGCTCCAATCGACGTGTCTGCCCCGGGGCCGGCCGCTGGCCTCCCTCCGTCCGTGACGCTAGCCGCGATCGGCGCACGCGTGGGACACGAGACCGTGACGACTTCGGCTCAAAGGCCGAGTGGTAGCTTCAGCCGCATGGGCTGGGCGCAATCGTCCATCGACGAGCTCGGCAACGAGACCTTCCGCAAGGTCCGCCAAGAGCTCGGGATCACCGCGTTCGGCGCGAACGTGCTCGTCCTCCAGCCCGGCGTCACGGGGCGGCCGCACTACCACGAGGAGCAGGACGAGCTCTACTTCGTCCACCAGGGCCGCGCGGTCTTCGACCTGCCCGACGACCGGGTCGAGCTCGGGCCGGGCGGCATGCTGCACGTTGAGTCGACGACGGCCCGCCGGGTCACGAACCCGGGGCCGGACGAGCTCGTGATGCTCGTCGTCGGCGCGAAGGAGGGCTACGTCGGCCGGGACGGCCAACCCGCCGCGCCGAAGGCCTTCCTCCGCGACGTCGACGCGGACTGAAGGCGTCACTCAGCGCAGTGGAAACGGCTTCCGGCTGAGCGCCGGCAGAACCTGAGCGGTCACGATCGCGGGTGTGACGGCGTAGCGCCGGCTGTAGCGATAGCTGCCGTCCGGCCGCCGGAGCGACGCAAGGAAGCGGAACGCGGCGGCGGGAGGCTTGACGCCGGCGGCGAGGTACGCCTGGACAGCCCACGCCGTCGACTGCGCGTCGGGCCCCCGACCGGCGACGAGCCGGACGCCGCCGTTGGCCGCGGTGTGGTTGCGGATGAACGCGAGCCCGCGCTGGATGGGACGTCCCCGGACGCCGCTCCAGCGAAGCGCCTGGATGGCCGCGGCCGTGTCGTTGGAGTCCGGCGAGCCGTTCGGCGCCCAGGACCAGCCGCCGGATCGCCGCTGGCGTCCGAGCAGGTAGCGGACGGCCCGCTTCTCCCCTCTCGGGAGGGCGAGCACGCCCCAGATCGTCGAGTTGACAAGCGAGCCGATCCGGCCGTCGCTCCGCCGCTGCCGCCGAAGCCGGGTCAGGAACGGCTCGGGGCTCTCCCCCACGGCACGAAGCGCCATCACGCGAAGGGCGAGATCGGTGGTGTCCGCGATCGGCGCGTCACGGAGGTACACGACGGTTCCGTCCGGTGTGTGGCTCGCCGCCTTCAGGCCGAGGACGGCCCAGGCCGTAAGGGCAGCGTCGGAACGCGCGCCGGGCTCGGCGAACCCGCCGTCGGCCTGCTGGCGGGAGGCGACGTAGTCGGCGGGCGTCACCGCGGCAAGCGCCAGCACCGACGACGCGATCGCGGCGAGCTTCAGGCCCATGCGACCTCCACTCTCAGCCGACGGCCGTACCGCTCGAGCAGCCGGCGCAGCTCTGGGCCGATGACGACCGCGAAGATGACGTTGCCGATCGCGTGGAAGGCGCTGAACCAGACGCCCCTCGCGTAGACGAGAGTAAGCGCCTCCCAGGTGTGGGGCCAGAAGCTGTACCAGTACCAGAGGTCCATGGCGCTGCTGAACGCGAAGCCGAGCGCGAAGCAGAGTGCCGCGAACGCCCAGCGGTTCCGGATCAGGCTCGAAGCGAGCGCGCCGACGACCCCGCACCCTCCCCAGGCAAGCATCTGCCACGGCGTCCAGACGCCCTGGCCGAGGTAGAAGTTCGAGACCAGCGCGGCGACTGCGCCGACCGCGAAGCCGACACGCGCGCCGAGGGCTGCGCCGGCCGCGACGGCGACCACGGTCACCGGCTGCACGCCGGGGACGGCGGCGAACAGCACTCGCCCGGCCGCGGCGGCACCACCGAGGACAGCGACGAGCGCGACCTCCTTTGCCGAGCCCGTTCCGGCCTCCAGCCAGACGAACCCGGAGAGCACGAGCGCCAGAGCCACGAGGAGGAGCGAGAGGGCGGCGTCCTGCGGCGACAGCGCCGTCCACACCGCGGCGGCGAACGCGACCGCGGCGCAAGCGAGCAGCGCGGACCTAGGCATGGACGGGCTCCCGAGCCGGCGCGGTACTCACGATCCGGTCGGCGACCTCCGCCGCGAAGACGAGGTCATGGGTGACGACGAGCGTTGCGCGCTCCGCGGCTCCTGAACGGAGCAGCGCCGCGAGCTCGAGCTTCCGCTCGGGGTCCATGCCGCGGGTCGGCTCGTCGAGGACGAGCAGGTCGGGCTCGGTCACGAGCACCGCCGCCAGCCCGAGCCGTTCCCGCTCGCCGCTGGACAGGTCACGTGGATGCCGCGCGTCGAACCCGGCCAGGCCAACAAGCGCGAGTGCACGACGAGCGCGCTCGCGATCGCCCTCAACTCCGAGCGCAACCTCATCGTCCACCCTCTCGGCGACGACGTAGCGGCCCGGATCCTGGCTCAGGTACGCGGCACGGCCGCGGCGGAAGATCTCCCCCTCCGACGGCTCGAGCAGTCCCGCTCCAAGCTTGGCGAGGGTCGTCTTCCCGGAGCCGTTCGGGCCCAGGAGCACGACGATCTCACCGCGTCCCAGCTCCAGATCCGGCACCCGCACCAGACGGTCGCCGTAGGCATGCGCGGCGCCGCGGAGCTCGCAGAGAGGCTCACCGCCGCGGGCGCCGTCGCCGACGCCGGGCTCATGCGCGAGAAACGCCGGATGCTCACGCGCCAGCCAGCTCAGAGCCTCGGGTTGTGGCGCATCGACCACGATCCTCCCGTCCTCCATGAAGACGACGCGGTCGCAGCGCTCCAGCGGCAGGGCCGGCCGCTGCTCGGAGATCACGACCGCGCAGCCGAGTGTCGTCGCGAGGTCGAGCAGCGCCTCCGCAGCCTCGGGGTCGAGCTGCGAGGTCGGCTCGTCGAGCAGGAGGAGCCGCGGACGAAGAACGAGCGCCGCTGCGACGCAAACACGCTGGAGCTCCCCGGCGGAGAGCTCGTGCGTCTTCCGACCGGCGAGATGCTCGGCGCCCATCCACCCGAGCGCCTCGAGGGCGCGGACCGGGATCTCGAGAGGCGGCACGCCGAGGTTCTCGAGCCCGAACTGGAGCTCGTGCTCGACGCCGGTCATGACGACCTGGTCCTCGGGATCCTGGAAGACGGTGGCGACCGTCCCGGCCAGCTCGCTCGGCCTTGTCGTCCGCGTCTCGCGTCCTCCGACCTCGACCCTGCCGGTGAAGCGGCCGCCGTGGAAGTGCGGCACGAGGCCGGCGAGCGCGCGCAGGAGCGTCGACTTTCCCGACCCGGACGGCCCGAGCAGACAGACGAGCTCGCCCGGTTGGATCTCCAGCGAGACGTCGTCCAGCGCCGGCCGCCCGTCGCCTGGATAGCGATAGGTCAGGCGATCGATTCGGGCTAGAGCCACAACGCTCCCAGGGCGACGACGCCGACGGCCGCGACGATCGCAAGGCGGTCGAGCGTGCTCCATGCGGGCGAGGGCGCCCGTGTCCGGCCCGGTCGTCCGAACCCGCGGGCCTCCATCGACTCGGCGAGGTTCAGCGACCGCTCGAGCGAGCCCGCGACGAGCGGCGAGATCAGCCGGGCGCGGCCGCGCACGCCTTCGACGACGAGCCCACGGCCGCGGAGCGCTTCCACGTAGCCGGCGGCGTCGCGCTCGAGGGTCGGGACGAGGCGCGTCGCGAGGGCAACGGCGAGCACCGAGCGGCGCAACCTTCCGCCGGCAAGCAGCAGTCCGTCCAGGTCGAGGAGGAGCGCGTAGGCGGCGAAGGCGAGCCCGACGGCGATCAACCGGAGGCTCTGGAAGAGCGCCTCGGAGACCTCTTCGCTCGTGACGTCCAGCTGCCCGATCACCGGAACCTCTGGCCCTTCCCAGTACACGACGCCGCCGTAGCGGGCGACCAGCGGGCTGAAGAGGAAGAGGACGAGGCCGGAGGCGAGCGTCCCGACCAGATAGGGCCACCGGCGGCCGCGCGGAGCCCGGAGGCAGAGCGCGAAGAGCCCGGCGGCAATGATCGCGACCGAGATCGTCCGGTCGGCGAGCAGCGCGGCAGCGGCGAGGGCCGCGAGGAGGGCTGCAGCCGGCACGGCGCTCACTGCACGCCCTCGTACCGGTAGCGCGCCAATGACGGGTCGTCGAGCAGCCGCTCGGCGTCGCGTAGCCCGAGCTCGAACACGACGGGATCCCCGGGGGAGCCTTCGAGCCGGGCACGGAAGCCCGACCCGGGCACGAGCACGAGCTCGTTCGCCCCCTCGCCCGAGTGGTTGACGACGCCGCCGACCAGCTCCGCGATCCCCTCCGAAAGCTCACCGGGCGGCCCGAGCACGACCGCCGGGCGTTTCTTCCCGTCCCACCCGTGGAGGAACGGCTCGGGGAAAGCGCCCACGACCACCGGCTGGCGCATCTCCCCTTCCCACGAGCGATGGTCCCACCAGAGGACGTCGCCCTGGTGGAGCTCGTAGTCGGCGGCGCTGATGTCGGCCTCGTATCCGTTCACGAAGTAGAACCAGTCGTGCTGCCCGGCGATGTCGCCCTCGATCCCGTCGATCGCCTGGACGAAGCGGCCGCCGTAGCGCGTCTCGACCTCGGCCTTGCGGCGCAACGCCTCGAGCGCGGAGATCCCCGCCGGGACCGTCGTCGAGAGGACGACTTCGGAGCCGCGGTCGCGCGTGACCCAGAGCCGGGCCGAGCCTTCGCCGGCCGCCTCCTCCCCGCACCCTGCGAGCAGGCATGCAGCGGCGAGGAGGAGTGCGAGCCGGCGGAGCATCTAGCGCAGCGCGTTCGAGCGGACGGCGCCGGCGAGCGTCGCCCGCACGGTGCCGGTGTGCTTGCCGACGCAGGCGCGGCCCGCGCGCGTTCGAACGCGCCGGCCGTCCACCTGCAGCAAGGCTCCCGCTGCCGCCCGGTCCGTGCCCTGGTCGTTCTCGGACACGACTCGGTAGCAGTTGCGGCCGGTACGGGTGAGCTGCAGGGTCGGCGGACCGCCGGTCGGCCCGAACGTCGCCCAGTACCAGAGCACGCGATCGCCGTCGTTGAGCTGAACCTGGTCCGCTCCGACGGGCGGCGAGGCACCGTTCACCTTGAACACCCAGCCGTTCGTTCCACCGGCCGGGTGCCGGCCGATCTGGTCGACGTAGGGGCCAAACGACGTGGTGGTGACGTGGTAGTAGAACTCGCCGCGCAGGCTGGCGAGGTCCAGCGCCTGCATGGGGTTCGCCCCGGCCTCGAACCGGGTCTCGAGAGAGCCGAAGATCGAAAGCGTCCTGCCTTCGACCCGGACGGAGACCCTGGCACCGAGAGCCGAGGGGACGAGCAGCGCCGCAAGCGCGACGAGCGCAGCGAGCGTGATGAAGGTCTTACGCACGAATCCTCCTTCCGCGAGGGGTTCTGAGTGCTCGGCGAGCGGCAGGTCTTCTGACTCGGGGCGCCCTCCCTCGCCGCCTTCCCGGCCCGCGGGCCAGTGGCAGTTCGGCGCGGGAGCGTCTCCCCTCACAGCGGCGGGACCGTCCCGGACTTGCACCGGGTTCCCTCTCCGCTCGCCTTCTGTTGTCGCGCCTAGTATGCCCCTCCGTGCAGGCGGCCGTCCGGCGTTGGGGTCCCGTCGTCGCCTGGGCGGCCGTGATCTTCGCCTTCTCGGCCATCCCGAGCCTCGGCACGGGACTCGGCACGTGGGACCTCGTGCTGCGGAAGATCGCCCACGCGACGGAGTTCGCGATCCTCGCGGCCCTACTCGTTCGCGCCCTTCGCAACCCGGGGTGGGCGATCGCGATCGGGATCGCGTACGCGGTCTCGGACGAGATCCACCAGTCGTTCGTGTCCGGACGCCAGGGCGCTCCCCGGGATGTGGTCATCGACGCGGTCGGGGTCGTGGTCGGCGCCGTGCTGGCCTCGAGGCGGTGGCGCGGCGATCCATCCGGTCTCGGCGGGTAGATTTGAGGTCGTGGAGGCACCCAAGGACGTCGGCGACCGCCAGCTGGACGCGCTGCTCGAGCGGCTCGACCGGCTGACGGCCGAGGTGCACGGACTGAACCGCCGCCTCGACAGCGGCGAGAACCTCGCGCCGGTCGTCCGCGAGCTCGCGATGCTGAACGAGTCGCTCCAGACGCTCGCGTACGCGGCCCTCGGGCAGTCAGGCCCGCAGGTGCAGCGGCGCAGACGAGCCGGCTAGCCCGAGCGCAGCTGGTAGAGCCGGCCGTTGAGCGTGACGGCGTAGAGCTCGCCCGCGGCATCCTCGCCGAAGGACGAGAGGCCGCCGAGGGTGAACGGCTCCTGGCGAACGCTTCGCGCGCGGCCGCGAGGGAAGCTCCAGACGGTGCCCGAGCAGTTGTCGCCGTAGAAGTACCGTCCCTTCGCGGCCGGGACGGCGTTCCCGCGGTAGACGAAGCCGCCGCTGACGGCGCAGTGGCCGCCGCTGAGCGGGTAGACGACGACCGGGCGGACAAGCTTGCCCGAGCCGCTCAACGGCTTGTTCTCGAAGCGCGCGCGGCCCTCGTAGACGTCCCAGCCGTAGTTCTCGAGGCCGGGGCTCCGCCTGGGCGTGAAGTCGACCTCCTCCCAGCTGTTCTGGCCGACGTCGCCGATGTAGAGGTCGCCGGTCGCGCGGTCGAACGAGAACCGCCACGGGTTGCGCAGGCCGTAACCCACGATCTGCGGCCGCGCTCCTCTCCGATCGACGTTGAGCGCGAACAGCTTGCCGAAGGGCGAGCGGAGGTTCTGCGCCCGGTTCTCGGGATCGCCGCCCGCTCCGCCGTCGCCCATGCCGACGTAGAGGCGGCCGTCAGGCCCGAACGCGTTCTGACCGCCGTTGTGGTTGGAGTATGGGTCGTCCCAGAACATCAGCTGCCGGAGCCGACGGCGGCCGCGGTACTCGACGACCCGCGAGTCGCCACCGTTGTCCGTGTAGTTGACGTAGTACTTGCCGTTCCGGGCAAAGCGGGGATGGAAGGCGACCGAGAGGAGTCCCTGCTCGCCGCAACACATCACCTGCGAGCGGATGTCGAGCAGCGTGCCGGTGACCCGGCCGTTCTGGACGATCCGGATCCGCCCTTCCTGCTCGACGACGTACACGCGGCCCCGCTGGTTGCGCGGCGCGGTCACGTGTACCGGCGACTCGAACCCGGACGCGACCTGCACGAACCGGTACCCGGCTGCAGCGGCCGGCTCGTCAGCCTCGGACGCTCCGCCACCGCATCCCGCGAGGACCAGAGCGGCCAGCACGGCAAGTGTCGAGAAACCCCTCATCAACCCCCCTTACGAAGCAAGACCTTGCGCAGTTCTTCCTCCCTGCCCGGTTCGAGCACGGCGAGGACCTGGTCACCGGCGCGGAGCTCGATTTCGCCCTCGGCCATCTGCGCCTGCCCGTCCCGCATGACCGTGATCAGCCGCGACCCGGTGGGCAGCTGGATCCGCGACACCTGCTTCCCGACGGACGGAGAGTCCGCATCGAGCTGCACCTCGACGATCTCGAGGTTCTCCTTGCGGAGCTCGAGCAGGTGGATCAGCCCGTGCTCGGGAACCTCGTGCTCGATCATCGCGAGGATGATCGAGGTCGCCGAGACGGTCGGCGAGATCCCGGTCAAGTCGAAGAGCGGCTGGTTGCGCGGATCGTTGACGCGCGCGATCACCTTCTCGACGCCGTAGTGCTCGCGCGCCATCTGGCAGATGACGATGTTGTCCTCGTCGTCGCCGGTGACCGCGACCACGAGATCGGGCGGCCGCGCGATCCCGGCCCGCTCCAGGACGAAGAGCTCCGTCGCGTCGCCGAGTTGCGCGCGGTGCTCGAACTCCTCCTCGAGGCGCTCCCAGCGGTCGCGCCGCTGCTCGATCAGCGTCACCTCGTGCCCGAGGTCGAGGACGCTTCTTCGTCAGGTTGGCGCCGACCTTGCCGCCGCCGGCGATGAGGATGTACACCTAGCGCCCCTCCAGGCGATCCACGCCTGCTTCTCGCCCGCGATCACGCTGCGCCAGAGCCGACCCTCGACCTTGCCAAGGCTGCCAAGCCTTGGCGCGGCCGAGTGCGCGCTCTGGCTTGGTGCTCACGACCGAGAAGCGGGGCAAGATCACCTGAAGGGACGCTAGCCCCGAGCCTCCACCCGGTCGGGGGACTCGGCGGACTTCCGCACCGCCTCGGTGAGGAAGTCGATCGCTGTCGAGGTCGGGGAGATCGTCCGCAGGCCGAGCGAGGCATAGACCTTCGCCCGCGCCGGGTCGAGCACCCGGACGATCGTCGTCTGGATGTCGAACTGCTTCTGTGCGACCTGACCGACGACGAGGTTCGTGTTGTCGCCGTTCGTGGCGACGACCACTGCGTCGGCCTCCTCGATCCCTGCCTCACGGAGGACGTCGACGTCCATGCCGTGGCCGACGACGAAGCCGCCGGACCAGTGCTCTCCGAGGCGCTGGAGCGCGTCCTCGTTCTCGTCGATCGCCGTGACCTCCCAACCGGTCCGATCGAGCTCCAGTGCCACCGCCGATCCCACACGGCCGCATCCGACGACGATCACTTTCACGGTCGGAGGTTAGCCGCTCAAGGCCCCTGCCTCTTCCTCCTCCAGCACGCCCTGCGGGTAGGCGATCACCATCACCTCGCACGGCGCGTGGCGCAGGACGTAGTCGACCGTGGGGCTGAAGAACCGGGACTGGCGCCGCCATCGTGGCGCCGAGCCCATGACGATCAGATCGACCGCGTGGGTCGTCGCCTCGTCGACGATCGCCTCGCCGATCGCGCGCGAGCGGACGATTTCGGCCTCGACCTCGACACCATGCTCGGAGGCGAGCAGCTTGGCCTCGGCGAGCGACGCCTCCGCACGCTCCTCCGCGTCGTGCATCGGGTCGTCGATTGCCTTGTCCATCGGAACCGAGACGACGTGGATCGCGTAGAGCGCGCAGCGCCGCTCCTCCGCGAGCCGGATCGCAGTCGCAAGGACCTCCTCGCCGATGAGGCCGAGCTTCATTGGGACGAGGATCCGCTCGTAGATGCCCTCGACCTCGGGGACGAGGTCGGGATCGGCCGGCAGGACACGGCCGAAGATCGTCTTGTGGCGCGACCACCGTGTACCGACGTAAACGAGGGCACCGACAAGGAGCCAGGCGGGGCCTGCGATGCGTGTCGCGTCGTGCGTCGCCAGCGAGACGATCCAGATCGCGAATGTGAGCGGCGCCCCGATGAGCGCCGCGATCGGCACGTCGGCCCCTCGGATTCGGACGTTGCCCGGCGCCCGGAAGGGCCGGTCGAGGTCCGGTTCGGTGAAGCGCAGCCGGATGACGGCCAGCTGGGCGGCCGTGAACGCGAGCAGGACGCCGAAGCTGAACAGGCCGGCGAGGAATCGCACCGCCTCGGTCGGGATGAAGTGCCCGATCACGAGCAGCGTCGCCGCGATCAGCGTCGAGCTCACGATCGAGACCGGCGCGATCAGCGTCCGACGGTTCAGCTTCCCGAATGCATGCGGGAGCATCTGCCGCTGACCCATCGAGTAGGCGAGCCGACCGGCGCCGGAGATGGACGTCGTCACGGCGACGAGCAGGACGACCACGCCGGTCAGGCCGACGACGATCCGGAGGGCATCGCCGGGAACGACCGGGAGCTCCGCGTCGAGCGCCGCGGTGATTCCCATCAACGGCGCTCGGAGCCATTCCGTGGCGAGGCCCGTCCCACCCGGAAACGCCGAGATGCCGACAATGCCGATGGCGAAGGAGACGGCGACGACGAGGCCGATCCCGACGAACAGGCTGCGAGGCAGCGTCCGTCCGGGCTCGCGCGTCTCAGCCGCAAGGTTGGCCACCGTCTCGAGGCCGGTGTACGCAAGCATCGCGACAGGCAGGGCGAACGCGATGTCGTTCCAGGTGGGCGCGGTTCCGAGGTCGACGCCGACGGTCAGCGCATCCGTGGAGAAGAGGAGTGCGAACCCGAGCCCGACGAGCAGCAGGTGCGTGGCGAGCGCGACGCCTGCGACCAGGATCGCCGTGCGGTAGAGACTCGTGCGGCGCACGAGCCGGAGCGCCCCGACGGTCAGGATCACCAGCACGCCGACGACGGTGTCCCAGGGCTCGTCCGTCAGGCCCTCCCAGCCGATCGCGTGGCCCAGGTAATGCGGGACGAACAGCCCGGCCAGCGCCATCACGATCAGGTAGTCGAGGATCAAGCGCCCACCCGGTGAGGAATCCCGCCGGGTCGTTGAAGGCGCGGCGGACGAAGGTGGCGGCGCCACCCGGCTCCGGAATCGCGGTCGTGCCCTCGGCGTAGGAGAGTGCGACGACGAGGAAGAGCAGGCCGACGGCGAGCAGCACCCACGGCGTGAAGCCGAGCGCATAGAGCGCGATCACGCCGAGCGCGAAGTAGAGCGAGGAGGCGATCTCGCCGTAGGCGACGGCGGCGAGCGACGGGACGTCGAGGACACGCTGCAGTCCGGGGAGCTTCTTTGCCACTAGAGGCCTCTCGCCCGGTGAAGGTACAGCCGCAGTCCTCCCGCCAGGACCAGGAGCACGCCGAGGACAAGGCCGAGACCTCCGCCCACGCCCGCCGCCAGCGTCCGGACGACGACGATCACACCGAGCGCGATCATCACCCAGGCGAGCGCGACGGTCATGCGGCCCGGCGTCCCGCCGCGATCAGAACGCGCGAGGGGCTGTGCTTGAGGACGTAGTCGACGGTGCGGCCGAAGATCGGCCCGCGCGCGACTCTCGGGCGTGGGGCGCCGAGGATGACGAGCTCCGCGTTCCGCCGCCCCGCCTCGACCACGATCTCCGGGCCTGCCGCCCGAGCCCTGAGCAAACGGGCGACGGCGTTGATCCCGTAGCTCTCGACGATCGCCGTCGACTGGTCGAGGATCTCGTCCGCCTCCGCTTCCGCGTCCGGAAGCTCCACGTCGAGCGGCAGGTCCAGAGGCACCTCGATCACGTGGACGACGGCGACGCGGGAGCCGCGCTCGGCCGCGAGGCGCGCGGCCGCGACGAGCGCTTCCTCCGACTCCGCCGTGCGCACGACCGGGACGACGATCGTCCGGTACTCGACCGTCAGGGACGGGCCGAGCACCATCACCGGCGCCCGCACGGTCGCCGTCAGCGGCACCTTCAGCGACTGCCGGCGATAGATCGCATACCCGACGAAGCCGAGCGCGATCCAGGCCATCCCGGCCCAGCGCGTCTGTCGCGTCCTGGAGGACGATCACGAACCAGGCGAGCAGCGTGCCGATCCCGCCCACGATCGCGAAGAGCGGCCAGTCGACGCCGCGGACGCGCCAGTTGGGCCTGGCGCGGTACACGAGCTCCTCGTCCCGCCGGCGGTAGCGGAGGGCGACGATCGAGGCGTGCGCAACCGTGAACGACAGGGTCGCGCCGAACGCGTACATCGTCCCGAGGAAGTCGGTCTGGCCGGGAAGGATCGTCAGGATCGGGATCACGCCGGCAAAGACCACCAGCGCGATCCACGGCGTCTTGAACCGGGGATGGAGCCGCCGGAAGCCGAGCGGCAGCTGCCGGTAGCCGGACATCGCGTACGTGATCCGCGAGGCCCCGATCACGCCGGCGTTCGTCGCGATGAACAGGATCGTGGCGGCGAGCACGCCGACGTAGATCTCCAGCCCGTCGAGCAGCACGCCCTGTGAGAGCCCGAGATTCTGGACGACGCCGAGCACCGGGTCGTTCGTGTAGCCGCCCTCCTCCGGGCCCAGGCCGAGCTTCGTCACGAACTCGCCGTCCTGCTCGAAGACCGGGAGAGCGCAGAGAGTGCGATCGCGGGCAGCGTGAAGTAGATGGCGAAGACGGCGAGCGCGATCAGCTTGTACGCGTTCGGGACGTTGCGCGGCGGGTCGCGCACCTCCTCCGCCAGGTTGGAGACCGTCTCGACGCCGGTGTAGGCGAGCATCGCGATCGGGATCGCGATGAAGAACTGATCCCACGTCGGTGCGACGCCGAGCTCGACGTTCGACGTGAGCGTGTCGACGTCGAAGACGAGGAAGAAGCCGATCCCCACGAGCAGGGCCTGGGTCGCGAAGTCGACGACTGCGAGGAGCACGTTCAGGCTCGTGGCCTCCCTCACGCCCACGATGTTGATCCCGACCAGGAGGACGACGACGATCGCGCCGACGACGATGTCCCACGGGTTCTCGCGCAGCGGCTCCCAGAAGACGGACAGGTAGTGCGGGACGAAGAACGCGGAGATCGCGACGGTCGCGACGTAGACGAGCATCTGCGCCCAGGCGGCGCCGAAGCTGGCGAGCTCGTTGAAGGCGTGGCGGGCGAAGCTGGACGAGCCGCCGGCCTCCGGGTAGCGGACGGTTCCCTCCGCGTACGTCGCCGAGGTCGCCGCGAAGATCAGCCCGGCGATGACGAAGACGATCGGTGTGAGCCCGAGGGCGAACGCCGCCGTGACGCCGAGCGCGTAGTAGATCGAGGAGCCGACGTTGCCGTAGGCGGTTGCGAAGAGCGCGGGCGTGCCGAGCACGCGCTCGAGACCCTGCTGCCTCGCCTCCGCCGCGGCACCGGCGCACCCTACGCCTGCGATCCGGCTGGCGGCGGCGTTAGCCTCGGCCTGGCGATGAGGATCTTCGTCATCGGCGCGGGGCAGGTGGGCTCCACGATCGTGGGGGCGCTCCACGACGAGCACGAGCTGACGGTGATCGACATGGACGCGGGCCGGCTCGAGGCGCTCGGCAGCCGATACGACGTGGGGACCGTCGAGGCGGACGGCGCCAGCCGGAGAGTGCTCGAGAAGGCGGGGCTCAAAGACGCCGCGCTCGTGATCGCGTGCACCTCGCGCGATGAGGTCAACGTCATCGTCTCGATGTTCGCGCGGAGACTCGCGCCGGACGCGCGCACGATCGTCCGGACCGGGAACGAGGAGTACCTCGACGTCTGGCGAGAGCGCCAGCTCGACGTGGACTGGGTCGTCTCGTCGGAGCGCGAGACGGCGCTCGCGGTGTCCCAGACGATCGGCGTTCCGGCGGCGCGCCAGACGGACGTCTTCGCCGACGGTCAGGTCCAGATCGTCGAATTCGACGTGGAGAAGCCGGACTCGGTCAGCGAGCGCTTCGAGAGCGTCGTCGGCCCCGCGCTGAAGGACGCCGTCCTCCCGGCCGACTCGAAGGTCGCGAGCATCATCCGGGACGAGGAGATCGCCATGCCCCGCGGAGAGGAGACGATCCGGCCCGGCGACAGGATCGTCGTGATCGGCTCTCCGGAGGCTGCCAAGGAGTGGAGCCGGCTGCTCACACCGGCGCGAAGGACGATCGACGACATCGTCATCTTCGGCTGCGGCCGGATCGGGACGGCGACCGCCCGTGCACTGATCCACCAGGGGATCCGGGTTCGCCTGATCGAGAGCGACCTCCGTCGCGCGCAGGTCGTCTCGGAGCTCCTGCCCGAGGCGCGCGTTTTCCACGCGGCTGGGATCGATCCTGAGTTCCTGGAACGCGAGCACATCGGCAGGTCGGGGGCGGCCGTCTTCGCGATGCGGGACGACGCGAAGAACTACTACGCGGCCACGCTCGCGAAGCTCCACGGAGTCGGCCTCACGATCGCAGTCGTCCACGACAACGTCTCCATGGAGGTCTTCGAGCGGGCCGGCGTGGACGTCGCGATCAACCCCCGGCTCCTGACTGCGGAGGAGATCGTCCGGTTCGCGCGCGACCCGAGGACGATGCAGGTCGCGATGCTCGACCAGGACCGATTCGAGGTGCTCGACATCACCGTGCGAAGCGAGAGCAAGCTCGCAGGCAAGCGGTTCCGCGACCTGCCGATGACCGGCTCGCTGATCGGCGCAGTCGTGCGTGACGGCCAGGCGCTGTTCCCGCACGGCGACGATGTGCTCGAGGCAGGCGACCGCGCAATCCTCTTCACGCCGTCGAGCCGCGTGTCCGAGGTCGAGCGGACGCTTTGAGCCCCGCGGCGGCCGGCCGGGGTGCGCTCGGCGTCGACGTTCTCGCCAGCCTGAACCTCGTTGGGGCGCTGCTCAAGTACCTGAGCCTCGCGACGCTCTTCCCGGTCCCGTTCGCGCTCGCCTACTCGGAGCCCGTCTGGCCGTTCCTCGTCGCCGGCCTGGTCGGCGGCGTGTCCGGTTGGGCCGTCGAGCGGCTGACCGTCGGGAAGGACTCCGTCGGCGTCCGGGAGGGATTTCTCGTCGTCTCGCTGACCTGGGTCGTAGCCGCCGCCCTGGGCGCTCTCCCGTACGTCCTCTCGGGCGAGGATCAGATCTCGAGCCCGATCGACGCGTACTTCGAGGCGATGTCCGGGTTCACGACGACCGGCGCCACGGTTCTCACCGACATCGAGGCGATGCCCGACTCGCTGCTGATCTGGCGGCAACTGACGCAGTGGCTCGGCGGCATGGGAATCATCGTGCTCGCGCTCGCAGTGCTCCCGCGCCTGCGGGTCGGAGGGCGGCAGCTCCTCGAGCACGAGCTCCCGGGGCCTGAGTTCGAGCAGATGACGGCCCGGATCCGCGGAACCGCGCGGCGGCTCTGGGCGCTCTACGTCGGGCTGACGGTCGCGATGGTGCTGATCCTCAGCGTGTTCGGCTGGACGGGAATCGACGACGCGATGAGCCCCTTCGAGGCCCTCGCCCATGCCTTCTCGACGCTCCCGACCGGCGGCTTCTCCACCGAGGTCCGGGGAGTCGAGACCTTCGCCCCGGCGTCCCAATGGGTCATCGCCGGGTTCATGGCGATCGCCGGCGCGAACTTCGCGCTGCTCTACCGCCTGTTCGTCCGGGCGGATCCGAGGCCGCTCGTGCGCGACGAGGAGTTCCGTCTCTACGTCACGCTGCTTCTGCTCGGCTCCTTCGTCCTCACCCTCGAGCTCTGGACCGAGGGAATCGCCAAGGGCGAGGAGGCGATCCGAGCCTCGGTCTTCCAGTTCGTCTCGATGATGACGACGACCGGCGCTGCAAGCGCCGATTTCAACCTCTGGACGACCTTCGCCGCGGTGACGCTCGTCGCGGCCATGTTCTTCGGAGGCTCGGCAGGCTCGACCGCCGGCTCGGTCAAGGTCGTCCGCCACCTGCTGCTCGGCCGGATCCTGCGGCGCGAGCTCGACCAGACCGTCCACCCGGAGATCGTCAGCCGGGTTCGGCTGAACGGCACCCCCGTCGATGAGCGGATCCTCCGGGCGATCCTGAGCTTCGTCCTGCTCTACATCGGCGTCTTCGCGCTCGGGACGTTCTTCCTCGTCGGAGATGCGGCACGCGTGGACCTCGACCTGCGCGTCCTCGACGCGGTGGCGGCGTCTGCGACCACGCTCGGAAACGTCGGACCGGCGTTCGGCTTCGCCGGGCCGATGGGATCGTTCGACCCGTTCAGCGACTTCTCCAAGCTGGCGATGATCCTCCTCATGTGGCTCGGCCGGCTGGAGATCATCCCGGTCGCCGTCCTCCTCAGCCGCCACTACTGGCGGATCTGACCCGGTCCTGCGCAGACATGACGAGTGTCTGACACTCGTCATGGCTCGGCCAGCGGCTCAGGGCTCGAACCGGTAGCCCATGCCGGGCTCGGTCACGAAGTAGCGTGGCTTCGCGGGGTCCGGCTCGAGCTTGCGGCGAATCTGGGCGAGGTAGACGCGGAGGTAGTTCGTTTCCTTCTCGTACTGCGGGCCCCAGACGCTCTGGAGAAGCTGCCGCTGTGTGATCAGCCGGCCGGGGTGGCGGACGAGCGTCTCGACGATCTGCCACTCGGTCGGGGTCAGGCGGATCTCCTCCCCGTCGCGCTCGACCCGCTTGGCGGCGAGGTCGGCCCGGAAGTGCCCGGTCTCGACGACGGCTTCCTCCTCGCCGGGGACCGCGCGGCGTAGTGCGGCCCGCATCCTCGCGAGCAGCTCGTCCATGCCGAACGGCTTCGTGACGTAGTCGTCGGCGCCCGCGTCGAGCGCGTCCACCTTGTCTCCCTCTCCCTCGCGGACGGAGAGCACGATGATCGGCACCTCCGTCCAGCCGCGAAGGCCGCGGATGACCTCGACCCCGTCGATCGTCGGCAGCCCGAGGTCGACGATGACCAGGTCCGGGTGCTTCCGCGCCGCGATCGTGAGCGCCTCCTCCCCCGTCGCCGCCAGATCGACGTCGTAGTCCCGCGCGCGGAGGTTCGTCGCGAGCGCGCGAAGGATCTGCGGCTCGTCGTCGACGACAAGGATCCGCGTCATGCGGACGCCTCCAGCCGGACGACCATCGTCAGGCCGCCGCCCGGCGTCTCCTCGACCTCGATGTCGCCGCCCATCGCCTCCACGAAGCCCTTGGCGACCGCGAGCCCAAGGCCGACGCCGTCGTCGTCGCCGGAGTCTCCGAGCCGCTGAAACGGCAGGAACATCTCCTCCCGGCGGGCCACCGCGACCCCCTCGCCACGGTCGACGACACGGATGTCGACGCCGCCGTCCGCGCGCCCGGCGAGCAGGCGGACCCGTCGCCCCTCCGGCGAGTGCCGGACCGCATTGCCCACGATGTTCGCCAGCGCGCGCTCCAGGAGGCCGGCGTCCGCCAGGACGCGAGGCAGCGACTCGGGGACGTCGACGTCGACGCCGTCCGCGGTTCCGCCGAGGCTCCTGAGCGCAGCCGGGACGACCTCGTCGAGCCCGACCGGTTCCCTGCGGACCTCCACGGCTCCCGCCTGCAACCGGCTCATGTCGAGCAGGTTTCCGACCAGCCCGTTGAGACGGTCGACCTCCTCGTCGATCGTGTCCAGGAACTCCCTGCGAGCTTCGTCCGTCCAGCTCACGTCGTCCTGGAGCAGGCTGCTGACCGAGGCCTTGATGGCGGCGATCGGCGTGCGCAGGTCGTGCGAGACGGCCGAGAGGATCGCCGACCGGAGCTCTCCCGCGCTCGCGAGTGAAGCTGCGGTGGACGCCTCCGCCTGGAGCTCCTCGAGCTCGAGCGAGGCGGCGAGCTCGCGCCCGAACGCCTCGAGGATCCTCACCTCGTCCGGACCGGGATCCGCGTCGGCCACGGTCAGAACGTGCGCGTCGTCGAGGCGCAGCGTGAATCCGGCAGCATCCGGATTCTCCGGCGCGCGCAACCCCGCGGCGCCCTCGATCAGCCAGCCGTCCTCCTGGCGATGGAGCACGGACGCGCCCTGAAGCCCGAGCGTCCGGACCAGCGCATCGAGCACCGCCGGAACCGTCGACGAGCCTGCAAGGCGCACGAGCGCCTGCGCCTCCGCCCGTGCTCGCGCACCTTCCACTGCCCGGCGAGCCGCGAGCGAGACGAGCACGCTCACAACGACCGCGACGGCAAGGAAGACGAACAGCGCCAGGACGTTCTCCGTCTCGCCGATCGTGAACGTGTAGAGCGGCGGCGTGAAGTACCAGTTGACGATCAGGAAGCCGGCGACGGCGGTCGCAAGTGCCGGCCAGAGCCCACCGAGCGCCGACACGCCGACCACGAGGAGGAGGAACAGGAGCAGGACGCTCGGCAGCCCGAGCTCGTCTCGCAGGCCTGCAAGGACAGCCGTCAGGAGGGGGAGCGCGACAGCCGCCGCGAGGAAGCCGAGCACCACGCGGCGGCGGGAGAGCGCTGCGGGCCGACGTCGGCGCGGGAGCACGAACTCTGCGTCGACCTCGCTCGGATGGCTGATGACGTGGACGTCGATGCCGACGCCGGAATCGGCGATCACGCGGTTGATCACGGAGCCGCGGAACAGCTGGCCGAGTCGCGACCGCCTCGTCGCCCCCAGGACGACCTGCGTCGCGTTGAGCGAACGGGCCGTCTCGACCAGCGTCTGGCCGATGTCTGCGCCGACGGTTTCACGGTACTCGCCGCCCAGCTCCTCGACGAGCTCGCGCTGGCGCGAAAGCTCCTCGGGAGTCGCCGCGGCCAGACCGTCCTGGGGCCGGACGTGGACGGCGACGAGCTCGCCGTTTGTCCGCTGTGCCATCCGCGCCGCCCGCCGGATCACCCGATCGCCTCCCGGAGCGCCGGTCACTGCCGCGATCACGCGCTCCTTCGTCTCCCAGGGCCGCTCGATCCCGTGCCGCTCGCGGTACTCACGAAGGCCTTCGTCGACCCGGTCCGCGACCCATAGGAGCGCAAGCTCGCGAAGCGCCGTCAGGTTTCCCGGCCGGAAGTAGTTGGCCAGCGCGACGTCGATGCGCTCCGCCGGGTAGATGTCGCCGCGTGCGAGCCGTGGCTCGGATCGACTCCGAGGCGAGATCGACGAGCTGAAGCTGGTCGGCGCGGCGCACGACCTCGTCCGGAACCGTCTCCTGCTGGCGCATGCCGGTGATCTGCTCGACGACGTCGTTGAGCGACTCGAGGTGCTGGATGTTCACCGTCGAGATCACTCCGATGCCCGCCTCGAGCAGCTGGTCGATGTCCTGCCAGCGCTTCTCGTTTCGCGACCCCGGCGCGTTCGTGTGCGCGAGCTCGTCCACCAGGACGATGTCCGGCCGGCGGGCGAGCACCGCGTCGACGTCGAGCTCCTCCAGCGTCGTGCCTCGGTACTCGACGGCTTTCCTGGGAATGACCTCGAGATCGCCGACCTGCTCGGCCGTTGGCCTGCGGCCGTGGGTCTCGAAGAGGCCGACGACGACGTCCTCGCCCCGCTCGCGGCGGCGGCGGCCCTCGTTCAGCATCGCGTAGGTCTTCCCCACGCCCGGAGCGGCGCCGAGATAGATGCGGAGACTTCCGCGCGCCATGGAAGGAGGCTACGCCTCGTCGAGCGCCAGATTGAGCTCGAGCACGTTCACGGCGGGCTCGCCGAGGAACCCGAGCGGGCGGCCGTCCGTGTGCTCGTCCACGAGCGCCAGCACCTGCGCCCGGTCGAGGCCCCGGGATCGGGCGACCCGATCCGCCTGGAGACGGGCGTTCTCCGGCGAGATGTGCGGGTCGAGACCGGACCCCGACGCGGTCAGCGCGTCAACCGGCGCCTCGGCGTCGTTTGCCTCGCGGTACGCCTGCCGACGCTCGTCGACGGCGGTCAAGAGCTCCGCGTTCAGCGGTCCGAGATTCGACGCCGAGCTCGACATCGCGTCGTAGCCGTCTCCGGCCGCCGACGGGCGCGGGTGAAAGTAGCGCTCGCCTTCGAAGGCCTGGGCGAGCAGCTTCGAGCCTGCGACGGTGCCGTCTCGCTCGACGAGTGACCCGTTCGCGCGGGACGGGAACGCCACCTGAGCGACCCCGGTGACGGCGAGCGGGTACGCGAGTCCGGTCAGCACGGTGATGGCGAGAAAGACGACAAGTGCGGGAAGGAGCTGGCGCCTCATACGACTCCCAGGCCGCCCACGACGAGGTCGATCAGCTTGATCCCGACGAACGGCACGACGAGGCCGCCGAGCCCGTAGATGAGCATGTTGCGCCGAAGGACGGCCGCAGCCGATGCCGCGCGGAAACGGACACCACGCAGCGCAAGTGGGATGAGGGCGACGATGATGAGCGCGTTGAAGATCACGGCCGAGGTGATCGCGGACTGCGGGCTCTCCAGCCGCATCACATCGAGGCGGTCGAGCACCGGGAAGGCGCCCGCAAACATCGCCGGGATGATCGCGAAGTACTTCGCCACGTCGTTGGCGATCGAGAAGGTCGTCAGTGCGCCGCGGGTGATCAGCAGCTGCTTGCCGATCTCGACGATCTCGATCAGCTTCGTCGGGTTCGAATCGAGGTCGACCATGTTCCCCGCCTCGCGGGCCGCCTGGGTGCCGGTATTCATGGCTACACCGACGTCGGCCTGCGCCAGCGCGGGCGCGTCGTTCGTCCCGTCGCCCGTCATCGCCACGAGATTGCCGCCGGCCTGCTCACGGCGGATGAGCTCCATCTTGTCCTCGGGCTTCGCCTCGGCGAGGTAGTCGTCGACCCCGGCCTCCGCCGCGATCGCCTTCGCGGTGACCGGGTTGTCACCCGTGATCATCACGGTGCGGATCCCGAGCGCACGCATCTCGTCGAAGCGCTCGCGGAGCCCCTCCTTGACAACGTCCTTGAGGTGAACGACGCCGAGCGTGTGCGGCCCTTCGGCAACGACGAGCGGCGTGCCACCCGAGGCGGCGATGCGATCAACGACCTTCGCAAGCTCGGCCGGCGGCAGACCGCCCTGCTCCACGACCCACCGTTGGATGGAGTCCGCCGCTCCCTTTCGGATCCGCCGCCCGTTGAGATCGATGCCGCTCATCCGGGTCTGGGCGCTGAACGGGACGAGCGCGCCACCGGGAACCTCCCGCTCCCGGAGGCCGAATTCGGTCTTCGCGAGCACGACGATCGAGCGGCCCTCGGGCGTCTCGTCGGCAAGACTGGCGAGCTGGGCCGCATCCGCCAGCGCTGCTCCGGTCACCCCGTCGAGCGGGATGAGCTCTGTCGCTTCGCGGTTGCCCAGTGTGATCGTGCCCGTCTTGTCGAGGAGCAGCGTCGAGCAGTCGCCCGCCGCCTCGACCGCCCGGCCCGAGAGCGCGAGGACGTTGCGCCGCACGAGCCGATCCATGCCGGCAATGCCGATCGCCGAGAGCAGGCCGCCGATCGTCGTCGGAATCAGGCAGACGAGAAGTGCAACCAGGACGACGAGGCTCTGCTCGGCGCCGGAGTAAATCGCGAACGGCTGCAGCGTCACGACCGCGAGCAGGAACACGATCGTCAAGCCCGAGAGCAGGATGTTGAGGGCAACCTCGTTCGGCGTCTTCTGCCGCTCGGCGCCCTCGACGAGCGCGATCATCCGGTCGAGGAAGCTCTCACCTGGAACCGCCGTCACTCGCACGACGATCTCGTCCGAGAGCACGCGCGTTCCTCCTGTCACCGCCGAGCGGTCGCCTCCCGACTCGCGGATGACCGGTGCCGACTCACCCGTGATCGCGGATTCGTCGACGCTCGCGATCCCCTCGATCACCTCGCCGTCGGCCGGAATGATCTCGCCGGCCGACACGACCACCTCGTCGCCGAGGCGCAATTGTCCGGACGGGACGTCCTCGACGCCGAGCGCGCCCCGCCGGTGCGCGACGGTCTCGGCCCGGGTCTTTCGCAGCTCCTCCGCCTGCGCCTTGCCGCGTCCCTCCGCCACCGCCTCGGAGAGGTTCGCGAAGAGGACGGTGAACCACAGCCAGGCGGCGATCAGCCAGGCGAACACGCTCGGGTCGGTGATCGCGAGGATCGTGACCAGAACGCTGCCGATCTCGACGACGAACATGACCGGGTTGCGGGCCATGCGCCGCGGGTCGAGCTTGCGGACACTGTCGATGGCGGCGCGCGAGAGCAGCGCCGGATCGCGGAGCGTGGATTCCGCCATCAGAGCATCAGCTCCTCGAGGAACGGCCCGAGGGCGAGCACCGGCAGGTACGTCAGGCCGACGACAAGCAGCACGACGCCGATGAGCAGGCTCGTGAACAGCGGCGTGCCGGTCGGGAAGGTCCCGGCCGTGGCCGGAACCGTCTGTTTGCGGGCGAGCGCGCCGGCGATCGCCAGCACGACGACGATCGGCAGGAACCGGCCGCCGAGCATCGCCAGGCCGAGCGTCGTGTTGAACCAGTCGGTGTTCCCCGTCAGCCCGCCAAAGGCCGAGCCGTTGTTGTTCGAGGCCGAGGTGAAGGCGTAGACGACCTCGGTCATGCCGTGTGGGCCTGGATTGAGGATCGACGCCTTGGCCTGGTCGAGCAGCACCGAGGCGGCTGAGAAGCAGAGCACGAGCGTCGGCACGAATAGGAGGTAGAGGACGACGAGCTTCATCTCAGCCGCCTGGATCTTCTTGCCGAGGTACTCAGGCGTTCGTCCCACCATCAGCCCGGCAATGAACACCGAGAGCAGGACGAAGACGAGCATCCCGTACAGGCCCGCCCCGACGCCGCCGGGGCTGACCTCGCCGAGCATCATGTTCACGAGCGGCACGGCGCCGCCGCCGGGCGTGAAGCTGTCGTGGGCCGCGATCACGGCTCCGGTCGAGGTCCCGGTAGTCGTGGCCGCATACAGGCCGGAGGCCGCCGCGCCGAACCGCACCTCCTTGCCCTCCATGTTCGCCGCGGACGCATCGATCCGTGGGTTGCCGTCGAGCTCGAAGCCCGTGGCGACGAAGACCGAGCCCGCCCAGAGGACGAACATCGCGGCGAAGATCGCCCAGCCCTGGCGCTGATCGCCGACCATCCGCCCGAACGCGTAGGTCAGGGCGAACGGGATCAGCAGGATCGCGAACAGCTGCACGAGGTTCGTGAACGCTGTCGGGTTCTCGAACGGATGCGCCGAGTTCGCGTTCACGATCCCGCCGCCGTTCGTCCCGAGCTCTTTGATCGCCTCCTGGCTCGCGACCGGCCCGCGGTAGATCTCCTGTGTCGCGCCCTCCACGGTCGTAGCCGTGGCGCTCCCGCGAAGCGTCTGGACGACGCCTTGGCTGGCGAGCAGGAGCGCGATGACGATCGCGAGCGGCAGCAGGATTCGCGTGGTGATCCGCGTCAGGTCGACCCAGAAGTTCCCGATGGTCTCCGAGCGGCGCCGTGTGAGGCCGCGGATCAGGGCAACGACGACCGCGATCCCCACTGCGGCCGAGACGAAGTTCTGGACCGTGAGCCCGGCCATCTGCGTGAGATGGGCCATGGTCGACTCGCCGCCGTAGTTCTGCCAGTTCGTGTTGGTGACGAAGCTGGCGGCGGTGTTGAACGCGAGCGCCGGCGGAACGGCTGCGACGTCGGTCGGGTTCAGCGGCAGTGCGCCCTGGACGCGCTGAAGGAGGTAGAGCCCGAGGACGGAGACGGCGCTGAACGCGAGCAGCGAGAGGGCGTACACCGTCCAGGGCTGCTCGCGCTCGGGATCGATCCGGCCGGCGCGGTAGAGCAGGCGCTCGACGGGCAGGAAGACCCGGTCACCAGGGGCAGACCCGCCGGCGAAGACGCGCGCCAGGTAGGGGCCGAGCAGCCGTGTTCCCGCCGCGACCAGCGCGACGAGCGCGAGCAGCTGAGAGCCAGTTCTGAAGCGCTCATCCGATCCGCTCGGGGAAGAGGAGCGCGTAGACGAGGTAGCCGAGCACGGCCACCGACACGATCAGCCCGACGGCGTTCTCCCAGCTCATCGTTCGCCGTTCTCGGTGCGCGCAAGGATCCGCGCGCAGCCCGTGACCAGGAGCACGGCCAGCGCAAAGAAGGCGACGACCGTCGCGATGAAGAGGAGGTCTCGCACACCCTCTCTCTACCGCGCGCGCCGAGCGGCTCGGAAGCGCCCCTGACGGAACCTCTACGCCTGGCGGCGGAGTCTTGACGCGCTCTTAGCGGCGGCTTGTCTCCCGCGGACATGACGAGTGTCTGACACTCGTGCGGTCCCGAAAGGACTAGCCGTGAATGGAGACGATGAGCGGGATGATCAGGATCGCCACGATGTTCGTGATCTTGATCATCGGGTTGATCGCGGGGCCGGCGGTGTCCTTGTAGGGGTCGCCGACGGTGTCGCCCGTCACCGCGGCGGCGTGGGCCTCTGAGCCCTTGCCGCCGTACTGGCCGTCCTCGATCAGCTTCTTGGCGTTGTCCCAGGCGCCTCCGCCGGAGGTCATCGCGATCGCGAGGAAGATCCCCGTGACGATCGTCCCGATCAGCAGCCCGCCGAGCATCTCGACGCTGATGATCCCGACGATGATCGGAAAGGCGACCGGGATCAGGCTCGGGAGCATCATGTTCTTGATCGCCGAGCCGGTGACGATGTCGACCGCGCGGCTGTAGTCCGGGCGGCCGGTGCCCTCGAGGATCCCCGGGATCTCGCGGAACTGACGCCGCACCTCCTCCACGACCTGGCCGCCGACGCGGCCCACCGCCTGCATCGCGAGTGACGAGAAGAGGAAGGGCATCAGGCCTCCGATGAAGAGGCCGGCGATCACCCAGGCGTCGCCGAGCTCGAAGCGGATGTCCGTCAGGCCCTCGTCGCTCAGCTCGGTCGTGAAACCGTCGAAGAGGATCAGCGCGGCGAGCCCGGCCGACCCGATCGCGTAGCCCTTCGTGACCGCCTTGGTCGTGTTGCCGACGGCGTCCAACGGGTCTGTGACGGCACGGACGGACTCGTCCAGGTTGGCCATCTCCGCGATGCCGCCCGCGTTGTCGGTCACCGGGCCGTAGGCGTCGAGGGCGACGATGAGGCCGGTCATCGACAGCTGCGCCATGACCGCGATCCCGATGTAGAAGAGTCCCTCGGTGGACGTGTCGCCGATCGAGAAGGCGCCTACGATCCCCGCCGCGATCACGATCACCGGGAGGGCAGTGGCCTGCATCCCGATCGCCAGCCCCTCGATGATGTTCGTCGCGTGGCCGGTGAGCGAGGCGCGTGAGATCCCCTTGACGGGGCCCCAGCGGGTGCCCGTGTAGAACTCGGTGATCGCCACGAGCAGGAAGGTGATGGCGAGGCCGATCAGCGTGGCGCCGTACAGCTCCCAGAACGTGAATGCGTCTCCGTCGAAGGCGGCGGTGACCGGGATGAAGAGCAGCGCCGAGATGACCGTCGACGCGATGACCGCCTTGTAGAGCGCCGCCATGATCGAGCCGCCGCGGCCGATGCGCGCGAAGAACGTCCCGGCGACCGAGGCAAGGATCGCGACCGCGCCGATGACCAGCGGGTAGTGGACGATCTCGGTCGCCGGGAAGTTGACGGCGCCGAGGAACATGACGGCGACGAGCGTGACCGCGTAGGTCTCGAAGAGGTCGGCGGCCATCCCGGCGCAGTCGCCCACGTTGTCGCCGACGTTGTCCGCGATCACGGCCGGGTTGCGCGGGTCGTCCTCGGGGATCCCGGCCTCGACCTTGCCGACGAGGTCGGCGCCGACGTCGGCGGCCTTCGTGTAGATCCCGCCGCCGAGGCGGGCGAAGACCGAGATCAGCGAGCCGCCGAAGGCAAGACCGATGAGGTGCTGGGTCGCGGCGTCCTGGCCCTGGTCGAACCACTCGACGAGGACCCCGTAGTAGCCGGCCACGCCGAGCAACCCAAGGCCGACAACCAGCAGGCCCGTGACCGACCCGGCGGAGAATGCGACCCGCAGCGCAGGCGCGACGCCCTGCTTGGCCGCCTCCGCGGTGCGGACGTTCGCGCGGACCGCGACGTTCATCCCGATGAAGCCGGCTGCCGCCGAGAAGACGGCGCCGATCAGGAATCCGACCGCCGTATACCAGCCGAGGTCGTTCCAGAACCCGATGACGAGGAAGAGGACGATGGCGACGAAGGCGATCGTCGTGTACTGGCGGCGGAGGTAGGCGGATGCGCCCTCCTGCACCGCCTTCGCGATCTCCTGCATCCGCTCGGTTCCGGCCGGAAGCCGGAGGAGCCAGAGCGTCTGGAGGACGCCGTAGACGATCGCGATGCCCGAACAGACGAGCGCGATCAGGACGGGATGGTCAGTGATGAAGTCGGTCATGGAGAAAGGCGCGCGGACTCCCCACCGCGACGCGAGTTTCTACCACACGCGAGCGGTTTTAGCGGCGACCGCGGCTGAGAACGAGCCGGACGCGAGCGCCCCGGGCCAGCCGGAGGCCGGGCGCCGGCCTCTGCGCGACCACCCGGCCGCGCGCGACACGCCGCGACCGGACACGTGAGACCCGGCCTAGCGAGCAGCCCCGCTTCGCGAGTAATTGCTTCGCAGTGACGAGCTTCAGGCCGCGCAGCCGCGGGACGGAGCAGGCCGTGGGCCCAACGCGGATCGAGAACGGGCCGACGCTGACCGCGTCGCTCCAGTTCCCAGCGTTGTCGACCGCCCGGATGTTGAACCACCACGCGCCGACGCCGAGCCGTGCGCTCGTCACGCGCGAGGCGGTCTCCTCGAGGTTCTTGACCGTCGGGGGCGTCCCGGCCCTCCCGAGAGTCCACGAGACCGCATAGCCGTCGAGCCCACTCTGGGCGTCCGACGCGCCGCTCCACGCGACGTCGATCGTCCGGTCGGCCGAGACGCCGCCCACCCGGTGGCTCGGGCTCGAGGGCACCGGCCGCACCGGCTGGAACGTGTCGATCCGGATCGGCCCCACGTGCACGGCCTGGCCCCAGTTCCCCTGGGTGTCCACCGCACGGACGTGGAACCAGTGCTCGCCGTCGGGCAGCGGCATCGTGAGCGTCGTCGCCAACGTGTCCTTCACCTCGTCGGGCACGAAGTCCGCCACCGGCGAGAACGCGTACGAGTAGCCGCCGATGCCGTTCTCGTCGGTCGCGCCACCCCAGACGATCTGGACGGTGGAGTTGCCGCTCCAGCCAGCCGCGTGGCTCGGGCTCGACGCGGTCAGGCCCGTGGGCGGCTTGACCTCCTGGTCGAGCGCACGGGCGACGTTCAGGCGGCCGCCGGTCTTGACCGCGCCGGAGTAGGCCGGGGTCTTGTCGACGCTCAGGAGCAGCGTGTTCTTGAGCTCGAGCGGGGTGAGCGCCGGCCGGTGGGCGAGCACGAGCGCGGCGGCGCCCGCCACGTGCGGTGAGGCCATGGACGTGCCGTTGAGCGTACCCGAAGCCGCCGCCGGGGATCGTGCTGAGGATGTCGGCGCCGGGCGCGGCGAGGTCGACGTTCGTCGTCCCGTAGTTGGAAAAGGACGCCAGCGTGTCGCCCACCGTGCTCGCCGCAACGCAGACGATGTTCTCGACGGGGTAGTTGCAGGGGTAGCGGGGCTGCGCGTCGTTGTTTCGCGGACTCGTTCCCCGCCGCGAAGACGAAGAGCGTTCCGGGGCAGTCCTCGATCGCGTCGCGGACGAAGGGGTCGGGCGAGGGCGAACCGAAGCTGCCGTTCACGACCCGCGCTCCCTCCGCGCAGGCGTAGCGAAACGCCTGCTCGATCGCGAGACCACTGAGCGTCGAGTTGCCCGTGCGAAGCGGCATCACCTTCACGCGCCAGTTCACGCCCGACACGCCGGCCGCGTTGTCGCCCTCCGCGCCGATCGTCCCGGCGACGTGCGTCCCATGGCCGGTCGTGTCATGCACGTTCGAGTCGTCGCCGGCGAAGTCCCAGCCCTTCAGGTCGTCGACGAGGCCGTTGGCGTCGTCGTCGAGACCGTTCGCGATCTCACCCGGGTTCGTCCAGATGTTGGCGTCGAGGTCCGGGTGCGTGACGTCGGCGCCCGTGTCGACGACGGCAACGACGACGGCATTGCTCCCCTGCGTGACGTCCCAGGCGAGCGGCGCGCCGATCGCGTCCAGGCCCCAGAGCTCCGGGTAGAGCGTGTCGGTGGGGGTGGCGTAGAGCTCGTAGGTCTTGTTCGGGCCGGCGGCGACGACGTCGCTCCTGCGCTCGAGCGCGCGATCGGCCGCCGCGAGCGAGGCGCCAGGTTCGAGCCTGGCGCGGACGAGACCGCCGAGCGGCATGCGCTCGACGAGTGTCGCGCCGACCGAATCGAGCGCGCGCTTCTGTGCTGCGCCCGGCTCGAAGCGCACGAGGATCTCCTGCGCTGCGGGAGCCGGCGCAGCGGCATCGCCGGCAGCGGCGATCCCACCCGCGAGGGCAAGACCGAGCACGGCGAGGAGAGCGGCTCCTGAGACCCCGTCGCATCTCTGTGCCTATCGGCCGTTTTTCCCGGTTCTAAAGCACCTCAGCGGCGGCGGCCGCGGCTCACGACGACGTTCACGCGCGTCCCGCGCGGATGGCGTGAGGCGGCCCGCCTGCTCTGGCTGATGATCCTGCTCTTCCTGACGCGGCGGGAGTACGCGCGGCTGACGCGACCGAGCGCACAGCGGGCACGCGCAAGTGCGATGCGTGCCGCAGGAACCGTCTTGCCCTTGACGTTCGGCACGACACAGCGGGCTACCGGGGGACGCGCGAGAGGCGGCGGCGGGGGCGGCGGAGCAGGTGGTAACGGCGGCGGGGGCGGGTCGACCGGCGGCGGAGGCGGGTCGACCGGCGGCGGAGGCGGCGGTGTCGGCGAACTGGGAACGCATCCGACCAGCGCCCGACACGCGTTCAACCGCCCACCAGTCGAAACGAATCCAGTGAGCTGCGGCAGCGGGTCTACAGCCGAGAGCAGCCTGGTCTTGAGCTGCGCCGTCGTCAGCGCGGGGTTCTGCGCAAGTGCGAGCGCGGCGACCCCGGCCACGTGAGGCGAGGCCATCGAAGTGCCGCTGATCACGTCGAGCTCGTAGGTGGTGTGATCCAGGCAGGTGACGGAGAGGTCGTCGATGTATACGCCGTCGAAGGTGACGATGGGATCGCTTTGGAGCGCGAGGCGGAGCCAGATGATCGGCTCCCCTTCGACCACAGAGAGATCCGTGGACAGAGGGAGGAACTCACCATCTGAAAAGCCGGACCAGCCCCCCGCGATTGAGGTCGCCTCCGTCGTCGGTCCGACGCGGACGAGGAACCAATCGAACCCCTGCTCGGTCGCCAGCCGAATGTCGTAGGACACCCTGCATCCAATCCGGAGGGCCAAGCCGAGCGGGGGAAGCAGACGGATCGTCGTCGTGGAGTTGTTCGCGTAGTTGCCTGACGGCGAGTCCGTCAGGCTGTGCGTGCCGGAGTCCTTGACGAGCGTCGTCCGGCCCCACAGCGGGGCGCCCATCGTGGCTATGCGATCGCTCCACCGCGCGTCGAAAATCGACTCCACCGGATCGTCGAAGCCGTCAAGAGCCACGATCGTCTGGTACGCGGGCCACGTGCTGAGGATGTCCACGCCGGGTGCGGCCAGGTGAACGGAGGACGCGCCGTAGTTGGAGAAGTCCGCGAGTTGGTCGAGATCGTCGGTGGCGGCGACACAGACGACATTCGGCGCTCCCGGCCCATAGGCGCCGGTGAGGTGGTAGTTACAAGGGTACTGCGGGACGAGGTCGTTGTCCGCACCGTCGTTGCCCGCCGCGAACACGAAGAGTGTGTTCGTGCAGCCGGGCCTGACGATTGCGTCGTACATCGTCTGGGAAACGAAGGATGAGCCGAAGCTGCCGTTGACCACACGAGCGCCCTCGGCGCAGGCGTAGGCGAAAGCCTCGACGATGTCGGCCGTGGCCAGGCTCCCTTCCGCGTCTCCGGCTCGCAACGACATCAGCTGGACATCCCAGTTCACGCCCGTAACGCCGGCGTGGTTGTTTCCCTGAGCGCCGATCGTCCCGGCCACGTGGGTGCCGTGGCCGTTGTAGTCGTAGGGCGCGTTGTCCTCCTGCACGAAATCCCAACCGAACGTGTCGTCCAACTTCCCGTTGCCGTCGTCGTCGCCGTTTCCGGGCGGGTCGTCGTTGACCCAGCGATTGGGCGCGATGTCCGGGTGATCGAAGGCAACGCCGGAGTCGACGACCGCGACGATCACGCTCGGGTCGCCGGTCTCGTGATCCCAGGCATCCGTGGCGTCGATGTCCGCATCGCTGTCCTGGTTCAGGCCCCAGAGGTCGGCGAACCTCGGGTCATTCGGCGCGGCGGAGAAGCGGTAGATCCAATTCGGCTCCGCATAGCGCACTTCCCGGCGCTGCTCGTAGGCGTCGGCCTCAGCGGTCGGAGATTCACCCGGTGAAAGACGCACGAGCACGGTGCCCGGCAACGGAAGCGGCTGCCCGAGCGTTCCGCCCTCGTCGTGGATCGCGGCCGTTCGCGCGGCCGCTGAGACCCCGGGCTTGAAACCAACGATCAGCTCGCCGGGAACGAACTGCCGCTCAGAAGAGAGCGATGTGACCCTCGCGGGCCGCTGCGACGCGGCTCCGGTGGCTCCGGCCGCGTACACGAAACATGCTGCGAGGACCCCCAGGCTCAACAAGAGGAGACCTAGGCGTCGCATGAAGACAGGGTGGCACGTTTCTGGCCGGCTGCCTAGCGGTCCATGGTCGATTTCAGCCGGCCGTCTTGTCCTCCTCTGACTCCCCCTCTGCCGCCTCTGCGTAGGCCAACTGAAGGTTGGCTACGACTTGGCTGAAGTCGCGATGCACGTCGGCCGGAACGGCGCCCTCCAAGGCGCCCAGCAGCGCCTTCATCCCCTCGATCGCGAGCCGCGCCTGCTCGAGGTCGCGCGTGGACTCGTCGAGCTTCGCGAAGCCGAGCTGCGCGAGCGTCGCTGCCGTCGAGAGCAGCAGGTCGGAGACCTTCATCTGGCGGACGGCTTCCAGCAGCTCGTCGGGCGACGGCTGCTCGGGCTCAGACAACCGGTTCTTTCGGCCGCACCTGCTCCGCGTAGACCTCCTCGAGCGTGGCGCCCTCCTCGTAGCGCGCGATCTGGCGCTCCGCGGCATTTGCGGTCGGCACGGCGAGGAACGGCGCGGCGCCGATCTCGTCCGCGACCGGGCCGACCCACTCGATCAGCTGCTCCAGCCGCTCGCGGGTGTTCACGTTCTCCAGGCGATCGAGATCGAGCAGCTCGCCCGTGAGCCCGTAGCGCGTCGCGCGCCAGAAGTTCTCCTCGATGAAACGGCGCGGCGGAAGCGGCACCGGCTCGCCGTCGTCAAGCGCACGCGCGATCCGCACCGTCAGTGCGTACACGAAGGCGGCGAGGGACCGCGCCTCACCGAGCTCGGGCTGTGCGTCGGCGATGCGGATCTCGACGGTCGGAAAGGCGAGGTGCGGCCGGACGCTCCACCAGAGCTGCGTGTGCTCGGTGATCGAGCCGGTGCGGAAAAGGGTGCGGACGTAGTCCTCGAAGGTCTGCCAGTCACCGAAGGCATCGGGGATCCCGCAGCGCGGGAAGAACTTGGTGAAGATCTCAGTCCGCGTCGAGTGCAGATGCGTGAAGACGTTCTCGTGGAACGGCGAGCTGGCCGACAGCGCGAGGATCTCGGGGAGCAGGTGCCGCAGCCAGTCGTGCACCCGCATCGCACGATCGGGCCCCTTGATCGCGACGTGCACGTGGAGGCCGAAGCTGTTGTTGCGCCACACGACGTACCGGAGGACCTCGTCGTTCCGGCGGTAGTGCGGCGTGTCGATGATCCGCTGCTCCTGCCACGGGCTCCAGGGATGGGTGCCCGTTCCGCCGAGCACGACGCCCATCTGGTCCGCGAGGGCCAGGAGCTGGTCCCGCCGCTCGCCCATTCGCGCGGCGGCCTCCGTGAAGTCGGCGCAGCGGCCCGTGCGGATCTCGATCTCCGAGGCGATCAGCTCGCCGACGAGGTGCGGCTCGAGCTCGGTTCCGACCGCGGCCGCCTGGAGCTCCTCGAACCGGTTCGCGAGCCCCAGCGTCTCGGGATCGAGGATCGCGAACTCCTCCTCCACCGCGACCGTGAAGTCCTCTGCCTCCTCGAATGCCTCGCGCGCCGTGCGGATCTGCTCGTCCGGCGAGAGCTTCTGCTCGTCTCCCATGGGGCGTGAAGGCTATAGGCGGGCCACACCGGCAAAGCCGGTATGGCCTTTCTGGTCGGCGCCGCCTAGTCGGCGCCCTGGAAGGGCTCGAGCAGGCGGTCCGCGACGGTCGCCCACGACCACCGCTGCTCCACGACGCGGCGGGCGCGGCGCCGGAGCTCCTCGCGCTCCGACTCCGATCGCCCGAGGAGCGATTCGAGCTTGTCGACCAGGTCGTCGACGTTGCCGGACTCGAACGAGGCGGGGACGCCCTCCTCCTCGAGCGCGTCCGCGATCTCCGCCAGGCCGGAGTGCCGCGCGACGAGCGGGAGCGAGCCGGCGGCGGCTGCTTCGGCGGCGACCATCCCGAAAGCCTCCGGGAAGATCGACGGGACGAGCGTCACGTGAGCGAGCGGGATCAGGTGGACGAGGTGCCGGTGCTCGAGCGGCCCGGTGAAGAGCACGTTCGGTCCGGCCATGGCCTCCAGCTCGTCGCGATAGTCGCCGAAGCCGACGATCACGGCCCTGGCATCGACGCGCTCGAGCGCCTCGAGCAAGAGGTGCACCCCTTTGTTCCGGATCAGCTTGCCGAAGTAGAGAACCGTCGGCGCTTCCTCCGTGAGGAAGACCTCCAGCCGCTCGGCATTGCCGTCGTCGGGAAGCCGCTCGTTCGCGTTCCCCGGGTTCGGCCGGTCGCGCACTGCCTCCTCGAGCAGCTTCCGGAGCGCCTCGGTCCGCAATTCCGGCCGGAACGTCTCGACGTCGACGCCGGGAGGAACCTCGTAGACCCGATCAACGTGACCGACGACGGCCTCGAGCACCTTCCGGATGTGCGCCGAGCCGACGAAGACAGCTCGGGCGTCGGCGAGCGTCTCGCGCCCCCAGCGGGCGAGCTCCTCGTTGCCGCGCATCGAGTACTCGAGCTCGGAGCCGTGGGCCTTGACGGCGAAGGGCAGGCCGCTCGCGGCTCCCACCGGCCCTCCGAGGAGCACGTGATTTGCGAAGACCAGGTCGGCGGGTGCGAGCTCGCGCAGGACGGAGGCGTTGGCCTCGACGAAACGGTCTCGCTCTTCCTGCGAGGTGTCCTGGAGGAGCTTCGCCTGCATCCCCTCGTACCGGTCGAGGACGAACACGGGCAGGAGGCCGCCGATGTCGGGTCGCACCGTCTGCACGCCGCCGAGGTCGTGGAGCTCCGGGTTCGCCTCCTGCGACACGACCACGACGTCGTGACCGGCCCGGCTCCACTCACGCGCGATCGACCGCGTGTAGACGTTGGAGCCGGTGCCGCCGAGTAGGTAGCCGTGCCAGAGAAGGATCCGCATGGTCGGTCAGTTTCACCCGTATTGGTGACACGCCGCAGAGCCACCTTGGCGATCCCGAGAGGGTCGAAAGACGCCGCGAGCCGCCTGCGGCCCCTAGGGGTCACCGGGAGGAGCCTCGCTTGGTCGAGGCTCCCGTTTCAGGACTCAGGGCATGTCCCGCCGAGACATGACGAGTGTCTGACACTCCTCACGACCACTTGGGCCGCGGCCAGAGGGCCTAGGCGAGGTGAAAGTAGAGGGCGTAGAGCAGCTCAACCGCAGGGTTGGACGTGTGCACTGCCACGTCCGACGGCGTGTCGAGCAACGCCTCGGAGTAGTTGAAGATGATCCGAACGCCCGCGTCGATCAGGTCATCGGCCGCCGACTGCGCGCTCTCGGCGGGCACGGCGAGGACGCCGACGACGATGTTCTTGTCCCGCACCGCGTCGGCCAGGCCGCCGTACTCACTCACCTCGACGTTGCCGACCCGACGGCCGACCTTCTCGGGATCCTTGTCGAAGACCGCCGTGATGTTGATGCCGTGCTCGGCGAAGATCGGCGAGCTCGCGATCGCCTCGCCGAGGCGCCCGGCGCCGACGAGCGCGATGTTGTGCTGCCCCTGCGTGCGGAGGATCCGCCGGATCTCGCCCAGCAGTCCGTCGACGCTGTAGCCGACGCCGCGCTTGCCGAACTTCCCGAACGTGGAGAGGTCGCGCCGGATCTGGGTCGCGTTGATGTTGGTGTAGTCGGCGATCTCCTGGGAGGAGATCCGCTCCTTGCCCATCTTGCGAGCCTGAGTCAGGACCTGGAGATAGCGGCTGAGGCGGGCAGCGACGCCGACGGTGAGACGATCAGGTACCGACCCCTGCGGTGGAGCTTGTAACACCACACAAGGATTGTGCCAGCCCTCATCACTCCCCGCGTCGAGTGGTCACAAAGTCCCGTCGGAGCCCCGAGCTTGTGCGACCTTCCGGCGCAGCGCATCGGGCTCGACGAAGTATGTGAACGCCCGCTCGCCGTCGATCTCCACGACCGGAAGCCACTCGCGGTAGCGGGACTCGAGCTCCGGGTCGCCGCCGATGTCGACCTCCTCGAGCTCGAACCCCAGCTCGTCCCGCGCCGCGTGAACGACCCGGCGCGCCGCGGCGCATAGGTGGCACCCCTCGGCGTGGTAGAGGACGACGTGGGTTACGGGTACAAGCCGCGCGTCATCGTTGCCTCCGAGACGCGCTGGACGGCGAGGCCATAGGCCGCCGTCCGCATGGTCGTGTTCCGGCCCTCGTAGGTCTGCCAGGTCTCGTGGAAGGCGCGGGACGTGATCTCGTTCAGGCGCCGGTTGACCTCCTCTTCCTTCCAGAAGTACTCCTGGAGGCCCTGAACCCACTCGAAGTACGAGACGACGACTCCACCGGCATTCGCGAGCACGTCGGGAAGGACCATGATTCCCTTGTCCTCGAGAATCTCGTCGGCGGTCGGCGTCGTCGGCCCGTTTGCGCCCTCGACGATGAGCATCGCCTTGATCCGGTCGGCGTTCGCCGACGTGATCACCTGCTCGAGCGCACAGGGAGCGAGCACGTCGACGTCGAGCTCCAGCAGCTCCTCGTTGGTGATCGTCTCGGTGTCCTTCAGGCCCTCGAGCCGGCCCGTCTCCTGCTTGTGGGCGAGCGCGAGCTTCACGTCGATGCCGTTCGGGTTGTGAACGCCGCCAGAGGAGTCCGACACCGCAACCACCGTCGCGCCGTCCTCCTGGATGAAACGGGCGAGGTAGCTACCGACGTTGCCGAATCCCTGGACGGCGACTCGCATGCCCTCGAACGACTTGCCCTTCTTCTTCGCCGCCTCGCGCAGGATGTACAGCGCGCCGTGCGCGGTCGCCTCGAGTCGGCCGAGCGAGCCCCCCACGTTCAGCGGCTTGCCCGTCACGACTCCGAGCACCGAATGGCCCTTGTTCATCGAGTAGGTGTCGAAGATCCAGGCCATGACGCTCGGGTCGGTGCCGACGTCGGGGGCCGGGATGTCCTTCTCCGGGCCGATCTCGTTGATGATTTCCGAGGTGTACCGGCGGGTCATCTTCATCAGCTCGACGCGCGACATCCGCTTCGGGTTGCAGACGACGCCGCCCTTGGCGCCGCCGAACGGGATCCCCATCAGGGCGCACTTCCAGGTCATCCACATCGCGAGCGCCTTCACCTCGTCGACGGTGACGTCGGGGTGGTACCTGATCCCGCCCTTCGAGGGGCCGCGCGCGATGTTGTGCGTGACGCGGAAGCCCTCGAACGCCTGAATCTCGCCGTCGTCCATCACAACCGGGATCGAGACGGCCACGGTCTTCTTGCACTGCTCGAGGACGCGGACGAGGTTCTCGTCGATCTGGAACTCGCGCGCGACCCGTCGAAGCTGATGCTGAGCGATCTCGAACGGGTTCTCGCGGAGGTGCGAGGGTGCCTCGACGGTGGTCACGCCGGGCGAGTATACGACGGCGCTACCGGATCGTGAACTGTACGAATTGCCTGCTTGGGGGCGCATCTCCGGGCGGATAGCCAAGCAGGCGGAGCGTATAGCGGCCCGGCGCGAGCCTTCGGCCCGCCGGCCCGCGGCCCGTGAGGCCGAACGTGTAGCGGCCCGGCAGCAGGTTCCGAAGCCGGACCAGCCGGCCCACCCGTTCGCGGCCGCGCCAGAGCTCCATGTCGAGGTGGGACAGCGGGAGCACCTCGCTTCCATTGGGGCCTTCGGCGACCCGGCCCGCACGGAGCTCCAGCAGCGCCGGCGCGGAGTCGGACGGCTTGAACCGGTTCGTCGAGAGCCTGACGGCGCCCAGGAGATCCCGCTCGTACCGCCCAAGCGTCAGCGTCCAGGGGACGCGAACCGGCGCCGCCCCGCCTGCCCTCAGCTCGAAGTTCGCGGTGATCAGCTGCACGCCCGGCGGCACGTACGCCAGCCGGGCGACGATGGAGACCTTGCGCTTCTCCCGCGGCGCCAGCCGGAAGCGCGCGGGCGAGACGGCCAGTGCAACGCCGCCGACCTCCCCGAGCTCGCCGGTCGAGACCGTGACGCCGAGCGGACGTTCGGAGACGTTGCGCACGGTGAACCGGGCGGTCCCCTGCCAGCCACGGGCGTTCGCATGGCCGAGCGGCACCGAGGCCGGCTCGGCGACCGCCTCCACCGCAGCTGCGGCACCGAGATCCAGCCTGCGCGCACCGTCCACCGTCGCGGCGCTGCCGACGAGCGCGCCCCTGAGACCCCGCGCATCCAGGTCCGGCCTCGCCTGCGCCAGCAGCGCAGCGCCGGAGGCGGCCACTGCCGCCGCCGCGCTCGAGCCGCTGACGGTGCCGAAGGCGGGCTCGCCGTCGGCGCCGCGACCGGGGAGCGACGTCAGGAGCGCCACGCCCGGAGCCAGGACCTCCGGCTTCGTGCTTCCGTCGAACGCCAGGCCGTCCGAGGAGAAGGCGGCCGGCCCGCCGGCGAGCGGGTTCTCGCGCTCGCGGGCAGCACCGATTTCGATCGTCGCCGGCTCGCCGGCGCGCAGCAGCCGAAGCGCCTCGCTCGCAGCTCCGGCCGGGACACTGACGACGGGCACGCCGATCCGTTCGTCCGCGCCGAGCGAGCCTGCCGGGATCCGTGCGTCGTGGAGGACGACGGCAGCAGCACCCGCCCCTGCGGCTCCGGCCGCGGCGGAGTCGGGTGAGCCGCCCGCCGGCGCGAGCGCGGCCCTTCCGGCCACCCGGCTGTAGCCGTTCCGGTCGAAGAAGTCGGCGATCGAGAGCGTCGGCGCACCCTGGCCGAGCACCGTGGGCAGCAGCTCGTTGCGTGGGGCGGGCGCGGCGAGGTCGAGCTTGAGGGATTCGCCCGGTCCGCGGGCGCCTCCGAGAGGCACCTCGCCTTCGAAGACGACCCGCAGGCCCGAGCGGATCGTCACACGGACGTGCTCCGTCGTCCTCCTGTCGTCGGCGGCTCCCACCGTGAGCGCCTCCCGGGCGCCGCCCGGGCCGGAGATGCTGCCGTAACGAGGCCCCGCCGGCCCGTCGTTCCCGGCCGGTGCGACAACGAGCGTGTCGAGCGCGAGCGCCCCGGCGACGGCACGGGCCGCAGGGCTGTCCTCGAAGGCGGCGTAGGGCTCGGCCACACCGACGATCGCGATCCGCGCGGCATCCAGGGCGTTTCCGTCACCGTTCGGGTCGACAGCTCGCTCGAGGCCGGCGATCAACTGGTCCGTGCGGGAGTAGACGGCCCAGCGGCCCGCGAGGTCCTGTTGCCAGCCGGCGACCCGGATCGGGAGCAGCGTCGCGTTCTCCGCCAGGCCGGTCAGCCCGCCCGGCCCCCCGGAGCCGACGACGAGGCCCGCGAGCTGCGTCCCGTGCCGCTCGAGCTCGGACGGCTCGTCGGGGTTGGCCCTCGCCGAGGCGAGATCGTCGTTCTCGAGGATGTCGACCCCCTCGAGAACCGCGCCGGCGAGGTAGTCGTGTGCGTGCTGGACGCCCGTGTCGAGGAGCGCAATCGTCACGCCGTGGCCGCTGTAGCCGGGCAGCCCGAGTCGGGCCCGGGCGGCCGAGCCGGCCGGCAGGTCGTCCCGCTCGAGCAGCTGGCTGGTGGTGGATGCCGGGTAGGCGATGCGGACCGGATAGACGCCCTCGACCTCGGGAAAGCGCTGGAGGAGGGCGATCGCGCGCGCGTCGAGCGGAGCTGAGAAGCCCGAGAGCACCCGCGAGAAGCTGAACTCGGGCCGGAGCTGGAGGCCGGCGACGCTGAGACGGGCGATGAGCTGACGCTGGGCGGCCTGTGCTGCGGTGTGCCAGCGTCGCTGGTTCGCCTCGCTGGCCCGCCCGCCCGCTGCGGCCACGCGTCGCGCGAGCGACGGCGTGCGGAGGACGACGATCATCCGCTGCCCGACCGGCACCTCCGGGCGAGGGCCGCCGACGAGCCCCCGCCACGAGACCGGCTCGGCGCGCGCACCTTCGGAGGAGCCGCCGGTCGCTGCCGCGACCGAGATCGCCGCCGCCGCGAGGGCCACGATGGCGAGCAGGCCGAGCTGGGAGAGCCGTCTAGGGGAAGGCGTCGAGCGCAAGGTACCGAGGGTAGGCGATCGGCTCGACGAACCGTGCGGCGGAGGCGATCATCGCCGCGTTGTCTGTGCAGAGCTCGAGCGGCGCCTGCGCGGCGTCGGGAAGGGCGGCTCGAAGCTCGGAGTTCGCGGCGACGCCGCCGACGACCGCGATCCGCTCGGCACCTGTCGCCTCTGCCGCCTCCCGCGTCCGCTCGACGAGGGCGCGGACGATCGCCCGCTGGTAGGACGCGGCGAGGTCGGCGCGCCGCCGCTCTGCCTCCTCTTCGCCCAGGTCGCGAACGGTGTAGAGGAGCGCCGTCTTCAGCCCCGAGAAGGAGAAGTCCAGACCGGGGACTCGTGCGACCGGAAACGAGAACGCCTCGGGGTCGCCGTCCTGCGCGAGCCTGTCGATCTGCGCGCCGCCCGGGTAGCCGAGGCCGAGCAGCCGCGCGCCCTTGTCGAAGGCCTCGCCCGCGGCGTCGTCGAGCGTCGTCCCGAGCACCTCGAAGGTCGCGTGGTCGCGAACATCGAGCAGGAGCGTGTGGCCACCGCTCGCGAGCAGGCAGAGGAACGGCGGCTGGACCTGTCCCTCGCGGCCATGACGAGTGTCTGACACTCCGTCCACAGCCAGGAAGAGGGAGGCGACGTGGCCGTGCAGATGGTTGACCGGGACGAGCGGCAGCCGCCGTGCCCAGGCCAGGGCCTTTGCGGCCGAGACCCCGACGAGCAGGGCGCCGATGAGACCAGGTCCCTGCGTGACGGCGATCCGGCCGACGTCGTCGAGCGCGGCTCCGGAGTCATCGAGCGCGCGCCTCACGGCGGGGAGCAGAAGCTCGAGATGGTGGCGCGAGGCGACCTCCGGCACGACGCCGCCGTAGCGCGCGTGCAGCTCGGCCTGGGAAGAGACGACGTTTGCGAGCAGCCGGCCGTCGTCGGTGACGAGCGCTGCAGCGGTCTCGTCGCAGGAGGTCTCGAGGGCCAGGATCACGCCGAAGCGCGTTCCCGAACGGGGTCCTTCCACATGATCAGGGCGTCCTCGCGGTTGTCCGTGTAGTACCCGCGACGAATCCCGCGCGCGACGAACCCGAGCCCCTCGTAGAGCTTGATCGCGTCCCCGTTCGAGACCCGAACCTCGAGCGTGTAACCGCGCCGGTCGTCGGTCGCGGTCAGCTCGAAGAGGTGGTTCAGGAGCTTCGTCGCGACGCCGCGGCGTCGGTACTCCGGATCCACCGCGACATTCATGATGTGCCACGCGTCGGCGTAGCGGGAGATGATCAGGTAGCCGACGAGCTGCTCCTCGACGTCCGTGTCGACGGCGCCGAGGCAGATCGAGGACCCTTTTGCGATCTCGCCGGCGAACATCGAGCGCGACCACGGTGTCGGGTAGGCGGTGCGCTCGATCCGCTCGATCGCGCCGAGGTCGCTCAGGGTGAGCGGGCGAAGGTCGATCACGTGCGAGGCCTGTCCACGTCCGGGATACGAAGGTACATCGGCTCGACCAGGTCAGGCGCGCCGAAGTCCCCCGCGAGCTCGGCGTGGAACCGGGCGCGTGGGAGGTGCAGCTCGCTCTCGTCGGGCGGAACCTCTCCCCCGCGCCGTTCGATCTCCTCCCGGTACCGGACGGCGCCGTCGCCGACGTACGCCCTTCCGCTCTCCACGGGGAGCTCCGCCGGCGGGACGACGACCGCCTCGCCGCCGACGCGGGCGAACACCTCCCGGCGTCGTGCGTCGATGACCGGAACCGCGTCCGGTGCGCCGGCCGCGAGAGCGTCCAGCGTCGAGACTCCCGCGAGGCCGGCACCCCACGCGAACGCGAGCGTGCGGGCGGTGATCAACCCCATCCGCAACCCGGTGAAGCTTCCCGGGCCGACGCCGACCGCGATCCCCTCGACCTGGGAGTCCCGGACGCCGCCGCGGCGCAGGAGCGCGTCGAGGTCCTCGAGCACGGTGACCGGCCGGGAGGTGAGCTCGCCGAGCACCTCGCCGTCCCAAACGAGCGCGCTCGTCGCGCGGTCGGTGGCCGTGTCGAACGCGAGGATCAGCATTCCGTGACCGTGACGCGCCGCCGGTGCTCGCCGGCGTGCGCCAGCGCCACCCTCAGACGCGGGGCCGGAAGCACGTCCTCCCCCGCCTCGGGCCATTCCACGAAGCAGACCGCGTCCTGGAAGTACGGCTCGAGGTCTCCCCACTCTGCGGCGGAAACGCCTGCAAATCGGAACAGATCGAGGTGGGAGACGGACATGCGCCCCGCGTAGCGATGACCGATCGTGTAGGTCGGGCTCGTGACCGGTCCCTCGACGCCGAGCGCGCGGCACGCGCCGCGCACGAGGGTCGTCTTGCCGGTTCCGAGCTCCCCTGAGACCGTCACCACGTCACCCGGGGCCAGCCCCTCGGCCAGGCGAGCGCCGACCTCCTCGGTCTGCTCGGGGGACGAGGATTCGACCTCCACCCCGTTAGTCTGGCCTTCGTGCGGCCGCGCTGGGACATCGACGAGCGAGGTCAGGGCATTGGCGACGCCAGGCGGCTCCTTCCCGAGGCGCGCGCCCTGCTCGAGCGCATGGACACCCCGCGCTGGGTCACCGAGGACGCCGAGGCGCACCTGCTCCCGCACCTCCGGCGGATGTGTGCCCGCGACGACGTGCCGCTCGAGCTCCAGGACTCCCGGGTCGAGGAAGACGGGACGCTCGTCGTCGACTGCCGACTCGAGGGCGAGTGGGACGGTTGGAGGGCCGGCGTCGCCGCCTTCGCGCTGCTGGGACGGATCGCCGAGCCGGGCACGTTCGTCGAGAAGCGGGAGTCGGACGACCGGCTCGAGCTCGACGTCGTCACCGGGGTCGTCTCGGACGAGGGCCGGTACGCGACCCACGGGCACACGCTTCGCCTCCACGTCACCGCTTGATCCGCCGAGTCGCTCCACTTGCGTTCGCGCTCGCGCTCCTCGCCTTCGCATTGCCGTTCGCAACCGTCTCGTGCGAAGACGCCCAGGTGAAGGCGTCCGGCGCCGATCTCGTGCTGCGCACACCGCCCGAGACGGAGGGTCGGGCACCCGAGGGGATCGACCTCGGCGAGCTGGTCGTCGCGGCCGGCGGAGGGCTTGCGACGGCGGCCTTCCTGGCGTTCGCGCTGGGCCTGCTCGCGTCCGCTCGGATGTGGCAGTCCGGCTGGGCGCCGTTCGCCGGCGTGGTGGGAGTCGCCGCGCTCGTATTCCTCAAGACCCGCGGCGGGCCGGAAAACATCGCGGACGTCGATGCGCAGATCGGCGCATTCCTCGCGGCGGGAGCAGGAGCGGCGGCCGCGCTGGCGGCCGGCGCGGTCTGGCTTCGTGGCGGTCGTCCGCCTCTTCGACCCCTCGCTCCGGTGATCGCCGCCGGGTTGTTGCTGTTCGGCTACCTCTTCCCGTCTGAGCGGTCGCCGCTCGTCGTCGTCGCCTACGCGGACACGCTGAACGTGAGGAGGCCCTGGGACGGGCTGTTCTGGCTATTGCCGGTCGTGGTCGGAGTCCTCCTGCTCGCACGGCGGCAGGGAGTTTCCCGCAACCTTGCGGGGTTCGCCGTCGGTGTCCTGGCGGTCGCGGCGGCGGACGTTGCAGACGAGATCTGGGGCCTCGTTCGGGAGGACGACGTACAGCCCGGAATCGCGCCGCCGGCATTCCTGGCCGGGATCGTGACGGCCGGCGCCTGGGCGACCACGAACGAGTGGCGAGCTCTCCGCCGCCCGGCGCTCCTTCCGCTGGCTGCGGGCGCGGGCGTCACGCTCGCAGCTTGGCTGGCGAGCCCGGCCGGCTAGAAGAGTCCGAGCTGAACTGCGGGCTCGGCCGCGGCGAGAACGGGCTCGGGCTCGAGCTCGGGGATCTCCTCGCGGCCCATCAGCTCCGGGATGCGCCGAAAGTCCTCCTGGAGGACGTTGAGCATCGCCGGCGTGTAGAGGGCCGCAGCCGGGTGGTAGAGCGGGTAGAGGAGCACGCGATTTCCGCCGAGGGTGACCTCCTGGTCCTGCCCGTGCACGCGGGTGATTCCGGTCGGCTTCCCCGACAGAAGCTTCGTCGCGAAATTCCCGAGCGTCGCCACGACGCGCGGCTGGATCAGCTCGATCTGCCGGAAGAGGTGCGGCTCGCACGATTCGATCTCGTCGGGCTGCGGGTCGCGGTTTCCGGGCGGCCGGCACTTGAGCACGTTGGCGATGTAGACCTCAGAGCGCTCGAGGCCGATTCCACCGAGGAGCTTGTCGAGCAGCTTTCCTGCCTGGCCGACGAACGGCACGCCCTGCTTGTCCTCGTGGAAGCCTGGCGCTTCGCCTACGAACATCAGGTCGGCGTGCGGGTTCCCCACGCCGAAGACCACCTGCGTTCGCCCCTGAGAGAGGCGGCAGCGGGTACAGCTCGAGACCTGTTCCCCGAAGGTCGCGAGGGCTTCCATGGCGGCGAGTCTACGCCCGGTGACGGACGACTAGCCGCAGCCGCAGGAGCCGCCGCAGCATCCACCGCCGCTCCGCGGCGCCGGGTTCACGCTGACCTGCGTGGCCGACCCATGGGCGGCGAAGACGGAGAGCTGCTTGCGCACGTCAGCGGCGCCGCAGTCCGGGCAGTCGGGCTGTGCGCCGTTGCGGACGAGCTCCTCGAAGTGCGACTCGCACTGCATGCAGACGTACTCGTAGATCGGCATGTGCCGAGCAGTGTATCCAGGCAACGAATCAGTCTCTCGGTTCCTGGCTCGTTCGCTGGGTGCCCGATGCCGGAGGGGACAGTGCGGGAGCACGGCCCCGGAGAGCAGCGGGCGGCCAGCGGGCGAGGCGGGGCGCGGAGCCCGGCTCCGCCGGGCGGGAGCGCCCCGCCGGCCAGGAGGCGAGAGAAGGTGGCGGGGGCCAGGCTGCGGCCGACCGGCCCCCGCCGTGTGAGCGCTCTTGCGGTTAGCGCTCGAGCTCGATGACGGCACTCTCCGACTCGAGGTACGCCAGCCGGAACTGGCCGTCGCGCCTGTGGCTGTGCGACTTTACGGTAGCGCCAAACCCCCGAAGACATTGAGGTCCGTACCCGAGGCGAACCGACATGTAACCGTGTGGTCGCAGCTGCTGCTTGAGCTCCCCCACCGGGAGCTACACTCCGCCGAGCCCGGTATCCGAACCGGAACTGGAGCCAATGAGAATCGAAAGCGTGAACGTGGTCGGCCGTGGCCGTGTCGGCTCGGCCGTCGCCGCTCGCCTCGAGGAGCGGAGCGTCGCACTGCGCGAGGACGACGCCGAGGTCGTCCTGCTGTGCGTTCCGGACAGCGCTATCACCTCCGCTGCCGAGTGTCAGACACTCGTCAGGTCCCAATGGGTCGGTCATACGAGCGGGGCCACGCCCCTGACGGCGATCCCGCACGCTCGCCGCTTCGGACTTCATCCGCTGCAGACGTTCAACCGCTCCGGGGACCCGGCGCAACTCGACGGCGCCTACGCAGCGGTGACCGGTGAGACCGCGGAGGCACGAGCGATCGGACGTGCGCTTGCCGAGCTCCTCGGCCTGACCGCCTTCGACCTGGCCGAGGCGGACCGGGCCGTTTATCACGCGGGCGCGGCGATCGCGTCCAACTACCTCGTCACGCTCCACCGCGCGGCGAGCGAGCTCTTCGAAGAGGCCGGCGCGCCGCCGGCGGGGCTCGAGCCGTTGATGCGCCGTGTGATCGGCAACGGATTCGAGCTCACAGGCCCGATCGCGCGCGGGGACTGGGAAACGGTCGAGCGCCACATCGCGGCGCTGCGCGAGCGGCGACCGCAGCTCGAGCCGCTCTACCGCGTGCTCGCGGAGGCAACGGCGACGTGAGAGTCGTGCGCACGATCGCCGAGCTCCAGCTCGACCGTCCGGATGGGACCGTCGGCCTCGTCCCGACGATGGGGTCGTTTCACGAGGGGCACCTCGCCCTGTTCCAGGCTGCCCGCAAGGAGAACGACGTCGTCGTCGTAAGCCTGTTCGTGAACCCCGCGCAATTCGACCAGCCGTCAGACCTTTCCGGCTACCCACGGGACGAGGCGCACGACGCCGAGCTCGCCGAGCGAGCAGGCGTCGACGTCCTCTTCGCCCCGAGCGTGAAGGAGCTCTACCCGGAGGGCTACGAGACGTGGGTCGACGTCGAGAGGCTCGGCTCGATCCTCGAGGGCGAGTCTCGGCCCGGCCACTTTCGCGGCGTCGCGACGATCTGCCTGAAGCTCTTCAACCTCGTCCGCCCCCAGCGCGCCTACTTCGGCCAGAAGGACGCGCAGCAGACCGCCGTCGTCCGCCGGCTCGTGCGCGACCTGAACGTTCCGGTCGAGATCCGCGTCGTCCCAACCGTGCGTGACGAGGACGGCCTCGCGCTGTCGTCCCGCAACGTCCAGCTCTCGCTCGGCGAGCGCAAGCGGGCGCTCGCCCTCCCCCGCGCCCTTGCGACTCGCGATCCGAAGCAGGCGCGAGAGCTTCTCGACGGCCTCGAAGTGGACTACGTCGAGGTTGCGGACTTCGAGCCAAGGGTCCTAGCTGCCGCCGTGCGCGTCGGCGCCACGCGTCTCATCGACAACGTCGTCCTGGAAGGAGAACCGGCATGACCTCTCATCCCGACTCGTCTACGAAGGTCTCTCTGACAGACCTCACCGACCGCAAGAGTCGTGGGGAGAAGCTCGTGATGGTCACCGCCTACGACCATCCTGGCGCCCGCCTCGCGGACGCGGCCGGCGTCGACATCATCCTCGTGGGCGACTCCGCCGCGGACAACGTCCTCGGCTACGACACGACGGTGCCCGTCACGGTCGACGAGCTCCTCGTGCTCGTTCGGGCGGTCGCCCGAGGAACCGAGCGGGCGCTCGTCGTCGCTGACATGCCGTTCGGCTCGTTCCAGGTCTCGGACGAGACGGCCGTGGCCAACGCCGTCCGGTTCGTGAAGGAGGCCGGCGCGGACGCGGTCAAGATCGAGGGAGCAGGCCCGTCGCTCGCCCGAGTGCAGGCGCTCGTCGGCGCCGGCATCCCCGTGATGGGACATGTCGGGCTGACGCCGCAGTCGGCGACCATGCTCGGGGGCTTCAAGGCCCAGGGCCGCACAGCCGCGAAGGCTCGGCGGCTGCTGGCGGATGCGCGCGCGCTCGAGGCGGCGGGCTGCTTCGCGGTCGTCCTCGAGGCTGTCCCGGCCGAAGTGGCACGTCGAGTGTCAGACACTCTCCATGTCCCGACGATCGGTATCGGAGCCGGACCTGACTGCGACGGCCAGGTCCTCGTCTGGCACGACCTCCTCGGGCTGAGCGACCGTCGTCCTGCGCGGTTCGTCAAGCGCTACGCCGACGTCGGATCGGAGATCCGACGGGCGCTGGAGGCCTACGCGGAGGACGTCCGCTCCGGCAATTTCCCCGCGGCCGAGCACACGTACACGATCCCGGAGGACGAGCTGACGCTATTCGACGCCGCGGCCGATGAGCGCGAGCACGCTCAGGACGCAGACCGCTAGCGCGCCGAGCCAGACGACGGTCAGCACGACAGCCGCCGCGGACTGGCGGTACGACCAGCGCTGCACGACGGCCAGCCCGAGCACGAGCACCGAAACCATCCAGAGCCCGGGCAGCACGAGCAGCGGCGGGAAGAGCAGCCACGCCGGCAGCGCGAGGACGAGCGGAGCGAGGGCAAATGCCAACACATGCCGGGTCCGCCGGCGGCTTCCGCCACCTCCTAGCCGCTCGACGACGAACGAGAGTCCCCAGCCGAGCACCCAGTATCCGATGAACCCGTACGCGAAGCCGGTCGCGAAGATCCAGACGAACGTCTCGAGAGCGTCGAGGTCGTCGAGCGCACCGGCGCTGGCAGTCGCGAGCGCCGCGGCAACCCCGCCCACGAAGGCGAGCACGACGACCACGTCCTGACGGTCGCCGGCGGACTCGACGGAGTCGTCTCGCAGCGCTTCGAAGACCTCGCGCGGGTGCGCCAGCACGCGCACTGCGCGGCGCGCCCACGCACTCTCGTTCACTGCGTGCGGGCCATGACGGTGATCCCTTCACGGAGACTGCGCGGCATCATCCGGCCGACCGCCCGGTAGGCCCGGTTCTTCCGTGAGCCGTGGTCGAAGTAGTTCTCCGTCAGGACGTGCGTGACCTCGAGGCCGGCCTCCCCCACGGCCGACACGAGCTCGTCGACCGTGTGCTCGTGAAAGTGCCCGGGGTTGCCGGACTCCTCGCGAATCGGGTCGTAGGGGTTACGCCCGAACAGCATGCGGATCCGCTTCGCCAGGGCCGTGGCGTTGGGCGTCTGCAGGATCAGGTGGCCGCCGGGAGCGAGCCCGGAAGCCAGGAATCGCAAGACTGGGACGGTCGCAACGTGCAGGTGCTCGATCACCTCGCTGCAGACGACGACGTCGTGTGGCTCGAGCACGGGGTAGTTCGGGTCGTTGAGATCGAACTGCTCATGCGACTCGTGCTCGCGGAGCGGGAAGCGGTTGTCGTGCCAGCCGAGCGTGTTGACGGTCGCGCTCGGGAACGCGTCGCGGAGGAGGACGGTTTCGTAGCTCGGCCCGACAACGAGGATCCGCCCGGGCGCAAGAGGGCGCACGAGCTCGAGCAGCCGCTCGTACCGTTGCGCATGGGTCCGGAGGTAGATCTGCTCCTCGGGCGCCGTGTAGCGCGCGAGGATGCTAGGCGGCGGCTGCGGCAAAGGCGGGAAGGACCTCGCGCAGGAACTGCCCGGTGTAGGACTCGTCGACGGCGGCCACCTGCTCGGGCGTTCCGGTCGCGAGCACCTCGCCGCCGGCCTCGCCACCCTCGGGCCCGAGGTCCACGAGCCAGTCCGCTTGCTTGATCACGTCGAGGTTGTGCTCGATCACGAGCACGGTGTTGCCGTTGTCCACGAGCCGCTGGAGCACTTCCAGCAGCTTCTCGATGTCGGCGAAGTGCAGGCCGGTCGTCGGCTCGTCGAGGATGTACAGCGTCCGCCCCGTCGCGACCTTCGACAGCTCGGAGGCGAGCTTGACGCGCTGCGCCTCGCCGCCGGAGAGCGTCGTCGCCGGCTGACCGAGCTTGATGTAGTCGAGACCGACGTCGTGAAGCGTCTGGAGCCGGCGCCGGAGCTTGGGGATCTTGGCGAAGAAGCTGAGCGCCTCCTCGACCGACATCTCGAGCACGTCGGCGATCGACTTGCCCTTGAAGCGCACCTCGAGCGTCTCGCGGTTGTACCGCCGGCCGTGGCAGGTCTCGCACGGGACGTAGACGTCGGGCAGGAAGTGCATCTCGATCTTGATCGTCCCGTCGCCCTTGCAGGTCTCGCAGCGGCCGCCCCGGACGTTGAAGGAGAAGCGGCCGGGCTTGTAGCCGCGGACCTTCGCCTCGGGGGTCAGTGAGTAGAGCTCGCGGATGTGGTCGAACAGCTTCGTGTAGGTCGCCGGGTTCGACCTCGGCGTTCGGCCGATCGGCGACTGGTCGATGTCGATGACCTTGTCGAAGCATTCGATCCCCTCGCAGCCGAGGTGCTCACCGGGCTTCACACGCAGCCGGTTGAGCCGGTTCGCGAGCGCCTTGAAGACGATCTCGTTGACCAGCGTCGACTTGCCCGAGCCGGACACGCCGGTGACGCAAACGAGCTTCCCGACCGGGAACTCGACGTCGATCCCCTTGAGGTTGTGCTGGGAGGCCCCGCGGACCCAGAACGACCCGAGGTCCTCCGTGCGCCGCTCGGGCACGGCGATCTCGCGCGCGCCGGAGAGGAACTGACCCGTGATCGACTTCGCGTTGCGCTCCACCTTGGCCGCCGGGCCCTCCGCGATGACATAGCCGCCGTGCTCGCCGGCGCCCGGGCCCATGTCGACCAGCCAGTCGGCGGCTCGCATCATCTGCTCGTCGTGCTCGACGACCAGCACGGTGTTGCCGAGGTCGCGGAGCCGGTCGAGCGTCGTGATCAGCTTCCCGTTGTCGCGCTGGTGGAGCCCGATCGACGGCTCGTCGAGGATGTAGAGGACGCCGACGAGTTGGCTCCCGATCTGTGTTGCGAGGCGGAGGCGCTGGGCCTCGCCGCCCGAGAGCGTCGCCGCGGCGCGGTCGAGTTGGAGGTACCCGACCCCGACGTTGTCGAGGAAGGTCAGTCGCTCGCGGATCTCCTTCACGATCCGCGCGCCGATCAACTGCTCCGTCTCAGTCAGGTCGAGCTCGTCCAGGAAGGCGAGCGCCCGGGTGACGGACATCCTCGTGAACTCGTGGATGTTGCTGCCGCCGACGGTGACTGCGAGCACCTCGGGCTTGAGGCGTGCCCCGTTGCACTCCGGGCAGGGCCGGAAGCTCATGTACTCCTCGATCCGCTCCCGCATCGACGACGAGTCTGTTTCGCGGTAGCGGCGCTGGAGGTTCGTGACGAGGCCTTCGAACGCGAGCATGTACGACCGCTTCCGGCCCATCCGGTTCCGGTAGCTGACGTAGATCCGCTCGCCCTTGGTGCCGTGCAGGAAGAGGTCCTGCTGCTCCTCGGTGAGGTCCTGCCACGGGGTGTCCAGGTCGATTTCGTAGCGGTCGGCGATCGCCTGGATGACGGCCTCGTACCAGTTTCCGTTCAGAGGGACGAGCGCCTCGGCCAGTGGCACCGTCGGATCGGGGACGAGCAGGTCGGGGTCGATCTCCTGCTGGGCGCCGAGGCCCGTGCAACGCGGACAGGCGCCGTGCGGCGAGTTGAAGGAGAAGATGCGCGGCTGGAGCTCCGGCAGCGAGACGCCGTGCTCGGGACAGGCGAACCGCTCGGAGAACGTCAGCTCCTTCTCCTCGTCGAGCAGGTCGATGACCACGAGGCCCTCGGCCAGGTTGACGGCGGTCTCGACGGACTGGAAGAGCCGGCTGCGGAGCTCGGCCTTCATCCGGAGGCGGTCGACCACGACCTCGATCGTGTGCTTGAACTTCTTGTCGAGCGTGATCTCGTCCTCGAGGAGGCGCTGCTCGCCGTCCACCTTCACGCGGGTGAAGCCGTCGCGGCGGAATTCTTCGAAGAGCTCGCGATACTCGCCCTTCCGGTCGCGGACGACAGGCGCGTTGACCGTGAAGCGGGTGCCCTCGGGAAGCTGCAGGATCTGATCCACGATCGCCTCGATCGACTGGCCGGCGATGGGACGGCCGCAGATCGGGCAGTGCGGGCGGCCGACTCGCGCGTAGAGCAGGCGCAGGTAGTCGTAGATCTCCGTGACCGTGCCCACGGTGGATCTCGGGTTTCGCGAGGTCGTCTTCTGGTCGATGGAGATCGCGGGGCTGAGGCCGTCGATCGAGTCCACGTCGGGCTTCTCCATCATCTGGAGGAACTGCCGGGCGTAGGCCGAGAGCGATTCCACGTAGCGGCGCTGGCCCTCCGCGTAGATCGTGTCGAAGGCAAGGCTCGATTTCCCGGAGCCCGAGAGCCCGGTGACGCAGATGAGCTTGTGCCGCGGGAGGCGGACGGTGACGTCCTTGAGGTTGTGCTCCCGGGCGCCGTGAACGACGAGTTCGTCCTGAGCCATAACAGGCCAGTTTAGCCTTGCGGTCATGGGCGAACAGATGTTCGCTTGCGGGTCGGACAGCGCTCCACGGCCAGTCCTCCCGGCACTCCACGAGGCCTGCGCGCACGGGGTTGTCGAGGATGTAGTCAAGCGTGTTCTCGTAATGCTCTTCGTCGTGGACGACCCAGGAGGAGAACCGCTGGCGGAAGAGCGCTCCCTTGCGACCGAACCGGGCGTTGTGCTCCCTGGCGTAGTGGCTCTGGATCCACTGCATGGCCGGCGACAGGTCTTCGATCCGGGCGTCGACGAGTGCGTGGTAGTGCGTCCCCATCAGGCAGAAGGCGTGGAGGCCGAGTCCCCAACGCTTCGAGCCCTGCGTGAGGAGCGCGATGAACGCCCGACAGTCGTCCCCGTCGCAGAACAGCCAGGTTTCGTGGACGGCGTTCGCGGTCAGGTGGAAGTAGCCGTCTGGCAACTCGGTGCGGAGTATTCGGGCCACGCATCGACCGTACGGCTCCTCGCTCTGCGCATCGGCCGCCGACTCGCTTCCTCTCCACTTTTGACACGCCTTCGCGCGCCACGGCGAGTGTCAGACACTCGCCGTGGCCCGAAGGGCCACGGCGCTACTCGGCGAGGCGTTCTACTAAGCGGTAGACGCTCTTCGGCTTCGGGAGGTGGTCGAGGGCCAGCGGGCCTACGACCACCGTTCCGTAGCCGAGAAGCTGCCCCACAAGGGTCTGCTCGAGCTCCACCGCCTCGATCGCTCCTAGCCGCACGGACTGCGCGCGGCGGCTCCACGTCCCACCGACCAGGAAGACTTTGTCCGTCGTCACGACGACGCGCGTCCGCTCCCACCTCCAGACGGCGCGCACCGCAATCAACGCGCCCAGCGCGATCAGCGCGGCGCCTGCGAGCGAGAACGGGCGCGGAGCCGTCGACACGACGCCACCGATACCCGACAGGACGATCGCCCAGAGGAGCGGACGCACGAGGACGATCCCGTGGCGCCTGGCCTCCAGGCACACCTCTTCGTCGCGTTCGACGAGCACGCCCGCGGCTTCGCCGCCTTCCAGGAAGTTTCCTTCCGCACGACCGGCGGAACACCCAGGGACGATGAGCGAAACCGCGCGCCGAGCCTTCGTCGCCTCCATGGTCGTCCTCGGGGTCGTCGTCGCCGCGCTTGCCCTCTGGAAGCTGAAGATCCTGCTCGCGCTGCTCTTCCTGGCATTCACCGTCGCCGCCGCCATGCGCCCGGGGGTCGAGGCGCTCCGGCGCCGAGGAGTCCCGCGCGGCGCCGCCGTTCTCCTCCACTATGCCGCGCTCGTCGCCGCCCTGGGGCTGCTGCTCTGGGCCGTCGTCCCACGCGCGATCACGCAGGTGCAGCACGCGATCGGGGACTCCGAGGACGAGACCGGCCTGAAAGGCCAGCTGCTCGGCTGGCTGGACGGCCGGCTGGAGCGGCTCCCTCGCCCGGAGGAGCTCGTCGACCCGGCGCTCGAGGTGACGCTGCTGGGCGTGGAGATCGCAGTCGGCATCCTCTTCATCTTCGCCGCGGCCGCCTACTGGGTCTTCGAGCGCGACGACGCCGTCCGCTTCGTGACCTCGCTGCTCCCCGTCCGCCACCGCAAGCTGGTCCACGACACGTGGGACCTCATCGACCTGAAGCTCGGCGCCTACGTCCGCGGCCAGGCGCTGCTGATCACGCTGGTCGCGACCGTGCTCTCGATCTGCTTCTGGGCGATCGGGCTGCCGTTCTGGCTGCTGATCGCGATCTTCGCCGGGATCGTCGAGATCGTGCCGGTCATCGGGCCGCTCATTGCCGGCGCGCTCGCCGTAGGCGTCGGCCTGACCGTCTCGGTCGGCGTCGGAATCGCCGCAGGCGTCGTCGTCCTCGTGGTCCGCCTACTCGAGGACTACCTCGTGATCCCTCGCGTGCTCGGGGACGCCGTCGGGCTCTCCCCGCTCGTCGTGCTCACCTCGGTCGCGGCCGCAGTGCTGCTGTTCGGCGAGTTCGCAGTCCTAATTGCGATCCCGCTGGCGGCGGTCGTCGCCACGCTTTTCGACGTGATCGTGCGGAACAAGAACCCGGCCGAGGAAGACGTTCCGACCGTCCTCTTCCCCGCGCAGGACGCGGAAAGCCCCTAGGGCGTCAAGCCCTGCGCCACTTCCCGAAGATGAGCCCGCCGATCGTGAACCCGAGCCCGAACGTCCCGAGCGTGAAGGCGAAAAGCGTCACCGCCTTCCGCATCTTCGAGAGGCGCTGCCACCGGCCGAGCGCCTCCTCCTCGTCGGTCGTCAGCGGTTCGCCGCGCCGCTTCTTGCGCAGCGCACCGCCCGCTCTCAGCCCGAGATAGAGGTCGTCAAAGATCTCTGTGGGCTCATCGACCACGCCTCTGAGTGTATAGCCTGCCCCGCCCGTGGCCGGCCAGCGGATACGAGTTCTGCACCTTTCCGACCTGCATTTCGGAAGCCATGACGACCCTCGTCTGGAACCCGGGCTCGAGGGTCTGATCGAGCGGGTCGACCCGGAGCTGATCATCGCGAGCGGCGACCTGACACACAGGGGCCGCGCCGAGGAGCACGACCGGGCGGCAGCCTTCCTGCGCGGCCTCGCCCGGCCCGTCGTGGCCGTGCCCGGGAACCACGACATCCCCTACACGCCGATCGCGCGGTTCACGCAGACGTGGAAGCAATTCGAGCGCCACTGGGAGACGACTGAGCCCGTCTACCGCTCCGACACGCTTTTCGTCGTCGGGCTGAACTCGGTGCGGCCGTGGCTCCAGCAGTCGGGCCGCCTACGCTCGGCCCAGCTCCGGTCTGCGGCCGAGCATCTCGAGCAGGCGCCTGAGTCGGCCCTCCGGATCGTCGTCCTCCACCACCACCTGCTGGGAGCGCCCTGGCGTTCGCGCAAGAAGCCGGTCGCCCGCCGCAGCAAGGTGCTCGCGGCGCTGGTCGATGCCGGCGCCGAGCTGATCCTCGCCGGCCACATCCACCAGGCCACCATGAGCGAGCGGCACGAGTTCGAGGTCGTGCGCAGCGACATCCGTGGCGTCACCGTCTCGATCGCGCCCGGGCTCGGCCAGCCGCGCCCGGACCGCCGCGGTGAGGCGCGCGGACTGCTCGTCTACGAGTCGGACGACGACGAGCTGTCGGTGGAGACGTACATCTGGCGGGAGGACGACTGGGGGCTTTCCGCGCTCCGCCGCTTTCCGCGAGGGCGCGGGCCGCTTGCCGCCCAGCCGACTCCCACCTAGGAGGGCTTGGCGGAACGCCTGCTGAGCCGCAGGGCCGCGCTGCTCGCCCCGAGGTCTGCGTCCTCAGTCGCGCCCGTATCGCATTGATACGGGCGCTCCCTGCGTCCTTGCCTCGGAACGACCATCGCACCCCTGCAACGAGCGACGTCCCGCCAATCCCTCCGAACTGATCAGTACCAGCGGCCCCTTGCGAATCCGCCGAAGGCGATGAGCCCGATCAGCGCGATGATGATCCCGATCCAGAGATTCCAGACGATGGCGAGGATGATCCCCACGATGACCAGGATCCCGCCAAGACCGATTCCGCCCAAAGCTCCTCCTTCTGGTTGCTCTACGTGACCACCCGTCGATTGCCGCCGGCGACCATCCGGTAGATCAAGAGCAGGATCATGGCTCCGACGATCGCCGTGAGCCAGCTCGAGATGTCGAAGAACTCATCCATCGGATCCGCGCCGAAAAGCACGCCGGCGAGGAATCCTCCCAGGATTGCGCCGACGACGCCGATGAGAGTGGTGATGATGATGCCGCCGGGGTCGTCGCCCGGGAGGAGCGCCTTGGCGATCAAGCCGGCCAAGGCGCCCAGGATGATGAACGCGATGATGCCCATTTCAGTCTCCTTCGCGAGAGTGTGTACGCCGACGGCGTTCCCGCAGTTGGCGGCGGGGAAACGCGCGTGTCGGCGGATCCTCCTAGGAGACGCCGGCAAGAAGCACGGCCCGCACCGTAGACTTGAGCACGCGCGCGGGAGGGAAACCGGCGTTTGGCTTCCGCCGTAGAAGGAGGCAAGTATGCGATCGCGTGTGTGGATCATCGCAGTGGTGCTGGCGCTGCTGGTCGTCGCAGCAGCCGGTTGCGGCGGCGGCGACGACGACGACGGTGGTGCGGCCACCACTGCCGCTACAACTGCCGAGACGACTGAGGGCGGCAGCGACGGAGCGGCCGTCTTCGCAAGCAATTGCGGCACCTGCCATACGCTCGCGGCCGCCGGCTCGGACGGCACGACCGGCCCGAACCTCGACGACCTCATGCCCGACAAAGAGACGGTCGAGGCGCAGGTCCGGAGCGGCGGCGGCGGCATGCCGGCCTTCGAAGGGCAACTGAGCGACGCAGAGATCGAAGCCGTCGCGACCTACGTGTCCGAATCGGCCGGCTCGTAGCCTCGCAGGAAAATGCCGGGAGCCCGCCTAGCGGCGGGCTCCCGTCGTGATCGAGTCAGCTCTCGGCTGTGATGGCCGGACAGGCCGGCTCGGCTGCCGGATTGCTGTCCGTGCAGACGATCCGGTTCTGGGTCGTCGTCGGGCTGATCGGCGAGTTCGCCGTGACGTAATCCGCAACCACTTGATCCATGATGTCGAGCGACGTCACGCGCGGGTAGACGTTGGGATACCCGTCTCCCCCGCTGGCCATGAAGTCGTTCATGAGCACCTTGTACGGACCGCCGGTCGGCGGTGAGGTCGATTGCCGCCCCCGTGCACGAGCCGTCGGCCGCCTGGCGTCGGGCACCCGTGACGCGGTTTCCGGACGCCGCCTGGACGTCCCAGGTGAAGCACAGCCCGGACACCTGCGGGAACCGTCCCTGCGGCGAGTTGACCGGCGTCCCGACCGGCGGGACCGGGCCGGGCGACGGCTGGACGCTCTGCGACACGCCGTTCTCGAGCATCGCCTTCAGATCCGCGCCGGTGGCGTTCGGAAGCGTGACGACGATGTTCCCGAACGGCAGGACTCCGTTCACCGAGCCCCTCGTGATGGTGAAGGGCGGCGGCACGGTCGTGTACGCCGGGCAGAAGTCATCCGCGTTGTCCGTTGCCGGGCACGTGAGGTCTGCACGGAGTCCGCCCGAGTTCGTGATCGCGAAGTCCGCTCCCGGCGCCGTCGCGTACGTGTTCCGCATCGCGTCGGTCACGAAGTTCCCGACCTTGGACTCGCACAGCCGCCCGTCCGAGCGGCCGCACTCGTCGGAGCGCGGAATAGCCGTCGTCGACGTGCCGATCACGTTCCCGAAGATCGGGCGAAGGAGATCGTTCAGCCGGTTGATCTCCGCCTGGATGGCCGGATCGGGTGTGACGCCGATGTTCCACGGCTTGTGGAAGTCGGCCGTCTTGTAGATCACCTTGTCGTTCTTGATGACCAGCCGAATCCGAGTGAACCGGATGCCGCGGCCGCGGTTCTGCGTCAGCAGCACGCCGTTCGGTCGCGTCGCCAGCACCTGGAAGTCGTTGTGGTCTCCGATGACGACGTCGATGTTCTGAGCGGCGTCGGCGACCGCGACCACGGGGCCTGTCGGGTTAGTGAGCGATCCGCCGTCCACACCCTCGTGACCGAGGGCGATGATCGCGTCCATTCGCTTCCGTGCGAGACGCGCGGCCTCCGCGTTCACCGTCGTGATGTCGTCGGCCAGGTGGAACGGTCCGAGGTTGCCCGGGAAGATCAACTCGGGAGTGTCCTCGGTCGTGAAGCCGACGATGCCGATCTTCACGTCGCCGAACTTGTACGTCGCCGACGGCGACCACTCCGGCGGCGTCTTGCCGGCCGCGTCGACGACGTTCGCCGACAGGACGTCGAAGTCGGCGAGCGGGATCAGCTCCTTCCGCAAGTACGCCTCTCCGCGGTCGAACTGATGGTTTCCGACCGCCTCGGCGTCGAAGCCCATCATGTTCATGATCGGCGGGATCGGCTTGTCGCCGAATGCGTTCGCGATCGGCGGCGTGGCGCCGCCGAAGGAGTCGCCGCCGGCCACGAGCAGCGAACCGTCGCGGACCTCCTTGCGGTACTCGTCGAACCACGTGTCGAGGAACGCGGCTCCCGCGATCGAGAACGTCGGCCCGACTGCCGTCCCGGTCGGGAGCCCATCGGGGCCGATGACGAAGTCGGCGGCCTCCGGCGTCCCAGGCGGGATCTGCCCGTGCCAGTCGCTGATGTTCAGGATCGTGATCTCGCGGAAGTTGCCCTTCCCCTTGATGATCGAGAAGAGGATCTTGCCGCGGGCGTTTTGCGGCCCCGGGATGCCGAGGACGAACGCCATGGTCGGAGCGACGTCGATCGCCCGGACCGCCGTCTTGGCAGCAGAGAAGTGCCGGATGCCGGGCCCGGCTGCGACGAACGTCCCGTGCATGTTGATGTTGCGCTTCAGGTCGACGAGCTCCGGCAGGTAGCCGTGCTGGCCGAAGAACTGCGAGAACGCGATCGTCTGTCCCGCGGTCGCCGCGTCGAACTGGTACGGCGGCCGTGAGACGACGACGACGTCACCGCTGCGGCTGGGGTGCAGCGAGTCGGTGCCGTCGACGTTGCGGAGCTCTTCCTTCTTCATCACCTTGAGGATCACCTGGCGGCCAGGAGTCGCCGGGTCGGTGAGCGCGGAGAACTTGGCGATGATCGCATTGCGCACCGCCTCGTAGGTGACTCCGGCGGGCAGTGTCGGGTTGACGTAGAACTGCGTCGTCCCGCCGGCCCAGCACGCCTTGGCGAGATCTGCTGCGCCCAGCTGGGCGCGGCAGTTGCTGAGCGGTGTGCCGCCGGGAGGATTCGGGAACACAGCGGTCGGATTGCCGCTCGGATGGACCGAGACGTCGAGGCCGGTCACCGTGTTCCGGACCGTCGTCTCGAAGAGCAGCTTCCGCGCGTTGATCGCCAACCACTGCGGCGCGAAGCCATGGTCGGACGATGCGAACACGGTCGTGTCCTTCTTGCCCATCAGCCGGCGTCCGAGCGCGAGCGTGGCGTCGGCTTCGTGGTACGCGGCGCGGATGTAGCCCTCCCGCTTATCGAGCAGCCTGTCCTTCGTGCCGTCGCCGTTGACGTCGTCGTAGTACGGGTTCGGTCGCCCATCCGGGTCCGTCTTCGTGAGCAGCCCGAGGAACTGGTGGCTGAACTCGTCCGTGACCGGGCTGCCGAGGAACAGCACGTCGGGCTTGTAGCCGAGCGTGTTGACGATGTAGTTCAGGTACGCGAAGTGCGCGTCGGCCCACATCAGCCCCTGCTCGACGTAGGTGTCCTCGTCGACGATCAGCGCCTCGAGCGGCGCGAAGTCGGCTGCGGTCGAGGTCGGGAAGTTGGCCGCCAGCGTCTCGACGAAGGCGTCCGAGCCCGCCGGCCCGAGCGCGTTGTAGCTCGCGTTCAGCCGCTGGACGGACGTGAAGTAGAGCCGGAACTGCGACGCATCCGCGTTGAGGTCGATCAGCTTGGCGTAGAAGCCGGCCGTCTTGCCGACCAGTGCGCCGGAGACGAGCTTGAGCTTCGCGTCGGCCCACTCGCCACGCGTCAGGTTCGCGACCGCCTTGCTGCCGTCCTTGGCGTCCGCGCTGTTGACGATCAGGACGTGGTCGTAGTTGACCGTCCCGTTGTTGGTCGAGTCGTAGATGTAGAGGTCCCAGACGCCGCCGCCCGGGATCTGCGCGTTCGCGTGCGTGAAGGTCGTCTGCTTCGCCGGGCTGAACGAGGCCGGAACGTTCGTCCAGCCGGCCGCGGCGGCCAGCGTCTGCCGCTGGTACTGGACGCCGAAGCTGTTCGCAAGCGCCGGCTGCCCGGGCAGGTCGTAGTTGAGGACGATGCCGCGACCTCCGATGAAGGTGCGGAAGTCGACGACGGGCCCCTGCAGCTCGGGCCTGAGCGCGCGGGCGGCAACCCATTCCATCGACAGGACCTTCTTGCCGGCCCGCTCGGCCGACTGGAGGATCGTGTCCGCCTGGAGGACCCCGTTCGTCGAGAAGCTCGTCGTGCTGTCGAAGTTCGTCCCCGTGCGGTGGAACGTGTTGTTCGTGGAGCCGTGCTCGCCCGGCCACGTCCCGGTGGCGAGGGTGTGCCAGCCCACGCCCGTGTTCGGCGGGAACCCCTGAAGCAGGCCGTTCTTTCCGCGCACGCCCCGCTTCATCAAATCTTTGAACGTGGGCATGATGCCCTTGTCCGCGTAGCGCTCCATGAGATCCGGGCGCATGCCGTCGGCGGCGAACATGATCGCCTTCTTCGTGAGCGGCCCCGCAGGGGGCTTCTTGCCGTGTCCGGCGCTCGAGCCTGCGAACGTCAGCGTCGTGAGCACGCCGACCGCAAGCAGGGCAGCGCCAAGCCGTCCTAGTCTCCTCACTCTTGCTCCTCTCCCTCGATCCCCTGAAATGTGAACGGCACGATCCTATGCCGTTCGCCGGGAAATTAGTAGCGAGAACGTGGTGAAAAGGGCGTTAACTTGGACGTCGAAGCCTAGGCAGCGGCTTCCGCGGCCTGCAGCTCGCGCCGGAGCTCCTTGATCTCGTCGCGCAGCTTCGCGGCGTACTCGAAACGGAGGTCGTCGGCGGCCGCGAACATCTCCTCCTCGAGCGTCACGATCAGCTTCTGGATCTCGCTCGGCGGCATCGCGTCGACCTTCTGAGCCCCTCGCCGCCGGCTTCCCTTCGGCACCGTCGGCGACTCGAGGGCCAGGAACTCGGCGATGTCGGAGACGCCCTTGACGATCGACTCCGGCGTGATCCCGTGCTCCTCGTTGTAGGCGAGCTGAACGGCGCGGCGACGGTCCGTCTCCTCGAGCGCGCCCTTGATCGCCTCGGTCTGCTTGTCGGCGTACATGACCACCTTGCCGTTCGTGTTGCGCGCCGCGCGCCCGATCGTCTGAATCAGCGCGGTCTTCCCCCGGAGGAAGCCCTCCTTGTCGGCGTCGAGGATCGCGATGAGCGAGACCTCGGGGAGGTCGAGCCCTTCGCGGAGGAGGTTCACGCCGACAAGAACGTCGTACTCGCCGAGGCGCAGCTCGCGGATCAGCGTGATCCGGTCGAGCGTGTCGATCTCGGAGTGCAGGTAGCGGGCACGGACTCCCGACTCGAGGAGGTAGTCGGTCAGGTCCTCGGCCATCTTCTTGGTCAGCGTCGTGACGAGCGTCCTCTCCCCCAGCTCCTCGCGCCGGCGGATCTCGTTCAGCAGGTCGTCGATCTGGTTCTTCGTCGCGCGGAGCTCGACCTCGGGGTCGACGATCCCGGTCGGGCGGACGAGCTGCTCGGCGACGCGCGTCGAGTGCCGCAGCTCGTACGGGCCGGGAGTCGCCGAGACGAACACCATCTGCGGCACCTTGGCCAGGAACTCGTCGAACCGGAGCGGCCGGTTGTCGAGCGCGGACGGGAGCCGGAAGCCGAAGTCGACGAGCGTCTGCTTCCGCGACCGGTCGCCCTCGTACATCCCGCCGATCTGCGGCACCGTCTGGTGCGACTCGTCGATGAAGACGACGAAGTCGGACGGGAAGTAGTCGATCAGCGTGTACGGGGCCGAGCCGGGCGGCCGACCGTCGAGGATGCGTGAGTAGTTCTCGATGCCGTTGCAGAACCCGAGCTCGACCATCATCTCGACGTCGTACTCGGTCCGCTGCCGGATCCGGTGGGCCTCGAGCATGCGGTTCTCGGACTCGAACGTGCGCACCTGCTCCTCGAGCTCGTGGCGGATGTCATCCACGGCGCGCTCGATCGTCGGCTTCGAGGTCACGTACTGCGTCGCCGGGAAGATGTTCAGGTGCTCGAGCTTCCCGAAGACCTCGCCGGTGAGCGGGTCGAAGTGGGTGATCTCCTCGACCTCGTCGCCGAACATCGAGACGCGGTATGCCGACTCCTCGTACGCCGGCTGGATCTCGATCACGTCGCCCTTGACGCGGAAGCGCCCGCGGCCGAGGAAGGCGTCGTTGCGCGTGTAGTGGATGTCGATCAGCTTGCGGAGCATCAGGTCCCGGTCGGTCTCCTCGCCGACGGCGAGCGTCACGAGCCGGCTCTCGTACTCCTCGGGCGAGCCGAGGCCGTAGATCGCGGAGACCGAGGCGACGACGATCGTGTCGCGGCGTGACAGCAGCGAGGAGGTCGCCGAGTGGCGGAGCCGGTCGATGTCGTCGTTCCGGGAGGAGTCCTTCTCGATATAGAGATCGGCCTGAGGGACGTACGCCTCGGGCTGGTAGTAGTCGTAGTAGGAGACGAAGTACTCGACCGCGTTGTCGGGGAAGAACTCCCGGAACTCGTTGCAGAGCTGCGCGGCAAGCGTCTTGTTGTGGGCGATGACGAGCGTCGGCTTCTGCACCTGCTCGATCGTCCACGCCATCGTCGCCGTCTTGCCGGTGCCGGTGGCGCCGAGGAGCGTCTGGAAGCGGTCTCCTGCGCTCAGGCCGGCGGAGAGCTGCTCGATCGCCTGTGGCTGGTCGGCGGTCGGCATATAGGCCTGCGATGTCTTGAACTCCGGCATTGCGGGGAAGGCTAGCTTCGGTGCCCGTGCAGACCGAGAGACCGCCCTACGAGGCGTACGCCGCGATCGCCGGCACCCTGGTCGCGGGACTGGGCGTCGTCGCCGCCCTGTCGCGTCGGTCGCCGCCCGCCTCGGCGCTCGACCTCGTCGCCCTCTCTGCGGCGACGTTCAAGGCTTCGCGAACCCTCTCGCGGGAGAAGGTGGCGAGCTTCCTCCGGCAGCCGTTCGTCGAGGGCGAGGCCGAGCTCGGCGAGGAAGAGCGGCCGGCGGGTGAGGGCTTCCAGCGGGCACTCGGAGAGCTCGTCCTCTGCACGCGCTGCGTCGGCACGTGGAGCGCGGCGGCCCTCGCCTCGACGCAGATGGTGACGCCACGCTTCGGCCGCGCGCTCACGTGGACGCTCGCGGCGGGCGCGGCGAACGACTTCCTCCAGGCGGGGTTCGCGGCGCTGTGCGCGAAGGCGAACGAGCTGGAG
>CAWHBN010000015.1:0-95111 GCA_963827705.1 uncultured Actinomycetes bacterium
AGCGGCCGGCTTCGCGACCTCGGGCTCGCTCCGGGCGCACTTCCGATGGGCACGCTCAACGCGATCACGGACGTGGCCGGCGTCCGTGTCGGCCACACGACGCTCCTCGACGGCGCCGAAGGGCCTTTCAACACCGGGGTCACGGCGATTCTCCCGCATGACGGCGACCTCTTCGCCGAGCGCGTTGTCGCGGCCTTCGCAGTCCTGAACGGGAGCGGGGAGGTCTCCGGGCGGGAGTTTGTCGACGAGATGGGTGTCCTCGACGCTCCGATCATGCTGACGGGGTCGCTCAACGTCGCGCGCGTCGCGGACGCGGTGATCACGGAGACGATCCGGACGCATCCTGAGGTGGGCGAAGGCAAGCGATTCGTGCATCCGTTCGTTGCCGAGTGCTCGGACGCGTACTTCAGCGATCTCGGAGCACGCCCGATCGGCGATGCCGAGACGGTGGGAGCCTGGCGCCAAGCCGCCGGAGGCGCGGTGTCCGAGGGGTCCGTAGGAGCGGGTACGGGACTCGTGTCGTTCGAGTTCAAGGCGGGCATCGGAACTGCCTCTCGCCTCGCGGCGACCCCCGCGGAGGAGTACGTCGTCGGCGTTCTCGTGTCGTCGAACACCGGTGTCCGCGAGCAGCTCGTGGTCGAAGGCGTCCCGGTCGGACGAGAGCTGGACGTCGCTCGCCCCAGCTGGGTCCAGCAAGGCTCGATTCTGATCGTCGTCGCGACCGACGCGCCGCTCGGCCCGCGCCAGCTGGGTCGGTTGGCAAAGCGCAGTTTCCTCGGTCTGGCCCGAACCGGTGCCACGGGGCACAACGGAAGCGGCGACTTCGCCATCGCGTTTTCCACGGCCGGCCGGCTCGCAGTCGACCAGCCGCTCAACACGGCTCGCGAGCTGGGCAACGACGCCGTCTCGCCGCTTTTCGACGCGGTCTGCGAAGCCACCGCAGAGGCGATCTGGAATGCGCTCTGCGCGGCCGAGGACTTCACCGGCCGGGCGGGAAACTGGGCTCCCGCACTCCCGCACGAGGAGCTGGTCGCGCTGCTGGCCCGTCACGGCCGAATCGGGGCTCCGTCGTGAGCGCGCTCTCGCCGACGCTCGCGATCAACGAGGCCGTTCGTCTCCGGCAGGCTCGCGGAGAGCGCATCGTCCACCTCGGATTCGGCGAGGCTGGGCTCCCGGTCCATCCGCTCCTGCGTGAAGCCCTCGAGCGTTCCAGCGGAGCGAACGCCTACGGCGCGGTTGCCGGAAGCGCCGCGCTTCGGTCGAGCGTCGCCGCCTACTACGCCCGGCGTGGGCTCGAGACGGAGCCTGAGCAGGTGGTCGCCGGGCCGGGGAGCAAGGCACTCCTCTACGCGGCGCTCATAGCGCTCGGCGGCGATCTCGTGCTGCCACGACCGGCGTGGGTCAGCTACGAGCCTCAGGCGCGCCTCGCTGGCAAGCAGGTGCTGCGGCTCGACATCCCCGCCGACGCCGGCGGCGTCCCGGACCCGGCGCTGCTCGGTGAGGGCGTCTCGCTCGCGCGCAAGCGCGGCCTCGATCCACGCATTCTGCTTCTGACCCACCCCGACAACCCGACCGGAACGTTCGCGAACGCCGACCTCCTCGAGTCTGTGCTCGGCGTCGCCCGCGAGTGCGGTCTGCAGGTCGTCTCCGACGAGATCTACGCAGAGCTCGCGCACGCACCAGGTGAGTTCGTCAGCGCCGCCAGCATCGACCCCGAGGTCGTCCTGACCGGCGGACTCAGCAAGTCGCACGCGCTCGGAGGCTGGCGCGTCGGCGTGCTGCGCGCGCCGGCGAGCGACGTCGGTCGCCGCCTTCTCGAGAACGTCAAGTCGGTCGGAAGTGAGGTCTGGTCATGTCTCGCGGCGCCGATCGACGCCGCCGCCGTCGTCGCCTATGACGAGCCTCCGGAGCTCGTCGAGTTTGTCGGCGCGGCGCGGACGCTGCACCGCGTGGTCGGCAGGGCCGCATTCGATGTCGTTGCCGGAGCCGGGCTCGCATGCCGGCCGCCGACGGCGGCGTTCTACCTCTACCCCGACTTTGCGCCGCTGCGCGAGCAGCTGGCCGAGCGCGGAATCGCCACGAGCGCCGCCTTGGCCGAGCACCTGCTCGACCAGTTCGCCGTCGCCGTGCTTCCAGGCTCTGTGTTCGGCGACGACACCGCTCTCACTGTGCGAATGGCAACCAGCCTCCTCTACGGCGAGTCAGAGCCGGAGCGATGGGAGTCGTTGTCTGCGGGGTCAGAGGCCGCAGAGCACCCGCGCGTGCGCTTCGCCCTCGAGACCTTCGGAGCCGCTCTGCGCTCGCTCGGCGAAGGTCATCCTGTCAGCCCGCGGGCCGCAAGCCAGTCGCGGATCGTCGCGAAGTAACCCTCGACGAACCGGCTCGACTGCGCCTGTTCGTCGTTCAGGCCGTTCGCCGTGAACAGCAGCCCGTGCGTCCCGCCGGGGAAGACGCGGTACGTGAAGTCCCGGCCCGGCTCGCGCGCGACGGGATCGAGCCGCTCGACGCAGAGCCGCGACGGCACGATCCGGTCCTTGCCGCCGAAGAGCCAGATCGCCGGGATCCTCATCGCCCTGATCGCCGGCAGCGGGTCGACTCCGCTCGGCGCGGTCGCGCGCACCTCGGCTTCCATGTCCTCGTCGGTGCGGGTCGGCGGCGCCTGGCCCTGGGCGTTCAGGTTCGCCCAGTGGTCGGTCTGGCCCTGGGTCAGCGTCGGCGGGACGAGCCCGATCATGAACCTGATCGAGGCCTCCCGGGTCGCCGCCAGCGGCATGATCCAGCCCGCCTGGCTCGCGCCGGAGATTCCGATGCGCGCAGGATCGACCTCGGGCTGGGCGGCGAGGAACCGGGCCTGCGCCTCGACGTCGCGCGCGTACTGGTCGACGACCGGGACACTGGGGAACCCGCCGGGATAGACGCCGCCCGACTGGCCGACGCCGCGCTTGTCGCACGAGAGGGTGACGAGCCCCGAGGTGGTTCAGGTACGTGGCGAGGATCGAGTTGAACCTGCGCGGGGCTTCACCGCCGCCGTGGGCGAAAGCGATCGCCGGCCGCCGGCCGCTTCCCGGTGGGATCGTCAGGGTGCAACCGAGGTAGGCGCGGCCGCTGCGGACCCAGACCTCCTCCTGGCGCAGGGGGACACGCGCAGCCTGCTCGCCGCGAAAGACAGCACCTGCGGCCGAGAAGGACGCCGTCCCGACGGTTGGATTCCGCGTGCTGAGACCGGCGCCGACCACGTAGCGACCGCGACCGGACTGGTACAGGGCTCGGATCTCGTCCCGCTCGTAGTCGATGCTCTCGCGCGGGGCGAGGCCCTGGACGATCCCGAGCGGCCGGGTGCCGATCCGGTAGAGGCCGAGTGTGGCGCCTTCGATCGGAGCTCGACGGCTGAGCTGGAAACGCCCCCGGACAGGGCCCTGGCGCAGCGTCCCGACAAGGCGTCCCTTTCGGACGCGTCCGTCCAGCGCCAGCCTCCACGGCCGACCCGGGAGGCTCAGCCGGACGCGGCTGCCCGAGATGCGGGCGGCGACTTCGGTCCGTGAAGCGTGGCCCGGCCCGAGCGCGACGACGGCGCGCCGCCCGCGGAGCTCGAGAGACATCGAGAACGGCTCCGGGCCGCCCACGCGCGTGAACTGGATCGAGCCGGCCCAGCTTCCGGCCGGGCCGGCTGACGGTTGGGCGCCGGCGGCTCCCGCGCAGGCGAGGACGGCGATGATCGCGACGGCAGGTTTCTTCATTGCTCGAGCTCCTTCAGGACGTCCTCGGCCCAGCGGATGTCGAGGCGGGCGCTCTCGATCCCGAGCCGGAGGAGAAAGGAATGGAAGTAGTTGTGGCCCCGGCGGTCCTTGGGGATGGCGAGGAGCTCCTCGAGCGCGGCTTCGCGCTCTTCGAGATGGCGGCGGTAGTGAGCCACGAGCGCCTCGCGACTCTGCAGGCCGCCGTAGAAGACCTTGAGCTGGAAGAGGTCGGTGTCGCCCGGCACCGGCTCCTCCAGCCACTCTTTGGCGAGCCGCTCGCCCTTCGGCGTCACCCGGTAGAGCTGGCGCTCGGGGCCACGCTCACCGGGCGCCGCCCTTCGCGTCGCCAGCCCTCGCTCGACCAGCCTTGGCAGGACGGCGTAGAGGTGGCTCTTCGTCGGCTTCCAGAAGTAACGAGTGGTCCGCTCGACGATCTTCAACAGGTCGTAGCCCGACAGGGCGATGCACGGGGTCTCGACCGCGAGGACCGTCAGGACGGCGTACTCGGTCGTCGTCAGCGTCCCCGTGCGAGGTCGGACTGCGCGACTAGTCCTCATTGGACTAGAGCCTAGGACAGCGAGTGTTGAGGCGGCGTTAACCGCGTCACTTGGAAGGGGGACGCCGACTGGGCGCCGGGCTCCTACAGTCGAAGGGACTGGCGATGCGGCTGCAACTCAGCACAGCGGCGGAGGCCCTCGAGTTCGTCGCCTCGCCCGAGGAGGCGATCCTCGCCCAGCTAGCTCGGCTCTACGTCCGGGCCGTCTGAGACGCCCTCATCGGCGGGAGCAGCTTCCTCGGCCGGAGCGGCTTCCTCGGCCGGACCGGCTTCCTTCTCCCAGACGCCGTTCAGACCGCTCTGCGCATACGCGTTGAACGCGGGCGAGATGACGAGGAAGAGGATCAGCGCGATCCACCCGTTCACCGCTTCCAGGCCGGCCAGCCGCTGCGCCGCCTGCACCCTCTTGAACGTGTTGTAGAACGAGACCAGCGCCGGAATGATGATCAGGGCGCCAAGCGTGACCGCGAGAAGCGACGTCCCCGGGCTGGTGCCAAGCTCGTTCGAGCCCTTCGCCTTGCCGTAGTCCCGCATCTCCCGGTTGATCTGGTACCACCAGTACCAGAAGTAGATCCCGAGAGTGATGAACGGGAGGAGCGCGACCGCCCAAAGGTTCCTGACCTTGGCGGTGCCCTCGCTGCCTGGAATGCTGATCTCTCGCGCCACTACGCAGCCACCCCCTGGAATGCCGGAAGGATTTCTGTTCCGTAGGTTGCCAGTATCTCGTTCTGGCCCTCGGTCATGAGGTAGATGTTGAACTGGTCGACGCCGACGGACTCGAGCTCCTTCAGCTTCGCCGTCACCTGCTCGACGTTGCCGATGACCGTGAAGCGGTCGGCGATCTCGTCGGTGACGAACTCGCCGTGGGCCGCGCCGACGCGGCTGTGGTCCTTGTAGTCGTAGAACTTCCGCGCCTTGACGAACTCGGTCAGCGCGTCAGGGATCTCCGAGTCGAAGCCGTAGCGCTCGATCAGGTCCATCACGTGGTTCGAGACCATCGCAGGGAACCACCGCACCTGGTCGCGCGCCTCCTGGATGTTGTCGGTGATGTGGCTCGGCGCGCCGACGATGCACTTCAGCTCGGACGGGTCGCGACCAACCTCCTCGGCGGCCTTTCGGGCCGTATCCATGATCCACTGGATGATCTGCGGGTCGGCGAGCTGGATGATCACGCCGTCCGCGACCCGGCCGGCGACGCCGAGCGCTCTCGGCCCGTATCCGGCGATCCACATCGGGATCTCGGGGAGGTCCTTGGCCCACTCGAGCTGGAGCTCCTTGCCGTTCCACTCGACCTGGCGGCCGTTCATCAGGTCCTTGATCATCTTGCACCTGGCCTCGAACTCGGCCACCTTCACGGGCTTGAGGCCGACGACCCGGCGCGAGGAGTCGCCGCGCCCGATCCCCATCACCATCCGGCCGTCGGACAGGTCCTGCATGGTCGCGTACCAGCTGGCCGTGATCGTCGGGTCGCGGATGCCCGGGTTGGTCACGAAGTGGCCCAGCTTGACCTTCTGCGTCCGGGACGCGGCCACGGGCAGGGTCGCGTAGGACTCCTGCCAGAGGATGTGGGAGTCGTAGGTCCACGCGTAGTCGAAGCCGTGCTGCTCGGTCAGGTCGACCAGCTCGAAGAAGCGCGATTGGGGCGGATCCGGCAGGACGGTGACGCCGAACTCGAGCATGGGACCTCCTCGTGGCCGGGCAGGGAAACCGTCATTTTCTCTTGAAAGCTGTCCGGTGGCAATCTGGAGCTACCTCGTCTTCGCGCTGCTCGCGGGCGCGATGCTCCCGATCCAGTTCGGAATCAACGCGCAGCTCGCCACCTGGGTCGGGGGGTCGATCCGCGCTGCGTTCGTCTCGTTCGTGGTCGGCACGGCCGCGCTGCTCCTGGCGGTGCTCTTTGCGCAGCGTGGGGTCCCCGACCGGGCGGGCGACGCGCCCTGGTGGGTCTGGATCGGCGGCGTCCTCGGCGCCTTCTACGTGCTCGGGTCGATCGTCACCGCACCGAAGCTCGGCGCGGCGACCCTCGTCGCGCTGATCCTTGCGGGGCAGGCGATCGCCTCGCTGCTCGTCGACCACTACGGCTGGGTCGGCTTCGAGGAGAACCCCATCACGCCGCTCCGGCTCCTCGGCGTAGCGCTGCTCGCCTGCGGCGTCGCGCTCGTGCGGCTCTCGTAACGGCTACTCGCTCGATGCACGGCCTGATCGATCGTGGAAAGGTCGCTCGTCATGGGTCGCGAGCTCCCCGTTGCAGTTCGGATCGCGTTCTACGCGTGGCTGCTTGTCGCGCTCGCGCTCGCCGACCTCTTGACCGACAGCGCCCTCGTGACGCTCGCCGTTCTCGCCGGGTTCTTGCTCGTCGTGCTGCCGTTGTGCGTTCGGTTCTTCGGCAGGCCCGGGGAGCCCCGCGCGAAGGCGAGCGGCCGAACGGTCGTGGGGTTCGCAGCGTTCCTGACGGTTCTGACCGCGATCGAGGTGGCACTGATTCCGGACTTCGGGCTCGGGACGACCTTCTGGATCGTCGCGATCCTGATCCCGTCACTCGAGTTTCTGGGGTTTCTCAGCCGCCGCGAGTCGCGAATGCGCGCCGAAAGTGAGCCGACTGGGTGACATCCCTCTGCCCGCCCTCCGCGCAACGCCGTAGGCGGCCGAGACTGGGCGCGGCGGATCGCTACGATCGATCCGATTGGCAGTCGAGCGCGGGGTGGCTCCCCGCTTCACCAGACCTCGGCCCGCCTCCGGCGGGCCGTCGTCCCTCTAGGCTCCCCTTCGTGAGAAGCGGCTCAGTCCTGTTCGCCTTGAGTGCCGCCGCTTTCGCGTGCCTCGATCTCGCGCACAAGGCGAGCGCCGAGGCTATGTCCGTCCACCCACGCTCGGCGGCCTACGTCGTCCTCGTCCTGGGCCTGGCGCTGATGTGGTCCGCCGCGATCCTGGCGACTCGGTCAGCGTTGCTGGCGCTTGCAGGCGGTGTCGTCCTCGGCGGCGCGCTCGGTAACCTCGCGTCGCTCGCGCTCTGGCCCGGCGTCCCCAACCCGATCGAGCTCGAATCGATCGCGTTCAACCTCGCGGACGCCTTCGTGCTGGTCGGCTTCGCGACGACGGTCGCGGCCACCCTCACGTTCGCGGTTCGGAACCCTGAGCGGCTCCGCGAGCCGCTCTGGCCGTAAGCGGGTGGAGGGGGCTACGCGGCGAGGTGCTCGATCGTCTTCGTCGCGAGCCGGTCCAGTGCCTCCACGGCGAGCTCGAGATGCTCCTCCTTCGTGTCCTCCAGCTTCGTGTGCGAGAGGCCCCGAAGGCTCTGGACGAAGAGCATCACCGTCGGGATCCCCGCACGTGAGACCTCGGCCGCGTCGTGCAGCGGGCCGCTCGGCAACCTGTGCGACTGGCCGGCCACCGCTTTGATCGACTCGTCGGCGAACTCGACCAACTGCTCGTCGAAGAGGATCGGCTCGATGTTCCAGATCCGCTCGAACTCGACCTCGATGTCCTCCTCCTCGGCGAACTGCCGGCTCCGCTCCTTGGCGTCCTCCAGCATCGAGGCGAGGGTCTCGGCGTCGAGGTGGCGCTGGTCGAGGAGCTGCTCGGCGGTCTCCACGACCGACGTGACGATGCCGGGGTTGCAGACGACGTCGCCGGAGGTGCAGACCGCCCCGCCGCCCACGCGCTCGGCGATGTGCCGGAGCTCGAGCGCCAGCTTCGCCGCGCCCGCCAGGGCGTCCCGGCGCTGATCCATCGGCGTCGAGCCGGCGTGCGCCGCTTGTCCCCGCCACACGACGCGGTGCCGCTCGACCCCGAACGTGCCGAGCACGGCTCCGAGCGGGAGATCCATCGACTCGAGCACCGGCCCTTGCTCGATGTGGAGCTCCAGGTAGGCGGCAGCGTTCTCGAGCTGACTCTTCGCGTCGGTCGCGCGATCGAGGTCGACGCCGTGTTTCCCGATCGCGTCCGGTAGCGAGACGCCGTCCCGATCGGTGAGCTGCCGCAGTTCGTCCTGATCCGCCATCGATCCGGCAGCGGCGCTCGAACCGAAGAGGGAGCGACCGAACCGGGCGCCCTCCTCGTCCGCCCACGAGACGAGACGGACGGTGACCGGCGGCTCGCCCTCCTCCGCGATCCGGCGCAGCACCTCCGATCCGGCGACCACGTTGAGCGCGCCGTCCAGCCAACCGCCGTTCGGAACGGAGTCGAGGTGGCCGCCGATCAGCAGCTCTCGATCCGACCGGCCGCGAAGCGTCCACCACTGGTTCCGCGCCTCGTCGAACTCCATCTCGGCGCCGGTGCCCTCCAGCTTCGAGGCCATCCACTTCTGCGCCTCGACCCAGGTGTCGGTCCAGGCCACGCGCTGGGCGCCGTCCTCGTTGCCCGTGAGCTCGCGCAGCTCCTTCAGCTCGGCCACTGTGCGGGTGGGATCGAGCGTCATGCCACGCAGAACCCGTTGCCCTCGGGGTCCTTCATCACGGCCCATGACTCCTCATACGGCCCGATCTTCAGCGACCGGTCTTCGATGAAGGTGGCGCCGAGCCCGGTCAGCCGCTCGACCTCGGCCTCGCGGTCCTCCGAGTGGATGTCGAGATGGATCGGGATGTCCGTCGTCGGGGTCTTCGGCCTGCGCTGGAAGAGGAGCCGTGGGCCGGTGCCGTCCGGGTTGACGAGCATCGCCCACCCGTCCGCGTCGAGCTCACCCCGTTCGATCGCGGCGGCCGCCGCCTCCTCGACCTCCTGAGGAACCTCGATGTGCTCGTAGCCGAGCGCCTCGCGCCAGAACTCGGCGAGCTTCACGGGCTCGTCGCACGCGAAGGTGATGTTGTTGAGCCGAGCCACCAGCGCGACGTTAACGTCTCGACATGGGATCGGTCGCCGTCGAGCCGCCCCGCCGTGAGCTTCCCTGGCGGCCGGTGCTCATCCAGCTCGGGATGATGGCGATCGTCCTCGCCGCCCTCTACGCCCTGTGGGAGGGGTTCAAGTGGTTCGGCGAGGCGACAGGCCTGACGATCGGAAGCTTCGAGGTCAACGACAAGACCTTCCCTCACATCCACGACATCGTCGGCCAGCTCTTCGAGCCCTCGCGGAGGAACGGCCCGCTGCTGATCGAGGTGCTCTGGGACGCAGCCCTCTTCACGGCGAAGGAGGCGGCTGTCGGCTTCGTGCTCGGCGCCTCGATCGGATTCGTGCTCGGGGTGCTCCTCGCTCACTCGCGCCTGCTCCAGCGCGGCTTCCTCCCCTACATCGTCGCCTCCCAGACGATCCCGATCCTCGCCGTCGCGCCGATGGTCGTCATCTGGTTCGGCGGGAGGGGTTTCCCCGACTGGTTCTCGGTCTCGATCATCGCTGCCTTCCTCACGTTCTTCCCGGTCGCGATCAACACCCTGCGCGGGCTCACGTCGGTCGACCCGCGGGCGCTCGAGCTCACGCGCTCGTACGCGTCGAGCACGCTCCAGATCCTCTGGAAGCTGCGGCTTCCCGCTTCGCTTCCGTACCTGTTCACCGCCTTCAAGATCTCGGCGACGGCCTGCGTGGTGGGCGCGATCATCGGCGAGCTGCCCGCCTCGATCCAGAACGGTCTCGGCGGCGCGATCCTCAACTTCAACCAGTACTACTCGACGACGCCGGAGAACCTGTGGGCGACCAACCTCGTCGCCGCCGCGCTCGGGATCGTCTTCTTCCTGGTCGTCGTCGTGGTGGAGAAGATCGTCGTGCGGCGAGCGCCGGAGCACGTGGCGTGAACGAGCAGGCGAATGTGGTCGAGCTCAAGGCCGTCTCGAAGGAGTTCGTCCAGGGCCAGGTCAGGGCGCTCGAAGGCATCGACCTCGAGATCCGTCCCGGCGAGTTCATCTCGCTGATCGGCCCGTCCGGCTGCGGCAAGTCGACGCTCCTCCGGATCGTCGGCGACCTGATCCAGCCGTCAGGCGGGGACGTCGTCGTCAACGGCAAGAGCGCGCACCAGGCGCGGCTCGACCGTGACTACGGCATCGTCTTCCAGGACGCCGTCCTCTTCGACTGGCGCACCGTGGAGAAGAACATCGGGCTGCCGCTCGAGATCCTCCGCTGGGATCGCCGGAAGCGGGGCGAGCGGGTCCAGGAGCTGGTCGACCTCGTCGAGCTCAAGGGCTTCGAGAAGCACCACCCGTGGCAACTCTCGGGCGGGATGCAGCAGCGGGTCTCGATCGCGCGCGCGCTCTCGTTCGCACCGCCGCTCCTCTTGATGGACGAGCCGTTCGGCGCCCTGGACGAGATGACCCGTGAGCGCCTGAACCTCGAGCTTCTGCGGATCTGGGAGCAGAGCGGGAGCACGGTGATCTTCGTCACGCACTCGATCTCGGAAGCCGTGTTCCTCTCGACGCGCGTGGTTGTCATGTCGGCGCGGCCCGGCCGGATCGTGGGCATCGTCGACATCGACCTCCCCCAGCCGCGCACGAGCGAGACACGCGAGGAGCCGCGGTTCGCCGAGCTGATCCGCGACGTTCGGCAGCTGCTTCGCAAGGGCGGCGGCTTCGAGGTCGAGGAGCCCGAGGACGAAGAGCAGTTCATCGTGGCGGAAGAGGGCTTGTGAGCAGCAGCGTCGTCGAGCCGATCCCCCGCGGGACCCTCGGCGCGCGCGTCGGGCGGGGCCTCTGGGACTGGTTCCCCGCCGTCGTCGTCTTCGTCGCCGGCATCGCGCTCTGGGAGGGGCTCGTCCGCGGCCTCGACATCCAGAACTTCCTGCTGCCCCCGCCCTCCGACATCACGCGAACCTTGTGGACCGAGCGCGACACGCTCTGGGGCGCAGGGTGGTTCACGTTCCAGGAGGCGTTCGGCGGCTGGGTGATGGGCTGCTCGGCGGGGATCGTGGTCGCCCTGATCCTCGCCCGCTGGCGGCTGCTCGCGACCGCGCTGATGCCGTTCGCGATCGCCGCGAACGCGATCCCGATCATCGCCTTCGCCCCGATCACGAACAACTGGTTCGGGACGCTCAACCAGCTCTCGAAGATGGTGATCGCCGCCGTCCTCTGCTTCTTCCCGGTGCTCGTCAACACCCTCCGGGGACTGACGTCGGTGCGGCCGCAGCAGATCGAGCTGATGCGTTCCTACGCGAGCGGCGAGCGGGAGATCTTTCGGCGGGTGCGCATCCCGAACGCGCTGCCGTTCATCTTCACCGGCTTGAAGGTGGCGACCGTACTCGCGATGATCGGCGCGATCGTGGGCGACTACTTCGGAGGCTCGCAGGACGCGCTGGGAATCCAGATCCGGCGGCAGGCCGGCATCTTCGCGTTCACGGAGGCGTGGGCGGCGATCGTCGTCGCCAGCATTCTCGGAATCCTGTTCTACGGCGCCGTCGCCGCTCTCGAGCGGCTTACGATGGGCTGGCATCCGTCGGCGCGGAGGACCGCGGAGTAATGGCAACCATGCACCGAAAGGGGAAGTGGATGAGCAGAAGTAGGTGGTGGTCCGTCGCTGCGCTCGCGGCTGCGGCGATGTTCGCGCTGGCCGGGTGCGGCGGCGACGACGAGGAGGGCGGTAGCGCCGGCGGCGACCTCACCAAGGTCACGCTGCAGTCGAAGTGGGTCGTGCAGGCGCAGTTCGCGGGTTACTACGCGGCTAAGGACCAGGGCTACTACGAGGACGAGGGGCTGGACGTCGACATTCGCGCGGGCGGCCCGGACATCGTCCCCGAGCAGGTGGTCCTCGGCGGCCAGGCTGAGTTCGGGATCAACTGGCTCGACAGCACGCTGGCCACGCGCGACAAGGGCCAGAACATCGTCAACATCGCCCAGGTCTTCACTCGGTCGGGCATGACCGAGGTCACCTGGAAGGACACCGGCCTCGACCAGATCACAGACCTGAAGGGCAAGAAGGTCGGCGTCTGGCTCGGCGGCAACGAGCACAAGCTGTTCGCCGCGCTGAACAAGAACGGCATCGATCCGCAGAAGGACGCCGAGATCGTCGCGCAGCCGTTCGACATGGAGCTCTTCCTCAAGCGGGACATCGACGCTGCCGCGGCGATGACCTACAACGAGCTCGCCCAGGTGCTCGAGACGAAGAACGCGGACACGGGCCAGCTCCACTCGATCGACGAGCTCAACGTCATGAAGATGTCCGACCTCGGCACGGGAGCGCTCGAGGACGGCATCTTCGTCCGTGAGGACTGGATCGAGGACGGCGAGAATCGCGAGACCGCCGAGAAGTTCCTACAGGCGAGCTTCCGCGGGTGGATCTACTGCCGCGATAACCCGGACGCCTGCGTCGACATCGTGCTGAAGAACGGGCCGACGCTCGGCGAGGGCCACCAGCGCTGGCAGATGAATGAGATCAACAAGCTGATCTGGCCGGCGCCCAATGGCATCGGGATCATGGAGGCCGAGTCCTGGGACATCACGAAGGAGATCGCGCTCGACGGCAAGGTGATCTCCAAGCCGGCGAGTGACGACGCCTACCGGACCGACATCGCCGAGGAGGCGGTCGCCAAGCTCGAGGCCGACGACGTCGACGTCAACGGCGAGGACTGGCAGGCGGAGGAAGTCGAAGTCACCGAGGGCGGCGCCCGGTAACGCAATGCCGAAGGAGGGAGATCCGCAATGAGTTCCGTTCTGATCAAGGGAGGCCGAGTGATCACGGCGGCCGACGACTACGTCGGCGACGTGTTCGTCGAGAACGAGCGGATCTCCCTCATCGGCGAGTCGCTCTCGGACATCGTCGAGGCGGACCGCGTCATCGACGCTTCCGGGAAGTACGTGCTCCCGGGCGGGATCGACCCGCACACGCATCTGGACATGCCGTTCGGCGGCACGGTGACCGTCGACGACGTCGAGTCGGGCCAGACGGCCGCTGCGTTCGGCGGCACGACCTGCCACGTCGACTTCATCATCCAGCCGCCGGGCGAATCGTTCGCGACCGCCCTCGAGATCTGGAGGGAGAAGGCAAACGGCAAGCAGGTGATCGACATGGGCTACCACATGGCGATCACCGACCTGAAGGACGGCGGGTCGCTCGAGGAGCTGGCCGGGCTGCCCGATCAGGGCGTCACCTCGTACAAGCTGTTCATGGCCTACAAGGGCGCGCTCATGGTCGACGACGAGACGCTGTTCCGGTCGATGCAGGTCGCAGCCGACTCAGGGGCGCTGGTCATGGTTCACGCCGAGAACGGCGACGCGATCGACGTCCTCGTCAAGGAGGCGCTGGCCGCGGGCCACACCGAGCCGCACTGGCACGCGCTGACGCGGCCGCCCGAGACCGAGGGCGAGGCGACGAACCGGGCGATCCAGCTGGCTCGGGTAGCCGGCGCGCCGCTGTACGTCGTCCACGTCTCCTGCCGCGAGGCCGTCGAGCCGATCGCGCTCGCCCGCGAGAAAGGCTGGGACATCCACGGCGAGACGTGCACGCAGTACTTCTTCATCGACTACACGCACCTCGAGAAGCCGAACTTCGAGGGGGCGAAGTACGTCTACACACCGCCTCCGCGGGACAAGGCGAACCAGGACGTGTTGTGGAACGCCGTGCGGACGGACGTCCTCTCGGCGATCTCGACCGATCACTGCGCGTTCCTCTGGGACGGCCAGAAGACGCTCGGACGCGACGACTTCTCGAAGATCCCGAACGGCGGGCCGGGGCTCGAGAACCGGCTGCACATGATCCACGAGTTCGGCGTCCGGGCCGGGCGGATCTCGCTGAACCGGATGGTCGAGCTGCTCTCCACGAACCCGGCGAAGCTGTTCGGGCTCTACCCGCGGAAGGGGACGATCGCCGTGGGCTCCGACGCAGACATCGTCGTCTTCGACCCGGAGCGCAAGCACACCATCACGGCCGCGGGCCACCACTCGAAGATCGACTACAACCTCTACGAGGGGACCGAGGTCACGGGGACTCCCGAGGTCGTGCTCCTGCGCGGGCAGGTGCTCGTCGAGGGCGACGAGCTCGTGGCGTCGCCGGGCGTGGGTCAGTTCGTGGCGCGGGCGAAGTTCGGCGAGGAGCTGAAGGCCGAGACCGCGGTGGCCTGACACCCCCGCCGCCACCGACGTGAGCGAGTGGAGCGCGTACTACGACGCCGTTCGAGACCGTCCGCCGCACGAGACGTTGCTCGAGGCGCTCGAATCCTTCGCTGAGCCAGGGCTCGCGGTCGACCTGGGCTGCGGCGACGGCCGGGACACGGTGGAGCTGCTCCGGCGCGACTGGCACGTCGTCGCGATCGACGCCGAGGCAGAGGCAATCGAGCGGCTGCGCGCCCGCGTCGGCGATTCACGCGCCCTGGAGACCGAAGTTGCGCGCTTCGAGGACGCGCGCTGGCCATGCGCCGAGCTTCTCAACGCCGGGTTCTCGCTTCCGTTCTGCCACCCCGACCGCTTCGACGACCTCTGGAGACGCATTCACGCCTCGATCCGTCCGGGCGGACGTTTCTGCGGTCAGCTGTTCGGCGAGCGGGACGAGTGGGCCGGCGAGAAGGACATGACGTTTTTCACGCGGGACGCCGCCGAGGCGCTCTTCGGCGGATTCGAGCTCGAACGGTTCGACGAGGAGGAGACGGATGGCGAGACAGCCGTCGGCGAGCCGAAGCACTGGCACGTCTTCCACGTCGTTGCCCAGAGGATCCGCGAGCCCCACGCCGACCTCCCGCTCGACCGGGCGCCGCCTTGAAGCTCGGACGATCCGCGAGCCAGGTCTGAGGGACTGTCCCTCGGACCTGGCTCGCGGGGACACGGAGATCGTGACGAAAGCGAGCCGGTTCGTCCGGCACGCAGTCACGCCTGCTGGAATCAGGCGCGACTGCCGAGTTGAGCCGGCCGGGAACTGGCTTGTTCGCTGGGGCCGACCCCCGCTGCGCGGCCGGTCGTCCCTGGACCGCAAACCGCGACCAGCTCGCGCGAGCGCTAGTCGCCGGCGCCCTCTCGGGCGGCCCCGGCGAGATCCTCCGCACTGTCCTCGACCGTGTCCGCCGCCTCCTCGACGACGTCGGCCACGACCGCGGCAGCCACGAACAGCCGCTTGCGCGTCAGGTAGGCGAGACCGACCAGAAGACCCGTTGCCACGGCGATCAACCCGATTCGTCCAGCCGGCGGCAGCTCCTGGACCGCGTCCCGAAGACGTTCGACCTTCGACTTGCGGCGAAGCCCGAAGCGTTCCATCGGCGGGAGCTCCTGGATCGTCTCGACCAGACGCTCCGCACCGGTCTTGCCGCGATCTACAACCATGCTCATCTCCATCCTCATCACCTCGTTTGTGGGAAACCGAGGTCGACCTTGCTCGTCGCCGGGTCGGGCCAGCGCGAGGTGACGACCTTTCCGCGTGTGTAGAAGTTGATCCCCTCGGGCCCATAGATGTGCGAGTCGCCGAAGAGACTGCCTTTCCAGCCGCCGAAGGAGTAGTACGCGACCGGCACCGGGATCGGGACGTTGACGCCGACCATCCCGACCTCGACCTCGTGCTGGAACTGGCGGGCGGCGCCGCCATCGCGCGTGAAGATCGCGACGCCGTTGCCGTACTGGTTCTCGTTCACGAGCTTGATCGCCTCATCGTAGGTCCCGGCCCTGACGACCGAGAGCACCGGTCCGAAGATCTCGTCCTTGTACGCGTCCATCTCGGGCGTGACTTTGTCCAGCAGGGACACGCCGAGGAAGAAGCCGTCGCCGTCGGGCGCACTCTCTCGCCCGTCGGCGACGACCTCGGCGCCCTGTTCCTTGCCGCTGTCCAGGTAGGACGCGACCTTGTCTCGGTGCTCGCGCGTGATCAGCGGCCCCATCTCGTTGTCCGGCTCGGTGCCGGGCCCGACCTTCACCTTCGGGAGCCTCTCCTTCACGGCGGCAATGAACTGGTCGCCGATGTCCCCGACCGTGACCACGGCCGAGATCGCCATGCAGCGCTCGCCGGCCGAGCCGTACGCGGCGGAGACGGCGGCGTCGGCCGCCATGTCCAGGTCCGCGTCCGGCAGGACGATCATGTGGTTCTTCGCACCGCCCAGCGCCTGGACGCGCTTCCCCTTCGCCGTACCGGTCGAGTAGATGTAACGGGCGATCGGCGTCGAGCCGACGAACGAGACGGCGGCGATGTCGGGGTGCTCGAGGATCGCGTCCACCGCGACCTTGTCGCCGTGCACGACGTTGAACACGCCGTCGGGCAGGCCGGCCTCCTGCAGGAGCTGCGCGGTCAGGATCGACGCCGACGGATCTTTCTCGGACGGCTTGAGGATGAACACATTCCCGCAGGCGAGCGCCGGCGCCCACATCCACATGGGGACCATCGCCGGGAAGTTGAAGGGCGTGATGCCGGCGACCACCCCCATCGGCTGCCGGATCGAGTAGACGTCGATCCCGGTCGAGGCCTGCTCGGAGAAGTCACCTTTGAGGAGCGTCGGGATTCCGCAGGCGTACTCGATCACCTCGATCCCCCGCTGCACCTCGCCGAGGGCGTCTGAGAAGACCTTGCCGTGCTCCTCGGTCAGGAGCGCCGCAAGGTCGTCGCGCCGCTGGTGGAAGAGCTCCCGGATCCGGAAGAACAGCTCCTGCCGGCGCGACAGCGAGACCTGGCGCCAGCCGACGAGCGCCTCCTTGGCGGTCTGCACCGCGCGGTCGAGCTCCTCGACCGACGCAAAATCGACCTCCTTCGCCTGCACGCCGAGGGCCGGGTTGTAGACCGGGCCGCTTCGGCCCGACTCCCCGGCAACCGACTGCCCGCCGATCCAGTGGCTGATCCTGCCGAGCTCTGTGCCGCGCTCTTGCTGCTTCTCCAAGACTTCGGTCATTGGCCCTCCTTCAGACTGTCGGCCAGACTAGCGGCGATCCGCGCCTACGAGAACGCGAGCTTCAAGCCGGTCGGCGTGATGCGCCAGTAGGAGCGCCAGCCGGGCGGCGAGTGGCACGACGGCCTGCTCATGGACCTGCTCGCGGACGAGCTGTAGAGTCGCGCTATGGCCACGGTCGAGGCCAACACCGAGCTCGGGCAGCAGATCGTCGAGGACGCGAAGCGCTACGTCCTCTACTCGTGGTCGGTGCAGGACGCGATCAACCCGATCGCGGTCGCCGGCGGCGAGGGGCGCTACTTCTGGGACTACGAGGGGAAGCGCTACCTCGACTTCGCCTCACAGCTCGTCAACGTCTCGATCGGGCACGGTCACCCGAAGGTGATCGCGGCAATCAAGGAGCAGGCCGAGAAGCTGTGCACGATCGGCCCGCCGATGGCCAGCGAGTCGCGGTCGACGCTCGGCCGCCTGCTCGCGGAGGTGACGCCGGGCGACCTCGCGATGTCGTTCTTCACGAACGGCGGCGCAGAGGCGAACGAGAACGCGATCAAGCTCGCACGCTGGTACACGGGCCGGCACAAGGTGATCGCGCGCTACCGCTCCTACCACGGGGCGACTGCCGGCGCGATCACGCTCACCGGCGACCCGCGGCGCTGGCCCGCCGAGCCGGGCCTGCCGGGCGTCGTGCGGATGCTCGACCCGTACACCTACCGCTGCCCGGCCGGCCATCCCGATCCCTGCCCGGTGTGCACCGGCGCGCCGCACCTCGAGGAGATCCTGCAGTACGAAGGGCCCGACACCGTCGCCGCGGTAATCCTCGAGACCGTCGTCGGTACGAACGGGATCATCGTCCCGCCCGACGGCTACCTGCAGTCGATTCGGGAGGTCTGCGACCGGCACGGGATCCTGCTGATCTGCGACGAGGTCATGGCGGGCTTCGGCCGCACCGGCAAGTGGTTCGCCTGCGAGAACTGGGACGTCGTCCCCGACATCCTCACGGTCGCGAAGGGCATCAACTCCGGGTACGTGCCGCTCGGCGCGATGATCGTCCGGCAACAGATCGCCGACTGGGTGCGCGACAAGTACTTCGCCGGCGGCCTCACCTACAGCGGCCACCCCCTTGCCTGCGCCTCCGCCGTCGCGTCGATCGAGGCCTTCCAGGACGAACGGATCGTGGAGCACGCCGCCGAGATGGCGCCTGAGTTCGAGTCACGCCTCCGCGGCCTCGCCGACAAGCATCCGTCGATCGGAGACGTGCGAGGGCTCGGCTGCTTCTGGGGCCTCGAGCTCGTGAAGGACCGCGAGACTCGGGAGCCGCTCGTCCCGTTCAACGCGACCGGCAAGGACTTCGCGCCGGTCGCCCAGATGGCCAAGGCGGCCCTCGACCGCGGGCTCTACCTCATGACGCACTGGAACGTTGTCATGGTCTGCCCGCCGCTGAACATCACGACGGACGAGCTCGACGAGGGCATCGGTGTCCTCGACGAAGCCCTCAGCGTCGCCGACGAGTACGCCGCTTAGCCGCTAGGCGAGCCGGTCCCGAAGCGGTGCGTGCGTCCGCACCTGCTGCTTGAGCAGCTCCTCGACATCCTCGGTCTGACCGACGCTCAGCGCTCCGATCGTCTCTTCCCCGTCGTCGCCGTACAGCGCGTAGAGATCGTCGTCGAGGAGGGAGCCATGGACGACGACCTGTGAGTCGCGCTTGGCGTCGCCGAAGACCTTGATCGTCTTCCCGAAGATCTCGGTGAAGAAGTTCGAGACGGTGTCGTAGCCGCCCTCGGCTCCGGCGAGGACCTTGCCGACCTCGGTGCCCTGGTAGTTCGCGTTCGACCAGTGCTCGATCCGGCGCTGCTTGTCGAACAAGGGGTCGAAGAAATTCGCGACGTCGCCGGCCGCGTATACGTCGGGCACGTTGGTCTCGAAGCGCTGGTTGACGACGATCCCGTTGTCGACCTCGATCCCGCTGCCCTCGAGAACATCGGTGACGGGCTGGACGCCGACCCCCACGACCGCAAGGTCCGCCTCGACCGCGCGGCCGTTCTTCGTCGTCACCTGCTCGAGGCTGCCGTTTCCGCGGAAGGCCTCGACCTCATTTCCGAGGACGAGCTCGACGCCCTTCGACTCGTAGAGCGCGGAGAGCTCGTCGCTCAGCTGCTCGACGCCGAGCTGGTCGAAGAGCCAGCGGCCGAGGTGGACGAGGGCAACCTCCTTGCCGATCTGGCGCAGCGAGGCCGCAACCTCCATCCCGATGAACCCGGCGCCGACGACGACCGCGCGCTCTGCCCCGGCAGCCGCGTCGCGGATGGCCTTCGAGTTGCCAACGGTGCGCAGCGTGAAGATGCCGTCGAGGTCGCTGCCCGGGACTTCGAGCTTTCTCGGCCAGGCGCCGGTGGCGAGCAGGAGCTTGCCGTACCCCAACCGGTCGCCGTTGACCTCGAGCTCGTGCGCCTGGGGGTCGACGCTCTCGACGTTCGTCTCGAGCATGACCTCCGCTCCATGGTCGGCGTAGAACTGCTCGTCCTCGACGATGGGCTCCTCGTCGGTCTCACCTCGGAGGAACTTCTTGGAGAGCGGCGGGCGATGGTAGGGCAGCGTGGAGTCCCGCGAGAAGAGCGCGATCGAGCCCTCGCCGCCTGCCTCCCTGAATGACTTGATGGCGCGGGCCGAAGCGAGGCCGCCGCCGATGATCACGAGGTCGAAGCTCTTCACAGCACCCTCCTCTGTGTCCCTGACCCCGCTGAGTCTTACCCGCCGTAAGAACCGGCGACACGTGAACACCAACCTCCTCCGACGCACCTACGACCGAAGGAGGCCTCAATGCCCTGGGGAGATTGGGTCAACGAGCTGCCCACAGAGTTCTTCCTCGCCGTCCACATCGCGGCGTTCGCGATCGGCGCGGCGTTCGCCTGGACGGCGTTCAAGCGCGACCTGAGCCTGCTCGGCTGGGGGTTCACGCTCTTCGCGCTCGCCGAGATCAGCTACATGACCTACCACCTCGACTGGACCGTCTTCCTCTTCGCGCACACGATCAGCGAGGTGCTCGACCTGGCCGCGTTCGGCCTCGTCTTCCTCGGTGCCGTGCTCGAGGTGGCTCGCGCCCGGCGCCCGTCGCTGAAGGCAAGCCAGGCGTGAGGATCGCGCTCCTCGTCGTGCTCGTCGGGACGCTGCTCGCCGGCTGCGGCAGCTCCGAGTCTTCGGAGCCGGTGGCGACGACCGAGGTCCTGATGCCGAAGAGCTACCGCTTCGAGCCGAAGACGATCGAAGTCGACGCCGGCGACGAGGTCACCTGGCGGAACGAGGACAACTTCACGCACACCGTCGAGATCGAGGGGCAGCACGACATGAAGGCCAAGCCCGGGGAGTCGGTCTCGTTCACGTTCTCCACTCCCGGGACGTACGAGTACGTGTGCACGCTCCACTCGCACGACATGCGCGGGACGGTGATCGTCCGATGAGCCGCGACGTCCTGATCCTCGCCTGTGCGGTGAGTGCCGGAGTGCATGCGGCGCTCGCCCCCGAGCACGCAACCTTCGTTCCCGCCGCCCTAGCACTCGGCGTCCTCGCCGTCGGGCTCGCCCGCTCGCCTGCGCCGCTGTTCGTTGACGGCGCGATCGTCGTGCTCGGCGGACTGATCGTGGCCTACGCCTTTGCGGCCACGACCGGAATCCCACTCGTCCATCCCGAAAGCGAGCCGGTCACGGGCCTCGCCGTCGCCACGAAGGCGATCGAGGCGCTCGGCGTGCTCGCCGCTTTCCAGTTGAAAGGAGCAACACGATGGCTGACAAGCACAGCTACCGCCCGATCCCTCTCGCGCTGATCGCGCTGGTCGCGCTGTTCAGCGCGCTCGCCGCCCTGGCGGTTTCAGGCGGCCACGACGCACAGGCCCACGGCCACGATCACGCCCGGGGCGGCATCTCGGTCGAGGAGCTCGCATTCCGGCAGGACATGCGCAAGCTCTGGGAGGACCACGTCACCTGGACTCGCCTCGCGATCATCAGCCTGACCACCGGCTCGCCCGACACCGAGGCGACGGTCGGCCGGCTGCTGCAGAACCAGGACGACATCGGCGCCGCGATCGCACCGTTCTACGGCGAGGAAGCAGGCAACCGGCTGGCGACGCTCCTCCGGGAGCACATCACGATCGCCGCCGAGCTGATCGCCGCGGCCCAGGCGGGGAACCAGTCCGAGCTGGCGAGGCAGCAGGCCCGCTGGGAGGCGAACGCCGACGACATCGCACGGTTCCTCAACGGTGCGAATCCGCGCTGGAAGCTCGGCGAGACGAGAACCATGCTGCTCGAGCATCTCCAGCTGACGACACGCGAGGTCGTGGCCCGGCTCCAGAGCGACTGGACGGCCGACGTGGCCGCCTACGACGAGATCCACCGCCAGGCACTGCACATGGCGGACATGCTCTCGACCGGGATCGTGGCGCAGTTCCCCAAGCGGTTCCGCTAAAGGGACGTAAGGACCGGACGGCCGCGGGTCACTAATGAGTCATGGCCACTGCTACCGTCGCCGCCGCCATGCCCGAGGTTCCGGCCGTCCGGTCCCAGACCCTGGACACCGAGTCCCGCGAGTGGCTTGCCTCGCTGCGCAGCAGCGGGACGCAACAGGCAGCGGCGATCGAGCGACTGCACGACCTGCTGCTGAGGGCGGCCCGCTTCGAGGTCGCCCGCCGGCGACCCGGGCTTCCGCACCTCCGCGGCAACGAGCTCGACGACATCGCGCAGGAGGCGGCCGACGATGCGCTGATGTCCGTGCTCGGGCGCCTCGACGACTTCCGCGGGGCGAGCCGGTTCACGACCTGGGTCTACAAGTTCGCGCTGTACGAGGCGGCCGTGAAGCTCCGTCGCCGTGCCTGGCAGGGCCGCGAGGTGCCGCTGGAGCCGGAGACGTGGGGCATGTTCGCCTCGAGCGGCGCTACTCCGGAGGGCGAGGCCCAGCAGGGCGAGCTGCTCCGAGCGGTCAAGGACGGAATCGCCGAGGAGCTGACGCCGCGCCAGCGCGAAGTTCTGGTTGCGCTCGCGCTGAACGGCGTCCCGATCGACGTCCTGGCGGAGCGGATGGGATCGACCCGCGGCGCGCTCTACAAGACGCTGCACGACGCGCGCGCGAAGCTGCGCGCCCACCTTGGAGATCTCCTGGAGGTGATCGAATGAACGAACGGCCCGAGCTGAAGCAGGCACTCGGCCGGCTGCTTGGGCCGGGTGTACCGGAGGTCGGCTGCGAAGAGTGCTTCGACAAGCTCGACCAGTACGTCGAGCTCGAGCTCGCCGGCGGCGACACCGAGAGGGGACTCCCAGGCTTCAAGGCCCACCTCGACGGCTGCCCGGCCTGCCGGGAGGACTACGAGAGCCTTCGCGCGCTCGTCGGCGGAGGCCAGGCGCTCTAGTGTCCGAGGCGCCCTTCTGCGGCCTCCGGCTGCTGGTCGAGCCGGGCAAGGTCATGACGCCCCGGCCGACGACCGAGGCGCTGGTCGAGGCGGCCGTCGAGCGGATCGCCGGCCGGGCGGCGCTCGTCGCCGACGTCGGGACGGGCTCGGGCGCCGTCGCGTTGGCGATCGCCTCGAGAGCACCCGAGGCGCGGGTCTGGGCGACGGACACGAGCGCCTCCGCGGTCCGAATCGCCAGGGCGAACGTCTGCCGCCACGGTCTCGGCGACCGCGTCAGCATCGTGCACGGCGATCTGCTCGAGGGCAGCCCCGCGGGGCTCGATCTGGTCGTCGCGAACCTGCCCTATCTCGCGGACGGCCTCCGAACCGAGAGACCCGAGCTCGCCGAGGAGCCGCCCGAAGCGGTGTTCGCGGCGGGCGACGGCCTCGGCCCGTACCGGAGGCTCGTCCAGGCCTGCCAGAGCGTCCTCCGACCGGACGGCTACCTGGCGATCCAGCTGCACGGCAAGGTCGTCGGCACGCACGCCTCGGAGCTCAGCGCCCTTACGCTGGCTGCGTGACGCTGCCGTTCAGACGAGACGCTTCTCGAGATACGCCGCAAGCCGCGTGAGCGGAAACGAGATCACGAAGAAGATCGCGAAGACGAAGAGGTAGATCTCGAGCGCGTGTGAGTCACCGCCCTCGATCGAAAGCGTCGCCGGGTCGACCGTCGGCACCGCGAGCCGGTTCACCGAGCGCGACGCCGTCTCCAGCACCTCCGGCACGCCGATGATCGAGCCGAGCGTGCTGTTCTGGATCACGCCGACGCTGAGGCCGACGAGCGGCGGGATGAGCCTTCGCAGCGCCTGCGGGAGGATCACGTTCACATGGCGCCCGACCCACCCGAAGCCGAGCGCGGCCGACGCCTCGTGCTGCTCCTTCGGGATCGACTGAACCGCGCCGCGGGTCGCTTCCGCGATCTGGGCGCTCCCCCACAGCGCGAGCCCGAGGATGGTCGCGCGTAGCGGGTCGAGGTTGAGCGCCGGGATGCGCACCTCGTCGGAGAGCGTCGGCAGGGCGAAGTACAGAAGGAAGATCGTGACGATGATCGGCAACCCCCGCCAGACCTCGATGTAGAGCCTGATCGCGGCCTGGAGTGGCAAGAACTTGATGGTCAGGAGCGTCCCGAGCAGGACCCCGATCACGAGGGCGAGGACCACGGAGATTGCTGAGATGATCAGGGTGTTCCTGAGACCGACGTGGATGATGTAGTCGACGACAGGCTCGGCCCAGTCGGGCAGGCGGTTGAAGATCGCGTCCCACATCAGCTAGGCACCGTCAGCTGGTCTCCGGGAGCCTGAGTCGCCGCTCCAGCAGCCGGATCAGCCCCGACATCGTCCAGACGAGCGTCAGATAGGTGACGGCGATCACCGCGATCATCTCCCACGTCTTGAAGTCGAGGTCGATCGACTGCTTCGCGACGTTGGTGAGCTCCTCGACGCTGATCGCCACCATCAGCGCGGTGTTCTTGAAGACCGAGATGTACGTGTTGATCGACGACGGGAGCGCGATCCGCCCCCCGATGGGCAACGAGACGTTGAGAAAGGTCTTGAAAGGCCCGAAGCCCAGCGCGTAGGCCGCCTCGCGATAGCGCGCGGGCACGGCCTCGAACCCTGCGCGGAAGTTCTCCGTGTTGAAGGCGCCGCCCCAGACGATCAGCGCCAGGCACGCGACGAAGAAGAAGTCGAACTGGAGGGCCTTCGTCAGCCTCGGCAACCCGTAGGCGATCAGGTAGATCTGCACCAGGATCGGCGTGTTACGGATCAGCTCGACGTAGATCCCGGCGAGGCGGCCGATTACCGGGATTCGGTAGGCACGCGCGGCGCCGAGCACCAGGCCGACGACAAACGCCCCGGCGATGCCGATCGCTGCAAGCTTCAAGGTCACCTTCAAGCCCTCCCAGAGGACCTGGCGGTGATCCCAGATGTACTGCCAGTCGAAGGCTGCGACGACGTCCATCGAAGAAACGAGCGGGGTGGCCGCCGCTCCGGCGACCACCCCGACTCAGCCGTTCTCTAGCGCGGGCACTCGCTCTCGGGCACCCTGCCCCTCGGATAGGCCTCCTTGGTCTTCGGCCGCGGGACGTTGGTGAGGAAGAACCGCCAGAACTGCCGCGGAGAGTTAAGGCGGAGGATCCGCCAGAACTCGTCCTTCCGCTTCATCTGCAGCACGGCTGCGTTCACCCACCGCTTCATCGCGGTGTCGCCCTTCCTGATCCCGATCCCGTACGGGACGTTCAGGAACTTGTGCGTGGTCATGCGGAGGTTCGTGTCGTTCGCCGCCACTCCGAGCAGGAAGGTGTCGTCGAACATGAACACGTCCGCCCGCCCGGAACGGAGGTTCTCGAGCGCCGTCACCGGCGAGTCCGTCAGGACCTTGGTGGCCGTCGGGAAGCAGTTGCCGACGTAGCGGTCGTAGATCGAGCCTCGCGTCGTCGAGATCCTCCGGCCGCGAAGCGCGGTCAGGCGGGCGCCGACGAGCGGGGAGTTGTTCGGCACCAGGAGCCTGCCGGTCGCGTTGTAGTACGGGTAGGAGTAGTCGATGGTCTCCTCGCGCGACGCGGTCCAGGTCAGCGTCGAGATGATGATGTCGACGTCACCTCGCTGGAGCGCCGGGATCCGGCTCGGAGTCGTCACGCACGTCAGGCTGACGCGGTTGCGCCGGCCGAACGCGAGCTCAGCGAACCGCCGCGCGACATCCACGTCGTACCCGGCGATCCTGTTCTGCCGGTTGATGTAGCCGAACGGCGGGAAGTCGCACTTCACGCCGATCTTCCACCGACCCCTCTGCCGAACGTCCGGCGGCAGCGCCGGCAGTTTGTTCGCCGTGTCGGCCTTCGCCCGGGCAGAGCCGGTCCACGGCGCCGCGACGCTCAACGCCGTGAACGCCACGGCGGCGAAGACCGCGACAACGGTCGCGATCAGGAACTTCTTCATTCAGACCCTCCTTTGACTGTCATTCCTTCGAGTGCATGATCCAGCAGCATCGTTCTGCGGAGAAACCGCCGCGTCCGTTCCTCCCTCGGGTTCGAGAGGACTTCTTGCGGCCTCCCCTGCTCGACGATGTGACCCTCGTCCATGAAGATGAGACGGTCGCCGACATCGCGAGCGAACTGCATCTCATGGGTGACCACGACCATGGTCATCCCGTCTTTGGCGAGGTCGCGCATCACGACCAGCACCTCTCCGACGAGCTCCGGGTCGAGCGCCGACGTGACCTCGTCGAAGAGCATCACGTGCGGCTCCATCATCAGCGCGCGCGCAATCGCGACGCGCTGCTGCTGCCCGCCCGAGAGCTGGTGCGGGTAGCTGTCCGCCTTCTCCTCGAGCCCGACCCTCGCCATCAGTTGCCGCCCGCGCTCCTCCGCCGTCCGTCTCGACTCCCTCTTCACACGGCGGGCCGCGAGGGTGACGTTGTCGAGGGCCTTCAGGTGCGGGAAGAGATTGAACTGCTGGAAGACGATCCCGATCCGCTGGCGGATCGAACTCGCATCCACCCCTTTCCTCGTGATCTCCTCGCCTTCGAAGAAGATCCGCCCAGACTGAATCGGCTCGAGCAGGTTGATGCAGCGGAGCAGCGTGCTCTTCCCGCTTCCGCTGGGGCCGATGACGACGAGCACCTGCCGCGGATCAAGAGTGAGTTCGACCCCTTCGAGGACGACGTTGTCGCCGAACCGTTTGTGCACGTCCTCCAGCCGGACCACCGGTTCCGTCAAGGCTTGCGTCGCCGCAGCGCTCCCCTCCACCCCCATCTCCTCACACTTATAGACGTTTTGCGCGCCGCGACCAATGCTTTTTCGGCGGAATCTTTAGATCGGTTCACAAACGCCGGTCGGGCGCGGAGGCGCGGCTACCTTGCCCGCGTGGCTGCATCACTTGAAAAGCATGTCTGTCCGCACTGCAAGAAGCCCTTCGAAGCCGACCTGCTCGGGCCCACGTCTAAGCGCGCCGGATACAAGTGCCCCCACTGCCGGCTGTTCGTCCCCGTCTCGCGGACGAACGACCCGCAGGCTGCCAACCTAGGCCGAAGCGTCTCGTAAACCCTGGGCTTCGGGCAGTGATTCCAGCCGTTTGAGCGTGCTGTTTTCGATCTGACGGATGCGCTCGCGCGTGACGCCGAACGCCCGCCCGACCTCCTCCAGCGTGAAGGGCTGGGTGCCGAGCAGGCCGTAGCGAAGCTCGATCACCTTCCGCTCACGGTCCGGGAGCGAGTCGAGCGCGCGGGCGACGTCCTCTCGCCGCAGCGCCAGCGACGCCGTGTCGAACGGCGACTCGGCGCTGTCGTCCTCGACGAAGTCCCCGAGCTCGCTTTCCTCCTCCTCGCCGATCGGCTTCTCGAGCGAGATAGGTAGCTGGGACATCCGCAGGATCTCGCGGACTTCCTCGGTCGTCATCTCCAGCTCGACCGCGATCTCCTCGGGCTGCGGCTCTCGCCCAAGCCGCTGCACGAGCTGACGCTCGATGTGCACGACCTTGTTCAGCTTCTCGACCATGTGCACCGGGATCCGGATCGTGCGTGCCTTGTCGGCTATCGCCCTCGTGACCGCCTGGCGGATCCACCAGGTGGCGTACGTCGAAAACTTGAAGCCCTTGCGGTAGTCGAACTTCTCCACCGCGCGGATCAGGCCGAGCGAGCCCTCCTGGATCAGGTCGAGGAAGCTGAGGCCGCGGCCCAGGTAGCCCTTCGCGATCGAGACGACCAGGCGCAGGTTCGCCTCGATCATCTGGGTCTTCGCGTGCATGTCACCGCGCTCGATCCGCTTCGCGAGGTAGATCTCCTGGTCTGCCGTCAAGAGCGGCACCTTCCCGATCTCGCGCAGGTAGAGCCGGAGCGAGTCGAGCGACGGCTCGACGGTCAGGTCGAGCTTGGGCGTCTTGGCGCTCGCCTCCTCGGGCTCGGCCAGTGCCGGCTGCTCGTGCGGCGGGTGCTTGTGCTGGGTGCCCTCGACCAGCTCGACCGAGTGGTCGATCAGGTAGGTGTAGAAATCTTCGACCTGCTCTTTGGTGAGCTCGACTTCCTCGAGAGCGGAAACGATCTCGTCATACGAAAGGAACCCCTTTTCTTGTCCTTCCTGGACAAGCTTGTGGAGTTCCTCGACGTCGGGGAGAGCAATGTCGACCGTGAGCAATGGGACCTCTGCTTTCTCCGTGCTGGGACGGGTCGAGACCTGCACACGCGAGAAGCCGGTCCCCTCCGGCCGGCTCCCCTCCGGCCGCCGGAATATACATCGGTCCTCCGGGAGCGACCAAAAGGATTTCTCAAACGTGTCAATCGGCTCGAATTTCGCCGACGATCTCTGAGCGGCTGTTCGCGACCGGTGCCGAGGCGAGTTGGTCGAGCGGATGGCCGAGCCGGCGGAGAAACGCCGCGACCGCCGGGCCGACTGCCCGCGCGCCTCCGTCCTCGACTTTGAGCGCGATGCCGAGGCGGTCCGGGCCAGCGGCGCAGAGCAGCCCTTCGGCGCCGCCCTTCGCGATCCAGCCGGGCAGGGATTCCATGAGCACGGTGTCCGGCGCGCCCGGGCCGCGAATCAGCACCGGGTAGGCGCGCATCGCGTCCGCGACCCTCGCGCCGCCGTCCAGCTCCGTGAAGCGCGAGAACGCGTACGCCATCCGCTCGACGGGCAGCGCGAAGTTGACGACGCCGCACCCGTCGATCGCCGTCGGGATCTCACCTTCGCGGAGGTCCGCCGCCGCGGCCACCTCGGCCAGCATCGCCTGCTGCACCGGATGGTCCGGCAACCGGTAGCCGCGCGAGTCCCACCCGCGGCCGCGGCAGAGAGCCAGGAACCCGGCGTGCTTTCCCGAGCAGTTGTGCCGGAGCGGGCTGGGCGGCTCGCCGTCGGCGCCGCACTCGAGCTCGTCTTCCTGAGCGGGCGCCTTGGCGAGCAGCGACCGGACCGCGCCGATCTGGTGGGAGTCAGCCAGATGGGAGGCAGACGCGATCGCGAGCTCGCGGTCGTCCAGGTCGGGCCTCGCACGGACGACCGGAAGCGCCTGGATCGGCTTCGCCGCCGAACGCATGAAGGTGACGAGCCCGCCGTCGCCCGCTTCCGCGACGACTGCGCCGTCCCTGACCGCAACCGCATGGACGGTGTGGCGAGCCTCGACGATGTCCCCGCGGCGGACGGCTACCGTGATCGGCTCAGCCATGAGGACGGAACATGCCCATCAGGCAATACACGCCTGCTTCTGGGCAGCATTCCCTGAAGGAGCACTAGTGCCCGAGTTTCCGGAGATGGAGGCCTGGCGGCGCCAGCTCGACGATCCCGTCGCGGCCTTCCCGATCGCAAAGGCCGGCCCGGCGCACATCGCGACGCTGAAGACCTACGACCCGCCGCTCGCTGCGCTCGAGGGCCGTCGACTCCAAGGCGTCGAGCGGCGCGCGAAGCGGCTCCTGATGCCGACCGACGACGGCGAGCTCGTCCTGCTCTTCCACCTCATGACCGCGGGACGCCTCAAGTTGCTGCGCGCAGGCGAGAAGGGCCCCAAGACGCCCGCGTTCCGGCTCGAGTTCCAGGGCGGCTCGCAGCTCGTTCTCACCGAGGCGGGGGCGAAGAAGCGGGCGGGCGTCTGGCTGGTCTCCCCCGAACAGGCCGAGGAGGAGCTCGCGCACCTCGGCCCGGAGGCCTACGGGCTCGGGGCCGAGCGGCTCGCGGAGATCTGCGCGAACGAGTCGCGCCGCCTGCACTCAATGCTCCGCGACCAGCGCGTGATCGCCGGGATCGGGCGCGCGTGGGCCAACGAGATCCTTCACCACGCCGGGCTGTCGCCGTACGCGCTGACCAGGGATCTCGACGGCGAGGAGATCTCCCGGCTCGCGGAGGCGATCGACGCCGAGCTCGCCCGCGGCCTCGAGCTGCGGGAGCGCGGCGCGAACGACAAGAAGACGTACCGCGTGCACAACAAGCTCGCCGAGCCCTGCCACGTCTGCGGGACCCCGATCGCGCGCGTGGACTTCGAGGAGCACACGATCTACTACTGCCCGACCTGTCAGACGGAGGGTCGGATCCTGAAAGACCGCCGCCTCTCGCGGCTGCTTCGCTAGGTCGAATCTACGCCTGCGGGAGGCGTACGACTAGCCGTTCGCCGTCGGGCTGGATCTCCGATCCCATCGCGCCGAGCACCCGGGTGCCGACTGCGGCGCCGAAGTCCTTCAGGTCGTCGCCCAGCGCTATCGCGCCCACGCCGTCGGCGAGTGGGCTGATCGCCACTGCGGAGCCGTCCACCGCGATCGTGACCTCGTCAAGCGCGCCGTGCCGCCGGACGCACTCGGCGATCGCCGCGAGCGATTTCTCCGCCCAGGCCGGGTCGAGCAGCACGGTCGCCCCGTCGCCGTCCGCCACCGCATGTCCGTCCAGACGCGCCACGGCCGCATCCACGAGCTTGCGCGAGTCGGCCTCGCGCGCCTGGACGTCGAAGCGGCCGGCCTCGATCCGTGCCGCGACTCCGAGCAGGTCGAGCAGCTCGGCCATCTGCTCCGACGCGGCGCCGATCATGTCGACGTAACGGTCGGCCGGCCCCTCGAGCGAGTCGAGGCGCTGGAGCGTGTGCGCGAACCCCGAAGCCGTCGCGAGCGGCGTCCGGAGGTCGTGGCACGCGAGTGAAACGAGCTGGGCGAAGATCGGCTTGCTGGCCACGCGTGTCCTCAGATTGGGTGCGATCGCCATTATTCCGTCCGGATGGCCGATCTCCGCAACCTGTTCGGCGAAGACCTCCAGGCATCGCAGCCCGAGGTTCGCCTCGGCCTGTCGCGCGCGGGGGTCACCGGGGTCTCGAAGGCGATCCGGATCCGGCACGGGTCCAGCGAGAAGCTGATCGCCGCCGACATCGAGTGCACCGTCGACCTCGACTCGGCGCAGAAGGGCGTCCACATGTCCCGCTTCCCGGAGCTCTTCGAGGAAGTGATCGAGCACGTCGTGCTCGAGGAGGCGTTCCTCGTCGAGGAGCTGGCGGCGCACATTGCGGGTGAGATCGTCGAGCGGCAGGGCGCCGGCCGGGCGGAGGCGCGGATCACTGCCCGGTACCCCGTCGAGCGCCGCACACCGGTGACGGGCCTCGCCACCCAGGCGATGCTCGGACTGATCGGCATCGCGGCAGCCTCGGAGCGCGGCGTCCGGCGAGTAGTCGGAGTCGAGGCGGCGGGGATCAACGCCTGCCCCTGCGCGCAGGGCCTCGTCCGCGAGCGCTCGGCCGACCGCCTGCTCGAGGCAGGCTTCGCGGAGGGCGACGTCGAGCGGATCCTCGAGCTCGTGCCGCTCGCGACACACAACCAGCGAGGGATCGGGACGCTGTTCGTTGGCAGCGAGACGCGGGTGAACGCGGAGCAGCTCGGCGAGATCGTCGAGTCGTCGATGAGCGCGCCGGTCTTCGAGCTCCTCAAGCGCCCGGACGAGCTCTTCGTCGTCGAGCACGCGCACCTCCAGCCGCGCTTCGTGGAGGACTCGGTCCGCCTGGCACTGCAGGGAGTGCTGGAGGCCTATCCGGCACTGGGCGATCAAGACTTCCTCTTCTCGCGCCAGGTCAACCTGGAGACGATCCACACGCACGACGTGGTCGCCGAGCGGTACGGCACCGTCGCGGAGCTCAGAGGCGAGCTGGCCGGCACGGAGCCGGCCGCCCATACGACCCTCGCCGACTGGCTCGCGGGCTAGCCCGCTAGCTCAGGGGCACTTGGTAGCGCTGGACCCAGTCGTTCACGGTTGCCCAGTCCAGGTTCGCGAAGAAGGCGTCGATGTAGGAGGCGCGGTCGGTCTGGTAGTCCAGGAAGTAGGCGTGCTCATAGACGTCGAGGGCGACGAGCGGCGTCGCGTTCCAGATCGGATACGAGTTCTGCGCGTCGCCGATGTAGTTGAAGAGGCGGCCCTCGTCCCAGTCGTAGGCGGTCCAGGCCCAGCCGCGGCCCGCCATGCCGGTCGCCTTCAGGTCGTCGCGCCAGGCCCCGACCGACCCGAAGTCGCGCTCCACGAGCTGCCCGAACGGACCGTCGGGGTCCCCGCCGTCGCCGCCGAGGTGCTCGAAGTAGATCTCGTGGTTCTTGATCCCGCCGATCGCGAAAGTCAGGTCGACCTTCAGCGCGCGGATGTCGGAGTAGACCTGGTTCGCAGCGGAGAGGTCGACCCCGTCCAGCCTGCCGAGGATCTCGTTCCGCTTCGCGATGTAGCCCTGGTAGAGCTTGTAGTGCGCCTCGACGGACTCACGCGAGATGCCGTCCAGCTCGTAAAGACGCGGCTTCAGCTCGCGCGCAGTGATCTCCTCGTGGTTGAAGACAAGCGTGCTCAACGGGCTCTCTCCTCCAGGAAGACGTCAGGGCCGGCGGCAGCATACCGCCGGCCCTGACGACTGCTTCCAGCCCTAGCGCTTGGTGACGACGAGCGTGCGGCTATGGCTCCAGAGGTAGCCGGTGCCGGCCTGGTTCGTCGTCATGAACATCCGCAGGATGTGCCGGCCGCGCGGCAGGTCCATCTTGAACCGCCGGGCACCGGAGCTACCGAGCCGGACCTTCTTCCGGTTGACCCACTGCCCGAGGCTCGAGCGCCGCTGGACGTAGACCCAGCGTCCCGCGAGCGGGGTGCCCACCTTGGCGGAGGTCACGAACCACGGTGCGCGTCGGATGAACGTCATCCGCGGCCGGACGCCCACGGTGACGATTGCGCTTAGCCGGTTCCCCCACCTGACCTGGTAGTCGCTGAGCAGCTGCGGTGTGTCCGTGAAGTCGTACGCGCCAGAGGTGCCGGTCTTCAGGTCGGCCTGCTTGACGAACGAGGCCGAACCGAACGTCCGCTCCCAGATGGAAACGTCCTGGTTGGCCGCCCCGGTCGAGATGAACCCCGTGAGGCGGATACCAGACCCGTAGAACACCGTCGGCTGCGAGAGTGCGATCGAGACCGAGGGCTCCGGGCCCCTGACGATGATCGTGCCCCGCTCGGCCGGCTCGAGCGCGTCGCGGTACCGGAACGTCCCGGCCGTGTTGAACGTGCGCTGATACGTCTGCCTCGGCCGGAGGACGGGGGAGGCGAAGTGACCGTTGTCGGCGACGACCTGGTGGTTCACGGTGTCGTCGTTCCGCCAGCGGATCGCGTCACCCGTCTGGATGGTGCGCGTGACCGGACTGAACCCGTCCGCCTTGATCGCCACGACCCTCGTCACCGTCACGGCGGCGACCGCGACCGACGCCGAGACGACGGCGAGGAGCGAGACGACGACTAGCAGAGCCTTCTTCATTGCTGAGAACCCCCTATTCGTGGAGCGCTTCCGTAAGCGAACTTATGCCCGCATCGCCGGGAAAAATGCGGCTCCAAATCAACTTCTTACAGCTCAGCCTGAATTCCTTACAGTTCGCTCCCTCGTGCGCGCCCTAGTTACCGGAGGAACGGGCCGGGTCGGCTCGGCGATCGCGGCGCGGCTCGAGAAGGAGGGCTGGGACGTCTTTGCCGCGGGCAAGGTGCACGGCGACATTTCGGACGTCGAGGCTGCCCGGGCGGTCGTTGAGACGGCGGTGGACGAGCTCGGAGGCCTCGACCTCCTCGTACACGCCGCCTCCGACGGGTTCATGCCGAAGCCGGTTACCGAGGTGACGGAGGAGGACTGGGACGCCGCGTTCGGCGCGACCGCCAAGGGCGGCTTCTTCGTGACCCAGGCGGCGGCGCCGCACCTGCGTGAGTCGGGCGGCGTCGTGATCATGATCGAGGACGTGATGGGGCTCGAGCCGTGGCCGTCGTTCGCGCCTCACAGCGCAGCGAAGGCGGCGCTCTCCATGCTGACGAAGGTGTTTGCGCGCGCGCTCGCACCCGAGGTCCGTGTGTGCGGAATCGCGCCCGGACCGGTCGCGGTCGAGCCGGAGCAAGAGGACCGGCGGGCGGCGGAGTCCCTGCTCGGCCGTGTCGGCACGCCGGACGACGTCGCGGACGCGGTCGTCTATCTCGCGGGCGCCGGTTTCGTCACAGGAACGACGCTCGTCGTCGACGGCGGCCGGCTTCTTCAATCCGCGCGCAGCGCCCCGACGTAGAAAAGAGGATGACTGCCTCTACTGCGGCCGTAGGGTTGCGCTTGCCGCCCGCGGCGACACGCGTAACCATGTCCGTCTTGACCAACTCGGACGTCAGCGACGGCGAGCTGATCCGCAGAGTCGGTTCCGGGGACCGGAGTGCCTTCGACGCCCTGTACCGCCGCTACGCGCGGCCGGTGTACGGGCTCGCGCTTCGTCGGCTCGGAGACCGCGGGCGTGCGGAAGACGCCGTGCAGGAGACGTTCGCCTCCGTTTGGCGCGCTGCAGGGAGCTACAAGCCAGAGCGCGGGCCCGGCGCGCCGTGGCTCTACGCGGTGGCGCGAAACGCGATCGTCGACAACGGTCGGGCGAGGCGCGAGCCCCCGGTCGACGCCCCGGATGAAGTGGCGGGCGACGCGGGGCCGGCCGAGCGCGCAGAGTCTGGCTGGATCGCCTGGCGCGTCCACCGGGCGCTCGCGGAGCTGCCGGAGAACGAGCGCCAGGTGATCGAGCTCGCCTACTGGGGTGGCCGGTCGCAGAGCGAGATCGCCGATCTGCTCGGCATCCCGCTCGGGACCGTCAAGACGCGTACGCGGACCGGGCTCTCCCGGCTCGCTGCTGTTCTGGAGGACGTGCTGTGAGCCCGCCGAACCTCGACGAGCTCCTCGAGGGGATCGAGGATCCCCGCGAGCGGGACCGGCTCCGCCGGATGCACGACCTCCTGGTCGCGACCGGCCCGCCGCCGGAGCTCTCGCCGGCGCTGGTCGGCGCACCAGACGCGCCTGTGGCCGAGGACGAGGAGCCCGACACGTCCTGGATGCCGCCCCGCCGCCTCGGAGCCGCCTTGCTCGTCGGCGCCGGCTTGGCTGCAGCCGCGTTCGGCATCGGGTACGTCGCGGGTGAAGGCGGCTCGGACAGCAGGCCCGCCGCCGCTCCGCCGGAGCAGCCGACGAGTGTGGTCGCCCTGCGCCCATCCGACCAGAACAACACCTCGGGCGCGAGCATCCGCCTTGGGCGCAAGCGCACGAACGGCAACTGGCCGATGATCGTCACCGTTCGGGGCCTGGACCACCTAACCCGCGGCGACTACTACGCACTGGTGCTGACGCGGAAGGGGAAGCCGGCCGTGACCTGCGGGACCTTCAACGTCGCGCAGGAGGGAACGACGACCTTCCGGATGATCGCCGCCTACGACCTGGACCGCTTCGACGGCTGGGCGATCACCGAGTGGGACGCACAGACCCGCAGCGAGCGCGTGGTGATGTCCGAGGCCTAGGGCGCGGTTCGGTCGTTGGCCACGAACGCCGCGTACGTGATCGGCATCTTCTCGGCCAGGAACTGCTCGGACGCCTCCGCGTAGCGTCGGATCTCCCGCTGGGCGGTCTCCGAGTTGCGCAGCGAGAGGAAGTTCATGAGCGCCCGCGCGTTCACCGTCCAGAAGAACTCGGTGTACGCGCCGACCGGCAGTACCGACCGCGCGAGCTCCCGCGCGACTCCCAGTTCGACGAGCCGCTCGTACGCCGAGAAGGCGGCCTCGTAGACGGCGCGCATCTCCTCGCGAGTCGTCTCGGCGACGCCGGGCTCCACCGGCTCGAATGAGTACGCACCAGGCTTCCCGACCTGGCTCCGCACATCGTCCGGCTCGGGGACGTAGAAGTCGTCGGTCGCCTTCGCGTAGCGCATCGAGAACTCGTTGAACGAGCCGACGCGGTGTCGGAACCATTCACGCGCGACGAAGATCGGCGCCCGGATGTGGAACCGGAAGGAGTTGTGCTCGAAGGGGGTCCCGTGACGCTCTCGCATCAGGAAGCGGATCAGGCCGGCGTCGGAATCGTCCATCTCGGTCTTGTGGCGGGCGAAGCTGACACGCGCGCCGTTGACGACGGAGAGGTCGTCCGCCATGGCGTCGTCCAGCCGGACGAAGCCGTGGTCGAGGACGGGAATCGATCCCTGAGCTATCACTTCGGGTGTGACGGCCACGCCGCTGAGTGTAGAGAGGGCGTATGTCGGCACCTCCGGCTGGTCGTATCCGTCGTGGAAGCCCGGGTTCTATCCCGCCGAGCTGAAGCCGACAGAGTTCCTCGGGCACTACGCGAAAGCGCTCCCGACCGTCGAGCTGAACACCACCGGGTATCGCCTCCCCGCCGAGGGCCAGTTCGAGCGCTGGGCGGAACAGACGCCGGAGGGGTTCCGCTTCTCACCCAAGCTGGTCGCCTACCGGACCTCCCAGGTCGCGACCTTCGAGGAGCGGGTGACGCGGCTCGGCGACCGGCTCGGCCCGATTCGCGTGCTTGTCGGCGCGAAGCGGGACGAGGGGTTCCTGACCCTGCTGCTGGGCTCGCTCGACCCGTCGCTCCGCCTCGCCTTCGACTTCCGGCACGAGTCCTGGGAGGACGTGGAGCTGCCGCCGAACGCGGTCCGCGTCGACGACCTCGAGGCATCTGCCGGGTTCCGCTACCTCCGCTTCCGCGACCCGCCATATTCGGAGGCCGACCTCCGCGACTCGGCCGAGCGCATCGCCCCGCTGCTTGCGCAAGGCGCCGAGGTGTTCGCGTACTTCCGCCACGAGGACGAGCCGACGGCGCCCCAGTACGCACAGCGCTTGACCGAGTACTTGGAGGATTTCACCCCTTCTAGGGATACGGCCGAGCGCGGGACGAGGCCACACTGAGCCTGCGGTGAAGGTCGTCCTCTTCTGCGGTGGGCTCCGACTGAGGCTGCTTGGCGTCGCGGAGGTCGTGCAGCTCGCGGCAGCCTCGGTGGATTGAGGTCGCGATGCTGAGCCTCCAGCTCGAGGGTTCCGGGCCGCTGCGGGTGCTGGCCATCGGATCGCACGCCGACGACATCGAGATCGGCTGCGGCGGGACGCTGCTCCGCCTGGCCGCCGAGCGCGAGCTCGAGGTGCACTGGATCGTCCTGAGCGCCAACGAGGAGCGCGCGGGCGAGGCGCGGATGAGCGCCGAGGCGTTCCTCGCCGGGGCGGCGACGTCACAGGTCTTGGTCAAGGGATTCCGCGATGCGTTCTTCCGCTACGGCGGCGAGGTGAAGGAGTACTTCGAGACGTTGAAGGAGCGCGTCTCGCCCGACCTCGTCCTCACGCACCACGGCTCCGACCTCCACCAGGACCACCGGCTCGTCGCCGAGCTGACGTGGAACACCTTCCGCGATCACCTGATCCTCGAGTACGAGATTCCGAAGTACGACGGCGACCTCGGCTCGCCCAACGTCTTCGTCCACCTGGAAGAGGCGACGGCACGGCGGAAGGCCGCACTCCTGCTCGACTGGTTCCCGTCCCAGCGGAGCAAGCGATGGTTCACCGAGGACCTGTTCCTCGCGCTCATGCGGCTACGGGGGATGGAGGCCGGATCGCCGACCGGCTACGCCGAGGCGTTCCACGGCCGAAAGGTCGTACTGGGCCGTTTGTGATCGCTTCCTCCGGGTACCCGGGACGCACACCGAAACCAAGGAGGAGGAGCAAATGGCAGAGCTGACCCAGATCGAGACGAAGATCGCCGAGGTGATCGGCCTCGCGCAGGCCGCTCAGGGCGCGACCGACAAGGTGTCGACACTCGTCGAGGACGGCGGGCTGAAGCAGAAGCTCGAGCAGATGCACAGAGAGGCCGTGGAGACGGAGGAGCGGACGACGCAGGTCGCCGAGAACCTCGACGGCAAGAAGACGGCGATCCTCGAGAAGGCTCGCGAGACCAAGCAGGAGGCGACGGAGATGATGTCGACCTACCTCGGCTCCGATGCGGACGGGCTGGACGGTCTCGAGTTCATGACGATGGCCGAGGCCGGCGAGGTAGGCCACTGGCAGATCCTCGACACGATGAATCAGAGGGCACGCAACCAGGAGCTCCAGCAGGTCATCGACTGGGCGACCCCCATCCAGGAGCGCCATCTCGACGAGGCGCTGAGGGGCTCACTCAAGCTCGCCGCGGCTGAGGACCCGAACGAGCCCGCCTAGGGCTTTCGCGCTCTGACGACGAGGCGCGTCTCTCGAGAGAGGGGCGCGCCCTCGAAGTCGCCGAAGCACTCGATGCCGGTGAAGCCGACCTCGGCGAGCAGCTTCACCAGCTCGGTCGCCGTGTAGACGCGGATGCGGTAGGTCGCGCTTCGGCGCTCGCCGACCGCAAGCAACGTGAGGTCGTTCTCGACCTCACCGGCCACGTAGTCGATCCTGCGCTCCTCGAGGCGGACCGCATCGTCGGCGACCGGATGCCAGTCTCGCTCCTGGAAGATCGCCATCAGCCGATCGCGGTGAAGGGTCTCGATGATCAGGGCACGACCCGGCCTGAGCACGCGGAGAAACTGGCCGAACGCCTTGCGGTCGCCCTCCTCGCCCCGGTAGCCGATCGACGAGAAGAGGCAAAGCACGGCGTCAAAGCTCTCGTCCTCGAAGGGCAGCTCGCGGAAGTCCGCCTGGATCCACTTCGGCCACTCGACCTCACCGGCGAGCCGCCTCGCTTCGGAAAGCTGGACGCCCGAGCGATCAACTCCGGTCACGTGAAAGCCGAGCTTGGCCAGTGGAATCGCGTGGCGGCCAAAGCCGGTCGGGACGTCGAGGACGTCGGCGGACGGATCGACCTCGGCCAGTTCGGCGGCCATGCGGGCCTCCTCGTCAGAGTCGTGCTCCCTGAGCAGGGGCATATAGGTCGGGATGTAGATCTGGTCGAAGAGCTCGTCCCAGGTCTCGTCCGGGGTGGTGATCTCCGGCATCAGCTGACCTTCTTCAGGAGCCCGAGCGCCTGCTGGTTCCACGGCATGCGATGCGTGACTCCGGCCGCGCCGCTGACCTCGTCGCGATGCGCGAGATACCAGTCGTACGTGCGGATCAGCGCCTCGGCATTCGAGAGCTTCGGCTTCCACCCGAGGACCTTCTCCGCGCGCGAGATGTCGACGAACGAGTCGCGGTGGGCAGTCTTGTAGTGCCACTCGACGAGCGGCGAGACGCGCGCGACCTCGAGCGCGCGGAGCACGACCTCGGCGGCCCGGACCGGTATCGGCGTGAGGCGGCTCTTCGAGCCGGCGTGGTCGATCAGCGCCTGGAGATCCTCGCGGACGGTCCCGAACGCCTTCGCGCCGACGTTCAGCGTCTGCCAGGCAGCGGTCCGCTTGCTCGCGGAGAGCATGATCGCGTCGACCAGATCCTCGACCGCGAGCAGCTGGTACCGGTTGGAGCCGTCACCCAGCGTGTAGATCCGACGCCCGTCGCGGATCCAGTCGAAGAGGATCTCGAAGACGCCGAGCCGTTCGGGCCCGATGAACGTCTTCGGGCGCAGGATCACGCAGTCCAGGCCGCGCCTCATGAAGGCGCGGACGGCGTCCTCGGCCTCGATCTTCGACTCGCCGTAGTGGCCGACGCCGTGGAGCGGATCGTCCTCCTCGATCGGGTGCTTGTCCGGCACGCCGTAGACGGCCGTTGACGAGACGAACACGACGCGCCGCACGCCGGCCTCGGCGGCGGCCGACAGCAGCGTCAGCGTGCCGTCGACGTTGACCGACTCGATCTCCGCACGCGATCCGCGGATCGGGAGCGCGGCCGCGGCGTGCACGAGGATCCGCGCGCCGTGGACGAGCTCGCGCGCCGCCCTTTCGTCACGGATGTCCCCTCGGAGCTCGCGAACCTGGCCCTCGAGCTGCGGGTCGTCGAGGCCGACGAGGTCGAGCGACCGCACCTCGTGCCCGTCGGCGAGGAGCCGCCGCGCCAGGTGGAAGCCGAGGAATCCCGCCCCGCCGGAGATCGCCCAGACCATCGGGCGAGGCTAACCGCTGGGGACACGTCCCAGTGACAGTCACTCGGCCATGGCCGCTCGGGCGACGTCCCGGTGACTGTCACTCGGACGCGGCCGGAAGGGACCTGGCCTACTCGTACTGCAGCGCTTCGAGGACGTTCAGCCGCGCGGCGCGGCGCGCCGGGAGGATCGCGGCGACCATGCCGACGATGACGGCCAGGATCGCGAAGATGATCAGCGACGAGAGCGGCACGTCGTAGCGCACGTCGTACTGCTCGAGCGCCTTGATCACGAGCGCGGCGAGGAACATCCCGAGCGGTAGGCCGATGGCGGCGCCGATCAGCGCCGTGATCACGCTCTCCGAGCCGATCATCGTCCGCGCCTGCCAGCGCGTCATCCCGACCGCGCGGAGCATCCCGAGCTCCCGCGTCCGCTCGAACACCGCGAGCGCGAGCGTGTTGATCATCCCGAAGATGCTGATGATCACGGACAGCGCGAGCAGCACGTAGAGCATCGTCAGGAACTGGTTGAACTCCTCGTCCTGCTCGGTGATCCACGCCTCGCGCGTCTGCGCCTTCGCGTCCGGGAAGGTGGCGAGCGCCTCGTCGATCGGCGCCTGCGCGGCGGGAGTCGGGCCGCCCTCTGCGTTGATGAACGTGAACTGGTTCCGGGGCCGGTCGTGGAGCTCGTCGAACTTCTCCTTGGAGATGCTCACGGAGCCGAGCAGCTGGTAGAAGGGCGGCGGGTCGTAGGTCGCCTTGACCTCGAGCGTCGTGTCGCGGCCCGACCCGGAGAGGAAGTCGAACCGGTCGCCGACCTGGAGGTTGTGGTCCTCGGCGAAGTCGGCGTCGACGATCGCGCCGGTCCTGCCTAGGTCAGCCAGTACCGCGTCGGAGCCGTCGGCCCAGTCGAAGTTGTAGACCTCGGCGATCTTGTCCGGCTCGACGCCCGTGACGTACTTGTCGATGCCCGCGACCTTGCCGACCTCGGCCCGGACGCTCGTCGCGAGCTCGACGCCGGGAGCCTCCGCGGCAGCCTCCCCGGCGCCGGCGACGAACGGGGTGAACCCGTCCTGCGAGGTGACGACGAAGTCGGCGGCGATCTGCTCCTCGATCGCGCCGCGGTTCGAGGCCTTCATGCTGTTCGAGAGCACCGCCACGAAGGTGACGAGAGCCAGTCCGATCATCAACGCGGCAGCTGTGGCCGCCGTGCGGCCGGGGTTCCGCAGCGTGTTGCGACGCGCCAGGAAGCCCGAGACGCCGGCGAGCTTCTCGCCAGGGACCCCGACGATGGCGGCGATCGGCCGGACCAGCTTCGACGAGATCATCGCTACGCCGACGAAGAGCAGAAGGACGCCGAAGGCGATCGAGAGCAGGCGTGAGCCGATGGCCAGTTCGTCCGTGAACGCGCCGCGGGCGAGCAGCAGAAGCGCGATGACCAGCACGAGCAGCGCGATGTAGGGAGTGAACCGGGCGAACCGCCCGTGCGGGAGCTCCGCCCCCTCCCGCACGGCGAGGATCGGCGAAACGCGCGTCGCACGGAGGGAAGGGACGAACGCGGCGAGCACTGTCACGACGATCCCGATCACGAACGCGAGGATCACCGTCCGCGGAGCGATCACCATGTCGGCGGTCGGCAGGTCGAGGTCGAGTGCGCCGAACAGCGCGTCGAGCCCGTATGCCAGCCCCACGCCGAGGAAAAAGCCGACGATCGATGCGATCAGGCCGATGACCAGCGCCTCGAGGAGCACCGCGCGGCGAATCTGCTTGCGCGAGGCGCCGATCGTCCGGAGTGTCGCCAGCTCGCGTGTCCGCTGCGCGACGGTGATCGACATCGTGTTGAAGATGACGAAGGCGCCGACGAAGAGGGCGACCGCGCCGAAGGCGAGCAAGAAGTAGCGGATGAAGCTCGTGAACTCGGAGACCTCGCTCGCTGCCTCCTCGGCCTCCTCGACCCCGGTCCGAACCTGAGCGGTCGGCGGAAGAATCGGCTTGATGTCCTCGACGAGCTGCTCGGGCGTGACTCCGTCCGCGGCAGCCAGCGAGATCGCGTCGAATGATCCCTGACGATCCAGGAGCTGCTGTGCGGTCGGGATCGTGAAGACGGCGAACGTGGCCGTGCCGAGCGAGCTGACGCTTCCGTACTGCGCAACGCCGGAGACCCGGAAGTCCTGCACGGGCTTCAGCGTCGCGATCTTGACCGAGTCGCCCACGCCGTAGCCCTGCTTGTCCGCGGTCCCCGCGTCGATCACGACCTCGTCCGGCGCGCTCGGCCAGGTTCCGTCCACCAGCCGCAGCGGGTTGAACTGCGATTGCTCGGGATCGATGCCGAACCCGAAGGACGGCGCACCCTGGGTGTTGATCGCCTTCCCGTCCGGCTTGAGGATCTTCGTCGCCGTCTCGTCGGCGACGCTTCCGGTCGCGGCCTCGACGCTGTCGAGCTCGCGGACATCGTCGAGCAGGCTCGCCGGCACCGACGGTGCCTCTGCGGTGCTCCCCTCGAACGAGATGTCGGGCGCCTTCCCGCTGATCGCCGCGTCGGTGTTCGCGTACGACTCGCTGAAGATCGCGTCGAACGCCTTGTCGATCGTGTCCGTCAGCACGAACGTGCCGCTGACCATCGCGACGCCGAGCACGACGGCGAGCGCAGTCAGCGACGCGCGGAACTTCCGGCCCGCGAGCCCTCTCAGCGCGACCCGGATCACGTGAGGGTGACGTCTCGGATGGTGTCGAGGATCTCCTCCTCGCCGGCGCCGCCGAGATCCTTGACGATCTCACCGTCCGCGAGGAAGAGGATGCGGTCGGCCGAGGCCGCAGCACGTGCCTCGTGCGTGACCATGACCATCGTCTGGCCGTAGTTCTCGACCGACTCGTGCAACAGCTCGAGGATCTCGCCGCCGGTCTTCGAGTCGAGGTTGCCGGTCGGCTCGTCGGCGAAGACGACCGTCGGGCGGGAGACGAGCGCCCGCGCGATAGCGACGCGCTGCTGCTGGCCGCCGGAAAGCTCGGAGGGCCTGTGCGTCAGGCGGTCAGTGAGGCCGACGCGCTTGACGAGGTCATCGAAGAACGCCTTGTCCGGCTTCTCGCCGGCGAGCGCGAGCGGAAGCGTCATGTTCTCCTCGGCGGTCAGCATCGGAAGCAGGTTGAAGAACTGAAAGATGAAGCCGATGTGCTTGCGCCGGATCTTCGTGATGTCCTTGTCGCTCAACTGTCCGAGCCGGGTGCCGGCGATCGTGACGTAGCCGCCGGTGGGACGGTCGAGCGCCGCGAGGATGTGCATGAGGGTCGACTTGCCGGACCCCGAGGGCCCCATGACCGCTGTCAGCTTGCCTTGCTCGACGTCCAGCGAGACGCCGCGGAGCGCGTCGACCGCCGCGTCGCCCTCTCCGTAGCGCCTGTGGATGTCGTGCGCTGTGACGACCGCGCCGTTATGTGCTCCGTCCTGCTGCGAAGCCTCCACCCTGCCTCCAAATGTGAAAGTTAGTGTCTACTAGCCGGGTTTCAAGCTAGAGAAATCCACTCGGCCCGTCAAGGCTACGCGACGAGCAGATCGCCTGGGCGGAGGCCGCCGCACCGCGGGGCCAGGACCAACCTAGTAACAAGTTGTTACTTGGGTCTCGCCGACGCTACGCCCGCTCCGCGGCTTCCTCGTCCACGTCGACCTGCCACGGGAAGCTCCGCAGGGTTGCGAGCGTCGCGATCGTGCCGAGCGTCAGGTTCACGGCGATCACGACGATCTTCAGGCCGACGCTGAAGCTGAGCACGTCCGTCGCGGGAGCTGTGCCCGCGAACATGTAGACGAGCAGCGCCTGCTCGGTCCCGATGCCCGCCGGAGTGAGCGGCAGCAACGTCGACAGCGTCTGCGCGACCTGGACGAGAAGGACGCTGTGCAGGTCCGACGGCATCCCGAAGGCCCGAAGGGCGAAGTAGATCGCCGCCAGGCGGAACGCCCAGTCGAGCGCCTGCCACGCCACCACCTCGCGCAGATAGCGACGAGGCTCCCTCAAGATCGAGAGCCCTTGCCGAACCCGGGTCCAGAACGCAGTGACCTTGCGGACACCGGTGATCGCGAGAATCGTCGAGACGACCAACGCCAGGAAGACGATCCCGGCGGCGGCCCGCGGGTTGTGGAAGACCCAGAGCCAATCGATTCCCGGAAGATCCGGCAGGGCGCCGGCACCCGGGAGGACCCCGGTGGACAGCGCCCACCCCAGCAAGAGCAAACCGAGGGCCGAGTCGAAGATCGTCTCGACCAGCAAGCTCGAGGCGAGCGTCGGATACGAAGACCCTTCGACTCGGTGCCGCGCGATGTAGAGCCGCAGCAGGTCTCCCCCGCGCCCGGGCAGCAGTGCGTTCGCCCCGATGCCCGCCGCGTACGCGCAGAAGATGTCGCGCCAGCGAACCTTGGACTCGGGGTAGGCAGCGGCGACGATGTTCCGCCACGCGCGACTCCGCGCAGCGATCCGGCCGAGATGGCAGAGGATCGCCAGCGTGAGAGGCAGGGGCGCGATCGAGGTGAGCTGGTCGAAGAACGACTCGATTGCGTTGACGAACCCGGACACCGGCACATACTCGCCGCAACGGCTTTACGATCGGCGGCCCGTGGCGACCGACAGTGCAACCTCGCCGACCGCCCAAGAGGCGGCGCGCGTCGCCGAGTTCCGCGTCGCGCTCCGGCGGTTCCAGCACCGGACGGAGCTCGTCGCGCGCGACTGCGGGATCACGCCCGCGTGGTACCTGCTCCTCCTGCAGATCAAGGGCGCGCCGGACCTGACGGAGGAGACAACGGTCACCGCACTCGCCGACCGCCTCCAGCTCGCCCAGAGCAGCGTCACGGAGCTGGTGTCGCGGGCCCAGCACGCCGGCCTTCTCCAGCGGACCCCCTCCTCCGCCGACGCAAGGGTCGTCCACCTTCGACTCAGCGCACAGGGGGAGAAGATCTTCGCCCGCGCCTTCCGGAGTCTCGCTTCCGAGCGGGAGGCTCTTCGCGACGCGATCGCCGACCTGGAGGACTGACCTCCAAAACCTGGTTGACTCCCGGGAGCCATCAGGCCATAGATGGGCCGATATCGATGGGCGTCGGTGGTCCAGGGAGGGTGCCGCGCCCCAGGAGGTGTTGCGTTTTGTCCCCCCGCCTTACGTTCCTAGGGCTACTCGGCGCCCTGGTGACCGCGATGTTGCTCACCGCCGGCACGGCGGGTGCGGCCATCGCACCGCCATGGTGCGGCACGCCCGAGCCGGATGCAGCCGGCAATCTTCCCGACGGGACCTCACCGACGCACCCGAACGGGAGCTTCCCGCACATTCCCTACTACGCGATCGGGTGCACGCTCGACCGCATCGCCGCGGCAAGCGACGGTCGCATGACGGTCGAGCGCTTCGGCAAGTCCGCCAACGGACGCGACAAGTTCCACGTCGTCATCAATGCGCTCGACACGAAGTCGCAGCGCCGCGACTACAAGAACTGGCAGAAGGTCCGTCGCGACTCGCTCGACGATCCTGAGCGCGCCCAGGACATCCTCGCCAAGGTCGGAGACGACGTGAAGGTCCCGCTCTTCATCCAGGGCGGCATCCACGGAAACGAGTACGAGGGCGTCGACGCCGCGATGCAGGTGATCGAGCGGCTGGCCCTCACTCCGTACGGGACGGATCCCGAGGTCGACCAGATCCTCGACCAGGCGATCATCGTCTTCAACCCGATTCAGAACCCCGACGGCCGGATCGCGGGCATTCGCCAAAACGGGAACGGGTTCGACCTCAACCGCGACTTCCTCACGCAGTCGCAGCCGGAAGTCCAGAGCACGGTCGCACTCATCCAGGAGTGGCTGTCCCCGGAACTGCTCGATCTCCACGGCTACGTGACGCCGACGCTGATCGAGGCGACGACGAAGCCGCACAACCCGGGCATCGAGTACGACCTGTGGCTCAAGTGGAACCAGAGCCGCATCGATGCCAACGAGGCGGCGATGAACGCGCAGGGCTACGAGGTGACCCGCCCGATCAACGACTGGTGCTGGGACGGCGACCTTCCAGTCGGCGGGATCTGCACTGGTGACGGCTCCTCGCGCCCCAACGACTGGGGACCCAGGTGGGCCGAGAGCTGGGACGACTGGGGACCCTTCTACACCCCGATGTACTCGCAGCTCGTCGGGCTGAACGGCTCGACGGTCGAGATGTGCAACCAGCCCGCGCTGAACCCAACCGGAAACGCGTGCGGCCCCGGCGCGAACGTCTACGAGAAGGTCGGCCGGTCCGGCTCTCGGCTGATGCAGTACATCACGGTCTGGTCGACGCTCCTGTTCGACACGGCCAATCGGGTCGACCTGATGGACGACCAGCTCGAGATCTACATCCGGAACGACAACGACGCGCCTCGGCCGCCGCTGTCGAGCTTCCCGAATCACCCGACCGACCAGTCCAGGCAGTTCCGCAATCCGGAGAACTACTGGATGATCGACTACCCGCAGGCGTTCGTGATCCCAAAGGGCGATAACCAGCGCAGCGATCCCGAAGCACTGCGGCTCGTCCGCTGGCTCCTCGCAAACGGGATCCAGGTCCGCGAGCTCAAGCGCGGCTACAGGTACACGCCTCCGGGCGGCACGAAGGTGCGCTTCGACAAGGACTCGTGGGTGGTCGAGATGGACCAGCCGCTGCGCGGCCTGGCATATACCGCCCTCGGCGCCGGTCAGGACATCTCGGCCAAGATCGCCATCCTCTACGCGCCTCCCGGCGCCTGGAGCCATGGCTTCCTTTGGGGAGCGGACGTCGTGGAGATCCCCGACGGCGCCAAGTTCAATCCCGACACCAAGCATGTCCGGAAGGTCAAGAACGCGCCCGGTGGCGTCGAAGGAAGGCGGAACGCCGCGGCGTTCGCGCTCGAGGTCGACTCGCCGACCGCGGTTCGGACGCTAAACGCCCTCCTCAAGAGCGGGCAGACGGCGCAGCTGGCGACCGCGCCGTTCACGAACTCGCTCGGTGACCAGATGCCGGCCGGAACCGTGCTCTTCCCGGCGAGCGCCCGTAGGGTGCTCGAGGATGCCGGCGACGACTCCGGTCTCTGGTTCTTCGGCGTTCGGAGCAGCGGCATGCCCACGGCCGAGCCGATCGACCGGTCACCGCGGATAGCGGCCCTGACCGGTGCGGTGAACCAGGACATCTGGGTCCTGCGCGAGCTCGGCTTCACGGCCGACCCGGTCTCGACGGCGACCATCAACTCGGCTCCGTCCGATCCGCTTGCGAACTACGACGTCGTCTTCAACACGGGCAACTGGCCTGGAGCGACCCAGCCCACGGCTCGCGCTCGGCTGACGGCGTTCTTCGCGGCCGGCGGCGGGTACATCGGCGCCAACCTGAATGGCGCCAACTTCCTCGTCGCCGCCGGACAGATCAGCGGTCTCGCCGGCATGTCGAACAGCGGCGGCGGCGCCGGGTACAGCGGCATCGTCACCTGGCTCAACAGCGGTCCCGGCACGAGCATGATCACCGGGGCGTACCGCAGCATCGATACGGCGATCATGGACCCGCCGACGTGGTTCACGAGCGTCCCGGGCACGTGGACCACCGACGGGAAGTTCCCGCTCTCGGGCTTCTTCCTCTCCGGCCTGTTCCCGGGCTTCGGTTCGTCGGGCGCGGCGAACTCGCCGGTGATCGCGCACGGTCTCAACACCGCGGGCAGCTCGCGGATGACGACGTTCGCGATGAACCCGGCCTACCGCGCGGATCCGGAGCGCGAGTGGCCGATGCTGGCCTCGGCCGCGCTACTGGTCCGACCAGTAGCGAATACTCGACGGGGGGCGGCGCGAGCCGTCCCCCGTCGAGAAATTTTCAAGATTGATATTCCTCAGTGGGTGGAGTACGTTCAGTGAGGGTTTTCAACCTGAGGCAACAGGGGGCGGGAAGCTGAACGAGGGCCCGACGTTGCTGCGGCGTGGAGGTCGGCGCGGATTTCGCCGGTCTGTATTTCTGTGCGCTCTGGCCGGGATGCTGCTGCTCGCGCCGGGGGCTGCGGGTGTTCCTGGCCCTGGTGATCACGCCGTGATTCGCGATCTTCGGAACGTCTCGGGCCGAACGGCTGGTACAAGAGCAACGTCACCGTCAACTGGCAGGTCGACGGTCCGAGACGCCGCTCCTGAGACGCGGCTGCGAACGCGAAACGCTCACGGCCGACACGCCCGGTGACCCGATTACGTGCTCGGCGAGGAACGACAACGACCACACGGATACGACAGTCAACCAAGCGTTCAAGGTCGACAAGACCGCGCCCGGCAGTAGCCACGGTGCTCGAACGCCAGGCCGACGCGAACGGCTGGTACAACCGTCCGCTTACCGTCGCGTTTCACTGGAACGGACGCGACCTCCACGGATCGTCGACTTGCACCTCGGGCCGATACGCAGGCCCGGACAGCGCCGCCGCGCTCATCGCCGGATCGTGCACCGACATCGCCGGCAATCATGCACCCGCCTCGTTCTCGTTCAAGTACGACGCAACCCCGCCGAGCATCTTCGGCGTCACAGCGACGCACGGGAACCGGAGCGCACAGATCTCCTGGCGCAAGTCCAGCGACACGAAGTTGGTCGAGGTCTTCAGAACACCGGGCCGGAACGGACAGGGCGAGTCCGGGATCTACCGCGGGACGGCGAACGGCGTCAAGGACACCGGCCTCGTCGTCGGCCGCAAGTACGAGTACCGGGTGATCGGCGGTCGACGAGGCTGCGAACCGCGCCGAGCAGAAGCTCGGCTTCGTCGCCACCGGCGCGCTGCTGAGCCCCACTCCGGGACTGCAGATCACGATGAAATCCCCGCCCACTCTCGCCTGGGCACGTGCCAAGCGTGCGTCCTACTACAACGTCCAACTGATTCGCGCTGGCCGCAGGGTTCTGAGTGCCTGGCCCGCGCGTCCAAGCTTCCGACTGCGGCGAACGTGGCTGTACAAGGGACGGCGCTATCGACTGCAGCCGGGCGTTTACCGCTGGTACGTCTGGCCCGGATACGGGCGGATCTCGGCCGCCCGATACGCGAAGCGCCCGCTCGGAAGCAGCTCGTTCGTCGTGACGAAGTAGGCCGGCAGCGTGCGCCGGCACGCCGCAGCTCTCCTCTTCGCGGTTGCCGCGCTCCTGCTCACGCCGGGCGCTGCCGGGCCTCCCGAACGTCCCTGGCGACCCGACTCCGCCGGTCGTCACGCCGGTGATCACCGGAACCCTCGGGCTACGCCGGCTGGTACACGACCAACACCACCGTCAACTGGACGCGTGGTCGATCCAGAGTCGATCATCCTCTCGACGACCGGCTGCAACGCCGACACGTTGCACAAACAACACGATGGGCACGACGCTGGCGTGCTCTGCCGAGAGCGACGGCGGGAAACGACAGTCGGGAAGACCTTCAAAGTCGACAAGACCGCGCCGGCGACGACCGCAACGCCGTCGCGATCGGCCGACTCGAACGGCTGGTACAACCACGATCTCTCCGTCGACTTCAACGGGAACGACACGACCTCGGGCCTCGAGTCCTGCTCCCCGGATGCGACCTACAGCGGGCCTGACACGAGCGGAACGACGGTCGCCGGGACTTGCCGCGACGTCGCCGGGAACACGGCACCGGCGATGCTGCCGCTCAAGTACGACGAGACGGCGCCGCAGTCGAGCCCGGCGGCGCGCCCGCCGGACGCGAACGGCTGGCACAACCACGCGGTCACCGTCACCTTCCAGGGCACCGACGGAACCTCCGGCGTCGCCACCTGCACGCAGACGACCTACTCGGGGCCGGACGATCCCTCCGTCGCGCTGAGCGGAACGTGCGTCGACCAGGCGGGCAACCAGAGCCCCTCCGCGCTCTTCACGACGAAGTACGACGAGACGCCTCCGCAGGCGACGGCAACGGCTTCACGGCCGGCGGACGTGAACGGCTGGCACAACCATCCACTCACCGTCAGCTACGCAGGGAGCGACGCGACCTCCGGGCTGGCCTCGTGCGACCCGACCGAGTCGTACGCGGGGCCTGATTCGGCTTCCGCCACGATCAGCGGCGACTGCCGCGACCTCGCCGGCAATGTGGCACCCCGCTCCGTCGTCGTCAAGTACGACGCCACAGCGCCTCAGGTCACGATGACTCCGGGCCGCGCCGCCAACGCCGCCGGCTGGTACAACGCGCCGCTCGCGGTCACCTTCGCCGGCACGGATCCCATGTCGGGTCTCGCTTCCTGCGTCCAGCCGCAGAACTACTCGGGACCCGACAACGCCACAGCCGCGGTCTCCGGGAGCTGCAGCGACCAGGCCGGGAACGTCCGCAACGCGTCCTTCGGGCTCAAGTACGACGCGACGGCGCCCACGACGAGTGCGAACCCGGCTCGTGCCGCCGGCCCGACCGGCTGGTACATCGCCCCAATTCAGGTCAGCTTCACTGCGGCGGATGCAACGTCCGGCGTCGCCAACTGCGACGCTGCCAAGACCTACGCGGGGCCGGACGCCTCGGCGGCGACCGTCATCGGCTCGTGTCGCGACAACGCAGGGAACAGCAACGCGGGCTCCCTTCCGCTCAAGTACGACGCGACTGCTCCGCAGGTCACGGCTGCGCCAAGCCGCCCGGCGAACGGTGCAGGCTGGTACAGCGCTCCGCTCACCGTCAGCTTCTCCGGCGGCGACGCGACGTCCGGGCTCGATTCATGCGATCCCACGAAGAGCTTCTCCGGCCCCGATAGCGCTACGGCTTCGGTTGCGGGTACGTGCCGCGACCAGGCCGGGAACACAGGCAACACGTCGTTTGCGCTCAAGTACGACGCGACGGCCCCCCTCACCAACGCGGTGCCCTCCCGCCAGCCGAACGCGAACGGGTGGTTCAACGCGCCCCTCACAGTGAGCTTCGCAGCAACGGATGCAACCTCGACAGTCGACTCCTGCGACGCCGCGAAGGGCTATTCCGGGCCTGACATCGCGGCCACGACGATCGCCGGAATCTGCCGAGACAAGGCCGGTAACTCGAGCTCGGCGTCATACCCGGTCAAGTACGACGCGACGGCACCGCAGACGACGGCGGCTCCGTCGCGCCAGCCGAACGGAGCCGGCTGGTACACCGCCCCGCTCACGGTCGGCTTCTCCGCCACCGACGCGACCTCGACGGTCGACTCGTGCGATGCGGCGAAGGGCTATTCGGGTCCGGACATCGGCTCGACCACAGTCACGGGCGCCTGCCGCGACAAGGCCGGCAACTCGGACTCGGCCGGCTTCGGCCTCAAGTACGACGCCACCGCCCCGGTCGCGTCGGCCACGCCGTCCCGGCAGCCGAACGCCGCCGGCTGGTACAGGGCCCCGCTCACGGTCAGCTTCGCCGCCACCGACGCGACCTCCGGGTCTCGCCTCCTGCCCGGCGCCCAAGGACTACGCCGGGCCGGACAACGCGACGGCATCGGTCGGCGGCACCTGCCTCGACGTCGCCGGCAACGCGGCGACCCCATCCCTCCCCCTCAAGTACGACGCAACCACGCCGCAGGCAAGCGCCACGGCCTCCCGTCCCGCCGACTTCGGCGGCTGGTTCAACCACGCCCTGACCGTCAACTTCGCGGCCACCGACGCGACCTCCGGCCTCGCCTCCTGCCCGGCCCCGAAGAGCTACTCGGGCCCGGACGACGCAGCGGCCTCGGTCGGAGGCACATGCTTCGACGTCGCCGGAAACGCCGCCACCCCGTCCCTGACGCTCAAGTACGACGCCACGGCGCCGCAGACGACGGCGACGCCGACGCGTCCGGCCAACGGGAACGGCTGGTACAACGCGCCGGTCCCGGTTGGCTTCGCCGGCACCGACGCAACGGCCGGCGTGGCCTCGTGCGAGGCGCAGAAGACGTACTCGGGCCCGGACAGCGCGCTCGCCGCAGTCGTCGGAAGCTGCCAGGACCGGGCCGGGAACACGGGCGCGACGTCGTTCGGGCTCAAGTACGACGCGACCGCGCCGCAAACGACGGCGACACCGGGCCGGGCTCCCGACTCCAACGGCTGGTACAGGGCCTCGCTCACGGTCAGCTTCGCCGGCACGGACGCGACAGCCGGAATCGAGTCCTGCGACGCGCCCAAGAGTTACTCAGGCCCCGACAACGCAGGCGCCTCCGTCAACGGCTCCTGCCGCGATCTGGCAGGCAACAGCGCGGCCCGCTCCTTCGTGCTCGGGTACGACGCGACCGCGCCCCAGGTCGCCGGAGCGAGCCCCGCGCGCCCGACCGATGCAAACGGCTGGTTCAACCACCCGGTCGGCGTGGCCTTTGCGGGCACGGACGCCACGTCTGGCATCGCAGCGGGCGGCTGCACCCAGGTGACGTACGGCGGGCCGGACAACGCCACGGCCTCCGTCAACGGCACCTGTAGCGACCGGGCCGGCAACCAGAGCGGCACGAGCGCCTTCGGCCTCAAGTACGACGGGACTGCACCGGTGGCGAATGCCGCCGCCGGACGCCCCGCGGACGCGAACGGCTGGTACAACCACTCGCTGACCGTGAGCTTCACGGGCTCGGACGCGACCTCTGGGCTCCAGTCCTGCCCGGCACCGAAGTCCTACGGCGGTCCCGACAGCTCAACGGCGGCGGTCAGCGGAACCTGCTCCGACCAGGCGGGTAACTCGACCGTCGCGTCGCTGCCGTTCAAGTACGACGCGACCGCGCCCGCGGCGACCACGACCCCGGCGCGAGCCCCGGACGTCAACGATTGGTACAACCAGCCGGTCTCCATCGGCTTCTCCGCCAGCGACACCCTCTCGGGTCTCCAGTCCTGCCCGGCAGCGGTGAACTACCAGGGCCCCGACAGCAGCACCGCCGTTGTCAGTGGAACGTGCACGGACAACGCGGGAAACGGAGCGCTGGCATCGCGGCTCCTCAAGTACGACGACACCGCACCGACAGCCCATGGTGTGCCCTCGAGGCCCGCAGACGCGAACGGCTGGTACAACCACTCGCTCACGGTGGGCTTCGACGGATCGGACGCGACGTCCGGCATCGCTTCATGCACGGCGTCGAGCGTCTACGCGGGCCCGGACGCCGCCGCCGTCTCGAAGAGCGGGACCTGTGCGGACCGGGCGGGCAATCCGAGCTCGGCGACGACCTTCCCCTTCAAGTACGACGCCACTGATCCGACGGTCGGTAACCCTCTGCCCGCCAGGCCGCCGGACCGGGCCGGCTGGTACAACCGCCCGGTCGGCTTCGCCGTGCAGGGAACCGACGCAATGTCCGGCATCGATTCCTGCCCGCCTCAGAGCTACACAGGGCCCGACAGCGCGACGGCGTCGTTCGCAGGTGCCTGTCTCGACAAGGCCGGCAATAGCGGGACGAAGTCGTTCGCACTCAAGTACGACGCGACCGGCCCGGCTACCACCGCGTCCGCCGACCGCTCGCCCGACTCGAGCGGCTGGTTCAACCAGCCGCTGACCGTCAGCTTCTCCGGCACGGATGCAGTCTCGGGGACCGATTCCTGCTCGGCCCCGGAGAACTACTCAGGGCCTGACTCGGTCGAAGCAGTCGTCGGCGGCGTCTGCGTCGACAAGGCCGGGAACGTCGGGCTTGCGTCGCTGTCGGTCAGCTACGACGCGACTGCTCCGGTCGTGACCGGCGCGGACCCCGACCGGGGGCCCGACGCGAACGGCTGGTACAACCACCCGCTCGTCGTCGGCTTCCGAGGGAGCGACGCCACGTCCGGGATCGCGGGCTGCACGCAGGCGACGTACGCAGGGCCTGACTCGTCGGGCGCGAGCGTCACCGGCTCCTGCCAGGACCACGCGGGGAATGCCGGCGACTCGCAGCCGTTCGGGCTCCGGTTCGACGCGACGGCACCGGCGATCGGCGGGCTCCGCGTGAAGCCCGGTAACGGCAGCGCCGTGCTCACCTGGACGGCGTCACCGGACACGACGCTCGTCGAGATCCACCGCGGCGCGAAGCGCGTCTACAGCGGAACCGGCACCACGTTCACCGACACCGGCCTCTCGAACGGCGTGCGCTACCGCTACACCCTCAAGAGCTACGACGAGGCCGCGAACTCGTCGACCGAGGACGTCGCCGCGACGCCGAGCGGGCCGCTCGTCTCACCCGCCGCAGGCGCGGTGGTCACGGCTCCGCCGCGGCTCGCGTGGAAAGCGGTTCCCAAGGCGACCTACTACCACGTCCAGCTCTGGCGGCAGGGCCGGATCCTGAGCGCCTGGCCGCGCGGCACCTCGTTCCGGCTCCGCCGCAGCTGGGTCTACAACGGGCGCCGCTATCGCCTCGCACCCGGGCGCTACCGCTGGTACGTCTGGCCGGGAACTGGCCGACCCGCGCAGCACAAATTCGGCCGACTGATCGGCTCGAGCTCGTTCCGCGTGCGTTAGCGCGTTCGCAGAAGCCGCGTCGACAGCGTCAGGAAGACCATGTCGGCGAGGACGAGGAAGAACAGTGCGAGCCCTCCGGCCAGGAGCAACGTGTCCGGTGAGGTCGCCTGCTCGCGTGAGAGGCCCGGCAGTGCCGGAGCCGCGGTCTTCGTGACCTTCGGCGCTGGCTTCGGCTTCGGCTTTGACGTCACGGGCTCGCGCCTCTGAACGCGGCTCTCGCGTCGCACCGAGGCGGGCGGCGGCTGGGACACCACCCGAGTAGCGACCGGCGCCGGGGGCGGCGTGACAGCGGCCGGCGGCGGAGTCGTGGCCGGCGGCGGAGGTGGCTGAGAGGCGGGTGGCGGAGGCGGCGTGGTTCGGGTGGCAGGGGTCTCCGGCTGGCGCTTCGCACCAGGCGGAGCCTCAGGCTTCGGCCCCGACGACTTCTGTGGGGCCGGCTCGGGCGCTGGATCCTGCGCCAGCGCCTGACTCGGCACCGACGGCGAACGCGCAGCACAGGACGATCAGCACCGATGCCTGCCGCAGCAACGATCGCTTGGAGCCCCTCATGCGCTTAATCCCCCTGTTCCTGCTCCGTCGGTCATAGACCATCCGGGTCGGCAAGTCAATGGCTGAGAACCGTGTTTCGGGGCGATGATACTGCCAGTTCGGGGCCCATTCCGAGATCCAGTCGCGTTTCTAGCGACCGATCCAGCGAAAGAAGCAGGGCAGGTGCGGCGACGATGTCAGCGTCGATTCCAAGCCAAATTCAAGCGTGATACTGCCGAGACCATCCGTTGTGATACTGACATTCTCCACTCGTGATACTGCCCCTCCAGGCTCCTTTTAGAGCCAAAACTTGCTTTTGCCCGGCTCCGGCACCGCCGACGCCCTTCCGAAACTCTTCAGCTAATCGTGTGCGGATACACAAACGTCGAAAGTTCGGATTCGCAGACAATTCAAACGTACCCACAGAATTTAATGTTAAGTCTTCGGTCGCACGTTGAATTTTTGAAACTAAGGCGCTATTGTCGCCAGCCAGTCAGTCGTCTCAAGGGGGAGAGGATGTCCGTCACAGCCGCCGTGACAGCAAGCAGAGCGCCTGGTGCGCCGCACATCGGGCGCTCTGTTCCTCGACGGCCCAGAACCACGGCAACACGCCGTGCGGCCGTACGTGGATTGCTGCGCGAGTACCACCGGCACGGTGACCTCGGCGCGCGATCGCGCCTGATCCAGCAATACCTCCCGCTCGTACGCCGGCTCGCCCGGCGCCATGTCGGGCACGGCGAGCAGTTCGAGGATCTCGTCCAGGTCGGCTCGATCGGCCTGATCAAGGCGATCGACAGGTTCCAGCTCGAGCGCGGCGTCGACCTGGCGACCTACGCGATCCCGACGATCGACGGCGAGATCAAGCGGCACCTTCGGGATCGAGCCTGGCCGATCCGGATCCCGCGCCGGCTCCAAGAACTGGATCCGACGCTGCGAGCCCGAGTCGCCGAGCTCGTGGACGGCGAGAACGGAGAGTTCGACCGCGACAGCGCGCTCGAGCGCGGCTACGAGCTGGGCGAAGACCGGATCGCGCTCGCCAGCGGCTTCCACGTCCTCGACGCCCGCGAGCGGCTGCTGCTCCGGCTCGCGTACTTCGAGGACCTGAGCCAGGCCCAGATCGCCCGTCGCGTGGGCATCTCCCAGATCCACGTCTCACGGCTGACCCGGCGGGCGCTCGCCAAGCTCCGGGCGGAGATCGGTCACCCCGATCCGTGATGCGACCGGCCGAGGGACGGCCTACAATCGATGTGAGTGAGGCTTTCACCCAGCCTGCGGAGGACCGACGCTTGAGCAGCGTCGAGAAACGTGCACGCGGAACCGTGGAGGAGTACACCGGCCTCCCGTATCACCTCATGCTCGTCCGCGACGGCGAGGACAAGGGGAAACCGTGGACGGCCTCGGTCGAGGAGCTGCCCGGCTGCACGAGCCACGGCAAGACCTCCGACGAAGCGCTCGACGGCATCGAGGCCGCCATGTCCAAGTGGATCGCTCTCGCGCTCGAGGAGGATCGTGAGATCCCCGAGCCGAAGTCGGCGACGAGCCACAGCGGCCGCCTGTTGCTGCGCATGCCCCGCACGCTGCACGCAGACCTGACCCGAGCGTCGGAGCGCGAGGGGATCAGCCTGAACCAGTTCATCACGGACGTTCTCGCCGCCGCCGTCGCCTGGCGCGGGCGCTACGACGAACCGGGAGCTCCGCGCACGACCCGGACCCCGCTCAACCAGGCGCCTGGCGCCGACAGCCTGATCGCCGAGGCCTCGGGGAGCCGGAGAGCACGGATGCGCCAGTCGACCAGCTTCGTGACGGCCGCACTGGCGGCGAACTTCGTCATCGTCGGCATCGCCGGAGTCGTCGCGATCATCGTGCTCCTCGCCGCCTTGCGGTAACAGGCGATGATTACCGCACCCGAGACGTCGCGGCGCCGATCAGGCTCCCCGAATGTCGAGCTCGCCGACGACCTCGCATCGCTCCAGGACGACTGGGCGAGGCTCGCCGACGCCGGCCGGAACCTCTTCGGCACCTGGGAATGGAGCGAGCTCTGGTGGCGCCACTACGGCGGCGAGCGCCCGCTCCGGATCGCGGTCACACGGGACGACGACGGCGAGATCGCCGCAATCGTCCCGCTCTTCATCTGGTCGACCCGCCCCCTTCGCACGCTCCGGCTCCTCGGCCACGGGCACGGCGACCGGCTCGGACCGATCTGCGCGCAGAACGACGTCCCGACGGCAACCAGGGCGATGCGCCTCGCGCTCGCAGCCGAGCCCCACGACGTGTTCGTCGGTGACTGGGTCGCGGGTGACCGCGACTGGACGCGCGTGCTCGGCGGCCGCGTCGTTCGAACGACCGGCTATCCCATCCTCGATTTCCAGGGCGACTCGTGGCCCGAGTTCCTCGCGCGACAGAGCACGAAATTCCGCAAGAGCGTGCGCTTCGGCCGGAACCGCATCGAGCGCCACGCTGCCGTCGAGTACCGGTACGCAGCGCCCGCGACGCTCGAGAGCGATCTCGACGCCGCGTTCCGCCTCCACGGCGCACGCTTCGGCGCTCACACCGGCTGTCTGTTCTGCGGCGAGCACGAGGCGTTCCAGCGCGAGTTCGCCGCGATCGCGCTCGAGCACGGCTGGCTGCGCCTGCTGCTGCTGGAAATCGACGGTCGGGCCGTCGGGTTGGAGTATGGCTTCTTCTTCCAGGACACCTACTTCGCGTATCAGGGCGGCCGTGACCCCGCGTGGGACCGCGAGTCCGTCGGTTTCCTTCTCGAGGTCGAGAGCATTCGGCGGACGTTCGAGGAGGGCGGTACCGAGTACCGCTTCCTGGGCGGCGACGAGGACTACAAGTACCGCTACCCGGCCGAGGATCCCCGCCTGGAGACGGTCGTCGTGCCGCGATCGCGTCGCGGACGGGCTGCGTCGGCCACGCTGAATGCCGCCTGGCGCCTGCCGGGAGCGACGTCGCTCCTCCGCCGCGTCGCGGCGGCGAGAGCCGCTCGCAAGGCTTAAGCGCCTAGGTCGCTAGCTGGAGCGGGCCGCGCGCAGCGGCCGCGCCAGCGCACCGAACACGGCGAGGTCGCTGCGCCTGGGAAGCCAGAGCGCGCGCCAGGCGAACGGGGTCCGGCGACGGAACACGATCAGTCCGGTGCAGCCTCCGGCGAGGAATGCGGCGCTCGCCGCGGCCGCGGCGCCCGAGGCGCCGAACCGCGGGATGAGCACGAGGTCGAGGCCGATCCCGACGACGAGCGACACGAGCGGCCCGACGGAGGACAACCCCGGCGCCGAGTGCGCCACCAGAGCGTTGGAGAAGACGATCATCGCCGTGAAGCCGAGCGCGCCTGGCAGGAGCCACAGGAACGGCCTGACCGATGCGTCGAACGCTTCGCCGAAGACGAGCGGCAGCAGCACCGGGCCGAGCAGCGCGGCCAGGAGCGCGGCGGCGGTCGTGACGAGCGCGGCCGACCGGAATGCGCGAAGCGCCTGCTCCACGCGGAGACCGGCCTCCGTCCGGGCAGCTGCGGGCAGCAGCGCCGTCGCCATGGCGGCCGGCAGATAGAGGAGCACCTCCGACGCGTTGACGGCGACGGCGTACACGCCGAGGGCCGCCTCGGACGCAAGGAAGCCCATCAGGATCTGATCCATCCGGAAGTTGAGGAACCGCGACAGGCTTCCGACCCACGCACGGCTCCCGAAGCGGACGGCCTCGACGAGGAGGCCAGGATCGAGCCGGCTGACGATGAGCCCGCGCTTCGATTGTGCGAGGTACGCGGCCGCCCGGATGCTCTCGGCCACCGTCCAGGCGACGGCGGCCCGCAGCACCGTCAAACCGACGGTGCTCCAGATCGCGAGCAGGAAAACCGGATAGACCCACGAGGCGGTCGCCGTGATCAGCGCGAGGGGCCTGAGGCGCTCGCAGCCGAGCAGGACGGAGTAGCCGGCATCTCCCAGCGCGGACACGAGCGTCGCGGCGACGATGACGGCGAGCTCGGGAGCACCGATCCCGGCCGGCCCATGGTCACCGAGGATGATCAACGCGCCGCACGCGAGGGCCCCCATGAACAAGGCGCTCCCGGCCAAGAACGCGACTGCGTTGACGAGCAGCGCGCCGCGCGCCTCGACCCTGCGGGCGACGAAAACGGTGGTCGCCTCCGTGATCCCCAGCCCCGCCAGTCGCGCGGCCACGAGCGCTGTCACCGTGATGAAGGCGATCGTCCCGCGGCCGGTAGGCCCGAGCGCACGAGCGAGGATCAGCACCGCGAGGAAGAAGCCCGCGTTCCCCGCGATCTTCGACCAGAACAGGAGAGCCGAGCCGCCCGCCACCGGGTCTGGCTCGCGGGGGCCCTTCAGCATCCAGAGGCCTTGTTCTGGTTGCCGCCGAGCTGGTTGAACCGGGACACGGCCCGCCTCCCGTCGTCGTATCTGGCCTCGGAGAACTCGACGAGCGAGCCGCCCTTGCCTCCGCAGCCCAGATTGTCCCGCACGACGTTGTGCGACGACCCCTGCAGGACGATCGACGGTCGCAGGCCGCCGACGAACGTGTTCCCGACGATGCGGTTCCGGTCGCCGCCGACGTCAACGACGATTCCGGCTTTCGAGCGGACGATGCGGTTGAACGCGAAGGTGTTGCGCCTGGAGCCGGCGCCTTCGTGCCACCACTCGACGTTGATCCCGACGAGCGCGTCGACGATCAGGTTGCGGGCGAACGTCGACCCGTGCGTCGAGTGCTCGACGTAGATGCCGGTCCGCGTCTCGGAGATCTTGTTCCGCACGACCGTCGTGCGCGTCGACGAGCCCACGGTCTCGATCCCGTCCCACCTGGCGCGCCGGACCGTGTTCCCGATCACCGCGGCCTCCACGCCGCCGGTCCAGATGCCGCCCTCGTTCGTGCCGCAGCCCGGCGTGCTGTACTTCGCCGCCGTCCAGCAGGCGTCCCTCGACGGATCGCGGATGTCTGCGACGACGTTGTCGAGCACGACCCCATGAAGGTCCGCGGCGGGGCGCCCGTGCTCCTGTTGCTGGAGGATCACCCCGAACGACGTGAAGCCGCGGACTCGCGAGCGGATCACGCTCGTGTCCCGCGACTCGTCCGAGCCGAGGGCGACGACGCCCGCCTCGCCGCCCCCGTCGCTCTCGATCTGCGAGTCCTGAACGGAGACGCTCGAGTACGCGCCCCAGACGTTGACTCCGTCCGTGCGAACCCGGGTGATGCGAAGGCGCTGGAGGCGGACGTCACTCGAGCCGTCGAAGACGGCGATCGCGATGCCGCCGTCCTCGTCTGCCGGCGGGCCGCCTCCGTCGAGCGCGAGGTCCGAGACCCTGATGTTGTTGCCCTTGGCGACGAGGAGCGCCCAGTAGCGGGCTCCGGGCCTTGGCGCCAGCACCGTCTCCGCGCCCGAGCCGACGAGGCGGGCGCCGCTGCCCAGCCGGAGCTCGTTCACGACGTAACGGCCGGGTGCGAGACGGACCGTGACGTCGCCCCGCGCCAGCGCTCTCCGGGCGCGCGCGAAGGAGGAGCCGGGCGACGCGTCGACGATCTCCGACCCGGACGCCTCGACCGTCAAGTCACTCGGCTTCGTCGACCGTCGGCGACCCAGGTTGTCCACGGCCTCCACGCGCAGCCGGTGGCGTCCTTGTGGGAGGAGGGCTGGATCGACGTCGAGCCGGTAGGGCTTCGTCGTGTCGGAGCCGAGCGGGCGTCCGTCGAGGAACCAGCTGACGGCGGCGACACGGCTTCCGCGCAGCGCACGCGCGTTGGCTTCGAGCGCGACGGGCTTCGTGAGGCGCTCGGGGCCGAGGAACTCGACGGTGGGAGAGTTCCCCGTCGACGGGTCGGAGACCGGCGGCTCCGACGCTTCCGAGCACCCCGCCGCCGCGGCGAGAACGGCGGCTACGAGCCAGATCAGGGTTCGTTTTGGCGGCGCGACGTTATCTACAGAGTAATGGCTCCTCAGGTGAATGGGCTGCCGGCGTACTCGACGCCTCCGCTTCCCCCGGACCAACCCGTCGAGACCGGCCGCTACCTCGACTCGCTCCGCCGGAGCAAGTTGCTGATCGTGTTGATCGTGGTGCCGCTCACCGCCGCGGTCCTGGTCGTTTCGCTGATGCTGCCGAAGACCTACCGCGCCACCTCGAAGGTCGTCGTCGCGGGCGTCTCGGATCCGCTCCAGAACCGCGACGTCGAGACGATCGAGCGCCGCCTCGCGACGATCGACGCGTTGATCACGACACGGGAGACGCTGCGCCGGGCGGCGCGAAGGGTTCGGGGCGAGACCGTCGCGACCCTCGACGAAAGCGTCAGCTCCTCGGTCGACCCGGCCGCGAACATCATCAACATCTCCGCGACCGACGAGACCCCTCGAGGGGCCGCCCGAAACGCGAACGCAGTCGCCACCACGTTCGTGAACGCGGAGCGACGGGCTGAACGGCGCCGCCTGAACCGGGCTCGCGCCACGCTCAAACAGGACCTCGCCGCGCTCGAGGGCAGGCGGGGCGAGCAAGCGGCCAGTGAGCGTGCCGACATCCGGGCGCAGATCAGGGATCTCAACCTGAACGCAGCCGGGACGGGCACCGAGCTCGCGGTCGCCGAAGCGGCCCAGCCACCGACCCAGGCGTACTCGCCGCGTCCACTCCGAAATGCGGCCTTCGGATTCTTCGCCGCGATCTTCATCGCGACTCTCGTCGTTCTGGCGCGTGCCCAGCTCAAGCCGCGGGTCAGTGGAACGAGGGAGCTGAGCAGGCTCCTGGAGCTGCCGGTGCTCGCCGAGGTTCCGTACGTCCGGCGCCCGATGGGCCATCGACCGCAGGCACTGAGCGCGGTGGAATACGAGGCGTACCAGACGCTCGCGGCTTCGCTCCGGCGGCGTCTGCCCGCGACGAGCCAGCGAACCATCCTCGTCACCAGCGCGCTCCGCGGGGAGGGCAAGACCGAGGTCACGGCGGCGCTCGGGCTCGTCCTCTCGCAGGCGATGCACAGGACGTGGCTCGTCTCCGCCGACATGCGCCGGCCCAAGCTCCACGAGCTGTTCGACGTCGAGCAGACTCCCGGCCTTTCCGAGGTCCTCGTGGGGGCGAGAAACGGCGGCTCGCGCGGCATCTTCCAGCTCAGCGCGGCGCGGACGGGCTCCGGGAGCCTGCACGTGCTGGCCAGCGGCCAGACGCCGCCTGATCCGGCCCAGCTGCTCGCGAGCGCCGCGCTCGACGACTTCTTCGAGGAGGTCAACGAATCGGAGTACGACTACGTGCTGCTGGACGGGCCTCCGCTCCTCGGTCTCGTCGACAGCCAGGTGCTCGCCCAGCGCGTCGACGGTGTGCTGATCGTCTGCCGTCCCGACCGCCAGACTCAGGAGACCGCGCTCGCGCTCCGCGAGCAGCTCGCGCGCCTCGAGGTGAATCCCCTGGGCATCGTGATCGTGGGTGCGCGGGGGCCGACCCACACCTACCTCCCTGGGTAACCGGCGCGGAGCGCCGTCCCTGCCCAGATCAAGGCCGCGACGAGCCAGAGGTGGCGCCAGTGCAGAGTGTCCACGAAGGAGCTGTTGACGAGGAGGCCGCACCAGGCGGCCAGCAGCGCGGCGGAGCCGATCCCGTACGTGTCGACCCCGACCACGACGTTCCTCGCGGCGAAGCCGAGTGTGAGGAGCATCAGCGTGAAGATGAGCAGCGCGCCAACCACACCCTCCTCGGCCAGCGCCCGGACGTACGTGCTGTGGGCGGACAGCTCGGAAACCGCCTCGAACTGGCCCGGACCGATCCCGAGCGGATGGGTCGCGGCGATCTCGACACCGGTCGCCTGAGTGCCGAACCGCTGGACGTCGTAGTCCTGGAGGCCCGCACGCTGGGTCAGGAAGCTCGCGGACGAGGTGGCGGCCACGACGCCGAAGAGCGCGGCGCCCGCGACCAGCGCGACCGCCAGCAAGGTCATCGCCCGCCGACCGCCGCCGCGGCGAAGCGCGAGGACGACGAGGAGGACGAGCATGCCGACGGCGAGATTCAGCCAGGCGGCCCGCGAGAACGAGAAGACGACGCCGACGGTCAGCACCGACAGCAGCAGCAGCTTCGTCGAGAGGCGGAAGCGCAGCAGGCGCGGCGAGACGGTCTCCTCCATCAGGATCAGAACGGCCGGGACGAGAAACGGCCCGAAGACGTTGGGATCCTTGAACAGGCCCTGCGCACGGGGACCGTCCACGAACGCGGAGGCGCCCGGGAAGGGCGCGACGAGCGCGAGGCAGGCAACGGCGGCCGACAGCGCGGCGCCGACCAGGTAGGCGAGCAGGATCAGGCGCGCACGCCGGACCGAGCAGACGTAGGCGCAGAACCAGAGGGCGAACACGCCGAGGTAGAGCGTGATCGCGAAGTAGGCGACCGCGCGCGCGCCGTCGGTCGCGACGGTGGCGGCCAGCAGGTTCAGGGCGAGGAAGCCGGCGACGAGCACGCTCACGCTGAGCGGGACGCGCTCGAGGAAGAGGCGGCCGGTCACGAACGCCACAGCGATGACCACGGCAAAAACGAGATCCGAAGGGGCAGGCTCGATCCGGACGACCGCCAGGAGCAGCACGCCGAGCGCAACCGCGGCGTCGTAGCGCGACAGCGCCAGGGCCAGCGTTCCGAGCAGCCCGACGCCGAAGGCCGCCACGATGGGAACGGGCAGAGGCGACCGGCCGAGGACGACGCCGACGGCCAGGAAGAGCAGGACGAGCGCCGCCGCGCCGAACGCCCAGCCCACCCACCCGAGGTCGAGTCGGCGGCGGACGCGGACGGGGTGGGCGATCTCCACGAGCGCTCCTCAGCTACCCGGCCGCGCGTGCTGCTGCTCGTCACGCTGGCGGAGGTCGGCGGGGCGCAGTCCTACGTCGCGTCGCTCTTGCCGGCGCTGGTGGGCCGGTTCGACGTCACGGTGGCGGCTCACGGGGCAGGGCCGTTGCGCGACGCGGCCGAGGCGGCCGGCGTGCGCTTCGTTCCGCTCGCGAACGTCCGGCGTCCGGTGAATCCGGTTCGCGACCTCGCGGGCCTCCTCGAGCTCGTCCGCCTCCTGCGTCGCGAGCGCCCGGACATCCTGCACGCGAACAGTTCGAAGGCCGGCGTGCTGGGCCGGCTCGCCGCGGCGCTCACAGGCGTGCCGATCCGAATCTTCACGGCGCACGGCTGGGCGTTCGCCGCCCACTCGGGTCTCGCCGCCCGCGGCTACCGCGCCGCGGACAGGCTGATGCGACCGCTGACCACGGCCACGATCTGCGTCTCCGAGCGGGAGCGCGAAGCCGGGCTGGAGGCACGCACGTGCGACGACGACGCGACGGTGGTGATCCCGAACGCGGTTGACGTCGGCGCGGCGCCGCGATCGGTGTCCACGCGGCAGCCGCCGCTGCTGGTCACCGTCGGCCGGCTGAAGGCGCCCAAGGACTTTCCCACCTTCGTCCGGGCACTCGGCCGCCTCCAGACCGGGTCGTTCGAGGCGATGATCGTCGGCGACGGGCCCGACCGGCCGCTCCTGGAGGAGGAGATCCGCTCGGGCGGGCTTTCGGACGCCGTCCGTCTCACGCGGGAGCGCCACGACGTCCCAGACCTGCTCGCCGCCGCCGATGTCTTCGTGCTGGCGAGCCGGTCCGAAGGGCACCCGGTCTCCGTCCTGGAGGCCATGGCGGCCGGGCTCCCGGTCGTCGCGTCGCGTGTCGGCGGCGTCCCGGAGCAGGTCGTCGACGGCGAGACGGGCCTGCTCGTCGACCCAGGGGATCCGAAGCCGCTCGCCGCCGCACTGGAGCGCCTGACCGGCGATCCGGCGCTTCGGCGCCGCCTCGGGGCTGCAGGCCGGGCGCGGGCGGAGGAGCGCTTCGACGTCGAGCCGTTCAGGCGCGCGCACCTGGAGCTCTACTCCCGCGAGCTCGCGACTCGCAGGCTGCCCGCTCCCATGCCGTAACGGCGGCGGCGATACACCCCACGGAACGGGAGGGGCGTATCGTGGCCGCCGCCGAGCTTCGCGCGAAAGTCCAGCAGGCCGTCGCGCCGGTCGATCTGACGCCGACGGAGCGCGAGACGGTCTGTGCCGCGCGAGTTACATCCGGGCTCGCACGAGACCGCGACGTGGAACCCGGCTGCGGCGACGAGTCCACGTTCGCGAGCCCCGAAGAGCCCGGAGGGGTACGAAAACGCGAGAACTTCACGCTCGAGGTGGTCCTCGAGAGTTAGCTTCGAACCGTTGATCTCCTCCCAGGCCGCGGTGTCGCGCAGCGAGAGGAGATTCGGGTGGGTGAGCGAGTGCGCCTCGAAGCGGAGCGTCCCCTCGCGGTCGAGGTCGACGATCTCGTCCCAGCCGAGCACAGGAGGCTGCGAGCGGTACCACCCGAAGCTCGCCCACCCGTCGACGACCGCCGGCGCGACGAAGACGGTCGCCCGAAAGCCGCGCTCGGCCAGCAGCGGTTGCGCCTGCTCGGCCACGTCGACGAACCCGTCGTCGAAGCTGAGGCCGACCGTCCTGCGGCACGAAACTCCCTTGTCGACCAGCTTCGCGGCCTCGACGACGTCGACGACGCGGTAGGACTCGGTGGCGAGGTAGTCCATCTGTCGCCGGAAGTCACGCGGGCTGACAGCGAGCTCGTCGCGGTCGTCGGAGACCCGGTGGTAGAAGAGAATGCGCAGGCCGTCTCCTTCGTCTTGCCCATCTGTACGCGCCGCCCACGCGGTCGAACGCGCCCTGGTGGCGAGCGCCTTGAGGGCGTACTTCACGTCAGCCTCCCCAGCATTCGACGAGCAGGCGCGAGGCCCTCGAAGTAGAAACGGCGGAGCGCCGGCGACCGCTTCAGCTGCATCCGCATCCTGATCCCGCCGACCCTCGCTGCGACGGCGGCCCTTCCCCTGAGCGTGCAGGCGAGCCCGAGGCCCTGGCACAGCGGCTCCATGCGGTCCGCGAGCTCGACCTTGTACCGCTCGGCGCCTCCGAGGAACTCGACCCTGGTCGCTCCCTCGGCGGCAGCGTTCTCAATGGCGTCCAGCGTGTTGATCACGCCCGGCGAGAGACGCCCAAAGCTCGGGTCGAACGCGATGCGGTAGACGTACATCCGCCCCTCGAGCACGAGGTAGTAGTGGAACGCGACAGGCCGCCCGTCGATCTTGAGGGTGACGATTCGCGGGATGCCGAGCGGCGCCAGCGCCCGGACCGTCGCGTGGTGGAAGCTCCTGCCGACCGGCGTCGCGAAGCCGGAGCCGTCGGGCCGCCCGTTCCAGCGGAGATCGTGCAGCGTGAAGGCATCGTCGAGCGCACGATCGAGCTCGTCCGCCGTCCGGGCGACTTCGACCTCCAGGCGGCCCGCCTCTGCGAGCTGCCGCCGCCGGCGCCGGTAGTGGTTTCGCTTCTTCGAGCTCAGCTTCGAGGTGTAGACCTCCTCCCAGCCCGGCGTGAGGTCCAGCACGGGCGCCTCTGACCGCTCGACCAGGCTCAGGCGGGAGGGGCCGAGGGCCTCGACGAAGCGGCTCCTGGCGGAGAGCCCGGAAAGGTCCGCAAAGTCGTGGCCGGCAGAGGTTCCATGTTCGACGAGCGCCGACTCGATCTCAGCACGTTGATCGTCCTCGACGAGCACATCGGCGAGTGACGAGTCGTCGCCCCCGACGAACGAGAGCACGCGCAACCCGTACCTGCGGCGCACGCACATCGGAAGCGCGCCGACCAACCGGCCGCCGCGGTACGCGACCTGGACGGACAGCTCGCTGTCAGCGCCGTAGTGCCGCAACCACTCCACCAGCCAGGCGTGGAGCAGGAACGGGCTCGGGCGCTCTTTCGACCGGACAAGGCTGTCCCACTGCTCCTCTCCGAGCGCGGCGAACGCGCTCTCGCTCGAGATCGTCTCGAGGGTCAGCCCGGCCGGAGCTGTCGCAACTCCCATATTGAGAAAGTTCCCCCTTAGAGACCCGGCGAGTCCACGGACCGCAGGAACTCGTCCGCGTCGCCCGAGCGCCGCACGACAACGACCCGCCTCCCGGCTCGCTCCCGCGCGAGCTCGGCAAGCAGCTCGCGCCGGACCCTCGTCCGGTAGCGCCACTGATTGCGGACGAACTTGCCGAGCGCTCCATGGACGGCGCCCGGCTCGGTCCCCGCCGGCGTGGCACCGCTCCCGCCGCGATCGAGCCTGCGCCGGCCGACCCGCCAAAGGCAGACGAGCGGCGAGACGTCGAGGAAGACGACGGTGTCCGCTTCCTCGACCCACTCGGGGAGGATGTCGTCGTACTGCGCGTCCGCGATCCACGCCGGCGCGGCGAGCTCGCTGCGCTGGACCGCCTCCCACTCGTCGGGCGGAGTCGGCACCCAGCCGGGCTTCCAGAACAGCGTGTCGAGGTGGAGCACGCGCACTCCGAGCCGGCGCCCGAGCTCGGCGGCGAGACTCGACTTCCCAGCTCCCACAGGGCCGATGACCGCGATCCGCTTCACGCGCCCAAGACTAGGGCGTGGCTCACCCGCCCTCTGGTGGGGGAACTTCTAGACGTGGCCTCCAGCGTGCCCGACGGGTTCCCTGCGAGCGCCGCCGAATGGACGGCGGCCGCTCCCGCGCGCGTCAGCACCCGATGGGTGACCGAGGCGGGCCGGGCCGCCCTCGTGTGGGCTCCCTGCTACGCGATCATGGGCCCGCGATTCTCCGCGGGTGTCGGCTTCGCGGCGGCGACGCTGCTCGCATCCGTCTGGCTCGTCTCCCTCCGGAGCGCCGTTTCCGCCGTGCACCTCACGCTCGGCGTCCCGATCCGCTGCGCCGTCGGAACCGCGACCGGATTCGTCGGAGTCTCGGCCCTCGCTCTCTGGGTTCCTGGCCTCGGGATGGCCGGCTGGACGGTCCTCGCCCTCGCCGTTGCGGTCTTCACGCTGACCACGACCTGGGAATTGGTCGCCCAGCGCCTTGTCTCGAAGAGGCGCGTTCTCGTCGTCGGACCGTCCGCGATCGCCGCCGAGATCGCCGAAGTGATCCAACTCGAGGGCGGCCTCCCGTTCGCCGTCGTGGGAGCCGTCGACGACGAGCCCGGCGACACGGCACGCCTCGGATCGATCGCGGAGCTGTCGCGGATCATCGACGAGCTGCGCCCCGACCTGATCGTCCTGACCGACGGCGAGAGCTCCGCACGGGCTCTGGACCGCCTGCTCGCTGCACCGACGGACGGGATCAAGGTCATCGGGCTCGCGCACTTCTTCGACCACGCCTTCGGCCGGGTTCCCCTGGACGGACTGACTCCGACGTGGTTCATGAGCATCCTCCACGTCTGGCGCCGCCCGTACACGCGGCTCGCGAAGCGGACATTCGACATCGCCAGCGCCACGTTCGGTTTGCTCCTGAGCGCGCCGCTCTGGCCGGTGATCGCCCTCTTCGTCCGGATCAGCCCCGGGCCTGTGATCTACCGCCAGACGCGGGTCGGCGCGGGCGGGAAGCACTTCACCATGCTGAAGTTCCGCACGATGCGGGCCGACGCCGAGTCGGGCTGCGCGGCCTACACCGAGATCGGCGACGCGCGCATCACGCGCGTCGGCCGTGTGCTCCGGATGACCCACCTCGACGAGCTGCCGCAGCTCTGGAACGTGCTCAAGGGCGAGATGTCCGTCGTCGGACCGCGACCCGAGCGGCCGGAGTTCATTCCCATGCTCGAGGAGGCGATCCCGTTCTTCTCGCGGCGCCTGCTGATCAAGCCGGGCGTCACCGGCTGGGCGCAGCTCAGGTCCGACTATTCGTCGGACGCGGAAGGCGCGGCCAGCAAGCTCTCCTACGACCTCTGGTACCTGCGCCACCGCAACCTCCTCGTCGACCTCGCGATCTGCGCCAAGACGATCTCTTCGGTGGTCCTCAGGCCGGGGCGGTGAGTCGGATGGAGGCTGCAACGCGGATTCGGGAGGAGGCGCTGCCCCTGCGCATCGAGACCGTCTCTGACGAGGCCGGCTTCGCGGAGCTGGCCGGCTCGTGGGACGACCTCGTCCGCGCGATGCCGCGCCCGAGCCCGTTCCTCCTCCACTCCTGGTTGCTCGAGTGGTGGCGCCACTACGGTCGCGGCGCGGACCTCGCCGTCCACGTCGCGTACCGGGGAGATCACCCCGTCGGAGCGCTCCCGCTCTGCACGCGGCGCCGTTTCGGCCTGCGGGTGAGTGAGTTCGTCGGCGGAACGTGGGCGATCCTCGCCGATGCGCTCGTCGCTCCTGGCGAGGACGCTCAGGCCGTCGTCGCGGGGCTCGCAGCGCACGCTGTCGAAGGCGAATACGACTTCGCGGATCTCTTCGGCCTGCCCGGGTCGAGCAGGCTCGTCGCGGCCCTGCCGCAGGGCTCACTTCGACTCGTCCAGCGGCTCGAGGCGCCGGTGTGCGATCTCGGCCCGAGCTGGGAGGCGGCCTACACGTCGAGGCTGTCGTCCAAGGCGCGAAGCGAGCGGCGCCGGCGCGTGCGCCAGCTCGAGCGGCTCGGCACGGTCGACTCGGAGGTGGCACGCACCCGGGAGGAGATCGCAAGAGCAGTCGAGGATGCCTTTGTCGTCCACAACGAGCGCTGGCGTGGCCGCCGCGATGCGTCGGGGTTCATCACGGAGACCGGGAAGCGCTTCCATCGCGCGGCCTTGCTCGCGCTCGCCGACCAGGACGTTGCTCGAGGCCTCACGATCCGGCTGGACGGCCGCCCCATCGCGTTCTCGCTCTACCTCCAGCTCGCCGGGCGCTCCTACGGGATGAACATGGCCTTCGACCCTGCCTACGCCCAGTACGGCCCAGGTTCGGAGGCCAAGCTCCAGGCGATCGAGGCGTCCTGGTCGGAAGGGATCAGGCGCATCGAGCTGCTGGGGACTGCCGCCGAGCACAAGCGACGGTTCACGGACCGCTTCGAGCCGGTCTACGAAGGAATCGGCCTCGCCCGGACCCGGCGAGGCCGCGCAGCAACGGAGGCGCTCCTGGCCGGGATCCGCGTCAGGCGCGCCCTCAAACGGTCGAAGACCGCGCGCAGGCTCTACGGCCACATGCGTCTCCAACGCGCGTGAGGCACGAGAAGGGCGGGCCCCCAGCGACCCGCCCTTCCGTCGGCTCCCGTCTTATGCCGTAGACAGCGTTGTCTTCCGGCTCTGCCGGATCGCGATGCCCATGCCGCCCGCCAGCAGCAAGAGTGTGAGACCGAGCCCGCTGACGAGGTACGGGTTGACGTCGAAGCGGCTTCCGTCGTCGGTCGCAACGATCGTCGTGGTCTCGGGCCCTACCCGCGCGAAACCGCGGTCGTCGGGGGTGACGCCCACGCCGTGGCTCACGTACGGGGTCTCGACCGCCGAATCAACGCGCGAGAACGCGCGGTCGTCGGGGCTCAGCGTCCCCTGATCCTGGCTCAGGCCGTACTGCGCCAGGCTCTGGTCCGTCGGCAACGGCTTGGCCTCTGCGGTCACCGGCGCCATGACCACGACCGCCAAACCAAGCGCGACCCAACCGATCGCAAAACGCTTCTTGCGCCTCATGACTCCTCCTCCGCTCTTCGTTTCGTCCATGAGGCCAGGCTAGGAGCGCTCCGACGGCGTGTCGTTCAAGCGCGCGACGCACCGAGTGTCAAACTCGTGACACAACGATGAAGTGGGAGCTGTTCGACGGGGTGCCGGAGGAAGACGTGCGGCGCCTGCTTGCGATCGCGCGCCGGAGGACCTTCGACCGGGGCGAGGTCGTGTTCCATCGCGGCGATCCCGCGGACTGCCTCCATCTGATCGTCAGCGGCCGGTTCGCGGTCGGGATCACGACGCCGCTCGGTGCGACGGCACTACTCGGCGTACGGGGGCCTGGCGACGCGTTCGGTGAGCTCGCGCTGCTCCCCCGGGAAGGTGCCCAGCGGTCGGCGACGGTCGCAGCGCTCGAGCCGGCGGAGACGCGCTCGGTGCTCGTCGGGGACTTCGAACGGCTCAGGCGAGAGCATCCGAGCATCGACGGCCTGCTCGCCAGGCTGCTCGGCGAGCGGGTTCGGAGGCTGTCCGACCAGCTGACGGAGGCCTATTACCTGCCGGCCGACAAGCGCGTCGTGCACCGGGTCGCCGAGCTGGACGAGCTCTACGGCGGCGAGATCCCCCTCGCGCAGGAGCAGCTGGCCGAGCTCGCGGGAACATCGCGGGCGACGACGAACCGGGTGCTGCGCGACCTCGAGCGACAGGGAGTCGTCGAGCTTCGCCGCGGCAAGGTCGTCGTCCTGGAGCCTGAGCAGCTCACGCGGAAAGGCGTGAGACAGGGGATCTAACCCGACGGAATCCGGTTTGTGATCTCGCCGGTACTGGCTGTTGGAAAGCATCAGCAGGGTCTCTCCGGGGAGGTTGCACATGTTCAAGACGACCCTCGCAGCGCTGGCCGTCGCCCTGACGTTCTCGACAGCCGCGTCGGCGGTGAGATCGCTCTTCTTCGAGGAGACGGCCTCGGCCTTCTGGGCCGTGCCACACGAATGCGCGGACGGCTCGACGGTGCAGGGGACGCTGCTGGTCGAAAGCACGCGCGATTTCGAGTCGCCGGATACCGAGGATCCCGACCCCACCGTGAGGGTCCAGTTCCTTGCCGTCTGCCCGGACGGCCGCTCGTTCAGCTGGGCTGCGCCGACTGCTCCCGCGACGATCACGAGCACGGAGAACCTCAAGAGCGTCACGGCATCTGGATCAGCAACTGCCAGGGACAACCTCGGTGGGAGCCACCAGGTCTCCTTCGACGTCGCGTGGACGGGAGTCGGGCCGCTGGAGACAACCGTGAACACGCCGGGAAGCAAGCGGCAGCAGCGCGAAGCGACCGCGACCGGTCAGGTGATCTTCGACGGCGTGGTTCTGGTCGACGGCGAGGCCAACCACCCGACCCGGCCGGCCCCGTTCATCCGCGTGGATACCGAGAAGTAAGCGCTTCCGTCAACCTCGGGACGGTCGTCCTGCTGCTCTGACGCGGGAGGCTTTGGAGCGCGAGAATTGCCGGAGCCGATGTCGAAGACGCTGAACATCGTCGGTCTGGGGGGCTCGGTGGCGAGCAGGTCGAAGAGCCGCGCAGCTCTGGCGACGGCCCTCGCAGGCGCGGAGAGCGCGGGTGCCACGACGCAGCTGCTCGACATCCACGTCCTCGAGCTGCCGATCTACAACCCCGAGGTCCACGAGGCCACCGCGACTGCCGCAGAGCTGATCGAGGCCTGTTACGCAGCAGACGGCCTCCTCTGGAGCAGTCCCCTCTACCAGGGGACGATCTCCGGCGCGTTGAAGAACGCGCTCGACTGGCTGCACCTGCTCGGCGACCGAAAACCGGCGTACCTCCACGACAAGGTGATCGGCCTGATCAGCACCGCCGGCGGGACGCAGGGGCTGCAGGCGATCAACACGATGGAGTTCTCGGTGCGTGCGCTCCGGGGCTGGGCCGTCCCGTACGTTGTTCCCGTCGCGAGTGCGTCGCGCGTCTTCGACGGCGACGGCCAGATCCAGGACGAAACGGTCGAGCTCCAGCTGAGGACGCTCGGCGGCGAGGTTGTCCGCGTCGCCGAGCGGTTCGCCACTGACCACACCGTGCATCGCCAGCATGAGTGCAATCGGGCGGCCGAGCGCGTCGTGGCCGCATAGCGCGCGCCCCTGTCGCCGGCCGACGTCAGGCTCGATTCGCCCGGACGGACTCTCCTGCGTCCGATGAGCTCCGCGCCTCGGTGCGGTCATAACGAGAAAGACCACCACGCGAGAGAAAGGACGAACCCAGTGAAGCTGACCACCATGACGCAAGTCACCGTCGATGGAGTGATGCAGGGAAACGGCGCCGCGTCGGATGAGGACCGCAGGAACGGATTCGAGCGCGGGGGATGGGCCATGGGGGTGTTCGACAACGAGACCATGGCGTTCATCAACCAGACCTACCAGCGCGCCGACGGGTTCCTGTTCGGCCGGCGGACCTACGAGCTCTTCGCCGGCTACTGGGGCGCGGAGGAGCGGGCTCGCGCCGCGGCGGAAGATCCGGGCAACCACCAGATCGCAGCTGCCTTGAACACGAAGCCCAAGTACCTCGCATCGACCACGCTCACCGAACCGCGCTGGGCGAACACGACCCTCCTCTCCGGTGACCTCGCGGCTGCCATCGGCGAGCTGAAAGCCAAGCCGGGAGGCGAGCTGCAGGTGCACGGCAGCGGTGCCCTGATCCGATGGCTGCTCGTAAACGACCTCGTCGACGAGATCAACCTGCTCGTCGTCCCCGTGGTCCTCGGCCAGGGCACGCGGCTGTTCCCCGACGCCGGCCCGGACATTGCGCTTGACCTGGTCGACTCGCGAGCCGACTCGAAGGGCGTAACGATCCAGGTCTATCGGCCCACCGGACGCCCGCAGTACGCAACCGCCACCGCCGACCACGACGACGAATGACCCCCGCGGTGGCGTCTGATCGAGCGTCCGCCGCTACTTCAATTAGCCGCGCCCTTTTCGCGAAAGGAGCCGCACCATGACCAAGGTTGTCGCACTCATGTCGATGTCTCTCGACGGGTACGTCGCCGACGCGAACGACGGGGTCGCCGAAGTTTTCGACTGGTACTTCTCGGGCGACGTCGAGGTCCCCACAGCGAGCACGACATCCGGCATGACGTTCCACGTCTCGGCGCCGAGCGCCGACCACCTGAGGGGCTTGACGGCTGAGGTCGGCGCCATGCTCACCGGTCGGCGCACGTTCGAGCGCGCCGACGGCTGGGGCGGCCAGCACCCGTGGGATGTGCCCGCCTTCGTCGTCACCCACCACGTGCCCGACGGCTGGCCACGGCCCGGCTCGACAGTCCAGTTCGTCACCGACGGCATCGAAAGCGCCGTTGCTCGAGCGAAATCGGCTGCCGGCCCGAAGTCCGTGGGAGTGCACGGCGCCCAAACGATCCAGCAGTGCCTGGACGCCGGGCTGCTCGACGAGATTCACATCGATCTGGCTGCCGTGTTGCTAGGCGCAGGAGTGCGGCTGTTCGACCACCTCGCGAACACACCGGTCGTCCTCGGGAATCCGACAGTCGTCACCGGTGTGGGTGTCACGCATCTGCGCTATCCCGTGCACACGTCGTAGAACTACCTCCCAAGCGACAGCACGCTCGCCCAGGCGAGCACGATTGCTCTCGGAAGCGTCTCGGAGACATTCGGCGGCGATTCGTGGGCCGGTTCGGGCTCGCAAGCCCGATGGCTACCTTCTCGGCTCGTACCGCATCGCCACTGCCCCCGAGCCGAACTCCAGCTGGCCCACGAGCTTCAAGTCGAGATGCTTCGATAGCCCCGCGAACAACGTCGGCCCGTGGCCCGCGAGCCTGGGATGCACCACGAACTCGTACTCATCGATCAATCCCATCTCCGCCAACGCCAGTGGGAGCTTCACACCCCCCACCAACAGTCCCTTGCCCGACTCCCGCTTGAGTTGCTCTACGGCCTTGCCCACATCCCCGCGCACGAGTTCCGCGTTCCAATCGACCTCCTTCAGCGTGCTCGACACGACGTACTTCTTTGCCGCGTTGATCGTCTGGGCGAAGGGTTCCGTCCAATCAGGTCTCGCTCCCGTCGGCGCCGGCGGCCGCCACGCTGATTCCATCATTTCGTACGTCACCCGGCCAAAGAGAAGGACATCGGCCTGGTTGAGGAGCTCGACCGCGTGACGATGCAAGTCTTCGTCCGCGGGGATTGCACGATGATCGCAGCACCCGTCCAACGTGACGTTGATGGAGTACCGAAGAGGTCGCATTCCGCGAGCGTACTGCTCGTCAGTAACGACGAACATCTAACCCACGGTTCAGGATGTACTCACGAACGCTGGGGCACCGGCACCCGGAAGGTCTCTGGCTTGGAGTGACGGCAGGGACGCTCGGGTAGCTTCCGGTCGATGTCCACTGGGGAGCTCGAACTCGACGTGATTGCCTCGGAGACGGGGTTCTCGGGTGTCGTTCGTGTTGATCGTGGCGACAGGGTCGAGATCGTGAAGGCGTACGGGCTGGCGCACCGCAGCTACGACATCCCGAACGAGGTCGACACACGCTTTGCGCTGGCGAGCGGAACGAAGGGCCTGACAGCCCTCACCGTGGTCAGCCTCGTAGAAGATGGCACGCTCCAGCTCACGACGACGGCGCGTTCGGTTCTCGGGAAGGACATCCCGCTCGTGGGCAACGGAGTAACCGTCGAGCACCTACTCGCACATCGCTCAGGGATCGGGGATTACCTCGACGAGGAGCTTGGCCTCAATCTCGATGAGTATCTGATGCCCGTCCCCGCGCACGAGCTCGCGACGACAGAGGACTACCTCGCGGTTCTCGACGGCCACCCACCGAAGTTCGCGCCCGGCGAACGCTTTGCCTACTGCAACAGCGGCTACGTCGTGCTCGCGCTCATCGCCGAGCGCGCGACCGGCACTCCCTTCCACGAGCTCGTGCAGTGCCGCGTCTGCGAGCGCGCGGGGATGCGCGACACCGCCTTCCTGCGCTCGGACGAGCTCCCGGCTCGAACGGCTCGTGGCTACCTCGAGGGCAACGACACGTGGAGGACGAACGTCTTCCATCTGCCCGTCCGAGGATCGGGTGACGGAGGCATCTACTCGACCGCCGCTGACATCAGGTCACTCTGGACAGCGTTCTTCGATGGAAGGATCGTGTCGCATGACTGGGTCGCGGAGATGGTTCGCCCTCGCAGCGATGTCTCGTCCAAGTCGAGGCGGTACGGCCTCGGGTTCTGGTTGCACGCGTCCGCCGACGCCGTGCTGTTGACGGGGATGGATGCAGGAGTCTCTTTTCGCTCAATGCACGAGCCGCAATCGAACGTCACGCGCACCGTGATCTCGAACACATCTCACGGAACTTGGCCGGTCTCGAGCTACCTCGACGACCGACTCGTGTTCTGATGCTGTGCGTCCAACGTCGCTGAAGGATGGCTTCTAGCTCAGAGATGTTCCCGCCGATTCGCTTGCTTGCGGGCTGGGGGTGCACAGCTTCCAGTGCCCCTCGGAGACGACTTCGACGGTGCCGTCGGTCACTTTGATGGCGGTCTGATCGTCAATCGCATACGCCGGATTTGGGATCCCGGCCGCCCATCGTTCTGCATTGGCCATGGAATTGTCCGGCAGGTCCTCGTGATCCAGGTGCGGGAAGATCGAGAAGTCAACGATTCCCAGCGTGCTGTCGTCACCGGTGGGCGGCTTCCACCCGACGAAGTCCTCCCCGATACGGGGGGTCATCACCATGCTCCCAGCGCTCAGCCCCACCCAGACCGTTTCGCGCAGTGACGGCAAGAGATCCGCCAGCCCGGACAGCCGCATCCAGTGGCACAGGTACAGGGCGTCGCCGCCATTCACCAGCAGCACGTCTGTCTCCCGGACCCACGGGACCCAGCGCTCTTCACCGATGCTCGGCAGCGCAGTGAGCTCCAGCACTCCCAAGGACTTCCAACCCAGCTCGCACATTGGGCACCTGGGTTCTTGTCCGCTGATGAACCGCCATGCCGCGCCAGGACCGGCCATGGGGTGCCCGTACGCCGCGGTGGGAATGCAGAGGGCGTTGGACTCGGCAATCGGCTTGCCCAGTAGGTCGACCAGCGCGTTCTCGATGCTCGTGTTCTTGATGCCAGCGGACGTGAGAAGAAGCCTCAAGCTGCCTCCCTGAGTCAGTCATTCCAGGCGGGAACCTTCGAGTCGCCTACGGATCCGTACGCGGTAAGAGACTGGTAGACCACCCAAAACTCATCGGCTCCGGCCAGATACAGCCTCACGTCCTCAAGCGACATTCCGGAACGCTGGCCCAGGCGAGGGGTTCGCTCGGTCCAGCCAAGCGTAGTTGGGTCATGCATCGAGTCGGAGCACGACCTCGTCCGTTTCCTCGCCGCGCCCATAAGCGAACCCGCGCCCCTCGCCCACGAGAAGGAAACCGCACTTCGTCAACACACGAATCGAGGCGGCGTTGTCGCTCGCAGCGCGAGCGTAAAGCGGACGGGTTGCCTCCAACTGCAAGAACTCCTCGAGGGCACACGTGGCAAAGCCGCGGCCCCAATCTTCCCGGCCGATCCAATAGGTGACCTCGCGGTGACCCTCCAAGTCGAAGCTCGCAATGTGACCCACAACTCGACCGTCGATCTCGACGACCCTGTTCGTCGTGGAGGCGTCGCTCCTCAGCCGCGCCCACCGTCGCTCGAAGGTCGTTCGATCATCGGCCTCCGGCGAGGTGAACGCCGCCATCCGTATAGCCTCGCGATCGCTCGAGTGCTCGAACAGCACGCCGAGATCACGATCTTCGATCTCGCGAAGGACAAGCTGTCCCGAGCCCTCCCGCACGGCCGTTAAGGCTAACCGCCGCAAACGCGGGTGACATTCACGAACACTGGCCCAGGCGAGGGTCCTTCACCCGACAACCGGCCCCATACCGGCCCACACGATTCGAGGCCCGACCCCGGCTTTGGACGGTACGGGCCGTTCTCGACTGCTCGAGTCCGATCAAGGCCCACCGAGGGCACTCGGCTACGTTGTCGACATGAGCGAGTCGCCTCCCGTGACGATCGTCTACGACCCGGGCGAGGACGGCCCGATCGTCGCCTCGATCCCGGAGGTCCACGGCGCACATGGCCACGGGCGCACGCGCGAGGAGGCGCGGGGCCAACGTGATCGAAGAAAGGCCGAGGCGACGCACTCGGCGTGAGCGAGCCTGAACGAAGTGTCAGGCTGGGCGTGCTCGTCGCGCCCGGCCTGCCCGAGGAGGTTTCGACCAGGATCGCCGACGATTTGGCCGAGGACCTGCGCGAGGCGCACGGCGCGCTCGGCTGGCGGACGGAGTTCGTCGTCGACCGGCTCGCGGTCCCGCCGGCCGAGACAACCCAGCTCGTCGAGGCGGCGCGGCGCGCGCTGCTCGAGCGGGGCTGGGACTTCGCCGTCGTCGTCACCGATCTCCCACTACGGCACGGCAGCCGCCCGGTCTCGCGTCACGTCAGCCGCACGCACGGGGTCGCCCTCGTCTCGTTGCCGGCGCTCGGCCCTCTGCACCTGAAGCGGCGGCTTCGGCTCGTGCTCCGCGAGCTGGCCGGGGAGCTTGTCGGTGCGGGGAGCTCGTTGCGTGAGATCGCCGCCGATGCCGAGGACGTTTCGAGGTTCCCCTACGTGCCGACGGTGATCTTCGGGCATCTCCGCTTGCTGGCGGGAATGGTGCGCGCGAACCGGCCCTGGCGCTTGGCGGCGAGGCTCTATGGCGTGCTCGCCGCGGCATTTGCCGCGGGAGCCTACGGCATCGTCGCGTCCGACATGTGGCGGCTCTCAGCAGCGCTCAGTTGGTGGCGGCTCCTGGCCGTGTGCCTCGCCTCGCTTGCGGTGACGATCGTCGCTGTGATCGTCGCGCACGAGTTGTGGGAGCGCGCGCCCGATCCGCGCGCCCGCGCCCAGGTGCTCCTCTTCAACGTCACGACGGCCCTGACCGTCACGATCGGGATCGCGTCGCTCTACGCAGCGCTCTTCGTTCTCGTCCTCGCGGGCGCCGTACTCGTGATCACCGCGCCGGTGCTCGCGGACGCGCTCGGCCGCGACACGTCGGCGCGCGACTACGTCACGCTCGCCTGGTTCGCAGCTTCCTTTGCCACTGTCGCCGGCGCCCTCGGTACCGTGCTCGAGTCGGACACGGCCGTCCGGGAGGCCGCCTACGCGGGATCCGCCTCACCCGACGACATGGAGGCCGAAGGATCCCTCACTACACCCTCGTAGTCCAGCGCGCGGCGAATGGAACTCTGCGCGTCGAGGCATCGAGGTACGGCACACGCGTGTGTCCTGAGGGGTCTTCCTACTCGTCAGGGAGTCGTAGCGTTCGTCTCCTATCCGCGTGAGGGAAGACCGTCAGGCACTCTGTCCGACGAGAGCCGGGGAAGCCCGGGCACGCGCGTCACCGCGCGGGCACTTCCGGGGCTCCCGATCCGAAACGTCGGCGCACACGCAATTCTCGAAATTCCTGCAAATAGGCACAAAATGTCGCCCCGACTGGACCCCTTCACCAGAGGGGACGGCGTCCAGAGATGTACCCGTTTCGTACCCGCCCAACGGTTCCCGCCGTTGTCCAGCGTGGAAAATCCCTGGAAATCGTGAGAAGCCGACGCCCGGACTCGAACCGGGGACCCCTTCATTACGAGTGAAGTGCTCTACCAGCTGAGCTACGTCGGCGGGCCACCCAGTTTAGCCGCGCCTCGAGCGCTTCTCGATAGCGTGAACGCATGCCTCCTCCGACCGGTTTCGAGTACCGCATTCGGGGCGGCGACGTCCTGATCACGCACCGCGGGAGGACGGCGGCGACGCTCCGCGGCGGCGCGGCCGAGCGGTTTCTCGCCAAGGTCGCGCGCGACGATCCGCAGCAAGTCATGGCCAGAGCGACGGGCAACTACAAGCGCGGCAACGAGCGCCGTTAGGACACCGGCCTGACTCACGCCGGCTGGCTCGCCGCCTCGGAGCTCCGCATCGGTCTCGGCTGCATGCGGATGTCGACGGACGAGGACCGTGACGAGGAGCAGGCTCTCGAGACGATCGCGGCCGCCGCCGAGACGGGAATCACCGTCTTCGACACCGCGCGGGCGTACGGGGACAACGAACGGCTGCTCGCCCATGGTCTCCGCCGCGCGAAGGCCGAGGCCACCGCGCGGATCGTGACCAAGGGCGGCATGTCGCGGGCCGGTGGCGGCTGGATCCCCGACGGCCGCGCGAAGGCGATCCGCGCAGATTGCGAGGCGAGCCTCGCCGCTCTCGACGGCCTCGCGATCGACCTCTACCTCATCCATGTTCCCGATCCGCGGACCCCGTGGCGCACCTCGGTGCGTGCGTTGGCCCGGCTCGCAGACGAAGGGCTCGTGCGGCACGTCGGTCTCTCGAACGTCAACCGCACCCAGTTGGACGAAGCGCTCGAGCTCGCCCCGATCACGGCCGTCCAGGTGGCGCTCAGTCCGTACGACGACCATGCGCTCAGAGGCGGTGTTGTCGACCGCTGCGCCGAGAGAGGCATCGCCGTCATCGCCCACTCGCCGCTCGGGGGACCCCGGCGCGCCGGCCGCCTCGCGCGTCGCCGGGAGCTGGCCGAGGTCGCTGACGCTCGAGGCTTGACCCCATGGGAGGTCGCGCTCGCCTGGCTACTCCAGCTCTCGCCCGGGGTAGTGGCGATCCCCGGCGCGCGCCGGCCGGAGACCGCGCGCTCGGCAGCCCGCGCCGCGAGCCTCGGCCTCACGGACACCGACCGGGCCCTCCTGGCCGATGCGTTCGGCGAGCCTCGGTTGGCTCCCCGGAAGCGGCGCCGCCCGGCCGACGACGCCGAGATCGTCGTCGTCATGGGCATCCCGGGCGCCGGGAAGAGCCGAGTCGCGGAGGAATACGTCGCCCGCGGCTACCTCCGCCTCAACCGCGACGAGCTCGGAGGAACCCTTCGTGACCTCGCCGGCGCGCTCGACGAGGAGCTGTCGTCAGGCGCTCGGCGGTTCGTCCTCGACAACACGTACCTCACGCGCGCCGCGCGGAGCTACGTCCTCGACGTCGCGAGCCGACACGGGATCCCGACACGGTGCATCTGGCTCGACACGCCGCTCGCCCAGGCGCAGGTCAACCTGGTCGAGCGGCTGCTCGAGCGCTTCGGCTCGCTTCCGTCTCCCGAGGAGCTGCGGGCAGTTGCGCGGCGCGAGCCCGGCGTGCACGCCCCGACGTCCCAGATGCGCACGCTTCGCGAGCTCGAGCCACCTGCGGCCGACGAGGGATTCGCCGGCGTCGAGCAGATGCCGTTCGAGCGGACACCGCCGACCCGACGAGCGCAGGCGGGTGTTTTCGTCGCAGCGGCCGCGGTGAGGAAAGGCGCTGTCGACCAAGGCGATCGCAGCGCGCCTCACCTGATCTTCGACTGGAGCCCCGACGGCACCGTTGGAGAGCTCGCCGAGCTCGTCGCGCTCCTCTCTGCCGAGGCCACCGGCCCGGTCGAGAGCGCGTTGTGCCCGCACCCGGCCGGCCCGCCGACCTGCTGGTGCCGGCCGCCGCTTCCGGGCCTGCCGCTCGCCTTCGCAAGGAAGCACGCTGTCGATCCCTCGCGATCGGTTCTCGTGGGAACCTCGCCCGCACATCGGACGCTCGCGACCACTCTCGGCGCCCGCTACGTTCAGGTCTAGGAGACCGACTGGTAGAGCTCGATCAGGCGGTGGATGTTCGCCTCCACCGTGAGCTCGAAGCGCGCGCTCGCGATGCGGCGCCGAACCTCGACGACGTCAATCGCCGCCAACTGTCCCCCGAGGTCGTCGAGCGTCGTGAGGCTCACGCCGAGGGAGCCCTCGCCGACGAGACGTGAGAGCGCGCGGTGCCGCAGGGTCAGGACGGGCAATCCGCACCCGACGTACTCGTACGCCTTGTTCGGGAGGCAGGTGTCGAGGTGCGCGCCGTTCAGCGCCGCGTTGAAGCCGGCCCAGCCGAAGTCGTACTCCGTCAGCTCGGCGAGGAGCTGCCGCAGTGGAAGCGTTGCGTGCAGCCGCAGGCCGGCCGGTTCGCTCGCAAGCTCGGCGTAGGCGGGCACAGGGCGCGACGGATAGACGTCGAGCGAGAGGCCCTCACGCACGATCGAGCGGAAGATCTCGCGGAGGTCGTAGTGGCCCCCGTTCATCGAGAGCGTCCCCTGGTAGACGATCCGCGGCCGGTGGCCGTTCCGGCGCCGGGCGGGCGCGAGCACCGGCGGCAGGTCACGCCGGAGGGCGTAGTTCGGGAATGCGAGTGTCGGTGCAGTCGGTCGATAACGGCCGCGAATCTCGTCGAGGAGCTCCTCCGAGACCGCAACCAGCGCCGAGCAATGCTCGATCGCGAGCTGCTCGAGAGCGAGGGTCTCCCGCGGCTCCGGGAAGCCGTTCTCGTAGGGCGTCCGACGCAGGCTCTGGAGATCGTGGACGTCGTGGACGACGGGAACGCGGCCGGCAACGAGCTCGAGGGCGATCGCAGTCAGGGAGTCCGGAAGGTTGTGACTGTGGATGAGATCGGGTCGAAACTCGTCGACGACGGCCTGAAGGGTCTTGGCCGGGTCTTCGCCGAGGTTCCACCAGCGCTCGAAGAGCTCGTCGCCCGAGCCGTACCACCCGCTCAGGGTCTTGCCCTGGTAGGCGAAACCGAGAGCGATTCCCGGCAGCGCACCACGAAGCGCGACGGAGTACTTGAGCGCACGAACGCAGGGCTGCTGCTGCAGGAAGAGGATGCGCATCAGCGGCGCTTGATCACGCGCGCTGGGTTTCCGACCGCGATGGTGTTGCCTTCGAGCTCGCCGGCGACGACGACGCTGCCGGCTCCGACGATGCACCCGTCTCCGATGCGTGCACCGGGGAGGATGCAGGTGCCCATGCCGATCCAGCAGTCGAAGCCGATCTCCACCGGCTGCTTCGTCCAGCCCTGATCGACGATCGGCAGTCCCGGATCCATCTCGTGATTGGCGGTATGGATCATCGAGTAGGGGCCGATGATCGAGCGGTCGCCGATTTGGAGGCCGCCGTAGCCGTTCACGTAGCAGCCGTAGTTGAAGCCGACCCGATCCCCGAGCTCGATCCCGTCGCCGTTCAACCAGACGATCAGGTCGAGGTAGAAGCAGCCTTCGCCGACCCGCTTTGCGTCGTGCTCGCGGAAGGGGATCACGCGCTTCGAGCGCTCGGTGATCATCATCGAGTCGCCAGTATCAACGGCGAACGAGCTCGCAGTCGCGAGCGATGCGATCGACGCGATCCGCGACCACGAGATCGCGGCCGGGACCGCAGGCGATCCTGTCCCGTACCCCGTCTCTGGCACGAACGACGTCGTTGCCCGCCCCAGCGAGTAGCCGGTCGGGCCCGCGGCCGCCGACGAGGAGATCGGCGCCGCCGAGGCCACGCAGCACGTCCGGCCCCGGCGTGCCTCGGAGAATGTCGCGGCGCGCCGTGCCTGTCCTCGTGATCCCGGATGGCGACCTGGCTTCCGGGGGCGGCGGCACCGGCGGAGGCGGCACGGGCGGAGGTGGAAGCACCGGCGGAGGCGGTGGGACGGGCGGAGCCGGCGGGGCCGGCGGAGGCGGCGGGTCGCTCGTGCCCGATGTGACGGTGACGGCCGTCGAGGCGCCGCCGAGATTTCCCGCGGAATCGAGGCCACGCACGGTGTACGAGTACGTCGTCTCGGGCGCCACGGCCATGTTCGTCCACTCTGTCGCAGAGCTCGTGCCCACGTGGGCGCCGTTCCGGTAGATGCGGTAGCCGACAGAGCTCAGATCGTCGGTGCTCGGGCTCCAGCTCAGCTCGACCCGGAGCGGGCCTTGCTGCGCGACCGCCTCGAGCTCGGCCGGCGTCGAGGGAGGCGTGAAGTCCGCGCTCGGGCGTCCGCCCTTGAGCGCGCTGCAGTCCACCGTGCCCGAGTTCGCTTCCGCGATCGCCTGGCGGAAGCCGGGCAGCGAGTCCTTCGGCGTCCTGTCGGCCCAGAAGGCGCCCGACTGCCAGCCGCCGAGCCTCGGCTCGTCGAAGAGCAGGAAGTTGAAGTAGGCGTGGACGTACGGCTGACAGGCGGCCAGGCGAATGGTGTCGCGCACCTGCGTGTACTGGTCCGGGGCGGCGCTCGTCTCGGGCGGTGGAGGCGCGTCGGGCTCCCCGCCCAGGAAGTCGGGGACGACGGCGACATTCTCCGTGCCCGAGTACGCCGCCTGTTTCTCGGTGTCGATCGCCGTCTGCGAGCCGCCCTCCATGTACCAGATGCCCACGCCGCCGGCGCCCGGGATCGGCTGCGCGGTGCCGCCGAAGGCGAGCCAGAGGTTGTACATGAGCTTGTTCCAGTCGCCTTGCGAGAGGACCTTCGAGCCGATGTGCCTGCGCCAGGGCCGCTCGGACGCCGTGAAGCCGTAGACGTGATGGCCGACGGTGTCGAAGAGCGGTCGCGTCCGTCCGCTCGCGCGGTAGGCATCTCCGACCGCTCGGATGAAGGCGCCCGGCGAGTGCGAGCCGCTGTCGTCGTTCCCGGTCGACGAAAGCGCGAAGCCGATGACGTTCACTTCGGCGAACGCCGAGTGGAGGACGTCGTAGCAGCGCGCCAGCAGCGCCTCGTAGGCAACCGGCGCCTCGGCCGACTGCGGCGACCAGAACTGGCTCTTGTTCGGCTCGTTCCAGATCACCACGTCCCGGATGGACGGAAGCCGGGTGAGCGCGTCCCGGACGTACGCGCAGTACTCGTCGCGTGCGGCTGGGGTCTTCGGCGCATGCTGCGCGTTGGGGTAGCTGTACACGGCCAGGACGACTCCCATCCCCGCCGTGTCACGAACAGCGTCCTCGAAGTTGGCGATGTCGCTGTCCGCCACTCGAATCCGACCCGGCGCCCACTGGAGCGTGAACCGGAACGCCTTCGCGCCGAGGTCGCGCGCCGGCGTGACCGCGTCGGGGCCGATCGCCCTGGGCAGGTCCTCGCTGAACCCGACGACGAATCCGGGCCCGTCGAGCGCCGGCCGCGCCGTGGCGGCACCGAGAAGCAGCGCCCCCGACGTGGCGACGACAGCCACCCATCCCAGCATCAACCAGCGCCGACCCATCACTACTCCTGGGCAGATTGCAAATCAGTCTAGACGCGTTTGTTCTTCGTCCTAGGCGGCGATCAGCGAGCCCGCGAACGCCCGCCTGAGCTGGACGAACAGCGCCTCGAACGCGAGCGGCGCCTGCAGCTGGAGCTCCTCCAAGAGGCGCCACTGCTCGCGGACGATCTCCGCGGCGACCTCGGCCGACGCCGCCCGGTCCTCGGTTGCGTCCTCCTGGAGCTCGGCGAGGTGGTCGACGTGGATCGCCGCCCGCTCGGCGCCGACGCTCACTGCGATCAGGTCGCGGTACCAGGCCGCGAGCTCCTCCAGCGCCAGCAGCAGCTCCTCGCGCTCGGCGCCACGGGCCGCGCGCCGCAGCCGTTGCTCGGCCTCGCGGTCCGTCAGCTCCAGGCCCTCGAGCTCTTCCTCCGCCTTCGCCCGAGCCTCCTTCGCCCGCTCGGCGGCGGCCTCGATGAGTGCGGCGGACGCCTCGGCCGGCACGAAGTCGGCGTCGCGGTAGACCGCACGCGCGAGCGCGATCAGGTTGGAGCGCCGCTCGGCCGCCGTGGGATCCAGCAGCCGCGCGACCCGGTCCAGCCGTCCGGCGGCGACCCGCGCAAGCGCCGCGGTCTGGTTCTCCGAGAGCCCCGGGGCGCGCTCCTCGACCACGGCGCGAATCGCGCGCTCGGACAGCCGCCGAAACGGAACCGGTTGGCAGCGGGACCGGATCGTCTCCGGCAAGGGGCCGACGTCGTCCGCGACGAGCACGATCACCGCGTAGGGCGGCGGCTCCTCGAGGTCCTTGAGCAGCGCGTCCGCGGCCTCCTCGTTCATCGAGTGCGCGCCGAAGATCAGGTAGACGCGCCGGTCCGCCTCGAACGGTCGCATGTGGAGGTCGCGGCGAAGCTCGCGGATCGCGTCGATTCGGATCTGGTCGCCGAGCGGCTCCAGGACGTACAGGTCCGGATGCGACCCGCGCGCGACCCGTTCGTGCTCGCCGAGCAGCTCGGCGGCGAACGCCACGGCGAGCCCGCGCTTCCCGACGCCCGGCGGCCCGTGGAAGAGGTACGCGTGGGCCGCCCCCTCGGCGAGCGCCGCCTCGAGGAGTGCCTTCGCCTCAGCCTGCTCCGGCACGTTCTCGAACATGCTCGAGAACCTCCTTCGCGATGTCGTGCACCGGCCGGTCGCCGCTCAGCGCGACGACGCGCTGGGGGAAGAGCCCGGCGAGCTGGCGGTAGCCGTTGTCCACGAGGGTCATGAAGGCGTCGCCCTCGCGCTCGATCCGGTCGCGGGCTCCACTCGAGCGCTTGACCGCCTCCTCGACGTCGACGAGGAGCAGGAAGGTGACGTCCGGGAGGATCCCGCGGATCGCGTCGAGGTTCAGCGCGAGCACGCGCTCGATCCCGAGGCCGCGCGCGATCCCCTGGTAGACGAGCGACGAGTCCAGGAACCGGTCGGACACGACCTCGGCGCCTTCGGCCAGCTTGGGGCCGATCACCTGGTCGACGAGCTCGGCGCGGGCGGCCGTGAAGAGGGCGGCCTCGGTCCAGGGCGACATCCCGTCGCCGTCGAGGAGAAGATCGCGCACGCGCTCGCCGAGCGGCGTCCCTCCGGGCTCGCGCGTCGCAACCACCGTGCGCCCCTCCTTCTCGAGCGTCTCGGCCAGGAGCTCGGCCTGCGTCGTCTTGCCCGAGCCGTCGAGGCCCTCGAAGGAGACGAACATGGCGGGAGGATAGTGCGGGGTCCAGGCGAACAAAGCCTGCGCCGATGGAGCAGTCGATGAGCATGCCGCAGCCCGAGACCCTCGTCCACCCCTGGCGGACCGCCACCATCGTGGCGTGCACGGTCGCGGCCTTCGAGCTCGTCCTGATCCTGATCCTCGGGGTTGCGCTTCTCGGCAAGCCGCTGTCGGAACGGATGCGCGACACCGCCCAGCAGCGCACCCTAGGGATCGAGACCCAGGCGAAGCCGAAGCCGAAGATCGGCAGCTCGAAGCCACAGCTCGCGCGCGGCGAGACGAGCGTCCTCATCCTGAACGGGAACGGGGTCTCCGGCGCCGCACACGCGACGGCCGCGCAGGTCGAGGCGCGCGGCTACTCGATCGGCGATGTCGGAAACGCGAACCGGACCGACTACACCCGCTCGGTCGTCATGTACCGGCCGGGGTACCGCGGCGAGGCGATGCGGCTGGCGCGCGACCTGCGGATCAAAATCGTCGGCCCGCTCGACGGGATGAACGTGCGCCAGCTGATGGGCGCGCACGTCGCGGTCGTCGTCGGCGCGTAGCCCCAGCGCCGGCCCGAAACGGGCAAGTAACAGTCTGTTACTTGCCGCTCGAAGCTCCGGGCGCCCGCTCCGAGAGCGGATCGCCAGCCCAAAGCCACTTAGTAACAGTCTGTTACTTGGCCTCAGAGGCGCCAGAGGAGATAGCGCCCTCGCGGACGGCCCTTGACATGGCTCTGCGACAGTGGTTTGATCCACCGGAAACGTTTTCGGAAGGAGTCGCAAAATCGCCACGATTCGAGAACTTGCGGAACTGAGCGGAGTCTCGGTTGCGACCGTGTCGCGAGTCCTGAACGACTACGACGACGTCAGTGCGACGACCCGGAAGCGCGTGCTCAAGCTCGCGCAAGAGCTCGAGTACACACCCGACGCAGCGGCCAGAACCCTCGTAACCAAGCGGTCTCACGTCGTTGGAGTCGTCCTCGCGACCGGCGTCGATCATCCCGACATCCAGCACCCGTTCTTCCAGGAAGTCCTCGTCGGGCTCAAGCGTAGGCTCGGAGCCGGCGGGTACGACCTGCTTCTGCTCGCGACGGAAGAGCCCGGAAACGGTTTCGGAACCCATTCGTACCTCCAGCGCTCTCGCCACCACCGCGTCGACGGGGTGGTACTGATGGGCGTCGAGCAGGGCGACGCCGACGCTCAGAGGCTCGCCCGCTCGGCGATTCCGTGCGTCGCGGTCGATCTCGACCTCGTTGGAAAACGCACCGGATTCGTGATCTCGGACAACGCCCGCGGCGCCGGACTGGCGATCGAACATCTGCGACCAGCTCGGCCACGAGCGGATCGCCACCGATCACGGGCCCGACCGACAAGAGAGTCGGCATGGACCGGCTCGTCGGCTACCGAGAGGCTCTCGAGCGCCTCGGGCTGGCGTACCGCGACGAGTACGTCCACGAGGGCGACTTCTACTTCGAGAGCGGCTCCGCCGCGATGCAGGAACTTCTTGCCCTCCCCGAGCCGCCGACGGCGGTGTTTGCGGCGTCGGACCTGATGGCCGCCGGCGCCATCCGGACGATCCAGCAGGCCAAGCTCACCGTGCCGGCAGACATCGCCGTCGTTGGCTTCGACGACATCCAGCTGGCTGCGCTGATGCAGCCGGCGCTGACCACGATCCGACAGGACAAGCTCGGCCTCGGCACCGCGGCGGCCGAGGCGCTACTCCGCATGATCGAGAAAGACGGGGCTCCGCCTCCCGGCCTCACACTCCCCGTCGAGCTCGTCGTGCGCGACTCCACCGGCCGGCACGAAGCGGTCGCCGGCGAGCCCGACAGCTGAGGAGGTGGTACGCGGGACACGACCACAGGGGGTTCGACCGAAACGAAATCGTTTTTTGATGACGGAAGGAGGAACGACACGATGGAAAGCAGAGTGAACCGGAGACGGCTAACGCTGATCGTCGTGCTCCTGGTCGCGCTCGTCCCCCTGACGGTCCTGCCGGCTGCCATGGCCCGCTCCGATGCGCCGGCCGTGACGCTCAGGCTCTGGATCATGAACAACGGCCCCGAGCCGGTACGCGACACCGAGCGCATCCTGGCGCCGTTCGAGCGCCAGACCGGGATCAACGTCCAGGTCGAGCTCGTCGGCTGGGACGTGCAGTACCAGCGCATCACGAACGCCGCGCTGTCGGGAGAGGCACCGGACGTCACACAGGCCGGCACGACGCAGGTGCCGTACTTCGCGATGCTCCGCGGCTTCGACAACCTCGCCAACCGTGTCGGCGAGATCGGTGGCCGGAAGGCCTATGCGCCGGGTGTCTGGGCGACGAGCGGCGTTGCAGGCAGCAGCGCCGTCTGGGGTGTGCCGTGGTTCACGGAGGCACGGACGATCTACTACCGCAAGGACATCTACCGGAAGGCCGGGATCAATCCGAAGACCGCCTTCAAGGACTGGGCCTCCTTCAGGCGCACCTTGATGAAGCTGAGGAGCGTCAAGTCGTTCAAGGGACGGCCCGATCGCGCCCTTCGGACAGCCCGGCAAGACCGCGTGGGACCTCGTCCACCACATCATGCCGTTCGTCTGGGGCTCCGGCGGGACCGAGCTGCGCGAAGAATCGGCGAAGCGCAGCGATCACCAGCCCTCAGGCGGTTCGAGGCGTGAAGTACTTCGCCGACCTGATCCCGTCAGGCGTGTTCCTGAAGTCATCGCTCGAACGGAATGCACCGCAGGTCGAAGAGCAGTTCAAGGGCGGCCGGATCGCAACGTGGATCGGCGGCCCGTGGGTGCTCGCTTCGGCCAAGCGGGCGGACGACGAGGCGTGGGTGCGCGAGGCCCGCGGCAACATCGGCGTCGCACAGATGCCCGTCGGGCCGACCGGGAAGTTCTACACCTTCGTCGGCGGCTCGAACCTGATGATGTTCAAGAAGTCCAGGCACAAGAGCGAGGCCTGGCGCTTGATCAAGTTCCTGTCGCGTGACGACACACAGCTCGCCTATGCGCGGCTGATGGGCATGTTCCCCGCCCGCCTTGCACCGCAGAAGAAGCAGGGCAAGGTCAACGCCAACCAGGCCGCGTTCTACCAGGCGATCACGCACGGTCGGACCTACGCAGCGATCCCGCAGTGGGGCCCGATCGAGAACGTCTACAAGACCCGCTTCGGAAACATCCTCGACACGGCCGCTGGACAAGGCCGGCGACCGTACAGCCGAGACGCACTCGTAGCCGAGCTGCAGGCAGCTGCCCGGGAGGCGAACGCGCTGCTCGCGCAGGGAGGCTAGACGGACGCTCGCGACCCCAGGGAGCGCGTTACCCCCCGCGCTCCCTGGGGCGGCGCCCGCCTGCTCCGTTGAGACGATGAACGAAATGGTCGCGAAGACGCTGCCCGCAGAGAAGCCGACCAGGCGGCTGAGGCTCCTGCGCTCGTGGCGGCGGCACCGCTTCGCCTACGCCCTCGTCCTGCCGGCGCTGCTGTTCATGGTCGCCGTGCACATCGTGCCGACGGCGGCCGGCGTCTACCTCGCGTTCCTCGACGTCAACCTCTTCACCTTCTATCTGCTGTTCCGGGCGCCGTTCGTCGGGCTCGACAACTTCCGGGAGATCCTGTTCGACAGCGAGAACCCCTTGCGTCCGGGCTTCATCGACGCGGTCAGGAACACCCTCTACTTCACCGCCTGGACGGTCGGGATCACGCTGAGCGCCGGCCTGGGGATCGCGTTGCTGCTCAACCGGCAGTTTCCGGGCCGGCGGATCTGTCGGACGCTGATGCTGGCGCCGTGGGTCGTCCCGAGCTTCGTGGTCGCCCTGCTCTGGCAGTTCATGTGGCAGAGCGACACCGGAATCATCAACCGCGTCCTCGTCGACTACACGCACGTCCTCGACGACCGTCCGATTTGGCTCCTGGGCGAGAACTCGATGTGGGCGATCATCATCCCCACGATCTGGCGCGGGCTGCCGTTCGTGGGCCTGGTCTTCCTCGCCGGGCTGCAGGCGATCCCGGACGACATGTACGAGGCGGCCGCGATCGACGGCGCGAACGCCTGGCAGCGCTTCCGGTACATCACGCTGCCCCTGCTGCGTCCGCTGATCGCGATCCAGCTGCTGTTCGGCGTCATCTACAGCGCGTACATGTTCGCGATCCCGTTCGTGATGCTCGGGAGCAACCCCGGCCCGTACGCCGACCTGCTGATGACACTGATCGTCAGGCAGTCGTTCACGAACCAGCTGATCGGGTACGGCGCGGCGGTCTCGACGCTGATGATGATCGCGATGCTCGTCTGGGTCGCGATCTGGTATCGCGCGTTCAAGCGTGACCTGGTGGCGACGACGTGAGCGCGCTGAGCATCAGCCCGCGCTGGGGCCGCAGGCTCGGCAACTGGGGGCTCAACCTCCTGACGTACTCCGTCATCGCCGTCCTCGTCGCGCCGGTCGTCTGGCTCATCTTCGGCGCGTTCCAGACCGACGGCGACCTCGCCAACGGCACGTACGACTTCCTCCACCCGACGACGGCCGCGTTCAGGGAGATGTGGGACACCGTCGACTTCGAGCGCTACTTCGTCAACAGCCTCGTCGTCTGCTCGGCGGCGGCGCTCCTGGCGACGGCGTTCGCGAGCTCCGCCGGCTACGCGCTCGCCCGCTTCCGGTTCCGCGGCGCCGACGCCTTCAGCCTGACAGTGGTCGGGACGCAGCTGATTCCCGGCTCGATGTTCCTGCTGCCGATCTTCCTCGGCTTCATCTGGCTGAACCAGAACACGCCGATCCACCTCTACGACACACGTCTCGGGCTGATCCTCGTCTACACGGCGTTCTTCACGCCGCTCGCGATCTACCTCATGCGTGCGTTCTTCATAGCCATTCCGCGCGAGCTGGAGGAGGCGGCCCTCGTGGACGGCTGCACACGCTTCTCGGCGTTCGTTCGCGTCGTCCTCCCGAACGCAGCCCCCGGGATCATCGCCACCTACGTCTACGCGTTCCTCTTCGCGTGGGACGAGCTCCTCTTCGCCGCCACCCTCACCGAGCGCGACTCGGAGACGATCCCGATCGGCATCCGGACGTTCATCAGCAACTACCAGCAGGAGTACGCGCAGCTCCTCGCCGCCGGCGTCGTCTCGACGGTTCCGGTGATGGTGGCGTTCTTCGCCACCCAGCGCTGGCTCGTGCGCGGCTTGACCTCGGGCTCGGTGAAGGGATGAACGGCCGCTTCCCGGAGGGATTCGGCTTCGGCGTCGCGTCTTCCGCGTACCAGATCGAGGGCGCGACGACCGAGGGCGGGCGCGGAGAGTCGATCTGGGACCGCTACTGCCGGATTCCGGGCCGGGTCGCCAACGGCGAGACCGGCGACATCGCCTGCGACCACTACCACCGTTACGTCGAGGACCTCGACCTGATGGCCGGGCTCGGCATCCGGCTCTACCGCTTCTCGATCGCCTGGCCCCGGCTCTTCCCGAGCGGAAAGGGCACGCCGAATGCAGCCGGGATCGACTTCTACCGCCGGCTCTGCGAGGCGCTGCGCGAGCGCGACATCGTGCCGCTCGCCACCCTCTACCACTGGGACCTGCCGCAGGCGATTCAGGACGAGGGCGGCTGGGCGAACCGAGACACCGCCCACCGGTTCGCCGAGTACGCAGCGGTCACGTACGAGGCGCTGGGAGGGCTCGTGCGACCGCTGGTTGACCCAGAACGAGCCCTGGGTGACTGCGTTCGAGGGGTACGGGTTCGGGTCGAAGGCACCGGGCGAGCAGGACTGGCCGAAGGCGCTCGGCGTCGCCCATAACCTCCTCCTCTCCCACGGCCTCGCGGTCCAGGCGTTCCGGGAGTCCGGCGCCGAGGGAGAGATCGGCATCACGCTCAACCTGACGCCGGCCTACCCGCTGAGCGATTCGGACGAGGATCGAGCCGCTGCGCGGCTGATGGACGGCTTTCACAATCGGTGGTTCCTGGATCCGGTGCTCCGTGGTGGGTACCCCGGCGACATGGTCGACGAGCTCACCCGGCGCTTCGGCCCTCTCGACGCCATCCGTCCCGGCGATCTGGAGACGATCGCGGAGCCGATCGACTTCCTCGGCATCAACTACTACTTCAGCGCCCGCGTCTTCGCCGATCCGGACGAGCCGATCCTGGGGGTCAGCTCGGCGCCCGCCGGCGAGGACGCCACGGCGATGGGTTGGGAGGTCACGCCGGACTCGCTGCACGAGGTGCTCCTCAGGGTCAAGCGCGAGTACTGCGACCTGCCGCTGATCGTGACGGAGAACGGCGCCGCATTCGAGGACGTGCCCCCGACGAACGGGCTCGTCGACGACCCACAGCGGCTCGCGTACCTCCGCTCGCACCTGGAGGCGCTCCAACGCGCGATCGCCGACGGAGTCGACGTCCGCGGCTACTGCGCCTGGTCGCTGCTGGACAACTTCGAGTGGCAGCACGGGTACTCCAAGCGGTTCGGGATCGTGTACGTCGACTACGAGACGCTCCGTCGCATTCCGAAGAGCAGCGCGCTCTGGTACCGGGAGCTCATCGCGGCCCACGCGTCAGACAACGGAGGAGGCTGAGATGGCGACGATTTCGTGCGATCGCGTGACGAAGGTCTTCGACAACGGCACCGTGGCGGTGCGCGAGGTGTCGCTGACGATCACGGACGGCGAGTTCATGGTCCTGGTCGGGCCGTCGGGATCGGGAAAGTCAACAGTGCTGCGGATGGTTGCGGGGCTCGAGGAGGTCACCGAGGGGAAGATCCGCATCGGCGAGCACGTCGTCAACGACATGGCTCCCCGCGACCGCGACCTCGCCATGGTGTTCCAGAGCTACGCCCTGTACCCGCACATGAGCGTTCGCGACAACATGGGCTTCCCGCTGCGCATCCGCCGGGTCCGGCGCCGCGCGATCAAGGAGCGCGTCGCCCAGGCGGCGCAGATCCTCGGCATCACCGAGCTGCTCGACCGCCGACCGCGACAGCTCTCCGGCGGCCAGCGGCAGCGCGTCGCCATGGGCAGGTCGATCGTCCGTGAGCCGCGGGCATTCCTGATGGACGAGCCGCTCTCCAACCTCGACGCCCAGCTCCGCGTCGAGATGAGGGCGTACATCGCCCGGCTCCATCAGCGCCTCGAGACGACGACGCTCTACGTCACGCACGACCAGACCGAGGCGATGACGATGGCTGACCGGGTCGCCGTCATGCGCGACGGAGGTGTCGAACAGGTCGATCGGCCGCAGGCTGTCTACGAGCGGCCCGCGAATGTCTTCGTCGCCGGCTTCATCGGCTCGCCGGCGATGAATCTCGTCCACTCACGCATCGAGGCCGAGAACGGCGGGCTCTACGCAACGCTGGGCGAACACCGGCTCCACCTCCCCGATCGTCCGCTGCTCTGGCCCGGCCTCGGACGGTACGTCGGCAAGGATGTCGTCCTCGGGGTGCGGCCCGAAGCTCTGGCCGACGCCCGCTCCATGCCGTCGGATCCCGAATCGACGATCGAAGTCGACGCCGTGCTGGCGGAGCCGCTCGGCGCCGAGACGATCCTGCACTTCGACGCGAAGGCGGAAAGTGCGCGCGCCGACCACATCCTGGGGGGCGAGAACGACAACGGGTCGTATCTCACCGCACGGCTGGACGGCCAGGCCTCGATCGACCCGGGCGAGCGCATCCCGCTCGCCGTCAACGTCGAGCGGCTGCACTTCTTCGAGCGCGAGTCCGGTTCCGCGATCTCCTAGAACCTCAGAGGCGCCAAAGGAGGTAGCGCCCGTCGGGGCTCCGCTCGGGGTCGACACCCAGGACTCCGCGCAGGTCAGTCTCCGTCGCGGCGCCGTCGTCGGGGTACCCGAGCCGATCCACGAGGATCGCTTCGAAGCCCGCCTCTCGCGCGGCCGGCACAAGCTCCGCGGCGGGCCGCGTCGCGTTCGCAGCGGCCCAGTCCTCGGGTCGGCCGCGCATCGCGCCCTAGCTCCAGCGGAGCCGGTCGTGTGGAGGTACGACTTGACCGGCTCGTAGATCGGCCGCGGCCCGAGCGGCGGCTCGGGAAAGGGCTCGTGGGGAAGCTGCACGACCGACGCGCCAGCCGGCAGCTGCGCCTCGACCGAGCGAACAACGCGGTCGGCCCGGTACTGGCCGCGAGCCCGCATGCGGCGGGATGAAAAGGGCGCTCGTCTGGTCCTGCGCGCCTAGCACGAACAGCCCGGCGAGAACGCACCGAACGCCGAGCCGGGCAGCCGCGGCCGCAAGCGACTAGAGCAGGAGCGCCACCGCCGGCGAGCGCGAAGAACGCGATGAAGATCGAGAGGCGGTTCCACGCCCGGATCTGCGGCCAGACGACGGCCATCAGCGTCGCGAACCCGCCGGTAGTCGCGACCAGGAATGTCGCCAACGTCAGCATCGCGAGTCCGCGATACCGCGCGTCACGCCCGGCACGCGCCGACGAAGCGCCAGCATCACGACCGCGAGCAGCCCGAGGAAGCCGACCGACGCGACGATCCCGAGCGACGCCGCCGCCGCCTCGTTCTGCGGAATCTGCTCGGTGTATCCGCCTTTGCGCGAGGCCAGCGCATCGATGCGGTGCCCGTCCATCGGCAGGAGCGAGCTGGGTGAGCCTGAGGCTGTAGTTCTCGCTCTCGAACCAGTAGCGCTTCGCGACCTCCTCGTTCGTCCCGTTCGCCACCCGGTAGACGATCGTCGGCGCGAGCTGGACGAGCGACACGGCCAGGATCACGCCGACGACGAACCCCGCCGGGAAGAAACGCCCGCCGATCCCTCGACGCGAAGAACCGCAGCACCGCCGCAACGACGACGAGCAGGACGCGTGAACGCCGAGTAGTAGAACGAGCCGGACGCTAGCGCCACGAGCGCCGCCAGCCGCCGCCAGTCGCCAGCCCGATCCGAGCCCGACCATCGAGCACCGACAGCGCGAGGTACGCGCCGATCGGGACGACGTAGTACGCCGCCAGGAACAGATGCACCTCCCCGCGCATGAAGTGGTACGGCGTGAGCGCGTAGAGCACGGCAATGACCAGAGCGGCCACCGGCCCCACCGCAAGCCGCCGAAGCACCAGGTACGTCAGACCGCGGACGAGCGGGAAGGTGAGGACGAAAAAGACGTTCATCGACGACCGACGGGTCGTCGCGTGAAGAGCCCGGCGAGCCAGAAGAAGCACGACGTGAAGCCCGTCCCCGCTCAGCACCGGGTAGTCGTAGAGCTCCTGCCCGCTCGGAGCGCCGAGCCGCGGGTTCTCGTAGAACCAGCCGCGCTCCATCACGGTCTTGATCAGCGTCAGGTTGAGCGTCCCGTCGCCGGAGTACGAGAACGGGACGCGCAGGTCCGCATCCCAGAGCCGCAGGAAGATCGTCGCGCCAAGGGAGGCGAGCACGGCCGCCGCCGCCGCGAACGCCGCCTCCCGCCGTGCGCTCAAATGCCGAGCCTGCCGAGCACGGTGTCCGACGGCCCCCAGCGGTCGAGTTCCCGCGAGCGAAGCAGGTGCCGGATCCCCGCCTCGCGCAGCCCAGCGTCGAGCTCGAAGCGCCCGAGCTCGAACCACGTACGCGAGTTCTTCGGCTGCAGCTCGACCGCCCTGATGTAGAGCTCGAGCGCCTCCCCGTCGTTCCCCCGCGCCTCCTCCGCCACGGCCTGCGCGAAGATCGGCTCGACGGCGAGCGGGTTCAGCGATCGTGCACGGTCGGCGCGGTCGACCGCATCGTCCGGGTCCCGCCGCTCGAGCGCCGCGTAGGCGTCCGCCACCGCCCGGCTCGCCAGCCAGGGCGACGCCAGCGAGGCGAGGACGGCGAGGCCGAGCACGACGGCGCCCGCGGCGAAGAACGGCTCCCGCACGGCCTCGATCGCCGGCCGTCCGGCCGCAACGAGCACGCCCAGCACGAGGAACAACGGCGCGGACACGCCGACGAAGTCCCAGTCGTAGTCGATCACCGCATGCGCGAGATAGGCAAGCGCCACAACCGCGAGCGCCAGGCCCGCCGCCGCC
>CAWHBN010000016.1:0-37500 GCA_963827705.1 uncultured Actinomycetes bacterium
TCAAGGGGATCCTGGGGCGAAAGCTCCGAACCGGGCTGACCGCGATCGCAATCGTCCTCGGGGTCGCGATGGTGGCCGGGACGTTCATGCTGACGGACTCCATCGACAAGGCGTTCGACTCGATCTTCACCGACGTCAGGAAAGGGTCGAACGCGGTGATCAGCGGAAAGTCGGCCTTCGACCTGAGCGAGGGCAGCGGAACGAACTCGCCGACGCTCGACGAGTCGCTGCTGCCGGAGGTGAGGAGCCTGCCTTCGGTCGCGGAGGCCGAGGGGAGCGTCGACGGCGAGGCGCAGCTGATCGGTGAGGACGGCAAGGCGATCGTCTACGGCGGCGCACCGAACCTCGGCTTCAGCGTCTCGGCCGGAGATTCGCCCTTCAACCCGCTCACGCTCGTCGAGGGCGCCTGGCCGAAGGCCGGCGAGCTCGTCGTCGACGAGTCGACGGCGGACAAGGAGGACTTCCGGCTCGGCGAGTCGATCGGCGTCCAGGCGGAGGGCCCCGCGCAGCGGCTTCGGATCTCGGGGCTCGTCCGGTTCGGATCCGTCTCGACGATCGGCGGCGCCACGCTGGCGGGCTTCGATCTCCCCACCGCCCAGGAGCTCTTCGGGAAGCGCGGTCGACTCGACGAGATCGCCGTCGCGGCGAAGCCGGGCGTCTCGGACGAGGAGCTCGTGCGCGACCTCCAGGCGCGAGCTCCCGCCGACCGCACAGGTGAAGACCGGCGTCCCAGCAGGCTCGCGACGACGCCGCGGAGACGAACAGCTTCATCTCGTTCCTGCGCGGCTTCCTCCTCGCCTTCGGCGGGATCGCGCTCTTCGTCGGCGCCTTCGTGATCGCGAACTCACTCTCGATCACGATCGCCCAGCGGACGCGGGAGTTCGCCACCGTGCGCACGATCGGCGGGTCCCGTCGGCAGCTCCTGGTGTCGGTCCTGATCGAAGCGCTCGTCATCGGCGTGCTGGCGTCGCTGGTCGGGCTCGCCGTCGGCGTGGGGCTCGCGAAAGCGTTGTTCTGGCTCTTCGACCTCGTCGGCTTCACGCTCCCGAACAGCGGGCTGATCCTGGAGCCGACCGCGGTCGTGATCGCGCTGGCTGCGGGAATCATCGTCACGGTCGTGGCGAGCATCCGGCCGGCGTTCCGTGCGACACGGGTGCCGCCGATCGCGGCCGTGCGCGAGGGCGCATCGCTGCCGCAGTCCCGCTTCGCCCGCTTCCGTGTCCCGGGCTCGATCCTGCTCACGCTCGCGGGGTTCGCTGCTCTCTCCTGGGGCCTCTTCGGTCCAGGATTGAGCACGACGGCGCTGCTCGTCTCGATGGGACTAGGGGCGCTTCTGATCTTCCTCGGCGTCGCGCTGCTCGCGGAGCGTCTCGTCAGGCCGCTCGCGTCCTGGCTGGGGTGGCCGGGGGCACGACTCGGCGGCGTGGCCGGATCGCTCGCGCGCGACAACGCCCGACGCAATCCGCAGCGAACCGCCTCGACGGCGGCGGCGCTCATGATCGGCCTGGCGCTCGTCACGCTCGTCTCGGTGCTCGCCGCCGGCATCGTCTCCACCTTCCGGGATGCCGTCGACGAGCTCTGGAAGGACGCCGACTACGCGGTGACGGCCCAGAACAACTTCTCGCCGCTTCCGGTCAGCGTGGGTCAGGCGGCGAGCACGGCCCAGGGCGTCGACTTCGTCGGCAACGTCCGGGCGGGGGAGGCGCGGGCGTTCGGCGACACGTTCAACGCCACGGCGGTCGACCCGCCGACGAGCCGGATCTTCTCGATCGATTGGAAGGAAGGCTCGGACGCCGTGCTCGCGCAGCTGGGCGACGACGGCTCGTTCGTGACAGAAGGCTTTGCGGACGACCACGACCTGGCCGTCGGCTCGCCCGTCGAGCTGACGTTCGCGAACGGAGACCAGAAGCGGTTCGTCGTCAAGGGCATCTTCGAGCCGCCGACCGGCGGGTCACCGTTCGGCCCGGTCACCATCTCGGCGCAGACGTGGGACCGCTTCAACGAGCAGCCTCGCAACCTCTTCTCCTTCGTGATCATGGAAGGTGGCCAGACCGACGCCAACCGGGCCGCCCTCGAACGACAGCTGACGGAGTTCCCGAACGCGAAGGTGGCGACACGGAGCGAGTTCATCGACAACCAGATCTCGGGTCTGAGCTCCGTGCTGAACATCCTCTATGTCCTGCTCGCCCTGTCGGTTCTCGTCAGCCTGTTCGGCATCGTCAACACGCTCATCCTCACCGTCTTCGAGCGGACGCGTGAGATCGGGATGCTGCGGGCGATCGGGATGAGCCGGCGGCAGGTGCGCCGGATGATCCGTCACGAGAGCGTGATCACGTCAATGATCGGCGGCGCGCTCGGGATCGTCCTCGGCGTCGTTCTCGGGGCCTTGCTCGTGGCGCGCGTGGACTTCATCGACTTCACGCTTCCCGTCGTACAGCTGATCGTCTTCGCGATCGCGGCGGTCTTCGTCGGGATCGTGGCCGCGATCTTCCCGGCGCGTCGCGCCTCGAGGCTCAACGTCCTCGAGGCGCTGCAGTACGAGTAGCGCCCGGAGGCCTCGGCGGAAGGCGTGGGGCGGGGGTCGTGGGGTTGGGTGATTTGGGTGGGTGCTTTTGTCGGGGTGTGTCGTGGAGCACTCTGGTCGACAGCCGTAGCGGGCGTGCGCTGCGCAGGCGGGAGATCGTCCAGCACGCCGGCGTGGTGAGCCTGGGCGAGTGCTGGAAGGAGAGTCGGCGGGGCGCGTCGCAGACGGTCAGATTGCGGGCTGGGACCGGCCGGTGTGTGGACCGTGATCGTGAGTCGACGATTCCGCGCTGCGTGCAGACGTGGTGCCGGCCAGCTTGGTAAGCCGCACGGTCGCGCGCCCGGCCTGGATGCGGATCGCCGCGCGGTCGACGTTGTTCGCTCTGGTCTCGCTCTCCGAGGCTGACACCGACGGTGAGCTGGAGGCGACCGAGCAGGAGCCGGCGAACGGGCACGACATAGGTGCGCTGCTGACCCGGAGCGAGCGTTCCAGCTCACAACGGAGCGGCAGTCCGTACAGCTCGCCTGAAGGAGCTGGCGCTGACGCTGCTCGTACTCTGTTGGTTGTCCCGGTCAGGACGACGTCGTCGCTGTGCGGGCCGCGGTTCACGACCCCGATCCGGAATCGCGCTCCGCCTTCCCGATGAACGCCTCTAGGTGCGATCACGTTGACGGCAAGGTCGACTTGCGTCGCTTGTGGGGAACGCGGCGCCGTGATCTCGACCGGCGCCTCGGCGTGCGCCGGGCTGCTCGGCGTCTCGGCGGTCACTTCGACCGAGTTGACCAGCCTGGCCGATCAGGCTCGCGGTCGTATCGACCACGACGACCACCTGGGCGGTGCCGCTGGCTGGTAGGTCACCCAGGTCGCACGTCGTCCCCGTGCATGAGCTCTGGCTCGGTGTCACTGAGCGGAGGACGAGCTCTTCCGGCAGGACCTCCTCGAGGTTGAGCTTCCGCCGCGCTCGGCCGCCGTTGCGAACCACGACGGTGTAGGTGATCGGCGTGCCGGCGGGAACCGACGAGGCACTGGCGCTCTTGCTCACGGAGAGCGTCGAGAACGGCCCGATCGTCACGTCGGTCGATGCGCTGTTCGAGGCAGGCGCGACGTCGGGTCGCGCTCGTGACGGTGGCGAGATTCGTCAGCGTCTGCTCGGCGACGTGGACTCGGCGCGCACGCGTATGTCGAAGGTCTCGCGGCGCCCGGTCCCAACGTGGCGACGTCGCAAGTCACTGTCTGTCCATTGGCCGTACTCCGGCTGGCAGGCCGACGGGCGTCAGCCCTGCCGGCAGCTCGTCGGTCACGCGGACGCCCGTCGTCGCGACTGTGCCGTCGTTCGTGACGACCAATCGGAATGTCGTCTCCTGACCACCGGCAGCGCGCCGGTCTCGAGCGGCTCTTCTGAAGCGTGAGATCCACCGCGCCCGGCGTGAACGTCACGAGAGATGTTGTTGTCCGCGGATGGGTTCGAACATGACGACACGGTGAACGGAAAAATGTAGCGCAACGCACCGCGTTGGTCACTGGGGTGCCGGCGCTGTCGAGCGCCAGCGTGCCTGGATACGTGATCACGCGATCCTCGCCGGGGACGAACTGCGGGATTCGCACCACACGATCGGAAGTCGATCCGAGCGGCGCGACGATGCTCTCCGGTCGGGTCTACTGACAGACACCTGTGCCCCCGGAGATCGATATCGACGTGGGCGGCTTCTGGAACGCCGCCGGCAGCAGATCGAGTGCGCCCACTTGCACAGTTCCGGGCCCGTAGTTGTGGACGGTGAGCGTGTACGTCCCGGGCCTCCGCGACCGGCTAGCGGGCGAGTATTCTTCGTGACCGAGATGTCGGCGAACGGCAGCGTGTAGATCGTGGCCGACGCGTTATTGTCGTCGGGATTGATCTCGGTGCCGATCGGGGCGGACACGACGCTGTGTTGCTCAGCAGCCTGCTCGGTACATAGTCCGTCGAAACTGGCTGCACGCGCTGGCCTGCACCTCGATAGTGACCGGTGCCTGGCCCTGAAGTGATCGTGCCCAAGTTGCACACGACTCGAGCAAAAGCTCTGCGACGGAGTCATCGATATGACGGATCAGGGCGCATCGAGCGTCTCCATAACTGCACGTTCGCGGCGTCGGCGACGCCGTTGTTGGTGACCTCGATGCGATAGGTGATCGGCTCCGGAAGAAGAGGTATCCGACCGGAGTGACTCCCGGCGTGCTAGTCACGACCTTCTCGACGTGCAGGTCGATGGCTGGCTCGCTCACGGCGCCGGCGTCGGTGAAAGAGTTGTTATCGGGGTTACCGTCGCTGGGCGCCGCAAGGCGCCGTGTTACTGAGCTGACCGGGCTGGGCTCCCGGACGACGAGGACCGGGATCGAGATCGGCGGGTAGTCGCTGCCGGCGGCGAGCGGGTCGGAGCGCGTGCATGTGATCGTCTCCCCGACGTCGAGCACATCCAGCCGGTACCGGTGGCGGCTCCGTTGAGGATCAGCCGGGCGGCTCGATCGTGTCGGTGACGGTCACCAGCCCGGACGTCGGCTCCGCACCGACGTTGGCAACCGTGATCGTGTACGTGCTGGGTTGCCCGGGCGAGAGCGTCCAACTGCGTGCGTCTTGCCGATCGCCAGATCGGGCACGCACGTTCGTGATGGCCGGGGCCGTAGTCACCGTGCTGGGAACCTGCGTCGTAGCGGCGCGGAACGCGAGATCTGCCGTGTTCTCGATCCTCGCGCCAGACACCAGACCCGTGGTGGCGACCGTGGCCTGGAAGGTCACCGTCGTGCTCGCTCCCGGCGCGAGCGTTCCGCCGACGGTCGCGTCGCGCCGTGCCCAGGCGCGCCACGACCCGGCCGCCGGCGAACTCGCCGAGGTCGTCGCCGGCCGCATCGGTCACACTGCTCCGTTGAGCGCGGATGCTGCCGGGTACGAACACGGCTCCCCCCGGGATGAGTTCGCTGAACACGAGTCTCGATCGCCGCGTCCTGGCCGGTGTTCTGCACGTTCACCGAGTACGTCAGCGTGCCACCGAGATTCGCCGTGCGCCTGATCGACGGTCTTCGTCGCCGTGATCTTGGGCGCGTACAGGTCTGTGGCCAGCGTCACCACCCCCGGCTGGTAGGCGTCGCCGCTGGTCGACAACCGCACCTGGGTGCTCGTCTGCGCGTTGCCGAGGACATTCGTCGTCCTGAACAGGTCGGCGTCGTGTCCGAGGTTGTTCTGGAAGCTCGGGGTGCGCGATGTGACAGCGCTCCTGCGCTGGAGATCGTCGAGTTGAAGATGTTCGAGTTCGACGCCGAGGTCGCCGGTGGTCCCGGATTCACGGCATTCGACAGGGCCGTGAATGTCCCGGAAGGTACCCTGGATGCTGTGCCAGGTCGCCGACGGTCCCCAGATCTCCCTCGTAGGCGACGATTCCGACCGTCGAGGTCACCGGGCCCGACAGCGGCGTCTGGAAGCCGCTCAGCGGGATCGTGACCGTGGTGCTGGAGACGGTCTGCATTCCATCGAACACCGACAGGTTGCGACTCGGGGCGGCCGGGTCCCCGTAGGCGACCACCAGCGCCCAGCCGCCAGATCTGCGCGTCGCTCTCCCGGTGCCGAGCTGTACGTCCGCGGTCCAGTAGGTTCCGGCGCCCGCGCCTGCGACGACTGAGAGTGACGTCGGCGAACCCCTGATACTGGGTCGACGACGTGTCGACCGGCTGGGCTGTCGTCAGCGACCGATAGGTCGTGTCCCCCGGGGCTTTGAACTTGACGGTGTTGTTCGCGGACGGGTTCTTCGCCGGCGACCCTCCCGTGCCGGGGGTCAGCTTGCCGCCGAACTACAACCCTGCGAACAGCACCTTGGCCCCCGCCGGCATCGACGAGCTCTGCGGAGCTCGAGTCGAACGTGTTCAGATCGCCGTCGGCGTCGATCCACGTCATCGTCCGATCGTTGTTGTTGAGCGCCCGCGCCCGCACAAGCGCTGCGGACTCTCGCGCAAACACCGCCCTGAGTCGTACAGGCAGGTCATCGATCGAGTTCGCCGCGATCGTGATGTCGCCCTGCGTGTTCACCGTGAACCGCGGGCCGAACGCACGATCCGCGACGGCGTCAGAGGGCAGCGAGGCCAGAGCCACCAGTGCGGCCGACAGCAGGATCCAGCGCTTGCCCGCAGCTGGCATTTTCACCCCCTGGGAGGTTCTCCTCCGGAACACTAGCCAGAGTCGGGCTCGCGGATCTGGCAGCGTAGGCCGGTGCTGCGCGCTGCCCTGAGCCCGCTCGCCGAGCGGGACTTCCGGCTGCTCTTCCTCGGGCGAACGGTGTCCCTCTTCGGGTCCGCTTTCGCGCCGATCGCGCTCGCCTTCGCCGTGCTGGACATCGGTGGCTCCGCGACGGATCTCGGGCTCGTCGTCGCCGCCAGCACGCTGCCGCAGGTCGTCTTCATCCTCGTCGGAGGGATCTGGGCCGACCGGCTCCCGCGCCACCACGTCATGGTCGTGTCCGACTCGATCGCCGGGGCGGCGCAGGCGGCGATCGCGGTGCTCGTGCTCACCGGCGCTGCGGAGATCTGGCACCTGGTCGCACTGCAGCTGGTGCGCGGCACGGCGACCGCGTTCTTCTTCCCGGCGGCCCAGGGAATCGTCCCGCAAACGGTGAGCGCCCGGCTGCTCCAGGAGGCGAACGCGCTGCTTCGCCTCTCCCGCAACGGGACGCTGATCTTCGGCGCGGCCGCAGGAGGCATCCTCGTCGCCACGATCGGGTCGGGCTGGTCGCTCGCCTTCGACGCGGCCACCTACTTCGCCGGCGCGGCGCTCCTCCTCGCGCTCCGGATCCCACGCGACCTGACGCTGCCCGATCGCGACTTCTTCCGCGAGCTGCGGGAGGGTTGGGACGCGTTCCGCTCGCGGTCGTGGCTCTGGGGCATCGTCGTCCAGTTCGCCTTCGTCAACGCGGCGATCGTCGGCGTCTGGTCGGTGCTCGGGCCCCTCGTCGCAGAGGACGAGCTCGGCGGAGCAGCCGCCTGGGGCTTCATCGTCGCGGCGCAGGCGGCGGGGTTCGTGTTCGGCGGCGTCGTCACCCTGCGCTACCGCCCCTCGCGGATGCTCCTCGTCGCGACGGTGGCGATCTTCCCGACCGCCCTGCCGATCCTGCTGCTGGCCCGGCCTGCACCGGTCGTGGTCATCGCTGCGGCGGCCTTCGTGTCGGGAGTGGGAGTGGAGCTCTTCGGCGTGCTCTGGGACGTGACGATGCAGCAGGAGATCTCTTCGGAGCAGCTCTCGCGGGTCTACTCCTACGACGCCCTGGGGTCCTACGTCGTCATCCCGCTGGGCGCCGCGGTCGCCGGTCCGGTGGCGGACACGATCGGCACTGCCGAGACGCTCGTTGCATCGGCGCTCGTGATCGTCGGGGCGACTGCGCTCGTGTTGTTGGTCGACGAGGTCCGCAGCCTGCGGCGTCGGGCTGTGGAGCCCGCGTCCGCCTAGCTCAACGCTTCTTGTTCGTGACCTTCATCCGCTGACGCTGGGACTTCGAGAACGCGGCCCACTTCTTCCGCTCCTCCGACCGCAGCCGCGGATCGAGCTTCCGCTCGAGGTGCGCCAGCTCGCGCTGGAGCTTGAGGTAGCTCTCCCACCGGTCGGCGGGCAGCGTGCCGTCGGCGAGCGCCGCGCGGATCGCGCAGCCCGGCTCGGTGTCGTGCGCGCAGTCGGAGAACTTGCACTCGTTCACCAGCTCGGCGACGTCGGCGAACGCCTTGTCGAGCCCGCCGTCGCTCTCCCAGAGCTGGAGCTCGCGCAGTCCCGGCGTGTCGATGAGGACGCCGCCCTCGGGCAGGACGAGCAGCTCGCGGTGGTGACGTGGTGTGGCGGCCGCGGCCGTCCGACCGGACCTCGCCGGTCTGGAGTCGTCCGTCGCCCAGCAAGGCGTTGATCAGCGTGGACTTCCCGACGCCGGACGAGCCCAGCAGCACACCGGTCTTCGCTCCGGCGAGATAGGGGAGGAGCACGTCGACGCCCTCCGCGGCCACTGCGGTCGCCACGTGGACGGGCACGCCGAAGGCGACGGACTCGGTCTCCGCGACCGCGCTGTCGAGGTCGGTCGCGAGGTCGGCCTTGTTCAGGACGATGACCGGTGTCGCGCCGCCCTCCCAGGCGGTGGTGAGGTAGCGCTCGAGCCGGCGGATGTTGAAGTCGCGCTCGTCGAGGCCCATGACGAGGAAGGCCACATCGACGTTGGCGACAAGCACTTGCTCGGACACCTCGGTGAAGGGCGTCTTGCGCGAGAACTTGCTCCGGCGCGGCAGGACGACGTCGATCTGCCCGTCGCGCAGGCCGACCCAGTCGCCTACGACCGGGTGCTCGCCGTGCTCGGCGGCATGGCGAAGCCGCCCGGTGATCTCCACCAGGACGTCGTCGGCCTCGGTTGCGACCTCCCAGACGCCGCGGTGCTGGACCGCGACGCGGCCGGGCTCGAGGCCGTCGTGCGAACTGAATTCCGCCGCGAGCTCGTCGTTCCAGCCGAGCTGCGCGAGTCGTGGGTACTGCAAGCTGTCTCCTTTCCTGCAAGGACGAAATACGGGCTCTCGCAGGACCGGAGCTGAGCTAGTTCAGGCAGGCCCTGCGAGTGAAGAGGCGATCAAGCTCAGTTGTCAAGGCGCCTCCTTTCGTCGCGGGCCGGACGTCTCAGGGTAGGTGCAACGGGCCTTGCCGCGTCAAGGTGCGCCCTGGAGCCTGGCGCGCCACGCCTCGCCGGCCGCGCGTCCCTCCGGCGTCTGGAGGAAGTGCTCGAGCGGGACGTGGGCCCAGGTTCCTTTGGCATGCGCGAGTGACTGCTCCCCGTCCAGCAGGTCGGCCTCGATGTCGATGCGCCGGCCGTCGTCCGCGACGAGCTCGGCCCGGATCGTCAGCTCGCGGTTGATGTGCGCCGGTCGCCGGTAGCGGACGGCCAGCTTCGTGGTCACCGACGGAAAGCGGTACCAGGTCGCGAGCAGGCCGGCCGCCTCGTCGAGCGCGGCGGCGACGAGCCCGCCGTGGACGAACCCCGGCCCGGCCTGGTGCTGCTCGCCGAACGAGAACCGCGCCTCGTACGTCCGTGCGCCCTCGCGTTCGGGGCTCGGGAGGTGGATTCCCGTCGGGTTGTCGCCGCAGCCCCAGCACGAGGGGTCGTGGTGAGGCGGGATGTTCAGCTCAGCGGAGCCCGCCGCGCTCGAAGTGCGCCTTGAAGAAGTTGGCCGAGCCGGCGGTGGCCATCGCGGCCGAGGCCGAGATCTCCAGCGCCAGCGTCGCCGCCGCGACGATCTGGGCGAAGCGGTAGACCTTTCCCGGGCCGGCGCAGTCCATCAGCCCCAGCCACGAGCGAGCGTAGGGGAGGGTGGTGCCGCCGCCGACGGTGCTGACCTCGAGCCCGGGCAGGCGCAGGGCGACTTGCAGGCCCTCCTCCACGCGGCGACCGGTGCCGTGGCACATCGAGCTCGTCCCGACCATCCCGAGGTCCTGGCCGGTGGCGGCGAAGATGGCCGCGATCGCCGTCGCCGGCGTGAACGCGACGGACTGCATCCCGGACGCGACGGCACCGTGCGTCCCGGCCCAGGACAGCTCGAGCAGATCGTCGATCGTCGTCCGCAGCACGCGCCGGATCGCGTCCTCGGTCAGCGTCGTCTCGGCGATCACCGTTTTCCCGTGGCCGCCCTGGAAGTACTCGAACGACGGCTTCTTGTCGCCGCCCATGTTGGCCTCGAGCAGCGCGCGCTCCGGCTTCACGGGCGCACGCTCCATGACGTAGCCCATGTTCAGGAAGTACGAGTTGCGGGTCATCATGTTCGCGCCGACCGCGTCGCCGGTCGTCCAGCGCCAGAGGACGTGGCACATCGGGCCGACGACGTGCGTCTTCACCTCGCGCAGCTTCGCGTGGCGCGAGACGGACGGGTCGTCCAGCTCGGCGATCCAGGCGCGCATCGTCTCGACCTCGCCCTCGATCCAGGTCGCCAGGGCCAGGGCCTCGCCGGCGGACTTGCAGACGAAGCAGGATGCTCGGGTGATTCTGTCCTGAAGCACGTACGTTCGGAAGCCGCCCGACTCCGCCGCGGCCCTGGCGCCGCGGAACAGCGAGTCCGACATCGACCCCTCGGTGTGGGCGAGCGGCACGAAAACGTCCTCGGTCGAACGTCCACGTTCGACGACGGCGCCCTCGGGCTCGGTCAGCTCGTACTCGCCGAGCGAGATCGTCAAGCGGCCCGATCACGGCGGTCGGGATCACCGACACGCCGGTCAGCGCCTCCTGCGCCTTCGCCCACGGAGTCAGGTCGCTGGCCGAAGACCTCGGGGTCGACGCGGCCGTCCAGCGCCTCCTGCCGCGCCTCGATCGAGGCCGGGTCGTTCTTCCGCGGCCAGCGCCGTAGCTCCACGGCCGCAGGTTAACCTCGCCGCCGTGGCAGCACGACTCATGGACGGAAAGGGACTGGCGGAGAGGCTTCGCGCCGAGATCGCCGAGGAAGTGCGCCAGCTCGGCGACGTCGGCCTCGCGACGGTCCTGGTCGGGGACGACCCGGCGTCGGACATCTACGTCCGCCGCAAGCACGACGCGGCGCAGGAAGTCGGCATCCGCTCGATCGACCACCGCCTTCCGGCCGACACGCCGCAGGAGGAGCTGGAGCGGCTTGTCGCAGAGCTGAACGCCGACGAAGGCGTCGACGGCATCCTCGTCCAGTCGCCATTGCCGGACCACCTGGACGAGGAGGCCGCGGTCCGCCGGCTCGACCCGTCGAAGGACGTCGACGGCTTCCATCCGGAGAACGCCGCGCGCCTCTACATGGGCGAGCCGCGGTTCGTGCCGGCGACGCCGGTCGGGATCATGCGGCTCCTGCAGGAGTACGCCGTGCCGCTCGAAGGCGCACGGGCAGTGGTCGTCGGCCGGAGCCTGATCGTCGGCAAGCCGATGTCGATGCTCCTCCTCGGAGCGAACGCGACCGTGACGACGACGCACTCGCGAACCACCGATCTCGGCGCCCACACGCGGGAGGCGGACGTCCTCGTCGTGGCCGTGGGCCAGGTGGACGTGGTGACTGCGGACATGGTCAAGACGGGCTCGACCGTCGTGGACGTCGGCATGAACCGCACGGACGACGGCCTGCGGGGCGACGTCGATCCGGCCGCTGTCGAGGTCGCCGGCCTGATCACCCCGGTTCCAGGCGGCGTGGGGCCGATGACGATCGCTTCACTACTCCGAAACACGGTCGAAGCCGCCCGTCTGAGGCGCTGCTAGGGTTGCGCCGTTGTTGCACATGTTCGGCGGCTCGGTGCCCGGGCCGTCGTTCGTAGTTGAAGGAGGAACGATTGCCTGAGGGCACCGTCAAGTGGTTTTCGAACGAGAAGGGTTACGGATTCATCGAGCGTGAGGACGGCGACGACGTCTTCGTCCATCACTCGGCGATCCAGTCGGAGGGCTACCGCTCGCTGACTGAGGGCCAGAAGGTTCAGTTCGAGGTCGTGCAGGGCGACAAGGGCCTGCAGGCGTCGAACGTCATGCCGGTCTAGGCACTCTCTCGTTTCGTACGCAAAGGCGGGCCGAGAGGCCCGCCTTTCTTTTTTGGAAGGATCGTTCTGATGGCAATCACACGCGACGAAGTCCTCCACGTGGCGCGGCTGGCGCGGCTCGAGCTCACGGACGACGAGATCGACAGGTTCACCGACCAGCTGAGCGCGATCCTCGAGGCGGTCGCCAAGGTGTCCGAGCTCGACCTCTCGGACGTCGAGCCGACAGCGCATCCCCTCGACCTCGTCAACGTGTGGGCCGAGGACGAGCCCAGGCCGTCGCTTCCCGTCGACGAGGCGCTCGCGAACGCCCCGGACCGGCAAGACGGGTTCTTCAAGGTGCCGCCGGCATGATCGACACCCTTCGCCTGACCGCCGAGGAGGCGATGGGCCTCGTCGAGCGCGGCGAGGCTTCCGGCGCCGAGCTGCATGCCGCCTACCTCGACGCGATCCGGGAGCGCGACGGCGAGCTGCACGCGTACCTGCGCACGGTGGACGAGGCCGACGGCGCCGGGGTTCCGATCGCGTTCAAGGACCTGATCTCGTCGAAGGGCGTCGAGACGACGGCGGGGTCGAAGATCCTCTCCGGCTACGTCCCCGTCTTCGACTCGACCGTGGCCGCGCGTTGCCGCGAGGCCGGCCTCCCGCTGCTCGGCAAGACGAACATGGACGAGTTCGCGATGGGCTCGTCGACGGAGAACTCCGCGTTCGGCCCGACGCGCAACCCGTGGGACCCCGAGCGCGTTCCGGGCGGATCGTCAGGCGGCTCGGCCGCCGCGGTCGCAGCGGGCCTCGCACCGTGGGCGCTCGGCTCCGACACGGGCGGCTCCGTCAAGCAGCCGGCCTCGCTCTGCGGGATCGTCGGCCTGCGCCCGACCTACGGAACCGTCTCCCGCTACGGGATCGTCGCGTTCGCGTCGAGCCTCGACCAGATCGGCCCGATGACGAAGACGGTCCGCGACAACGCGCTGCTCTACCGCATCGTGGCCGGCCGGGATCCGTGCGACACGACGACCGTCGAGCTGCCCGAGCCGGTCGAGATCCCGGAGCGCGAGGACCTGAAGGGCGTCCGCGTCGGCGTCCCGCGCGAGCTGAACGAGGCCGAGGGCATCGAGCCCGGGCGTGAAGGACGCGGTCGACCGGACGATCGAGCTCTGCCGCGAGCTCGGCGCCGAGGTGGGGGAGACGAGCCTCCCGCGCTCGGTCGAGTTCGGGCTCGCCTGCTACTACCTCGTCGCTCCCGCCGAGGCTTCCTCGAACCTGGCCCGGTACGACGGCGCCCGCTACGGGCTGCGGGTCGACGGCGCCAACGTTCGCGAGATGTACGAGAAGACGCGCGACGCCGGCTTCGGCGACGAGCCGAAGCGCCGGATCATGCTCGGCGCCTACGCGCTCTCGGCCGGCTACTACGACGCCTACTACGGCCAGGCACAGCGGGTGCGGACGGTGATCGCGCAGGAGCACGCCGCCGCCTTCGAGCAGTTCGACGTCCTCGTCAGCCCGACCTCGCCGACCGTCGCCTTCAAGCTGGGTGAAAAGGCGGAGAACCCGCTCGCGATGTACCTCTCGGACGTCCTGACGATCCCGTCGAACATGGCGGGCCTGCCCGGGCTCTCGATTCCCTGCGGCCTCTCGGACGGCCTCCCGGTCGGCTTCCAGCTGATCGGCCCGCAGTTCTCCGAGAACCTGCTCTTCCGCACCGGCCACGCGCTCGAGCGGGCGATCGGCTTCGACTTCGTGCCGGGGAGGCTCCAGTGAACTGGGAGCCGGTCATCGGGCTCGAGATCCACATCCACCTGAAGACGCGGACGAAGATGTTCTGCCGCTGCGAGGTCGCGTACTCGGAGCCGGAGAACACGCGAACCTGCCCGGTCTGCCTCGCGTACCCCGGCTCCCTGCCGGTGCCGAACGCGAAGGCGGTCGAGTGGACGATCAAGCTCGGGCCTCGCGCTGGACTGCCGGATCGCCGAGCGGGCGATCTTCCACCGCAAGAACTACTTCTATCCGGACAATCCGAAGGCGTACCAGATCTCCCAGTACGACGAGCCGCTGTGCCTGGACGGCCGGCTGGTCGTCCCTGGCGAGAGCGACAAGGAGGTCGGGATCGTCCGTGCGCACCTCGAGGAGGACGCGGCGAAGAACGTCCACCTCGGAACCGCAGAGGGCCGCATCTCCGGGGCGAGCGCGACCCTCGTCGACTTCAACCGGGCCGGGACGCCGCTGGTCGAGATCGTCACCCAGCCGGACCTCCGCTCCGCGGACGAGGCGCGCCGGTTCCTCCAGCTGCTCCGCCAGACCGTCGTCGAGCTCGGGATCTCCGACGCCGAGATGGAGAAGGGGTCGCTCCGGTTCGACGTCAACGTCTCGGTTCGGCCGGAGGGATCCGACGAGCTGCGGACCCGCACCGAGCTGAAGAACCTGAACTCGTTCGCGTTCGCCGCCCGGGCGATCGAGCGAGAGGTCGAGCGCCAGATCGGGATCTACGAGTCCGGCGGCGAGGTGGAGCAGGAGACGCTGCACTTCGACCCGGGCAAGGAGTCCGCGCCGCCGATGCGCTCGAAGGAGGAGGCGCAGGACTACCGCTACTTCCCCGAGCCTGATCTCGTTCCGATCGAGCCGCCGGCCGAGCTGGTCGAGCGCGCTCGCGGCGAGCTGCCCGAGCTTCCGGGCGCCCGGATCCACCGTCTCGCCGACGAGCTCGATCACGCCACCGCCGCGGACCTCGTCACGAGTGGGCGGGACTCGCTCTACGAGCGCGTGCCGGGGGACCGGCGGGCGGTCGCGAACGTGCTGATGAACCAGTTCGCGGCATCGGGCGTCGACCCGGGAGCGGTCGACGCGGACGAGCTCGGCAAGCTGATCGAGGCGCGGTCGCGCATCCCGCGCGACCGGTTTCTCGAGGCGCTCGGGAAGAGCGGCGACCCAAGCTTCGCGGCCGAGGCGTATCTCGGCGACGGGCTGGTCGCAGACACCTCGGAGCTCGAGCCGATCGTCGACCGGATCCTGGAGGCGAACCCGGGCCAGGTCGAGTCCTACCGCGGCGGGAAGGAGGGCCTGCTCGGCTTCTTCGTCGGCCAGGTCATGCGCGAGACGGAGGGCAAGGCCGACCCGAAGGTCGTCAACCAGCTGCTGCGGGAGAAGCTGAGCGCCTAGCTCGGGAGCGGCTCGGCCTCCGAGGCCGCCTGCTCGAAGTGCAGCGTGACGAGCTCTCCCGCGCTCCGCACGTGCTCGACCATCGCCCTGCGGGCTTCGACCGGGTCGCGGCGTTCGATCGCCCGGAGGACGGCCTCGTGCTGCTCGACGTTCTCCTCGAGCAGCCGTGAGCTCTGCGAGAGGGCGATCCAGGTGAGGTCTCGCGGAAACCGTCGATGCAGGTCGGCGATCGTCTCGCCCAGCCGGCCGTTTCCCGACGCGTCCAGGATCGCCTGGTGGAAGAGGTCGTTCGCCTTCACCCAGACGCTCTCGTCCTTCCACGGCTCGGGGCGCCGCGCGCGGCGCGCGATCAGCGTCGTGACCGACTTCCGGAACAGCGTTTGGGCCTCGCGTAGACGAAGGAGGTCGCGGTCGCTGATCCGCTCTGCGGCGAGCTCGGCCGCGAGACCTTCGAGCTCGGCGCGCACCTCGTAGGCCTCGCGGATCTCCCGCGCCGAAGGCCCACGGACCACCGCTCCTCGGTTGGGTTGCACCTCGAGCAGGCCGGTCGCCTGCAGCTGGCGCAGCGCTTCACGAACCGGCGTCCGGCTCACGCCGAACTCCTCCGCGAGCGCCTCCTGACGGAGCCGTGTCCCGACGGGCACTTCGCCGCTCAGCACCTGAGCCTGGATCGCAAGCGCGAGGCGCTCGACCGTGCTCACGGAGTCGGCCGAACCGGGTGGCGCTCATCGAGCCGCCGCAGGCGTCTCGCGATGAGACGGACGCCGACGAAGGCGAGCAGGGCGGCAAAGACCAGACGCAGCACGTCGGCGTCCAGGGCAAGCGCGAGCAGGACGCCCGCGACCGCACCGACGGCACCGACGAGGCCAACGGCGAGCGCTGTCGGCAGGTCGCCGACATGCCGGCGTCTAAGCGCAACCGATGGCAGCGAGGGCGGTGGGGAGGATCACGAGCAGCGAGGTCGCTTCCGCCTCGTGCTGCGTCATCCCCACGACCAGGACGAGAAACGGCACGAGCAGGATGCCGCCGCCGACCCCGAGCAGCCCGGCGAGCACGCCGGCGACCGCTCCGAAAGCGACCAGCAGCACGAAGAGCCCAAGCGTGCTCAGCGCCCGACCACCATGAGACGCTGCAACGATGAGCAGGAACACGCCAAAGGCGAGCTTGAGCTTCCGCTCCTCCGCGCGGGCAAGCCAGGCGTGCGCCGAGCCTGGGCTCCGACGATCGACCCCGCCGCGAGCGCGAGCGCCTCCGGCAGACGAACCTCGCCGGCCGCGCCGAACGCGATCATGCCGGCGGCGCTGATCGGGATGATCGCGCCAAGCGAGACGGCGTGTGCGTCCCGCTGGCCGTAGCCGCCCCACAAGACGAGGAGCGGCACCATCACGACGCCGCCGCCGACGCCGAGCAGTCCGGAGAAGAGCCCACCCGCGAGTCCGATCGCCCCCAGGCGTCCGTAGTAGGCACGAGACGACAGGGCGACGTCCACGGAAAAGAGGGTACCAACATTGGATCCAATCAGTCGTCAAATGGATACACGTGGTAAAGTCGCGCCGCTTCAGGGCGTGACTTGGGGATGGACTCGCATCATCAGCGTCAGGAGGGGGACTCATGAACAGGATTCGCACCCGTAGGTCGCGGACCGCTCTCGCCGTGCTCGCACTCGTGGCGACTGGCTTGCTCGCCACCGGAGCCGGTGGCTCGGTGGCAGCCGAGTCGAAGGCCGGCGGGACGCTCACGATCGGCCTTGCAGAAGATCCGGACGCGCTCGATCCGACGCTCGCGCGGACCTTCGTCGGGCGCATGGTCTTCTTGCACATGTGCGAGAAGCTGTACGACCTGAACGCGAGGCTCCAGATCGTTCCGCAGCTCGCAGCCGCGCTGCCAAGCCTTTCGGGCGACAAGAAGACGATGACGATCAAGATCCGCCGCGGTGTCCGCTTCAACGACGGAACGCCGTTGAATGCAGCGGCGGTCAAGACCTCGCTCGACCGGCACCGGACGCTGTCCGGATCGGCCCGGGCCAGCGAGATCTCTCCGATCACGGCCGTCCAGGTCGTGAACAACTACACGGTTCGACTGCGGCTCAACGCGCGCTTCTCGCCGCTCCTGGCCCAGCTCGCAGACCGCGCGGGGATGATCATGTCGCCGAAGGCGCTCGATGCGCTCGGGACGAGGTTCGCATCGGGTCCCGTGTGCGCCGGGCCGTTCAAGTTCACGAGCCGGACGGCCGGCGACCGGATCGTCCTCGACAAGTCGCAGTTCTACTACGCGCGGAGCAAGGTCAAGCTGAACCGGATCGTCTTCCGGATCATCACCGACACGAGCGCGCGCGCCGCAAACCTGCGCTCGCACGACATCAACGTGCTCGACCGGATCGCCTCGACCGACCTGCCCGGCGATCCAGCGGGACCGGAGCCTGCGCGTCCTGAAGGCGACGTCGATCGGCTACCAGGGGATCTCGATCAACATCGGGAACAAGAACGGGATCGGGAAGCCGTTCTCGAACGTCGGCACCCCGCTCGCCTCCAAGAGGGCGTTGCGCCAGGCGTTCGAGCTCTCGCTCGACCGGAAGGTGATCAACCGGGTCGTGTTCGGAGGGACCGTCCTGCCCGGCTGTCTCCCGGTGCCGCCGGCGAGCCCCTACTTCGACAAGAGCATCAAGTGTCCGGGCCGCGACCTCAACCGCGCCCGCTCGCTGATCCGCAGCACGGGCATGTCCACCCCGATCCACGTCCGGCTGATGATCGGCACGGACCAGGTCGCCGCGCGTCTCGGCCAGGTGATCCAGTCGCTGGCGAGGCCGGCCGGGTTCCAGGTCGACCTGGCGCCGACCGAGTTCGTGACCGCGCTCCGGCGGCAGGATCAGGGCAACTACGAGGCGTTCGCGATCGGCTGGTCGGGCCGCGTCGACCCGGACGGCAACATCTACCAGTTCGTCCACTCGAAGGGCTCGCTGAACAACCTCGGGTGGGGGACAGGCCGGATGGACCTCCTGCTCGACAACGCTCGCAAGGCCGCGACGCTGAAGGCTCGGAAGACGCTGTACAGGGCCGCCTTCCGCACGCTTCGCTCGGAGCTGCCGCTGATCTACCTCTGGCACCCGGTCAACCGCCACGGAGTGACCGCGAACGTCAAGGGTGTTCGGCAGTACGGCGACGGCCTGATTCGGGCCTACTTCGCCGAGTACAGGTGAACTAGGGAATCGAGACGACGGTCATGGGCGCCTTCATCCTGCGCAAGGCTGGAGCCGCCCTGATCGTCGTCTTCCTGGCCAGCGTGCTCGTCTTCGTCGGCGTGCGCGCGATCCCGGGAGATCCCGCGCTCGCGTATGCGGCCGAGGACCGCGATCCGAAGGTTCTCGGGGCGATTCGTGAGAAGTACGGGCTCGACGACCCGCTGCCCGTCCAGTACGTGCGCTGGGTCGGCCTCGCGCTCCAGGGCGACCTGGGAACCGACTCGCGGGGCCTGCCGGTTGCAGAGACGATCGTCACCCGGATTCCGCTGACGCTCGAGCTCGCGTTCCTCGCGATGCTGATCGGGACCGTGCTGGGGATCACGGCAGGGGTAATCGCCGCCGTGCGACGCGGGAAGGCCTCGGACTACGCGGCGACGACTACGGCCCTGCTCGGCCTTTCTGTCCCGCACTTCTGGCTCGGCCTGCTGATGATCATCGTCTTCGCGGTCAACCTGAACTGGCTGCCGGCGAGCGGCTATGTGCCGTTCCGCGAGGATCCGGTGGAGAACCTGAAGCACATGCTGATGCCGGCGATCGTGCTCGGCACGGGCCTGGCTGCGGTGCTGATGCGGCAGATGCGGTCGGCGATGCTCGATTCGCTCGGTGCCGACTACGTGCGCACCGCCCGCGCCAAGGGCCTTAGTGAGTGGTCGATCGTCGGCAAGCACGCGCTCAGAAACAGCCTGATCACGGTGACCACGGTGCTCGGCCTTCAGCTCGGAGCGCTGATCTCGGGTGCGGTCGTGACCGAGCAGATCTTCGGCATCGCCGGGTTCGGGCGGTTGACCGTCGACTCCATTGCGCAGCGCGACTACGCGCTCCTCCAGGGCGTGGTGCTGGTCGTCGCGGTCGGATACGTCCTCGTCAATCTGTTCGTCGACGTGGCCTACTCGCTGATCAACCCGCGGATCCGGGTGGCGGGAACGTCCAATTGAGCTACGTCGAAGCGACACCCCTCGGGGCGCGAGCGCGACGCCGCAGGATTCTTCGTCGGCGCTTTCTCCGCCGGCCCGCCGCCGTTGCGTCGCTTCTGATCGTCGTCGGCGCCATCCTTGCCGCGGTTTTCGCGAAGTACGTCGCCCCCTACCCGCCCGAGGAGACCGACTTCGAGGCGCTGCTCGCGAGCCCCTCGCGCGAGCACCTGCTCGGGACCGACGACCTCGGACGCGACACGCTCTCCCGAATCATCTGGGGCGCACGGGCGTCGATCCAGGCCGGATTCCTCGCGACCGTCCTGGCGATGGCAGTGGCGGTGCCGATCGGCCTCATCGGCGGCTACTACCGGGGCTGGCTCGACTCGGTGATCGCGCGGGTGACCGACGTGCTGCTCGCCTTTCCGTTCCTCATCCTCGCCGTCGGTCTCGCGGCGATCCTCGGTCCTTCCCTCCTGAACGCGACGCTGGCACTGGGCATCGCCGCGATTCCGCCGCTCATCAGGATCTCTCGCGGTGAGACGCTCGCGCTCCGGGAGGAGGACTACGTCCGCGCAGCGGTCGCGAACGGCGCGAACGACGCGGTGATCATCGGTCGTCACATCCTTCCGAACATGACCAGCACGCTCCTCGTGCAGGCGACGCTGACCATCCCTGCAGCGATCATCGGCGAGGCGGTCCTGTCGTTCCTCGGCCTCGGTGTGCAGCCGCCGACCCCGTCGTGGGGCGTCATGCTCAACGCTGCACAGCCGTACCTGAACGAGGCGCCCAGCCTCGCTGTCTATCCCGGGCTCGCGATCGTGATCGTTGCGCTCGCGTTCAACCTCCTGGGTGACGGGCTTCGCGACGCCCTCGATCCCAAGACCGAGCGTTGACCGAGCCCCTCCTGGAAGTGCGCGACCTCTCGGTCCGATTCGACACGGACGATGGCGCCGTCCACGCGGTGGACCGCATGTCGCTGACCCTCGAGCCCCGGCAGGTGCTGGGAATCGTGGGCGAGTCCGGTTGCGGGAAGAGCGTCACGGCGCTCTCGATCCTCGGGCTGCTGCCCAAGACCGCGACCGTCACCGGAAGCATCAACTTCAACGGCACCGAGCTGCTCGGGGCGTCGAGGTCGGACCTGCGGAAGATCCGCGGCCGTCAGATCTCGTTCGTGTTCCAGGAACCGATGACGTCGCTGAACCCGGTGTTCCGGATCGGACGCCAGATCGACGAGGTCGTCCAGGAGCACATGAACGTCTCCAAGCGCGGGGCGCGGGCGCGGACGCTGGAGCTCCTGGACCTCGTCCACATTCCGGATCCGAGCCGCCGGGTCGACGAGTATCCGCACCAGCTCTCCGGCGGGATGCGCCAGCGGGTGATGATCGCAATGGCGCTCGCGTGCGATCCGAAGGTCCTGATCGCCGACGAGCCGACGACCGCGCTCGACGTGACGATTCAGGCGGGGATCCTCGACCTCCTGCGCGAGGTCCGCGAACGGCTCGGCACCGCGATCGTCCTGATCACGCACAACCTGGGCGTCGTCGCCGACCTCGCCGACCGGGTCGTCGTGATGTACGCCGGCCGGAAGGCAGAGGAAGCGCCCGTGCACGAGCTCTTCGCCCACCCGCAGCACCCGTACACGATCGGGCTGCTCGGTGCGGTGCCGCGGGCAGGTGCCGCGCGGAACGGAAGGCTGCAGGAGATTCCGGGGATGGTGCCGTCACTCGCCGAGCTCCCGGGCCACTGCGCCTTCGCCGACAGGTGCCCGCGCGCGGACGAGCAGTCCTGGTCGGAGGTGCCGGAGCTGCGCGAGGTTCGGCAAGACCACGCCGTCGCGTGTTTCCATCCGGGTGAGCGATGAGCGACGGATCGCAGCCGGTCCTCGAGGTCGAGGGGCTCGTCAAGCACTTCACGATCGGCCGTGGAGTGGCCAACAGCGGCCGCGTCGTGCACGCGGTCGACGGCGTGTCGTTCTCGATCGCTCCCGGGGAGGTCCTGGGACTCGTGGGCGAGTCCGGCAGTGGGAAGACGACGGTCGGCTACTGCGTGAACCGGCTCTACGAGCCGACGGATGGGACGATCCGACTCAACGGGGCCGACATCACCCACCTGTCGCGCCGCGGCCTGCGGCCTCACCGGCGCCGGATGCACATCGTCTTCCAGGATCCGTACTCCTCACTCAATCCGCGGATGACCTGTGGCCAGATCGTCGGGGAGCCGATCCGCCTCCACCGGCTCGCGCGACGCTCCGAGCTCGAGCAGCGGGTCGTCGAGCTCTTCGACTCCGTCGGCCTCCGGCCGGAGCTGCGGTTCCGCTATCCGCACGAGCTGTCGGGTGGCCAGCGTCAGCGCGTCGGCTTGGCCCGCGCGCTCAGCGTCAACCCGAGCCTGCTGATCGCGGACGAGCCCGTCTCGGCCCTGGACGTCTCTGTGCAGGCATCCGTCCTCAACCTCATGCGCGACCTGCGGAGCGAGCTCGGGTTCTCCTGTCTCTTCATCAGCCACGATCTCGCCACCGTGGAGTTCCTGTGCGACCGCGTGGCGGTCATGTACCTCGGCAAGATCGTCGAAGTCGCTCCGCGCGAGGAGCTCTTCGCGCGGCCGCAGCATCCGTACACGCAGGCGCTCCTCTCCGCTGCCCTGGAGCCTGACCCCGATCTTCAGCGCACCCGCACCCGCGTCGTGCTCGAGGGCGACATCCCGAGCCCGATCGACCCTCCCTCCGGGTGCCGGTTCCGGACGCGGTGCCCGCTGGAGCACGAGTCGGCGCCGCGCTCGACCGACGAGGAGCCGCCGCTCGTCGATGTCACCGGCCAGGGGCATCTCGTCGCGTGTCATCTGGTCCGTCGCGGCACCGAGGCCCCGCGCCTCGTCGAGCCCTCACCTGAGCTGGCGGGAGCGGCGGACCGTTGAGCTTCACGACGCGTCCCGAGCTTCGCGGCACCTTCGGGATGGTCGCGTCGACGCACTGGCTCGCCTCGGCGACCGGCATGGCGATGCTCGAACGCGGGGGCAACGCCTTCGACGCCGCGGTCGCGACCGGCTTCACGCTTCAGGTCGTGGAGCCGCATCTGAACGGGCCCGGCGGCGACCTGCCGATCGTGCTGTGGAGTGCCGAGCGCGGCGAGCCGCTGGTCGTCTGCGGCCAGGGCACCGCCCCTGCCGCGGCGACCATCGAGCGCTTCCGGGAGCTGGGTCACGAGCTCGTTCCCGGAACCGGGCTGCTCGCGGCCTGTGTCCCGGGTGCCTTCGACGGCTGGCTGCTTCTGCTCCGCGACTTCGGCACGCTCGGCCTCGACGACGTCCTCGAGCAGGCGATCGGGTACGCGGAGCAGGGCTATCCGGTGATTCCCGGCATCACTGCCACGATCGAGCGGACCGAGTCTCTGCTGCGCACCTGGCCCTCGTCGGCGGAGCTCTATCTCCCGGCGCCGCAGCCGGGAACCCTCTTTCGCAATCCGGCGCTCGCCGCCACCTATCGGCGCATCCTCGAGGAGGCCGGCACCGGGAGCCGGGAGGCGAGGATCGACCGGGCGCGGGACGCCTTCTACCGGGGTTTCGTCGCCGACGAGATCGATCGCTTCAGCACCGAGAACGGCGGCCTCCTCGCGGGCGGGGATCTTGCGGGGTGGGAGGCGGCGGTCGAGGCGCCGGTCACCTTCGACTACCACGGGTACACGGTCTGCAAGACCGGGCCGTGGGGTCAGGGCCCGGTCTTCCTGCAGCAACTCGCCCTGCTCGCCGGGTTCGACCTCCCGGCCATCGGCGTCGGCTCGGCCGAGTACGTCCATACGATCGTCGAGTGCGCGAAGCTCGCGTTCGCCGACCGCGAGGCGTTCTACGGCGATCCGAGCTTTGTCGACGTCCCGCTCGACCACCTGCTCTCGCCCGAGTACAGCGACGAGCGTCGCCTGCTCGTCGGCGAGTCGGCTTCGGGTGAGCTGCGGCCGGGTGGCGGCCGGCTGCCCACCTTGGTGGACGCACCCGTCACTGTCGGCGCCGGCGAGCCCACGCGCGGCGACACCGTCCACCTCGACGTGGCGGACCGCTTCGGCAACCTCGTGTCGGCCACGCCGAGCGGCGGCTGGCTCCAGAGCTCGCCGGTGATCCCTTCGCTCGGATGGCCGCTCGGGACGAGGGCGCAGATGTTCTGGCTCGAGGAGGGGCTCCCCGCATCGCTCGAGCCGGGCAAGCGGCCACGCACCACGCTCTCGCCGACGATCGCGCTCCGAGAGGGCGAGCCGTACCTGGCGTTCGGGACGCCTGGAGGCGACCAGCAGGACCAGTGGTCGCTGCACGTCTTCCTCGAGCATGTCCACGGAGGGCTCGACCTCCAGGCATCCATCGACCGGCCCAACTTCCACACCGATCACTTTCCGGCGTCCTTCTATCCACGGCAGGTGGAGCTGCGCTCGCTGTCGATCGAGGATCGGTTCGGCGGCGACGTGCTCGACGAGCTTCGAGCGCGGGGGCATGACGTTCGGGCCGCAGGCGACTGGTCCCTCGGGCGCGTCAGTGCGGCCGGGCGCGAGAACGGGATGCTGAAGGCAGGGGCAAGCCCGCGCGGGATGCAGGGTTACGCGGTCGGGCGATGACGGCCGTCGACCACGTCGTCTCGCGTGAGGACGTGATCTGGGCGTTCGGGCCGGAGCTCGACCCGGTGCTCGAGGTCGAGCCGGGCGCCACCGTCCGCTTCGAGACCAACGACTGCTTCAGCGGCCAGATCCGCAGCGAGGACGATCTGGTGACGGAGATCGACTTCGAGCGCGTGAACAGCGCCACCGGGCCGGTCGCGGTCCGGGGCGCGGAGCCGGGCGACTCGCTGGTCGTGGACGTGCTCGAGGTGAATCCGATCGATTGGGGCGTCGCGACCCTGATCCCCGGTTACGGCCAGCTGATCGACAAGGTGTCCGCGCCGGTCACGCGCGTCTTCAAGGTCGAGGACGGCATGGTCGAGATGAACGAGCGGGTCCGGTTCCCGGCGCGCCCGATGGTCGGCGTCGTCGGCGTTGCGACCGCTGCCGAGACCTTCACGAACGGCCTCGCAGGCCAGCACGGCGGGAACCTGGACAACCACATGCACGGGCCGGGCTCGAGGATCTACTTCCCGGTCCGGCAGGAGGGCGGGCTCTTCGCCGTGGGGGACATGCACGCCTCGATGGGAGACGGCGAGATCTGCTTCACGGGCGTCGAGATCGCCGGTGAGGTCACGGTGCGCTTCGACGTCCTGAAGGGAAAGCAGGCGCGCTGGCCGGTGACCGAGCTCGCCGACCGGTGGGTGGCTCACGCGACGGCGGAGGACTTCCCGGATGCGCTGGATCAGTGCTCGGAGGAGGCCGCCCGGTTGCTCGTCGACGAGTGGGGCTTCACCATCGAGGACGCCTTCATCTTCCTGTCGGTCGCGTGCGACGCAGGCATCGCGCAGGCCTGCAAGCCCGCGCCGCACTTCGGCTCGATCGCGCGCTTCTCGATCCCGAAGATCGACGCGACGCCGAGCCCGTTCTCGCCGACGTCCTAGCTCGCGCTCGTGGAACGGCGCCGTCTCGGCGCAGCCTTCTCGGCGGACGCTGTGGCCTTCGCCTTGTCGCGCCCCTTCTTCTTGCGCTGGCGATCCCGCGCCCAGCGCACCTTCGGCCTCGATCCGCGTCCCATCCCGCGGGATCCTATATTTGGTGCGGGAACAGCGACGAAGGAGGACCCAGATGCAAGGGAGAGCGGTCACGGCGGTAGTTGCGCTTCTCGCTGTGAGCGTCATCGCGGCGGGTGCCGTTTCCGCGGCGCGTGCAGACGATGACGAGTCACGGTCGCGCGCACTGGTGGGTACATGGGAGGTCACCCTTCAGCTTCCGGGGGCGCCGCCCGCGCGCGTGTTGGCCACGTTCAACGACGATGGGACGACGGTGGAGAGCGCCGCGGCCCCGCCGGCGACGCGGGGCGCGTCGCACGGGGTCTGGAAGCGAATCGGGCGCCACCTCTTCTCGGTCACGCGAATCTTCTTCAGGTTCAATCCGCAGACCGGCGCTTTGCTCGGCACGACGAAAGTGAACGCCACCGCACGGGTCGCGTCGGATCGGGAGACGTTCGACGCCGTGTCGATCTCGGAGCTACGAGATCCCGCGGGAAACCTGGTCGTCGGCGGCCTGCGTGGAACGGCAACCGGGACTCGCATGCACGTAGAAACGATTCCGGACCGCCCCTGAGCTACGTCACTCCGTCCACCACGAGCTCTATGCGGCTGCCCAGCTGCTCTTCTGCCGGCTGACGGCTCTAGAGGAGGCCGCAGATCCGGGCGGTGTTGGGCCAGGGGTAGAAGCCCCGACCCGCCCGGTGGGCCCGTTCCGCGACCCACATCTGCTCCACCGGCGACCACGTGTTCGCCCAGCCGCGGCGGAGGAGATGGCGCGGCGCGTAGTGCTGCATGAAGGAGCGGTCCATCTGAAGCCCGCCCCAGTAGGGATCGTGGTCATCGCGCCATGGCCCCTCGTGCCGCTGGAGGCAGCGCCAGTGGCGCTCGTGCGGCGGGTGGTGCGCCTTGACCCTCGCGCGGATCGCGCGGCGGCGCCACTGCTTCAGCACGTGCAGCCTGAACGCGATGTCTCTCGTCCGGAGGTAGCGGCCGCGGTTCGGGGTCTTGGCCACGCCCATCAGCCGCTGCCAGCGCCACGTCGCGCGCTGGTAGCGCTTGATCTTGCGGACGACGACCCTTCCGTCAGGCATCGCGCGAACCTGCTCGGACGCCTGGCCCGCAGGCACGCTGCTCGCAGCCGCGAGGCCGAGCAGCAGTGCGACAGCAGCAAGCAGTCCAACGAGTTTTCCGGGCACGAGGTGATCCTCCGTTCGTGCGGAGCAAAGGCCCGGGCGCGATGTTCCGCAGTGCGCTCCAGAGCCGACGTACGCTCCGTCGATTCCTTGGATCCGGTCGGCTCCGGCCGCCGGACGGCGCACATTGTTAGCAGACCCGCGTGCCTACCCAGGCAACGAAGGCGCACGTTTTCCGCTGGAAATCGTAAAACCTCCGTAAAGAAGGAGGGAAGAAATCGCAAGAAATGCGGCGGTTTGCGCAACTCCGAGCCCTGCAACCGCGCTCCCGACTGCGGCAATGCCGACACCGGCCAGGATCAGGCTCATCGACAGCGGCCGGCGCCTGATCGTGGCAATTGCAACCCAGACGACTGCCGCCGTGCCGGCAACGTTGCCGGCGATCGCGAGGATCCGCAGCGGGAAGTAGTCGATGTGCTCCTGGGCCTCGGGGATCTCGTCGCCCGACACGGGCATCGACAGCGGTTCCGAGATCGCGGCGCCCACGGCCAGGCCGACGTAGACGAGGACGACGGGAATCACCCAGCGGTGGCCGCGCAGGAGCATCGAGCCGGCGCCGAGCAGTGGCGCGGTGAGCAGGCCGCCAAACAGGTAGTAGAGCCGGAACGAGGCATCGCTCCACCCTGCAGCCGATCCCCAGGCCAGCACGGCCGCGGCGAGGGCGAAGGCCGCGAGCGACACGGCCCACGCGAGCAGCTCGGGCGCGCGCCGCGCGCGCCAGCGGCCGGCCAACCTCCCGGCGAGGCGCAGAGCCAGCAGCGCGGCTGCGAACGCAAGCAGGGCTTCCATCCCGGGCGAGGGTAGTACGACCGACTAGCGTCTTGGCCGGCGCGCGGCTCCCGCCGGGCGAAGCCCGGCTCCGCCGCGGCCTGACGACGCTGACGGCCCGACGCCTTCCGGGCCCGTGCCGGAAGCACTGTGCCCTCCGGCCTCGAACCGTCAGCGCCGCCCCAAGGCGCTATCGGAATCGTGAGCTAGGCTCGTTCTCGTGGCCGACAAGCGCTACCTCTTCACGCCGGGCCCGACGCCGGTGCCGCCCCAGGTGCTGGAGGCGATGAGCCGGCCGATCATCCACCACCGCAGCTCGGACTTCCGCGAGATTCTGCAGCGCACGTTCGACCGGCTCGGGAAGGTCTACCGAACCGAGGGCGACGTCCTCCTCTACACGTCGTCGGGGACGGGCGGGATGGAATCCGCGATCTCCAACCTCACGCGGCCGGGCGACCGTGTGGTCGTCGTCTCGGCGGGTCACTTCGGTGAGCGCTGGGCTGCGATGGCCGCGAACTTCGGCTGCGAGGTGGACACCATCGACTACGAGTGGGGCGAGACGCCGTCGGCCGACGATCTCGCCGCGCGCCTGGCGGAGATCGGCGGCGCCAAGGTCGTGTTCCTCACGCATTCCGAGACCTCGACCGGCGTCGTCGCCGACGTCCAGTCCCTGGCGGCCGCCGCGAAGGAGTCAGGCGCGCTCATCGTCGTCGATGCCGTCTCGAGCCTGGGAGCCGTCCCGCTCGAGACGGACTCCTGGGGCCTCGACGCCGTCGTCTCGGGCTCGCAGAAGGCGCTGATGACCCCGCCTGGGCTCGCCACCGTCTCCGTCTCGAACGACGCCTGGGCCGCAGTCGAGAAAGACGCGCCCGGCCGTTACTACTTCGACTGGCACGAGACGCGCGACCGCCAGGAGCAATTCGACCCTGCGTTCACGCCGGCGGTCTCGATCGTGGTTGGCCTCGACGTCGCGCTGGGGCTGCTCCTCGAGGAGGGCCTGGAGCAGGCGTTCGAGCGCCACACCCGCCTGGGCCGCGCCTGCCGTGCCGGCATCCGGGCCATGGGCCTCGAGCTCTTCTCGCCGGACGACGATCGCTCGGCGGTGGTCACCGCGATCAACGCGCCGGACGGGATCGACTCCAGCGAGCTCGTGCAGACGCTGCGCGACCGCCAGGGGATCGTCCTCGCGCCGGGGCAGGGGCCGCTCAAGGGCAAGGTCTTCCGGATCGGCCACATCGGCTACTACGACGTCTTCGACATCACGACCGCGCTGGCCGGCGTCGAGCTCGTGCTCGGCGAGCTGGGCGCGGACATCGAGCGCGGTGCGGCGATAACCGCAGCGCTCGAGGCCTTCGAACACACCCGCGTGTGACGCTTCCCTGGCCGGCACCGGCTCCCGCCGGGCGGAGCCCGGCTCCGCCGCTGCCTGCCGTCGCTGGCGGCTCGATGCCTTACGGGCCCGTGCTCTCTTGCACTGTGCCCTCCGGCCTCGAACCACCAGCGACGACCCAGGAAACCGTCAAATGACCGAGCGCCTCCGGGTCCTCGTTCGGGAGCCGATCGCCGAGGCCGGAATCGAGCTCCTGCGGGAGCAGTTCGACGTCGACGTCAACGGCGACCTGCCGCTCGAGGAGCGGATCGGGGACTACGACGCGATCGTCATCCGCTCCGCGACGAAGCTGACCGCCGAGGTCCTCGAGCGGGCCGACCGGCTGAAGGTGATCGGACGGGCGGGAGTGGGGGTCGACAACGTCGACGTCGACGCCGCGACGCGCCGCGGGATCGTCGTCGCGAATGCCCCCGAGTCGACAGTCGTCTCGGCGGCGGAGCACGCCGTGGGGCTGCTCGTCGCACTCGCGCGGCACATCCCGCAGGCGCACGCCTCGCTCAAGCAAGGGCGGTGGGAACGCTCGAGCTACGGCGGGATCGAGCTCGAGGGCAAGACGCTGGGCGTGCTCGGCTTCGGACGGATCGGCCAGCAGGTCGCGCGCCGTGCGGTGGGTCTCGGGATGGAGGTGGTCGCGCACGACCCGTTCGTCGCCAAGGATCGCTTTCGCGAGCTCGGGGTGACCAGGGCGGACGGGGTGGACGAGGTTCTCGCGGCCGCCGACTTCCTGACCCTTCATCTCCCGCTCTCTGACGAGACCCGCGGCTCCATCGACGCGGACGCCCTCGCGAAGATGCGTCCGGGTGCCCGACTCATCAACGCGGCGCGCGGCGAGCTGATCGACGAGGAAGCTCTGCTCGAGGCGCTGCGCTCGGGCCACCTCGCCGGTGCCGCGCTCGACGTCTTCTCTGCCGAGCCCTATTCGGGCCCCCTGCTGGAGGTCGACAGCGTGGTCGTCACGCCGCATCTCGCCGCCTCCACGGAGGAGGCGCAGGACCGGGCCGGCATGATCGTCGCCGAGCAGGTCGCGGCGGCCCTCGCGGGCGGCCTCGTCGCGAACGCGGTGAACATCCCGGCGATCGGCCGGGACGACCTTGAAGTGCTCGGCCCGTTCGTGCCGCTGGCGGCCAAGCTCGGCCGGCTTGCCATGGAGCTGGCCGGTGGTCGCGCGGAGCGGATCGAGCTGACCTACTACGGCAACCTGGCCGACTACGACACCAGGCTCCTGACCGCCGCCGGGCTGAACGGCGCTTTCCAGGGCCGCTTCGAGCAGCCCGTCAACTACGTGAACGCGCCGCTGCTCGCGGACGAGCGCGGGATCGAAGTGGTCGAGCAGCGCCGGCGCGCCTGTCGCGACTTCACGAATCTTGTCCGCGTTTCCGTGGGGACGAACGGAGAGCAACTCCGTGTCTCCGGTACGACGATCGGCCGCGACAACCGCATGTGGCTCGTCAGCGCGCTCGGCTTCGACCTGGAGATGGAGCTCGCCCCGCTGCTCGTCCTCTTCCGCTACGACGACGTGCCTGGCGTGATCGGAAAGGTCGGCACGCTCTTCGGCGACGCCGGAGTCAACATCGCCAACATGGCGGTCTCCCGCACCCGGCGAGGAGGCAAGGCGCTGATGGTCCTCTCCGTGGACAGCGAGCCTGAGCCGGGCCTCGTCGAGCGCGTTCGCGCCGAGGGCTTCGACGACGCGCGGCTGATCAGTCTCTGAGTACGCTTCGAGCGTGGAGCCGCGTTGGCCAGAGCCGGTCGAGCGCGTGGCCGCGTTTCTGCGTCAGGGCGGAGTCGAGGGCAGGATCGAGGAGTTCGAAGCCGGCACGCCGACGGCCGAGGACGCCGCCCGCGCCGTCGGCTGCAAGCTCGGCCAGATCGTGAAGTCACTCGTCTTCGACTGTGACGGCTCTCCCGTCGTCGTCCTGGTACCGGGCGATCACCGGGCCGACTCCACGAAGGTCGCGATGGCCGCCGGCTGCCGCCGGGCGAAGATCGCAGGCGCGGATCAGGTGCGGGACGCCACCGGCTTCGAGCCGGGAGCGGTCGCCCCGTTCCCACTCCCGAAGGTCTCGAGGGTCTTCGTCGACCGCCAACTCCTCGTGCACGAGCGGGTCTGGATCGGCGCGGGATCGCCCAGCCACATGGCGACGCTCTCGCCGACCGACCTCGTCAGGCTCTCGAAGGCGGAGCAGATGGACGCTGTCGTAGAGGCCGCTTAACATTCGGCCTAGGGAAATCGGAGGAGGCGCATGATCGCTACCGACAAGATCTGGATGAACGGCGACCTTGTGGACTGGGGCGACGCCAAGGTTCACGTTGGGGCCCACGGGTTGCACTACGGCACCGGCGTGTTCGAGGGCATCCGCTGCTACGACACCCCGAGCGGGCCGGCCGTTTTCCGCCTGACCGACCACATCAGGCGCCTCGACGCGTCCGCCAAGCTCCTCTACATGGAGCTCCCACACTCGGTCGAGGAGATCCGGGACGCCTGCCTCCAGCTGATCGGCGTCAATGGGCTTCCCGAGTGCTACCTGCGGCCGTTCGCCTTCTACGGCTACGGCGAGCTCGGCGTCTCGACGGCCGGGAACCCCGTCGAGGTCGTGATCATGAGCTGGCCGTGGGGCGCGTACCTCGGCGACGAAGGGATGAAGAACGGCATCCGTTGCAAGATCTCCAGCTGGAAGCGCGTCGGCGCGAACACGATCCCGCACGCCGCCAAGGCAACCGGCATCTATCTGAACTCGATGCTCGCGGTGATCGAGGCGAACCGGGCCGGCTACGACGAGGCGATCCTCCTCACAGACGACGGCTACATCGCGGACGGCTCGGGCGAGAACGTCTTCGTCGTCAAGGACGGGAAGATCACGACGCCGCCTCTCTCAACGTCGATCCTGCCGGGGATCACACGCAACTCGATCATCCAGATTGCGCAGGACCTCGGGTACATGGTCGAGGAAACCAACTTGATCCGTACGGACCTGTATCTGGCCGACGAGATCTTCATGACCGGGACCGCCGCGGAAGTCACGCCGATCCGATCGGTGGACGACCAGGAGGTCGGACCGCCGGGCGAGGTCACGCTCAAGCTTCAGAAGGCCTACCTCGACACTGTGCGGGGCGGGAGCGAGCGCTGGTCTCACTGGCTCGAGTACGCCTCGATCCCTTCTCAGGCACCCACTCCGGCGCAAGCGTGACCCAGGCCACGCGCCGGGTGCCGCTCGCCCGGCCCTGGATCGACGAGCGGGAAGAGGAGCTCGTCCTCGAGGTGCTGCGCTCGGGCCGGCTCTCGCTCGGCCCCACGATCGACCGGTTCGAGGAGCTGATCGCCCAACGAGTCGGTGCGCCGTACGCGGCGGCCGTGTCGAGCGGGACGGCGGGGCTGCACATGCTGGTCCGCGCCGCCGGGATCGGTGAGGGCGACGAGGTGATCACCTCCACGCTGTCCTTCGCAGCCTCGGCGAACTGTTTCCTCTTCGAGGGTGCGACGCCGGTCTTTGCGGACGTCGACCGGCGCACGTGGAATCTCGACCCGGCCGCCGTGGAGGCGGCGATCACCGAGCGGACGAAGGGCATCGTCGCCGTCGACATGTTCGGCTACCCGTGCGAGCTCGAGGAGCTGACGGCGATCGCCGAGCGCCATGGGCTCGCGCTGATCGAGGACTCGGCCGAGGCGCTCGGGGCCGAGTACAAGGGGAAGCCGATCGGGTCGCACGGAGCGCCCGCGGTGTTCGGCTTCTATCCGAACAAGCAGGTTGCGACCGGTGAGGGCGGCGTCGTCGTCACGCACGACGAGGAGACGTGGAAGCTCGTCCGCTCACTCCGGAACCAGGGCCGCTCCTACGAGGGCGGCGGCTGGTTCAACCACGTTCGCGTTGGCTTCAACTACCGCTGGACGGACGTGCAGGCCGCGATCGGCATCGCTCAGCTGGAGAAGCTCGACCGCGCCCTGGAGCTTCGCGCCGAGGCCGCCGCGCGGTATGCCGAGCTGCTCGGTGGCGTCGACGGTGTCGAGCTGGCGCCGGAGGACGACGCCGACCACAGGCGGTCCTGGTTCGTCTACGTCCTCGTGCTCGCGCCGGAGATCGACCGGGCGCGTGTGATGGCGGATCTCCGCGAGCGTGGGGTGGACGTGGCCGAGTACGTCCCTTGCATCCATCTCCAGGCGTACATGCGGGAGCAGTTCGGGTTCGGCGAGGGGCTCTGTCCGGTCGCCGAGGACATCGCCGGCCGGACGCTCGCGCTGCCGTTCTTCCCGCAGATCGAGCCCGGCGACCAGGAGTACGTCGTCGACTCACTTCGCTCGGCTCTGAGCTAGCCGCGCACGGAGAACGGATCGACGCTCTGGGCGACGGTCTCGAGCATGTCCGCGCTCGGCGGACATCTCCTCGCCCATGGCCAGCGGGTACCCGCCTCCGGCCGGTCATAATCGCGCCATGGCGAACGGCGCGAACCGGATGGTCTTCCTCGGCTTCGGGAAGTACGCCCGCGCCGACAAGATCTACGCGCTCGAGCCGCTGACGGGAGACGATCGCGGTGGCGGCCGCCGGACCCGCGTCTGGATCGAGGGCGTGCCGGACCCGATCATCGCCGGGCGCACGGAGCGGACGATCCTGCACGAGATGGGCCAGGAGGCCGCGGCGAACGCGCAGATCATCGACAGCGCCCTCGACCTCGCCGAGCGGATCGCGTCGGGCGCGGAGAGCGGGCGGGTCGATCTCGCCGACCTCGGCCGGCGGGCGCGGCGCCTGCTGGAAGCGACGGCCAAGCCAGAGGACGACGAGAAGCTCTTCTAGTTCGTGACCGAGGGCCGGGAGCCGCCGCCGGAGCGCGGCCTGTTCGCACGCATCGCGGTGGACATCCGGCCGCTGCGCGAGTCTCGCGACTTCCGCCGGCTCTGGTTCGGGACCGGGATCTCCGCGATCGGGAGCCAGATCACCGCAGTCGCGATCCCGTTCCAGCTGTACGAGCTCACCGGCTCGACGCTCCTCGTCGGGATGCTGGGGATCGCAGCCCTCGTTCCGCTCCTCGTCGTCCCGATCTACGGAGGTGCCGTCGCGGACGCCGTCGACCGCCGGCGCATGCTCCTGCTCTCCGACGTCGCGCTGCTGCTCGTTACCGGCGGCCTGCTCGTCAACGCGCTCCTGCCCAACCCGAGCGTTCCGTTCCTCTTCGTCGCGGAAGCCCTCGGCACGGCCGCGTACGGGTTCCAGCGACCGGCCCGAAACGCTCTGACGCCGAGGCTCGTCCGCGAGGACCAGCTGCTGCCGGCGATCGCGGTCGAGGACGTGATCTTCACGCTCGCGCGTGTCACCGGGCCGGTCGTGGGCGGCGGCCTGATCTCGGTCATCGGCCTCGGCGGCGCCTTCGCGATCGACATCGCAACCTTCGGGGCCTCGTTGCTCGCGATCTGGCTGCTGCCGCCCGTCCCACCTGCGCCCGACGCCGACCGGCCGAGCCTTCGCTCGATCGCGGACGGGTTCCGCTACGTCTTCCGGAGGAAGGTGCTGCTCGGGATCTTCGCGGTCGACACGAACGCGATGATCTTCGGGATGCCGCGCGCGCTCTTCCCGGCCCTTGCGGACAGGCTGGGCGGCGGCGCGGGCACGCTCGGGCTGCTCTACGCCGGGACCTCGGCCGGCGCGCTGCTCGCCTCGCTCACCTCCGGGTGGATGATGACCGTCCGCCGCCAGGGGCTCGGTGTCTGCGTCGCTGCGGCCGCATGGGGTGTCGCGATCGTGTTCGTCGGTTTCGCGGAAGCCGTCTGGGTCGCCATGGTCTTCCTCGCGGCTGCGGGCGCCGCGGACTACGTCAGTGCCGTCCTCCGCTCCAACATCCTCCTCACCGTCACGCCGGACTCGATGCGCGGCCGGCTGTCGGGCATCGAGCTCGCGCAGGTTGCGGGGGCGCCGGAGATCGGGAATGTCGAGGCGGGCATCGTCGCCTCGCTGACGAGTGTCCGCGCCTCGATCGTCTCGGGCGGAGTCCTCACCGTCGTCGGCACGGCGGTCGTCGCGGCCCTCCTCCCGACGCTCGTCCGCTACGACGCCCGGCGGCCGCAGGACGAATGACGCTGCCGAAGGATTTCTTCGCGCGCTCGGTCCACGAGGTCGCGCCCGACCTGATCGGGGTAACGCTGCTCGTCGACGGGGTCGGCGGCCCCATCGTCGAGGTCGAGGCCTACGACCACGAGGATCCCGCCGCGCACGGCTACGGCGGACGCACCGAGCGGAACGCCTCCATGTTCGGCCCGCCCGGCCATGCATACGTGTACCGCTCGTACGGCATCCACTGGTGCCTGAACTTCGTGTGCGAAGCGGAAGGCTCGGCGAGCGCCGTCCTGATCCGGGCGCTCGAGCCGGCCCACGGTCTCGACGCCATGCGCGAGCGGCGAGGGCTCGACGACCCGCGCCTGCTCTGCGCGGGGCCGGGCCGGCTCTGCCAGGCGCTCGGCATCACGCGCGTTCACGACGGCTTCGCGCTGGACGAGCCTCCGTTCGAGCTCGTGGGCCGCGAGGCGGAGCCGCAGATCGCGGCCGGCCCGCGGATCGGGATCACGAAGGCCGCCGACCGGCCGTGGCGCTACGGCATCGCGGGCTCGCGCTATCTCAGCCGGACGATGCGATCAGCCGAATAGGCAGTCCCGGCGCGGCCGCCACCCGGCCGCCCCTCGGCTTCTGCCTGACCACCCTGCCGACCTGCGACCCGCCGACGACGGCCGGCTGGAGCTTGAGTTGCTCGAGCCGCTGCACCGCCCGGGAAACGGGCATTCCGACGACGTTCGGGACGATCCCGAACCGCGGCTTCGCGAGGATCAGCGTGACGTTGTCGTAGGCGGAGAGCGTTCCGCGCCCCGGCATCTGCCCGAGGACGACGTCGAGCCGTTCGCCCGGCTTTGCCGGCCGGTAGATCAGGTCGTAGTGGAGCGGCTGCGCCGACAGCCGTGCCTTCGCGTCGTCGAGCGTGTCGCCGACGACCCGTGGGACCTCGACCTCGTTCGGCTTGCACGCCGCCTCTCGCGCCGGCGTCTCGCCCGAGAAGTACCAGACGCTCTTCGGGCCGCGGCAAAGGCCGTTGTCGACCATGACCCGGCCGCCGCGGTGCACGACGTTGAGCGGAACCGCGTACGGGAGGCTCGGCGGATCGAAGTACGCGGGCTCCTCTTCCAGGTGCTTCAGCGCGCTTTCCATGAACGACTTCCAGATCTGTGCCGGGTACGTCCCTCCCGCGACCGCGTCGCCCTCGTACTCCGTCAGCATCGGCGTGAGGTTGTTCGGGTAGCCGACCCAGACGGCCACGGCCAGCTGCGGCGTGTAGCCCACGAACCAGGCATCGCCGTAGTTCTCCGTCGTTCCGGTCTTGCCGGCCGCCGGCCGGTCGCGGAGCGCAGCCCTCGTTCCCGTGCCCTGCCGGATGACCCCCTGGAGGATGTCGTTGATGAGATCGGCCTTCTCCGGGTTGAGCACCGGCTTCTGGACGGGCGCGTTGGCTCGGCGCTTCTCGCCCACCCGGTGCACCCACGAGATCGCACGCGGCTTATTTCCGATGATCGAGCCGTCGACGCGGCGGCCACGGTTGGCGAACGTCGAGAAGGCGCGCGCCATCTCGAGCGGATTGACCGCCTCGGTACCGAGGCCGATCGAGAAATAGTCGTTCAGGCGGCTCGAGATCCCGAGCTGTTGCGCCTCGCGGCGGACGTTGCGCGGCCCGACGAGTGCCGTGAGCTGCGCGTAGACGGAGTTGTCCGAGTGGATCGTCGCGGTCTTCAGGTTCGCCGAGCCGAGGTACTCGTCCTCGTAGTTCGAGACAGGCCAGTACTTGTCGCCGAGGAAGATCGTCGTCGGCTTGGAGACGAACGTCGTCTCGGGCGAGATCCCTTGCTCGAGCGCTGCGGCCAGGACGAACGGCTTGAACGACGACCCGGCCTGGCGCTCACCCTGGACGGCGAGGTTGAACTGGCTCTCCCGGAAGTTCGAGCCGCCGATCATCGCCTTGACGGCGCCGTCCCTCGGGTCGATTGCGACGAGCGCGGCGGCGGGGCCGTTCTCGTCCTTGAGCCAGCGCGCAATCGCGCGGTGACCGAGCTTCTGGAGCTCGAGGTCGAGCGTGGTATGGACGACGAGCCCGCCGCCGAAGACGCCCCGGGTCTTGTAGCGGTCGACGAGCTGCTGGGTGACGTAGTTCGCGAAGTAGCCGCCAGGCCCGCGCGTGTCCGGTCGCGTGATCTTGTTCGGAAGCGGCTCGCGGTCGGCGCGCCGGAACTGCTCGGCGTCGATCGTCCCGAGCGCGAGCATCGTGCGGAGGACGGTGCGGCGGCGCTGTTTCGCGGCGCGGGGGTTCGCGACCGGGTCGTACCGGCTCGGGTCGGCCGGGATCCCGGCGAGCAGCGCGACCTCCCAGAGGGTCATCTTCTTTGCGCGGTGACCGAAGTACGTCCGTGCGGCCTGGTCGACGCCGTAGGCCCCGTTCCCGAAGTAGACGGTATTCAGGTACGAGGTGAGGATCTTCCTCTTCGACCATTGCTGCTCGAGGCCCCAGGCCAGGGTCGCCTCGCGAACCTTGCGCCCGACCGTGCGGCCGGTGTCGGAGCAGGAGTTCTTGATGAACTGCTGCGTGATCGTCGAGCCGCCCTGGACGACGCCCTGTTGCCGGATGTCGGCCCAGAGCGCACGGCCGATCGCCCGCATGTCCACGCCGTGATGCTCGAAGTAGCGCCGATCCTCGACGGCGATGATCGCCTGCTTCATCAGCGGCGAGATGTCGTCGTAGTCCACCAGGACGCGGTTCTCCGTTCCGCGCAGAACGGCGAGGATCTTGTGTCCCGTCGAGTCGTAGATCCGCGTGTTGACCTGGTGGCGCTGGCGCGCCGGGTCACACTTCGGTGCCTCGCTCGCCACGGCCGTGACGAGGCCGAAGGTGAACGACGAGAACGCCAGCACGAAGAGAGCGACCGTGAGGACCAGTAGGCGGAGCTTCCTGATCCTGCGCCTCTTGGTCGGCGCCGCTGGATCTCTGCGGCGGAGCAAACGCAAGATTCGGGGAGTGTAGTGTCGCCAGCCGGACATGGGAGTCTCGGAGCTCACCCGAAACGCCGTCGACGTGCTGCCTGCCGGCGAGCTCGAGCGGAAGCTCGCCCAGGGGCGGCCTTTGCGGGTGAAGCTCGGGATCGATGTCACCGCGCCGGACGTGACCCTGGGA
>CAWHBN010000016.1:42500-352256 GCA_963827705.1 uncultured Actinomycetes bacterium
AGCGACTGTTTACCAAAAACACAGGTCTCTGCGAAGTCGAAAGACGACGTATAGGGGCTGACGCCTGCCCGGTGCCGGAAGGTCAAGTGGAGAGGTTAGCTTTCGGGCGAAGCCTTGAAACCAAGCCCCGGTAAACGGCGGCGGTAACTATAACCGTCCTAAGGTAGCGAAATTCCTTGTCGGGTAAGTTCCGACCTGCACGAATGGCGTAACGACTTGGGCGCTGTCTCAACGAGGGATCCGGTGAAATTGTAGTCTCGGTGAAGATGCCGAGTACCCGTGGTTGGACGGAAAGACCCCGTGAACCTTTACTACAGCTTGACGTTGGAGTTCGGTGTACGTTGTCCAGGATAGGTGGGAGACTGTGAAGCGGGGACGCTAGTCCTCGTGGAGTCAACCTTGGGATACCACCCTTCGTGTTCTGGGCTTCTAACCCGCTGCCGTAATCCGGGGCGGGAACAGCGTCAGGTGGGTAGTTTGACTGGGGCGGTCGCCTCCTAAAATGTAACGGAGGCGCACAAAGGTTCCCTCAGCACGGTTGGAAATCGTGCGTAGAGTGCAAACGCATAAGGGAGCTTGACTGCGAGACTGACAAGTCGAGCAGGTGCGAAAGCAGGTGTTAGTGATCCGACGGTTGAGAGTGGAATTGCCGTCGCTCAACGGATAAAAGGTACTCCGGGGATAACAGGCTAATACTTCCCAAGAGTCCACATCGACGGAAGTGTTTGGCACCTCGATGTCGGCTCGTCGCATCCTGGGGCCGGAGTAGGTCCCAAGGGTTGGGCTGTTCGCCCATTAAAGCGGTACGCGAGCTGGGTTCAGAACGTCGTGAGACAGTTCGGTCCCTATCCACCATGGGCGCTGGAAGCTTGAGAGGAGTCGCTCCTAGTACGAGAGGACCGGAGCGAACAGACCTCTGGTGTATCAGTCGTCGTGCCAACGGCGCTGCTGATTAGCTACGTCTGGACGGGATAACCGCTGAAAGCATCTAAGCGGGAAGCCCACCTCGAGATGAGGCTTCCCATCCCCTCGAGGGAGTAAGGGCCGTGGGAGACCACCACGTCGATAGGCCGGCCGTGGAAGCGCAGCAATGCGTGAAGCGGACCGGTACTAATTGCCCGAGGTCTTGATTTTGAACACTTGCCGAAATCCACTATGGAGTTTTGAAGGTGCGCACCGGCGCCCCTGACAAGTTTCGGCGGTCATAGCGACGGGGGTACACCTCTTCCCATTCCGAACAGAGAAGTTAAGCCCGTCAGCGCCGATGGTACTCGGAGGGCAACCTCCCGGGAGAGTAGGTCGCCGCCGATTTTTTTCGAATCAGGGCCCGCTTGGGCCCTTTTTCGTGGACCTACGCGGCCTCGATCCGCTCCTTCCACTCCGGATCCAGCGCACGGAGTCGGCTGACGCGCTCCGCCGTAGGCGGGTGGGTGGAAAAGAGCGCCGCGAGGCCTTGCTCCTCGAACGGGTTCACGACGTAAAGCGGCTCCAGTGCCGGGTTACCGGCGAATGCGACGAGCTCGTTCGCCTGCTCGAGGCGGAGCAGTGCATCCGCGAGTCCGTGCGGTGACTCGCACAGCTCTGCAGCGTCGGCGTCCGCCGTCAGTTCTCGGCGGGGCGACAGCAGCCCGTGCACCGTCGCCGATGCGATCGGGCCGAGCACGAAGAGCAGTCCGCGCTGGAACCATCCTCCCGCGCGACTGATCTCGAGCAGCGTCGAGCCGACCACGGCGGCGATCGTCTGCGTGAGGAGGTCGCGGCGCGCGGAGTGGGCGATCTCGTGGCCGATCAGGCCTTCGAGCTCCGCCGGCTGGGCCGCGGCCAGGAGCCCCGACGTGAACACGATCGAGTGGCCCTTGCCTCCGCGCCCGGCCGAGAGCACGCGGGGATGTCCGTCGCCGATCACGTAGAGACGGGGACGTGGGGTGCCGGCCCTCGCTGCGATACGGTCGGCCGCGGCGAAGAGCTGGACGGCCTCGGTCTCGACGAGCTCGCGCGCGCGGACGATCCCGAGAATCGCGCGGTCGGCGTACCAGTAGAGCGCGATGCCCGCGAGGAGGCCTGCGAAGAACACGATCGAGAAGAGGCGATAGCCGCCGATGAGCCAGCCGAGGCCGGCGAGAATTGCGGAGGCGCCGATGAGGAGCGTCCAGGTCTTGATCAGGTTGACCGCGGCGGCGAGCCGGCGGCTCACAGCTCAGGCGTCGTCGCGCTCGTCGTCGGTGAGGCCGCGCGGAGGCCAGTCCGGCTCGGGCGCGTCGCATCGACTCGTGCAATGAAGCGAGGCGATGTTCTGGAGCGGAATCAGGATGTGGCCGTTGAGCTCGATGTGCGGCACGTCGTCGACCGCGCAGTACGCGGTGAGCACGCCGTCCTGGTAGTCGCCCCCGAAGAGCGCGAGCTCGACCTGCTCGCCCTTGTACTTGCTCGTGTAGTCCTCCACCGCGGCTCAGTCTAGAGAGCCACGTCAGCCGGCCGGAGTGGGCGGTCTGACGGCCGCCGCCCGCCTGCGCAGCTGGTCATCGACCAGGAACCGGTCGAGATCCTCGGCGCGGCAGAGCTCGGTCAGGCGACCGTCCTCGACGCATACCGCCGAGAGCGTGGCGTTCGGCTCGACGCGCTGAATTCGCCGGTACGCATGGACGTCCACGCCGAGCGCCGCCGCATGGACCGCGCGGATGGAACCTCCGTGCGCGACGAGCAGGACACGGTCGCGGGGGTGGCGCGCCGCGATCGCCAGAACGGCGCCGACGACTCGCTCGCTCAGCTGCTCGTACGTCTCGCCGTCGTCCCAGCCTTCTCCGCCTTCAGTCCAGCGACGAAAGGCATTCGGAAAGCGCTCCTCGGCCTCCGCACGGGTCAGGCCGGACCACGAGCCCACGTCGACCTCGCGCAGGTCCGGGAGCTCTTTCACGGGAAGCTGATGGGGCTCGGCGACGATCGCGGCGGTCTCGCGCGCCCGCTCGAGATCGCTCGAATAGACGGCGTCCAGCTCGGTGGCCGCGAGGCGATCGGCGAGCGCACGGGCTTGCTCACGCCCGAGGTCTGTCAGGGGTCGGTCCGCGTGACCCTGCCAGCGCTGGTCGCGGTTCCAGTCGCTCTCTCCGTGGCGTGCAAGAAGGATCGTGGTCACGGCGGTACGCTACTCGGCCATGGATCTCGGCCTCCGCGACCGGGTCTGCGTCGTGACCGGGTCGACCGGGGGCATCGGTCTGGCGGCCGCCCGCGTCCTTGCTGACGAGGGAGCGCGCGTGGTCGTGACCGGCCGCGACGCCGAACGGGTCGAGTCGGCGAGAGGGGCGTCGGGCGCCGAGCTCGGCGTCGTGTGCGACCTCATCGACCCTCGAGAGCCCGAGGCGCTCGTCGAACGGGTACGGGCCACGGTCGGTCCGATCGACTGTCTCGTCAACAACGTGGGCATCGCGTACCAAGCGGGTTTCGAGGAGCTCTCCGACTCCCAGTGGGACGAGATGTGGCAGCTCAACGTCATGAGCTTCGTTCGGACGATCAAGGCGGCCTTGCCGGACATGCGCGAGCGCGGTCGGGGCGCGATCGTGAACGTCTCGTCGACGGCGGGAAAGCGTCCGTCGACGTCGATGCCGAACTACACGGTCACGAAGGCCGCCGTGCTCTCGCTGTCTCGGCTGATCGCGGACCTGTACGCCGGCGACGGGATCCGGTGCAACGCCGTCGCGCCGGGCCCGACCGCGACCGATGCCTGGCTCGGCGCCGGCGGGCTCGCCGATCAGCAGGCGGAGCGAAGCGGGCAGACCCGCGACGAGGTGCTCGCCGCCGTCGGTGCCGGTCGACCGCTCGGCCGGCTCGCAGAGCCCGACGAGATCGCAAGTGTGATCGCCTTCCTCTGCTCGGAGCGGGCGTCGTACGTGACCGGCGCCGCGTGGAGCGCGGACGGCGGCACCGTCCCGATCATCATTTGAGCTGTGGACGGGTTGTTCCCGTTTCGGCACGGATCCGTGGCAGATGAGTGCGCCCGGGCCGTCTAGCGTGACAATCCCACGCCAAACCCCTGGGAGGGTGGGGGGTGGTGGGTGGGTCCCGCCGGCCGCTTCGCGAGCGCCGGGACAGCTACTAGCCTTGCCCTCATGACGGAGCTCGCCGGATGGGTTGCCGACGCCTTCGAGGCGCGCGTTCGTGACCACGAGGAGCGGTGGCTGTCACCGCTCGCGGTGCGCTCCTACGAGACACGCGGACGTGCGCGCGAAGAGGAACCGTGCCGGCTGCGGACACCGTTCCAGCGTGACCGGGACCGGATCGTGCACTCGAAGGCGTTCCGCCGGCTCCGGAACAAGACGCAGGTCTTCATCGACCCCGGCGGCGACCACTTCCGCACCCGGATCACGCACACGATCGAGACGACGGGCATCTCCCGGGGCGTCGCCCGCGCGCTCGGCCTGAACGAAGATCTCGTCGAGGCGATCGGGCTCGGCCACGATCTCGGTCACACGCCGTTCGGGCACACAGGCGAGGCGGCGCTCGACCGGCAGCTCCAGGAGCGATTCGGGCGTCGGTTCCGCCACAACGAGCACTCCCTCCGGATCGTCGACGTGCTCGAAAAGGATGGACAGGGGCTGAACCTGACCGCGGAGGTGCGCGACGGAATCCTCAACCACACCGGGCCGACCGAGCCGGAGACGCTCGAAGGGAAGGTCGTCCGCATCGTCGACCGGGTTGCATACATCAACCACGACATCGACGACGCGCTCCGGGCCGGCGTGCTCACGCCTGACGAGCTCCCTCGGGCCGAGGTCGAGTTGCTCGGCGAGACCGGGTCGCGGCGCATCGACGCACTCGTCCACGACCTCGTCGAGACCTCCCAGCGGGAAGGCGACATCCGCCAGAGCGAAGAGATCGGGACGGCGATGCTCGCGCTCAGGACGTTCATGTTCGACCGCGTCTATCTCGGGCCGCACACCGAGGCACAGCACGAACGCGCGCGGGACGTGGTCGGTCGCGTGTTCACCTACCTCGCCGACCATCCGGATCAGGTGCCTGAGACCCCGGGCGACATCGGGCAGCGGATCGCCGACTACGTTGCAGGAATGACCGATCGCTTCGCCCTCGCCTACGCGGACCGGTTGTAGTGCCGCGGTTCACCGAGGACTCGAAGCAGCGCGTCATCGCCGCGGCCGACATGGTTGACGTGGTCTCGGGGCGGACGCAGCTCCGCAAGGTCGGCTCCCGGTACACGGGCCGGTGTCCATTCCACGAGGAACGGACACCGAGCTTCTCCGTCAACGCCGTCGACAAGCTCTACTACTGCTTCGGCTGCGGCGCCGGCGGCGACCTGATCAAGTTCGTCCGCGAGACCGAGCAGCTGGACTTCGCCGGCGCAGTGGAGTGGCTCGCAGAGCGCTTCCGGGTGCAGCTCGACTACGAGGAGATGTCGCCCCAGCTCGAGGCGTCGCGAAAGCGCCGCGAGCGGCTCACCGAAGTCCTCGACCAGGCCGCGGCGTTCTACGAGCGCCACCTCTGGGAGACGGAGGCGGGCGCGCCGGTGCGCGAGTACCTCGAGTCGCGCGGGCTCGGCGAGGCGGTCTGCCGCGAGTTCCGGCTCGGGCTCTCACCCGGGACGGGCCTCGCCCAGAAGGCCCAGCAGAAGGGCTTCACACGGGACGAGCTCCGCGGTGCAGGCCTCACGAACGCTCGAGGGAACGATTACTTCCCTCGCCGGCTGATGTTCCCACTGGCCGACGCACGCGGCCGGATCGTCGGCTTCCAGGCGCGCAAGCTCCACGAGGATGACCCACTGCGGGGCAAGTACGTGAACTCGCCCGAGGGCGAGCTCTTCCACAAGTCGGCGATCCTGTACGGGCTCCACCTCGCCCGGCACGCGATCGCGAAGCAGGAGCGCGGGATCGTCGTGGAGGGCAACACCGACGTGATCGCGCTTCGGCAGGCAGGCCTGGAGCCGGTGGTCGCCTCCATGGGGACGGCGCTCACGGAGCGGCACGTCAAGGAGCTCTCGCGGCTCACTCGGCGGCTGTACCTCTGCTTCGACGCCGACGCAGCCGGAGAGGCGGCGACGCTGCGCGGCATGGAGCTCGCCGTGGGCCAAGGGCTCGACGTCCGCGTGGTCACACTGCCGCCGGGCCAGGATCCCGCCGACGCGGCGGACGAGTTCGAAGGCCGGCTGGCGGGCGCGGAAAGCTACGTCGGCTACCGCGTGAGGCTCGAGCTCGAGCGCGCACCGGATCGGCAGTCAGCCCACGAGCGGGTGCGGGAGTTCCTCGACGGCGTCCCGGAGTCGCCGGAACGCCAGGAGGCGTGGCGGCACGCGAACGATCGGCTCGGGATGACCGTTCAGCTGCAAAGCGCCGTTTCGACGATGAAGGCTGCGCCAGTGTCCCGCAGGGTCATGGACGCCGGCGACCGGCTCGAGCGGGACGTGCTCGCCGCCTGCATCGCGTTCCCGGCTCTGCACGAAGCCCTCCGGCAAGTCCCGGAGAGTCACTTCGACAGCGAGCTCCACCGCCGCCTTCGCGCCGTGATCCTGGACGGCGGCGCGGACGAGGAGACGGTCCCCGCCCTCGCGGAGCTGGACGCCGTTGCGTCATCGGAGGCGATCGACGAGGCGACCGCAAAGGAGCTCCTCTTGCGCCTCCGGGAGCGCCATCTGCGCCGCCGTCTGGCGGAGGCGGACCTCGAGGACACGTCGGACCTCCAGCAGCAACTACTGGAGATCCGCGACGCAGTCTCGCAGCTCGCGTAGGCGGGAAGTTCCCCGCAAAACGACACCGCCGTGTCCGTTCAGCGTCGAATTTGCGAGGGGAGGCCGGACCGGAGCATCGCTATCATGCGGCCGCTGCTGCCGCGTTCCCCGGTAGCTCAATTGGCAGAGCATCCGGCTGTTAACCGGAGGGTTGTTGGTTCGAGTCCAACCCGGGGAGCTACACCCCCTTTGGACAAGTGGCTAATGCAGGCGGAATGAACGCGTTTGTCGCCCGTCCTGGCTCCTAGCCTGTCGGGTGACTCCTAGCCTGTCGGGCGGTTGCCCCGACGCTGGCCCGGAACTACATTCCGGCCACTGCGGCAGGGCGCCACGCGCGCCCACTTACAGGAGGTAGTGAATGCGCAAGCGAATGCTCGCGGCCGTGATCGGTGCGGTCGCGATGATGAGCATGACCGCCGGGCCGGCTCTCGCCGGGGAGATCACCGGCAAGGGCAAGTGGATCGCCGGCTCCGAGGCGGCGGCGCTGCACGGCAAGTCGGAGTGCGCCTACTCGGGCCAGAACGATGAGTACGTGCTCGGCGACTCGTCCGCTCCCCGGACGCAGTCGTGGGGCCAGATCGTGCGCGTGGTCGGCCCCCTCGGCGGCGGGCCCGGCCAGGCCTGCAACCCGGCGAAGGCCGGCGGCTAGCGGAAGCGAGGCGCGGTCCCGGCTTCGGTCGGGCCGCGCCGCCGGCTGAGGTTCCCTTAGGTTCGTCGAGGGCCGGGTCGTGGGAAGCGTCACTAGGCGTTCGGCTCCAGGCTAGTCCGACCGCCGGAGCGTCGGCTCGGCGACGGACAGACCATCCGAGCAGGAATCCGATCGCTTACGACGTCGGGCCTTCGCGACGGACAATCCGGATCGAGCATGTGCTCCGTCGGATGCGCAGATCGCCCGCGACCTCGGCGCACGCCTGCAGGGCGATGACGGCGAGTTCTAGCGGATGGAGAGCCGCTACCGGATTGACAAACGCCGGGCGCTCGGCCGCCACCAAGCGACCTCATCGTCCGCCCCGCGGTGTACTCGGGCTGAGCGCCCAACCCACGGTCACGACCAAGTAGTTGCGCCAGGCCGCGCTATGCAGGATGCGCAGGCGACCGCTCGGGTCGAGCTTCCGTTCGAGCGAGAAGCGCTGAGCCGGGTCGATGTTCAGCCGTGGTCATGGCGACTCCTGGCTCTCCGGGCTTCATGAGCAGCGCGAACCGCGCCCGCTTGAGCATGGCGTAGCCTGAGCAGTAGACAGGTTGGCGGATCGGTGCGCATTGGGCGCCCGAGGCCAAGTAGCGGTAGCCCTCGACTGAAGCGCGGCCCGGAGGCCGCTAGGCGGTCGCGCAGCGGCGTGTGCGACGGAAGCAAGGCCAAGCGACGCGACTACGAGGACGGCCAGCAGCGGTGTGAGGAGTGCCTTTTTGCGGAATCCCACGGTCCGCACGGTAGCTGCGCTCTGGCGGGTTCTTGGGTGAATTCACAGAAGAAAACAGGCTTCTTACAGACTGTTTACTCAACTTACCTCTTGTCGTTACGAGTGGTGACGATACTTACCGCATGGCCAATCCCCTGACGAGCGTTCAACGGGCGACAGTACGTCGCTCCGACGCCAACGCTTCCTGGCGTGCAGCGATCCGCCAGGCTCATGCCGAGGGCGCAAGCCTTCGCCAGATCGCCGCTGCCGCAGGCGTGTCGCACGTGCGGATCCTCCAGATCGTCAGGCAACGCTAATGAGCAAGGTCCTTTCCGCCGGTCCGGTGGCCGGCGTGAGCGGGAGGCGAATGCAGCGCCTCGCCGTCCTCGTCTGTCCTGCTCGTCTCCGCGCTCACGTTCACCGGTGGTGCGTCCGCCGCGCTGCGCATCGGCGTTGCCGACGACCTCGGCAGGTAGCCCCGACCAGAGCGGATGGTTTCTCGACAGCCTGGGCGAGCTCGGAATGAGCGAGAACCGGATCACGGTCAACTTCGACCCCGCAGCACCGACCACGATCCCGGACCAGTGGCAACTCGATCTCTACGTCCCGCTCGCAACCCTTCGCGGTGTTCGCCCGGTCTTCTCGGTCTCCCCCACCAGGGCGAGGGCGGTCGCCGAGAACCCCAACGCAGCGCAGCTCTACGCCCAGTACGTCGCGCTTCTCGCCCGCAGATACCCCACCGTCGACGACTTCATCATCGGGAACGAGCCCAACCAGCCTCGCTTCTGGCAGCCGCAGTTCGGGAGCTCGGGCCGAAATGTCTCGGCCGCCTCGTACTACAGGCTGCTCGCCGCTTCCTACGACGCACTCAAGGCTGTCGACCCCGCGATCCGGGTGATCGGTCTGGGGCTCTCACCCCGTGGCGGCGACCGGCCGGGTGCTGCGAACAACGTCTCGACTTCCCCCGTCCGCTTCATCAACGCTCTCGGAAAGGCGTACCGGGCGAGCGGCCGCAAGCGGCCGATCATGGACGAGCTCGCGTACCACCCGTATCCGGATCGGGACCGAGACCCGCTGATGAAGGGCTACCGCTGGCCGAACGCCGGCGTGCCCAACCTGGGCCGCATCAAGCAGGCGTTCTGGGACGCTTTTCGCGGTACTGCCCAGCCGGTCTTCCGCGAGGGAACGCGCTCGAGCGGAATGAAGATCCGGCTCGACGAGCTCGGCTGGCAGGTCGACGCGATCTCCTCGGCCGGGTTCGCGTACTACGGCCGGGAGAGCATCCGCGCAACGAACGAAAACGTGCAGGCGCGCATCTACGGCGACGCCGTCCGCTACCTCGCGTGTGACTCTTCAGTCCATTCGGTGCTCTTCTTCCTGCTACGCGATGAGCCCAACCTCGATCGCTGGCAGTCTGGTCTGGTCCGTGCGGACGGCACCCGCCGGCCCTCGTTCTACTCGGTTAAGGCCGCGATGGCGCAGACCGGCGGCCGCTGCCAGAGCAAGCTGCGCTCCTGGCGCCACACGACCCGCGTCGCGGGCGCCCGTGTGAAGTGGCCGCGCAAGCGGACCCAGCCTGCCCGGAGGGTCGGCGTAGAGGTCGTGCTGAACGCCGAAGAGGACGCGCGCTTCGAGGCCGGCCTCTACAACGCGCGTGGGAGACGGGTGCTCAGGCGGATCGGCAGCATGGACGCCTACCGCTCCCGCGTCGTCCGTTTCAACATGCGCTTCCGCCCCGGCCGCTACACCCTGCGCGTCCAGCTCAAGGCGGAGATGAACGGCGCTCGCACGAGCAGGTTCTCCTCGCAGCTCCGCTTCACCGGCCGGCGCTAGCCCCGTTCGAACGGAGGGGCGAATCGACCCATTTGGAGCATGGACTCGAAATACGCGCCGTCCTACATTTCGGCGCATGCCGCGCGGGGTCGCGGCAGCCTGAAGCTCGTCATTGGTCTGCCGCCAGCCAACGGATAGCGCGATCTCCCGAGATCGTCTCAGGCTCACTCGGCGACAAGGAGAACCACATGATTCAGGCAGGGGACATCATCGAGAACCCGGTGACCGGCGAGCGGCTCGTCTTCCGCAAGACCTCGCGCGAGACGAACGGCGAGGCGGTCGAGCTCGAGACCTTCGTCAAGCCGGACGGCTTCGTCGCGGCCGCCCACGTTCATCCGCACCAGGAGGAGCGGTTCCACGTCCTGCACGGGACCGTCGGCTTCCGGCTCGGTCGGGAGAAGATCGTCGCGGGGCCGGGCCAGCGCGTGACCGTTCCGGCCGGAACGGCTCACAAGTTCTGGAACGCGGGCGACGACGAAGCGCACTTCGTCTGCGAGGTGCGGCCGGCGCTCCAGTTCGAGCAGCTGATCGAGACGATGTTCGGGCTCGCGGCAGATGGCAAGACGAACCGCAAGGGGATGCCGAATCCGCTTCGGCTCGCGGTCATCGCGCGCAACCACTTCGACGATGTCCGCCTCCCGTTCCCGCCTGCGTGGATGCAGCGGATGGGCCTTGCGCTCGGTGCGCCCGTCGGCCGGGTGCTGGGCTACGAGGCGACGTACGTCCCGGTCGGAGTGGAGAGCGCGCAGCCGGTCACGGAGAGCGCCTAAGCGGATGCGAGGCAGCAGGCTCGAGCTGCGCCTCTTCTCCTGGTCGGGCTCTCCGCCCAGGAGCGTCCTTGACGTTGGACTGAGGCGCAGCACGAGCCCGTTTGTCGATTTGCAAGGCGGGTTGGCCTAGTCCGAGAGGGCTGTTCTCGCACCCCCGAAGGTCCAGACTAGGTCCTGGAGCCGTCGAAATAGGCCATTTGGCCTATTGCCCCAGGGATATCCGGTTGAAAAGGTGGGGTGGGAGGCGGCGACTGCGCCGTCCAGTTGAGGGGAGCACGCTGCGCCGGCACATCGCTGAGCTTCGCCGTCGGACCGATTCGAGTCGGAGGTTTCGGGCTGCCACTGCGCTCGTCGTCGGGGTCCTCGCGCTGGCGGCTATTCCTCAGGCGACCGCGGAGCTCATGTCGGCGCAGGTTGGGAGCCCGACCGACCGAGTCGTGCACGCCGTCGGCGCCGAGGCTGGGTGTACCGCAGTCAAGAACACGCTTTCGAACGGTGACCCCGAGACGACCGACGGGGCCGTCAGCGTCAAGGTGGACGGGCTCGGCGCCTTCGGAGTTGCGAGCGGGCCGGGTCGAGATGCGCTGTTCAACCCGCCTGGGCCTGCCGGGGCCGCAGGCACGGTCTTCAGCTCGAGCCTCTACCTGGGCTCCGCGAACGACTTCCTCATCGACTGCGACGACGGTGCGGAGACCACGACGGTCTCCCGCTCCGGCTCCACGCTCGTCACCCGGAAGAGGCTCGGGTCCCTCCAGCTCGATCTCGACCAGCGGCTGAGCGCCATCTCGGGCGGCTCGTCGACCCTCACTCAGACGTACACGCTCACGAACACAGCTACGAGCGGCGTTTCGCTCATCCTCGCGAGACACCTCAACGGCAATCTCGAGTTCGACGGGAGCTCACAAGACCGCGGGGCCGCAACGGCGTCGGGCACGCTGCTCGGCGAGTTCGACGCCGGCGACGATCCGGCAGAGCCCGGCACTCTCGTGGGCATCTCGGGCGCGCTCGGTCCGAACGGTACGCCCGATCGCTGGACGATCCAGCCGTTCAACTATCGCGACGACATCCTCAAGACACCGGGCATCCCGGCAGGGGACAGCGGCGCCGTCCACAACGACGAGGACGGCGATCGCGTCGTCGATACCCCGTTCGACGTCACGCTCAGCCAGCAGTGGAATGCCGAACTTGCACCGGGCGCCAGCGTCACGCTTGTGACGACAACCCATTTCGGTCAGCCGCGGAACCGGCCGCCGAATGCCGTGGACGACGCGTTGCTGGCGACAGAGGACACGGCTTCGAGCCTGAACGTGCTCGCGAACGACAGCGACCCCGACGGCGACTCGGTCTCGTTTGTCGGCTCGACGGCCGGCTTGCATGGCGCCGTGAGTTGCGTCAGCGGGATCTGCACGTACACGCCTGCCCCGGACTACAACGGGACTGATTCGTTCACGTACACGATCAGCGACGGTCGGGGGGCGAGCGACGTCGGCACTGTCAACGTGACGGTCGGCGGGGTCAACGATCCGCCGGCGGCAGCAAACGACGCGTATTCGACGAGCGAAGACTCCGCACTGACAGTCGCCGCGCCCGGCGTACTCGGGAACGACGCGGATCGAGACTCGTCGGGCTTGACCGCCGGGCTCGTCACCGGCCCGGCGAGCGGCACGCTCGCATTCGGCGAGGACGGTTCCTTCACATACACCCCTGTCGCCAACTTCAACGGCACCGATTCGTTCACGTACAGAGCCGGCGACGGCCAAGCGAATTCGGAGCCCGCGACGGCGACGATCAAGGTCGAGCCGGTCGACGAGCCGCGACAGACCCTGACGGTGACGAGAGTCGGCAACGCCCGGATCACGAGCTCGCCCGCAGGCATCGACTGTGGCGACATCTGCAGTGCGGAGTTCGACCTGGGGACGATCGTCACCCTGACAGCGACCCCCGATCCGGGATGGACCTTCTCCGGCTGGGCAGGCGCGTGCGACGGCAGCGCCGGCTGCGTCGTGACGGTCGACGGCGGGAAGAGCGTGACCGCGAGCTTCGCCCTGCCCGCGCCGACGCCCGGACAAGACGTGAACGCGACACCCATCGCCGGAGATGTGCTCGTCAAGGTCGCGGGCACACCGCAGTTCGTCCCTCTGACCGTGCCGAGCCTGGTTCCGGTCGGTTCGCAGTTCGACGCCACCAAGGGCCGGGTGCAGCTCACGGCCGCCCGCGCCGGGGGGATCACCGACACCAGCCAGTTCTACGACGGCACCTTCCAGGTGAGCCAGCCCACGCCGACCGCGATCGCCGAGCTCCGGTTGGTGCTCGGAGACTTCAGCGTCTGCTCGCTCCCGTCGTTCACGGCAGCGGACAAGAACAAGCGTCGGGTACGGCGCCTCTGGGGAAGCGGCAAGGGCAAGTTCCGGACGCGTGGCCGCTACAGCTCCGCGACCGTGCGAGGGACGGTGTGGAGGACGGAGGACCGCTGTGACGGAACGCTCACCCAGGTGCAGGAGGGCTCGGTCACTGTCCGCGACATCGGGCGCAAGAAAGACATCGTCGTTCGCGCGGGGAAGAGCTACCTGGCGGAACCGCTGCCGGCCGGAGTCGCGAGTGCGGGCTGCACGATCATCGGCACGTCGAGGGCGGACGTGCTTCGCGGAACGAAGCGGCGGGACGTGATCTGCGGCCTCGCCGGCAACGACGTGATCAAGGGTCTCGGCGGGAACGACAAGATCCTTGGCGGCCCGGGAAACGACAGGCTGTTCGGCGGGCGGGGCAACGACCTTCTCGATGGCGGCGGCGGCAAGGACTGGATCGACGGCGGCCCCGGAACGAACCGCGTTCGGGGAGGGGCCGGCGCGGATCGGTGCCGGACGGACGCCATACGCGCCTGCCCATAACCTTTAGGACATGGCTCAGGACGAGACTGGCGGGCGCCCGCCGCTGATCGAGCGCGTGCGCGCGCGCCGGGACCGGCACAGGGAGCGAAACCGCATCTACCGCGCCGCGTTCGCGGTCGCCGGGTTCGTGGTCCTTGCCGCGGGCATCGTCATGCTCGTGACGCCAGGACCCGGAATCCCGGTGATCGTCCTCGGGCTCGGGATGCTTGCGCTCGAGTTCGCCTGGGCGGAGCGCTGGCTCGAGCGACTCCTCACCCGGGCGGAGCAGGCAGTCGATCAGGTGACCCAGGGAAGCCCGCTTCGGCGGGCCGTCCTGCTTGGCGCCGGCGTCTTGGCGCTCGTCGCAAGCGTCGTGTTGGTGATCTTCTGGGACATTCCGTTCCTCCCCGGATAGGCCTTTCGAGCGTCGGGCTAAGATTCAGGGGTGGGCTGGCTCTGGCTGACCTTGCTCGCCTGCGCCGTGGCCGTGCTCGTCGCGGCCGAATGGCCGAGGCTGTCGCCGCGGTTCGGGCTGGAAGGCCGCCGCCGGCGGGCGCGTGAGCGCCGCAAGTCGAACCTCCGCGTCCTCCGTCCAGAGGACGACGACTTCGCCGCGAGCGTGGAGCGCGACCTCGCGCAGCTCCCCACCACGAAAGAGCGGGACCGGAAGCCCTAGCGCACGGTGACCGTGGTGTCGATCACGGTCGTGTTCGGCAGGATCCGCAGCGCGTTCTCCATGTTCTTCGCCTCCTGGTGGTCGGAGACCTGGAGCCGCACGCGATGGCGGCCGGCCGGGAGCCGCCCGACCGGGACGGTGATCGTCATGCGGTTGCCCTTCGGCGCATACGTCGGCGACCGTCCAGTGCCGGCGAGGCTGGCGAAGATCGACGCCGCGTCGACACCCGCTCCGGAATCGGAGGCGACGAAGGTCAGAGTTCCGCCGCGCCGAACCGACCGCGAGAGCAGGCGAAGCCTCGGCGGGGTCTGGTCGCCGACCCAGTAGCGGAAGGTGAACGGCCCGGCTCCCGCTCGGGTCGTGCTGTCGAAGACGACGTGGTAGGTGCCGGGAACCGGGCGGATCACGGCCGAAACCGCTGAGAGCTGGCCGAAGGTGGGGAGGTACGGGTTCGTGTTCAGCGGCAGGGCCGTCGGGCCGGCCTGGCGGTTCTCGTCGCGGGCGAGCACGATCCGCGGCTGGACGCGGACGCCACGTCCCCGCTCGAGGATCGCCACGCCGAAGTTTGCGGCCGGGCGACGCAGGCGCACGCGGAAGATCTGCTCAGGGCCGCGCAGCACCCTGGGGACGCCGGCGCCGGTCGGGTTCTCCGGGTAGCGGTAGACCGACACGAGCGCGCGGCGGCCGCGTGTGTTCCCGCGGTATGTGCCGGTGCGGGGTAGTGGGCGGGCGGAGTGTCGCGCCAGCAGATTTGCGGTCACTCTCGACCAGAACGGGATCTGCCGCGTATCGCCCGCGCGCGAGAGCACGAGGTAGCCGGTGACCTCCTCGGCGCGCGCTGCCCTCGACGCCGACAGCCTGACGGTGAGCGTGCCGGGCACCGAGACGCTCGACGGAGTCGAGACCCGGACGCCCCGCGTGCGGCCCAGAATGACGTGAGAGACGGCCCACTGGCCCGCGCCGCCGCCGGCGTCCGTGAGGCCGACTCGCTTCGCCGCCAGGCGGCCCCGCTTCAGGAATCCGAACGAGAGCGTCGTCGGCGAAGCGAAGACCAAGGGCCGGTCGGCACGGACGAGATCGACGAAGCCGCCGCCTTCGCGCGTCGTCGAGGAGCTCATACCGCCGGTCTCGCGGGCCCGTTGCCCGGTCGTCACCAGCGCGGACTTGACCTGCGCGGGTGTCCAAGTTGGATGGCGCTGGAGCAAGACGGCGGCTGCGCCTGCGACATGGGGCGCGGCCATGCTCGTCCCGCTCAGCGTCTGCCACTGGCCCCGCCGGTTGGGTGCCGCCGACAGGATCTCGACCCCGGGGGCCGAGACCTCGGGCTTCAAACGGAGCGACAGTGGTGTCGGTCCCGCGGAGGAGAAGCCCGCCAGCTGCCGGTTGACCGTGGTCGCGGCTACGGTGATCGCGGACGCCGCGGAGCCGGGCGACGAGACCGAACCCCGCCCGAAGGCCTCGAAGTCGTTCCCCGCAGAGACCGCCGACACGACGCCCGCGGCGGCGGCGCCGTCGATGGCGCGCACGACGAGGTCACGGCTCGGCGGGATCTCGGGCTCGCCGATCGAAAGGTTGATGACATCCATCCCGTCCTGCACAGCTGCCTCGATGGCGGCGGCGATCTCGGGGGAGTTGCCGTCCAGCCCGACGTTGGACACGGTCGGAACGGTCAACACCCGGTAGTTGCCGAGGTAGGCCCTTGGCGCGACCCCGGACACCGTGGTGCGGCCGCCGCCGAAGGGCGCTTGCGTCCCGTTGTTTCCTGCCGCGATCCCGGCGACGTGCGTGCCGTGCTCGGATTCCTCGGGATTGAACGGGAGCTCGGCGAAGCGCGGGCGGGGGGAGAGGGGAGGGAAGGATCGCGCCACGATCACCTTCGCGGTCGTGTAGGCGGTCTGGCCCTTCGGAAACCCGGGCGGCATCGCATACCCGGTGGGATCGAAGAACGGGTGCCGGTGGTCGATGCCGTCGTCGATGATCCCGATCTTCATCCCCTGGCCTGCGGTCGACAGTCCCGGGCCCCATAGGGCGGGCGCCCCGATGGCGGCAGGGCTTCGGTCGAGCTGGGGCCGGTAGCGCGAGCTCCTATGCACGGCGGTGATGCCGTCGACCTGTTCCAGTCGAGCGACGGAGTCGGCGGGGACAACGACTGCAAGCGCGTTCAAGACGACCCGGTAACGCCAGCGGACCTCCGCGCCCGGAACGGCGTCGGCGATCCGGCCGGCGACCTGCTCCTGCTCGACGTGCAGGCGCATCAGCCGGCGAAGCGTCGCCCGCGCGTCCAGGTCGAGCCGCCCCTGCGAGCGCGGCAGCTGCGACCGGGCGGCGGACGGCGACGAGAGCTCGACGACGACCTGCACCAGACGGCCGTCCGGGACCGGTGCGGGACCGCGCGCGGAGGCAAGCGCAGGCAGCGCCGCCAAGAGCAAGACCCCTAGGAAAACGGCACGTCTCAGACGCAGCATGGTACGTACGAGACGTAAAGAATTCGGCAGATCCGGGCTGTACGATCCGGTCAGAGGGAAGGAGGACAAATGCGCAAGGCCTGCGACTGCGATTGCTGCGGCACGGACTGCGACTGCACGGACTGCGACTGCTAGCACAGCGGTTTTTCGGAGCGGCCCAGCAAGAGGGCGCGGCTACAATTGCCCTCCGCGCGGATGTGGCGGAATTGGTAGACGCGCACGGTTCAGGTCCGTGTGGGGGAAACCCCGTGGAGGTTCAAGTCCTCTCATCCGCACTAGCTGCCTGAGCAGGGCTCGGATGCGCCGCCCGTTTGACCCTTCCGGGCCCGGGGCACGTAATATCTCGTCGTATATCCGAGATGGAGGGGTTGAGCATGAAGAAGAACGTGCTTTTGCTTGTGCTCGCATTGCTCGTGGCCGCGGCGGCCACGGGTGCTGCAAAAGCGGTGACGCCGCTACGTCCGGCGCCGACGCCGCCTGATACGGACAGCGTCCTGATCCTCCACGGCGCGTTCAACGTGGCCGGCTACTGGTGGGACCACACTGACTTGACGGTGGCGGTGCAGGCGCATCCGAACGTCGACGAAGCCTCGCTGGCCTCGGTGCATCAAGCGATCGCCGACTGGGACTCCGCGCTGCGGCAGGAGTTCGGTGGGCTGATCACGGTCACTGACGTGACCGATCAGTACACGGCCAAGCACAAGGCCGACATCGTGCTCCACTACAACCCGACGGCGGGCGGGAACGTGTTCGGCGGGATGGCGGTCTGCGGGGCGCACAAATGCTCGAACGTGATCGTGCGCTCGGATCTGCCGCCACCCATCGGGTTCACCTACCCACCGCAGTATCTGTACTACGTGACGATGCACGAGCTCGGCCACGCGCTGGGCCTCGGGCATGCCCAGCCGCTGACCGAGTCGACGGACCTGATGGGCTACGGCTGGCACTGGAGCAACGGAATCGTGCCGACGCTGTCCGAGTGCGACCTCGCGGGCATCGCGGTCGTGTTCGCGTGGGCGCTCGAAGGCGTCGACCCATATCCGCCGACGCAGCCGTCGGTCGCCTGCGACTGAGGACCTCTCCGTGAGGGGCAGCCGCTCGGCTGCCCCTCACGGTTGGCCGTGTCGTTGTGCCAAATCAGACGGTGTCAATCGATGCGGCGCAGGACCACGAAACCATCTTCCGGCTCCGTTTCGCTCCATGAGAAGCCGCTGACGAGCCTGGCGGTGTCCAGAGGTATGTCGTACACGTAGTCGACCTCCGCTTCGGCTCCGTCTTCGGCGTCCTGCTGAGAGAGCAGGTGGTCGCGGATCTGGTCGAAGCCCCTCGGCATCTGGCCCTCCACGTCGAGATGGCGAATCCCCTCCTGCGCGTCGTGCATCGCGCACCAGACCCGCTGCCCGTGTTGCCAGGCGCCCGAGTACGAGCACATCACGTGTTCCTCGGCCATCCCCGCAACGACCTCGCCGACCTCGGACACCCGGCGCAGCGTCTCGTCGTTCAGGAGCGCATGCCCGTACCGATCGAAGACGACGACGTACCAGCCGTCAGCAAGCGAGGCCCCCTGAATCGGCGATTCCGTCGGAAACTCGTCGCGCTCACCCGTCTCCGCAAGCGCAAGAGCTTCCAGAACAACGTCCCTCTCGGCGCCCCGCACCGCCAGCCAAGAGATCGAGATCCCCACGAGGCGACCTTAGCGCCCAAAATTCGCGGCAGGACGTCCCGTTAGCCGATCGCAGCCCCGGGCTCTGGGTCTTCCCGCACTTCGACTGCGACGACAGCGCTTCGGGCGATCCAGGCATTGCCGTCGACCCTGATCCAATCGCGGAGGTACTCGTCGTGGCGGTCGAAGAATTTCTTGACCTGCGCCACCGCGGCCTCTTCCGATTCGACCTCGCGGCTGTACGAATCGCCTGTTGAAAGCTTGAAGAGGACGCTGGGCATGGCGGGCGGAGAATAGCCTCGTGACCCGACCCTGGCTGCTCCGTCGGTCGGACGGTCGCCAACCCGCGTCGCTGCCTCAGCAGCGCGCTTCGACTTCGCCGCTGGCTGCGTACGCCTCGTCGTAGGCGTACGCGCATCCATCGAAGGTGCCCTGACGGCGGCCTTCGATCTTCGACTGCTCGGCATCGAAGGACGTGTTGCCCTCCATCTGCTCCACCGGGTGGTCGCAGTGCACGCGAGCGGCCTCGCCGGCCGCGTCCTTTCGAATCTTCGCCGCGGTCACCTTGCACGACTTGACCCACGCGGCCGCGTAGGCCTCCTGGTAGGCGGCGTCCGCGTCGCCGCCGCCGACGATCGCCACGGATTCACTGCCGCCGGAGTCGCCCCCGCAGGCCGTCAGCAGCGCGACGGCTAAGACGAGGACGAGTGTGTGACTCACTCGCATGGCCTGGTTGGCGCGATTACGGGACGATCGGGGTGTCCTCGTCGGCATAAACGAAGATGTCCCCGTTGTCGTAGTTGTGAAGCACGACCTTGACGCGGTACGTGCGGCCGTCCATCACCAGTTGCTCGCCTGCTCGCGCCAGGGACTCCACACTCGCCACGATCTCCGCCGTGCCGAAGTCCGGGCTGCGCAGGACGAAAGTGACGCGACGAAGCTCAGCCATCCCCTCGAGTCTAGGCCGCGAGAGCCGCGAGAACTTTCTCGGCGTGCGTGTCGGGTTTGACCCGGAGCATCGCCTTCGCGACCCGTCCGTCCTCGTCGATGACAAACGTCGAGCGTTCGACGCCCCAGTACTTCTTGCCGCCGTAGGTCTTCTCTTTCCAGACGCCGTACAGCTCCGCGACCTCGTGGTCAGGGTCGGCGAGGAGCGTGAACGGGAGCCCGTACTTCTCCTTGAACTTGACGTGGGAGGACTCGTCGTCGGGGCTCACGCCGAGCACGACCGCGCCGCGCTCGCCGAACTCGTCGTAGGAGTCGCGGATCCCGCAGGCCTGCGCCGTGCAGCCTGGGGTGTCGTCGCGCGGATAGAAGTAGAGGACGACCGGCCGGCCGCGGAACTGCGACAGCTTGACGCGCTCGCCGGCATCGCTCGTCAGCTCGAAATCCGGTGCCTCGCCGCCCTCCTCGACCACGGAGGCACCCTATACATTGGCCGCCCCGTGTCCGACACTCATCAGCTCGTTGGCCTCGCCATCCTCGTCACCGCCGCCGTGGCCGCGGTGTGGGGCGGCCTCGCATACTTCCGGCACCGGGACGCCGGTCGCCCGCTCGGGCACGCGCTCGCGCTCGTCCAGACGCTGCTCATCGCGCAGGTCGCGATCGGCCTCCTGCTCGTCTCGGACGATCGGCGGGCGCCGGACGAGCTTCACTACGCGTATGGGACGCTGGCGCTCCTGGCCGCCCTCACTCCCTGGCTCTACGCGCCGGCAGAGCCGCGTCGCCGGCTTGCGTGGTTCGTCGGCGCGACGCTGCTCGCAGGGGCTCTCGCGACGAGGGCGTACTTGACGTCGGGATGAGGCGCTTCTTCGCAGACATGAACCCGACCCTCCGCGGGTTCCTGATCATCGGGGTGATCGTCCTCGGGATCATCATCCTCAACCAGCAGACGGCGCTGCTCTCGCTCGTCTACCTGACACGGATCGCCTTCTTCCTCGCAGTGGCGTTCTTCGTCTACCTCATGTGGCGCGAGCGGCGCGGCGACATCTCGACCTGGCCGACTCGTGCGCAGTTCGCGTTCTACGGCGGCGCGATCCTCGCGCTCGTCGCGATCGGCATCTTCATCCTCTACGGCGCGTCGGGACAGGAAGCCCTGGCCTTCTTCCTCATCCTCGGCCTCTGCGGCTTCTCGATGTTCCGCACCTGGCGGGACCAGCACACCTACGGTTAGGCCTCGGCGCGGACTGCCGATCCGTCGAGTGCGTCAAGCGCCGCTCGGATCTCCATCGCCTGCCCGACGAAGATCGGCGTGTCGCGCTCGGTGTAGCGGCTCGCCTCGCTGTCGCGCAGCGTGAGCATCAGGTGCATGAAGTCCGCCGGCTCGTCGCACTCGAAGGCAGTCATGAACTCCTGGTCGTCGATCCCGAACGAGTACGTCGTGTGGTTGTGGATCGTCGCGAACTCCGCCCCGATGCGGATGTGCTCGTCCATCGCGCGCTGGCGCTCGTCCTCGGAGAGCGCGTACCAGGGCCGGATCTTCACGAACGGATAGACGACGAGGTAGGGCGAGCCGCGCGGGACGACCTTCCGCGGGCGGCGCGCCGCCGTGTACTGCGACGCCTTCGTCGTCGCGAGATACGAGTACGGCGTCTCCAGCCAGCCCGCGAGCGGCGTCGCGTTCAACGCCGCACCGAGCTCCCCGAGATCCTCGTACCGCTGGGTGATCTTCCAGAGGAAGAAGTCGGAGTCGGGCCGCACTCCGGTGACCGAGTAGGCGCGCAGCACATCCATCCGGCCGGCCCACTCCTCGACGGCCTCCGCGAAGGCGTCCTTTCCGGCCATTCGCTCCTCCACGGGCAGCCGTCGCCAGGCGGGATCGACGCGGAAGAACTGGTACGCGACGTACTGACCGCTCACGAACAGGATGGTAGAGCGACGAGTGCGTCCCGGCTCGACTTGGGGGTGCGGTCGGCGTAGTAGAGGCCCGACTGCCACCCGAGCAGGTCGGGCTCGTCCCAGACGTGGAAGATGTAGAGGCCCTCGACGTTCTCCTGGTCGCAGACCAGCTCGAAGGCCTGGCGGTAGTACTCCTCCTGCGTCGACTCCGGTACCGCGTCGTTCGCGACCGGCGACTCGAGGTTCGTGTACACGTCGCGCTTCTCTTCCGGGATCTCCGTCTGGACGCCGAACTCGGTGTAGAGGATCGGGAGGTCGCCGCCTTCCTGCGCGGTCCCGTCGAACGCCTCCTCGAGGAGCTCGACCAGCTTGTCGTAGTCGGCGAGCGCGATCGTCGTCGAGTTCGGGTGTGCGAAGTCGGGCGGGAGCTCGGACCGCTCGAGGTAGGGGTGGTGGGCATAGGCGTCCATCACCGGCGTCTCGCGGCCGCTCTCCCGGTAGAAGCGGCCGAGGTCGCGGATGAACGTCGTGGGCGAGTGCGTCTGGCGAGACGACTTGGGATCGTCGCCTCCGCGCGGCGCGGTCGCGCCGCCGATGACGCGGATGTCGGGCGAGACCGCCTTCAGGGCGTCATATGTCTCGGCGAGCAGCGCGAGATAGTCGCGCGCCGCCACGTTCTCGCCGTCCGGCCCGAACTGAGGCAGCCAGAAGCGGTTGAGGTTCGGCTCGTTGCCGACGATGAAGTCGCGGAAGGCCGGCAGCCGGCGCGCGATCGAGGCCGCGTAGGCGGCGAACTCGGCGCGGCGCTCGGCCGTGTTCGGGGTCGTCCCGCTCCCGGGGCTCTGGACGATCAGCATCGGCCGGACGTTCGCCTTCTCGGCCGCCTGGGCGGCGTTGGTGAGCTCGGCGAGCTCTTGCGGGCTCGGCTCCCGGCGGCCTGGCTCCCAGAACGAGTTCGTGATCGCCGCGCGGAAGCCGGCGGCAGTCAGATCCGCCATCTTCTGGTCAGCGGTTGCCGGATCCGCGTCACGGATGAAGTACTCCCAGACGCCGACGTCGACCTTGCGCTCCTCGTCGCCGGAGAGCGAGCAGGCTGCGAGCGTGCAGAGGAGCGCAACGCACCCCAGGAGACCCCATTTCGGCACGGGGCACGAGGCTACATTGGATCGAATGGCCACGTCCCTCGAGCCCAAGCTGAAGGCGCTGCCTGCGAAACCAGGCGTCTACCTGTTCCGCGACGCGAACGAGAAGATCCTCTATGTCGGCAAAGCGAAGTCGCTCCGGCCGCGCGTGCGGAGTTACTTCCAGCAGGGCGGCGACACCCGGTCGGGGATCGGCGGGATGATCGCGCGGATTGCCGACCTCGAGGTGATCGTCACCGGGACCGAAGTCGAGGCGCTGCATCTCGAGCAGAACCTGGTCAAGCGCCACCGGCCGCCGTACAACGTCCGGTTGCGGGACGACAAGTCCTTCCCGTACATCGCCGTGACCGTCGACGACGACTACCCGCGGGTGATGTTCACGCGCGAGCGGCACCGCCGCGGGGTCGTCTACTTCGGCCCGTACGCGAACGCGAAGAAGGTGCGCGAGACGCTGGACGTCCTCAATCGCGTCTTCCGGTTCCGTCCCTGCGAGGGCCCGAAGCCGGGTCGCCACTCGGGGATCCCGTGCCTCGACTTCCACATCGACCGCTGCTTCGCGCCGTGCGTCGACTACATCTCGAAGGAGGACTACGGGAAGGTGATCGACGGGGTGATCGAGTTCCTGTCCGGAGAGACGCGGCCGATCATCCGCGAGCTCGAGCGCCGAATGGCGGAGGCGGCTGCGGACGAGCGGTTCGAGGAGGCGGCGCGGTTCCGAAACCGGCTCTTCTCGGTCCGGCATCTCGCCGAGCGGCAGGCGGCCGACAAGCGGGCGGTGGGCACGGTGGACGTCGTCGGCATCGCGATCGAGGGTGCGAGCGCCGCCGTCCAGGTCTTCCCGCTTCGCGACGGGAAGATGGTCGACCGCTACGCGTTCCACCTCGAGAACGTCGAGGGGCAGGACGTTCCGGCGCTGCTGGAGGCGTTCGTGCTCGAGTACTACGGCTCGGCGCCGTCGATCCCGCCGCAGATCATCGTCCCCCGCGAGGCGGGGGACACGTCCGCTCTGGCCGAGTTCCTGTCCGAGCGCCGTGGCTCGCGTGTCGAGGTGCGCGGCGCCGAGCGCGGTGAGAAGCGGCGGTTGCAGGAGCTCGCGAACCAGAACGCGGGGCTTGCGCTCGAGGCCGACACCGCGAAGGCGGAGCAGTCGAGACTGCGCCGGGTCGAGGCGCTGGAGGAGCTCCGAGAGGTGCTGAACCTCGAGAGCCTCCCGCTCCGGATCGAGTGCTTCGACGTCTCGAACATCCAGGAAGAGTCGCCGGTCGCGTCGATGGTGGTCTTCCAGGATGCGACGCCGAAGAAGGCGCACTACCGGAAGTTCGGCATCCGCGGAGTGGACGGCCAGGACGACTACGCCGCGCTCGCCGAGGCCGTCTCTCGGCGGTTCGCCCGCGTCGGGACCGCCACTCAGGAGGAGTACGACGAGGGCTTCGCCCATGCTCCCAACCTCGTCGTGATCGACGGCGGCAAGGGGCAGCTCTCGGCGGCGATCCAGGCGATGCAGGCCTATGACCTCCCGCGGGTCGCGGTGATCTCCCTTGCCAAGCGCGTGGAGGAGGTGTTCGTTCCCGACCGGCCCGAGCCGATCCGGCTCGAGCGGCACTCACCCGGTTTGCAGTTGCTCCAACGTATTCGGGACGAAGCCCACCGCTTCGCGCTCGGCTTCCACCGTCAGCGGCGCGACGCGAGGGCGCGAGAGTCGATCTTCGACACACTCCCGGGTGTCGGCCCCGCTCGCCGGCGGGCGCTCCTGAAGCACTTCGGCTCCGCGGAGCAGTTCCTGGCCGCGACGCAGGAGGAGCTCGAGGGCGTCCCGGGCATCCCGGCGAAGACCGCGCGCCAGATCTACGCGCAGCTGCACAAGGCCGGCCGCGCGTAGGTCCGGATGACCCGCTACGGCCGGATCGCAGCGGCGAAGAGCGGCTGATTGAACCGCGCGCCTCTCGGCGAGGCGAGCGTGAAGACCGAGACCGCCCGGCCGCCCGACCACGACGTCGAGAAGTAGTCGCCGAGCATCGCGCCGCCGGCCTGTGCGGCCCAGCCGACCCGCATCGTCTGTGCGTTCAGGCGCCGCGCCGGGCGCCAGTTCCGGCCTCCGTTCGCCGAGGATATGAAGCCGACGTCGAGGAGCCCGTCGCGCAGGACGTAGTACACGACCGCGATCCGGCCCGTCCGGCTCGTGTCGGCGCCGATCCCGGGGAGGACGTAGTCGGCACGCGAACCGCGAGGCCTCGTCGGGATCCGCGTCGCCCGCGACCAGGTGACTCCGTCGGCCGAGCGTGAGATCACCAGGTCGTTGGCGCTGCACGACGGCGTTCGTGTGCAGTCCGGCCAGACCACGTAGACGTTTCCTGCCAGGTCCACCTCGGCGCTCGGCAGCGGCGGGCCGCGGAGACCCGGGCGTCGCCTTGAATTCGGTGGCCGAGATCGTGACGGGCGGCTGGAACGAGCGCCCGCCGTCGACCGAGCGGACGGAGGCGACACGGTTCTCGTCGTAGAACGGCACGATCAGGTCGCCGTCCGGCTGGACGACCGGCTGCGGCGCGGGCGCCCAACGGCCGAGAATCGATCCGCGGCCCGCGTTCCCCGGAGCCGAGACCTGCGGCTCCCACGTGAGCCCGCCGTCTCGCGATGCCTGGAACTCGAGCTGGAGCGTCCGGAAATCGCTGTAGGCGGCGTAGCAGCTGCCGCGTTGCGGGCTCGCGGCGCCGTTGTCGCAGACGATCCACTCCTTGTCGAGGAGCAGGTTGGGCTGCCACGGGGCCTCGACGACCGACACCGGCGCGCTCCAGGTGATCCCGTCCGGGGAGCGGCTGACGACGATCGCCGCCCCCTGGCCCGCGCTCAGCGCGAGGGAGGCGATCAGCCAGGTTCCATGTGCTGCGTCGTAGGCGACGACGGGGTCGCTGGCGCGCTGCCAGCGTCCGGCGGGCCGCGAGCTCACAGTGAGCGCGGGGAGGGTGCCGCTGCGCCACGTTCGCCCGCCGTCCCGGGACGCCGCCCACCCGGTGTTGACGGCGCCGCCGTCGCGGAACCGGCCGGACTGGTAGGCGGCGACGATCGTCCGACCCCACGAGAGCGAGTCCGGCTCCGCGATCGTCGCGTGCTGCGCCGGCGCCCGGTACGGGTCACGGGCGATCACGCGCGCCACCGTCTCGCAGTCCGAGGCGACACGGTCGGAGAGGTCGGCGTTGACGAGGTCGAAGCGGCCGGTCCCGCAGCGCACAGTGTCCCTCCCGCCGCCGTCGACCTTGATCCGGTCGCTCCCGCCGCGGCCGTCGATCCGGTCGGCTGACGGCCCACCGCGGAGGAAGTCCGCGCGGGGCGACCCATCGATTCGCGCTGCGATCGCCGTCGCCGTAAAGAGGAGGGCCGCCGCAGTGACCAGGACGACCGGGCGGCCCATCGACGACTTAGACGCCCTGCCCGTCCGCAGGTTGTTCAGCGCCGGTTAAGGACGATCGCTCGGGCCGGCGCCGTCCGTCGAGTCCGGCGCCATGAACGGGTAGCGGTAGTCGCGCGGCGGGACGAACGTCTCCTTGATCGTCCGCGGGCTGACCCAGCGGATCAGGTTCCACATCGAGCCGGCCTTGTCGTTCGTCCCCGAGCCGCGCGCGCCGCCGAACGGCTGCTGGCCCACGACCGCGCCGGTCGGCTTGTCGTTGACGTAGAAGTTCCCGGCCGTGTAGCGCAGCCGCTCCCCGGCCTGGTCGATGGCCGCGCGATCCTCCGAGAAGACCGCGCCTGTGAGCGCGTACGGGTTGTCGTCGACGAGCTCGAGCGTCTCGTCCCACTTGTTCTCCGGATAGACGTACGTCGTGACGATCGGGCCGAAGAGCTCCTCGCGCATCAGGCGGGACGCCGGGTCACGAGTCTCGAGCACCGTCGGTTGGATGAAATAGCCCTCGCTGTCGTCCGCACCGCCCCCGACGACGACCTCGGCTGCGTTGTCCGATGCCGTGTCGATCGCCTCCTTGTGCCCCTTCCACGCCTTCTCGTCGATGACCGCGCCCATGTAGTTCGTGAAATCGGCGACGTCGCCCATCCGGATCGTGGCGACCTCCTTCACGAGCCGCTCGCGCAGCTCCGGCCACATGTTCGACGGCGCGTAGATGCGGGACGCAGCCGAGCACTTCTGGCCCTGGTACTCGAACGAGCCGCGGATGATCGCGGTCGCGACGGCATCCACGTTCGCCGACGGATGCGCCACGATGAAGTCCTTGCCCCCCGTCTCTCCGACGATCCGGGGGTAGTTGCGGTAGTTCGCGATGTTCTCGCCGATCGTCTTCCACATGCCCTGGAAGACGGGCGTCGAGCCCGTGAAGTGGACGCCGGCGAGGTGCTTGCTCGCGAGCGCGGCGTCGCCGACCTCGGCGCCCGACCCGTAGACGAGGTTGATCACGCCCGGCGGCAGCCCGGCCTCCTCGAAGAGCTTCATGACCCAGTGCGCGGAGAAGGCGGCCGTCGAGGCGGGCTTCCAGACGACGGTGTTGCCCATCAGCGCCGCCGAGCTCGGCAGGTTCGCACCGATCGCCGTGAAGTTGAACGGCGTGACTGCGAAGACGAAGCCCTCGAGCGGGCGGTACTCCATCCGGTTCCAGATCCCGGGCGACGACCTCGGCTGCTCCGCGTAGATCCGGAGCATGAAATCGACGTTGAAGCGCAGGAAGTCGATCGTCTCGGCTGCGGCATCGATCTCGGCCTGATGCGCCGTCTTCGACTGGTTGAGCATGGTGGCCGCGACGAGCGTGGAGCGCCAGGGGCCGGAGAGCAGGTCTGCAGCGCGGAGGAAGACAGCGGCGCGCTCCTCCCACGGCCAGCGGTGCCAGTCCTCCCAGGCCTCACCGGCGGCCTTGACCGCGCGCTCGACCTCGGCCGGGCCGCCCTTGTGCACCTCGGCGAGGACGCTCTTCTTGTCGTGCGGCTCGACGGCCTCGAAGGTGGAGCCGGTCTTGACCTCCTCGCCGCCGATCACGAGCGGGATCTCGAGCTGCTGCCCGCGCATCTCGTCGAGGCGGCGCTTCACCTCGGCGCGCTCGGGCGAGCCGGGCGAGTACTCCAGAACGGGCTCGTTCACCGGAGCCGGGGGACGGAAGAGGCCTGGAGCGCTCACCGCCTGTGATCGTATAGCCGGACGTGGCGCTTTCGGAGGACGTTCGCAACGAGCTCGCCGCGATCGCCCCGCGGCGGGAGTGCGACAAGCTCGCGGAGCTGTCGGCGCTCTTCCACACCGCCGGCTCGATCCATCTCCGCGGCCGCGGCGAGGTGTCCGTCCACCTGGACGTGTCCAGCTCAGCCGTTGCGCGTCGGGCGTTCTCGCTGCTTCGAGGCTTCGGCGTCCAGTGCGAGATCCGGAGCTACAGGCGCCGCGCCTTCGAGGGCGGGACGCGCTACCAGCTCCACGTCGAGGGTGAGAGCCGGGCGCTCCAGGTGCTCCACGAGGCCGGGGTGCTGAGCGCGCGATTGGCGCCGCTCGAGCGGCCGCCCAAGCGTGTCGTCGCGCGGTCGTGCTGCCGGGGCGCCTACCTGCGCGGCGCGCTGCTGGGCGCAGGGAGTGTTTCTCGATCCCATCTGGAGCTGCGGACCGGGGAGCGGAGCGGCGCGGAGTTCCTCGCCGAGGTCGCGGCGGCCGAGGAGATCCAGCTCGGGGTCCAGGAGCGCTCCGGCCATGCGTTCGCCTACGCGAAGGGTGCCGAGACGATCGCGGAGGTGCTGGCGGCGGCCGGTGCCGCGAGCGCGGTTCTGACCTTCGCGGAGCGAAGCGTCGTCGGCGCTGCGAAGGCGCGGGCGAACCGGCTGGCCAACGCCGACCACGCGAATCTGGTCCGCTCGAGCCGCGCGGCAGGGAAGCAGCTCAAAGCAGTTAGGAGACTCCAGCGCCGCGGCTTCGACCGGCTGCCCGACGAACTGCGTGAACTCGCGGAGCTTCGACTTGCGCATCCGTCGATCTCGCTGCGGGAGCTTGGTCTCAAGTGCCGGCCGCCAGCCACGAAGGCGACCGTCCATCGCCGCTTGCAAAAACTCATTCGCGTGGCAGAAACCTAGGAACTCAGCGGCGGGCCGCTAAGGCGTCGCTCCGCGACGCCGACCGTAGAGGCCGTACGGGCTTTGCCCGCGCGGCCGTGGTACGACCGGCCCGCCGCTCCGACCGTCCTAACCACTCGAAAACGCCAAACGAGGCGGCGGGCCGGAGGGGAAGCTCCGAGGACGACCTCCCCCTCCAGTTGAACCGCGCTCCGGACCGTGGCGTCGAACGGGGTCTGAATTCGACGCCGGACGAGCGCAGACCCGCCGTCGAATGAGTATGACTGAAACCCCCGAGATGAACTACCGCGTGATGCGGAGCGGCGCCGAGAAGGAGCTCTTGCGCGCCGGGTTCAGCGTGGCCCGGAGTGTGACGCGCACTGTGTAGCGCCCCGGCCGGAAGCGGGCGCTCACACGGATCACACGCGAGCGGTACGCCTTGACGGTCGTCCGGGTGCGCGCGACCCGCCGCTTCCCGCGGTACACGGCGGCCTCGGCCGCCGCGTCCTCCTCGGCGTTGGCTACGAGTGCCAGCGTCAGACGCCTCGCCGGCAGGACGCGTGCCTTCGGGAAGCGGAGTCGGGCACCGATGGCCTTCGTCGTGTGGCGCCACGAGCGGAATTGCCCGGAGCAGCGTCCGTTGCTGCGAGCGATCTCCCTCCGGACGGACTCGAATGACGACCGAAACGTTCCGTCGGCGCGGATCAGCCCCGCCTGCCAGCGCTCGAGGTCCGGCTCGTCGCGCAGAAGGAAGAACAGCACCGAGCGCACCGAGGCATCGCAAGCCAGGTAGCGGATTGCCTGCGCGTAGATCCCCGACTGGGTCGCCTCGGTCGTCGGCCGGACGCTCTCGAACCCGAAGTAGGCACTCGCCGAGGCCGGCGGGATCCCGACCTGCCAGCCGAGCTCGTCCAGCCGGAACGCCACCCGGCCGCGGGATCGTCCCTCGCCGAAGGTCGGCTGGCGCGTGCCGCGGAACGCGTCCCAGAACGCCTGCTTGATGCGGTCGAGATTGGGAACGCCGGCGTTCGGCCACCGGTAGCCCTTCATCAGGGCGTCCGTGTCCCGGTCCGGGTACGGGTGGAAGGCGAGCTCGTCCATGATCGGCGCCCGTCGCCGGGAGCTCCGGTAGGCCTTCCCGAGCCCGCTGATGAAGCGCACGGGGGAGACGGAGACGTTGTCGCCTGCGTTCGGCTGGTCGTTCCCGCGCGGCGAGAGCCCGACGCCGATCACGGTGATCGACGGATCGACTGCCTTGAGCGCGTCGTACGAGCGGGCGAGCAGCGAGTAGTACGCCGTCGGCGAGACGGCGGCGCCGCGCCTGAATTGCGGCTGCCAGAACCGGGGCTGGTTCGGCTCGTTGCCGACGACGTAGTCCTTGACGGTTGGGAACGTACGCGCGAGCTGCGCGAGGAATGCGGCGTACTGCCCCGGCGCAGCCGGATTCGAGGTGATCGCGTCCGCCCTCGCCGGTGCCACGGCGAACACGACCCGGATGCCGCGGAGGGAGGCAAGCGGCAGGTAAAGCTCGAGCGCCTGCTGCCGCTCGATCGTCGTCGGCGCGGCGGGATCCCAGCTGATCGTGATCCGGTTCTCGCGCATGCCGAGGCCGCCAAGGGCATCGAAGAACGTCGGCGAGTTCGCGGGCGCGACGCCGTAGTCGTCGACGACTCCGACGTCCATCGCGGACGCGCTGCCCGCCAGGGCAAGGGCCGAGAGAATCGCGGCGGTCAGTACGCGCATCCGCGCAAATTAGTCATCCCGGTCGGCTCTCCTGCCATCCGATTTAGACTCAGCACCAGCGACAAAAGGGGATTCGAGCCATGGCGAAGCGTGTTGCGATCAACGGATTCGGCCGCATCGGCCGCAACTTCTTCCGCGCCTGCATGAAGCGCGACCCGGACTTCGAGATCGTGGCGATCAACGACCTCGCGTCCGACGACGTGCTCGCGCACATGCTCAAGTACGACTCGACGCACGGCGTCCTCGAGGCCGAGGTCTCGCACGGCGAGGGGGAGCTGATCGTCGACGGAACCTCGTACCGCGTCCTCTCCGAGCGCGAGCCGCAGGCGCTCCCGTGGGGCGACCTCGAGATCGATGTGGTCGTGGAGTCGACGGGGTTCTTCACCGACCGCGAAGGCGCGCAGAAGCACCTGGACGCGGGGGCGAAGAAGATCGTGATCTCGGCGCCGGCGACCGATCCCGACGTCACGCTCGTGCTCGGTGTCAACGACGACACCTACGATCCCGACCAGCACAACATCGTCTCCAACGCCTCGTGCACCACGAACTCAGTCGCGCCGATGGCGAAGGTGCTCCTCGACGAGTTCGGGATCGAGTCCGGGTTCATGACGACGATCCACGCGTATACGACCGAGCAGCAGCTGCTCGACCAGATCGCGTTGACGCGGAAGGGCAAGCCCGACCTTCGGCGGATGCGCGCCGCGCCGCAGAGCATCATCCCGGCCTCGACGGGTGCCGCGAAGGCCACGTCCCTCGTCATCCCGGAGCTGAAAGGGAAGCTCGACGGGATGGCGATGCGCGTGCCGGTGCCGGACGGAAGCGTCACCGACCTTGTCTGCGTGCTCGAGCGCGAGGCGAGCGCCGACGAGGTGAACGCAGCCTACGAACGGGCAGCGGGCGGCGCGCTGAACGGCATCGTGGTCTACACGGAGGACGCGATCGTCTCGTCCGACATCGTGGGCAACCCGGCCAGCTGCATCCTCGACGGGCTGTCGACGATGTCGCAGGGGCGGATGGTCAAGGTGATCGGCTGGTACGACAACGAGTGGGGCTACAGCTGCCGCCTCGCCGACGTCGTCGAGAAGATCGCCGCCTCGGTGGGCGAAGCGGTTCCCGCGTAGTTGAGGCGGGCCCGATCGGTACGCGACGCCGACGTCATGGGCAAGCGCGTGCTCGTGCGCGCGGACCTGAACGTCCCGCTCGAGGACGGCCGCGTCGCGGACGACACGCGGATCCGGGCGGCGCTGCCGACGCTGGAGCTGCTGCTCGAGCGGGGTGCGTCGGAGGTCGCGGTGTGCTCCCACCTCGGGCGGCCGAAGGCACCGGACCCGGCGTTCTCGATGGCGCCGGTCGAGGAGCGGCTGCGGGAGCTCCTCTCCGACGAGCGGCTGGTCGTGCTCGAGAACACGCGCTTCAACCCGGGCGAGACGAAGAACGATCCCGAGGTCGCGCGAGAGCTCGCGGACGGGCGCGACCTGTTCGTGATGGACGCGTTCGGGTCGGCGCACCGGGCACACGCGTCGACGGTGGGCGTTGCCGAGCTCCTTCCCGCATACGCGGGGCTGCTGCTCGAGCGCGAACTGGAGATGCTCGGCCGGCTGCTCGGTGAGGTCGACCGGCCGTTTGCCCTCGTCTCGGGCGGCGCGAAGGTGGAGGACAAGCTCGGCGTGCTCCGCAACCTCGGTGGGCGGGCCGACGAGGTGCTCGTCGGCGGCAAGATGGCGGAGGAGATCCGGGAGTCGAACCCGCTCGAGTTCGAGGTCGTGCTGCCGGTCGACGTTGTCGCGGCGTCGGCGTTCGAGGCGGACGCCGAGACGGAAGTCGTCCCGTACGACTCGCTGCCGGAGGGCTGGCTCGGCCTCGACATCGGGCCGGAGACGCGCAAGCTGTTCGCCGAGCGACTGACGCGCGCGAGGACGGTCTTCTGGAACGGGCCGATGGGCGTGTTCGAGTGGCCGCGCTTCGCCGACGGGACGAAGGCGGTCGCCGAGGCCGTTGCCGCCGTGGACGGCTTCACGGTCGTCGGCGGCGCCGACTCCGTCCGGGCGATCACCGAGCTGGGACTCGAGGATCGGGTGTCGTGGGTCTCGACCGGCGGCGGGGCCGCGCTCGAGCTGCTCGAAGGCAAAGAGTTGCCCGGCGTCGCCGCGATCCCCACGGCGTGAGCGGGACCGCGGCTCGCGAGGGACTGTCCCTCGGACCTGCCTCGCGGGGACATGGAGTTCGTGCCGGAAGCGTGACGATCTTGGACGCGGACGGGCCAAGCCGCAGGCGCGAAGGCATGCTCGCACCGGCGCTGCCGGGCGGTGGCTGTCCCGATCGGACGACCCACCCGGTCGGTCGGTGCTGGACCGAATCTCCCGCGGGCCGTAGGATCCCGCCGTGCTGATCGCCGGCAACTGGAAGATGTTCAAGACTCCATCGGAGACGGCGGAGTTCTGCGCCGCGCTGCGCGACCGCGAATCCGAGCTCGAAGGCACTGACGTCGTCGTCTGTCCTCCGTACACATCGCTCCACCACGCCGTCTCAGTCCTGGCCGGAACGTCGATCGCCGTGTTCGCGCAGAGCGTCCACTGGGCGAGTGAGGGGCCGTACACCGGGGAGGTCGCTGCCGCAATGCTCAGCGAGCTCGGCGTGACCGGCGCGATCGTGGCGCACTCGGAGCGGCGCCAGCTCTTCGCCGAGACCGACGAGACTGCTGCGCTCCGAGTGGAGGGCGCGCTGGACGGAGGGCTGAGCGTGATCGCGTGCGTCGGCGAGACCGAGGCAGAGCGGGAGGCAGGGGAGACCGACGCGGTCCTCCGCCGTCAGGTGGAGGCCCTTCGCGTCGTCGTCCACGAGGATCACCTCGACCGTCTCGCTCTCGCCTACGAGCCCGTCTGGGCGATCGGCACTGGGCGCACGGCGACACCCGACCAGGCCGAGGAGGCCCACGAGCTGGTCAAGAGCATCCTCGACGTTCCGGTGCTGTACGGCGGCTCGGTCAAGGCGGACAACGCCGAGGAGCTCCTGCGCCAGCCCAACGTCGACGGTGCGCTCGTCGGAGGCGCCTCGCTCGAGCTCGATTCGTTCATCTCGATTTGCCGGTCCGGCGCGACCTCGTAGCGCTCGTGATCCTCGACGGGTGGGGCCTTGCGCCGCCCGGGCCAGGCAACGCCGTGGAGCTGGCGGACACGCCTGTCTTCGACCGGCTCTGGGCGGAGCTCCCGCACTCGCGCCTGCAAGCCTCGGCCGAGGCGGTCGGCCTCCCGCCGGGTCAGATGGGCAACTCCGAGGTGGGCCACCTGACGATCGGGTCCGGCCGCGTGCTCTTCCAGGACCTGATGCGGATCAATGTCGCGATCGAGAGCGGCGAGCTGTTCGAGAACCCGGCGCTCGTCGAGGCCTTCCAGCGGGCGAAGGAGCGCGGGACGAACGTGCACCTCCTCGGGCTCGTCTCCTACGGCGGCGTCCACTCGCACATCGACCACTTGCGGGCGCTGCTCGAGCTGGCCGAGCGCCAGGGAATGGCGGAGCGCACATGGATCCATGCGTTCACAGACGGCCGCGACGTCTCTCCCACCTCGGCGGTCGCGGACCTCGCCGAACTGCCTGCGGAGAAGATCGCCACGGTCGCCGGCCGCTACTACGCCATGGACCGCGACCAGCGGTGGGAGCGCACCGAGCTTGCCCTTGCGGCGCTGACGCGTGGCGACGGCGTCCCGGGGTCGGACCCCGTCACGGAGGTGAGGCGAAGCTACGACGAGGGCATCACGGACGAGTTCATCGAGCCGATCGTGCTCGCGCGCCGGCCCCGCATCGCCCGGGGAGATGTTGCGATCGTGTTCAACTTTCGCCCGGACCGCGCGAGGCAGTTGACGGAGAGGCTCCTGGCCTCAGGATGCGACCTAGTGACGATGACGCGATACCGCGACGACTTCGACTGCCCGGTCGCGTTCGCCGAGCAGGAGGTCCCCAACACGCTCGCCGAGGTGCTCGCGGAGAACGGCCTGCGGCAGCTCCACGTGGCCGAGACGGAGAAGTACGCGCACGTCACCTACTTCTTCAACGGCGGCCGGGAGGAGGAGTGGCCGGGCGAGTTGCGCGTGCTCGTTCCGTCTCCCCGAGACGTCCCGAGCTACGACCACAAGCCCGAGATGTCGGCCCGGGAGGTCACGGATCGATTCGTCGAGGCGCTGGGCTCTCACGACCCCGCGTTCGCGGTGCTGAACTTCGCCAACCCGGACATGGTCGGCCACACGGGCTCGATCCCCGCGGCGATCACGGCCGTCGAGACCGTCGATGCCTGCCTCGGCAGGGTGGTCGAGGCCGTCGAGGACCGAGGTGGCGCCTGCCTCGTCACGGCCGACCACGGCAACGCCGAGCAGATGCTCCAGCCGGACGGAAGCCCCCACACGGCGCACACGACGAACCTCGTCCCGCTCGTGCTGACCGGCACAAAGGCTTCACTTTCCGACGGAGAGCTGTCAGACTTGGCTCCTGCGGCTCTCGGGCTCCTCGGGCTCGATAAGCCTTTACAGATGACCGGCAAAAACTTGATATCGGGTTAGCGAACCCCCTCTATACTCCAGCGACTTGGCGCTCCCCCAGCCAGATTTCGGTGTACTGAAGAAGGCCCAACGCGGCGATGAACGGGCGTTCAGCCTGATCGTCCGGGCCTACGAGACGCCCGTTTACAACTACGTGCTGCGTCTCGTCGGCGATCGCGCGCTGGCCGAGGACCTCACACAGGAGGTCTTCCTCCGCGTGTACCAGGGCCTCCCGAAGTTCTCGCTCCGGTGCCGCTTCACGACGTGGCTCTTCCAGGTCACGAAGAACCGCGTACTGGACGAGCTCCGTGCGTTGGAAAGACGCCCGCGAGCAGTCGTCTGCCTCGACGACATCGCGCCGCTCGAGGTTCTGGACGCGCCGTTCGAGCGCGTCGAGGCGATGGACGCCGTGTGGCGCGCCGTCAACGACCTCACGGTCGACCTGAAGATGGCGCTGCTGCTCCGGGATGTGGTCGGTCTCTCGTACACGGAGATCGCCGACTCTCTCGAGATCACCCTTGCGACCGTCAAATGGCGGATCTACAAGGCGCGCGAGGAAGTTCAGCTCTCGCTCGCACGCGAGGGCATCACCTTCGGCGAGCCCGAGACGGCTTCGGCTCCGGCCGCCGTCGCAGCTCCGGTCGGCTAGCCGGCCCGAGCCCTCAGCCAGTCCGCGAGCACCCTTGCCGACTCGGTCGGCGTGTCGCCGCGCGGAACGGCTTCGACGCGTACGGGCTGGACGGGAGGCGGCGAATCGTCGTCTCCCCGCGTGAGCCCGAACGCGAGCCCGGCCGCCAGCGCCGTCACGCCGAGCACGGCTGCCCCTGCCACCTGAGCCCGCGAGACGTGGACTTCGCGGCGCGGGCGGCCGATCACCTGTGTCGCGGCCGTCAGCTTCGGCGGCGGGCAGGGCCTCCGTGGGCGGCTCGGGAGACGCCTGCGCGAGCTCGTGCGCCAGTGCAGCCGCCGAGGCGGGGCGGTTCGCGGGATCAGGCGCCAGGCACCGGCGCACGGCGTCCTGCAGCTCCTCCGAGACGCCGTCGATCGGCGGCGGCGGTCCCTCGCGTTGCTTCACCGGGAGCTCGGCGAGCGACTCGAACTCGTACGGCGGCCGGCCGGAGAGGAGCTCGTACGTCACCGCTCCGAGCGAGTAGAGGTCGGCTGCGGCAGTGACCCGCTCGCCGAGCGCCTGCTCGGGAGCCAGGTACGCGGCGGTCCCGAGGATCGTCCCCGCGAGCGTGAGTTGTGTCCCGTCCACGGGCCGTGCGATCCCGAAGTCGACGATCTTGAGCGTGTCGTCGTCACGGACGAGCAGGTTCTGGGGCTTGATGTCACGGTGGACGAGGCCCGCTGCATGTGCGTGATCCAGGCCCGCGCACGCCTGGAGGATCAGATCCACGGTCCGGTCCGGATCGAGCGGGCCGTTCTCCGCAAGCAGCTCGGCGAGCGTCCGTCCCTCGACGCACTCCATGACGATGTACGGGATCCCGCCCTCCTCGCCGACGTCGTAGACGCCGACGATGTTCGGGTGCGAGAGGCCGGCGGCGGTGCGCGCCTCGCGCATGAACCGCTCATGGAAGACCTCGTCCCCGCTGAGCGCCTCGGAGAGGCGCTTGATCGCGACGTCGCGGCCGAGTGTCTCGTCGCGCGCAAGGTGGACAGTCGCCATCCCGCCGAGACCGAGGGAGCGTCCGAGCCGGTAGCGACCTCCGACGACTTGCGTGCTCACCGCCGCCGGTCCTCCGCTTTCGCGTCCTTCCCGTTGTCCTTCTTCTTTCCCTTGTGCTTCTTACCGTGGTCGTGGTCGTCGTCCTCGTCGTCCTCACCGGTGTCCGGAGGGGGTGGAGGCGCCTCGCAGTTCGGCACTCCCAGCTCGAGCTCGTTCGCCGCGCCGGACAGCTCCTCGAGGTAGGCCTCGGGCAGCCTGCCCTCGTTGATCGCAGCGGTCAGGCGTTCCCTGAGGAGGGCCGCGGACTCCGCAGCGCCGCAGGAGTCGCCGCCGTCGAGGCGATCCGCCACCTCGTCGCTCAGGTCCGCGAGCTCGTTCGCGAGCGCGCGCTCGATCCGGGGGCCTGCGACCTCGGGCTCCGCCTGCTCCTCTTGACCACCGCAGCCGGCGAGAGCGAGCGCGGCGCTACACGCCGTGAGCCAGACGCTCAGCGAGCGAATCGGGCAACCCCCTTTCCCTGATCTCCGCCTGCGTTCGCGCGACAGGGTAGGCGATGCGCCTGAAGCGGGCCTCACCCGACACGAGGTCGAGTCGAAGCCAGGCCGCGCGCGGGTCGCCGTCCCTCGGCTGGCCCACCGAGCCCGGGTTCAGCAGCCAACGGCCGGCGCCGAGGGCGGCCGAGAAGTCCGCCGGCGCCACCCCGCCCTCGATCGTCTCGCCGGCGAGGACGGCTGCGGTCGCCACATGGCTGTGGCCGACGAGGACGATCGGCGCCTCGGTGCGGCTGAACGTGTCTGCGACCGCGAGCTCGTCGAGGACGTAGCCCCAGACAGGGTCGCGCGGACTGCCGTGGTAGAGCTCGAAGCCCTCGAGCGTCGCGGCGGGATCGAGCGAGGACAGGAACTCGCGCGACTCGGGTGACAGCTCGCCGCTCGTCCAGAGCGACGCCGCCCCCGCCTCGGGATTGAAGTCCTCGAGCTCCACCTCCGCCGAGCCCAGCGCAACGAGATCATGGTTCCCGATGAGCGTCTGCGTACACCTGTCACGGACGAGCTCGCAGCACTCGTTCGGCCGCGGGCCGTAGCCCACGGTGTCGCCCAGGCACCAGATCTCGTCCGGCGGATCGCGGTCGATCTCCTCCAGCACTGCCTCGAGCGCGTAAAGGTTCGCGTGGATGTCCGAGATGACGGCGAGCCGCACGCGGGGATTGTGGGCGATCGGTGCTGCGGTCGTCTGGCTCGTCGCTGCCGCGCTGCTCTGGCGGACGGCTGTGCCCGACCTGTCGCTTCCGGATGTGGATCCGTCGACGGTGTTCTCGGCCGAGTACCTCGAGCGGAGCGACCGCTACGCGCGGTTCAACCGCGTGAACTGGATACTCGCGACGCTCGTCGACCTCGCTGTGCTCGTGGTGTGCGTCCGGCTTGCGCCGCGGTTCCGCGTGCGAGGGATCCCGGGCGGAGTCGCGCTCGGGCTGGGAACGCTCGTGGCGGTCTGGGTGGCCGGCCTGCCGTTCGTGCTCGCTGCACAGTGGTGGCGGCGCCGCTACGACGTGTCGGACGCCGACTACGCGACAATCCTGGTCGATCCGTGGCTGGAGCGGATCGGCGGCCTGGCCGTCGCGGGTGTCGCGATCGCGCTGCTCATGCTGCTCGCCAGGAGTCTCGGCGACCGCTGGTGGCTCGTCGGCGGCCCCGCGTTCGCCGCCGTCGGTGCGGCCTTCGTCCTCGCTCAGCCGTATCTGCTCGCCCCGCGGGTCGAGCCGCTACGCGACCGCGCGCTCGCCGCCGAGATCCGAGAGCTTGCGCGAGCTCAGGGCGTGGGGGAGGTCGACGTCGAGGTGAAGGACGCCAGCCGGCGCACGCGCGCGCTGAATGCCGAGTTCTTCGGGATCGGACCGACGAAGCGGATCGTGATCTGGGACACGGCGCTCGAGCGCCTGACACGCCCGGAGCTCCGCGTCCTCGTCGCGCACGAGTTCGGTCACGTCCACGCGAATCATGTCTGGAAGGGCATCGGCTGGCTGTTCCTGTTCGCGATCCCGGGCGCCTACGTGATCGCGCGGGTCACACGGCGGCGGGGCGGGCTGGCGAATCCGCACGCCGTCCCGCTCGCGCTGCTGACGCTGACCGTGCTCCAGCTGGCGATCCTGCCGGCCACGAACGCGATCACCCGCCGCTACGAACGCGAGGCCGATTGGCTGAGCTTGCAGGCGACGGAGGATCCGCGCGCCTTCGAGGGTCTGACAAAACAGCTCGCGGAGGCGGCGCTGGCGGATCCCGACCCTCCGCGGTGGGCGCGCGTCGTCCTGGGGACACACCCGACGCCGATGGAGCGGATCGAGCTGGCTCGACGGCTCGCCCCAGGGTGACGCCCTAGGACTCCTCGTCTTCGCGCGGAGGCGCCTCGGGCAGGTTCCTGATTCCCTCGCGGCTCGACCACTTCGACCACGAGTCCTGCATCGCCTCGAGCAGCTCCTCGAGGAAGCGCGGCGAGACGTTCACCCGCGAGACGACCACACCCGGAATGTCTCCCTCCTCGACCTCGTGGTCGATGCGGGCGAAGGTCAGGGTGAACTCGTAGTCGGAGAAGCTGATGTTCGCGAAGTTCGCGTAGACCCCGGCCATGTTCTCGGGGTCGAGGTGGATGTTCAGCTGCCGCCCCGGGGAGCCGTCCTCCATGTGGCGATACTACCGCCGTGCCTGCCAACGCGATTCTCAGCCTCGAAGCGGCCCTCGAGCGCCTTGCCGGCGCGCCGGTGACGCTCGAGCGCCCGAGCCGCTCCGAGCACGGCGACTACGCGACGAACGTCGCACTGCGGCTTGGGCCACAGAACGGCAAGCCACCGCGCGAGCTGGCGGAGCAGCTCGCGCGGGAAGCGACGGAGCTCGAGGCCGTCGAGCGCGCCGAGGTGGCAGGCCCGGGGTTCCTGAACCTCTTCCTGAGGCCCTCCTGGTACACGCAGGCGCTCGGCGAGATCCTGGAGGCGGGGGAGATGTACGGCGGAGCGTTCGTGGAGACGGCCGAGCGCGTGCAGGTCGAGATGGTCTCGGCGAACCCGACCGGCCCGCTGACCGTCGGCTCCGCGCGGAACGGGGCGTACGGCGACGCCGTTGCTCGCCTGCTCGAGTTCGCGGGCAACGAGGTCGAGCGCGAGTACTACCTCAACGACGTCGGTCGCCAGATCGAGCTCTTCCGCGAGTCCGTCGAGGCCCGGCGGCGGGGCGAGGAGCCCTCCGAGGACGGCTATACGGGCGAGTACGTCGTGGAGATCGCGGCCGAGCCCGGGGACCCGGTCGACAGGATGCTGGACGAGATCAAGCGCGAGCTCGACGCGTTCCGGATCCACTTCGACTCGTGGGTCCTCCAGCGGGAGATCACGCTCCAGGTGGAGGACGCATTGCCCCAGCTCGAGACCTACGAGGCTGAGGGAACGCTCTGGGCGCGAACCAGCTCGTTCGGCGACGACAAGGACCGACCGCTCAAGCGCTCGGCCGACGGCAGCTATCTCTACTACGCCGACGATGTGGCCTACGTCCGGAACAAGTTCGAGCGTGGGTTCGACCGGCTGATCTACGTCCTCGGCGCCGACCACCACGGCTATGTCCCGCGGCTCAAGGCGGCCGCCGCGATGCTCGGCTACGACGCGGATCGGCTCGAGGCGCTGATCTACCAGCTCGTCCACATCGTCGAAGGCGGCCAGGCGAAGCAGTCGTCCAAGCGGCGCGGCGACGTCGTCTTCCTCAAGGAGCTCGTGGACAAGATCGGTGTGGACGCGGCGCGCTGGTACCTCGTCTCGCGCGGACATGACCAGGCGATCGACATCGACGTCGACCTGGCGCGCGAGCGGAGCGAGAAGAACCCCGTCTACTACGTCCAGTACGCGCACGCCCGGATCGCGGGGATCCTGAGGAACGCCGGCGACGCGGAGGCTTCTGCGCAGGCGGCGGACCCGGCGCCGGAGGAGCGTGACCTGATCAAGCGGCTCGTCGAGTTCCCTGACGTCGTGCTCGAGGCGGCCGAGCGCCGGGCGCCGCATGGGCTTTCGAACTACGCGATCCGGCTCGCGGACGACTTCCACCGCTTCTACCACCACCACCGGGTCCTCGAGAGCGAGCAGCAGGCCTTCCGGCTCGGCCTCGTGAAGGCGACGAAGGCGGTGCTCGCGCGCTCGCTCGACCTCGTCGGCGTCGAGGCTCCCGATCGGATGTAGCCCAGTAGGATCGGCGCGTGGCCGCGCCCTCCAAGGCTCCCGACCGGAACCTCGCGCTCGAGCTCGTCCGTGTCACGGAGGCGGCTGCGATGGCCGCTGGGCGGTGGATCGGACGCGGCGACAAGATCGCCGCCGACCGGGCCGCCGTCGACGCGATGCGCACCGTGATGGACACGGTGTCGATGGCCGGCTGCGTCGTCATCGGCGAGGGGGAGAAGGACGAGGCGCCGATGCTCTACAACGGCGAGGAGATCGGTAACGGCCAAGGCCCGGAGGTGGACGTGGCCGTCGATCCGCTCGAGGGGACCCGGCTCACCGCGCTCGGGATGCCGAATGCGATCACGACGGTCGCCCTCGCCGAGCGCGGGACGATGTACTTCCCCGGCGCGGCGGTCTACATGGACAAGATCGCAACCGGTCCGGAGTCGGCGGACGCTGTCTCGATCGACGCTTCACCGACGGACAACGTCCGTGCGGTCGCGAATGCAAAAGGCGTCTCGGTCAGCGAGGTCTCCGTCGTCGTCCTCGACCGGCCGAGGCACGAGGCGCTCGTCGAGGAGCTGCGGGAGGCAGGGGCCAAGGTGATGCTGATCACCGACGGCGACGTCGCACCGGCGATCGCCGCGGCGCAGCCCGGCACCGGCGTCGACGTGCTGATGGGCATCGGCGGCACGCCCGAGGGCGTTCTCTCGGCGGCGGCGCTCAAGTGCGTCGGCGGCGCGATCCAGGGCAAGCTCTGGCCGCGGACGGACGACGAGCGCCAGGCCCTCGTCGACGACGGCTACGACCTCGACCGCGTGCTGACGACCGACGACCTCGTCGGCAGCCAGAACGTGTTCTTCGCCGCCACCGGCGTCACGACCGGCGCACTCCTGCGCGGCGTCCGCTACACGCGCGACGGCGCCACGACGGACTCGATCGTCATGCGCTCGCGCAGTGGAACCGTGCGCCGCATCGAGGCGACGCACGCGTTCCAGAAGCTCGAGGAGATCTCGAACCTGGCGCTCCGCTAGGCGAGCGCCTCTTCCTTCTCCCAGTCCGGGGCGTACGAGCCAGTGCGGGCGGCGCCGTTGAACTTCGCCCGACGGTAATAGGCCTGCTGCCCCGCCTCGACATTGGCCGAGTCGCCGCCCCACGCCTTCAGCGCGGGTGCCTGGAGTGCTCGCCCGTACGAAAACGACAGCTCCCACGGGTGCGGCCCGCGCTGGTTCATCGCGTTGAGCCGCGCAGTTGCGTCCTCGTCGGACATGCCACCGGACAGGAAGACGACTCCCGGTACGGCGGGCGGGACCGTGTTCGCGAGGCACTCGATCGTCCGCTCGGCGACGGTGTCCACGTCGGCCCGGTCGGACGAGTCGTAGCCGGAGACGACCATGTTCGTCTTCAGGAGCGAGCCCTCGCGCTCCACGCGCTGGTCGAAGAGCTCGGTGTAGAGCGCGCGCAACGTGCGCTCGGTCACCCGGTAGGACTCGTCGATCGTGTGGTCGCCGTCCATCAGGACCTCGGGCTCGACGATCGGCACGAGGCCGGCCTCCTGGCTGAGCGCCGCGAACCGGGCAAGTGCATGCGCGTTCGTCCAGATCGCGTACTCGCTCGGGCGACCGGCGCCGATGTTGATCACGGCACGCCACTTCGTGAAGCGCGCACCCAGCTCGTAGTACTCCTCGCAGCGCTCGCGGAGCCCGTCCAATCCTTCGGTGACCGTCTCGTCAGTCGAGCCGGCGAGGGGCTTCGCGCCCATGTCGACCTTGATGCCGGGGATGATCCCCTTGCTCTCGAGGAGCTTCGGGAACGGCGTCCCGTCCGCCGACGACTGGCGGATCGTCTCGTCGTAGAGGATGACGCCGCTGATGAACTCCTCCGCGCCGGGCGTCGTGAACAGCAGGTCGCGATAGGCGCGCCGGTTCTCCTCGGTCGACTCGACGTCGATCGAGTCGAAGCGCTTCTTGATCGTGCCCGAGCTCTCGTCCGCGGCGAGGATCCCCTTCCCCTCGGCGACGAGTGCCTTGGCGGTCTCGTGCAGGTCAGCCATGCAATCCCTCCCTCGGTTTCAGGAGGGAGTTTATTCGGGGCAATCCGTGCGTTCGAACCCGCGCGCCGCCCGGTCGGTGAGCACCCAGCGCCACTCGTCGCCGACCCGGACGACGTGGTAGTCGGCGGTGTACTCGTTCTCGTCCGTCACGACTCGCACCTGGACCTGCTTCGCCGGCGTGTTCGGCGGAAGCCCGTACACGGTCAGCGGCGAGTCGTCGACGTCCAGGACGAGGACCGACTCGAGAGTGCCCTGGACGTCGATGCCGCGTCGGCACTCGTCGTACTCCTCGCGGGTCACGAGGCGCTGGTGGCGGGGATGGAGCCGGTCCCAGGCCCCGCCGTAGTCGCCGAAGTACTCCTTCTCGAGCAGAGTCTTGACGGCGGCGCCCGCCTCCTGGTCCTCGGAATCCTCGGTCAGCGCGCAGCCGGCAGCGAGCGCGAGCAGGGCGATGAGGAGGAAGGCTCGGACGAAGGCCATGTGGCGAGGTCCGACGCTATCGTTCGCGCCAGACGCGGACGTAGCTCAGTTGGTAGAGCGTCGGCTTCCCAAGCCGAAGGTCGCGGGTTCGACCCCCGTCGTCCGCTTCCTGGTTTAGCAGGGAACTTCTCGCGGCACTTCGCACCGGCCACTTGCGGTGTCCAGCTGCTGCGAGTGGCCGAGGTAGGCTGACCGCGTGATCCCCTGGATCATCATCGGCCTGGTCGCCATACCCTTGGTCGTCATCGCCTTCCTGGCCACACGTCGCAGGACAGCCGCCGGCGAGCATCCCGTGAGTGAAGACGCTCAAGCGAGAGCGGAAATCGAGCAGGAGTTCTCCGAGGCGGAGGCCTACGAGGCGAAGTGGCATGAGGAGGACAAGAAGAGCTACCACCAGGAGCGCTTGCCCTAGTCGTGTCTCTTGGGCGCGGCACGCGGGCCGGTCGTTTTCTGGAGGTTCCTAGTGCTCGGTGGGCCGGGCGGCAGTCGAATGCGATGCGCGGCGGGCGACGGTTTTCTCGTGGCAGCGAGGACACTCGGGCTCGGGCTGCCCCGCCAAGTCGCTGGTCTCATCCCAGCCAGGCGGCAGCTTGCTCACGTGCACCGCGCCGTGCTGCGTGTGGATACGGCCGCAACGACATGCGTACCGGGCTACGACGTTAGGACACGCATAGCAGGAGTAGCCGTAGTACACCGACATGGCGTCTTCAAGTATGCCCCTTCCGTTGCGCTGCGAGGCCCCGGCGCGAGTCACTCTGGACATCTGAGCGGCTCCAGCGACAGGATGCTCGCGCACGCGGCCGCCATCCGCCCAGGGGTCGGCTTTCGATTATCACTCCGCTAAGGTTGTTGCCGTCGTGCGTGGTTGGCTGATGAAGCTGCTCGGCCGCTCGGGTTCGGTATCGCCGGCAGAAGAAGCGCGGGCCGAGCACCAGATCGACAGCGATGCCGTAGACCGATATGCGGGTCGCGTGATGGGCGTCTACGGCGACATCGGGCCGACGGTTCCCAGCCCGGAAAGTCCGCCGGATCGGCCCGTGACGGACTAGGGAGGATCCCGCCCGCCCCGTTCAGGCGACATTGCCGCACGCCGGCCCAGCGGATCGTCGCGTTGGCCGGGGCTAGAGCGGTGTCGACTTGCGAGCGTGCGTACGCGCCTGGTCTTCAAGCGAGGCCTCAGCGATCCAGACGTTCCGAACGCCGCCCGAAGTGCGCGCGTGATGAACTCGCCCCTGACACCAAGGAGGGATGAATGCCCGTGAAGGAAGCCAGTTCAGAAGAGACCCCGTACGGCCGTTATGTCACGTCGGACGGCTGGTTCGTCCTCAATCTCGCGGACTCGCTCGCGGTGCGCAACGAGGAGAAGGGCGGCGCGATGTACCCGCTCGAGCCGCGAGAGTCGCCGTTCCGCGACTTCGGCGCGCGCGTCCGCGTCGTCTGGCCGGGCGAGCCGAACGCGCTCTACCACTCGGAGGAAGCGCAGGAAGGGTTCCTCGTCCTCTCCGGGGAGTGCACGCTGATCGTCGAGGAGGAAGAACGACCGCTGCGGCAGTGGGACTATTTCCACTGCCCGGCCGGCACCCGCCACGTGATGGTCGGAGCCGGCGAGGGGCCGTGCGCGATCCTCATGATCGGCGCGCGGCCCGAAGTCGAGACGCTGCGCTACCCGGTGAGCGACGTCGCGGCCCGGTACGGCGCGTCCGCCGCGAAGGAGACCGACGTACCGGACGAGGCCTACGCCGACTGGCCGGGCGAATATCTGCCGGCTCGCCTTCCGTGGCCGCTCGAATCCGACGCGAAGGGACTGACCTAGGGCTTCGGCCCTGCCTACCGGGCAGCCTTGGCGACCTCGAGGATCGCGTCGATCACGAGCTGCGGGTCCTCCTCCTCGACTGCATGACCGGTATGGACCACCATCTGCTTCGCGCGTGGGCTGAGGACCAGCCAGCCCTTCTGGTCCGAGACGTTGCGCCGCATCCCTCTCGCCTCCGAGGGGAACGGTGAGGCGTCTATCTCCGCGCTCGAGTACTCGTTGCTGATGATCGTGACCGGGATGTCGCCGATCCTCTTGCGAGCCGCCCAGGCGTCCTTCTCGACCTGAAGGTAGTCACGCCGTTCGATGTTCGAAGGGCTGTCCGGGTCGGTCTCCTCGACGATCGCCCGAGGCGGATTGCGGAACGGGGCGCCGGTCTCGACGAAGACCATGCCGGCGACCTCGTCGGGGTGTTCGTAGGCATAGCCGGCGGTGATGTAGCCGCCACCCGAGGTGCCGACGAGAACGTAAGGGCCGGGGATCTTGGCGGCCTGGAGAAGCGCCTCGAGGTCGCCGACAAGATCTGACAGCCCGCGCGGGCCGGCGGCGGGGTCGCTCCGACCCAGGTTCGCGCGATCGTAGGCGCAGGTGCGCGCGACCTCAGAGATGCTGGCCCGCGCAAACCCGTACGACTCGCCCGTGTCTTCATCGCCTCCCTCCATCACAACGGTCGGCGAGCCGCTACCGGTGCATCTCACGTAGAGGCCGCGCTTGCCGTCGATGCTGACGACACGGCCGAGATCCTCCTCGGGCGCAGCACGGCTGGATGAGCCGCTCGACGACTTGTCGGCGCTGCTCGCCTCACCACCGCAGCCGGTGAGAAGAAGGCCGCACGCACCGACTGCGATCAGGGTCACGCCCCAGGGCCCGTAACGGGTGTATCTCCGCAGTGTCGGTCTCCTTCCGCCTCGGAACGCGCGTTGCCCTCGAGTCTTCTCCTCGGAGAGCGCCTCCACAAGACCCAGAAGGGCTAAGTCTCAGTTCGGCCGACGGGACGGCCCTGCTCTTACGACTGCAGCTCGCGCATGAGGATGATCGCTGCCGGCGGGGCAATGAGCAGCTGCTTCTTCGTCGTTACGCCGACGACTTGCCACCCTTCTGCGCCGAGCTCGTTGAGCACGTTCTCGACGCGCTTGCCCGTGTCGATGATCTTGTACTCGTAGCGCCTGATCGCGTGCGAGACGGCAGGCTGCGTGAGCACCTCGGCGGACACGTCCATCACCTCCTGTTCCGGTCGAAGCCGTGCTTTGCGACCGACATCGTCGCGAACATCGCGAACAATGCGACGACGATCCCGGACGGAACGGTCGTCCTGCTGCCAGAGACATCGAAGCTCTGGAAGTCCGGCCCGAAGGCAGCCGAGACGGCCACTGCGAGCCAGATGGAGACGATCACCAGGGACGCCCACATTTCACGAGCGTCCATCCACGTCGGCCTTCGAACGACGGTGGAAGGCTCGTGCGAGACGGTTGACATAACAGCCTCCTTTGTCGTTCCGATGCTCGCGCGCCGAGAGCGTCCGGTCATCGGCGGAAACCCGGATAGCGCCTTCCTCTGAATACGGACGGCGGTGCTCCGCACCAAAAACCGGCCAATCCGCCGCCGCGCCGACCTCGTACCCCCAGGGGAGTCTGGTCAACGACCTGAGGGGGAAAGATGACCAGAGCGCTACGCGTACTCGCGCTGCCGCTGGCTCTGGCGGCAGTGTTCGTCCTTCCGGGCCGCGCAGACGCGGCTCCCAGCGTGGTCGACCCGGATCTGGCCGTTCGAACGGCCGTGTCGGGCCTCGACCAGCCGATCAGCATCGCGTTCATCGGCCCCAACGACATGTTCGTGCTCGAGAAGGCCACCGGCAAGGTGCAGCGGGTCGTGAACGGCTCGGTTCAGAGCACCGTCCTCGACCTGGCAGTGAACAGCGGCTCCGAGCGAGGGCTTCTCGGGATCGCCCTTCATCCGCACTTCTGGGTGAACGGACGTGTCTACCTGTTCTGGACGGAGACGATCAACGGCCAGGACACCACAGTTCTGTCCGACACGCCCTTGCTCGGGAACAGGGTCGACGTCTTCTACTGGAACGGCTCGACGCTGACGTTCGAGCGCAACATCATCAGGACCCGCGCCTTGCAGCAGGATGCCGACCAACCGGAGCGTGGGAATCACGACGGCGGCGTCCTCCGCTTCGGCCCCGACGAGAAGCTCTACATCGTCCAGGGCGACACCGGCCGCCGCGGACAGCTTCAGAACCTCATCAACGGGCCGTTCGGCCCCGGCATCCCGGACGACCAGTTCGGCGGGCCGCAGCCGGACGACGCGCATCTCACCGGCCACATCCTCCGGCTGAACGACGATGGCACGGCTCCGCGGAGCAACCCGTTCTTCCAAGCCGGCGCCACGATGGGCGGAGCGGTCGGCGCCAACATCCAGAAGCTCTTCGCCTATGGGCTTCGGAACAGCTTTGGGATGGCGTTCGACCCGGTCTCCGGCGACCTGTGGGAGCAGGAGAACGGCGACGACAGCTTCACCGAGCTCAACCGCGCAGAACCCGGGTTCAACTCGGGCTGGGTGCAGATCATGGGCCCGCCTGAGCGGATCCAGCAGTTCAAGACGATCGAGACGACGGTGACGCCGGATCCGCCGGATCCGTTCGCCGCGACCTACTTCGGCCTCCAGCAGGTCCGCTGGCTCCCCACCAACATCGCGGACACGCCGGAGGAGGCGCTCTCGCGGCTCTTCAGGCTGCCCGGCTCGTTCTACAGCGCGCCGGAGTTCAGCTGGAAGTTCGAGGTGGCGCCTGCCGGCATCGGGTTCCTCGAAAGCAAGGCGCTTGGCGGTGAGTACAGGAACGACCTGTTCGTCGCGGCGGCGCGCGTGTTCCTCGAGGGAGGCGTGCTCTTCCGGTTCGAGCTGAAGGGGAACCGGAACAGCTTCAAGCAGACCGACCCTCGGCTCATGGACCGCGTTGCGGACAACGTGCACAAGTGGGAGATCACCGAGAGCGAGACCCTCCTGTTCGGACGCAACTTCGGGATCGGCACGGACGTGCAGACCGGATGGAACGGGAACCTCTACGTGGTTTCGCTGTCCGACGGTGCCGTGTACGAGGTGTTCGACGACTAAGCGATGGGGTGAGGCGCGGTCCTCGCGGCTCGGGACCGCGCCTCACGCACTTCGGCCGCAAAGAGCGAGAAGTTTCGCTCGGCGGGGTCTTGCAAGGAGGGCCGCGCACCCCTAGTCTCGCGCGTGCGCCGAGTACGGGACGCAAGTAGGTCGAAGCCGATCGCGGCGGCCGTAGCCGGAAGGCGAAGGTCAGCGCAATCGGTGGACGGAAGCGGAATCGGCTCGGCGAAAGTTCTGCCACTGAAGGTGCTCTCGGGCACAGTCGGTGGCAGAACTTTTTTTATGGAGCGACTCAGCTCTGGGAGCCGACCCCGGCCGAGCTGGAGAGGACGTCCGACACCCAGGGCTGAAGCTCGGCGATGAACGAGGGGTCGACGCTGTGCGGCATCGGCGACTCGCGGTAGAGCACGTCGGCGCCGGCCTCCTCCAGGATCTTCTTTGCCTGCCGGCCGAACTCGACCGAGATCACCGGGTCGTACGTGCCGTGCCCGATCGCGACCGGCGGAAGCGGCGCTGAAAGGTCGAGCGCGAAGCCGTCCACCGTCGGGACGAAGCCGGAAAGCGCGATGATCCCCGCCGGTCGAGGGCGACCGCCGCCGAGCCCGAGCGCCCAGCTCATCACCGCGCCTTGTGAGAAGCCGCCGATGATCGTTCTGGCCGCCGGAATGCCGGTCTCCTCGGCCAGGCCGTCGAGCCAGGCGGCCGCCAGCTCGTACGAGGACATGAACGTCTCGCGATCGGGGAAGCCGATCTCACGGACGACGTACCAGTGCGCCCCTCCCGGCGGCAGCACGAGTGGGCCGCGCGGAGTCGCGCCGACCAGGCGCCGTTGCGGGTCGAGCGCGTCGAGCAGAGGAAAAAGGTCGTGCTCGCTCGTCCCGCGGCCGTGGAAGAGGACGAGCGCACCCGCCGGGTCGCCGGCAGCGGGCCTTACGAGGTGCTCGAGGCTCACGAGACGGACGCCTTGCGCGGGTCAGGCAGCGGCGTCAGCGTCCGCTCGACCTGCTCCCGGTACTGCTCGAAGTTGGGCGGGAGTGACAGCCGCTCGCCGAGCGTTTCCAGCGGCTCGTCCGACGTGAACCCTGGCCCGATCGTCGCGATCTCGAAGAGCACGCCGCTCGGCTCCCGGAAGTAGATGGACTTGAAGTAGAAGCGGTCGATGACCGGTGTGGGCATGGCTCCTCCCGCCATCACCCGGTCACGCCACGCCTCGTGGTCCTCGACCGGCGAGGACCAGGCGACGTGGTGGATCGTCCCGGCGCCAGGGATCCCGGGCTCGTCGGTCCTGTCGTACGCGTAGAACGACCCGCGCTTGTCGCCGCGCGCCTCGTAGGTCTCCCCGTCGGGCGACTGGAAGCCCAGCGAGTCGGCGAGGAATCCGTTGCTCGCAACCGGGTCGCGCGTGTACGCGCGCACGCCGTCGAATCCCTGCAGCGCGACCTCCTCGGAGATGTCGGGGTGGTGCGAGACCAGGGGCTCGTCGGCGGTCTCCACGACGGCCAGCTCGAGCCCGAGGCCTTCCGGATCCTCGAAGCGCAGCCGGCCCGGCGAGCGTTCGCTCTCGATGCCCTCGTTCCCGAGGCGCTGCTCCCAGAAATCCAGCGCCTCCTCGTCGGCGAGCCGCCAGACGACTCGGTGCACCATCCCGGCTCCGGCCCGGCCCTTTCGAGCACCGGGGTACTCGAAGAAGGTGATGTCGGCGCCGGGGCTCCCGAGCTCATCGGCGTAGAAGAGGTGGTAGACGGTCGGGTCGTCCTGGTTCACGGTCTTCTTCACGAGGCGGAGGCCGAGGACACGGCCGTAGAAGTCGACGTTTCGCGGCGCGTCGGCGGTGATCGCCGTGATGTGGTGGATGCCTTCGAGGCGCATGGCTCCCTCCGGTCGGGTGTTCTGGAAGGACGTTAGTGGCTGGAGGCAGGGTCGGCGCCCCACCAGCGGACGTCGCTGCCGCGAAGCGCATGCTCACGCTCAGCGAGGTCCCGCTCGAGCTGATCGAGGCGCCGCTGCCGCTCTTCGAGCTGCTGCTCCTTCGCGATCAGCGTGTGCTCGATCGAGTCCAGGTCGGTGCCGCGCTCGTCGAGCATGTCGACGGCGCGGCGAGTCTTAAGAGGGCCAGGCCTCCGCGAGCCTCTTCCGCGTCTCGAGCAGGTGCTCGGGGATCACCTTCACGTCCGCCAACACCGGCATGAAGTTCGTGTCTCCGGCCCAGCGAGGCACGACGTGGAGGTGGACGTGGTCGACGACGCCGGCGCCCGCGATCCGCCCGAGGTTCCAGCCGAGGTTGTAGCCCTGCGGTCCGTAGACCTGCGCGAGCGCCCCGATCCCGTGGTGGGCGAGGCGGTGGACCTCGAGCGCCTCGTCGTCGGTCAGCTCGCCGAACTCACCGACGTGCCGGTTCGGCGCCACCATGACGTGCCCGGACGCGTACGGGTACTTGTTGACGAGCACCGTCGCCCACTTGGCCCGGTGCACGACGAGCGCCGCCTCGTCATCGTCCGATTCGACCGCGTCGCAGAACAGGCAGCCGTCCAGCTCGTCGGCCTGTTGGATGTACTCGAGCCGCCAAGGCGCCCAGAGCGGCTTCGTCAAATCCAGCGCTTCCAGCGGAAGAAGCCGACGAGGGCGGCGAAGACCGCGACCATCGCCGCGACCATCACCCAGAACGCGCCGGCCGTTCCCTCGCCGGGGAACTCGACGTTCATCCCGAAGATGCTCGCGAGCAGGGTCAGCGGCAGGAGCACGGCGCTGAAGACCGTGAGCACTCGGAGCACGTCGTTCTGGCGGTGCGAGATCGCCGACTCGTTCGTCGCCTCCAAGGCCTCCACCACTTCCTTGTAGTTGTCGAGCAGGTCCCAGATCCGCTCGGAGGCGTCGACGAGGTCGTCGAAGTAGAGCTCGAGGTCCTCCGGCAGGAACCGCTCCGCGTGGCGCTCGAGCAGGCGCAGGGTCGGCCGCTGCGGCTTGATGATCTTGCGGTAGCTGATGATCTCCTGCTTCACGCGGGAGATGTCGCGGACGATCTCCTGCGAGTCCTCCTCCTGCTCGATGTCGTCCTCGATGGCGTCGAGCTTGTGGCCGATCTTGTCGAGGATCGGGAAGCAGTAGTCGAACAGGTCGTCGAGGACGTGGTACAGCAGGTACCCGGAGCCCTTGGCGAAGACACTGTCGCGAAGCTCCGGGTCGTCCGTGACCCGCTGGAAGAGCCGCGTGACCGGTAGGAGCTCGACCGTGGGGAGGGTCACGAGGTACCCGTGGCCGAGAAAGACGTCCAGCTCGCCGGCGTTCAGCCGCTTCGCGGCCTTGTCGTACACCGGGAAGTGGAGGACGACGAAGCGGTAGTCCTCGTACTCGTCGACCTTCGGCCGCTGGCGCTTGGAGAGGACGTCCTCGATGTCGAGCGGGTGCCAGCCGAAGCGCTCGGCGAGCGCCGTCGCCTCCTCCATCGTCGGGGAGTCGAGGTGGATCCAGGTCAGGCCGTGAGCGGCGAGCTCAGCGGGCTGGCGCGCAGGGGGTGCCGAAACCTCGCGAGCGATGTCGCGCGAGCGAGCCCGGATGCGGGGCAGGCTGGGCATCGGTACTGACCGGGTCCTCTAGGCGCATGGCTCGATTCTAGCCGCGCAGCCGCTTTCCTAGCTTCCGTTCTCCGGCTCGCGGCGCCGGAGAATTCGGAGCGCGCGCAGTGTGTTCCACCGACTGTCCGTGCCGGGCTTCTCCATCTCGACGAGCAGCGTTCCGGGGATGCGCTTCTGCAGCGGCCACCGCCCGTTCGGCTTGCGTCTCTCCCGAAGCAGCTCGATCGCGTCGGCGAGTCGCTCGTCGGAGATGGCAGGCGTCAGGCGCAGGTAGTCGAGGCCCCGCAGGACGGTGTAGTGCCAGTGCCACGGGATAGGTGAGGTGCGTGAACCGTTCCGAGATGACCTCCCCGGTGTGGTCGGAGCGGTACATGCGATGGGAGAGCATGAACTCGACCGCCCGCGTCTCTGCGTCGCGGAACGCACGGTCCGAAACGATCCCTCGCCCGGCCGCGATGCGAAGGTTCTCGAGCACGTTGAAGGTGGTGTGGAAGGAGCCGTGGCGCGTCGCCGGGCGGTTCCGCATATGGCAGTTCCAGCCGCCGTCATCGAGTTGCGCGCTCAGGACGGCCCGGCCGAGAGGAGGAAGCCGCGGATCGTCCCCCAGGAAGTGCGCGCCGAGCCCCAGCCAGAAGCCGAGGTGACAGAGATCGACGCGCTTGAGCAGGAACGCGCCGTCGACTTCCTCACCCGGCGGCATGAATCGACCGAGCAGACGCTCGATCGCCGGACGTCCGGCCGGGTGACCCTCCGGAAGCCCGCACGCGATGAGCAGCAGGAGCGTCCAGGTGGAGGCGGTCCAGCGTCCCTTCGGCCACTCGCCGTCGGGCCCCACGTGCCCGAGGAGCTCGGCGACCCACCCGTTTTCGGCCGTCCGGCGTCGTTCCCGCTCCCACGTCTCGGCCGGCTCGTCGAGGAGATCGCGCATCACCTGCCAGCGGATCGCGGGATCGCCGGCGAGAAGCCAGTCGATCACCGACTCTTGGCTCGCCATCCGCTAGGACTCGGCCAGCGCAGGCTGCGCGCGTTTCGGCGTCGTGCGGGCGCCGGCCGGGATCGAGCGCTCGAGTGCGAGTGCCGCGGCGCCGGCTGCGAGGCACACCGCGGCGGCCGCGGGCCAGAGCAGGTCCGGCGACTGACCGAGCACGACCCCGCCGATCGCCGGTCCGACGGCGAAGCCGACGCCCCACGAGAACGCAGACGCGGCCATGTATCGGCCGATCAGGCTGTGATCTGCGAGATCGGCCACGAGCGGAGCCTGGACGGTTCCATGGAGACACTCACCGACGGCGATGATCGCGAAGGTCAGGGCGAGAAAGCCCCAGGCGACCCAGACATCCTGCGCGATCCCGGCGATCGGGACGATCAACAGCCCGACGGCCCAGACGACGCCGAGCACGCCGAGCGTCCGCATCCGCCGGTGCCCCTCGAGGAGCCTCGCCATCGGCAGCTGCGTGAGGACGATCACGAGCGTGTTCAGGAAGAAGAGGACGCCGATTCCACGCTCGGTCACTCCCGCCTCGTTCTTCGCGTAGACGGGCAGCGTCTCGAGCTGCGCCATGCCGGCTCCGATGAAGACGAAGTTCAGGCCGACGACCGCCATGAAGACCTTGTTCCGGACGACCTCGCCGTAGCCGCCGCGCTCGCGGCCCTCGGGCCGTGGCGTCCGTGCCGGCGCCGGGACGCGGAGCAGGAAAACCGAGTAGACCAGGAAGGTCGCGGCGTCTCCCAGGAAGAGCACCTGGAACGTGGTCGGGTTCGCGGTCGTCGCGATCAGGCCGCCCACGAGTCCGCCAAGTCCGATTCCGAGGTTCATCATCACGCGCTGCATCGCGAAGGCCTGGTGCCGTTGCGCCTGCGGAGTGAGGCCGGCGATCAGTGAGGACTGGCTGGGCCAGAACCCGCCGTTCCCGATCCCTGCGATCGCGCTGGCGAGGAAGCCCTGCCAGGGATGCTCGACGAACGCGTAGGCGCCGAAGCCGACCGTCATCAGCCAGAGCGAGAACGCGAGCGTGATCCGGCCGCCGACCTTGTCGATGGCCGAGCCGACGATTGGGCCGGCGACAAGCCCGACTGCGGCGTTCGTCCCGACGATGAGCCCAGCCGTCGCGAGGTCGATGTCGCGGACGTTGTGGAGGTAGATGAAGAGGAACGGGTAGGCGAGCCCGTTGCCTAGCGCATTGATCAGCGCGCCGGCCTGCAACGTGCGGACTGAACGCGGCAACGGCGGGTTCAGCGTCCGCAGGTACGCGCGCAGGAAGTCCACGGGAACGGAACCTACCCACGGCTAGACTGACCGCTCCGGGCCAGTAGCTCAGGGGATAGAGCGCGCGCCTCCGGAGCGCGAGGTCGCAGGTTCGATTCCTGCCTGGCCCATTTTCGTACCGCTCGCCGTGCGGAAACCGCATGGTTGCGCCAAGCGAGATGTGCGAGATGGGCCGTCTCGGCGAGATGGTGCTGTCCTCGAAATCGCCAGCGATGTAAACAGGCGTGGGTCGCGGCCCTTCCCACGCCCCGACCTCGAGCCTAGGACGCCGACACCGGCACGGCTAGATGGCCCTTTCGGGCAGGGGAGACAATGAGGCGGTGCGGACCCTGCTTCTCAATCTGCTGTGGCTCTGGCTTCTGCAAGTCCTGTTCTTCGTAGCGTTCGCACGGCCGCTAGAAGCGGTGGTGATCGCCTGGCTCGGACTTGCCTTCCTCTCCAGCCTGCTGGGAGCGGTTGTGTATCTCTACATACTTGGGCGGTTTCCTCGGAAGTGGAGCCACCGGACGCGTCGTGCGGGGGCTGTCGTTCTTAGCCCGCTCGTCCTGGCCATAACCTGGTGGTGGTTCCACTTCTACGGAGTGGACATCCTTGTCTTCCTCGTAGGCACCATTGCGTATGGGCTGACAGTCGGGCTACCCGGTGAACGAACACCGTTCGACAAGCTCGCGGCTGCGCTGCATCGGCGGCGAGCCGGAAGCTCGACCAAGAACGCTTAGGTACCAGAGCCGCCGCCGGCTGACTCCCTAGGTTCGTCCGAGGAGTCGGGTTGTGGGAAGCGTCCTAGGCGTTCGGATCGCCACCCGGCCCTCTCTTCGCCCTCGACCGCTTCACGGCGTCGGCCGATGGACGGTGAAAGGCGGCGTTTGCGGGCCTTTCGAGCCGAAACTTGACACGAACGTGTCCTAGCGGGCGAGGGGAGGTGAAGGCACGCTGCCTGGGATGACGCGATCACACTGATCGCCGAAACATACGAAGGGGAACCCAATGCGCACGCTCATCATCCTCGCTGTCTTCCTCGTGACGGTCGCAGCCGTAATCGCCACCCCGCTCGCCAGCGCCATCGTCTCCTACGACCCCGCTCACGTCGGCCTCGTGGACTAGGCGACGTGCAGGCCTCGGCGGCGAGAAATCCATCCGAGCAGGAACCCGATACCCATACAGACACCAGGCGCCCGCGTCTCTCTGCTTCCCGCTTCGAGTGACAGGAACCACGCCAGCCGCGATTCCTGCCCGGCGCACTATCGTCCGCCCGTCATGGGCAGGACCCTCCTCCGGATCGTCGACAGCAACGCGACTCTCCTCGTGCTGCTGCTCGCGAACTTCTTCTTCCTCGAGCTGATCGACGACCCTCGCTGGGGCGCGCTCCTCAGCACGCTGCTCGCCGCCGTGGCGCTCGTCGTGGCGATCAGCGATCCGGACGCCGGCACGACGATCACCAAGCGACACGCGATCTCGATCGCGGCCTGCGTGGCGCTCGCGCCGATCGTCCTGTTCGTCAACTCCGAGTCCCTGGTCGGGCTCACCTACCTGCTTCCGGTAGTCCTCCTCGTGACCGCGACGCTGCCGGTGACCATCAGCCGCACCCTTCAGCACCGCCGGATCACCCACGAGACCGTGTTCGGCGCCATCTGCGCCTACGTCCTCGTCGGTCTGCTGTTCGCGTTCGTCTACCTCGCCGTCGACGAGCTGCGGGAGGGGTCGTTCTTCGCGCAGGAAGGCCCGCACTCCCAGTCGGAGTTCCTGTACTACAGCTTCGTCTCGCTGACGACGCTCGGGTTCGGCGATCTCTCGCCGGCGGTCGGGCTGCCGCAGGCCCTCACCGTGCTGGAGGCCCTGACCGGCCAGATCTTCCTGGTGACGCTAGTCGCCAGGCTCGTGACGCTCTGGGTTCGTCAGAGCGAGCGTGAGTAGAGTCCTCCGCGTGGAGGTCTCGGCCCAGATCGGCTCCCTGACCCTCAAAGAGCCCTTCGTGATCGCCCGCGACACGACGACTGAGGCCGAGGTCGTCTGGGTCGAGATCGAGCACGGCGGCGAACGCGGCTACGGCGAGGCCAACCCGATCGACCGCTACGAGGAATCGGCCGAGTCGGCTCTCGCGTACGTCGAGGAAGTCGCGGACTCGCTCGGAGACGATCCGTTCGCGTTCGAGGAGATCGAGTCGCGCCTGCCCGAGCGGGAGCTCGCGGCCCGCGCTGCGATCGACGCGGCGCTGCATGACCTCTGCGGCAAGCTGACGGGGCTCCCGGTCTGGCGCCTCCTCGGGCTCCGGCAGGCAGGACCGCCGACCAGCTGGACACTCGGCCTCGGTGATCCGGACGAGACTGCGCGCAAGGCCGAGCAGGCGCATGAGTTCGAGAGCCTGAAGCTGAAGCTCGGCGGCCGCGACGGGCTCGACGTCGAGCGTGTTCGCTCGGTCCGCGCCGTCTGGGACAAGGCGATCCGAGTCGACGTCAACGAGTATTGGACGCTGGACGAAGCGCTCGACTCGATCCCGCAGCTGCAGGCGCTCGGCGTCGACTACGTCGAGCAGCCGCTCCCGGCCGGCGACCCCGGCGGCCCGAAGCTCAAGGCGGGCTCGCCGCTCCCGATCTACGTCGACGAGGACTGCCACACCCTCTCCAACGTCGCCGCCTGCGCGGAGCGAGGCCACGGGATCAACATCAAGCTCGCGAAGTCAGGCGGCATTCGCGAGGCCGTCCGGATGGCGCACGCGGCCCGCGCGCTCGGCCTCGGCGTCATGCTCGGCTGCATGGTCGAGTCGGGCCTCGGTATCGCCGCCGGCGCGGCGGTCGCGAGCCTCTGCGACCACGTCGACCTCGACGGGAACATCCTCATCGCCGAGGATCCGTGGCCCGGCGTCCGGCTCATCGACGGCGTCCAGCTCCCATCGGAGGCTCCCGGCCTTGGCGTCCGCCAAGAAGTACCTAGTCCTCGCTGAGGGCAAATCCGGCGACGAGCACTACGGGAAGACGATGCGCGGCATCGTCCACTACGCACCCGACCCCGTCGTCGCCATCCTCGACTCGGACAGGGCGGGGGAGAGCTACCGCGAGATCCCGATCGTCGCCACGGTCGACGAAGCGCTCGCCTACGGGCCGACCACGGCGACCGTCGGCGTCGCGACCCAGGGCGGCCGCTTCCCGCCCGCCTGGCGCGAGCTCCTGAAGGACTCGATCCGCGCGGGGCTCGACCTCGAGAGCGGGCTGCACGAGTTCATCGGCGACGATCCCGAACTGAGCGGGCTGGCCCGGGAGCACGGCGTCGAGCTGCGCGACCTTCGGAAGCCGCCGCCCGAGCTCAGCGTCCCCACCGGCGAGAACCTCCAGGTCCCGGCCAAGATCGTCCTCACCGTCGGCTCCGACTGCGCGATCGGGAAGAAGACCGTCGCCGTCGAGCTCGACCTCGCCGCCCGGAACCGTGGCCTCAAATCCGTCTTCGTTCCGACAGGGCAGACCGGGATCGCGATCGCCGGCTGGGGGATCGCGATCGACGCCGTCGTCGCGGACTTCCTCGCCGGCGCAGCCGAGCGGCTCGTGGTCGAGGGCTCCCAACGGGGCGGTGAGCTCCTGTGGGTCGAAGGGCAGGGATCGCTGGCCCACCCGGCGTATTCCGGGGTCACGATGGGCCTCATCCACGGCAGTGCGCCGCATGCGTACGTCTTCGTCCACAAGGCTGGGGCCACCCACGTCGAGGGTTATCCGGACCACCCACTGCCGGACCTCCGCGAGCTGATCGCCCTTCATGAGCGCGTGTCGCTCCGACTCCGGCCGGCCGTTGTTGCGGCGGTGGCGCTCCACACCGGCGGCCTCGGCGAGGACGATGCGCGCGCCGAGATCGCGCGGGTCGGGGCGGAGACCGGCCTCACGACCGACGATCCGGTCCGCTTCGGCGCAGATACCCTGCTCGACGCCGTCCTGGAGGTCGTGCAAGACTGATGCGGTTTCGCTGAGGAATGATGGGGTTTAGACGACAGACAGCCACGCTGCTGGTCGGCGCCTGCGCCGCGCTGCTGCTTGCCGCGCCGGCGGCGGCAGACGTCACCGTCGGCGTGGCGGACGACCGAGGCAAGCTGGCGGACGATGGTGGCGCTGCCTTCTTCGCCTCCATGCGGGACGTCGGTCTGACGGAGAACCGGATCACGCTCGCCTGGGACCCCGACAACCCGACCACGATCCGGGACCAGGGTGCCCTCGATCGCTACATGGCGAACGCCGCTGCGGCAGGGATTCGCATCACGGTGGTGATCGCGCCTACCCGCGCGCGCGCCCTTTTCAACTCCACGCCGGCGACGAACCAGTTCGTCGCCTTCATCGCGCAGGTCGCCCGCACCTACCGCCAGGTGAAGGACATCGGCGTCGGCAACGAGCCGAACCAGCCGCGCTTCTGGCAGCCGCAGTACAGCACCCGCGGCACGGGTCTCGCCTGCACCGCGTACGCGCGGGTCCTGGGCCGGGCCTACGACGCGCTGAAGGCGGTCGATCCGACAATCACCGTCCTCGGCGTCTCGCTCTCGCCGCGCGGGAACGACAACGCGACTGCGGCGACGAACGCCTCGACCTCGCCGGTCCGCTGCCTCAGGGACATGGGCGCCTCGTACCGGGCGAGCGGGCGGAAGCGGCCGATCATGGACGAGCTCGCCTTCCACCCGCACCCGAACTCGAACACCGACTCGTTCCTCGTCGGGTACCGGTGGCCGAACGCGGGAACCTCCAACCTCGGCCGGATCAAGCAGGCCGTCTGGGACGCGTTCCGCGGCACGGCGCAGCCCGTGTTCGCCGAGGCCGGCAAGCCCGTCTCGCGCGCCGCGCTGCCCCCGCTCCGGTTCCGCCTGAACGAGATCGGCTGGCAGACGGCGATCCCCGCGAGCTCGATGCACGCCTACTACGGCCGTGAGTCCGTCGCCCGGGTCGCCGAGGACCGCCTTCAGTCGGACGTCTACTCGGCGATGATCCCGTACTTCGCGTGCGACGAGTCGGTGCGCTCGATGCTCTACTACGGCCTCGTCGACGAGCCCGACCTCGACCGCTGGCAGGCCGGCCTCATCCGCGCGGACGGGACCAGAAGGCCGTCGTACGCCTCCGTCAAGTCGATGCTCGCCCGCGGGCTCGCGCGCTGTTCCCGCCGTCCCGTGCGTTGGCGTCACACGACCAAGGTCGTCGGAGCCGTGGCGAAGTTCGGCGAGCGCCGCCGCTCGGCCGGAGACACGAACTGGACCTTCGCCGCCAGCTCGGAGGAGGCGACCCTGTACACCGGGGCCATGTACCGCCTGAAGAGCCGGCGGCTGAGCGCTGCGATGCGGAAGCGGGTGCTGGCCTCGGTCGGCGTCCGGCGCTCACCGAAGGCCGTGTTCAGCGTGCGCGGCAAGATCCGCGCGCACTCGGGGAACTTCATCCGCTTCAAGCGGAAGCGTCTTGCCGCCGGGTACTACGTCTTCGCGATCCGCCTGCGGGCCGAGATGAACCCGACACGGACGACGTCGCTCATTTCGAGGCCCTTCCCGGTCGGAAAACCGTAGTGCGGGACCCGCGGATCGAGAAGCTGGCCGAGCTGATCGCCGGCTACTCGCTGGACCTGCAGGAGGGACAGGTCTACCGCATCGACGGCGAAGACGTCTCCGCCCCGCTGGCCGTCGCGCTCTACGCAGCGGCCATCCGGCGCGGCGCGCACCCGTACACCAAGATCACGCCGTCCGGGCTCGAGGAGATCGCCCTCGAGGAGGCGTCGGACGAGCAGCTCGCCTACATCCCCGAGCTCGAGCAGATCGCGACCGAGCAGCTGGACGCCTGGACGTCTCTCTGGGGAACCGTCAACACGCGCTCGCTGACGCGGGTCGGACCCCGAGCGGCGGCGACTGCAGCTCTCGACGCACTACCGGATGGTGAACAGGCGCTGGGAGCGGATCAGCTCGGGCGACCTCGCCTGGTGCGGGACGCTCTACCCGACGCAGGCGCACGCCCAGGACGCGGAGATGTCGCTCTCCGAGTACGAGGATTTCGTGCACGGCGCCTGCCACACGCGTGAAGGTGACGACCCGATCGCGCACTGGCGCGCCATGTCCGAGACGCTCGGCGCCAGGGCGCGCGAGCTCGAGGGCGTGCGCGAGCTGCGGATCACCGGCCCGGGCACCGATCTGCGCCTCGTCGTCGAAGGGCGCCGCTGGGTCCCATCGGACGGAAAGCACAACATGCCCGACGGCGAGGTCTTCACAAGCCCGGTCGAGAGCGGGACGAGCGGGGAGATCTTCTTCGCCTTCCCGTCGGTCTTCCAGGGCCAGGAGGTCGAGAACGTGCGCCTGCGGTTCGAGGCCGGAGCCGTCGTCCACGCGGAGGCGACTGTCGGGCAGGAGTACCTGCGCTCGCTGCTCGACACCGACTCAGGCTCGAAGGTGCTCGGCGAGGTCGCGTTCGGCCTCAACTACGAGATCGACCGCTTCACGCGCGACATCCTCTTCGACGAGAAGATCGGCGGGACGATGCACGTCGCGCTCGGCGGCGGCTTCGACGAGGCCGGCACGGAGAACAAGTCGGACCTGCACTGGGACCTGATCTGCGACCTCCGCGATGAGGGCGAGGTCTACGCGGACGGCGAGCTCGTCTGGAAGGCGGGCTCGTTCCTCTCCGAGCCGGAGCCGGCGGTCGAGCGTGTCTGACCCGATGCACAAGCGGCTCGCGGAGGTGCTCGTCGGCTACTCGACCGAGGTCCGGCAGGGCGACACCGTGCGCATCGAGTCCTACGACACGTCGGCGCTTCCCGTCATGCGCGAGACCTTCGGTGCGGCGTTGCGGGCCGGAGGTCATCCGACGGCGAACCTGGTGCTCGAGGAGACGGAAGGGATCCTCTACCACGAGGGGCGGGACCACCAGCTCGACTGGATCTCGCCCGACCAGCAGTGGAACATCGAACACGGGGACGTGTGGATCATCTTCGACGCCGTGACGAACACGAAACGGCTCTCGAACGTCGATCCGGAGCGCATCTCGCGGCGGCTGACCGCCCGCCGCCCGCTGCAGTCGCTCTACCTCGAGCGCTCCGAGCGGGGCGAGTTCCGCTGGCTGATCTGCGGCTCCGCGTGCGAGGCCTCTGCGCAGGACGCCGGCATGTCGCTGCGGCAGTACGAGCAGGTGCTGTCCCGCGCCGCCTTCCTCGACCAGGACGATCCGGTCGCCGCCTGGAAGCAGTTCGGCGAACGGCTCGAGCGCGTCGGTGACTTCCTGGACGACGTGCGGGAGCTGCGAATCGTCGGCGAGGACACGGACCTCAAGCTCGGTGTCGAGGGGCGAACCTGGATCCGCTCGAAAGGCCTCCGGAACTTCCCGGACGGCGAGGTGTTCACGGGCCCGCAGGAGACGAGCGTGGAGGGAACGATCAGGTACTCGTTCCCCGCGATGATGCGAGGGCGCCAGGCCGACGACGTCCGCCTCCGGTTCGAGGGCGGCGAGGTCGTCGAGGCGACCGCAAAGCGGGGGCAGGACTTCCTGCGCGAGATGGTCGGCATGGACGACGGAGCGAGGCGGGTCGGTGAGTTCGCGTTCGGCCTCAACGAGTCGATCAGCGAGTACACGGGCAACCTTCTGCTCGACGAGAAGATCGGCGGAACCGTCCACCTTGCGCTCGGCCGTTCGGTTCCCGGGACCGGGGGCACCAACGAGTCGGGGCTCCACTGGGACATGGTGTGCGACCTGCGCGACGGCGGCGAGGTCTACGCGGACGGCGAGCTCGTCTACCGCGACGGCGCGTTCCTCAACGGCGTCAACTAGAGAGCTCACCCCAGCATGCGAACTGAGCCGCCAGGCCGCGCTGAGCGGCGCCAGACGTCGTCCTCAGCCGCGTCCATATCTCTGGATATGAACGCGGCCTGCGTCCGGGCCTGGCATCCACTCATCGCACCCTGGCGACGAGTCACATACTGGGGCGACTGAGCCAGCTGAAGCTCGCGTCATCTCGGACACGCACATGCCGCGGGGGACGCGGCGCCTGCCGAAGGAGTGCCTGCGCCTTCTGGCCGAGTCGGACCGGATCCTCCACGCGGGCGACTTCGTGTCAGTGGCGGTGTACGAGGAGCTTGGGAAGCTGGCGCCGGTCGACGGCGTCGTCGGGAACATGGACGAGCCGGACCTTCGTCTCGTCCTCCCGCCGAAGCTCGTCGTCGAGCACGAAGGCATGCGAATCGGGATCGTCCATGACGCCGGGCCGGTGGCCGGTCGGGCCGCTCGGCTCGTCGAGGGATTCCCCGGCTGTGACGCGGTCGTCTACGGCCACACGCACGTGCCCGAGGCGACGCGGCTCGGGGAGACCTGGATCCTCAATCCCGGCAGCCCGACCGAGCGCCGCTCGGCGCCGCACCACGGAATGATCGGACTGGAGGTCGAAAACGGGGCGCTTGACGTCCGAACATACGTTCTGTAGCATGACGAACGTATGTTCGTTCGAATCGCATTCGTCACGCTGCTCGTGATGGTGCTCGCCTGGAGCGTCATGACGCGCGTCTCCGAGGCGACCGGCACACCACACCCATATCGCGTCCAGTCGGGCGACACACTCTGGTCGATCGCCGCCGAGCGCTACCACGGCGATCCGCGGCAGGGGGTCTGGGTGATCCAGCGCGAGAACGGGCTGGCAGGCACGAGCCTCACGCCGGGGCAGGTGCTGCTGCTGCCGTAGCCCGGCCGCGCCCCGGCGCCCTCCTAGACTTGCGCCGTGGATCTGGACCTCGTCTTCCTCGGCACCTCGGGCTCGATGCCGACTGCCCAACGGGCGCCGACCGCGATGCTGCTCCGGCGCGGGGGAGAGCGCCTGCTCTTCGACTGCGCCGAGGGAACACAGCGGCAGCTGCTGCGCTCGAACGTCGGCCTGATCGAGCTGCGGGAGATCTTCCTCACGCATTACCACGCGGATCACTACCTCGGCCTGCCGGGGATGCTGAAGACGTTCGCGCTGCGCGGACGGGAGCTCCCGATCACGATCTACGGCCCGCGCGGCCTCCACGACCTGTTCTCCGCGCTCCGGCGGATCTTCGGAAAGCTGACCTACCACTACGAGCTCGTCGAGCTGGATCCGGACGAGCGGCTCGAGCGCGGGGAGTACGAGCTCGTGACCTTCCCGGTCGAGCACGGCGTCTCCGCAATCGGGTACGCGCTCGTCGAGCGGCCGAGGCCCGGCCGGTTCGACGCCGGCGCCGCCGACGCGCTCGGGATCCCCGAGGGCCCGGAGCGTGGGGCGCTCCAGGCGGGTGAATCGGTGACGCTGCCCGACGGGCGAGTGCTCACGCCTGACGCCGTCCTCGGTCCGGCGCGTCCCGGCCGGAAGGTCGTGATCGCGGCGGACACGGCGTTCGCGCGCTCGGTCGTGGATGCGGCTCGCGGCGCCGACCTCCTCGTCCACGAGGCCACGTTCGCCGAGGACGAGCGGGCGCGGGCGCACGAGACGCTGCACTCGACGGCGCTCGAGGCAGCGGAGGTCGCGCAGACCGCCGAGGTCGGGATGCTCGCGCTGACCCACCTGTCGAACCGCTACTTCGGCGGCGAGATCGAGCGGGAGGCCCGGTCCGTCTTCCCCGACACGGTCGTCCCCCGCGACCTCGATATCATCGTCGTCCCGTTCCAGGAGCGGGGCGCACCGGAGCTCGTGAAGGGAGGAGCCACGCATCGGCATACGCAGCCGGCTCCACAGGAAGTCGTCCCGACCGTCGAGGAGGCCCCGCGATGACCAGGATGGTGCAGGTCGCCGTCGCCGGCGACGTGACCGAGGCGGAGGAGCTCGAGGCCATGCTCCGCTCCGCCGGAATCGACACGCATCTCGAGCCCGCGATCGAGCATCACCCGAGCGAGGTCGAGGACGCGCCCCAGAAAGTGCTCGTCCCCGAGAGCTCGCTCGAGGCTGCGATCCACGCGATCGAGTCCCTCAGCGACCCCGAAGACATCGTCGACGAGGGGTAGAGGGGTCGGTGGGACGTCGCTCGTCGCAGAGCGCTGGCCCTGCGGCACACCGGCGTGCCACTGAGCCCTCCTAACCCCGACTACGGCGAGGCCGCGGCTCGGTACGACGAGCTCCGCCCGCAGGACGAGGGGTGGTGGGGGCTCTTCGAGTTGCTCTCGAGGGAGGGCGATCTGCTCGGGAAGCGCGTGCTCGATGTCGGGTGCGGAACCGGCCGCTTCGCCGCCGCCCTCGCGGAGCGCGGGTCGCGGGTCTGGGGCGTGGACGCCTCACCCGAGATGGTCGCACTCGCCCGCGAGCGCGGCGTGAACGCCAAGGTGGCCCGGGCTGAGGCGCTGCCGTTCAAGGAAGGCTGGTTCGAGCGGGCGGTCGCCGTCCTCGTGATCCATGTCCTCGACCGGCCGCACGCATTCGCGGACCTCGCCCGGGTGCTCGCGGACGACGGCCGGCTTGCGATCGGCACCTTCGACCACGCGCAGTTCGACAGCTACTACCTCAGCGCGTACTTCCCGTCGCTCGCCGAGATCGACCGGTCGCGATTCCCGACACGGGAGGGGCTCGAAGAGGAGCTGCGCGCTGCCGGCTACTCGCCCCGGACGATTCCGCTGCACCACCGCGCGGTGCTGAACCGGGACTGGGTTCTCGAGCGGATCCGCGGCCGCTTCATCTCGACGCTGCAACTGCTCGGAGAAGACGAGTTCGCGGAGGGGCTTGCGCGGGCCGAGCGGGAGCTGCCGGACGAGGTCGAGGCGGAGCAATACCTGCTTGCGGTCATCGCCGAACGGGGGCGCTAGTCGTCCAGCTTCTCGGCGAGCTTCGTGAGCATCGTCGTGTTCCGCGTCGTCGTCGGCTGGCCGAGCACCTCCCAGTCCTTCGGCTTGAGCTCCGAGTCCATCATCCGGCCCTCGATCAGCCAATGCACCTCGCGTCCGTCCACGACGAGTCGGTCGGATGAGGTGGACTTCTCCTCGATCGCCTTGCGCTCCGCTGCCGTCGGCTTCCGGCGGAGGAAGGCGACCATGTGGGTCTTTCCGGCCGGCACCTTGCCGAACGGCTTCTCTTCCGCCGTGTGCCGCACCTCGCTCGCCCGCCGCAGGAAGGTCGTGACCTCGAAGCCGAGCGCATCGTCGAGTTTCGCCTCGATCGCGCGCTCGAGGTCGGCGGCTCGACCACCGGCCTCGAAGAGGACGTTGCCGCTCGCGATGTAGGTCGAGACGTGCTCGAAGCCGAGCTCCTCGAAGAGGGCGCGCAGGCGGTCCATGGAGACCCGCCGCCCGCCGACGTTCACAGCACGGAGGAAGGCGACGTACCGCACGGGCGCACGAAAGCACAGTCGCACTTGCTCCGTCCGCACGTCGTTGTAGAGTCCGGGTCGCTTCACGTCCTTTAACTCGGTCCCGAGAGGCCGGAAAGGAGAGCGGTTGACGCTGCCTGCCCAGACGAGCGCACGAGTCCTGCTGGACGAGGCCGCGATCGCCAGAACGCTGACGCGGATCGCGCACGAGATCATCGAGGGGAACCCGGACCTCGAGCGGGTCGCGCTGGTCGGCATCCAGACGCGCGGCGTCCCCCTCGCGCAGCGCCTCCGCCGCCTGATCCACGAGTTCAGCGGCGAGGAGCTGGCGTCGGGGTCGCTCGACATCACGTTCTACCGGGACGACGTCCAGGTCCGGGGCGGCGAGCCGCCGAGGCAGGCGCAGCCGGTCGTCCGGTCGACGCGGCTCGACTTCGCGCTCGAGGGGATGACGTGCGTGCTCGTCGACGACGTCCTGTACACGGGCCGCACGATCCGTTCCGCGATCGAGGCGCTTTTTCACTATGGGCGGCCGGCGCGCGTGCAGCTCGCATGCCTGGCCGACCGCGGCCACCGGGAGCTTCCGATCCGTCCCGACTACGTCGGCAAGAACCTGCCGACCTCCCGCGGCGAGCGCATCCAGGTGCAGCTCGTCGAGGTCGACGAGGTCGACCAAGTCCTGCTCGTGCCCAACCCGGAGGAAGACCATGGGTGACATCCGCGTCATGCGCGACGACCTGAAGCCGCCGGCCCCAACGGAGCGCCGGCATCTCCTGTCCGTCGCGGACCTGTCCCGAGACGACATCGAGCGGCTGCTCGCGACGGCGCGCAACTTCTCCCGCTCGCTGGAGCGCGAGATGAAGAAGCTGCCGACGCTGCGGGGGCGGCTGGTCGTGAACGTCTTCTTCGAGTCGTCCACGCGAACCTCGTCCAGCTTCGAGCTCGCGGCGAAGCGGCTCTCGGCGGACACGATGTCGATCAAGTCCTCCGGCTCGGCCGTGGACAAGGGCGAGTCCCTCAAGGACACGGCCCTGACGCTCGGCGCCTACGACCCGGACGTAATCGTCATGCGCCACCCGCAGATCGGCGCCTCGCACCTCGTCGCGAAGGTGACCGCCGCGCACGTCGTGAACGCCGGCGACGGAAAGCACCAGCATCCGACGCAGGCGCTCCTCGACCTCTACACCCTGCGCGAGGAGTTCGGCCGGCTCGAGGGTCTGCACGTGGCGATCGTGGGCGACGTCCTCCACTCGCGGGTCGCCCGCTCGCTGATCCAGGCGCTCGACCTCGTCGGCGCGCGGACGACGCTGGTCGGGCCGCCGACGCTGCTTCCGCGCGGCGTGGAGGCGATGGGCTGCGACACCTCCACCGACATCGCGTCGATCGGCGCCGCCGACGTCGTCTACGTCCTCCGGATGCAGCGCGAACGGATGCTCGAGGGAGCGAACTACGTCCCGAGCCTGCGTGAGTACACCGAGCGGTGGGGGGTCACGCCCGAGCGGCTGCGCGCCGGCCAGAAGGTCATGCACCCGGGGCCGATGAACCGGGGGGTCGAGATCGACCCGCGGGTTGCAGACGCCGCCGACGCGCTGATCGAGACCCAGGTGCGCGCCGGGCTCGTGACACGGATGGCCGTCCTCTACGACCTGCTCACGAGCGGCCCCATTGGAGTCAAGGCGGCGCAGCTGACGGAGGTGGCCTGATGCTGTTCTCGAAGACTGCCCAGGGCGAGAACCTGATCGTCCGGGGCGCGCGGGTGCTCGATCCCGCGGGCAAGGTGGACGGCGTCCTGGACGTCCGGGTCGACGAAGGGACGATTGCGGAGCTCGGCTCGCGGCTCGACCCGAACTCCCACCGCGTCGTCGAGGCGGAAGGGCTCACGCTCGCGCCCGCGTTCGTCGACCCGCACGTCCACCTCAGGACGCCGGGCCGGGAGGACGAGGAGACGATCGCGAGCGGGACGCAGGCGGCGGCGGCAGGCGGCTACTGCGCGATCCTCGCCATGCCGAACACCGATCCCGTCGTCGACTCGGCGGCCGTGCTCGGCTCCCTTGCCGAGACGGCGGAGGCCGAGGCGGAGATCCCGGTCGGGTTCCTCGCCGCGATCAGCAAGGGTCTGGAGGGCGGCGAGCTGACGGAGATGGCCGAGCTCGCGGATGCCGGTGCGGCAGGGTTCAGCGACGACGGCCGGCCGGTCGCCACGCCCGGGCTCATGCGGCGCGCGCTCCAGTACGGCGCGGTCGCAGAACCGGCCGCTGGCACTGCACTGCGAGGAGCCGACGCTCTCGCGGAGCGGCCAGATGCACGAGGGCGCCGTCTCCGCCGAGCTGGGATTCGCTGGCTACCCGTCGGTCGCCGAGAGCGTGATGGTCGAGCGCGACCTCTCGCTGGCCGCCTACGAGGGCCGGCCCGTGCACCTCCTGCACCTGTCGGCCCGGGAGTCCGTCGAGGCCGTGCGCACCGCACGGGCGGCGGGGGTCCAGGCCACGGCGGAGGTCACGCCGCACCACCTCTGCCTGACCGACGAGGCCGTGCGGTCGCTGGACTCGAACCTGAAGATGAACCCGCCGCTCCGTTCGGTCGACGACCGCGCCGCGCTCGTGGAGGGCATCCGGGACGGGACGATCGCGGCGATCGCAACCGACCATGCTCCGCACGCGCGGCACGAGAAGGACGTTCCCTTCGAAGCGGCGCCGTTCGGCGTCACCGGGCTGGAAACGGCGTTCGCCGCTCTCTACACGCATCTGGTGGAGCCGGGCCTCGTCAAGCTGGAGCTGCTGCTGGAGCGCATGTCGGCCGGGCCGGCGGCGATCTTCGGCCTGCACACACCGCGAATCGCCGTCGGCGAGCCGGCGAACCTCGTCCTGCTCGACACGAAGGCCGGCTGGCGCGTGCAGGAGGACGGCTTCCGCTCGCGCTCGTCGAATTCCTGGCTCCTCGGTCAGCGCCTCACCGGGAAGGTGCGCATGACGGTCGCGGCCGGCAGGACGGTGTTCGAGGCGTGACCGGCTTCCTCGTCCTCGAGGACGGGACGGTCTTCCGCGGTGAGTCGGTCGGCGCTCAGTGCTTCGCCTTCGGCGAGGCCGTCTTCACCACGGCGATGACCGGCTACCAGGAGGTCGTCACCGACCCGAGCTTCGCCGAGCAGATCGTCTGCTTCACGGCGCCGATGGTCGGGAACTACGGCGTCGACCCGGAGCGCTCGGAGTCCGGCCGTGTGCACGCACGCGGTGTCCTCATGAGAGAGGCGCGCGGCCCGGCGTGGACGGACTGGCTGCACGAGCGAGGGATCCCGGCGCTGACGGGCGTCGACACTCGGTCGCTCGTCCTCAGGCTGCGGGAGGTCGGCGCGATGCGGGCCGCGGTCGTCTCCGGTGAGGCGTCGGTGGAGGAAACGCTGCGCGCTGTCCGCCAGCAGCCTGCGATGGCCGGCCGTCCCCTGGCCGCGTCGGTTTCCTGTGGCGAGCCCTACGAGTTCGTCAGCGGCGGACGGGCCCGGATCGCGGTCGTCGACTACGGCTGCAAGCGCTCGATCCTCCGCCGGCTCGCGAAGACGGGTGCCGGCGTCACGGTGGTTCCGGCGGACACCGGAGCCGACGAGCTCGAAGGCTTCGACGCCATCGTCCTCTCGAACGGCCCGGGCGACCCCGAGCCGCTGACTGTGCAGGTCGAGACGGTGCGCTCGCTCCTCGACCGGGTGCCGATCTTCGGCATCTGCCTCGGCCACCAGCTGCTCGCGCTCGCAACCGGCCTCGAGACCTTCAAGCTTCCGTTCGGCCACCGCGGCGCGAACCACCCGGTGCTCGAGAAGGCGACCGGCCGAGTCCTCGTCACGGCGCAGAACCACGGCTTCGCGGTCAAGCCGGCGGCAGGCCGGGAGGCGACGCACGTCTCCCTCTACGACGGCACGGTCGAAGGGCTCGACTACCCGGAGCTGGGCGCCCGGTCGGTGCAGTTCCACCCCGAGGCCGGGCCTGGCCCGCACGACGCCTGGCCACTGCTCGAGACCTGGGTCGAGGAGGTGTGCGCGGGCCTTGCCAAGGCGGCCTGACCTCTCGTCGATCTGCGTGATCGGCTCGGGGCCGATCGTGATCGGGCAGGCGTGCGAGTTCGACTACTCCGGCTGTCAGGCGCTCAAGGTCCTGCGGGAGGACGGATTCCGCACCGTCGTCGTCAACTCGAACCCGGCGACGATCATGACCGACCCCGGATTCGCCGACCGCACCTATGTCGAGCCGCTCGACCTCGACGGCGTCACGGGCGTGCTCGAGCGGGAGCGGCCCGACGCGCTGCTGCCGACGCTCGGCGGCCAGACCGCGCTCAACCTCGCGCTCGAGCTGGCGGAGGCCGGCGTGCTCGACGAGCTGGGGGTCGAGCTGATCGGGGCCGGACTGGACGTGATCCGGCGGGCGGAGGACCGCGAGCTCTTCCGCGACACCGTGCGCCTCGCGGGCTACCGCGTACCGGCCTCCACCGTCGTGACGAGCTGGGGAGACGTCCCGCCGGAGTTGACCTTCCCCGTCGTGCTCAGGCCGGCGTTCACCCTCGGCGGCCACGGCGGCGGGACGGCTCACACCGAAGACGAGCTCGTCAAGCTGCTCGAGCGCGGCCTGCAGGAAAGCCCGGTCGGCCAGGTACTCGTGGAGGAGTCGCTCATCGGCTGGGACGAGTTCGAGCTCGAGGTCATGCGCGACCGCAGCGACAACGTCGTCATCGTCTGCTCGATCGAGAACCTCGACCCGATGGGCGTGCACACCGGCGACTCGGTAACCGTGGCGCCGCAGATGACGCTCTCCGACGAGGCCTTCCAGGAGCTGCGCGACGCTGCCGCTGCGATCGTCCGCGCCGTCGGCGTCGAGACGGGCGGCGCGAACATCCAGTTCGCGCGGGACCGCGAGACGGGCGCGCTGAGGGTGATCGAGATGAACCCCCGCGTGTCCCGCTCCTCCGCACTCGCGTCGAAAGCGACCGGCTACCCGATCGCGAAGGTGGCCGCGAAGCTCGCGGTCGGCTACACGCTCGACGAGATCCCCAACGACCTGACGGGGACGACGCCGGCGAGCTTCGAGCCGACGCTCGACTACGTCGTCGTCAAGTTTCCGCGGTTCTCGTTCGAGAAGTTCCCGGGGGCGGACCGGACGCTGGGGACGCAGATGAAGTCGGTCGGCGAGGCAATGGGGATCGGCCGGTCCTTCAGCGAGGCGTTCCTCAAGGCGCAGCGGGCGCGTGAGCTCGACGACGGCTGGGAGCCCCGCAATCTCCATCCATGGTTCGAAGGCGAGCTCGAGTCGGCGCGCCGAACGTTGTCTTGCATCGCATCGCTCGATTCGCTCGTCGCGGACGACTGGATTCGAATCAAGCGCGCGGGCTGGTCGGACGCCGCGATCGCCGAGCACTGCACCACGAGCGAGGAGCTCGTGCGGGCGAAGCGGCGGTCGTGGGGCGTGCGGCCGGCGTACCGGCGGGTCGACTCATGCGCCGGTGAGGTCGAGGCCGCGTCGACCTACTACTACTCGACGTGGGGCGAGGCGGACGAGGCCCCGTCGCCGTCGGGGCAAAGCGTCGTCATCCTCGGCTCCGGGCCCAACCGGATCGGGCAGGGGATCGAGTTCGACTACTGCTGCGTGCACGCGGCGCGCAGCTATCGCGAGCTCGGGTTCGAGACCGTGATGGTCAACTGCAACCCCGAAACGGTCTCGACGGACTACGACACGTCCGACCGGCTGTACTTCGAGCCCCTCGGTGTCGAGGAGGTGCTGGCGATCTGCGAACGCGAGCAGCCCGTCGGCGTCGTGATCCAGTTCGGCGGCCAGACGCCGCTCAAGCTGGCGCATGCCATCGAGGAGGCCGGCTTCCGGATCCTCGGGACGCCGTTCGAGGCCGTAGACCTCGCCGAGGACCGCGAGCGCTTCGGCGCGCTCTGCGCCGAGCTCGGGATCGAGGTGCCGGCGTGGGGGATGGCGAGCACGCAGGCGGAGGCGATCGGCGTCGCCGAGCGGATCGGCTACCCGGTTCTCGTCCGTCCGTCCTATGTGCTCGGCGGGCGCCAGATGGTCGTCTGCTACGACGCCGAGACGGTTGCCGCGAGTGTCCCGCCGGCGTCGCGTGTCCTCGTCGACCGGTTCCTGGAGGGCGCGCTCGAGCTCGACGTCGACGCGCTCTGCGACGGCCGCGACACCTTCGTCGCCGCGGTGATGCAGCACGTCGAGGAAGCCGGCGTCCACTCGGGAGACTCGAGCTGCGTCCTGCCGCCCCCTGGCCTGGACGAGCACATTCGTGCGGAGATCGAGGAGATCGTGAGGACGCTGGCGCCTGCGCTCGGCGTGGTCGGACTCGTCAACGTGCAGCTCGCCGTCCTCGACGGGCGCGTGTCCGTGATCGAGGCGAATCCCCGCGCGTCACGGACTGTCCCCTTCGCGAGCAAGGCGATCGGCGTGAACCTGGTCGAGGCTGCCTGCCGGCTGGCGGCGGGCGCTCGCCTGTCCGACCTGGACCTCAAACGGGAGCAGAGCCCGTCACAGGTCAGCGTCAAAGCCGCGGTGTTTCCCTTCCAGCGCTTCCCCGGCTCGGATCCGGTGCTCGGGCCGGAGATGCGGTCGACAGGGGAGGTCATGGCGAGTGCCGCCGACTACCCGACTGCCCTCGCAAAGGCCGAGCGGGCGGCGGGCAGGCCGCTTCCGTCGAGCGGCACGGCGTTTCTGTCGGTCCGCGACGCGGACAAGGACGCCGTGGTCCCGGTCGCTGCGGCCCTGGCCGACCTGGGCTTCGCACTGGCGGCGACCAGCGGCACGGCCCGCGTCCTGGCCGCCGCGGGGCTCGTCGTCGACCACGTACGCAAGGTGACCGAGCGTGGAGAGGGCGCCACCGTCGTCGACCTGCTGCGGCGCGGCCGCTGCGATCTCGTGGTGAACACACCGCAGGGCTCGGGTGCCCGCACCGACGGCTACCGGATCCGGGACGCCGCGCTCGTCGCCCGCATTCCCTGCATCACGACCGTGAGCGGCGCAGCAGCGGCCGTGCATGCCATCGCCCATGCGCGTGGAGAGGCGGTGGTCTCGCTCCAGGAGAGGATCGATGCTCAGGCGCGACCGGCATAGCGTCGTCGCAACCGAGCCCGTCGGGCCGTACACGCTCCTGCGCGTCGAGCGGGGCGACCTCGAGCCGGGTGTGCCCGGCCAGTTCTTCATGCTCGAGGCGCCGGGCCGCGTGCTGCCTCGGCCGATGAGCCTCTCGCTCGCGCCGCGCGGCGAGCTCGGCTTCCTGTTCGAGGCGATCGGGCCCGGCACGAACGCCCTCGCGGAGCTCGACCCGGGCGACCGCATCGGGATCCTCGGCCCGCTCGGGAACGGGTTCCGGCTGGACGTCGACCGGCCGCTGCTCGTCGGCGGGGGGATCGGCGTTGCGCCCTTCCCGTACCTGTCCCAGACCCTCGACCGGGCCGGCGCGATCCTCGGCTTCCGAACCAGGCATCACGCGGAAGCCGCGGAGCTGGTCCCGAACGCCGAGGTCGTCGTCGAACCGACGCGGGTGACCGAGCTGCTCGAGCCGGGCTATGACGTGCTCGCCTGTGGGCCGGCCCCGATGCTCTCGGCCGTGCGGGAGCTGGCGCCGGAGGCCCAGCTCGCCTGGGAGGCGCCCATGGCCTGCGGGTACGGCGCCTGCTACGGCTGCGTCGTCGAGGTCGGCGGGCACTACAAGCGCCTGTGCCTGGAGGGCCCCGTCCTTGCTGCTTAACGCGTCGGGATGCCTCGATGCCCTGGCCGCTGCCGACGTGGCCCGCTCACTCGACGCCTTCGTCACGAAGACCGTCACTCCTGAACCGCGGGAGGGCAACGAGCCCACGCGTATCGCCGAGACCGACCACGGGATGCTCAACTCGATCGGGCTCCAGAATCCCGGCCGCGAGCGATTCCTGGACGAGGTGCTTCCGCGGCTGCGCGAGCTCGGCATCCCGCTGTGGGTCTCGGTCGGAGGGTTTGCGGCGGACGAGTACGCGGAGACGTGCGCGCAGCTCCACGACGTCACGATCGAGCTCAATCTGTCGTGCCCGAACGTCGACGAAGCGCCCGAATCGGCCGCCGAGATCGTCGCCGCCTGCCGGGCGTCGACCTCGCTGCCGATCTACGCGAAGCTCTCGCCGGCCCAACCGGACATGGGCGAGGCGGCCCGCGCTGTCCAGGCGGCGGGCGCGGACGGCCTCTCGCTCGTGAACACGATCCGCGGGCTCGAGCTGGAACCGGCCACCCTTCGGCCCCGCCTTGCTCGGGGGGTCGGCGGCTACTCCGGGCCGGCGCTCAAGCCGGTCGCGCTCGCCGCCGTCTACGCCGCATTCCGCGCCACCAGCCTGCCCATCGTGGGCATGGGAGGAGTTCAGAGCGGGCGCGATGCGGCCGAGTTCCTTGCCGCGGGAGCGAGCGCGATCGCCGTCGGAACCGCCCTCTTCGCGGACCCCGGCGCGCCGGTTCGGATCAGGCGAGAGCTGGACGAGACGGCGGCGTCCCTGGGGGCCGCCGGTCCGAAGGACTTGTGCGGAATCGCGCACGGACCCGACTTCGACCCTTTGCCGCCAACATTGACAACAAGTAAAACTCCTGCATTTCAGGCGAATTGATCGCTCTCGACAAGCTGTTAGTATCCCGCGCCGTGGCCTCCGTGAAGACTCAGGCGCAGGCGCCGGCGCGGTCACGCGATCAGCGCATGGAGGCTCTGCAGCGCGCGAATGACATCCGCGTGAAGCGCGCCCAGCTGAAGCGCGACCTCAAAAACGGGGACGCCGACATCGAGAAGATCCTCGAGAAGCCACCGGAATATGTGGCCACGGCGAAGGTCTTCGACATCCTCATGGCCGTGCCGAAGTTCGGCCGTGTCAAGGCCACGAGGTTCCTCACCCAGGCGCGGATCAGCCAGTCGAAGACGGTGGGAGGCCTCTCGGACCGCCAGCGGGCCGAGCTCATTGGCCTCTTCCGGCGCTAAAGCAGCCACGCCGGTCATCGTCGTCACCGGGACGTCGGGCGCCGGGAAGGGCTCGATCGAGCGCATTCTGCTCTCGCGCATGCCCGAGCTGGAGCTCGCCGTGTCCGCCACGACCCGCCCTAGGCGCTCGTCCGAGGTCGACGGGGTTCACTACTGGTTCGTCTCCGACGAGGAGTTCGACCGCAAGCTCGAGGAGAAGGGCTTTCTCGAGTACATCACCTTCCCCTGGGGGCAGCGATCCGGCACCTTGCGCTCCGAGATCGACCGGATCCTCGACAAGGGAAAGATCCCCGTGCTCGACCTCGAGACGGACGGCGCCCGCTACGTCCAGGAGAAGGTGCCCGAGGCCGTGACCGTGTTCGTGACCGCGCCGACGTTCGAGGAGCTCGAGCGGCGGCTGCGGGCGAGGGCGACGGAGAGCGCCGGCGAGATCGGCGAGCGGCTCGAGCTCGCGCGCCAGCAGCTCGACGAAGCCGAGCACTTCGACCACGTGATCGTCAACGACGATCTCCAGCGGGCGGCGGACGAGGTCCAGCAGATCGTCCGCGAGCGAATCGCAGCTACCATGGCCAGGTGATCTATCCCAGAGTCGACAAGCTGCTCAACCAGGTCCCCGACCGCTACGGCCTCGTGATCGTGGCCGCGAAGCGGGCCCGCCAGATCAACAACTACCACCACCAGCTCGGTGAGGGCACCTTCGAGGATTTCCCGCCGCCGCTGGTCGAATCCCGCTCCAAGAACTACCTCACGATCGCCCTCGAAGAAATCGCCGAGGGCAAGATCAAGCACGAATACAAGAAGTAGGTAGTTCCCAGTGGCGCGCGTCCTGGTCGGTGTCACCGGGGGAATCGCCGCCTACAAGGCGTGTGAGCTGGTGCGGTTGTTCGTTCGAGCGGGCCACGAGGTGGTTCCGCTGGTCACGCCCGGCGCCGACCGCTTCGTGCGCGCCGAAACGTTCTACGCCCTCGCCAGGCAGAAGCCCGACGCCGAGCTCTATCCGCACCTCGTGCGGGCTGATCTCTATGTGATCGCGCCGCTCACGGCCAACACGCTCGCGAAGCTCGCCTACGGCATCGCCGACAACGTCGTCTCCGAGGCGGCGCTGGCGCACGATGGGCCGTTGCTGGTCGCGCCGGCCATGAACGTTCGCATGTGGAACCACCCGGCGACCCGGGCCAACGTCGCGACACTGCGGTCGCGCGGCGTCGAGCTCGTCGGGCCTGCGGAGGGCGAGCTCGCCGAGGGCGAGGAGGGCGTCGGCCGCATGGCGGAGCCTGTGGAGATCTTCGATCGCGCCCGGCAGCTCCTCGAGGCAAGTAACAGTCTGTTACGAGGAAAGACGGTGGTCGTTACGGCCGGTGGGACGAGGGAACCGATCGACGCCGTCCGCTTCGTGGGCAACCGCTCCTCGGGCCGCATGGGCGCCGCCGTAGCCGAGGAAGCGCGGCGCCGGGGGGCCGACGTGACGCTGATCGCGTCACACCTGAGTGTGGATCCGCCCACGGGAGTCGAGGTCGTCCAGGCCCCGACCGCGGCGGACCTGGCCCGCGAGACACTCGCTCGCGGGGACGCCGACGTCGTGGTCATGGCCGCCGCCGTCGCCGACTATCGGCCGGCAGACCCGAAAACGGAAAAGCGATCGAAGGACGGCGAGCCGTGGCGCCTCGAGCTCGAACCGACCGACGACGTGCTCCGTAGCCTGGGAGAGCAATCCGCAAACGGCCGGGTGCTGGTCGGGTTCGCCGCCGAGACGGGAGACGGCGGCCTCGACCGCGCCAGGGCGAAGCGGACCGGCAAGAATGCCGATCTGGTCGTCTACAACGATGTGGCCAGGTCCGATGTGGGGTTCGAGGCGGGGGAGAACGAGGTCGTGCTGATTTCCGAGGCAGGTGAGCGAACCGTGAGCAAGGCTCCGAAGAACCGAGTCGCAGCCGAGATCTGGGACGAGGTCGAGCGGCTACTCGAGGAGAACGGTGGCCGAGCGGCGGACTGAGGAGCGCCCGCAGTCGATCGAGATCTCCGGCGAGGTCCTCGAGCGCATCACCAACAGCATCGGGCAGGTCGTGCACGCGCCGCAGAACACATTGCGCCTCGCGGTGCTCTCGCTCGTCAGCGAGGGGCACCTGATCATCGAGGACTTCCCCGGCGTCGGGAAGACGATGCTCGCCAAGGCGCTCGCGCGCTCGCTCGACTGCTCGTTCTCGCGGATCCAGTTCACGCCCGACCTGCTCCCGTCGGACGTCACCGGCGTCAACGTCTTCGATCAGCGGACGAACGAGTTCGAGTTCCGGCCGGGGCCTGTCTTCGCGAACCTGCTCCTGGTCGACGAGATCAACCGCGCCTCTCCGAAGACACAGGCCGCGCTGCTCGAGTGCATGCAGGAGAACCAGGTCACCGTCGACGGCGTCAGCTATCCGCTCGGTCGGCCGTTCATGGTGCTCGCGACCCAGAATCCGATCGAGTACGAGGGCACGTACCCGCTGCCCGAGGCGCAGCTCGACCGCTTCACGATGCGGATCTCGATCGGCTACCCGGCGCTCGCCGACGAGGCGCGCATGCTCAACGAGCAGACGAGCGACCCTCCCCTCGACTCGCTCGAGCCGGTGTCCAGCACGGAGGAGATCGTGGCGTTGATCGATGACGCCAAGCGGGTCTTCGTCGAGGAGAGCGTCAACCGCTACGTCGTCGCCCTCCTCCGCCACACGCGGGGCGACGAGCGCCTCTACCTGGGAGCAAGCCCGCGGGCGGGGATCGCATTGCTGCGGGTCGCCAAGGCCCGGGCGATCTCCGAGGGCCGCGAGTACGTCCTGCCCGACGACGTGAAGGCAGTCGCGGAACCGGTGCTCGGCCACCGGCTGATCCTCGGTCCCGAGGCGCGTGCCGCCGGCCTCGGCCCAGCCGAGCTGATCGCGGACGCGGTCGAGCGCACCCCGGTTCCCGTTTAAGTGCCCCTCCAGGCGACACACGCCTACTTCTGGCCCGCGATCACGCTGCGCCAGAGCCGACCCTCCTCCTCACCAAGGCTGGTCAGCCTTGGCTCGTCGGAGTGCGCGCTCTGGCTTGGTGCTCGCGACCCAGAAGCGGGGCAGCATCACCTGAAGGGGCACTAGTCATGCTCACCCAGCGCGGCCGGTTCACGCTTGCGCTCGGTGCAGGGACGTACCTCGGCGCCTGGGCGTTCGGCGCGCACGTGCTCTACGCACCCGCGATCGGCCTCCTGCTCGCGGTCGCGGCCGCACTGGTCTGGACGCAGGCGCTCGCCCGGACGCTCAGCCTCCACCGCCAGCTCGACCGTGACCGGCCGATCGAGGGAGACGACGTCGTCGTCAGGGTCGAGCTCGAGCCCGACGGCGGGATCTTGCCGGCGACGGCACTGCTCCACGAGCCGGTCGGAAGGCTTGGAGACCAGGAGGTCGTGGTCGCCCGCGACGGACGGTTCCTCCGAGCCGTCTACCGCCTGTCGCGTGTCCCGCGCGGCCGGTACCGCTTCACCGGCGCCCGTGCCGTCGTGGAGGACCCGTTCGGCCTTGCGCAGCGTGTGCAGCCGTTCGCCGATGCCTCACCGCTGCTCGTCTACCCGCGCCTGGCTCGCCTGAACGTCCTCTTCGGCGAGCGCGGGCTTCGTGCGCACGGGGCTGGAAGGATCCTGCTCCGGCGCTCCGCCGGATTCGAGCTGCACAGCGTGCGCGAGTACCAGAGCGGCGAGTCACTCCGCCGTGTCCACTGGCCCTCCACCGCGCGCCGGCACCAGCTGATGGTCAAAGAGCTCGAGGACGCGCCCCGGGACGAGATCGTCGTCGTGCTCGACGCCGAGGCCGGTCACGGCACCGGCCCGCCGGGCGCCTCGAGCTTCGACGCTCAGGTCCGCGCCGCCGGCTCGCTCATGTGGGCGCACGCGCGTCGGGGGCGCCATGCCCGTCTCGAGGTGACGACGGGCGCCGGCGTCGATGCGATGTCCGTCCGGAACTACGAGCGGGACTGGCCGCGGGCGCTCGAGATCCTCGCGGTCGCCGAGCAGGACGGACGCCGGCCCGTGGAGACCATCCTCTCCGACCAGGCCGGCGCCGCCACGCACGCGAGAGACCTGGCGGTCGTCACCGCGGCGCTCCGGCCCGCGCTCGTCGAGACGCTCATCGCTCGCGCCGCCGCCAGACAGCAGGTCTCCGTCGTGCATGTCGACGCAGGCAGCTTCGCCGGCCGCAGACGGGCTTCGGTGGGCACCGACGCTGCCGTCCTCCGTCTCGAGGCCGCCGGAATCGCCGTCGCAGTGCTCCGTCGCGGCGACGATCTGGAGGCGGTGCTCGGCGGCGCCGAGAGCGTGGTAGCTCATGGGTAGGTCGGCTCTCCTCGCGCTCCTACCGGCGTTGCTGATCACCACCGGGTGGCAGACCCTCCAGGAGCCCGTGCGGGGCGGCGAGTTCGCGGTGGCGGCGGCCCTCGCGGTCGTCTCGGGGGTCCTCCCGCGCCGGTCGCTCCGGATCGGCGCGATGCTGGTCTCGGGCGTGGCCGTCGCCTCGTTCGCCTTCGACGTCTCGCCGCTCGAGGCCCGCCCGTTCGACGCCGACCACGACTTCCTCGATCCCATCCTGAGCGGCTTCGGTGGCGGGCTCGCCGACTTCTACGAGGTCTCGTTGCCGTTCAACCCCGCCGAGCGTCCGCTCATGCACGGCGTGGTCGTGCTCGCCGTCTTCGCGTTCACGCTCGTCGCAACCCTGGCGATCACGGCGCGCCGACCGATCCTCGCCGCCGCCACGACGTTCGCCGGCGCCGCCTGGCCGGTCACGCTCGTGCCGGAGGGCGCGTCGACCGTTCGCGGCATCCTCATCCTCGCCGCGGCGCTCCTGCTCCTGGCGGCGCTGCGCCCGGGGGCGAGGCCGGGGTCGAGCCAGGCGCTGCTCGTGGGTGCCGCGGTCGTGTTCGCGGCGCTCGTCGCTGTCAGCTCGCCGTCCGTGGCCAAGGGCGGCTTCCTCGACTGGCAGCAGTGGGAGCCGTACACGCGCGAGGACAAGGCGGTCAGCGTCCAGTACGTCTGGGACTCGGACTACGACGGCATCAAGTTCCCCAAGAGCGCGACAACCGTCTTCACCGTCGAAGCCGACCGTCGTGCGCCGTACTGGCGGGCGACGACGCTGGACGTCTTCCTCGACGACAACTGGCGGGAGGACGCGCCGTTCCTCGAGCCGGTGCGAGGGGCCGGCCGCGATTCGCTCATCAACGATCCGTTGCTTCCCGAGGCGGCACGCGACGACGAGAACTGGCTCAGACAGGAAGTCACGATCGAGGCGCTCCGGGACTCGCATCTCGTGGGCGCAACCGTCCCCGTGGCATACGAGGAGGGGCGAGGCGGGGAGTACGGATCCGGAATCGCCTACGTCGGCCGCCTGGAGCGAGACCAGCGGTACTCGGTCTGGAGCTACGCCGCCCAACCGACGCCTGCTCAGCTCGCTCGCTCGCGGCCCGAGTATCCGGAAGCGATCCTGTCCAACAGCCCGTTCCTGACCGTCGGGGGCTTCTTCGGCGTCCCGCCGTTTGGAAGCCCGGGGCGTGACGTGCAGCTGCAGCAGCTGTTCGACGAGGACGACGAACAGGCGCAGTACGAGGCGCTCTACCGCCAGGCTCGCGAGGTGGTCGGGAGACCGCGGAACCCCTACGCCGCGGCGGTCGCGTTGGAGGCGTGGTTCCGCTCGAGCGGAGACTTCTCCTATGACGAGTCGCCGCCGGTGCGCGAAGGCGCGCCGCCGCTCGTCTCCTTCGTGACGAGGGACCGGCGCGGCTACTGCCAGCACTTCGCGGGCGCGATGGCGCTGATGCTGAGGTATCTCGGGATCCCGGCCCGTGTCGCGGCGGGGTTCACCAGCGGAAACTTCGACGAGGACGAAGGCCGCTGGACGGTCGCCGACACGAATGCGCATACGTGGGTCGAGGTCTGGTTCGACGGCTACGGGTGGCTGCCGTTCGACCCGACGCCCGGCCGCGGGCGGCTCCGCGCGGAGTACACGGCGTCGTCGCTCTTCTTCGACGCCAGCGGCGCGACCGCGGCGTTCGCCGGCGGTGCCGCGGCGCTCGGTCTCGACATCCTGCGCAACCGTCTCGGGGGCGCATCGCCGTCGCCCGACGACCGCGACCGGCTCCGCGGCCCCGACACGGGCATCGTGCCCGGCTCGGATGCGGCTGCGACGAGCGTGGTCAAGGAGGAGCGAAACGACGTGCGCCTCCTGGCAATCCTTCTCGGCTCTGCCGTCGTGCTGCTGGCCGCGTTCTGGCTCCTGAAGTGGGGCCGCCGGCGCGCGCGCTACCTCTCGGACGATCCCCGGCGGATCGCCGGCGCCGTGCGCGCCGAGCTCGAGGACTATCTGGCCGACCAGCGAGTCGGGCTGCCGCGAAGCGCGACTCCCGCAGAGCTGAGCGAGGCGGTACACAGGCGGCTCCGGGTCGATGCCGGCAGGCTCGCGACCGCACTCGGCGAGGCCCGATTCGGGCCGGCGGACGAGGCTGAACAAGCTGCGCGCATCGCGCGCCGGGAGCTTCGCGACGTCCTCAGGACGATCCGTCGCCGGCTCGGCGCCCGACGGCGGCTACGGGGGCTCGTCTCCCTTCGCTCGCTCGGGCTGCGCTCCGCTTGACGCGGGGGTGCTTCGTCTACCTTGAGGAGTGCATGAGCGAGACCTATGACCTCTTCCAGCAGGGCCGGAGCCATCTTCGGAAGGGATACGCCGCGCAGGCGACCGTTGCCCTCGAGAAGGCGAAGAAACGGGAGCCGGACAAGGCCTCGATCCGCGAGGCGCTGGGCATCGCGTACTTCCGGATTCAGCGATACAACGAGGCCGAGCGCGAGTTCCGCGCCATGCTCGAGCTCGCGCCGACCGACGACTACGCGCACTACGCGCTCGGCCGGAGCCTGGAGAAGCTTGGCAGGGAGCAGGAGGCGAACGGCCACTACAAGCTCGCGAGCTCCTTGAGGCCCGGCAGCGAGCAGTACGCCGAGCGCATCAAAGACCTCGGATAATCGCTGCGTGCGAGCGGTCGTCCAGCGCGTTTCCGAGGCGCGCGTGCGCGTGGACGGCGAGGCTGTGGGGGAGATCGGGCAAGGCCTCTGCGTGCTCCTCGGAGTCTCGCGCGACGACGGCGAGGACGAGGCCGCGCGGTTGGCCGACAAGGTGGCGAAGCTCCGGATCTTCGAGAACGAGGACGGGAGGTTCGACCGCTCGCTCCTCGACGTGGGAGGCGAGGCGCTCGTGGTCAGCCAGTTCACGCTGATCGCAGACACGGCGAAGGGGAACCGACCGAGCTTCTCCGAGGCTGCGGCTCCCGACGACGCCGAGCAACTGTACGTGTCGTTCTGCGCGGCCCTTCGCAAGCCTGGCGTCCGCGTCGAGACCGGCCGCTTCGGCGCGCGCATGGCGGTCGAGCTCGTGAACGACGGTCCCGTCACGATCGTGCTCTAGGTGCCGGCCGACGCGCTGCTCCTCGCGCTCGGCGCTGCCGTGCTGCACGCTGCGTGGAACATTGCGCTCGCGGGCCGGCGCGACGTTCCCGCGGCTACGGCGATCGCCTTCTGCTTTGCGGCGCTCGTCTTCACTCCCGTCGCGGTCGCCCGGTGGGAGGTCGAGTCCGCGGCGATCCCGTACATGGCGGTCTCCGCGGGCCTGGAGCTCACGTACGTCGCCTTGCTTGCCGCCGCGTACGGCCGGGCGGAGCTCAGCGTCGTCTACCCGGTCGCCCGCGGGGTGGCGCCGGTCCTCGTTCTCGTGATCGGCGTGGCGGCGCTCGGCGTCGGGACCTCGGCGAGCGAAGCGCTGGGAGTCCTCCTCGTCGCCGCAGGCGTCGTGCTCGTGCGGGGCTTCGGGAGGGGGAGCTCGGCCGGCGTCGGGTTCGGGCTCGCGATCGGAGCCTGTATCGCGGGCTACACGCTTGCCGACGCGCGCGGCGTCGACCACGCCGACCCGCTGGCGTACCTCGTCGTCGTCCTCGCCCTGCCTGCGTTCGCCTACCTCGCGATCGTGGCGCTGAGGGGAGGAACCGAGCGGCTCCGGGCCGAGCTGGGGTGGACGCCGGTCTTCATCGGGCTCGCGTCCTTCGGCGCCTTCGCGCTCGCGCTGTTCGCGCTGCAGCGCGCCTCGGCCGCCTCGGTGGCGTCGGTCCGGGAGACCAGCGTCGTCATCGCGGTCGCCCTCGCCGCACCGTTTCTCGGGGAGCAGGTCGGGCCTCGTCGGCTGGCGGGCGCGGCACTCGTCGTGGCCGGCGTCGCGGTTCTTGCGGGAGCCTGACGTTGCTATTCTGAACAACCACATTTCGAGGTGCAGGACGAAATGGGCGCGCGGCGCCCGTTTTTTTTGGAGGAGATTCGAAATGGCCGACGTGTACGACAAGGAGAGAACGCTGTTGCGGGAGATCACGCCGAAGATCGAGGACGCGATCCCGGGCGTCGAGGTGCTGGCACTGGAGCTTTCGGGGCCTGAGCGCTTCACCGTCTACATCGATCACCCGCGGCGGGTCGACCACGCGCTCTGCGAGCGGGTGACCAACGTGCTGCGCCCGTATCTCCAGCAGTACACCGTCGAAGTCTCGTCGCCCGGCGTCGAGCGCCCGCTCCGCACCCCCGCGCACTTCCAGCGGGTCGTGGGACGCAAGGCCGCGCTCCGCACGGCTGACGAGATCGGCGGTCGGCGCAAGTTCAAGGGTGAGGTCGTGGACGCGGACACCCAGGGCGTCCGCCTCTCGACCGACGGCACCGAGCACGCGATTCCATACGACGCCATCGTGCGGGCGAACCTGATCGAGGAGGACATGAGATGAGCCGCGAAATCGTCGAGGCAGTCCGCGAGCTGGAGCGCGACCGGAATCTCGAAGGCGGGATTCTGGTGGACGCCCTCCGCGACGGGTTGCTCGCCGCCTACAAGAAGACCCCCGGGTCGTACCGCCACGCGACTGTCGAGATCGACGACGCCGGCGACTTCCGCGTCTTCGCGATCCACATGCCGGCGGATCTCGAGGAGCGCCTGCTCGAGGAGGCCCGGGAGCGCACCTACGACGAGCTCGAGAAGATCGAGGAGGAGACGGGGGAGAAGCAGCACACCCTGGTCACCGACGACGACCTCGAGATCGACTGGGATCAGGTCCCAGAAAACGAGGTGCGCCGCGAGGACGTCACGCCGGAGAACTTCGGCCGTATCGCCGCGCAGACTGCGAAGCAGGTCATCCAGCAGCGGATCCGCGAGGCCGAGCGCCAGATCATGTACGAGGAATACGTCGACCGCGTCAGCGAGGTCGTCACCGGCATCGTCCAGCAGGCCGGCGACCGCAACAACATCCTCGTCGACCTCGGCAAGGTCGAAGCGTTGCTGCCGCGCTCGGAGCAGGTGGACGGCGAGCGCTACGAGCAGGGCTCGCGCATCAAGGCCGTGATCACCGAGGTCCGGTCGGGGACGAAGGGCCCGCAGGTGATCCTGTCGCGCCGGGATCCCGAGCTGATCAAGACGCTCTTCGAGCTCGAGGTGCCTGAGATCGCGGACGGCCTGGTGGAGATCCGCGGCGTCGCCCGCGAGCCCGGCTACCGCTCGAAGATCGCCGTCGTCTCCCACGCGCAGGGCGTCGACCCCGTCGGGGCCTGCGTCGGCCCGCGCGGCTCGCGTGTGCGCATGGTCGTGTCGGAGCTCCGCGGAGAGAAGATCGACATCATCCCGTGGAACACCGAGCCCGCCCGTTTCCTCGCGAAGGCCCTGTCGCCGGCGCGGGTGCGGGAGGTCTACATCGACGACGAGACCAAGGAGTCGACGGTCATCGTCCCCGAGGACCAGCTGGCGCTCGCGATCGGCAAGGAGGGCCTGAACGCCCGCCTCGCCGCGCGCCTGACCGGGTGGAAGGTCGACATCCAGTCGGAAGCCGAGTTCGCCGCGGCCGAGGCCGAGGCGGCCTTCGGCGGAGGCGAGGCCGGCGACGACTTCTCAGGCCGCTGCGCCGCGATCCTCTCGAACGGCAAGCGCTGCCCGAACGCCGCGATCCCGGGAACCCGTTTCTGTGGAATCCCCGCGCACACGGCGCTCGCCGACCGCGAGGCTGCGGGCGAGACGATCGAGACCGGCCAGGCCGTGCCGATCGGCGGCGCAGAGGAGGAGCTTCCGGCCGAGGGTGAGGAAGTGGCCGCGGAGGCCCAAATCGAGGCAGAGGCGGAGATGCCGATGCCGGAGCCGAGCGAGGTCCCGTCGCCCGAGCCGAGCCCGATGCCGACCGGTCCGGAGCCCAGCGAGTCGCCTGCGCCCGCGCCGACGGAGATTCCGTCACCGGAGCCGGCCGAGCTGCCTGGCCCCGAGCCAACAACCGTTCCGCCGGTGCCCGCGGCCGAGGACGAAGAGCCTCTGACCGCCACGGGCACGACCGTCGGGACTCCGACGCGCGAGGAGGACGACGCGCCTGCGACGTGACGGCTCGCCATCGCCCCGTCCGAACCTGCATCGGCTGCGGTCAGAAGCGGCCGAACGACGAGCTCTTTCGGTTCGTCGCGGTGGACGGTGCCGTCATTCACGAGCCAGCCTCAGAGGGCCGCGCCGCCTACACGTGCCGACGGCTCTCGTGCTTCGAGCGGGCGACAGCGCACAACGCGTTCAGCCGCACGCTCAAAGCCAGCGTCCGGGTCGATCGGGAGCTCTCACGCCTCTACACTTGAGCACTGACCATGGCTGACGAACAGGGACAAAACCGCCCCAACAGGCCGATTCGGCCCCGCCAGGCGCCGGGAGGCGGCCGGCGCAAGCGACGCGTGGTCATCGACTCGCAGGCCAACAGGCCGCGTCCCGATTCGCGCCAGGCGCGCGACCGCACCGACCGGCAGCCGAAGCAGCCGCGCGAAGTCGTCGTCCCGACCGGGCCCGTCACCGTCCAGTCCGGGGTTACCGTCAAGGAGCTCTCCCACGCGCTCGGCATCCCGGTCGCGTCGATCATCAAGATCATGATGAACCTGGGGGAGATGGTCACCATCACCCAGTCCCTCTCGGACGAGGCAGTAGGCCTGATCGCCGCGGACCCGAGCGTCAACCGCGAGGTCACGATCAAGCACGCCGACGAGGAGGACGACGAGCCCGAGGCCTTCGACGACCCCGAGGAGTCGCTCCAGGCGCGCCCACCGGTCGTCACGATCATGGGTCACGTCGACCACGGGAAGACGACGCTGCTGGACGCGATCCGCGAGGCCGCGGTCGTCGAGACCGAGGCCGGCGGCATCACGCAGCACATCGGCGCCTACCAGGTCGAGCACGACGGCCGGAGGCTGACCTTCCTGGACACCCCGGGCCACGAGGCGTTCACCGCCATGCGCGCCCGCGGCGCGAAGGTCACGGACATCGCCGTCCTGGTCGTGGCCGCCGACGACGGGGTCATGCCGCAGACGCGCGAGTCGATCTCGCACGCGAACGCGGCCGGTGTCCCGATCGTCGTCGCCGTGAACAAGATCGACGTCCCCGCCGCGGACCCGAACCGGGTACGCGGCGACCTCGCCGCCGAGGGGCTTCAGCCCGAGGAGTGGGGTGGGACGATCCAGTTCTCCGACGTCTCGGCGAAGCAGAAGGAGAACCTCGACGACCTGCTCGAGAAGGTGCTGCTGGTCGCTGACGCCGAGCTCGTGCTAACCGCGAACCCGGAGACCGAGGCGTCAGGGCCGATCATCGAGTCCCGGCTCGATGTCGGGCGTGGCCCGGTTGCGACGATGCTCGTCCAGCGCGGCACGCTCAAGGTCGGCGATGCGATCGTGGCCGGTGACGCCTGGGGCCGGGTTCGCGCCCTCTACGACTTCCGCGGGGAGAAGGTCGAGCAGGCGGGGCCGGGTGAGCCCGTCGAGATTCTCGGGTTCGACCACCCGCCGCCCGCCGGCGAGCTCGGTCGCGTCGTCGAGAACGAGCGCGACGCGCGCCAGCGCGCGCAGGTGCGCGGTGAGCGCCTGCGGCGGGAGCAGCTGGCGACGGCCGCGAAGGCGGGCCCGTCGCTCGAGCAGCTCTTCACGCAGCTGCAGGCCGGCGCCGTCCAGGACCTGAACCTCGTCCTCAAGGGCGACGTGCAGGGCTCTGTCGAGGCGGCGGTCTCGGAGCTGCAGAAAATCCAGCACCCCGAGGTCCGGGTCAGCGTGATCCACCAGGGCGTCGGCGGGATCAGCGAGAACGACATCAACCTCGCGTCGGCCTCACACGCGCTGGTCGTCGGCTTCAACGTGCGCCCGTCCGCAGAGGCGCGACAGCTCGCCGAGCGCGAGGGCGTCGAGATCCGCACCTACCGGGTCATCTACCAGCTCACCGAGGACATCGAGCAGGCCCTTGTCGGCATGCTCAAGCCGGTCACGACCGAGGAGAGCCTTGGCGAGGCCGAGGTACGTGAGACGTTCCGCGCCTCGCGCGTCGGGACGATCGCCGGCTGCATGGTCACGAGCGGACTCGTCCGCCGCTCGGCGCAGGTTCGCGTCGTCAGGGACGGCACGGTCGTCTACGAGACGACGATCGACTCGCTCAAGCGCTTCCAGGACGACGCGCGCGAGGTGACCGAGGGGTTCGAGTGCGGCATCCACCTTGCGAACTTCGACGACGTCAAGGTCGGCGACATTCTCGAGGCGTACGAGACGCGCCAGGTCGAGCGGACCGATCTCGACACGCCGGCACCCGAGCCGGCCGCGACAGCGACCGAGTAGGCACGTGGGAGCCGGCTACGTCGGCATCCTCAGCGTCGAGCTCCACTTTCCCGCGGCGGGATCCCTCAAGGGCAAGCGGAAGTTCGTCAAGTCCGCGAAGGCGCAGCTCCAGAACCGCTTCGGCGCATCGGTCGCCGAGGTCGACCACCACGAGCTCTGGCAGCGGAGCCGGCTGACGGTCGCCTGCGTCGCTCGCGAGCATCGGGAGGCCGAGACGCTGCTCGAGGAGGCTGTCCGGTACCTGAGCGGGCAGGAGTACGAGCTCGTGCGCGTGGAACGGGAGGTGGTCGTGCCGGATGAGTGACCGGATGCGGCGTGTGAACGCTGCCGTCCGCGAAGTGCTCTCCGAGGCCGTCGGAGAGTTGAAGGACCCGCGCATCGGCTTCGTCACGGTCACGGGCGTCGAGACCTCGACCGACCTGCGCCAGGCAGTCGTCTTCGTCAGCGTGCTTGGAAGCGAACGCAAGCGGGAGAAGACGATCGAAGGATTGCAGGCCGCGCACGGCATCCTCCAGGGGAGGATCGCACGGGAGCTGAGAATGAAGCGGACCCCGCAGCTGACCTTCGAATACGATCCCACGGTCGAGCGCGGCGTGCGCATGACCCAACTCATCGATGAGCTCGCCCCAGACGACCCGGAGTGATCTCTCCGCAGTCGCGGAAGCGATTCGCGAGCACGATCGCTTCCTCCTCGCGGTCCACGAAAACCCCGACGGGGACGCGCTCGGCTCGCTGCTCGCGGCGAAGCTGACCCTCGACGCGCTCGGCAAGGACTCCGTGATGTTCCTTCCGGGCCAGGCGCCGCTGCCGGCGGAGTACAAGTTCATGCCGCTGGAGGAGGTCCGGCGCGAGCTCCCCGACGACGTCGAGGAGCGCGTGCTGTTCGCCCTCGACTGCGCCAACGAGAGCCGGCTCGGTTCGGGGCAGGAGGCGATCGACCGGGCGCCGCTCGTCCTCAACGTCGACCACCATCACGACAACTCGCGATTCGGGAACGTGAACGTCGTCGTCGCCGACGCCTCCTCCACGGGTGAGATCGTCCGCGACCTGATGGACGAGCTCGGTGTGCCGCTGACGCCCGAGTTGGCGGAGGCGATCTACATCGCGCTCGTCACGGACACCGGTCGATTCCAGTACGCGAACACGACCCCCAAGGCGCTCAGGCTGGCCGCCGAGCTCGTCGAGGCCGGCGCCGACGTCCATCGCGTGTTCCAGTCGATCTACGAGTCGGTGCAGCTCGCGAAGCTCAAGCTGCTCGCACGCGCCCTCGAGCGCGCGCAGGTGTACGAGGGCGGCGGGATCGTCGTCTCGTACCTCCTGAAGACCGACTTCGCGGAGGTCGGCGCGGCCGAGCCGTACTCGGAGGGGATCATCGACTTCCTCCGGGCGGTGGAAGGAGCCGACATGGCGGCGCTGATCCGCGAGCCGCCGGCACCGGGACGTCCCGCGCGGCGGATCAGCCTGCGCTCGAGCTCCGACGAGCTCGACGTCTCGGCGATCGCGCGAGCCTCGGGAGACGGCGGGGGGCACCGCCAGGCCGCCGGGTTCTCCTCGTCGAAGGAGATCCCCGAGATCGTCGAGTTCATCCGCGAGCAGTACGCGGAGGCCCGTGCCGCCCAGAGGGCTTGATCCCTCTGGGCTCGTCCTCGTGGACAAGCCGGCGGGCCCGTCGTCCTTTGCCCTCGTGCGCGACCTCCGTGACCGCACCAAGGCGCGCGCGGGTCACGCAGGAACGCTCGATCCCTTCGCGACGGGGCTCCTGCTCGTGCTGCTGGGCCGGTTCACGAAGGAGCAGAACCGCTTCGTCGGCCTCGACAAGCGGTACCTGACGGAGATCGACCTCTCGGCCCGCACCACCACTGGCGACCCGGAGGGCGACGTCGTCGAAGAGGTCGAGCCGCCCGAAGCGGACGAGCTCGTGGTACGGCTCGAAGCAATGCAGGGCGAGATCGAGTTGCCGATCCCTGCCGCCTCGGCCGTCAAGGTCGGAGGAGAGCGTGCGTACAGGCTGCACCGGCGGGGCATCGCGGTGGAGATGCCGGTGCGCCGCTCGACGGTGCGAGAGCTCCGCCTCGTCGAGTTCGACGGGAAATCGGCGACCCTCGACCTCCTCGTCAGCTCCGGGACGTACGTGCGGTCGATCGCCGAGGCGCTCGGCGGGCACTGTTCGAGCCTGCGCCGAACCGAGGTCGGGCCGTTCCGCGTGGAGGACGCCGACCAGACGCGGATCCTCCCGCCCGAAGAAGCACTGGCGGCGCTGTGAGGGTCACGTCCTCGCCGCACGAACTGGGGGCACGCGAGCGCGCCGTCGCTCTCGGCACCTTCGACGGCGTCCATCTCGGCCATCGCCGGGTGATCGAGGCCGCGCTCGCCGCAGGCCTCCAGGCTGCCGTCGTCACGTTCGACCCGCACCCGCGAGCCGCGCTCGGGAACCGCGTCGAGCTGATCTCCACACTGGAGCGGCGGCTGGAGCTGATCGAGTCGCTCGGCGTGACCGAGACGCTGGTTCTGCCCTTCACGCCAGACCTGTCGCTCCAGACTCCGGAGGAGTTCGCCCGCAACGTCCTCGAGCCGATGCGCGCGCGGGTCGTGGTTGCCGGCGCGAACTTCCGCTTCGGCCGCGGCCGGTCGGGCGACCTCGCGCTGCTCGCCGAGCTCGGCTTCGATTCCCGACCCGTGCCGCTCGTCGAGGGCGTGTCCTCCAGCCGGATCCGCCAGCTCGCCGGCACCGGAGAGGTCGACCAGGCCGCGAAGCTGCTCGGGCGACCCGTGGAGGTGGAAGGGACCGTCGTCGCCGGAGACGCGAGAGGCGGGACGCTCGGCTTCCCGACCGCCAACCTGGCCGTCCCGTCGGATCTCCTCGTACCGGCGTTCGGGATCTACGCCGGCGAGGCGCTCGGCATGCGGACGGCCACGTCGATCGGCGTCAACCCGCACTACGGCGGTGAGGAACGTCGAGTCGAGGCCTTCCTGCTCGACTACGAGGGCGACCTCTACGGCCGCCGGCTCGTGGTCGAGCTCTGGGAGCACCTGCGCGAGGAGCGGGCATTCGACTCGGAGGCAGACCTGATCGAGCAGATCGGCCGCGACGTCGAGGCCACCAGAGGGGCCGTCCGTCCGGTCTAAGCCGCAAGTTTCCGCACGGTGCGGGATCTGGGTGGCATGGGAGAAAACGACAGTGAGGACTTCGGTCCTCTGCGAAGGATCGAGCGCGTGCGTTGCCTGGGCTGTAGCGCCTCGTACGTGAAGCCGGCCGGCGGAGGAACCGTCAGCGCGAATCCGGGCTGTCCTGAGTGCGGGTATGTCGGCTGGGTGCTCGAGCAGATCCCGATCACGCCGGATGGCGCGCCGAGCCGCTTCTTCTCGGGTCGCCTGCGGCGCCGGCCCGGCTGACGGTGCTGACCCCGCCGAAGTAATGGTGGCGCGACGGCCAGTGCCGGACGGTGAAGCCGGCGGCCTCGAGCGCCTCCGGTACGTCGTCGGCGAAGCCGGGCTCGAGGTGGACGACGCCGGCAGCCGGATGGAGGCGGGGCCGGTCCACGGCATCGCGGGCGCTCAGGCCGTCGTCGAGAACGCCCGCGACGACCTGGACGAGGGCGCTCCGAAGCCTCGTGCCGCCCGCCGCGCCAAGCGCCAGCGTTAGACCCTCGCGGTCGAAGACGAAAGTGGGGGCCATCATGCTCGCCATCCGCCGGCCGGGCACGAGCTCGCCCACGAGCAGATCGGCTTCGCCCAGCATCGAGTTCAGGTGCATGTCGAGCCCCGGGAGCCAGTCTCCGGATCCGAGGCCGAGGCTGGTCGTCAGGACGACGGCGTCGCCGGCCGCGTCTACGACGGTCAGGTTCGTCGTGTCGCCGGAGCGATCCGGCGCGTCCAGCGCCTTGGCGAGCGGCACGGGGTCAGAGCCCGTCACGGATCTGTAGAGCGGAAGCGGGCTGGCCAGGCCGATTCGGGACGCGAACGCATAGCCGGAGCGCTCGACACGCCCGGGCTCTCCCCAGGCGGCTCGATAGGCGTCGAGGTCCTCCCGGGTGACGAGGCCGCCGCGCTCGTTCATGAGCACCAGCAGCGCCGACTCGATCGTCGGGCTGTGCGCGCCCTCCTCGGCAATCGCCTCAAGGGCCGGAACAAGGCCCGGCTGCTCGAGCCGTTCGCCCTCGGTGAGGAGCCGCCCGTCCCGCTTGTAGATCCTCCCGCCCTCGCGCATGGTCATCACGGGGGCGAGCATCTCCAGGCAGGCAGCTTGCGCTCGCGGAAAGTCAACGCCCTCCCGCGCGAGTCGCAGTGCCGGCTCGACGAGCCGGGTCCAGGGAAGACGCCCGTCGCGCCGCCAGAGCTCGCCGAGCCCGGCGAGGATTCCCGGCACGCCGCACGAGCCGATGCCGACCGCGTAGTGGATGAGCTCGGTCCCGAACGGCACCTCGAGCTGCTCGAGCTCGAGCACGCGCGGCTCTGCCCCGAGGCCCGGAACCGCGACGAAGAAGTCGAGGGTGCTCACCTCGCCGCCGCGTAGGACGATGGCGTGACCGCCGCCCAGCAGCCCGGTCATGACCGTTTCGGCCACGCAGGACGCCAGCGCCGCCGCGACGGCCGCGTCCGCGGCGTTGCCGCCCTCCTCGAGGATCTCGATGCCCGCATCGACGGTCGCGGGATGGCCCGCAGCCACGGCGGCTCTCATGCGTTGCTACCCTAACTGCGCCCGCAGACCCGGCTCGCCGTGCAGCTTCCGCACGGCTCGGCGGGGACTGCGGATTCGTCTAGAGGAGGTCGAACGGTGACCCTCACCAAGGAAGCCAAGCAGGAAATCATCGGAAAGCACGGTCGCGCGGAGGCCGATACAGGCTCTGCCGAGGTCCAGATCGCGCTGCTGACGGCACGCATCAACTACCTCACCGAGCATCTCAGGACGCACGCGAAGGATCACTACTCGCGCCGCGGCCTGCTCAAGCTCGTCGGCAAGCGCCGCCGGCTCCTGAACTACCTGCAGAAGAAGGATCTGGAGGGCTACCGGAACCTGATCAAGGAGCTCGGTCTGCGGAGGTAAACCCGGGCCGGCAACCGGAGGGTGGAAGTTTGGGCGAGGGCCTGCGGAGGGCCTTCACCCAAACCTCCACTCTCCACGAAGAGTGGAGGACAGATGAGCATCGCAGTACAGGGCCCGACCCGAGTCTCGGTCGAGATCGGCGGGCAGGAGATTTCTTTCGAGACGGGGAAGCTGGCCAAGCAGGCCGACGGCGCCGTGGTCGTGCGCTCCGGCGACACGATGGTGCTTTCGACGGCCCAGGGCCGGATGGAGGCCCGCGAGGGCGCCGACTTCTTCCCGCTCACGGTCGACGTCGAGGAGCGGATGTACGCCGCGGGCAAGATCCCCGGCGGCTTCTTCAAGCGCGAGGGGCGCCCCACCGAGCGGGCGATCCTGACGGCGCGGATGATCGACCGCCCGATCCGGCCGCTCTGGCCGAAGGGCTACAAGAACGAGGTGCAGGTGATCTGCACCGTCCTTTCGGCGGACATGGCCACCCCGCACGACATCCTCTGCATCAACGGCGCGTCGGCCGCGCTGATGATCTCGCCGCTGCCGTTCATCGGCCCGGTGGGAGGCGTCCGGATCGGCCGACAGGGCGACGAGTGGACCGTCAACCCGACGCTGCAGGAGATGGAGGAGAGCCCGCTCGACCTGATCGTCGTCGGCACGAAGGACGGCCTGACGATGGTCGAGGCCGGCGGGCAGGAGATTCCCGAGGCGGAGCTCCTCGAGGCGCTCGAGCTGGCGCACTCCGAGATCATCAAGATCTGCGAGGCGCAGGAGGACCTCCGAGAGCAGGTCGGCAAGGCCAAGTGGCTCGACCCGCAGCTCACCACCGACCTCGACGAGCGCATCGGTAGCCGGATCCACCAGAAGATCCAGGACGAGGGCCTGCGTGAGGGCGGCGCGATCGTCGAGGAGATCCTCGAGGAGGAGTGCCCGCCGCTCGACATGAGCTCGACGGAGGAGGACATCCTCCGACAGCTCCAGCACAAGATGTCCCTCGACATGCTGCTCGACAAGGCTCGTCTGGCGGCAGTCGAGGAGCCCGTCCGGCAGCAGTTCGAAGACGACCTCAAGTCGCTCACGGAGGCCGAACAAGACTCGAAGGAGCTGAAGTCGGCCAAGCGCTCGCTGCTCTTCGACCGGATCATCGAGACGGTCGAGCTGGGCTTTCCCGTCGGGCCGGCAACGGTCGACGGTGACGCACCGGCGGTGAAGGACGGCCTTACGCGCCAGTTCGTGAAGCGCGCGGCCGAGTCGATCTACAAGCAGCTCGTCCGGCAGAAGATCGCCGTCGACAAGCGCCGGCCGGACGGCCGCGCCGCCGACGAGATCCGTGCGATCGAGTGCGAGGTCGGCGTCTCAGCGCGGACGCACGGCTCCGCGCTCTTCACGCGCGGCCAGACGCAGATCATGTCGCTGCTCACGCTGGGCACCGCCAAGGAAGGCCAGCGCATCGACGATCTGTCGCTCGAGCAGGAGCGGCGGTTCATGCACCACTACAACTTCCCGCCCTACTCGGTCGGCGAGACCGGGTTCATGCGGGGCCCGAAGCGGCGCGACATCGGCCATGGTGCCCTCGCGCAGCGGGCGCTGGAGGCGGTCATCCCGCCGCCGGACGAGTTCCCGTACACGATCCGGATCGTGTCCGAGACGCTCGAGTCGAACGGCTCGTCCTCGATGGGCTCGGTTTGCGGCTCGACCCTCGCGCTGATGGACGCGGGCGCGCCGATCAAGGCGCCGGTCGCGGGCATCGCGATGGGCCTCGTCAAGGAGGGCGACGACTACGTGATCCTGACGGACATCCAGGGCGCGGAGGACCACCTGGGCGACATGGACTTCAAGGTCGCCGGCACCCGTGAGGGCGTGACCGCGCTCCAGATGGACATCAAGATCACCGGCGTCACGCAGGAGATCATGCGGAACGCCCTCTCCCAGGCCAAGGAGGCCCGCGAGTTCATCCTCGACCGGATGCTCGAGGCGATCCCGGAGTCGCGCGAGCAGCTCCGCGATCACGCCCCGCGGATCTCGACGATCAAGATCAACCCGGAGTTCATCGGGATGGTCATCGGCAAGGGCGGCGAGACGATCCGCTCGCTCGAGGCCGACTACGACGTCCAGATCGACATCGAGGAGGACGGCACGATCCTCATCTACGCCACCGAGGGCAAGAACGCCGAGGCGGCGATGGCGGCGATCGACGCGCTGACGAAGGAGCCCGAGGTGGGGGACACCTACACCGGCAAGGTCGTGAAGACGACCCAGTTCGGCGCGTTCGTCGAGCTGAAGAAGGGCACCGACGGCCTGCTTCACGTCTCGAACGTCGGCCCAGGGCGGGTCGGCCACATCGAGGACGTGATCAACCGCGGAGACGTGCTTGACGTCGTCGTGCAGGAGGTCGACAAGGAGCGTGGCCGGATCGGCCTCAAGCTCGTGAACAAGCACGAGAACGGCGGGATGGTCTCTCCCGAGGAGCTGATCGAGCGCGCGAAGGATGCGCCCGAGCGGCCGCGGGAGGAGCGTCCTCCGCGCCGGGACGGCGATCGGGGTCGCGGCCGTGGCGGCCGGGACCGCGGCCGCTAGGCCGGGAAGGGCTTGAAAACGGGGGCGGCGAGAGCCGCCCCCGTTCGTTCTCCAACTACGATCCGCCAATGCAGAAGTACGTTCTTTCGGAGCTCGATTCCGGCCAGCGGGTCGTCACCGAGCGGCTGACGCATGTCCGGTCGGTCGCGCTCGGGTTCTGGATCGGTGCCGGCTCGAGGGACGAGCGCGACGAGCGCGCCGGCGTCTCGCACTTCATCGAGCACCTGCTCTTCAAGGGCACGAACCGCTATACGGCGCAGGAGATCGCGGAGGTCTTCGACGCGATGGGCGGGGAGCTGAACGCCGCCACCTCGCGCGAGCACACCGTCGTCTACGCGCGGGTCGCCGACCACCATCTCGACGAGGCGATCGACGTGATGACCGACATGGTCTACGCGCCGCTCTTCACCGAGGTGGACTCCGAGCGCGAGGTCGTGCTCGAGGAGATCGCGATGTACGAGGACCAGCCGCAGGAGCTCGTCCACGACCTGATCGCCGAAGCGGTCTTCGGCCACCATCCGCTCGGCCGGCCGGTGATCGGCACGGCGGAGGTGATCTCGTCCGTCTCACGGCGCAGCATCACGGCGTACCACCGCTCGATGTACGTCCCGGGCAACGTCGTCGTCGCGGCGGCCGGGAATCTCGACCACAACGAGCTGCTCGGTCTGCTCGAGGGGGCCGAGTCGAAGGTCGGCGAGACGCCGGCGCGGGGGAGACGCGTCCGCTCGCCGCTCGTGAAGCCGCCGCCGCCCGACCTGCGCTTCATGCGCAAGGACACCGAGCAGTACCACCTGTGCCTGGCGGCGCCGGGCATCGCGCGGTCCGACCGCCGCCGCTTCGCCGCCTCGCTGCTGGACGCAATCCTCGGCGGATCGGCGTCGTCGCGGCTCTTCCAGGAGATCCGCGAGAAGCGGGGGATGGCCTACGCCGTCTACACGTTCGCGTCGCAGTACACGGACACCGGTCAGATCGGGCTCTACGTCGGCACGCGGGAGGAGAACCTCGGCCCCTGCCTGGAGATCGCCGCGGAGCAGATCGAGGACATCGCCTCCGGCAACCTGCGGCCGAACGAGCTCGAGCGGGCAAAGGAGAACCTGAAGGGCCGGATCCTCCTCTCGATGGAGGCGACCTCGAGCCGGATGAGCCGGCTCGGGAAAGTCGCTCATCACCGATACGGAGATGCTCTCGCTCGACCGGATCATCGCGGAGATCGACGCAGTCGAGCCAGACAATCTGGCCGAGCTCGCCGGCGTCCTGCTGGCACCTGAGCGGCTGTCGGCGGCGGCGATCGGGCCGAGTGAGGATCACTTCCTCGCCGCAATCGAGCGCGTGAATCCGGCGCTCGCGACCGCCGCCGCGTGAAGGTCGCCCTCAACGGGCGCAGCGGCAAGGTCGGGTCGGTGCTCGCGCCCGCGCTGGAGGCGGCGGGACACGAGCTGGTCGAGCTCGACGACGCCGAGGCGATGGTCGACTTCACGGCGCCCGAGGCCGTCGAGGCGAACATCAGAGCGGCGCTCGAGCGCGGGATCCCGTGCATCGTCGGGACGACGGGTTGGGAGCCGTCAGGGCTGTCCGAGCTTGCCGTGGAGAAGGGCGTCGCGCTCTTCTACGCGCCGAACTTCGCGATCGGCGCCGTCCTGATGATGCGTTTCGCCGCCGATGCGGCCCGCCACCTGCCGCGCGCCGAGATCGTCGAGCTCCACGGCGAGGCGAAGAAGGACGCACCTTCCGGCACCGCCAAGGCGACGGCGGAACGTCTCGGCGGCGCCGAGATCCACTCGGTCCGGCTCCCCGGGCTCGTCGCCCATCAGGAGGTGCTGTTCGGCGGCGACGGACAGCTGCTCACGATCCGGCACGACGCCTTCAACCGCGAGGCGTACGTGCCCGGCGTCCTGCTCGCGCTCGAGAAGCTCCCGAGCCTGCCGCCGGGGCTCACCGTCGGCCTGGAGGAGCTGCTTGGCTGAGCTCGAGCGCGGCAAGCAGCGCTGCTACGTCGTCTACGCGGTGGCACCCGACGGTGTGACGGCGAGGCAGGCGAACGAGCTGCTGAACGAGTACGTCGCCGACCGCCGGCGCGGCTTCGTCGTCTTCCACGACCACTTCACGGGCAAGCCGCACGGCGGGTTCGCCGTCTTCGACGTCCGCGACAGGGACGCGTTCGACCTGCTGGAGGATCACGGGCCGCTCCAGGGCTGGGACGTCGCCGTCCATGCGCTGACCTTCTCGATGGCCGCGACCGGCTTCGCCGCCCAGATGGACCTGACCGCCGAGGAGTACGGCGGCAAGACGCTCGCGGAGCGACGCGAGGAGGAGGGCGAGGACGAGCGCTTCTGGTGGCTCCGCCGTGCCTGAGCTCGAGCTCTCCGTCGTGGACGGCGACATCACCGCACTCGAGGTGGATGCGATCGCGAACGCTGCGAACAACGCGCTCTGGATGGGCGCGGGCGTCGCCGGTGCGATCAAGCGGGCCGGGGGAGAGGAGATCGAGCGCGAGGCGGTCGCCAAGGGGCCGATCGAGGTTGGCGAAGCCGTCGCGACCGGCGCCGGCCGGCTGCCTGCGAAGTGGGTGATCCACGGCGCCGTGATGGGCCAGGACCTCCGCACCGACGCGGCGCTCGTGCGCCGGACGACCGAGAGCTGCCTCCGCGTCGCGGACGAGGTGGGCGCGCGGTCCCTGGCGCTGCCGGCCTTCGGCACCGGCGTCGGTGGCTTCCCTCTGGACGAGTGCGCTCGGATCATGGTCGAGGCGGTCCGCGGCTACGACCCGTCGTCGCTCGAGCAGGTGGTCTTCGCCGTTTTCGGCGAGGAGGCGGCGCGTTGCGTTTCGGGAGGCGCTCTGACGCGGCTGACCATCGCGCTCGTCTCCGCGGCGATCGCGGTCGCAGGCTGCACTCCCCTGGCGCCCGTCTCCGAACAGGCGCCGCCGGCCCGGACGCAACCGAGCAGCGGGACGCGCGAGCCCGACTGCAGCCGGCAATTCGACGACAACGACGCGGGCTTTCAGCTCTGCCGCAGAGGAGAGTCCGAGGGCTCGGAGTAAGATCGAGGCGTGCTGGGCGAGATCCTGACCGCCAGCGTGACGCCGTTCGACGCCGAGGGCGCCGTCAGCGTCCCGAAGTTCCGCGAGCTGGCGTCCTACCTCGTCGACAACGGCTCGGACGGGCTCGTCGTGACGGGGACGACCGGCGAGTCGCCGACACTCGCCGACGACGAGCGCTTCGCGCTCTACGAGGCCGCACTGGACACCGTCGGCGACCGGGCGACGGTCATCGCCGGAACCGGGACCTATGACACGCGCCACTCCGTCCACCTGACGGAGAAGGCGCATGAGCTCGGCGTCGACGGCTTCCTCGTCGTGACGCCGTACTACAACAAGCCGCCGCCGCGCGGGATCGTCGAGCACGTCAAGGCGATCGCCGCCGTGACGGACAAGCCGATCGTCTACTACAACATCCCGGCCCGCGTCGTGAACCTCGTCAGCGTCGAGACGCTCGCCGAGCTCGCGGAGATTCCCAATGTCGTCGCCGTCAAGCAGGCGTGGGACGACCTGGACGACGCCCGCCGCATCGTCGAGGAGACCGGCCTCGCGCTCTACGCTGGAGACGACAACATCCTTCTGCCGTTCCTCGAGCTGGGGGGGACCGGCGGGATCTGCGTCCACACGCACATCGTCGGCCCGCAGGTGAAGGAACAGCTGCAAGCGGTCCGCGCGGGAGACATGGATCGCGCGCGCCGGATCGAGGAGGAGCTCGCGCCCGCCTATGAGATCCTCGGCTTGACGGTCGGCCCGATCGGGATCAAGGCGGCGCTGAATCTCCTCGGCCACGACGTGGGCGGCCTCCGGCTTCCGATGGTCGAAGCGACGGACGACGAGAAGAACACGATCCGCGGCTGCCTGGAGCGCCTCGGAGCGCTCCAACCTGCTGCGGCTTAGTTCACCGCACGCTCGGGGGAGTGGCAGATGTCGGCAGTAGAGTCCACCTCGTGGCTGGGGAAACGCTTCGGATCATCCCGCTCGGCGGTGTCGGCGAGGTCGGCAAGAACCTGACCGTCTACGAGCTCGACGACGACATCGTGGTCGTCGACGCCGGACTGGCGTTCCCGAGAGACGAGCACCTCGGCGTCGACCTGATCCTCCCGGATTTCTCGTACCTCGCCGAGCGCAAGAATCGGATCCGCGCCGTCGTCCTCACACATTCGCACGAGGATCACGTCGGTGCGCTGCCGTACCTCCTCCGTGAGATCCCGGTGCCCGAGGTCTGGGGCACTCGCCTCACGCTCGGCCTCGCGCAGTCGAAGCTGGACGAGCACGGGCTCCTGAACGCGGTCGAGTTGAAGGAGGCCAGGCCGGAGGATGGCCCCGTGCAGATCGGCGGCTTCCGGATCGGCTTCGTCCGCGTCGCTCACTCGATTCCCGACGCCGTCTCCATCGTCCTGGAGACACCTGCCGGCCGCGTCCTGCACACCGGCGACTGGAAGCTCGACCACACGCCGGTGGACGGCCTGCGCACGGATGTCGGCCGCCTCGCCGAGCTCGGGACCCTGGGCGTCGACCTCATGCTCGGCGACTCGACGAACGCCGAGCGTCCGGGCGTCACGGGCTCGGAGCGGCTCGTCGGCGAGGCGTTCCAGCAGATCATCCCGCGACTCGAGGGCCGCGTCCTGATCGCGTGCTTCGCCTCGAACGTCCACCGGATGCAGCAGGCGATCGACGTCGCCGGCCAGGTGGGCCGGAAGGTCGCGGTCGTCGGGCGCTCGATGCGGAAGAACATGAACATCTCGCGCAACCTCGGCTACGTCGACGTGCCGGAGGAGACGCTGATCCGGCCGAATGAGCTCGACCAGTACAAGCCGCACGAGGTGCTGATCCTCTGCACCGGCAGCCAGGGCGAGCCGATGTCGGCTCTGACCCGGATCGCCTACAACGACCACCCCGCCGTGTTCGTGGAGCGCGGCGACACCGTGATCCTCTCTGCACGGCCGGTTCCGGGGAACGAGCTGCGCGTCCACGACACGATCAACCAGCTGGCGAAGTCAGGCGCCGAGGTGCTCCACCAGGAGAACGCGCCTGTGCACGTGTCCGGCCACGGCCACGCCGAGGAGCTGCGCACGATGCTCGGCCTCGTCCGGCCGAAGGCCGTGATGCCCGTGCACGGTGAGTTCCGGATGCTCGCCGCCCATGGACGCCTCGCTCAGGAGAGCGGCGTGCCGGCGTCGTCGATCATTTTGACCGAGAACGGCTCCGTCGTCGAGCTCACGAAGGACGGGCCGAAGATCGTCGATCAGATCGAGTCGGGTGTCACGTTCGTGGACGGACTGGGCGTCGGAGACGTCAGGGATGTCGCTTTGCGCGACCGACGGACACTCTCCGAGGACGGCGTCCTGATCATCGTCGCGACCATCGCAGGCTCGAACGGCGCAGCGGCCGCGATGCCGGAGCTGATCGCGAGAGGACTCACGGAGCCGGGCCCGCTGCTCGAGGAGATGCGCGCGGAGGCGGACCGCGTCCTGCGCGACCTGCTCGGCCAGAACGTCCGCGAGATCAAGCTGCTGCAGGAGCACTTACACGACGCAGTCGGGCAGCTGATTTACGACAGAACGGGGAGGCGCCCCATGATTCTCCCCGTCATAGTGGAGGTATGAGCACCGCTCCCCTGACCGGCCCCGGCTCCCGCCCGGCGAAGCCGGGCTCCGCCACGGCCTGCCGCCGCCGGCCGCACCGGGCTCTCCAGGCCCGTGTTGGAAACACTGTGCCCTCCGGCCCGGCACACCCGGCGACGACTCAGGAGACCGGAGAGTGAGCACTCTCCGGATCGATCCGACGCCCGGCTGGGCCGAGGCGCTCGCCGACCGTGCCGCGGAGGAAGCGACAGCACGGAACCTGATCGGCCAGCTCGTCGCCTGCGAGGTGGCCGCACTTGCGTTCTGCCGGCTCCTGGAGCGCTGGGCGAGGGGAGAAGCCGAGCCGAGCACGCCCGGAAAGCGGCAGGCCGCGCTCAGGCGCGCCGCCGAGCGGGTCGAGACGGCGCTCGTCGGCCTCGAGCGGCCGCTCGGGCGCTACCTCCTCGAGCTCGAGCCGGATCAGGCGGAGGGGCGCTCGTGGTACGGCGAGCCGGGCCCCGCCGAGCTGATGGACTGGGGTCCGGTGCTGGGACGGGCCGGCGTGTGCGTCGCCTCGCACCGTGTGGCCCAGGTCTACCTCGAGCTCGCCGTGCTCGTCCGTGCGCTCGAAGGGCTCACGACGGCGGTGCGGATGGATTCGGCGCCGGATCGCTCGTCGCTCTGGGCCGGGCTCTTCGACCTGCGCGAGAACCTGCTCGGCGGCACGCTCGAAGACCTGCGCGCGCTTGCCGCCTAGCCCCAGGCTGACCGTCGTCGGGTCGATCAACCTCGATCTCGTCGCGAGCGCCGAGCGGCTGCCGCGTCCAGGCGAGACGATCACCGGCGCGGCATTCGCGAGATACCCGGGCGGTAAGGGAGCGAATCAGGCCGTCGCTGCGGCGAGAATGGGCGCCGAGGTGCGGATGATCGGAAGCGTCGGCCAGGATCCGGCCGCGGAGGAGGCGACGGCCGGGCTGCGCGAGGCCGGGGTCGAGCTCGAGTTGCAGCAGAGCTCCGATCCGACGGGCGTGGCGCTGATCACGGTCGACGCGGGAGGCGAGACGACCATCGTCGTCGCTCCCGGCGCGAACACGAGCCTCGCCGGACGGCCGGTGGACGGCGCAGTGCTCTGCCAACTCGAGATCCCCGACGAGCCTGTGCTGGCGGCAGCGCGCGAGGCGTCGTTCTTCTGCCTCAATGCGGCGCCGGCGAGGCCGATCGACCTCGAGCCCGACCTGCTGGTCGTGAATCGCTATGAGCACGAGGTGAGCTCGCGGGGGAAGCTCGTCGCGCTCACGCTCGGGGCGGAGGGCGCCGTGTTGCTGGAGAACGGCGAGGAGGTCGCGCGGGCAGAGCCGCCGCAGGTGGAAGCGGTCGACGGCACCGCGGCGGGCGACGCGTTCACCGCGTGCCTCGTCGTCTCGCACCTCGAGGGCCGCGACTGGGACGAGTCGCTGCGCCGCGCGTGCGCGGCCGGGGCGATCGCAGCGTCCCGGCCCGGCGCCCAGCCCTCGCTTCCGACCGCCGACGAGGTGGACGAGATCCTTGGCTGAGCGGATCATCCTCGACTGCGACCCCGGTCACGACGACGCGATCGCGCTCCTCCTGGCGCTCGCGAGCCCCGAGATCGAGCTTCTCGGCGTGACGACGGTGGCGGGCAACCAGACGCTCGAGAAGACGACGGCGAACGCGATCCGGATCCTCGAGTTCTCGGGCCGCACCGACGTCTCGGTCGCGGCGGGCGCCGACCGGCCCATCGTCCGCGAGCCCTACGTCGCCAAGTACGTCCACGGTGAGACCGGCCTCGACGGGCCCGACCTACCGGCGGCACAGGGCGTGCCGCTGGACGAGCACGCGGTGGACTTCCTCGGTCGTCACGCCGACGGCGCCACCATCGTTGCGGTCGGGCCTCTGACGAACGTGGCGCTGACGCTCGCGCGCTACCCGGAGGCGCAGCCGAAGCGGATCGTGCTGATGGGCGGCTCGATCGGGCTCGGAAACGTCACGCCTGCGGCGGAGTTCAACATCTGGGCCGATCCAGAGGCGGCGGCCCGGGTCTTCGAGAGCGGGCTCGACGTCACCATGATCGGCCTCGACGTCACCCACCAGGCGCTGATGACGAAGGCTGACGCAGAGCGACTCCGCAGCACCGGCCGCACCGGCACGCTCGTGGCAGAGCTGTGGGAGTTCTACAACCGCTTCCACTCCCAGACGTACGGGTTCGACGGCTCGCCGATCCACGACGCCGTGGCGCTCGCGCACGTCTTCCGCCCGGATCTCGTCGAGACCGAGCACCGGCACGTCGAGATCGACTGCGGCTCCGAGCTCTGCCGCGGAAGGACCGTGGTCGACCTGTGGCGGCGCACCGAGAACGAGCCGAACGCCCATGTGGGCGTGGAGATCGACGGCCGGGCGTTCATCGAGCTCCTCCACGAGCGGATCGCGAGCCTCGGCTAAAGCTGCATGGTTGCCGGGAAGGGCTTCGCGGGACATACTGGCCCCAGTTGCTGCGGCGTTCTCGACGAGGTTTGATCACGGCCATCCTCCTGGCGATCGCCGTCGTGGCCGGAAGCAGCTCGAGTGGCGCGGCGACGGCGCAAGCCGAGGTTGCAACCGCGCAACCCCCGCTTGTCGGGACCTGGCGGAGGGTGACCACCTGCTCCGAGCTTGCGACGGCGCTCAGGAGAGCAGGTCAAGACAAGTGGGTTCTGGAATTCATTGCGGGGAACGGCTTCATTCCCGGAGTCATGCGGCCGGATCAGATCAAGGACCCGACGAATCCCTGCAACGGAGCCGTCCCCCGCAGGCACTCGCACTTCTTCACCAAGACCCGGATGTTCGGCTCGCTCGACTGGCGAGGCCGGCCGGTCGACGACGGCACGTACCGCCTCACGGGCAACCGAACGGTCGTCATCTTCAAGGAGTTTCCCAAGGTGACGTTCAGCTACCGGATCCGAGGCAAGACGATCACCTTCGCACCCGTGATCGCGAAGGGCTGCTCGACCTTTCGATGTGCGTGGGCCATCTCGATGGCGTATCCCGGCAGGACCTGGTTTCGGGTGCGCTGAGCTCTAGGTAGCTCCTCCGGCGCTCCGGGATCGCACCCAGGCGGTGAAGCCCTCGATCGCGTCGACCACGCGTTCGAAGCGAAGGGAGTGGAAGAGGTCGAACCCGTGCTGTGCGCCGGGCAGCTCCGCGTAGACGACCGGCTGTGACGATGCCCGCCGCAGCTGCTCGACGAAGCGGCGTGCGTCCTCGACGACCACCACGGTGTCCCGATCGCCGTGCACCACGAAGAACGGCGGCACATCGCTCCGCACGTAGGCCGAGGGTGAGGAAGGCTGCTCGGTGCGGCCGAGGGAGCCGAAGTAGCCGTACAGGACGATCGCCGCGCTGACCGACGTGTCTGCACCCTCGAAGCCGGGCTGGAAGCCGGGATCGTTGGGCGTGAGAGCGGTCATCGAGGCGAGGTGACCACCTGCGGAGCTGCCCGCCGCGATCATCACGTCCGTGTTCGCGCCGTATTCCCGTCCGTGCTCCCGCGCCCAGGCGATCACCTTCTTGGCGTCGATCAGGTGGTCCGGGAACCTGGCGGCCGGGCTCAAGCGGTAGTTGGCGCTGATGCACACCCACCCCTGGCTCGCCAGGCGGTAGAGCAAGGGACGAGCCTCGCGGTTCTTCCTCCCGCTGCGGAATGCTCCGCCGTGGAAGTAGACGAGCACGGGCCCACCCGAGGGGCTCGAGCGGTTGTGGTACACGTCGAGCAGGTTCCTCCGACCCGCGTCGCCGTAGCTGATGTCCGCGACCCGAACGACGTCGCGACGGCGCATGAAGAACGGCGCAAACAGGATCGAGCCGAGTGGCAGTTGGCGACGGAACCGGGCAGCCACCTCAGGATCGACGGCCTTCCTCCAACCGGAACCGAGGCCCTCGCTCAGCGCACGGTCGAGCGCGGGACCGGCTTGCAGCCCCCGCCAGGCGACTACCGCGAGCCCCACTGTCGCCGCCACCGCGACGCCGAGCCCGATCCAACCGACCGTCGAGTCGAGATCGCCCTGGGCGAGGGCCAGGAGGGTCGAGGCAAGAAGCCAGTAGAAGGCCACGAACGGCAGCTCGTTGACCAGGAAGCCGAGCCAGTAGCTCCTGTTCGACCGGCTCGACTGCCGCGGCCGCGGTGGCGCAAGCGCGAACGCGGTGCACACGGCCGCCAGCGCCGTGGTGACCAGATAGCCGATCGGCACGGCGGGACCGTAGCCACCGACCCATCGCCCTCGTAGAGGGGACAACGCAGGCGCGTCGAAGCAGGCGCGCATGGCGAAACGCCGCAAGAAGCGCACCCTCAGACCGCGCGTGCCCTCGCGCGTCAAGCGGCGAAGGCGCCCGGCGAAGGAGCGCAGCCACCACCATCCCGAGCTGATCGGCCTCGGCCTCGTCGCGGCCGGCCTGTTCCTCTCGACGCTCGTCTACCTCGAGTGGGAGGGAGGCACGGCGGGGGGCTGGATCGTGGACGGCCTGTGGGCGCTGGTCGGCGACGCCGGCTACCTCGTCCCTGCGGCCCTCATGATCGTCGGCTTGTTGATGCTCGGCCGGAGCCGCCTCGCTCAAGTGCACCCGTTCCGCTGGGGCCTCGCCTCGACGGCGCTCGGGGTCTTTCTCCTGCTCGCCGATTCGGGCGGGTACGTCGGGACGGTGCTGGACGAGGTGGTCGGGACCCTCATTGGCCGCACCGGCACCCTGATCGCCGGCACCGCCTTCGCGATTGCCGGGATCCTGCTCCTGTCGGGTGCATCGGTCGGCGCGCTCGTCCAGCGCTCCCACGGCGCCGTCCGCCGCGCCCACACCGCCGCCAGGCGCCGGGTCGACCGGCGCTCGACGCTCGACGACCGGCCGCTCGCACCCACGATCCCGCTCAGGCCGAGAGACGACCACCCGCCAGTGGACGCGGTCTCGGACTTCCCCGACGTCGTCGGCCAGTCGGAGCCCCCGCCGCTCCTCCACTCGATGGACGAGCCGACCGAGACCAGCGAGCAGCAGAACCTGTTCGATCCGCCCGCACCGGCGAAGGCGGACTACGTCCTGCCCGAGCCGTCGATGCTGAAGCGCGCCCCCGCCCGGGCAGCCGGCAAGAGCGACAACGGCAAGGTCGCGGAGTCCCTGACCCGCGCTCTGGCCGACTTCGGTGTCGATGCACGGGTCGTCGGCGAGATCACCGGCCCGCGGGTCACCCGCTACGAGCTCCAGCTCGCGGCCGGAACGAAGATGTCCAAGATCTCGGCGCTCAAGGACGACCTCTCGTACGCGCTCGCGACGACGGAGATCCGCATCCTGGCGCCGATCCCGGGCAAGCAGGCGGTCGGCGTCGAGGTCCCGAACCTGTCGCCGAATCTCGTCACGCTCGGCGATGTCTTCGACCAGCTCCCGGCGACGGCGAGCCCGCTGTCCGTCTGGCTTGGGAAGGACATCTCCGGCAACGCCGTCTGGACCGACCTCGCGCGGATGCCGCACCTCCTGATCGCAGGAACCACCGGCTCCGGCAAGTCCGGCTGCATCAACACGATCCTCACCTCGGTCCTGCTCCGCGCGACTCCCGACGACGCGCGCCTGATCCTCATCGACCCCAAGCGGATCGAGCTCTCGCTCTACGAGTCGATCCCGCACCTCCTGACCCCCGTCGTCTCCAGCCCGAAGGAGGCCTCGATCGTCCTCACCAACGTCCTCGCAGAGATGGAGCGCCGCTACGAGCGCCTCGCAACGGTGCGCGCGCGCAACCTGCCGGAGGCGAACCGCGCATTCCGCCAGCGTGGGGAGGAGACGCTGCCGTACCTGCTCGTCGTCATCGACGAGCTGGCCGACCTGATGATGATCTCGCCTCAGCAGGTCGAGGACGCCGTCATCCGCCTCGCGCAGAAGTCGCGCGCCGTCGGGATCCACCTCGTCCTCGCGACGCAGCGTCCCTCCGTGGACGTCATCACCGGGATGATCAAGGCGAACGTTCCGTCCCGGATCGCGTTCGCCGTCTCCAGCCAGACCGATTCTCGCGTGATCCTCGACCAGTCCGGCGCCGAGAGCCTCCTCGGCCAGGGAGACATGCTCTTCAAGCCGCTCGGGACCTCACGTCTCCAGCGCGTGCAGGGCGCCTACGTGACCGAAGAGGAGATCGCGCTCCTCGTCGAGCAGTGCCGCACCCAGCGGGGCCAGGAGCTGGACGAGTCGCTGCTCGAGGCGCCCGAGACGCCTCCGGAGGAGCTCGGCGACGGCGACGAGGACTTCGACCCCGATCAGGACCCTCTGCTCGACCGGGCGATCGACATCGTCGTCCACACACAGACGGCATCGGTGTCGCTCCTCCAGCGCCGGCTACGGGTTGGCTACACGCGGGCGGGCCGCCTGATCGACATGCTCGAGCGGCGCGGGATCATCTCCGGCTACGAGGGCTCCAAGCCGCGGCGCGTACTCGTCGACGAGGCCGTTCTCAGCGCCAGCCGCGACTAACTTTCACCACCCCTTCACGTCTGAGGCTTCGGGGTCTAGCATCACCTTTTGATCTCTCGCGGCAGCACAAACCTCAAGAAGGGGAGGAATCAGTGAAGGCAAGACGTCTTATGCCGCTTGGCCTCGGCGTGCTGGCAATTATGGCCATGCTCGTCGCTGCGCTGGCGGCAAATGCGGCGCCGTCGAAGTCCAATCAGAACGCGAATAGAGTCGCGATCGTCACGGACATCGGCGGCCTGAACGACAAGGGCTTCAACCACCTCTCGTACGTCGGACTGCAGAGGGCAGTGAAGCAGTTGAACATCCAGGGTCGCGCGTTCATCACGAACTCGGCCAACGACCGCACGCCGAACCTGGCTGCGGCTGCTCAGCAGGGCTACGGCCTCGTGATCCCGGTCGGCGTCCTGTTTGCCTTTGGACCGATCGATGCGGTTGCGCCGAAGTTCCCGAACACGAAGTTCGCGGGTGTCGACGTCAACTGGCCCGATCTCTCTTCGAAGCCGACGAACGTCCGCGGCATCCAGTTCAAGGAGCAGGAAGCGGGGTATCTCGCCGGCTACATCGCAGGTCTGGTCGTCAAGGACCAGCGGGGGTCGGACGTCATCTCGGCCGTCGGCGCGAACAAGGTCCCGGCGATCGTGAGGTTCATCGCCGGCTACAGGGCCGGCGCCAGGCGCGCGAACCGGCGCGTCAGGGTCCTCGTGAACTACGCAAACGATCCCACGTTCGCCGACCAGGCGAAGTGCAAGGAGACGACGCTCAACCAGATCGAGCGTGGCTCGAAGATCGCCTTCATGGTCGCGGGTCAGTGTGGCCTCGGCGGGCTCACCGCCACGAAGGAGCGGAAGATCTGGGGCATCGGCGTCGATGCTGACCAGGGCTTCCTCGGAAAGCACGTCCTCACGAGCGCGACGAAGAAGGTTGACGTCGCCGTCTACGACATGATCAAGGCGTTCAAGGCGAACCCTCGCGGGTTCCGTGGCGGCTACAACGCCAACTACACCGTCAGGAACGCCGGCGTTGGCTTCGGGAAGCTGAGCACCAGGCTCCCGAGGGCCAAGCGGCTCGAGTACACACGCAAGGCCAACGCGATCAAGAAGCTGATCGCTCAGGGCAAGATCAAGCCCCCGGCCGCCTAACTAGTCAGTACCTGAGGGGGCGGGTTATCCCGCCCCCTTAGGATCTCCTCGGGATGGCCGAGCGAGAACGTCCGATCCTCGAGCTGCGCGGGATCACAAAGTCCTTCCCGGGCGTCCTCGCCAACGACCACGTCGACTTCGACCTCCGCCGCGGCGAGGTCCACGCGCTTCTTGGTGAGAACGGAGCGGGGAAGTCGACGCTGATGAACATCCTCTACGGGCTGTACCACCCCGACGAGGGAGAGATCCGCATCAACGGCGAGCCCGTACGCATTTCCTCGCCCAAAGCGGCGATCGAGTTGGGAGTCGGGATGGTGCACCAGCACTTCATGCTGATCCCGGTGATGACCGTCGCCGAGAACATCGTCCTCGCCGAGGAACCGCGCACGGCCGGCGTCTTCCTCGACTACGACGCGGCGATTCGACGAGTCCGCGACCTCGCCGCCACGTTCAACTTCGCCATCGACCCCGACGCCAAGGTCGAGAGGATCACCGTCGGGCAGCAGCAGCGCGTCGAGATCTTGAAGGCGCTTTTCCGGGGCGCGGACATCCTGATCCTCGACGAGCCCACCGCTGTCTTGACTCCCCAGGAAGCCGACGAGCTCTTCGCAATCCTGCGCACGCTCCAGCGCGAGGGCATGTCGATCATCTTCATCAGTCACAAGCTTCGTGAGGTGCTCGAGATCGCCGAGCGCGTCACCGTCCTCCGACGCGGCAAGAAGATCGACACGGTTCCTCGCGAAGGTGCGACTCCCCAGGGACTTGCGCGCCTGATGGTCGGCCGCGAAGTCCTGCTCAGGGTCGAGAAGCCGCCGGTCGATCCCGGCGAGCCCCTCCTCCGCGTCGAGAACCTGCAGGTACTCGACGACCGTGACCTCGAAGCCGTGCGCGGCGTCTCGCTCGACGTGCGGGCGCGGGAGATCGTCGCGCTCGCAGGTGTCGACGGGAACGGCCAGAGCGAGTTCATCGAGGCCCTCTCCGGCCTCCGCAAGTCGAGCGGCGGCAGCATCCAGATCGCAGGCCGTGACGTGACGGCCTCGAACGCACATAGCCGGTACGACTCGGGCCTCGGCCACATCCCCGAGGATCGCCAGCGGCGCGGCCTCGTCCTCGAGTTCACCCTCGCCGAGAACCTGACGCTCCACGACTTCGACAAGCAGCCCTTCGCGAAGTTCGGCTGGCTGCGGCCGGGACGGGTCGTCGCCTGGGCGAGGAAGCTCCTCCAGGAGTTCGATGTTCGCGGCGGCGGACCGCGGACGCGGGCGGGCGCATTGTCGGGCGGAAACCAGCAGAAGGTGGTGGTCGCGCGCGAGGTCGCACGTGACCCGCGCGTGTTGATCGCCGCCCAGCCCACACGCGGCCTCGACGTCGGCGCAATCGAGTTCGTCCATCGCCGGCTCGTCGAGGAGCGTGACGAAGGCCGCGCGGTGCTTCTCGTCTCACTCGAGCTGGAGGAAGTGTTGTCCCTCGCCGATCGAATCCTGGTCCTCTACGAGGGGCAGATCGTCGCGGAGTACGGCCCCGACGTCAGCGAGGAGGAGCTCGGAATCGCGATGACGGGCGGGAGGATCGAGGAGGTGGCGTCGTGAGCGACGTTGCACCTCCGCCCGAGCCGAAACCGGCGTCCGACCCCGACGCGATGCCCAGCATGGCCGCCCGCATGGACCTCTACACGCGGGCAGGCGGAGTCATCACACCGGTCCTCACAGCGTTGTTCGCCTTCTTCGTCGGAGGGCTCGTCGTCCTCTTCACCACGGGCAAGAACCCGATCGACACCTACAAGGCGATCTTCAACGGCACCGGCCTCAACTGGTTCTTCCCCTGGGTTCGCGGCCAGGAGCGGTTCATTGCGGGCCTCAACCTCCAGCAGACGCTGATCATCACGACGACGCTGATCTTCGTCGGCCTCGCGGTGGCCTTCGCGTTCCGCTGCGGGCTCTTCAACATCGGCGGCCAGGGCCAGTACATCGCCGGGATGATCGCCGCATCGCAGGTCGGAGTGGCGATGCCGGATCTGCCGCACGTTCCCCACATCGTTCTCGCCGCCGGCGCCGGAGCTCTCGCAGGTGCTCTGTGGGCCGGAATCGCCGGAATCCTCAAGGCGACCGTCGGCGCCCACGAGGTGATCTCGACGATCATGCTCAACTGGACGGCGCTCTGGATCGGCAGCTACCTGGTCGGGTTCCAGGGGCCGCTTCAGGATCCGGCGCAGGAGTCCGTGCCGGTCACGGAGCCGATCTCCGAGGGGGCGAAACTCAACGTCTTCTGGGGCGACCCGATCCTGCAGGGCCTCCACATCGGCTTCTTTGCGGCCATCGGCTGCTTGATCCTCTTCTGGGTCGTCCTGAACAGGACGACCCTGGGGTTCGAGGTCCGCGCTGTCGGCTTCAACCCGGAGGCCGCGAGGTACAGCGGAATCAGCGTCGGACGCAACTACTTCCTGGCGATGGCGATCTCCGGAGCCTTCGCCGGGCTCGCGGGCGGCGTCGACCTGCTCGGCTGGCTCTTCCGCGTCGACCTGACGAGCGTGCAGGTCTCCTCCCAGGTCGCGTTCATCGGGATCGCAGTCGCCCTCCTCGGCCGCAACACCGCGGTCGGCATCTTCTTCAGCGCGCTCCTCTTCGGTGCGCTGCTGAACGGCACGTCGACCCGCAACCTCGATCCCACGATCTTCGCGCCGGAGCTCGCAAGCAACCTGACGCTGATCATCCAGGGGCTCGTCGTCCTCTTCGTCGGCGCCGACCTGCTGATCCTCTACCTGTGGCGCGCACGGCTCAAGCTCCGCCGTAAGCGGCCCGAGGCGGTGAAGGGCCTCTGAGCGTCCGGGTCGAGAGCATCCTGCAGCGCGCCGTGCACCCGCGGATCGAGCCCGGGCTCGCCCTCGGGGTCGCTTCCATCCTGCTCGGCCTCATTGCCTTCTGGGTCGCCCTTCCGCCGCTGACCACACGAACGGCCGCGTTGCCGATCGCGATCGGCCTCGGCGGGCTGGGGGCAGGCCTCTGGTCGTGGCGGCACGGCTACACGCGGCTGGGATGGAGCGGCGTCTGCATCGCGATCATCGGGCTCCTCGGCGGCCTTCTGGCCACAAACGCGGCAGTGGGGAACCTCGAGGTCGTGATTACGTGGTCGGCGCTGTTCGCCGCCACGCTTCGCTTCGCCACGCCGCTGACGTTCGCCGCAATCGGCGGCCTGTTCTCCGAGCGGAGCGGCGTCGTCAACATCGGCCTCGAGGGGATGATGTTGATGGGGGCGTTCTTCGGCGTCTACGGCGCGGACAAGACGGGTTCGTGGGTCCTCGGCATCCTCATCGGCATGCTGGCCGGGGCGTCGCTGGCGCTCGTGCACGCAGCCTTCTCGATCCACCTTCGCTCCGACCAGATCGTCAGCGGGACGGCGATCAACTTCCTCGCACTGGGAATCACGGGCTACGTCTACATCGATACGTACGGAAACGAGGGGACGCCCGGCGACCTCCCGCAGGTTCCCGACGTGCATCTCGACTGGCTCGCACGAATCCCGCCCGAGGGGCTCGGCTCCTTTCTCGAGCGAACGTTCGGCCAGCTGAACCTCCTCGTGTGGCTCGCATTGGCGACCGTCGTTCTCGCCTGGATCATCGTCTTCAAGACGGCGGTCGGGCTCCGGATCCGTGCCGTCGGCGAGCATCCGAGGGCGGCAGACACGGTTGGGATCTCCGTCTACGCGACGAGGTATGCAGCAGTGATCGTCTCCGGTGCGTTGGCCGCGATGGGCGGTGTCTACCTCTCGCTTGGCTTCGTGCACTCCTTCACCGAGAACATGACGGCAGGACGTGGCTTCATCGCTCTGGCGGCGCTGATCTTCGGCAAGTGGCACCCGTTCGGTGCGCTCGGCGCCGCCCTCCTCTTCGGCTTCGCGAGCGCTGTCGCGCCGCGGCTCGAGAACGTCGAAGGGTGGGCGACCTACGGCACGCTCTTCCAGGCGCTTCCCTACGTCCTGACCCTCATCGCCGTCGCCGGCGTGATCGGCCGTTCGATCCCGCCCGCAGCCATTGGCCGGCCCTACGAAAAGCAGTAGCGAGGACCGGCCCACGAGCGTCAGCGCGGTGTTCTCCGTGCTGTTCGGGCTGGCCGGCGTCGCTGTGATCCCCGCCGCCGTGATCGCGGCGGAGTTCTACGACGTGATGACGCTGCTCGAGTCGGCAGTCTCGATCCCGCCGGCGTTCGTGCTGTCGCTGACCGCGATCATCCTGGGCCGTCGCGGGCGCCGGCAAGCCGACCGGACACTCGGCAGGACTCGTGGCCGGTCGGTCGCCGCCGTGGGCCGCGTCCTCGGATACGCCGGCCTCTACCTGGCCGTGACCGCCACGATCTCCGTGGCCACCTACTACGTACTGCGGGAATTCGCAGCCTGAGAGAGGTCCGCCTACAATCGGGCGGCCGCCGTGTTCGAGATTGGTAACAGCCTGCGCGAGGCGCGCCTGCGCCAGGGCCTCGAGTTCGTCGAGGTGGAGCAGGCGACCAAGATTCGCGGCAAGTATCTGCGCGCCCTCGAGGACGAGCAGTTCGACATCCTCCCGGGCCAGACGTACGTCAAGGGCTTCCTCAGGACGTACGCGGAGTACCTGGGCCTCGACGGGCAGCTCTACGTCGACGAGTACAACTCGCGGTACATCCCCGGCGACGAGGAGACGCCGCTTCGGGCGCAGAACAAGTCGACGGTCGGGCGGAACCCGCGAGTGGAGTCGAGCGTCGTCCTGGTCGCGCTCGCAGCCATCGGGATCGTCACGGCACTCGTCGTCGTCGCCTGGCGGTTCGGCAGCGATACGCCCGAGACGGCCATTCCGGACTTCTCCTCGCAGCCTCCCGCAGAGACCCGCGCGAAGCAGCCTGCTCGCAAGCGCGCGCGTCCCGCGGCGCCGATCGCGCGCCTGACGATCACCGGTGCGCTCGGCGACTCCTGGGTGGAGGTGCATCAGCGCACCGCCGCCGGCCGGGAGCTGTACCGCGGCACGCTCGAGGCAGGCTCGACGATCCGCTTCGCCCAGCGCCGGATGCACGTCGTCATGGGCCGGCCTGGGAATCTTCGGCTCAAGGTGAACGGGCGTGTCGTGGGGGTGCCCGGACGCGGCAACACGACGGCGGTCGTGATCACTGCACGGCGTGTGATTCCGGTTCGCTCTCCCGCTTGAGCAATCCGACAGCGGTCGTCCTCGTCACGGGGAGTGAGCTCGTCCGCGGCGGTCGCACCGACGAGAACGGCCCGTTCCTGGCGCGCGAGCTGAGCACCCGCGGGATCGAGCCGGAGCGCATCCTGGTCGTCGGAGACCATCCCGAGGGGCTCGAGGCGGCCTTTCGGGAGTCGCTCGGCGCAGGCCTCGTCGTGACCTCCGGTGGGCTCGGGCCGACGCACGACGACCGGACCGTGGAGACGCTGGCCCGGGTCGCCGGCCGGGAGCTCGTGGTCGATCCGGCCCTCGAGCGCGAGATCGGCGGGGTCGTCCGCGGGCTCTCGGAGCGGTTTCGGCGCCCGTACGAGGAGTTCGAGTCCGGCGTTCGGAAGCAGGCGACGATCCCGGAAGGCGCCGAGTCGCTCGGCCTGGCCGGCACAGCACCGGGCCTCGTCCTGGAAGTGGAGGGGAGCGTCGTGGTCGTGCTGCCCGGGCCGCCGGGGGAGCTCCAACGGTTGTGGGCGCGGGCGCTCGAGACGGCGGCTGTCCAGCGTGTGCTGGAGGCGGCGAGCCGACCCGACCACCGCATTCTCCGGTTCTTCGGCCTGCCCGAGTCGGCCGTGGCCCGGGTGGTCGAGCGGGCCGGGGGAGAGGGCGAGGGCGTCGACATCACGATCTGCGCGCACGACCTCGAGGTACAGGTCGACCTCGTCGTCCGGCCTGGCGCGGAGAGCCATGCGAACACCCTCCAACGGGCGCTGGCCGAGGGACTGCCGCAGGCGCTGTTCGCCGACGACGAGCGTCCCGTCGAGGAGCTCGTGCTGGATCTGGCCCGAGAGCAGCGGTTTTCGATCGCAGCAGCCGAGAGCTGCACCGGCGGGCTCGTGGCTGCGCGGCTCACGTCGGTGCCCGGCTCGAGCGAGACGTTCGCAGGCGGCGTCGTGGCCTACGACAATCGCCTGAAGCGCGAGCTGCTCGCGGTCTCCGACGCCATCCTGACCCGGCACGGTGCGGTCTCGGCGGAAACGGCGGCGGCAATGGCGCAGGGCGTCCGGGGGACGCTCGGCGCGGACGTGGGCGTGTCGGTCACGGGCATCGCGGGGCCGGGCGGAGGGACGGCCGAGAAGCCGGTCGGCCTGGTCCACCTGCATGCGTCGACCCCGGCGGCGGAGGAGGCGATGAAGCTCCATCTCCCCGGAGACCGGGCCGCGGTCCGACGGCGTGCGGCGGCCTCGGCGCTTCACCTGCTGAGGCGCGTTCTGGCACAGAGCCGGCACACACAGGCGTGAGCTCGGCGGGTAGCGTCGAGGGCAGTGAGCGACTGCGCCTCTTCTGTGCCCTCAGGCTTCCCGATTCCACGCTCGACAGGCTCGAGCAGTGGCAGTCCGAGCACCTCCGGGAGGGAAGGATCGTCCCGCGCGAGCATCTTCACGTCACGCTCGCGTTCCTCGGGTCGAGGCCGTCAACGGAGCTTGCCGCCGTCGCCGGCGCGCTCGGAGAGGCGGCCGCACACCCCGGAGAGATCGTCTTCTCGGCCGTTCGCTACCGGGAGACGAGAAGCGTCGGGATGGTCGTCCTGGAAGACGAGACGGGGGAAGGAGCACGGGTCGCAGAGGCGCTCTTCGACCGCCTGGAGCGTCTCGGCGTGTACGAGCGCGAAGGATCGGCCGTGGCTCCCGCACGTCACGGTTCTGCGCTTCCGCTCGCGGCCCAGGCTGGATCCGCCGGTGCCGGATCTCGGGCACTTCCGACCGTCCGACGCTGCTGTTTACATGTCAGCCCTGCGGCCGACCGGGGCGCAGTACAGAGTCTTGGAATCGGTACCGCTAGGAGGTTGATCGGATGAGTCGCGAAGAGGCACTCGACACCGCTCTCGGACAGATCGAGCGCCAGTTCGGCAAGGGCGCCGTCATGCGGATGAACGACCGGGCCCACGTGTCGGTCGGCTCCGTGTCGACCGGGTCGCTCGCGCTCGACCTCGCGCTCGGGATCGGCGGCCTCCCGCGGGGCAGGATCGTCGAGATCTTCGGCCCGGAGTCCTCGGGAAAGACGACGCTCGTCTACCACGTGATCGCCGAGGCTCAGCGCCGAGGCGGCATCTGCGCCTTCATCGACGCCGAGCATGCGATGGACCCGCAGTACGCAGGCAAGATCGGCGTCAACATCGAGGATCTCCTGGTCTCGCAGCCGGACAACGGCGAGCAGGCGCTCGAGATCGCGGAGCTCCTGATCCGCAGCGGCGCGCTGTCCGTCGTCGCCGTGGACTCGGTCGCCGCGCTGACGCCGCGCGCCGAGATCGAGGGTGAGATGGGGGACAGCCACGTCGGCCTCCAGGCTCGACTGATGAGCCAGGCGCTCCGGAAGCTCGCCGGCACGCTGAACCGGACGGAGACGATCTGCATCTTCACGAACCAGCTCCGCGAGAAGATCGGCGTCATGTTCGGGAATCCGGAGACGACTCCGGGCGGCCGCGCGCTCAAGTTCTACTCGTCGGTCCGCCTCGACATCCGCCGCATCGAGACGCTGAAGGACGGCGTCGAGGCGTTCGGCAACCGCGTCCGCGTCAAGGTCGTGAAGAACAAGGTCGCGCCGCCGTTCAAGCAGGCCGAGTTCGACATCATCTACGGGCAGGGAATCTCCTGGGAGGGCACGGTGCTCGATACCGGGCTCGAGCGGAAGGCGGTCCAGAAGTCTGGCTCCTACTTCAGCTTCCAGGAGGAGCGGCTCGGCCAGGGACGCCAGAACGCGACCGCGTTCCTTCGAGAGCACCCCGACGTGACGCAGAAGATCCTCGCGCAGATCCAGACCGAGGTCGGGCCGGACCAGGTCGTCTCCGCTCGGCTGCTTCCGACTGCGGAGGGCAACGGCACCACCGACGCGGCCGCCGAAGCAGAGGCGGAGGTCGCGGCCGCCGCCAAGTAGGCGCGCCGTTGCCCCAGGCGAGGGAGCTCGCGCTCCGCGCGCTCAGCCATCGCGACCGCTCGCGTCGCGAGCTCGAGCTGCGCCTCGAGCGTGCCGGCATTCCGGCCGAGGAACGGGACGAGGCACTCGACGAGCTCGCCGCCGCCGGCCTCCAGTCGGACGCGCGTTTCGCGGAGGCCCGCGCGCGAGGCCTCGCGGCCAAGAACGGCAGCGATTCCCTGATCCGCAACGACCTCCGGCGCCACGGGATCGATCGGCAGGAGATCGCGGAGATCCTCGAGGGCCTCGAAGGCGAGGCCGAGCGCGCAGCGCGCATCTTCGAGCGGCGCGGAGGCGGTGACCGAGCGCTCCGCTATCTGGCCGCCAAGGGATTCTCGCGGGCCTCGCTCGAACCGCTCATCGACGATCCGGTATGCTGAGAAGCGCTTCACTCACCATTTTGCCTGCACAGACGCGTTTTCTGAGACCAATCGAAACCGATCACTGATGAGGACACCAACCAGCGATGGGACGGAGGCGTCGCTAGCTAGAGCTCGCTAGCGGCACCGAACGGTACGGCCGTCGCCGACGGCCGCAAATCAGAGCGCTCTGCTCGGGCCTGATGGTGGGGTAAACGACCCCAGGAGAGCCCATGCTCGTCGCTGCCGGAATCGCTATCGGCCTCGTCCTCGGAGCGGCTCTCCTGCTCGTGGTGATGCAGGTTCTGGGTCGGTCGAGCCTCGGGGAGGCCGCGGCGCGTCGAGACGAGCTGATCAACAACGCAAAGCGGGAAGCGGACAACCTGCGCCGCGAGGCCGAGATCGAGGCACGCGAGGAGGCGGTGCGCGTCCGTGCCGAGGCCGAGCGGGACGCCCAGGAGCGCCGCGGCCAGATCACCAAGCTCGAGGAGCGTGTCCTCGCGAAGCAGGACGAGCTCGAGGCGAAGCTGACCGAGCTCCTTCGCCGCGAACAGGGCCTGGCCGATCGCGAGACGCACATCAAGGAGCTCCAGATCGACCTCAAGGATGCGAAGGACCGGGAGCTCGGCGAGCTCGAGCGGCTCTCTGGTCTGACCGTCAACGAGGCGAAGGCCGAGCTCCTCGAGCGTGCGGAAGGCGGCATCCGCCACGAGCTTGCTCGCCGCGTCAGGCACCTGGAGGAGGAGGCACAGCTGGACGCGAGGCGCCGCGCTCGCAACCTTGTCGCCGACGCGCTTCAGCGGGTCGCTGCGAGTCATGCCGCCGAGACGACCTCGTCGGTCGTCGAGCTGCCCAGCGACGACATGAAGGGCCGCATCATCGGCCGTGAGGGGCGCAACATCCGCACCCTCGAGCACCTGACCGGAGTCGACATCATCATCGACGACACGCCGCAGGCCGTCGTCCTCTCGTCCTTCGACGGCATCCGCCGCGAGATCGCCCGTCTGACGCTCGGCAAGCTGATCGAAGACGGCCGGATCCAGCCCGCGCGGATCGAGGAGATGTACTACCAGTCGAAGGCGGAGATCGAGGATCACATCCGGCAGGCCGGCGAGCAGGCTGTCTTCGAGGCGAACGGGGGCGAGTTCCACCCCGAGCTCGTGAAGATCCTCGGCCGCCTCCACTACCGGACGAGCTACGGCCAGAACGTCCTCAAGCACACGCTCGAGGTCGTGCACCTGGCGGGAATCATGGCCGCCGAGCTCGACGCCGGTGTCCTCACTGCCAAACGCGCGGCGCTACTCCATGACCTCGGCAAGGCGCTCACGCACGAGGTCGAGGGGTCACACGCGCAGATCTCGGCCGAGTACGCGAAGCGCTACGGCGAGTCGGAGGCGGTCGTCCACGCAATCGCCGCGCACCACTACGAGATCCAGCCGCAGACGGTGGAGGCGGTCCTCGTCGTCGCCGCCGACGCGATCTCGGGGTCCAGGCCCGGTGCCCGCGGCGACACGCTCGAGAACTACATCAAGCGGCTGGAGGCGCTCGAGGAGATCGCGGCCCGCAAGGAGGGGGTGGAGAAGGTCTACGCGCTCCAGGCCGGCCGAGAAATCCGCGTCATCGTCAAGCCGGGCGAGATCGACGACGACGGCGCGGTGCTCCTCTCCTACGAGATCGCCCGCGAGATCGAGCAGGAGCTCGAGTACCCCGGCCAGATCAAGGTCACAGTCATCCGCGAATCGCGGTCGACCGAGCTGGCGAAATGACCGGTGGGAGCGCCCCGGGGGCGCTCCCACCAGTACGTTCCTAGAGCCGCGTTGAGAGCCGCTTGAGCGTCTCGGCTTCCGCTGCGGAAAGATGGCCGTCGGCCAGCGCCTTGTCGACCTCGTTGCGGAAGTTCCGCAGGTGCGCCTGCTTTGCTGCCTCGCTTGGCGCCCCTGCCGCGAGGTCGAGGTGCCCGCAGAGCTTGTCCTGCGTCTTCGTGTCGCTCGTGTACTCGTGGACGAGGTCGCAGAGGCTCCTGAACGTGACGGACACGTTGACCGTCGCGCGGTACTCGCTCACGCCGCCGTCCTTGTCGCGGATCTTGCCGCCGACGCCGAGCGCGCCCGTGCTCGTGGGCGTGCACGTCGCCGTCGACGACGTTCCGAACGCCCCGTAGCCGTTCCCGCAGTCGAAGGCGTACTGGAACCCGGCAGCCCTGTCGGCAGCGGACGGGTCCGAGGCGCCCGTCAGGGACAGCGCGAACGGGAAGCCCGCGAAGGTCTCCGCCGGCGCGGAGAACATCGCGGTCGGAGGGACGTTCGAGATGTTCACCGTTGCCTCGTCGACCGTCGTCGCCGTCCCGTCGCTGACCTGCACGCGAACAGTGGGACTGGCCGGGCCGTCACCCGCGGTGTAGGTCGGCGTCTGACCTGCGGTCTCGAAGCTCCCGTTGTTGTCGAGGTCCCACGCGTAGGTCAGCGAGTCGCCGTTCGCATCGGACCCGGTCGCGGACAGCACGACCGAGCCGCCTTCGGCGACCGCGTACGGGCCGCCCGCATCCGCGGTCGGCGCCGTGTTGACGAAGAACCGCGCCACCTGCGGGTCGTGATCCGACAGCTGGTCGAAGAACTCCGCGTTGACGTGCACCGGGTCGTACGCGAAGGGGCTCGAGAACAGGCTGTTGCTGACGACGATGTGGTCGAGGGACTGGGAGTTCCCCTCGAAGACGTAGCTGTACCGCTCGGCCTGCGGGAGCGTGCTCATGAGCGGATGCAGGACGCCGCCGGCCGTGAGATGTCCCATCGTCTCCGAGAACTCGAAGTCGTTGATGTCACCGAGGACGACGACATTCGCGTTCGCGTCGACGGCGAGGATCGAGTCCACGAAGGAGTTCACGATCTGCGCCTGCTGATGGCGCTGAGCCTCCGTCGTGCGGACGGGCGGCTGGAACCGGCCGAACAGCGGGTTGTCGCCGCCCTTCGAGTTGAAGTGGTTCGTGATCAGGAAGAACCTCTCGCCGCGGAACGTGAACTCACCGGCGAGCGGCTTCCGACTGGCGCTCCACGCCGCGTTGGCCGGGTCGACGCGGCCGGGGCTCGCGGAGAGCTGAGGGCCGCCCGGGCCGGCCACGACCGTCGTGGGCGTCGTCGAGTCGCCGCCCGGACGGTCGACGAAGGCAAGGCCGCGATCGGTGCGCAAGATGAAGCCGACACGGATGTTGCCGCCGGGCTGGCCGCCATCCTCGTCGTCGACCGGGTTGATCTGGCGGTACTGGTACGTCGGCCCCCCAGCCGCAGCGATTGCGGCGACAAGCCTGTCGAGCGTGATGTTTGCATCGACGACGGAATCGTTCGTCGCGCCGTTGTTGTCCTGGATCTCCTCCAGGGACACGACGTCCGGCGCCCGCATGTTGTTGACGATCTGCGCCGCGAGGGCGTCGTACTTCGCCTGGCCCTCGTTTCCGCCGAGGTTCTCGACGTTGAAGGTGGCGATCGAGAGCTCGTTCGCCCCAGGCGCGACGGTCGTCTCGCGGGTCAGCCCGCTGTCGACGCGCGTGAGCGGTGAGGTCAAGTGCACCTCGTAGTTGCCGAAGTCGAAGTCGACCACGCCGATCGCAGGGCCGCCGAAATGGTCGCCGACATGGACGTTCGGCGTCGGTGTGCCTGCCGCGTCGTCGAGCTGGATCCGCTCGGGGTTGAAGTCTCCGGACACGTAGTCGCCGGCCGGCTCGGGGCCGAGGTCGCGGATCACGATGCCGCCGCGGTTCGTCCGCACCGATGCACCGGCGCCGTCGTCCGCGAGTGTCCAGACCTCACCGTTGCTGTTCCGCGGCCCGACCACGACCGGGTTGTTCACCTGCACGCGCATGCCCTCGACCGTCTCGAAGAAGTCGATGCCGTCGTTGGCCGGATCGAATGCAGCGAAGCTGTCGTCGTCGATCACCGCCGTCGGCAGGGACCGTCCGCCGATGCCGAGCACGGTCGCTGCCGGCAGTGGATTGCCGGTCGAGAGGACCGCGATCGAGGGTCCGGTGATCTCGGTGGTGGTCAGGTTCGCGCTCGCCACGCCGCCGGGGCGGAACTCCGAGACGAGCCCGGACACGCGCACGGAATCGCCGACGTTCACCGTCGGCGCCGAAGACGTGAAGACGAGGAGACCCTCGGAGGTCGATGGATCGGCGTCCGGATCGGGGTCCTGCATGTAGAAGCTGTTCGTCCGCTTCGCCGTGACGATGCCCGTTGTCGTGACCGGCATGCCGGCGAACGGGGAGTTGTGGAGCGAGCCCTGGATCGAGTGAATGGCGACTGTCGGTGGCGGCGGTGACGCCGTCATGAAGCTCCACGAGGGGTTGCCGACGACCGTGTCGGGCGGATCGACGGTGTCCTGATCCGAGACTTGCCCACCGGCGACGACGACCCCGCACGTCGACGTAGCCGGGAAGTCAGTGGTGGGGTCGAGCGTGAAGGTCGTGGGGCCGCCGCTGACCGTGGCGGGGTGGTTGCCGTCCGGGCAGGTGATCGCGAACCAGGCGCCCGTCGGGGTGACCGGCTCGCTGAACGTGATCGTGACGTTGCTGTCGAGCGCGACGCCCGTTGCATTGTCCGCCGGCGTGGTCGTGGCGATGAACGGTGCGGCGTCGCCCGAGCAGTCGCGGATCGGCGAGGCAGTGTTGCGGGCGTTCGGTGTCGCAGCCGTGAAGTCCAAGGAGTTGTTGTCTGTGTCCACGCAGCCGCCTCCGCTGCGGAAGTCGCTCAGGGTTGCCGAGATGGTCGGCGCAGGGCTGCCCTCGAAGAAGTTCGCGTTGCCGTACCCGACCAGGTCGACGATGCGTGCCAGGGCTGCCGCGTCGCAGGGTTGCGCCGCGCTGCCGTTGCAGCCGAGCGAGGTCTGGCCGGTAACCAGGGCGACCTTGCCCGCTCCGGCCGCCATTGCGATCGGTGTGTCGTCGACGATGTCTGGCGCGGGAAGCGGCGCGCCGACCGCTGCGTTGGATGCCTCCTGCACGAGCAGGTACTGGCCGGGTGCAAGCGAGCCGCTGAGCTCCGTCAGCTGGCCGGAGTTCGCGCCGAAGAAGCCGGTGCCGGTCGCGCTCGCGTACTGCAGCGACATCCCGTCCAGCGAGACCGTGCTTGTGCCGCGGTTGAAGATCTCGATGTAGTCGTGGGTGTACGTCGCGTTGGCGTTTCCGCCACCGCCGTAGACCTGGCTGACGACGAGATTGGCGCTGACCGCGCCCGCCGACTGCACCAGGAGCGTGGACGCAAGAACAGCAAGGACGGCGCCGACAAGTAGGCGCGGACGGACCGCAAATCGAAGCATTGACCTCTCCCCTGACAGCTGACTCAAACGGACGGCGCCAGAGTAGCCGGTCACGCCGAAAATCCAAAGTGCGGCAAACCGCCTCGATACAGTGTTTCGCGCCGTGAAGCGCTACCACGTCACCACCTTCGGGTGCCAGATGAACGCCCACGATTCGGAGCGGATCAAGGGCATGCTCGAGGAGCTCGGGCTGGGGGAGGCGGCCGGCCAGGGCGAGGCCGACGTGCTCGTCTTCAACACCTGCACGATCCGCGAGAAGCCCGACCAGCGCTTCGCCGCCCACCTCGCGCAGGCCCGCGCGCTGAAGGAGAGAGATCCAGAGAAGGTGATCGCCGTCGGCGGTTGCTACGCGGAGGCGCAGCGGGAGCGCCTGTTCGAGCGCTATCCCTTCGTCGACGTCGCGTTCGGGCCGGGGTCGATACCTCACCTGGGCGAATGGCTCGGCGCCGGAGGCGAAGGCGTCTCCCGCGGCCGGTTCGGCCTGGAGCAGCGATCGTTCGCGAGCCTGCTGCCGATGCACCGGGAGCGCCGTTTCCAGGGTTGGGTCCAGGTCTCGATGGGCTGCAACTCCAAGTGCGCCTACTGCATCGTCCCCTCGGTTCGCGGCCGGGAGCAGAGCCGCCGCCCCGGTGAGGTGCTCGCCGAGGTCGAGGGGCTCGCCCGCGCCGGCGTGCGTGAGGTCACGCTGCTCGGCCAGAACGTCAACTCGTACGGCCGGGACCTCCTGCCGGACATCCGGACGGACTTCGGTGAGCTGCTCCGAGCCTGCGACGCCGTCGAGGGCATCGAGCGGATCCGGTTCACGAGCCCGCACCCGAAGGACTTCCGCGCGCCTGTGATCGCTGCAATGGCGGAGTGCGCTGCGGTCTGCGAGCACGCGCACCTGCCGCTCCAGTCCGGTTCTACGCGAATCCTGAAGGCGATGCGGCGCACGTACAGCCGCGAGCGCTTCCTCCGGCTGGTCGACGAGATGCGTGCAGCCATCCCGGATCTGGCCCTCTCGACCGACCTGATCGTCGGCTTCCCGGGCGAGACGGAGGAGGACTTCCTGGAGACGGTCGCCGCGGTCGAGGAGATCGGCTTCGACAGCGCCTACACCTTCGTCTTCTCCCCGCGGAGCGGCACCGAGGCGGCGACGATGAGCGACGAGGTGCCGGAGGACGTCAAGCGCGACCGAATCGAGCGGCTGATCGACGTCGTTCAGCTGGTTGCGCACGAGCGCAACCAGCTGAGGATCGGCCGGACCGAGGAGGTGCTCGTCGAGGGCCCGAGCCGGACCGACCCGGCGCTTCTGCGCGGGCGCACTCGTCGCAATACGACGGTGAACTTCGCCGGCACCGCGAGCCAGGGCGAGCTCGTCCACGTCGAGATCGACACCGCAACCTCGACGACCCTGAAGGGCACCCAGCTCGCAGCAGTTGCCGCGTAGCAGAGATCTGGACTGGGACGGGCTGCTGAACGCCCGTGACCTCGGCGGGCATCCGACCGAGGACGGCGCGGAGACACGCTGGGGGTCGATCGTCCGAGCGGACACCGTGCGCCAGCTGACCGACGCCGGCTGGCAGTCGGTCGTCGACTACGGCGTCCGCACGATCGTCGACCTCCGCTCGGACGAGGAGCTCGCCGAGGATCCTCCCGCCGAGCTGCCGGTCGAGGCCGTGCACGTGTCGTTCTTCGACAACCGTCCGGAGGTCTTCGACGAGGTCGACCAGGCGAGCGCGGCCGCCCCCGACCACGCTGCGGCCACGCGCGAGGTCTACCTCATCTTCCTGGAGCACTTCCGGCCCAACGTCGCCGCTGCGATCCGGGCGGTGGCGGACGCGCCCGAGGGAGGCGTCCTCGTCCACTGCCACGGCGGCAAGGACCGCACGGGACTGGTCAGCGCGTTCCTGCTGCGCCTCGCCGGCGTTCCGATCCGGGAGATCGCGACGGACTACTCCCTCAGCGAGGAACGGCTGCGGACCCGGCACGAGGAATGGTTCGCTCAGGCGGCCGACGAGGCGGAGCTCGAGCGCCTCCACCGGATCTCGAAGACGCCCGCTTCCTCCATGGTGGAGGTGCTCGAGGAGCTCGAGCGCCGATACGGCAGCATCGCCGGCTACCTCGAGGCCGGCGGCGCGACGGACGAGGAGCTCGACCGGGCCCGGCGTCGGCTCCGTGACTGAGCCGCGGGTTCTGGCCGTCTTCGGCCCGACGGCGTCGGGGAAGTCCGATGTCGCCGAAGCGATCGCCGACCGCATCCCCGCAACCCTGATCTCGGCCGACGCCATGCAGGTCTACCGCGGCCTGCCGATCCTCACGAACCAGTCGGACCGCGAAACCGAGCTCGTGGCGATCTGGGACCTCGACCACGAGGCGTCGGTGGGCGAGTACGCCGAGCTCGCGCACGCAGCCGTCGACCGCGCCCTTGCCGGCGGTACGACGCCCGTCGTCGTCGGCGGAACGGGTCTCTATCTCCGGGCGGCGCTGGTCGAGCTCGATCTCCCGCCGGCACCCGCGCCCGGCGCGAGGGAGCGCTGGGAGGCCGAATACGAACGGCTCGGGGCGGAGGCCGCGCACGAGCTCCTGGCGGAGCGCGATCCCGAGGCCGCTGCACGTGTGCACGCGAACGATCGCCGTCGGGTCGTCCGGGCGCTGGAGCTCTCCGAGGCCGGCGCCTCGCTGGCACCCACCGAGGGACGGCTCTGGAGCGAGGAGATGAGACACCCGACGCTCGTGGTCGGCCTCGAGGTGCCGAAGGATGTCCGCGACCGGCGGATCATGGAGCGAACGAGGCAGATGTTCGAGTCCGGGGTCGAGGACGAGGTCCGGCGTGCGCTGGCGCGCCCGATCTCCGCCACGGCGCGCACCGTGCACGGGCTCAGCGACATTGCGGAGCTCCCGCAGGACGAGGCGACCACCGCGCTGAATCGCCGCACGAGCCGGTACGCCGCCTACCAGCGCAAGTGGATGCGACGCATACCCGGCCTTGTTACGGTGCCTGCCGATCGCCCGGCTGGCGAGGTGGCCGATGAGATTCTCGAAATGGCACGGACTCGGCAACGACTACCTGCTGGTCCAGCGGGCTGAGATCGGGACGCCCCTGACCGCGGAGCAGGTGAGGCGGCTGTGCGACTACCACTTCGGCGTCGGCTCCGACGGCGTCCTGGAGGTCGTATCGGCGGACGGCAACGAGGCGGAGGTGGTGATCTGGAATCCCGACGGCTCGACGGCCGAGCTGTCCGGGAACGGCACGCGAATCGCCGCCCGCTGGCTCGCACGTCGCAGCGGCGCCGACACGGTGCGGATCCGTGTCGGCCCGCGCGAGGTGGTCGCGAGGATGCGAGAGGGGCAGGACGTCGAAATGGACATGGGTGCAGTGGATGTGCAGGAGCCGGAGACGCTGGATGTCGGCGACGAGACGGTCGAGTTCACGCCTGCGTCCGTTGGAAACCCGCACGCAGTTGTCCGTCGTGAGCCCGAACGCAGGGACCTGCTCCGGCTCGGTCCGCTCATCGAAAACCACGAACGGTTCCCTGAGCGCACGAACGTCCAGCTCGTCCGGGTGGACGGGCCGGGGGACATCACCGTCGGCGTCTGGGAGCGCGGCGCGGGGGAGACGCTCTCGTCCGGTACGAGCGCGGTGGCGACAGCCGGCGTCGCCGTGGCGCGCGGCTGGTGTCAGAGCCCGGTGACCGTGCACCTCGCCGGCGGCGACCTGCTCGTCGAGCTCGACGACTCGATGCAGGCTCGCCTCACAGGCCCGGCACAGGAGATCTTCAGCGGCGAGGCGAGCGAGGAGCTCGGCCTGTGAGGTTCGCGAAGCGGCTCGACGCGGTTCCGCCGTACCTCTTCGCCGAGCTCGAGCGGCTCATGGAGTCGAAGCGAAGGCAGGGGATCGAGGTCATCAGCCTCGCGATCGGCGATCCCGACCTGCCGACGCCGGCTGCCATCGTCGAGGCCGCGGCAGAAGCGCTCAGAAACCCCGCCACTCACCAGTATCCGTCGAACCACGGCACCGACGAGGTGCGTGAGGCAGCGGCGTCCTTCTACCGCGACCGCTTCGGGGTCGAGCTGGATCCCGCGACCGAGGTCGTGCCGGCGCTGGGGGGCAAAGAGGCGGTCGGGCACATCGCGATGGCGTGCCTCGACGCGGGCGACGTGGCGCTGAGCCCGGAGCCGGGGTACCCGCCGTACACGTCGGGCCCGGTCTTCTCGGGCGCCGAGGTCCACTATCTGCCACTGACGGCGGAGAACGAGTTCTTCCCGGATCTCGAGGCGATTCCCGGCGAGGTGCTCGGGCGAGCCAATCTGCTCTACCTCAACTATCCGAACAACCCCACGGGCGCGGTCGTTCCGCCGGGGGCCTTCGAGCGCGCCGTCGAGTTCGCGCGGGCGAACGACCTGATCCTCGTCCACGACAACGCCTACTCCGAGGTCTGCTTCGACGGCTACGAGGCGCCGAGCTTCCTCGAGACGCCCGGCGCGAAGGACGTCGGCGTGGAGATCTTCTCGCTGTCGAAGGGCTGGAACATGACCGGCTGGCGCTGCGCTTTCGTGGCGGGCAACGCCGACGTGGTCGAGCGCTTCCGCCAGCTCAAGTCCAACCTCGACTCCGGGATGTTCGAGGCTCTCCAGCGGGCGGCGACGGTGGCGCTGACCGACGAGCGCGGATTTCCGCGGGAGATGTCGAAGGTCTACCGTCGGCGGCGCGACCTCCTGGTCGACGCGCTCGCGGCGATCGGCGTCTCCGTGGAGCCGCCCCGGGCGACGCCGTACCTCTGGGTGCCGGTGCCCGAGGGTCACGACTCGGCCTCGTTCACGTCACTCGTGCTCGAGGAGGCGAACGTCGTCGTCGCACCGGGGCCGGGGTACGGCGCGAGCGGCGAGGGGTTCGTGCGACTGTCCATGACAGTTTCGGACGAGGAGCTCGAGGAGGCCGTCCGCCGGATCGAGAGCTCCCTGCAGAAAGTCATAATCAAGGCGTGACGAAGCGCCAGCCCGAGTCCCGTTCCGGCGTCGAGCCGGAGCGGGGCTTCATCGTGTCCGTGCTGGCTCCCGGCACCGACGAGAGCCGCGAGCTCGACGAGATCGCAGAGCTCGCACGGACCGCCGGTGTGGAGCCCGTGGCTTCGTTGGTCCAGCATCGAGCGAGGCCGGATCCGCGGACGTTCGTAGGCAAAGGCAAGCTCGTCGAGCTCAAGGAGGCGTACAAGACCGCCGGCGCAGAGTCGCTGCTCGTCGACCACGAGCTGAGCCCGTCGCAGCAGCGAAAGCTCGAGGACGAGCTGAAGGCGCGTGTCGTCGATCGCACCCAGCTGATCCTCGACATCTTCGCCCAGCATGCGCACAGCGCCGAGGGCAAGCTCCAGGTCGAGCTGGCGCAGCTCGAGTACAACCTCCCGCGCATGCGCGGCATGTGGCAGCACCTCGAGCGCCTCGGCGCCGGCCGGATGGACGGCGGCGTCGGGACGAGGGGCCCCGGCGAGACCCAGCTCGAGACCGACCGCCGCCTGGCACGCCGCCGGGTCGCGATCCTGCGACGGCGACTGCAGAGCCTGGGCCGGCAGCGCCAGACCCGCAGGCGGGAGCGACTCCGCTCCCACACGCCGACCGTGGCGCTCGCGGGGTACACGAACGCCGGCAAGTCGACGCTCCTCAACGCACTCACGGGCGCAGGCGTCTCCGTCAACGACCGACTCTTCGAGACGCTCGACCCGACGACCAGGGCGTTCGAGGAGGATGGCCGCCGCTATCTCGTCACCGACACCGTCGGCTTCATCCGCCGCCTCCCACACGAGCTCGTCGAAGGCTTCGCGGCCACGCTCGAGGAGACCCTCGAGGCGGACCTGATCCTCCACGTCGTCGACGGCTCGATGCCCGACGACGAGCTGGACGAGAACACGTCGGCGGTGAACGAGGTGCTTGCGGAGATCGGCGCGGACGAGCTTCCCGTCGAGCTCGTCCTGAACAAGATCGACACGGTCGATCCGCTCGGCCGTCGGCGGCTCGCGAACCGTTTTCCCGGCTCACTGCAGATCTCCGCCGAGACCAGCGAGGGACTGGACGAGCTGAAGGGGAGAATCGCGGAGCGCTTCGCCGAGCGGTTCGAGCTGGTCCGCATGCTCGTCCCCTACGAGGACGGCGCGAAGCTCGCCGAGCTGTACTCGCTCGGCCCGCCGATCGACGAGCGGGTCGACGGCCCCGACGGCGTCTTCATCCGTGCCCGGCTGCCGCGGCGCGAGACACAGCGCTTCGCGCCGTATCTGATCCTCGACGCGGAGGAGCCCAGCCGGGCGACGCAGTGATCGAGGTCCCGGTCCGCCGCCTCCGGGAGGACGCCGTCATCCCGTCCCAGGCCTACTCGGGTGACGCCGGGCTCGACCTGTCCGCATGCGAGCGGCACGAGCTCGGTCCGGGCGAGCGGGCGGTGGTGCCGACCGGCCTGGCCGTGGCGATCCCCGAAGGCCACGGAGGCTTTGTCCTGCCGCGCTCTGGCCTGGCGGCGCGGAACGGCATCACGCTCGTCAACGCCCCCGGGCTGATCGACGCCGGCTATCGCGGGGAGGTGCAGGTCGTGATGCTGAACACCGACGCCGAGACACCTTTCGTCGTCGAGCCCGGGATGCGCGTTGCACAGCTCGTCGTGCTCCCGGTGCCCGCCGTCGACCTCGTGGAGCTCGAGGAGCTGCCCGCCAGCGTGCGCGGAGCGCGAGGCTTCGGCTCCTCCAGAGCGTAGGGCCGGTGGGCGCCGAGCCGCGCATCCGGGTATCGGCGATCCTCCGCCGGAGCGACCGGCTGCTGCTCTGCCGGCACGAGAAGCACGGCAAGGAGTACTGGCTCCTCCCCGGCGGTGGCGTGAACTCGGGCGAGAGCCTCGTCGACGCGCTGCATCGCGAGCTGGAGGAGGAGATCGGCCTGGGGGAGGACGTTCCGGTCGAGGGGCCCGTTGCGATCGTGGACTCGATCGCGCCGCAGAGGAGCTCCGTGGCGAAGCACGTCGTGCACATCATCTTCGCGGGCGACCTCGGCGACCGGTCGCTGGACGCCGTGACGTCCCGCGACGCCGCCGTCAGGGGGCACAGGCTCTTCGCCGTCTCGGAGCTCGAGGAGGTCGTGCTCCACCCGCCGATCCAGCGCTTCCTGACCCGCTGGCGCCCGGGCGACCCGGTCGTCTACCTCGGCCCCTTGTGGGTTCCGTGACACGTCCGCGCACTTTCGGCGCAGACCCGTAACCCACGAGCGCGCCCACCGGCAATACGATTGCGGTGGGGAGGAGGTTGGGCTACCTGGCGGCCCGGCCCCCGCGAGACCTGGCCCGGGCGGCCGCGACTCGATGAGCCTCGTCCTCGAGTGCGTCTGCCAGCGGCTCGAACACCGCCGGCGCGCCCGTCCGGTGAGCGATCGCCTGGGCGAGCAGCCAGTCCGCGAGCCACGGGTTCCGAGGGAGCAGCGGTCCGTGGAGATACGTCCCGACGACCCGGCCTGACCGGCAGCCCTCGAAGCCGCTCTCACCGTCGTTTCCGAAGCCCGCCACCACACGGCCGAGCGGCTCGGCGCCGTCCTCGAGGATCGTGCGCCCCGCGTGGTTCTCGAATCCGGCGATCGTGCGGCGGTCGCCCGGCTCGAGCTCGCACTCGAGCAGCACGTCGCCGATCATCCTCCGGTCGCCGGCCACCGTATGGAGCGGCAAAAGCCCCGCCCCTGGCAGCTCGGCGCCCGACCGATCGCGGTAGAAGCGCCCGAGCAGCTGGTAGCCGCCGCAGACCGCGAGCACTGCCGCACCAGCCTCCACGGCCTCCCGAAGCGCCTTGCCCTTCCCCGCGATGTCCCCTGCAACCAGCGCCTGCTCGCGGTCCTGCCCGCCGCCGACGTACAGAAGGTCGTGGGCGCCCGGGACGACCGCATCGACCATCCCGATCGCCCGAACCTCGAGCTCGTGCCCACGCCACTCGGCCCGCCGCGACAGCACCGCGATGTTGCCGCGGTCCGCGTAGATGTTCAGGTACTCGGGGTACAGGTGGCCGACGCGGATCTTCACGCTGCCTCCTCCCAGTACGGCTTCACGTACCCGCGTTCCGCAACGATCCCGCGGAGCCGGAGCATGGCCGTGTAGGTGGGGAGGACGCAGAGCTCGCCGCCGGCGGGGGTCAGCTCCAGCCCCCGGTCGAGGGCGGCGTCGAGGCCCGGCACCACTTCGATCCGGTCCTCGGCGAAGCCGGAGTACTTACACCGCAGCGCGAGCTCAGCCGCCCGCTCGCCGGTCGCCACGACGCGGTCGAGCCGCTCGAACAGTGGCTCGAAGTCGACGTCCCAGATCCAGGAGACGTCGCGCCCGTCCGCAATCGCGTCGTTGAGTGCGATCACGGCCAGGCTCGGTGTTCCGCCGGCGACGAGCGTCCGGATCACCTCGTTCGCCCCAGCCGGGTTCTTGATCAGGAGCAGGAGCAGGCTGCGCTCTCCGACGGGAATCCGCTCGAAGCGCCCGAATGCCGCACTGAAACGCTCGAGCCCCGAACGGATCTCGTCGCGGGAGGCGCCCAGGACACCGGCCAGCGCCGCTGCTGCGAGTGCGTTGTAGACGTTGTAGAGGCCGGGAAGCGGTAGACGAACGCGCATTGAGCCCTGCTCGTCCGCCAGCTCGAACGAGACCGAATTCAGCCCGTCGAGCTCGATCGCCCGGGCGGCGAGGTCGAGCGGCGGCCGTGCATGGCCGCAGGCCGGACAGCGGTAGTCGCCGAGGTGCCCGACGTAGGCAGCCGCGTACTCGTAGGGGGTCCCGCAACGTACGCACCACTTGGAGTCCGCTGCGTGTTGCAGCTCCGTCGATCCGTGGCGGGGATCGTCCACGCCGAAGTGGACACCCTTGCGGTCACGTGCGAGGTCTCCGACCTGCGGGTCGTCTGCGTTCGCGACGACCCAGGCGTCCGGATCGAGGTCGCCGACCAGCCGGCGCCAACGCTCGGCCACGAGCTCGAGCTCGCCGTAGCGGTCGAGCTGGTCACGAAAAAGGTTCCCGAGACAAAGGGCGCGGGGCCGGACACGCCTGGCGACGTCGGGAAGCGCTGCCTCATCCACCTCGAAGAGGCCCAGATCGGCGCCGTTCGCCGAGAGCAGGGTGGACGCGACGCCGGACAGGAGGTTTGCGCCTGCGCTGTTGTGAGCCAGTCGCACCTGCGGCGACAGGATCTCCGCGACCATCGCGGCAGTCGTCGTCTTCCCGTTCGTCGCCGACACGATTGCCGACCCTTGCGGCAGCTGCGACGCGAGGCGCCCGACCGCGCTCGGATCGAGAACGTTCAGCAGCTTTCCGGGGATGGTCGTTCCACCGCCGGCGCCGGCGAGGCGGGAGAGGCGTCCGGCCGCGCGCGCTGCGGCGACACCGGCTGCGAGCGGCAGGCGAGGGCGCATCGCAGCTGAGCGTAGCCCGAACGGCTGCCTCGCCTTCCGACCCGCTGGATCACTCTCCACACTGGGTGGTCTACGGCTTCGTCGGCGGCTCCATCGTTCGGCAGGCAGCCAGTTCTGCCCGCGCTGCCTCGCGGCTCTCGAACGCATTCTCCCGCCCGAGCCTGATCGAGGACGAGACAGCTCGCCGTAAGCTCTCGCCGCCTCGTGGCGCCCGGCCGGCCTCAGCGCTCGCGGACGGCGTCGCGCGCGTGAACGATCTGCGCGAGCAGTAGCGTCCCGAGCAGGCAAATAGCGACGAGGAACAACCCGATGATCGTCAAGACGAATGGATCGTCGAATGGCTCGTCCTCGATGCCGAGCGGCCCGGTGGCTCGGCCGAGCAGATCCCTTGCCGCTCCGGCCACCGCGCCGGCAGCGCCGACGATGGGATCCTTGGCCCAGTCGATGCGCCCGCCGCCACCGCCTCCGCCACCGCTCTCCGTGTCATCGTGGGCTCCGGCCGCTGAGGCGAAACCGATCTCGGCGATCGGCTCGCTGCAAACCTTCCCGTTTCGGGCCGTGTCGACCGCGACCCGCGAGGCCTCGCCCCGTGCGATCACGATCGGAACGGCCGCAGCGGCGCGCTCGGCGCCTCGAGCGCGAACGACGAGTCGGTAGCCGCCCACGGGGAGGGCGCGTCCGCGAAAACGGCCGCGGAAACGAATGCGGTTCACCCCCGCGTGTGCCCGGACGCTGAAACTGCCGATCCGCTTGCACGAGGGGAAGACTCGAACGATCGTGATCTTGAGAACAGCCGGCTTCGTGAGCCGGAAGATCAGCGTCGTTCCTCCGTTCCGGCGACCGGGTCGTACCACTGTCCGAGAGGCGCGAACAGGACTTCGCTGTGCGGCGCCCTCGCAGGGGTCCGGCGGACAGCTCTCGGCCGTGAGCATGAACGGCCCGACCGACCCTGCGGCCCCGCCGCCGGCAGCCGACGTCGTTCCTCCTGTCTGCGTACCTCCCGTACCTCCCGAGCTCAGTGGTGCGAGCAAGCCCGCCGATCCGCCCGTCGTCGATATTTGTCCGCCCGTCGACGGCGTGCCGGGGCTCGATGTCGTTTGGGTCGAGACGGTAGTGGTCGGCGTCGAAACGGTTACCGACGGCGGCGGCGGCGGTACAGGCAGGTTGGGGGGAGGTGGAGGCGGTGGAAGGTTGGGTGGAGGCGGCGGCGGAGGAAGCGGGTGGCGGCGGAGGAAGGTTGGGCGGAGGCGGCGGCGGAGGAAGCGGTGGCGGCGGCGGAAGGTTGGGCGGAGGCGGCGGCGGAGGAAGCGGTGGCGGCGGCGGAAGGTTGGGCGGAGGCGGCGGCGGAGGAAGCGGCGGCGGAGGCGGCAGAGGCGGGGGCGGCGGCAGCTGCTGCGGGGAGGCCTGGATCCCGGCATGGCTGTCGACGGATGCACCGGCAAGCCCCCCGAGGAGGAGCGCGATCACTCCCATCACCAAGGCGCTCAAATGCCGCATTCGTCAATTCAACGGTTGTCCACAGTTCATGGATACGCCCTAAATCAGTACGAGGGCTCGGCGGTCTCTCGAGGCGGTGACCGCGCTGCTCGCCCGCTCTTGCAAATGGACGATTTTGTTCTATCCTTATTGCCATGGCTCGACGGCCCGCCCGCGAGCTGCTCGAGTCCCTCGACCGAGACGCTCTCGCCCAGTTTCAGGCTGGAATTCGCAAGCGCTATAGCGACGAGGACATCGTCGAACAGCTGCAGGGATCTGCTCGGCGGCTGGGCAGGTCACCGTCGATGCGCGAGTTCGCGGCCGACGAAGAGACCACTGTGCACCCGCAAACGGTGATCGAGCACTTCGGGAGCTGGAATGCGGCGAAGCGGTCAGCAGGGCTCGTTCCGAGACGCTTCGCGACCCGAGAGGAGCTGCTCCTGCTCCTGCGTGAGCTGGGGGAGAGGCTCGAGCGGACGCCCACGGCCCGGGACCTCGACGAGCATCGCGGCTCGATGCCCTCGAAGTCCCTCTACTGGCACACGTTCGGCTCGCTCACGACCGCACTCCGGGAGGCCGGGTTCGACGTCCCGGTCGGGGAGGAGCGACTCGAGCGCGCCATCGATCAGGGCTGTGACGTCGCTTTGACGCTCGGCCGGCTCCCAAAATTCCAGGAGTGGGGGACGGCGAGGCGTGAAGACGAATCGCTGCTGACCGAGTGGCAGATCTACCGGATGTTCGACGTCCGGCGCGGCGCGTGGTCGACGTTCCAGTACCTGATCCGCGAGCGCCTGCTCGAAGACGGCTACGACGTCTCGCCCGACGGGCGGGTGTCGAAGAAGACGAAGAGCGCTAAAGCGACGCGAGCGCGGTCAGCAACCGCAAGCAGGACTCCCGCTCGCCCGGAGCGCGCACGGCGGGGCGGGGCTCCTCGGTAAAGCCGCGGTCGGGGCGGAAGCGCTCCTTGCAGGCGAGGCGCCCGCCCTCGAGCGTGAGGATCGTGCCCTCCGGAAGCTCGCGCTTCCTGAGCCGCAGCCCGAGAAATCGCTCGGAAACCTCCAGAGCGTGCTCTGTGGAGGCGAAGAAGATGCCTTCGCGGGACTCGCCCGTCCAGAGCGGACGACCAACGCCGCGCGCGAGATAGACCGCGCCGCGCTCGCGCTCGTCGACCCACGCCGTTGCCATGGAGCCGCGGAGCTGCTCGAGCGTCCTGCCCCACGGCCCGAAGCTCTTCACGAGCGCGAAGATCGCCTCCGTGTCCACCGTCATCGACGGCTCGTGCCGCTGGAAGGAGTGCCGCTCGAAGATCTCCTCGTCATTCAGGATGATCCCGTTGTGGACGCCGACGACTTGTCCGTGGCGGACCGGGTGATTGTTGGCCTCGACGGTGGGGTGGCCCTTCGTGTAGTCGCGCACATGGAGGAGAACCTCCACGGACGAAGCCGGAACGGTGAGCTCAGGAAGGAACGCGCTCGCGCCCGAGCGCTGCTTGTGCACCGAAACCACGTCGCCATGCGACCGGTGGGCATAGCCGACGGCGTCTGCGCCGCGCTCGGCGATGCCGGCGAGAAGAGCCTGCGCGGCCAGCGTCCGGTCGATCCGGGCGTCGGGCTTCAGGCTATATCCGGCAATACCACACATAAACAGAGCTTACAGAGCGCTTAGGACCCCACCTTCGTGTGACGTCTGTAGTTCCCTTCGGTTAGGCGGTTCGCGACGCGCCTCCCCCGATTGGGGGAACCCGACCGAGGGTCAGGCCGCCGATACACGCTCCGTGGAGCCACGGCCCCTTCCTGAGCCCGACGTCGAAGAGAGTCCTGTACCTCACCTCGAGGTCCTACCCGGGCTGGGCGCGCTTGACACATCTGATGTGGAGGAACGCGAAGAGCCCGCTGGGAAGACCGATGACGGTGCTCCTCTCTCCGACCCGCTCAAGCTGTACGTCCGGCAGATCGGCGACGGCCGGCTGCTCACCGCGGAGGAAGAGCGCGAGCTCGCCCGCCGCAAGGACGCGGGCGACGAGGCTGCCAAGCGCCGGCTGATCGAGTGCAACCTCCGGCTCGTCATGTCGATCACAAGGAACTACACGAAGGCCGGCGTCCCGCTCCTCGACCTCATCCAGGAGGGCAACCTCGGCCTGATCCGTGCTGTGGAGAAGTTCGACTGGAAGCTCGGCTTCAAGCTCTCCACGTATGCCACCTGGTGGATTCGCCAGGCAGTCGCGCGAGCGCTTGCAGACCAGGGGAGGACCATCCGCCTGCCCGTCCACGTCGCCGAACAGGCCCGCAAGGTGCTGCGCGCCCGCCGCATCCTCACGCAGAAGCTCAACCGCGACCCGACGGACGAGGAGATCGCCACGGAAACCGGATTCACGGTCGAGCGCGTCCTGGAGCTCTACGAGCTCGTCGAGGATCCGGTCAGCCTCGAGACCCCCGTCGGCGACGGCGAGAGCCTCTACGGCGACCTGATCGAGGACATCCACTCCGACCAACCCGACGACGCGACAGCGAAGCAGCTCCGTTCGGTCGAGCTGGCCGAGGCGATGCTCCGCCTGAACCCGAGGCTGCGCAGGGTGCTCGCCATGCGCTTCGGACTCGAGGGCCACACGCCGAAGACACTCGAGGAGGTCGGAACCGACCTCGGCGTCACTCGGGAGCGGGTTCGGCAGCTGGAGTCACGCGCACTCGGCGAGCTGCGCTCGGTCGCGCCCAGCTTGCAGTTCTATCTCGAGACCTGATCCCGCCGCTAGGCGACGGTTTCGATCTCCTGCAGCCGCGCGAGGCGCTTGAGGGCATGGCCCTCGATCTGGCGCACTCGCTCGCGCGTTAGATCCAGGGTGCGGCCGATCTCCTCGAGCGTCCTCGGCTCCGAGTTGTCGAGGCCGTAGCGGAGGACGAGCACGGCGCGCTCACGCTCCGTGAGCGCCCCGAGCGCACGGGCGAGTGCCTGGCTGCGGAGCGAGACCTCGACCTCCTCGTCGGGCTGCGGGCCTTTGCACGCCACGAAGTCGCCGAACACGGCGTCCTCGGTCTCCCCGACCGGCTGGTCGAGGCTGGTCGACGCATGCGCGGCGGCCTTCACCTCACGCGCCTGTTCGATCGGGAGGCTTGCCTCCTCGGCGACCTCCTCGAGCGTGGGCTCCCGGCCCAGCTGAGTCCAGAGGATGCGCTCGGCCTTGTTGAGCTTCTGGAGCCGCTCGACGATGTGCACCGGCATCCGGATCGTGCGGGCCTTGTCCGCAAGCGCCCTGGCCACTGCCTGCCGGATCCACCAGGTGGCGTAGGTGGAGAACTTGTACCCGCGGCGCCAGTCGAACTTCTCCACGGCTCGGATCAGCCCGAGCGTTCCCTCCTGGATCAGGTCCAGGAAGGGCAGGCCCTGGTTCCGGTAGTTCTTCGCGATCGAGACGACGAGGCGGAGGTTCGACTGGATCATCCGCTGCTTCGCCTGCATGTCGCCGCGCTCGATCCGCTTGGAGAGCTCGACTTCCTGGGCTGCGGTCAGGAGCGGGTGGCGGCCGGCCTCGCGCAGGAAGAGCTGGAGCGCGTCGGTCGTCGTCTCGTAGGCGGGAGCCTGCGGAGGCGGTTCCGGCGCCTTTTCGGGCTGTGGTGGCTCCTCGACGACGTCGATGCCGCGCTGCTCGAGCTCGCGCTGGAGCGCCTCGCGCTCCATCTCGTCCAGTTCCAGCGGCTCGAGAACCTCCGCCAGCTCGGCGTGCTTGACCGCGCCCGACTGCTCGGCAACCTCGAGCAGATTGCGCAAGTCCTCGCTACCGAGGACAGCCTCGATCTCAACCGTCGTCATCCCGCTAGTTGTCTCTCTCCCAATACCGGCGACGCCAAACGTGTCCCGGGAGCATCCTCCCGAAGGGGCGGGCGCGAGTCTATACCGAATCCCGCACCCCTGCTGGAATGCCAACGCACGAGAACAGGTGTTATGTCAAGTTGGGCCAGAACCAGCTGCCGGCCTCCCCGGCCTCTCTCCCATCCTCCCGGCCCCCTCCCAGAGTTATCCACAGATTGGACGCGTTGCTGTGGAAATGTGGAAAAAAGAAAAGTGTGCAAAGAGCGCGAAATTGTTCAGGTGGGGGCCTTGCCACGCGCGGGGTTCGGCCCTAGTCTCCCCCCTGCGTCGAGCACGGAGCGCAACTAGGGTGAAGCAGATCCCGAGGGCCGTAGCCGGAAGGCGAAAGTCACCGGGATCGGTGGACGAAAGCGAAACCGGCTCGGCGAATGATCTGGCGCAGAGGAGCCTTCGGGTACCTAGGCGCCAGATCGTTTTTTTGGTCCCGGCCGGTGGTAGAGCACGATGGCCCACAGGCTGTGGAAATGTGGAGAAAAGAAAAAGCTGCAAATTGCGGAGAAGTTGTTTTTCCGCCTCTTGCAACCCACCGCCGGCCGCCCTATTGTCCCCGTTGCGTCGAGCACGGAGCGCGAGTAGGGCGAAGCAGATCCGGAGGGCTGTAGCCGGAAGGCGAAAGTCACCAGGATCGGTGGACGAAAGCGAAACCGGCTCGGCGAATGAACTGGCGCAGAGGGGCTTTCGGGTTCCTAGGCGCCAGTTCGTTTTTGTGGACCGAAACGGTGTCCCCCGCGCCGGCGGCCGGCCTCTAGAATCGCCGCGCATGCATCTCCGCCAGCCGAGCATCGATCGCGGCGTCACGTCGTTCCTGTGGGCCTTCGGGCTCGGTCTCTACATCTGGCTCGGGATGCTGGCGGTCGGCGTCGAGGGCGCGACCGCTTTCATCCTGAGCGTGCTGGCTGCCTGCGCGATCTTCCTCCTCGTCCGCCTCTTCGGCGGCGACGAGATCCGGAAGCCGCCTCAGTCGCCGAAGGCGCGCGCCGGCAGCCGGTGATCGCCGGACAGCGCGCCCACTAGGCGGCGCGCGAGCTCGCCGCCGAGCGCCGCCGAAACCCGCTGAAAGCTCTCCCTAGTAGGAGATGAGCGAGTGCAGCGCGTACTTCGAGAGTCGCTCGCGGCCGCCGAGAAACGTCAGCTCGATGACGAAATTGACGCCGACGACCTCCCCGCCGAGTTGCTCGACGAGCCCGCCCATCGCCTCGACCGTTCCGCCCGTCGCGAGCACGTCGTCGTGGATCACGACGCGGGTACCGTCGCCGATCGCGTCGGCGTTGAGCTCCAGGGCGTTCTCGCCGTACTCGAGCGCGTACGTGGCGCTCACGGTCTCCGGCGGCAGCTTTCCGGGCCGCCGTGCCGGCACGAACCCGCACGGGACCTCGTTGGCGATGGCGGCCCCGAGGATGAACCCGCGCGCCTCGGCGCCCAGCACGACGTCGGGGCGCCGCTCGCGCGTCCAGTCGGCAAGGGACGTAACCGTCTGTGCAAGCGCCTCCGGATCCCGAAGCAGCGGGCTCACGTCCTTGAACCCGACTCCGGGCTCGGGCCAGTCGGGAACCTCCCGAACACGAGTCTTGAGGTCGATCACGACGCGGCAACCTTACGCAGCGAGCGCCAGAACAGGAGCTGTGACAGCTCCTGCGCAACCTCTGCGAGCGCCTGAAGGTCATCCACCCCGCCCTGGCGACGCTCCGAGTTGCGGGAACGAAGAGCCGGCGCGACGACTGCGGCGAGCAGCCCCACCTCACGCTCGGACGCCGACCGGAACGACCGGAGATGCCGCGCGTCGATGCCGAAGCGGGCGAGCTTGGCGCACGCGGCTGCAATGTCCACGTCGCCCTCGCGGTAGAGCCGCTCACCTCCGTCCACGCGCGGCTCGAGCAGACCGTATTCCTCGAGCCGGCGCGCAAGCGCCGGCGTCACCCCGGCTCGCTCGCACAGTTCGGAGAGCTCGACCTCCTCGTCCTCGGCCCCGCGGAGGCCGGTTCGCCGCCGCCGTCCCTTCGTGGGCGTCGTCGCGAGCTCCTGGCGGATCACCCGCAACGGCAGGAACTCGTCCCGCTGGAGGCGCAGGATCGTTCTCAGGCGGTCGACGTCATCCTCTCCGAAGAGGCGGTAGCGCCCTGGAGTCCGCCGAGGAGCCAGCAGCCCTTGATCTTCGAGGTAGCGGATCTTCGAAATCGAGATGTCCGGAAACTCCTCTCGGAGCAGCTGGCAGACCGCACCGATCGTGAGTGGCCGCTCCTCGGCCTGGCTGACGGCTGTCGCGCTCACTGCTCCAGGAACGTCAGCCGGTACTTCCCGATCTGAACCTCGTCCCCGTCGGTCAGCGGCGCCGAGTCGATGCGGCGCTTGTTCACGAAGGTGCCGTTGAGGCTCCCCTGGTCCTCGATCGTGAACGAGCCGTCGCCGCGCACGAGCACGGCGTGCTTGCGAGAGACGGTGACGTCGTCGAGGAAGATGTCGCAGTCCGGCGAGCGGCCGATCGTGGTGCGGCCCTCGTTCGGGACGAAATGCTCGCCGGCGCGGCCGCCGCCCGAACGCACGACGAGCGCCGGCCCCTCCATCCCGAGATCCTCCAGGGGCGACTGCTCGTCGAGCTCCTCCGGCGTGAACGCGACGGTCGTGTCCGCTCCGGACGGCTCGCGCACGAGCGCCGCGCCGCACTTGGAGCAGAAGTTTGCGGCCTCCGGATTCTGGAACCCGCACTCGGGGCAGTAGACGCGGGACAACTCGTGCTCCCTAGGCCTCGGGGGGCGCGGCCTTGCCCGCCAGGATCGCGGCGAGCTTGTCGACGTCGACTTCGCTGAGCGGGCCCTCCCCCGCTCCCTCCTGCTGCTGCAGCCGCGAGACGAGCTCCGCGCGAAGGATGTCGATCTTCCCATGCAGCAGCCGCCGCCGATACGAGACCTCCTGCTCCTCCTGCTGGAGATCGTCGATGAGCGACTTGAGCTCCTCATCGGACAGGGCTGCGAGATCGGGCAAGGGTTCCATCACGTGCCTTTCGGTCGAGGGGTCAGTTAAGCAGTCGAGCGGCTAAGGGTCAACCTTAACTTGAGCGTTTGCGGTCAAGCGGCTTCGTCGCCGTTCTGCAACACATCTTCTACGAGGGTGCGCAACTCCTGCTCCAACTCCGCAGACACATCCTCGCTCTCGCCCTCGGCGTACACGTGGACGAGCGGCTCGTCCGGGTCCGGAAGCACCTGCGCCCAGCCACGCTTGTCGAAGATCTTGATCCCGTCCTGCAGGTCGACGTCACGATCCTTGAGCCGCTCGGTGAGGACGCGCATGACGAGCCCTTTCTGCGCCCAGGGGCACGGCACCTGCCTGTGCACGACGTGCGAGACCGGGAGCTCAGCGACGAGCTCCGACAGCTTGCGGTCGACAGGAGCCAGGAGCTCGAGGAGCTTGCAGAGGCTCGCAATCGCGTCGTAAGCGGGGAGGAACTCCGGGAAGACGTAGCCGCCGCCGACGGCGCCGGCGAAGATCACTCCTTCCTGGGCCGCGGCCTTGGTCAGCTCGGCGAGCGACGCAGGGGTGCGGACGACCTCGAGGCCGCTGCCTTCGACGAGCCGGTCGACCTGGCTCGTCACCGTCACGGGGAATGCGAGCTTGCCGACCCGTCCGTCGCTCCCGATCAGGCGGAGGTACAGCAACAGGGCTTGTTCGACGGGGATCTCCCGTGCCTGGTCGTCGATCAGGTAGAGGCGCTCGGCGGCCCGGTCGAAGACGACGCCCAGGTCGGCTCCGACGGCTCCGACGAGGCGTTTTGTCTGGCCGACGAGCCCCCGGAGCGTCGCCGTCTCCCCCGGCGGGAGGTCCGGGGTGAACGAGTGCGCCGCGACTGCCTCGACGCCCAGCGGCCCCAGCACGAGCGGCAGCACGAACGACGCGGCCGAATAGCCGTAGTCGACGACGATCCGGAACCCGCGCCGTCGGATCGCCTCCCGATCCAAGTTGGCGAGCAGGTCGTCGGCATAGCCCTCGCGCGCGCGGGCCGGGTAGCTGATCGCACCCACGTCGGCGGCGCCGACGAGGCGCAGTTCCTGGCGGCTGAAGTGCTTCTCGATGTCCTTCTGGAACGTGGCCGACGCCTCGATGCCGGGATGCTCGAAGAACTGGATCCTCAGGGCCTCCGGGTCGCTGCTGCTGAGACCCACGTGGAACCCGGCGTCGTACCCCTGACTTTTCAGGAGGTGCCGTGCGACTGACGCCGGCAGGACACGGAGGTCGGCGACGTTGACCCCCGTCGAGTTGACGCCCGAGATCATCGCCCGCTTGATCATCCGGCAGGCCGGCGCCGACTCGCGGCTCGCAACCACCCGGGCATCGCGCTTGAGCGCAGTGCCAAGCGCAGCCGCGACCTTGAGGGCCGTGTCCGGTGTGAGGTCGACGTTGACGAGTCCCGTGACCGCGCCCTGGCCGAACAACTGCGGCGTCGAGCGCGACTCGAAGATCAGGTTCTCGTGGACCTGCGAGCCCGACTCCACCTCCTTGAAGGGAAAGATCCGCACGCCCGGCATGACGACGCTCTCGGCGCCGATCGTGACCTGGTCCCCCACCGCGACGTCCTCGTGGATGCGAACGTGCGACCGGATGTCGCAATTGCGGCCGACGACCGCGTTTTCGATCAGCGCGCTGCGCCCGATGTGCGTGGAGGCGTCGATGATCGAGGCAACCGTTCGCGCCCGGTCGCGCAGCGTCACGCTCGAGGAGAAGACCGAGTACGGGCCGACCGTTGCGTCCGAGCCGATCCGGCAGTAGTTGCCGAGGTATGCCGGACCCTCGATCCGCTCGATGTCGTCGATCTCCACGCCTTCCCCGAGGAAGAGATTGCCGCGGAGCCGCACGCCCGGGATATCGAGGCGCACGCGTCCGTCGAGGGCGTCGAAGTTCGCCTGGCGGTACTGCTCGAGGTTTCCGATGTCCTGCCAGTAGCCCTCGACGACGTGGCCGAAGACGGGCCGGCCCATCTCGAGAAGGAGCGGGAAGAGCTCTTTGGAGAAGTCGTACGGCCGGTCGGTCGGGACGTGGTTCAGCACCTCGGGCTCGATCACGTACACGCCGGTGTTGATCGTGTCGGAGAAGACCTGGCTCCAGGACGGCTTTTCGAGGAAGCGCTCGACCCGCCCATCGCTGTCGGTGACGACGATCCCGAACTCCAGCGGGTTCTCGACCGACTTCAGCGCGAGAGTCGCCGCAGACCCTTTTTCCTTGTGGAACTCGACGAGCCTGGTCAGGTCGAAGTCGCAGAGGGCATCGCCGGAGATGACGATGAACGTGTCGTCGAGATAGTCGCTCGCGAGCCGCACCGATCCTGCGGTGCCGGCCGGCGACTCCTCCACCGAGTACTCGATGTTCGCCCCGATGCTCTCACCGTTCCCGAAGTAGCTCCGGATCGACTGCGGGAGGAAGGCGACCGTCACGATGACGTCCTCGAAGCCGTGGGCCTTCAGCAGCTCGATGATGTGCTCCATGCATGGCTTGCCGACGATCGGCACCATCGGCTTCGGTTGGTTGGACGTGAGCGGGCGAAGGCGGGTGCCTTCGCCGCCGGCCATGACGACGGCCTTCACGTGCGGCTCCTGAGCGCGCCGACGACGTAGGCGGCGCCGGCGAAGAGCGAGAGTGCGAGCCCGATCCAGAAGAGCACGTACGGGAAGTCCGTGCCTTCCGGGGTCGCGAGCATGAATGCGAGCGAGGCGTACAGGATCCAGGTCGCCACTTTCCCCGCGAAGCTGACGGAGAGCTCGTATCCCCGGGGCACGATCAGCTTGTACCCGCCGATCAGCACCGCGTCACGCGCGAGGATCAGGACGAGTGCCGGCCACGGGAGGCGGCCGTGCAGGAAGAGCCCGATCACCGCCGTGTCGATCATCAGGCGGTCCGCCAGCGGGTCCGCGACGGTCCCGAAGCGGGACTCGACGTGCCAGCGTCGTGCCAGCCAGCCGTCGATCTGGTCCGTGGCGGCTGCGGCTGCGAAGAGAATCGCGGCAGGCCAGCTGTGGCCGCCGTCGGCGGTCGCGAGGAGCACGATGAACACCGGGATCGCGGCGAAGCGCGCGATCGTGAGGGCGTTCGGGATCTGCGCGAGACGCAGCGGGACGACGCGTTCGGCCATGCCGAGAGAGGATAGTTGGCCGTCGGCGCCTTTCCCTCGCCGGGACGGCCGGGGCCTCCAACCTCCTCCCCACTTCGAGCGTATCGAGCGGCGGCGCACGCGTGGGACACGAGACCGTGCCGGACGTGTGACGATGCATCCCCGTGGATGAGCCGCGCAGACTGACGCTTCCGGGCTTCGTAAACGCCCACTGCCACGCGTTCCAGCGGGCGCTACGCGGGCGCAGGATGGGCGCCGATTTCTGGACCTGGCGGGAGACGATGGTCGCGGAGGCCGAGCGCCACACGCCGGAGACGGTGCGGCGCGAGTACGCCGAGACCTACCGCGAGCTCCGCGACGCCGGCTACACGGCCGTGGGCGAGTTCCACTACCTCGGTCTGCCGGAGGCGCACGCCGCCGTCGCGGCTGCCGGCGAGGCGGACATCGAGCTCGTCCTCCTGCTCAGCGCCTACGCGCGAGGAGGTATCGAGCGGTTCCGGCAGGAGTCGACCGCCGAGTACTTCGGCCAGCTCGAGGAGCTGCGAGAGAGTGGCGCTCGAGTCGCGTGTGCCCCCCACTCCGTCCGTGCCTGCCCGCCCGACTGGCTCGAGGAGATCAGCGCCTATGCCGAGCGGGAGCGCCTGCCGCTCCATGTCCACGCCGACGAACAGCCGCGCGAGATCGACGAGTGCATCGAGGAGCACGGAGTCCGGCCGGTCGAGCTTCTCGCCCGCACCGGTTGCCTGGGCCCGCGGACGACCGTCGTCCATGCGACCCATGCCGACGACCGCGAGCTCGACCTTCTGGCCGAGGCGGGTGCGCGCGTCTGCATCTGCCCGACGACCGAGGGGAACCTCGGCGACGGCTTTGCGCCGCTCGAGCGCCTGCGTCAGCGGGGAATCGGCATCTGCATCGGCTCGGACTCGAATGTCCGCATCGACCCGCTGGAGGAACTGCGCGAGCTGGAGACGACCGCCCGCCGGCAGACGCTCAGCCGTGAGGTCTTCGACGCCGGGACGCTCCTCTGCTTCGGCGCCGACGAGGGCGCGGCCTCACTCGGCCTCGAGTACTGGCCCGACATCGCGGTCGACCTCGAGCACCCGTCGCTGCGCGGAGTCGAGCGGGGCGACGTCCTTGACGCCCTTGTGTTCGGCTGTGGCGCCGACGTCTTCGTCGGGGGTTAGCGGACCCGGACGCGGGCAGTGCCGACGAGGTAGTTCCGCTTGAACCACCGGCCGCATCGGTGTCGGCACGGTATCGCCCGCTTCCGGGCGGGGAATGACTCATTTGAGGGTGTTTCACGCGTCGTGCGGGCCGGGCGGCTCGTTCGGGCCTCGCCAGCTGGTGTGCCGATTCGCTCACGGTGGGATGATTCATGTGTGTATGCGGCCGGGCGAAATCTTCTTGCTGCGTTGAATCCAGCCGCGAGCCTGGCCAGGGGCGAACGATTTGTCGCTTACCTGACCATCGACAACGAGATCGCCGTCTACTGCCCGGGAGGCGCCGAGCGTGAGCTCGCACCTAGCAGCGGGTCGACGTAGCCCTCGCCCGCGCGGCCAGGGTCCCCGCGGCCGGAACCTCGGGGAGAGTTTGTGGCTCGCATAGCAAGGCCCAGAGGTGGTGTCGGCGTCGTGCTCCTGCTCGGCAGTGCCTGTGCAGTGCTCCTGTTGATGCCGTGGCATGGCCCGATCATCCTGTCGCTGTCGTGGAGCCACGGCATCCACGCAGGAGACCTCGCCGCGCTGCCGCTGTTCGCACTCGCGGTCGGCTATGTGCGAGCGAACGACGGCTCGCGCGCGGCGAGGTGGCCGGCCGGGCGCTGGGTCGTCCCCGCGTCCGCCGTATTGCTCGGCGCGCTGCTCGTTCTCGGGGGCATCGGCGCCAGGTTGATCAGCTCCAGCGGCGAACCGCTGCTACCTGCTGGCGGCGGGACGTTCGACGGCAGCACCGCACATGCCGATGCGCGACGGGCCGTCCCGGTGAACCGCTGGTCGCACCTGGCGCTGACGTATGACGGCGGGACGCTGCGGCTGTACGTGAACGGCAACCAGGCGTCGAGCCGGGCGACCACCGGCACCATCAGGAGGACGACCGACCCCCTGTGGATTGGTGGTAACCATCCCTATGGGGAGTACTTCCAGGGCCTGATCGACCAGGTGCGCATCTACGACCGCGTCTTAAGCCCCGCCGACGTGCGGGCTGAGATGTCGACGCCGAGCGGGAGCGCCCCGCCCTCGCAGGCCGCGGGCCTCGTTGCCGCCTACGCTCTCGACGAGGGCTCGGGGACGGTGGCAGCGGACGCCTCGGGCAACGGCAACGCCGGCGCGATCAACGGAGCGACCTGGGCGACGGAGGGCCGATTCGGTGGTGCGCTGCGGTTCCACGGCACCGGCGAGGTGGTGCGTGTGCCCGCGGCAGCGTCGCTGAACCTGAGGGGCCCCATGACCCTCTCGGCCTGGGTCCGGCCCAGCGAACCGCAGTCTGGGTGGCGAACGATCCTGTCTCGCCAGACCGATGCGTACTTCCTCATGGCCGGTGGCGGCAGCCACCGCCGCCTCGGGGCGCTCGACAACGTGCTCCCCGCGCTGCTCGTCGGCGCGACGATCTGGTTCTGCCTGACGCTGGGCCGTGGTACCGCGCGCGGGGTCAGCAGGCGGCGACGCGCGTGGTGGCCGCCAGTCGCGCTGTTCCTTGCCGGATCTCTCATCGATGCCGCGCTCGCGCCTTCGGGCACCCTTGTCGGCCCAATCCTCGTGGCAGCGTGGTTCGCCGCGACTGCCTCGCACCGCATCGAGGCGGCGAGCATGTACCTCATTACCGCCCTATTCACGGGCCTGACCGTCGCTTCACTGATCGGCCAGGGCGGCCCCGAGCTTGCGCGCGACGACGGCAGCGTCGCTCGCTCGGTGGCCTTGGGGCTGTTGTTCGTGGCGGCCGGCCTGTTCGCCGCTCGAGACGGCCGTTCAGGCCGCGGTTCGACATCGACATGACTTCGAGTGGAATCCGAGCGCGCGAGCGGACAATGGACGGCATTCGGACGCTAGCGGGCAACGCCGACTGACACTCCCGAGACCGGCCCAAGCCAGAAAAGGCCCCTCTCCAGGGCCTTTTCGAATCGGGGCGCCGAGATTTGAACTCGGGACCTCTAGTCCCCCAGACTAGCGCGCTAACCAGGCTGCGCCACGCCCCGTAACGCCGACCACGATAACAAGCGGGTCTCCACCCGCCCAACGCGCTGGTGCACGCTGAGGGTCCGGTTGCGCCGTGGTTTGATGCTCGAGTGGAGGTCGAAGACGCGACGCGTCGGACACGGCTCGCGACCGAGCGTACGTACCTCGCGTGGTGGCGAAGCGGGCTGACGGCACTCGCGGTCGGCCTCGCCGCCGGCAAGCTCGTCCCAGAGCTCTCGAGCGGCGCGTCCTGGCCGTACGAGCTGCTCGGCGCCGGCTACTCGCTGCTCGGCATCGCGTTCATCTTCTACGGGCATCGCCGGCAGCACGCGGTCGAGACTGCCTTGCGGCTCGGCACGTGGGCGCCGCTCGACGCGCGAGTCGCGGCAGCACTGACGGCTACTGGCATCGCGCTCGGAGCGGCGACAGTCGCGGTGGTGCTCTTCGGGGGCTCGTAGCCCCAGTCCCTCGCTAGAAACTTTGCGGAAAGTGCGCACGATTCGCCCCATGTAGTCGCAAGCGCTCAGGGGCCTGAGCGTCTTGAATTGGAAGGGGTACATCGACCCTCTGTTGTCCACAGCCTCTCTCTGCGGAGCACTTGGAGACGGCTCGGGGACGGAAGTTGCCAGCACCGACGATATCCACACCCCTGTGGAAAACTCGAAAAAGACCCAAAAACCGCACAAACATGAGGAAGGCAGCGCGGAGAAGCCGCCGGGCGAATTCGTCAGCGACGAGCTCGAAGAGCACACGAAGCGCTTTCTCGAGGAAGTCAAGGGGCGTGCCAAACGTCGGCGCGAGGCGTCCGATGAGAGCGACGGCCCCCCGCCGCCCAGCGAGCGTCAGCGCTCGAGGCGCCGGTAAAGCCGGTCGATCAGCTCGGGCATCTCCTCGAGCCTCTGCGTGATCAGCCTGAGGCGGTACTCCCGAAAGTGCTCGGGCTCGACGCCCAGCGCCTTCGACAGCTTCCGGACGATCTCGTCCGACGGCACCGGCCGGTTCCCGTGCACGAGGTGGTTCAGGTACCCCGCCGAGAGGTTCGTCTGGTCCGCGAGCGCGCGGTAGGTCACGCCCTTCTCCTGCATCAGCCGCTCAAGCGTCGGGCCGAACGGCTCAGTGCTGAATCTCCGGCGGCGGGCCAAGGTCGTATTACTACCTAGTTTCCAACTTCGGCGACGGGAACGCGCCGCTCCTCACCAGTGGCTCTGTCTCGGACGTCCACGGCACCATCCTCCAGTGTCTTCTTGCCGACAGTGATGCGCGTCGGAATGCCGATCAGGTCGGCGTCGGCGAACTTTTCGCCGGCGCGCTGGTCGCGGTCGTCGAGCAACACGCTTTTCCCCGCGACGTCAAGCGCCGCTGCGACTTCCTCCGCCTGGCTCTCCACCCCCGCCAGGATCACGACGTGGACGTCGTAGGGGGCGATGCTCGGCGGCCAGGCGATCCCGTGCTCGTCGGCGTGCTGCTCCACGGCCGACGACATGATCCGCGCGGGCCCGATTCCGTAGCACCCCATCACGATCGGCCGCTCCTTCCCGGACTCGTCGAGATACATCGCACCGAATGGCTCCGAGTAGAAGGTCCCGAGCTTGAAGATGTGGCCGACCTCGATCGCAGGCGTGAACGAGAGCCTGCCGCCACACACGGGGCACACGTCGCCCACCTGCGGCTCGCGGATGTCCGCGAACCGGGGCTCGTAGTCACGGCCGGCCTCCACGCCGCGGAGATGCCTACCGTCCACGTTCGCGCCCGCAACGAACTGCCCCTCGCGAAGCGTCTCGTCAGCGATCACCTCGACCTCCACGCCAACCGGGCCGAGCGAGCCGCCGCCGGCGCCGAAGACGGCCCGGATCTCCTCCTCCTCGGCCGGGCGGAAATCGCTCGAGAACAGGCTGACGAGCTTGGACTCGCTGAGCCTGTCGTCGCCGCGGACCAGCGCCAGGACGAGCGTGCCGTCCGCCTTGACCACCGGCATCGCCTTGGACGTGGCCGCCGGGTCGATCCCGAGGAGCTCCGCAACCCCCTCGATCGTGGTGACGCCGGGGGTATCGATCTCCGAGGGCGCGTCGAGCCGTTCGGGAAACTCCGGCGCGCGCGGGACGGCACGGGCGATGTCGATGTCGGCCGAGTAGTCGCCATTCTCACACTGGACAAGCGTGTTCTCGCCCGACGCAGCCGGCGCGAGGAAGTCCGTGCTCTCGCTGCCGCCCATCATTCCGGACTCCGCCTCGACGGCGTGCACCTCGAGCCCGCACCGCTCGAAGATCCGGTGGTAGGCGACCCGGTTCTTCTCGAAGCTCTCGTCCAAGCCGGCCTCGTCCCGGTCGAACGAGTACGAGTCCTTCATGATGAACTCGCGCATCCGGATCAGCCCGCCGCGCGGCCTCGGCTCGTCCCGGTCCTTCGTCTGGAAGTGGTACCAGAGCTGCGGGAGCTGTCTGTAGGACTGGAGCTCGAGCGCGTGCTGAGTGACCGTCTCCTCGTGGCTGAGCGGCAGGACGAACTCGCGCCCGCCGCGGTCGTGGAGCTTGAAGACCTCGGGAATCTTGTACCGGCCGCTCTTCTGCCACAGGTCCGCCGGCGTCAGCACCGGGCCGAGCAGCTCCTGCGAGCCGATCGCGTCCATCTCCTCCCGGATGATCTGGACCACGCGCTGGTGCACCCGCCACCCGAGCGGTAGGAACGTCCACAGGCCGGCGCTCAGCTGGCGCACGAAGCCCCCGCGGACCAGCAGCCTGTGGTTGACGGCCTCTGCCTCCGCGGGGTCGTCGCGCAGGGTCGGAAGGTGGAGCGTCGAAGCGCGCGCGATCACGGCGTCAATCGAGGGGGACCAGGGACGCTTCGGCCATGGCCAGGGCGGCCGGCTTGGCCATCTTCAGCCGCTTCGGACGCTGCATGCCGGCTGCGATCCAGGCGTCGATCTCGTGAAAGAGCTCGTCCACGAGGATGTCCGAGGAGACCTTCTTCAGCACCCGCCCGTGCGCGTAGATGAACCCCACGTCCCGGCCACCGGCGATCCCGAAGTCAGCGTCGCCCGCCTCCCCAGGCCCGTTCACGGCGCAGCCCATCACCGCGACCTCGAACGGCTCGGCGTAGTCGCGCAGGCGCTCCTCGACGACCACGGCGAGGTTCTCGACGCCGACGTTGTCCCGGCCGCACGACGGGCAGGCGATCATCACCGGCCCGCGCTCGCGCAGGTGGAGCGCCTTCAGGATCTCAAAGGCAGTCTCGACCTCCTTCACCGGGTCGGCCGTGAGGGACACCCGGATCGTGTCGCCGATCCCGTCCGCGAGCAGCGAGCCGATCCCGACTGCGCTCTTGATCGACCCGGTGAAGGGCGTCCCCGCCTCGGTGACGCCGAGGTGGAGCGGGTACGGGACGCGCGCGGCGAGCATCCGGTACGCGCGGATCATCGTCGGGACGTGTGTGGCCTTGACCGAGATCTTGAAGTCGCGGTAGTCGAGCGTCTCGAGCAGCTCAACCTCTTCCAGGGCGGCAGCGACGAGCGCCTCCGCCTGATCCTTCTGGGCGAGGCCGAGCAAATGCTTCGGGAGCGACCCCGAGTTGGCGCCGATCCGCATCGGGATCCCCGCCCGCTTGGCCGCGACCACCACCTCGGCTACGCGCTCGGGGCCGCCGATGTTCCCCGGGTTGATCCGCACGGCTGCAACACCGGCGTCGATCGCCCGCAGCGCGAGGCTCGCGTTGAAGTGGATGTCCGCGATCACGGGCAGCGGCGAGAGCCGCACGATCTTCTTCAGCGCCTCCGCGTCCTCGATCTTCGGGACGGCGCAGCGCACGACCTCGCAGCCCGCCGAGGCGAGCGCCGCGATCTGCGCGGTCGTCGCGATCACGTCGCGCGTCGGTGTCAGCGTCATCGACTGGACGACGACCGGTGCACCGCCGCCGATCTGGACGTTGCCTACCTTGACGCTGCGTTCGCTACCCACGCGAACGAGTCTAGCCGCGCAAAAGCCACCGGCCACACCGCGGACGCCGGCACGGCCTCACTCGGCGTCTACGGCTCCCGCCCTAGCCGCCTGCTCGCCCCCCGATGTCGTTCGAGAGGCCGATGAAGAACAACATCAGGACGACCGCGATTCCGATCACCGAGACACGTTCGTAGACCTCCCTCCCCACCGAGCGACCGCGGACGCCCTCGATGATCGAGAACGCGATGTGGCCGCCGTCCAGCGGCAGCAGCGGAAGCAGGTTGAGGAGCGCCAGCGAGAGGCTGATCAGGCCCAGCACCCAGAGATAGGTCTCCCAGCCGCGATCGAGGGCATCTGACGAGCCGCGGACGATCCCGATCGGGCTCGAGATCTCCTCGCGACCGGAGCCCCGGACCAGGCGGCTGAGCGTGCCGCCGACCTCCTTCGTGATCAGCCAGGTGAGCCGGAACGACTCCCCGATCGCCGTGCCGACGGGGAGATCTTCGAACGCCGGACGGAAGCCGATTCGAAAGGCGCCGTCGGTGTCCTCGAACGGCCGGACCGGGCCGAGGACGACCTCCCGGCCACCGCGCTCGACCGTCACCCGGACGGGCTTGCCCTCGGACTCGACGATGAGCTCGAACATCTTCGACGCGTCGACCGTCGTCCCGTTGATCGCGACGATCCGGTCGCCGGGCCGCAGGCCGATTTGCGCGGCCGGCGTCGGCCGGCCGGGCCCGATCTCGCGCTCCACCTGGTCGACCGTCGTCGTCGCCCGGCCGGGGCCCAGAATGAGCAGCAGCGCGAACATGAGGATGGCGAAGACGAGGTTGATGCCGGGCCCGGCGCCGATCACCGCGATCTTCTTCCACGTGCGCTGGCGCCAGTAGGCGTCGAGGCCGAGCTCGTCCATGATCTCGGTGATCCCGCGCTCCATCCCTTTCCGCGCCGCCGGCGTGAGGTCGGCGTCGTCCGCCGTGCGCTCGAGCGCCTTGAGCGCGCCCGCGGCTCCGTCGAAGTCGCCGTCGGCCAGCAGGCGCTTGAGACGCTCGGCCGGCCCGATCAGCTGCGGCGCCTCCTGGATCGCGCGGCCGAAGTGCGCGTCCACCTCGGACGGCGCCGGCCGGTGCATCCCCGGGATCTTGACGTAGCCACCGAGCGGGATCGCGCCGATCCCGTACTCGATCCCGTCGCGCTTGACCTTCGCGATCGCGGGCGGGAAGCCGACGTAGAACTTCCGCGGGCGCATCCCGACCGCGCGGGCGGTGTAGAAGTGGCCGGCCTCGTGGAGCAGCACGAGAAACGCGAGGCCGAGGATGGCGATCAGGCTGTTCACGCGGCCACCAGCGCCTGCTCCGCGAGGCGGCGCGCCTCGCGGTCGGCCTCTTGGAGCGACTCGATATCGGTGGCAGGCGAGCCGTCGGCGGCATCGAGCGTGTGCTCCGCGACCTCGGGGATCCCGAGGAACGGCAGGCGCCCGTCGAGGAAGGCTGCGACGGCGACCTCATTCGCGGCATTGAATGCACACGGGTAGCTGCCTCCGCGCTCACCGGCGAGCCTGGCGAGGCCGAGCATCGGGAACGACTCCGCGTCCACGGGCTCGAACTCGAGCACGAGACCGGATGCGAAGTCGAGCTGCGGGAGGTCCACGGCCGAGCGGTCCGGGTAGGTGAGCGCGTACGAGATCGGCACGCGCATGTCCGGGTAGCCGACGTGCGCGAGCGAGGAGCCGTCGCGGAGGCGCACGAGCGCGTGGACGACGGACGTCGGCTGGATCACGACCTCGATCCGCTCGTACGGCAGGTCGAACAGGAAGTGCGCTTCGATGACCTCCAGCCCCTTGTTTGCGAGCGTGGCCGAGTCGACCGTGATCTTCGGGCCCATGCTCCAGGTCGGGTGAGCGAGCGCATCGTCGGGTGTTACGTCCTCGAGCTCCGATCGGTTGCGGCCGCGGAACGGACCGCCCGAGGCGGTGAGCACGACGGAGTCGACCGTCTCCGGGGCACGGCCCTCCAGGCACTGGTAGAGCGCCGAGTGCTCGCTGTCGACAGGCAGGAGCCGCCCTCCTCCCCGCTCCAACGCTGCGAGCGCCAACTCGCCGGCTGCAACCAGGCTCTCCTTGTTCGCGAGCGCGAGATCAATTCCGCGCTCGAGCGTCCACAGCGTCGCCCGTACACCGGCAAAGCCGACGACGGCGTTGAGGACGACGTCGGGCTCAGCCTGCTCGAGGAGCTCGACGGGGTCGCCGCCGACCTGCGTGACCGGCGCCACGCCGTCCAGCGGCCGGGATCCGGACGAGGCGGCGACGAGCTCGAGGTGGGGATGGCGCTCGATCACTTCCCGCGCCTGCCGGCCGATCGAGCCCGTGGCTCCGAGGATCGCTACGCGCTTCATCGACTCATCATGCCGCGCCGAACGCCTTCAACAGGTAATACGCGGCGACACCGGTGAAGAGAAAGGCGTCGAGCCGGTCGAGCATCCCGCCGTGCCCGAGCAAGATGCGGCCGCTGTCCTTCACACCGACGTCGCGCTTCAGCGCCGACTCGAAGAGGTCGCCAACGGGCCCGGCGACGGCGATGAGAGCACCGAGGGCGAGGGACTCCGGCACGGTCAGGAAGTCCTCGTCGTAGAAGGCGAAGAACGGGACGAGCACCGCCGCGATCGTTCCGGCCACGAACCCCTCCCACGTCTTCCCCGGTGACGTCAGCGGCGCCATCTTGTGCCTCCCGAGCATCCGGCCTGCCGCAAACGCCATCGTGTCGGAGGCGAACACGGCAAGGACGACCGTCAGCACAGTCAGGAAGCCGTGCTCCGGCAGCTCGCGGAGCAGTACGAGGAAGGCGAGGCCGAGCCCGATCCAGGCCGAGCCCAGAACGGTCACGGAGACCGAAGCGGCCGACGGCAGTGCGCCGGAGGCGGCCTTGAACAGGAACGCCAGCGGCAGCGTCGAGAAGAACCCGGCGAGCGCCCACTCGGGCCCCCATGCGGCCCCGATCAGCGTCGCGAGCGTTCCGGCGTAGCCCGCGAGCAGCACCGGCCGCAGGTTGCGCGTCATCACGTACAGCTCGTGGAGGGCGACCATCCCGGCCACCACGGCCAGGCCGATCATCCACCACCCTCCCGCCCAGATCAGCAGGAGGACGACGGGCAGCAGCACCGCCGCGACGAGGACGCGGGAGACGAGCGCCGTCATCGCCCGCCGAACCGACGCTGCCGCTCCGAGTACTCGTCCACGGCAGCACGGAGGTCGTCGGGGGAGAACTCGGGCCAGCGCCGGTCGGTGAAGACGAGCTCCGAGTACGCGAGCTGCCAGAGCAGGAAGTTCGAGATCCGGAGCTCGCCGGAGGTGCGGATCAAGAGATCCGGATCGGGAAGCTCTGGTGCGTACAGATACCTGCCGAGCATCTGCTCGTCGATCTCCTCGGCCTCGAGACCTTCCTCCACGATTCGCCTGGCCGCATACGCCAGCTCGGCCCGTCCACCGTAGTCGAAGGCGATCCAGAGGTTCAGGCGGTCGCGGTGGGCCGTCTCGTCCTCCAGGTCGGCCATCTGGGCCCGAAGCTCGGGAGTAACGCGGTCGCGGCGTCCGACGAAGCGGGTGCGCACGCCCTGCTCGGCGAGGTCCGGGAGCTCGCGCTGGATCGTCTCGGCGAAGATCTCCATGAGCTCGTCGACCTCCGACGGAGGACGCAGCCAGTTCTCGGTGGAGAACGCGTAGACGGTCAGGGACTCGATCCCCAGATCGATCGCCGTCTCCACGGTCCGCCGGAGCGCGCGCGTGCCTTCACGATGTCCGTCGGCGACCATCAGGCCCTGCTCGACGGCCCAGCGGCTGTTCCCGTCCATGATGATCGCGACGGAACGGGGGATCTCGCCAGGCTCGCGCGGTACCTCCGGCCGGCGCCGCAGGCGGGCGAGGATGCCCAAACTACACCTCTGTGATCTCGGCTTCCTTGCGCTTCAGGAGCTCGTCGATCCGGGTCACGTGCTCGTCCGTGAGCTTCTGGACGCGCTCTTCCGCGCGGTGCTCCTCGTCGGCGCCGACGCTCTGCTCTTCCTTGAGGTGGTGGATCACGTCACGACGGACGTTCCGCACGGCGACCCGCCCTTCCTCCGCGACGTGACGGGCGACCTTCACGAGCTCCTGACGGCGCTCCTCCGTCAGCTGCGGAATCGGCAGGCGGATGATCTTGCCGTCGTTCGACGGGTTGAGGCCGAGGTCGGACTCCTGGATCGCGCGCTCGATCGCGCCGAGGGAGCTGGGGTCGAACGGCTGAACGGTCAGCATCCGCGGCTCGGGCACGTTCAGCGTCGCCAGCTGATTCAGCGGCGTCTCCTGGCCGTAGTAGTCCACGGTCACCCGGTCGAGCAGTGCGGCAGAGGCGCGCCCGGTACGGATCGTGTTCAGCTCGTGGTGGGTCGCCTCGACGGACTTGTCCATCCTGGTCGTGGCGTCCTTGATCAAGTCGTCGATCATGTGGTCGCTCCGGTCGTCGGGGTCGAGATGATCGTGCCCACGCGCTCCCCGAGCGCGACCCGCCGGATGTTGCCCTCGGCGAGCGCGAAGACGTAGATCGGAAGCGCATTGTCCATGCACAGGGACAGGGCCGTCGTGTCCATCACACGCAACCCACGCTCGATCGCCTGGAGGTGCGTGAGCTCCGGAAGGAACTCGGCGGCCGGCTCGACGCGCGGATCGCCGTCGTAGACGCCCTCGACCGCGTGCTTCGCCATCAGGATCGCGTCCGCGCCGATCTCGAGCGCGCGCAGTGCGGCCGCGGTGTCCGTCGTGAAGAACGGGTTGCCGGTGCCGGCCGCGAAGATGACGACGCGGTCCTTCTCGAGGTGCCGGATCGCGCGGCGGCGGATATACGGCTCCGCCACCTCGGACACGTGGATCGCGGACATCACCCGCGTGTGCATCCCCTGCCGCTCGAGGACGTCCTGGAGCGTCAGTGCGTTCAGGACGGTTGCGAGCATCCCGGCGTAGTCGGCGGTGGCCCGGTCCATCCCCTCGGCCGCGGCGGTCATGCCCCGGTAGATGTTCCCGGCGCCCACGACGATCGCGATCTGGACGCCGTGCTCGTGCACCTGTCCGATCTCCCGCGCGATCAGCTCGAGCTCGCTGACGTCGACGCCGTAGTCCTGGTCGCCCATCAGAGCCTCGCCGGAGAGCTTCAGCAGCACCCGGCCGAACACCGGCCGGGCGCCATTCGTATCAGGCGCCAAGGGCGTAACGCGCGAAGTCGAACACCTCGGCGTCCTGCTCCTGGAGCACCTTCTCGACGGTCTTGCCGCTCTCGTGGATCCACTCCTGGTCGAGCAGAACGGTCTGCGCGAAGAAGCGCTTCCTGAGCATCCCCTCGACGATGTTCGGGCGGACCTGCTCCGGCTTCGATTGCACCTCGTCGGAATTCTCGTAGATCGTCCGCTCGGCGTCGATCTCCTCGGGCGGAACCTCGTCCCGGCTCCGGTACCTCGGCGCCGCGAACGAGATGTGCATCGCGAGCTGCTTGGCGAGCTCGGCGGAGCCGCGGATCTTCACGAGCACGCCGATCTTGTTCGCCGGTGGGTGGACGTACGCTGCGATCGTCTCCTCGCCGTCCCGGTCGAAGCGCGAGGCGCCGCGGACGGCGACGTTCTCGCCGATCTTGCCGACCAGCTCGACGCGCTCGTCCTCGAGCCCCTCCGCGGCCTCGGGCCCGTCCCGGTGCACGGTCTCGAGCACCTTCTGGGCGAAGGCGAGGAACTCGTCGTTCTTGGACACCGGCTCCGTCTCGCTGCCCACGGCTACGAGCGTTCCGCGGTCTTCGTCCACGCGGGAAAGGACGATCCCCTCGGTTGTCTCGCGGCCTGCGCGCTTGCCGGCCTCGGCCAGCCCGCGCTCACGCAGGAGGCGCTTCGCCGCCTCGACGTCGCCGCCCGTCTCCTGGAGGGCGCGCTTGCAGTCCATCATCCCGGCACCCGTCTCTTCTCGGAGCTGCTTGACGAGCCCGGCTGGAATCTCGGTCGTGCTCACTGGCCCTCCCCCTCCTGGGCTGGTGCTTCCTCGGATGTGGTCTCCTCAGGTGCGGCTTCTTCAGGTGCGGTCTCCGCAGCCTCGGTCTCGGCCGCGCTCTCCGCCGATGCCATCGGCTCGTGCTCGACCGGCGTCTCGTCCGCCGCGGGCGTCTCGTCCGCCGCGGGCGGCGTCTCGTCCGCTGCCGGCGCCTCGTCCGCTGCCGGCGCCTGCTCGGCCTCCGGAGCGGCCTCGGCCTTCTGGCCGTTCTGCTCGAACTCCTGGACGGTCACACCCTGCTTCCCGGCCTCGATCGCGTCGCCGATCGCGCGGACGATGAGGCTGCACGAGCGGATCGCGTCGTCGTTCCCCGGGATCACGAGGTCGACCTCGTCCGGGTCGCAGTTCGTGTCGACGAGGCCGATGATCGGCAGGCCCAGCCGCCGCCCCTCGCGGACGGCGATCTGCTCCTTGCGGAGGTCGAGGACGAACAACGCGTCCGGCTGGCGCTTGAGGTCGGCGACGCCGCCGAGGTTCGCCTCGAGCTTCTCGAGCTCGCCGAGCATGGTCAGGCGCTCCTTGGCGGGCAGCAGGTCGAGCTGGCTCTCCTCCTTGAGGCGCCGAAGCTCGTGGAGACGCTCGACGCGGCTCGACATCGTGCGCCAGTTCGTGATCAGGCCGCCGAGCCAGCGGTGGTTGACATACGGCATACCAACCCGCTTGGCCGTCTCCTCGACGGCGTCCTGTGCTTGCTTCTTCGTGCCGACGAAGAGCACGGTGCCGTTCTTCGACGCCAGGTCGCGGACGAAGTCGCACGCCTGCTCGAGCAGGTCGGAGGTCTTCTGCAGGTCGATGATGTAGATGCCGCCGCGCTCCGTGAAGATGAAGCGGCGCATCTTTGGGTTCCAGCGGCGCGTCTGGTGGCCGAAGTGGACGCCGGCCTCCAGCAGCTCTCGCATCGAGACAGCGGGCAAGGTGAATCCCCCTTGGTTGGTTGACGGGTGCTTCTGCCGGTGGGAGAGACGTGGAACCGGCGATAACTCGCCGGCACCGACCACGCCCCGGGCCCGCCGGATCGGGTACGGAACGCGCAGATTCTAGCGGAGGTCGTCGAGATACCGCTGGAGCTCGCCGGGCAGCGGCGCCTCGACCTCGACGCGCTTTCCCGTCAGCGGGTGGTCGAATGCGAGGCGCGTCGCGTGGAGGAACTGGCGCCCGAGAGCCGGGTCCGGTGCGCCGTACACCGGGTCGCCGACGAGCGGCAGGCCGATCGCGCCCAGGTGGACGCGGATCTGGTGGGTCCTCCCTGTCTCCAGGTCGACGCGGAGGAGCGCGTGCTGGCCCAGCAGCTCCAGCACCTCGAAGTGCGTCACCGCCTCGCGTGGGCTGTCCGTGTTCAGGGACTGGCGGGTGGGGTCGCGGCGGTCGCGGCCGATCGGAGCCTCGATCCGGCCTCTTCGCGAGCGGGGCCTTCCCCGGACGAGCGCCGTGTAGGTCCGCTCGAGGGCATGGGCTCTTCACGAGCTCCTTCAGATGCTCGAAGGCCTCATCCGACCGGGCGACGACCAGGAGGCCCGACGTGTCGCGGTCGAGCCGGTGGACGATTCCCGGCCGCTCCTCGTCGCCGCCCGCGGCTCCGTGGGCGAGGACGCCGTGGACGAGGGTTCCGCTCCGGTGGCCCGGAGACGGGTGGACGACGACCCCTGCAGGCTTGTCCACGACGAGCAGATGCTCGTCCTCGTACGCGATCCTGAGCTCGACCTCCTCCGGCACGAGCTCCGGCTTCGGCTCGGGGGCCTCGAAGTGGACATCCTCCCCACCCTGAAGCCGGCGGCTCTTCGGCGACTGCTCTCCGTCCACGACCACGCCTCCGCCCTCGAGGAGGCGCTCGGCCGCCGCACGGGAGCCGATCTCGGGCAACTCGGCGAGGAAGCGGTCGAGCCTGAGCCCGGCCGCCGTGTCAGGAACGGTGACTCGAGCCAGGAGCGTGCCTGCGCGGCTCCCGGTCTGCGAGGAGCAGTGCGGCGATCAGGATGGCGACACCGGCGACGATGAAGCTGTCGGCCAGGTTGAACGCGGGCCAGTAGCGGAAGTCGAGGAAGTCGGTGACATGGCCTAGACGGACGCGGTCGATCAGGTTCGACACGCTGCCGCCGAGGAGGAGGCCGAGGGCGACAGGCAGGATCGGGTGCCGCCCGCCCGACCGGGCGAAGAAGACGAGCATCCAGGCGACCGCGATGCCGGTGAGCACGATCACGATCGGCGTCGCCGTCCCGAAGAGGCCGAACGCGATGCCGGAGTTGTGCACGTGGTGGATCGTGAGCGGGCCTACGACGTCGACCTCCTCTCCGAGGGAGAGCTCGTTCGAGACGATCCACTTCGTCAGCTGGTCGGCGGCGATCGCCGCGACCGCGACCAGGCCGAGGCTCACCCACTGGCGGGTGTCCGCCGCGAGTGAGCGCCGGGCGCCGAGCACCGGGACGACGCCGTTCGTCGACGACCCCACCCGGATCTCGGCCGACCTGGCCTCGCCTAGCCCCGTTCCTCTTTGCGTTTGCAATCGATACAGAGGGTCGCCCACGGCATCGCCTCGAGGCGTTCCTCGGGGATGGGGGCGCCACAGTTGACGCATTTTCCGTAGGTGCCGGCCTCGATCCGCTGCAGGGCGGCATCGATCGCCACGAGCAGCCGCTCGTCGTGCTCTTCGAGCGTGCTGCCGATCTCGCGCTCGACCGTTTCCGTGGCCGTGTCCGCCAGGTGCTGGTCAGCGCTACCCGAGACGAGCTCCCCGGTCTCGTCCTCCAGCGAGCGGGAGTTCTCCTTGTGGAGGTTCGAGAGGGCAGCCGATACCGCCTGCCGCTTCTCGACGAGCAGGTCGCGGAAGTGCTCGACGTCGACGGTGCTCATCGGGAGAGTCTCCGCGCAGCCTCGGACGGCGCGATCCCGCTGACTTCGACCACCTTGTCGCGAGAGCCGTGCCCAGCGACGAGCCTCACGTCGTCGGGCTGGACCCGGAGCGTCTCGGCTAGCAGAGCCACAGCCGCGTCGTTCGCGCGACCGCGCTCGGGAGGAGCCGCCACGCGGAGTTTCCAGGCATCGCCGTGCCGGCCCACGACTCCCGGGCTCTTCGAGCCCGGGACGACGCGCAGCCGTAGCCGTGTCGCACCCCCTGCCACGACCGGATTCTAGGCAGCGGCGGCTTCGTCAGGGATTTCGTCAGGGTCTGCGGTCTCGTCGACCGTGGCCAGGGCGGTGCGGAGCAGCTCGCGCAGGCGGCGGACGTCCTTCAAGAGGCGCTCTCGCTCCGCCGTTGCCGCGAAGGTGATGCGGCGGGCCTCTGCGTGCGCCTCGGAGACGACGAGCTCAGCGCTTCGGCGCGCCTGCTCCCGCTGCTCCTCGGCCGCGGCCTCCGCGGAGACCAGCGTCCTGCGGAGCAGCGACTCGAGCTCTCGGTGGCGCTGGAGCTCCTCCTCGAGGTACTCGATGCGGTCCGAGAGCTCGGCGCGGTCGCGCCAGACGTCCTCGTAGCTCTTCGCGATCTCGTCGAGAAGCTGCTCGACCGCTCCACGTCGGTAGCCCCGGAGCCCGCGCGGAATCGGGATGTGCCGGATCTCGGTCGGGGCGAGTCCCATTAGTGCTCCTCCAGGTGATGCTGCCCCGCTTCTGGGTCGCGAGCACCAAGCCAGAGACCGCACTCCGACGAGCCAAGGCTAGAAAGCCTTGGTGAGGAGGAGGGCGGGCTGTGGCGCCGCGTGATCGCGGGCCAGAGGCAGGCGTGTATCGCCTGGCGGGGCACTAACCAAGCTCTCCGAGGAGGCGGATCACGAGGCCGCTCACGATCCAGAGCACGAAGATCGCCACGATCGGCGAGATGTCCAGCGGGCCGAGTGGCGGGATGAACCGTCGGAAGATCCGCAGGTAGGGCTCGACGACGTCGAACAGGAAGCGCTGGATCCGGTTGATCCAGATCGAGTAGGGCATCCGGACCCACGACATCAGGATGTACGCGAAGATCAGCAGGAAGTAGACGAGCGTGAAGACCTGCACGAAGTTCTGGGCGGAATCCACCCAGTTCGCGAGCAGGATCGATGCGGCGTCGGCTGCGCCCATGCGGCGAAGTTCGTTCTAGCGGGTCTGTTCCCTCTGCGCGAGCCCCGCGGGCAGCGGGCGCGCGTGGACGACGACGAGCGTCCGGGTCGGGCGCGTGAGCGCCACGTACAGCTCGCGCAGGCCCTGGCCGCTCTGCGCCTCCTCGACGATCGCTGCCGGCTCGACAACGATGACGTGGTCGAACTCCAGGCCTTTCGCCTCCCGCGGCGTCAAGAGCGGGACGCGGGTCTCGTCGAAGAGCGACGGGTCCTCGCGGCCGCGCAGCGACGGCGGGACGATCAACGCCAGCATCCCGTCCTCGCCCGCAAGCCTCGCGGCCTCCTCGAAGGCCACGGACAGCGCCGGGTCGCGCCGCAGGATCCGCGGAGGCTCGGCCCCGACGCGATAGGCAATCGGCGGCTCGGTGCCGGGAGCGATCTGCTCGAGCAGGGGAAGGGCGAGCGCCATGATCTCGCGCGGAACTCGGTAGGCGTGGCGGAGCTCCTCGATCGCAGCCTCTTCTCCTCCAGGAAGGTGCGGCAGGAGCTCGCTCCAGGAACTGTATGAAACCGGGCCTGTCGCCTGGGCGATGTCACCCAGGATCGTGAACGAGCCTCCGCTGCGACGACCGACCATCCGAAGCTGCATCGGAGTCAAGTCCTGGGCCTCGTCGACGATCACATGCCCATACACCGGCGGCGGGTCGAGGAGGGCGCGGGCCTCGTCGAGCAGCGGGAGGTCCGGATCGCTCCAGCCGCGCCGGGCTCGTACCAGCAGCGCCTGCTCGTCCGGGTCCAGGATCCCGTCCGCGGCCGCGGCGAGCGCGTCGCGGGTGGCGAGAAGGTGGCGAACGACCCGCTCCGGCCGCGGCACCGGCCAGACCCTGTCGAGGAACCGTGTCAGCCGTCCCTGGCTCCTCAGCACCTGCTCGACCTCGTCCGAGGCCAGGAACGCGCTTCCACCGAGCCGCTCGCCGTAGCGCGCGTAGAAACGGCGCAGCACGCTCATCCTGAACAGCTCGCGAGCCGCGTGCCCGAGGCCCCGCTCGGCACGAGCCTCCATAACCAGCACCGCGACCTCCTCCTCCCTAAGGCGGATCCAGGCGCCTCCGATACGCATCGCAAGCTGCTCGGGCTGCGGTTCGACCCGCGCCTCGACCGCACGCCGAACGATGTCGGCCATGCGAACGTCCGCCTTCAACCGCTCAACCTCCGGCGGGTCGAAGAGGCTCACCTCGACGTCGTCGACGAGCTCGCCGACGGCGCGTTGCTCCACGCTCTCCTCTCCGAGCGCGGGAAGCACGTGCGACACGTAGTCCATGAACGTCGGGTTGGGCCCGACGAGGAGGACGCGCCGCAGCTCCTCGCGGTGGCTGTACAGCAGGAACGAGGCCCGGTGCAGCCCGACGGCCGTCTTGCCGGTGCCGGGACCGCCCTGCACGACCAGCGGCGGTCGCGGGTCGCGTGCGATGAGACCGTACTGATCCGCCTGGATCGTCGCGACGATGTCCCGCATCCTCGCTTCCCGGGCGCGCTGGAGCTCCTCCAGGAGGAAGTCGTCGACGGAGAGCACCGCTTCGGCGATGGACCCGTCGAGCGCCTCGTCGCTGACGTCGAGGAGCGTCCTGCCCTGCGTACGGAAGCGGCGGCGGAGGGTGACGCCGTGCGGCTCGGCCGGGGTCGCGGTGTAGAACGGTCGGGCGGCAGGCGCCTGCCAGTTCACGACGACCGGCGCCCCGCCCTCGTCGTGCACCCAGCGCCGACCCACGTAGGTCGGGTCGCCCACCGTCTCGACGTCGATGCGGCCGAAGCACAGCCCCTGTTCGGCGTCCTCGAATGTCTGCAGGCGACGGGCGTTCCAGGCGTCCATAGCCTCGCCTGCGACGTCGTCGACGACCGCGTCGCCCGCCCGCACGAGCGCGTTGCGCATGGCGTCGAGACAGTCGTAAGCGTGGTCGAGATAGGCCTGCTCGGAAGCGACGTCTGGGTGAGGCACGGCCTCCGAGCGTAGTCAGAGGCGAGTCTTTCGCCGACGAGCGGGCTTGGCCGGCTCGTCGATTCCGTCAGCGAGGAAGCGCCGCCCGGCGTCTAGGCCGTCAGGCCTGGTTGAAGAAGCCGCCTCGCTCCAGGAGCTGGGCGCGTTGCTCGGCGCTCACCTCGACGTTCGCCGGCGTCAGGAGGAAGACCTTGTCGGCAATGCGCTGCATGCCGCCGTCCAGGGCGTACGTCAGGCCGCTGGCGAAGTCGATCAGCCGCTTGGAGAGCTCGGAGTCGACTCCCTGGAGGTTGAGGATCACCGGCGTGTAGTCCTTGAAGCGGTCTGCGATCGTCTTCGCATCCTGGAAGGTGTGCGGCACGACGAGATGCACCTTGACCGACGGGTTCGGAGGTGCCGCCACCGGGGCGAGCTCGGGACGCCGGCGCTGCCGCGTCGAGGCGGTTCGGCCGGGCTCGGGCTCCGGATCGGTCCAGTCGTCGAACTCCTTGCTGTTCGAGCGCCTGCGCGGCGCCAGCCGGCGGACATTGGGCCGCTCCGAGTAGGTCCGCTCGAGCTCCTCGTTGGTGACGTACCCGTCCTCGTCCCAGTCGTCGTCGTCCTCCTCGGCGATGCCGAAGTAGACGAGGGTTCGGTTCCAGGCGTCCGAAAAGGCCATCGAGCAGGGGATATTAGCCTCGGAGGCGGCTAGTCCTTGCCCCACAACGCCGAGCCGACGCGAACATAGGTGGCCCCCTCCTCGGCGGCGACGCGATAGTCCTGGGTCGTCCCCATCGAGAGCTCGGCGAGCCCGTGGCTCTCGGCGAGCTCTCGGAGGCGCCGGAAGTAGGGCCGCGACGCTTCGGGATCGTCGGCGAACGGCGGCATCGTCGAGAGGCCGCGGACCTCGACCGGACTGCCCTCGAGGAACGCCTCCAGGCCGTCGGGTGCAATCCCCGACTTGGACTCCTCGCCCGCGAGGTTCACCTGGACGAGTGCCGGGATCTCGAGGCGCTTCGCGGCCGAGTCGGAGTCGAGCGAGTGGACGAGCTCGCAGAGCTCGCTGACTGCGCGGGCCTTCCGGCTCTGGAGGTGGCCGATGAAGTGCCAGCGGAACGCATCGCCGAAGCGGGCGTGCTTGGCCTCGAGGTCCTGCGCCCTGTTCTCGCCGACCACCTCCACGCCGGCTTCGGCCAGGGCAGCCATCTCCTCGACGGAGACGTACTTGGTGGCGGCAACGACGGTCACCCGCGGGCCGACCTCGTCCCGGATCCGCCCCAGGCGCTCGCGGATCTCGTCAGGCGACAGCGGCGATCACTCCCTGGCGGCCCGTGACCCCGCGGTCGCGTCGGTGGGAGAAGAAAAGCTCCGGGTGGCAGAACGTGCACAGGTCGGTGCGCTCGATCTTCGTGACCCCCGCCTCGTTCAGCGCGAGCTCGACGGCGCGCCAGAGGTCGAGCTTGCGGCCCTCGACGACCTCGGAGCCGAAACGCCCCGTGTACGGCTCGGTCACCTCGGGACCGACCTCGTAGCAGCACGGCCCGATCCCCGGCCCGACCGCGGCCGCGAGAGGGCGCCTCGCCGAGTGCGGCGACGCCGTTCTCGACGATGCCCGCCAGGAGGCCGCGCCAGCCGACGTGGAGGACGGCAAGCGCTGGCTTCGCGCCGTTCGCGCGGGCAATTGCGACCGGCAGACAGTCGGCGGTCACCAGCATCATCCCCTGGCCCGGCTCGTCGCTCCACCAGCCGTCGCAGGGCTCGTGGCGCACACGCGCGAGGATCCCCTCCGGCGAGGATTTCCTCACGACCGGGCCGTGCTGCTGCCACGCCATCCGGGCACGCTCGGGGTCGATCCCCGTTCGATCCGCGAGGCGGCGGCGGTTCTCGAGCACCTTCGCGGGGTCGTCCGCGGTGAAGATCCCGAGGTTCAGGGACTCGAACGGCCCCTCGCTGACGCCGCCGACGCGCGTCGAGAAGGCCACGACGTATGGGCCCGGAGCCTCCCAGTGGATCACCGCGTGATCAGTTCCCGCGCCGCTGCGAGCTCGGACTCACGCCCGTCGAGCTGGCCGTTCAGCTTGCGGCGCCGAAGCTCGGCGAGGATCTCCCCCACCTCCGGCGACTCGCCCAGGCCGAGCTCCGCAAGATCGGAGCCGCTGACCTCCAGCTGGACGTTCCGCAGGCGCCGGAAGTAGTCGTCCAGCTCGGGCCGCTCCTCCAGGGCCATGGCGAAGAGCGGCGCGTCCGGCGCGTACGGGTCGGCTGCGGCGACGACGTCCGCGGGCTCCGCCGACCCGCCGCGCAGCCGCTCGAGGATCCTCGGGCCGACGGTCACCGCCGCAGCGACGCGCTCGAGATCCCGCCGCTGCACCTTGAGGCGGCGGAGCCATGCGTAGACCTCGTCCGGCGGCATGTGCCGGGCGAGGACCGCAAACGCCAGCCGCCAGGAGGGAACTGCCGTGCCGTAGTGCTCGTTCAGCCGGCGCATGCGGCCGAGCAGCTCGACGGCCTCGTCGTCCGCGGCGAGGTGCGGATGGATCGCGGCGCCCGCGCCGAGCTCGGCGAGCCTGAGAATCGAAGCACCCGCGTCCCCCTCCTCGAGCAGGGCGACCAGTTCGTCCCGAAGCCGTGCGGACGAGAGGTCGCCGACGAGCCCCATCTCGATCGTCCCGCGCGCCAGGCGCTGGGTGTGGTCGTCCATCCGGAAGCCGTACCGGCTCTCGTAGCGGATCGCCCGGAAGATCCGGGTCGGGTCGTCGATGAACGAGAGGTTGTGGAGGATTCGGATCGTTTTCGCCTCCAGGTCGCGCCGCCCGCCGAACGGGTCGACCAGGCGCCCGAAGTCCTCGCCCTTCAGGGACACGGCCATCGCGTTGATCGTGAAGTCGCGGCGGAAGAGGTCTTCGCGGATCGTGGCGTGCTCGACGCTCGGAAGCGCGGCCGGCGCGTCGTAGAACTCGGTCCGGGCCGTGACGACGTCGACCCGCTCGTCCTCCCGGTAGAGGACGACGGCGGTGCCGAACTTGCGGTGCGCCCGGACCCGGCCGTCGAGCGCATCGGCGAGGCTCCGTGCGAGCTCGATCGCATCGCCCTCGACCGCGACGTCCACGTCGAAGTTCGGCTCGCCGAGCAGGATGTCGCGCACGGTCCCACCGACGAGGTAGACGCCGTCGTAGGGCTCGCTGACGGCGGAGATGGCCTCGAAGGCGCTCTGGAGGCCCTCGAGCCCGGCGAGCTCCGCGGCCAGGCTCGCCTCGACCTCGGCCTCGGCGGCCGGCTGCTCGCCGAGTGCCCTGAGGACGTCGCTGCGCGTGACCACGCCGACGAGCCGGTCGTCCTCGACGACGGCGACCCGGCCGTCGGCCGAGCCGGCGAGCGCCTCCTGCACCTCGCCGAGCGGGGTCTCGGCCGCGACGGACACGACCCGTGAGCTCATGATCCCCTTCACGGGCGCGTGGGAGAGGCCGTGGGCGATCGCTTTGTCCAGATCCTCCCTGCCGACCGCGCCGACGAGGCTGCCGTCCTCGACGACGAGGATCCCGCTCTGTGCGTGGCGCTGGCAGACGACCATCGCGTGGGCGACGGACTCGTCCGGACCCACCGATCGGGCAGGCCGGGACATGACCTGCTCGGCCCGCACGGGCTCGCGGGCAGCGGCCGCAAGGCCCTCGCGAAGAGCCTCCTCGGCCTCGGCGAGCGACCCGCGGAACATCGCCGACGCCGCCTCGCGGTGTCCCCCGCCCCCGAGGCTCGCCGCCGCCGCGGCCGCGTCGATCTCGGGCGTCCGGCTGCGGGTGACCGCGAACACGCGCTCGTCCATCTCGACGAGCAGGACGAGTGCGCGGCAGTCGGTCAGGTCGACGATCTTGTGAGCGAGGTTCGAGACGCCGTCGACGTGCCGCGGCCAGGTGACGGCGGCAACGAGTACGTCCACGCCCGCGACGCGCTCGGTCCGAACCGCCGCCATCAGCGCGCCGAGCAGCTCCCGCTCCTCGTCGGTGAGGGGCGTATGGAGGAACCGCGCGAGCAGGTCCTGGCGCGCGCCGTGCCGGAGGCACCACGCGAGCGCGTCGGCGTCGCGCTGGGTTGCCGTCGGGTACGTCAGCGAGCCGGTGTCCTCGTGGATCCCGAGCGCAAAGGCGGTCGCCTCGAGCGGGGTCACGGCGATCTCGCGCTCCGCCAGGACTCCGACGAGCGTCGTGGTCAGCGCGCCGTCCTGCGAGACCACCGCGTTCTCCGGTTTCACCCACTCGGGCAGCTCACCGGCGTGATGGTCGAACACGACCGTCTCGACCTCGGGGTCGCGCGCGACCGGCTCGAGCTCGCCGAGCCTGGACGCGGACGTGGTCTCGATCACGATCAGCCGCCGGATCGACTCGAGCTCGAGGCGCGAGGCCTCGACGGCGTCGAGCTCGTCCGCGTGCAGGCGGAAGAACTCGCGCACGTTGCGGTTCAGCGCGCCCTGGACCGCGACGACGGCGTCCGGATACAGCCGGCGAGCGGCGAGCAGCGAAGCGAACGCGTCGAAATCCGTGTTCGCGTGCGTAGCGATGACCTCGGGTGCTCTCACACCCGGATTGTTGCCTAGACGGTGGCGATCGCCTCGATCTCGACCTTTGCGCCGGAAGGAAGCGCCGCGACCTCGACGGTGGATCGCGCGGGAGGGCCGTCGCCGATCCGCCGCCCGTAGACCTCGTTCATCGCCGCGAAATCGCCGAAATCGTCCAGGAAGACGGTGGTCTTCACGACGCGGTCGAGGCCCGAGCCGGCCTCCTCCAGGATCGCGGCCAGGTTGTCGAACGCCTGCTCGGTCTGCTCGACGATGCCGTCGCCGACGAGCTCCGTGTGACCGGGTTGGAGCCCAACCTGCCCCGCGACGAAGACGAACCCGTTCGCGACGATCGCCTGCGAGTACGGCGCGCCCTGGAACGGCGCCGGAGCGCTCTCCGTGCGGACGACGGTCTTCTCCGACATGCGCTACTCCTTTCGCGGCGCCGCCGCGCTGGCGAGCGCTCCTCCGAGAGCCTTGAAGATCGCCCGCAGCACGTGCTGAGGGTCCTCGCCGTGCAGGAGCCGAACGTGCATCGTCAGCCCCGCTTCCTCGGTGAGCTCGCGCAGGAATCCCGAGACGAGATCGCGGTCGAGCCCTGCGACGTGGGCGTTCGAGAGATCCACGTTCGAGACGAGCAGCGGCCGGTCCGACACCTCGAGAACGACGTTCGCGAGCGCCTCGTCAGCCGGGATCATGGCGTAGCCCCACCCTGCGGCGGCGTCCGCACGGAGTAGGTCCCGCAGCGCCTCGCCGAGCGCACGTCCTGCCGCGCTCGCGACGGCATCCGGCCCGCCCGGAGCCACCTCCAGCCTGAGGTCGAAGCCGGCATGGCTCGCCACCAGCCCGAGCAGGTGATCGAGCACGGGAAGCCCGGTGGCCACGTTGGCCTCGCCGCTTCCTCCCAGCTCGATGCGTGCCTGGAGGGTCCCCCGCTCCGCGTCCGTCGTCCGCTCCATCGCCCGAACGAGGGTATCGCAGGCCCCGGCTACGCCGATTTCGAGCGGGCGGGCACACCTCCGGCTCGTGCGCAGCTAGCTCTCGGTGCGGTCGATCCTTGCGCCGAGGGCGCGCAGGCGCTCGTCGATCCGCTCGTAGCCTCGGTCGATCTCGCCGACGTTTCCGATCGTCGAGATCCCTTCGGCGCACAGGCTCGCGATCAGCATCGCCATGCCGGCGCGGATGTCGGGGCTCGCCATCCGCTGGCCGTAGAGCTTGGCTGGGCCGGTGACGACCGCCCGGTGCGGATCGCAGAGGATGATCCGCGCGCCCATGCCCACCAGCTTGTCGACGAAGAACAGCCGGTTCTCGAACATCTTCTCGAAGATCAGCACCGTGCCCCGCGCCTGGGTGGCAACGGCGAGCGCGATGGACGTGAGGTCGGCCGGGAAGGCGGGCCAGGGCCCGTCCTCGATCTTCGGAATCTGGTCGCCGAGGTCGTCCTCGATCACGAGCTCCTGGCCGGCCTGAACGCGCACACTCGACTCGTGCAGCTCCACCTCCACGCCCAGCCGCCGGAAGACCGGCAGGATCGGCGCAAGATCGTCGATCTCGACGTTCTCGATGGTGACGTCACCACCGGTGACCGCAGCCAGCCCGATGAAGCTCGCGACCTCGATGTGCTCCGGAGCGATCCGCCACTCCCCGCCGCCCAGCTGCTGAACGCCGCGGACGCGGAGCACGTTTGAGCCGATGCCCTCGATCCTGGCGCCGAGCGAGCCGAGGAATCGGCAGAGATCCTGCACGTGCGGCTCGCACGCAGCGTTTCCGATCACGGTCTCGCCGGTGGCGAGCGTGGCCGCCATGACCGCGTTCTCGGTCGCCATGACGCTCGCCTCGTCCAGGAAGATCCGGCGGCCCTGGAGGCCGGAGGTCGTCATGTCGAAGCGGCCGTTGATGTCGATCTCGACGCCCAGCTCGGCCAGGGCGTGAATGTGCGGGTCGAGCCGGCGGCGCCCGATCACGTCGCCGCCCGGAGGCGGGACGCTCGCGCGGCCGAAGCGGGCGAGGAGCGGCCCGGCAAGCAGGAACGAGGCGCGGATCTGGCTGCAGAGGTCGCCGTCGAGCTCGGTCTTCTCCGCGTTCCTCGGGTCGATTCGGATCTCGTTCGGGGCCGTCCATTCCGTGTCGGCGCCGGCGTCGGCCAGTAGCGCGACCATCGTGTCGACGTCCCGGATCCGCGGCACGTTCGACAGCGTCACCGGCTCGCTCGCGAGCAGCGTGGCCGCGAGGATCGGCAGCGCGCCATTCTTGTTCCCGGCGGCGGAAACGCGGCCTGCGAGGGGCGTCCCACCCTCGATGACGAAGCTCTCCATCAGAGCGCTTGGAACGAGTGTGGCCGACATAAGCGGACTATCGTACTGACCGTTGTGGAGGTCACCCGCGACCGCGCCTGGGACACGCTCACCCGTTACACAAAGAGCGAACCGCTCCTGCGCCACGCGCTGGCGGTGGAGGCCGCGGTTCGTGCCTATGCGCGCAAGCTGGGTGGGGACGAGGAGCTCTGGGGCGCCACCGCGCTCCTACACGACTTCGACTACGAGATCCACCCCACGCTGGACAAGCATCCGCAGGACGGTGCCGCGATCCTTCGTGAGGAGGGCTACCCGGAGGAGCTGATCGAGGCCGTGCTGTCGCACGCAGAGCACCTCGCGATGCCGCGCGACACGGACCTCAAGAAGACGCTCTTCGCATGCGACGAGCTTGCAGGGTTCATTCATGCCTGCGGGCTCGTGCGACCCGACGGGATCGAGACGCTGACGCCGAAGTCGGTGAAGAAGAAGCTCAAGCAGCCCTCGTTCGCGGCCGGCGTCCACCGAGACGAGGTGTACGCCGGTGCCGAGCTGCTCGGCGTCGATTTCGACGATCATGTGCAGACCGTGACGGATGCGATGAAGCCGATCTCCAACGAGCTCGGGCTCCGGACCGCGGCGGACGCGGCATGACGCCCCGGTTCGAGGCGATCGGCGTCGTCGTGTCGGACATGGGCCGCGCGATCGGGTTCTACCGTGAGCTCGGGCTCGAGTTCCCCGACGGCGCGGAGTCGGAGGGGCACGCCGAGGCGACTGCGGCCGGTGTCCGCTTCATGCTCGACACCGAGGAGATGATCCGCTCGTTCGACCCGGAGTGGAAGCCGCCGACCGAGGGGCACCGGAGCGCGCTCGCGTTTCGCTGCGACACACCGGCCGAGGTGGACTCGGCCTACGCGAATCTCCTCGAGCACGGCGGAACCGGGCACAAGGAGCCGTGGGACGCGGTCTGGGGCATGCGCTATGCGGAAGTGATGGATCCCGACGGGAACGTCGTGGATCTGTTCGCAGACCTCTAGGCCACCGGGTTTCGACCCAGCGTCACCCGACCAGGTGGGTCGTCCCCTTGGGACAGCCTCCGCCGGCACGCCGCGACTTGAGCATGCCGAAAGCCGTGAGCCGAAGCCGGGTCTGGGGATGCGTTGTCACCCTCTCGGCACGATCTCCATGAACCGAAGCGCCAAGCCCGAGGGACTGTCCCTCGCGCGACGCATCTGGCGTCCTCTTCGCGAACCTCTAGCTGTCGTAGAGTTTCCGATATGACCAGGCGGCGGACGTTCGTCGCGCTTGCGGTGGTCGGCCTCGTCGCGGTCGGCGTGCTCGCCGCGTTCCTCATCCGGGACGGAGACGACGAAGCCGCCTTCGCGACACTCTCCGCGCTGGAGCGGCCATTCCAGATGCCGGTGCCCGCGAGCCTCGGCCTGCCCTCCAGCCCAAAGACGACCGGCCAGGCGTTCTTCCTCGCCGAGAAGGACGGCGTCCGGTACGTTCGCCTGCCCCGCGAGGACGGGTCGTCGTGCTGGGGAACCTCTGAGCGCCGGTCGAACGAGTGGCAGCTCACCAACTTCGTCTGCGAGTCTCAGTTCGGGCGCTTCCCGGACTCCGAGTCACCCGTTCTACTGCTCGCGCGGGGCGGCATCCTCAATGGCACGGACCTCATGGTCTACGAGTCGTTCCTCGGGCTCGCCGCCGACGGCGTCGCGAAAGTCGGCGTGATCGACGAGCAGGATCGGCTGGTGCCGATGGCGGACGTCGACGGGAACGCGTTCTACGCGGACGCGCCCGAGGGCCGAGTCAAGTCGGTCGTCGCACTCGACGAAGCCGGGGACGTCATCTGGCGTAGCCCGCCAAGGACTCCACCAGACGAGTGAGATCCTCGTCGCTCGTCCAGTAGCCGCACGAGGCGCGCAGGAGCCCCGTTCCGGGCAGGTCCCGGATGAGCACGCCCTGCTCGCCGAGCGCCAGCGCCACGGCCTGCGTGTCGCCATCCCAGCGCCAGGAGACGAGGTTCGAGTGGCCCGCCTCGGTCACGACGTCGCAGCCGAGCTCGAGGAGCAGCTCTCGGCAGCGCTCTGCGGTCTGCCGCGAGCGCTCGAACCGCCACTCGGGAAGGTCGGCGAGGGCGGCGAGCAGCGCTTCGAGGTACGGCACCGGGATCCACCCCGGGTCGAAGCGCTGCGCTCCGTCGCGCGGCTCGAAGCGGCCGTCGGGCTCGTAGCGCGCCTGTGAGAAGTAGCTCGGCAGGCTGACCGCGAGCCGCTCGGGATCCTTCACGTACAGGCCCCCGCTCGGCGCCGGTCCGCAGAGCCACTTCTGGCCGGACACCGTGTAGAAGTCGAACGGCGCCGCTTCGACCGGGATCGCGCCGACCGACTGGGCTCCGTCCACCAGGATCGGGGCCGACACCGCCGCGCGCAGCTCGTCCATCGGCAGCACGTGCCCGTTGATCCAGAGGACGTGCGACACGGCGACGAGCTTCGTCCGCGGCCCGACCTCGGCCAGGATCGTCTCGAGCGCATCCCCGGCGGGCCTGTTCCGGACTTCGGCGACCCGAACCCGTGCTCCCGACACGTGCAGCGGGCCGAGCAGCCCGAAGTGCTCGGCGTCGGTCGTGACGACTTCGTCGTCCGGGCCGAGCCCCAGGCCGGCGAGCACGATCCGGCACCCCTCCGTGGTCGAGGTCGTCAGCGACATCAGCTCGGCCTCGACCCCGATCTCCGCGGCGAGGGCCGCGCGCAGGCGACCTCGCGCTTCCAGCATGCGCTCGAAATACGGCCAGGCCGCCCTGCCGTGGAGAAGCTCGTCGCGCTCGGCTGCCACCAGCGCGTCGTGCGTGCGCTGCGCGAGTGGCCCGACCGAGCCCGCATTCAGGTACGCGTACCGCTCGAGGACGGGAAAGGCGGCGCGGGCCTCCTCGAACGTCACGTGACCTCCACCTCGACCGGCGCATGGTCGGAGAGCGCCAGCTGCCCTAGCCGCCGCTGTTGCGGTGTCCACCGGTCGTAGGGGCCGGTGGCGGCGCCGCGCGCGACGACATGGTCGATGCCAGGCCCCGCCTTCGTGTAGCCGCCGAGCTGGTCGATCATGACCGACCGCGCAGTGTCGACGTTGAAGTCACCCGCCAGGATCGCCGGCGCGTCGCCGGCGAGGCGGGCCGCCCAGCCGGCGGCGCGGACGAGCTCGGAGTCCGGGATCCTCGGGTTCCTCGCCTTCGTCGCGTGCAGGTTCGCCACGACCATCCCGCCCTCCAGCCTGACGGCCATGCACTGCCGGCGCTCCTTGCCCCAGGCGAGCAGCTCTATGAGCGATCAGTCCCAGCCTGCGGCCCTCGCGAAACCGGAACCGCGGGGGATTCAGCGTCAGGACATGCCGAGAGAGAATCCGGCGGTCGGGTGCGACGAGAATCGCGTTCGCCTGCCCCTCGAAGCCGGACCGCAGCAGGCCGGGGTTCAGGTCGGTGATCGCGCGGCCGAGCGAGACCGTCGACGGCAGCGGCCCGATCGTCGGCCGGGAGGCGATCTCGCCGTAGATCTGCATTCCACTCCACTCTGCAATCGGCTCGAAGGCCCACGGCGGCACCTCCTGAAGGCAGACGACGTCCGGGTCGTCCTTGGTCACGAGCCGGATCATCTCCTTCACGTAGCGCCGCCGCCCGGGCGGCACGGTGTTGCCGTGGAAGATGTTCCAGGTCCGGACGATCACGGCGGTACTGTAGGGACGCGGTGCGGGGGCGCTTCTCAGAGGTGATCGCTCGACAGCTCGACCTCTTCGAAGAGCAGGACGCGGAGTTTCTCCGCCGGGTCGACGAGGCAGAGCGGGCATACGACGACGCGGACAGCGAGGACGCCGAGGAGGTTTACGGGCGGTACCAGGAGCTCGTCGAGCACGGCACCGAGGCCCTCGGTGAGATGCGCGACGCGTACGCGGGAACGCTCGATCCGGACGACGCGGACGAGTACGTCGCCGAGTTCAACCAGACCGTCATAGACCGGCTCCCGCGCTTCGGCCTCGAGATCGAGGACGTGTGAGGCTCGCCGCGGCCCTGGTGCTGGTCGCGGCCCTCGTCGGGTGCGGTGGCGACGACAGGGAGACCGCGCCGGTCGCGTGGTGCAACAACACCGGCCAGCTCCTCTACCTCCTCGATCAGCACAGCACGACGGTGGATGCCGAGGCTTTGCGGGGCTGGGAGGAGACGGCGCCGGAGAACGCGCGCTCGGCTGCGGCGCAGATGGGTGCGGCGCTCAGTCGGTATCCCGTGGACGCCCACGCGTCCGACCTGGTCGACGCCCGGAAAGAGATCGAGGCATTCGCCGAGGAGAGCTGCCAGGACGACTGGGAGGGGCCGAACCGGTACTCGGGCTAGCGATGCCCGAAGTGGTGAGCCGGCGGGAGCGAGCCGCCGAGCCGGTCGACGTCGGCGAGCCGCCGGGCGAGCGGCGCAAGGGTCTCGATCTCCCGGACGAGGACGTTCTGGTTGCGCCCCTGGCGCTCGAAACGGCCCCGGGCCAGGACGAGCTTCTCCGCCCGCACGACCGGCCTGAACTGCTCGTACACCTGCGGCGGGACGATCAGGTTCATCTGGCCGAGCTCGTCCTCCAGAAGCATGAACACGACACCGTTCGCCGTGGACGGGCGCTGACGGGCCACGACCATTCCGGCCACTGCCACCTGAGCCCGGTCGGGTGTCAGAGACAGGTCGTGGCTCGAAAGGACGGTCGCGGGAAGCTCCGGCCGCAGGAGCTCCATCGGGTGGACGCCCACGGAGACGCTCGTCGTCCGGTAGTCCGACAGCATCCGCTCCCAGTCGGTCGGCTCCGGCAGCTCCGGCGTCTCCACGGTCGGATCGAGCGGAAGCGCGAGCTGCCGAGCCTCCCCGCCCGAGCCGGGCACCGAGGACGACCGAGGTGCCAGCCCCGCCTCCCAGATCAACGGCCGCGCCCCCTCGCCGAAGCACGAGCACGCACCGGACTCGATCAGCGCCTGGAGCCCCTCCCGCCGCAGCGGAGCCCGCTGGGCCAGGTCCCGAACGGACAAAAAAGGCCCGCCCCGGTCCCGTTCCTCCACCAGCGCCTTCGCGTCGTCCTCTCCCACCGACGTCACGTACTCGATCCCCATCCGCACGACACCGTCCTCCACGACGCACTTCGCCTCGCTGAGATTGACGTCTGGCGGGAGCACCTCTACCCCACGCCGCTGGGCGTCCCGCACGAGCGTCGCCGGCGGATAGAAGCCCATTGGCTGTGCGTTCAGGAGCGCCGCCAGGAACTCCGCCGGGTGGTGGCAGCGCAACCACTGCGACTGGTACGCGAGGAGCCCGAACGCCGCCGCATGCGACTTCGGGAACCCGAACCCGGAGAAGGCGACGAGCTTGTCGTAGATCGAGTCCGCGAGCGCCTCCTCCACGCCACGTCCCAGCGCGCCCTCCACGAACCGCCGCCGGTACGCCTCCAGCGCGGCCTCGCTCCGCTTCCGGCTCATCGCCCGTCGCAGGCCCTCCGCCTCGCCCACGCTGAACCCGGCCAGCGCCATCGCCACCTCCAGCACCTGGTCCTGGAAGACGACGACGCCGAGCGTGTCCCGGAGCGGCTCCTGCAGCAGCGGATGGTCGGCCGGCGGCTCGTACGACGGGTCCTCCCGCAGCCGTTGCCGCCGCTCGATGTACGGATGGACGGCCTTGCCCTGGATCGGCCCCGGCCGCACGAGGGCGACCTGCACCATGATGTCGTCGAGCGTCTCGGGCCGGGTTCGGAGGATCGTCTGCATCTGCGCGCGGCTCTCGATCTGGAACGCGCCGACCGTGTCCGCGTCCCGGATCTGCGCGAACGTCTCGGGATCGTCCAGCGGGATCCGCGAGAGGTCGATCGGCTCGTTCCGCTTTCGCGCGATCCCGTCCACGCACTCCTCGACCGCCGAGAGCATCCCGAGCCCGAGCAGGTCGATCTTCAGGAAGCCCGCGTCGTCGCAGGAGTCCTTGTCCCACTGGACGAGCTGTCGCCCTGCCATCGCCGCCGGCTGGACCGGGACGAGCTCGACCAGCGGGCGGGTCGAGATCACCATCCCGCCGGGGTGCTGTGAGATGTGCCGTGGCAGCCCGGCGATCTCGTGCGTCAGCTCCGCGAAGGCGCGCCACCGGGGCGAGTGAGCGCGATCCTCGAAGCCCGGGACGAGCCGGAGCTCCTCCGCGACCCGCTTCGCGTTCCAGCCGTCGGAGACCCGCGCCAGTCGCTCGAGCTCGCCGTGCGGGAGGCCCAGCGCCTTGCCGATGTCGCGGATTGCGCCTCGCGACCGGTACGTCGAGAAGCTCGCGACGAGCGCAGCGTGCTCGCGCCCGTAGCGCTCCGTGACTGCGACGATCAGCTTCTCGCGGATGTCGCGCGGAAAGTCGAGGTCGATGTCCGGGACGCCGGTCAGCTCTCGGTTGATGAACCGCCCGAGCGAGAGGCCGGCCGCGACCGGGTCGACGTGCGAGAGCCCGGTCAGGTAACAGACGATCGACCCCACGGAGGATCCGCGGCCGCGGCCCGGCGGCAGCGAGTTCCGCGGCGACTCCCGGCCGCGCACCTCGACTGCGACCTCCCGCGCGAGCTCGAGCACCTCGTAGTGCAGCAGGAAGAACCCGGCGAGCCCGATCTCGTCGATCAGCGCCAGCTCCTCGTCGAGCCGGGCCCGGGCACGTAGTAACAGACTGTTACTTGCCTCCGAATAGCGGTGCGAAAAGGCTTGGTTACAGACTTCCGCGAGGCGCGCGATGGCTGGTACGGCCCCGTCCGAGAAGTCCGGGTAGCGATAGCCGAGCTCCTGCGTGAGGTCGAACTCGCAGCGCTCGGCCACCAGCGCCGTGCGCTCGACGGCGTCCCGGTCGAGCGGAAAGCGGCCCGCCACCTCGCCCGGCGGCCGGAGCACCGCCTCGTGGTTCCCGCGCCGCTCCGGCTCCGAGCCCTCGAGCGACGTTCGGTGCCGGATCGCCACCATCGCGTCCTGCAGCGGCGCCCGCGAGGCCGCATGCGCGTGGACGTCGCCCGTCACGACCGTCTCGACCTGCAGCGCCTCGGCGAGCTCCCGAAGCCCTGCATTCCGCCGTACGTCGCCCCGCTCGAACGGCCGCTGAAGCTCGACGAAGAAGCGCTCGCGCCCGAACGCCCGCGCCAGGCTGGCCGAGGCGTTCGGGTTCCGCACCCCGAGCCCGAACCGCGAGCAGCCCGACAGGCACACGAGGCCATCGTTCAGCTCCTCCAGCAGCGCCTGGTCGAGCTCCGGATCCAGCGCCCGCTCGCCCTCCTTCGGACGGGTCCCGGCGTGCGCGGCGGTCAGCAGCCGGCACAGGTTCGCGTAGCCCCGCGCCGACTCCACCAGCAGCGTGACGTGCGAGCCGTCACCCAGCGTCACCTCCGCCCCGGTGATCGGCCGGACGCCGAACGCCTTCGCGGCGTGTGCGAACTCGAGGGAGCCGTAGACGCCGTCGTGGTCGGTGAGCGCAAGTGCCTCGTACCCGAGCTCCGCCGCGCGGACCGCCAGCTCCTCGGGCAGCGAGGCGCCGTCGAGGAACGAGTAGGCGGAATGCGCGTGAAGCTCGGCATATGCCATCATCGAACATATGTTCGCTTTGTCTGGTCGGGCTGTCAACCGGCGTCGGCGGTTAGTTTTCGCCCCGTGAGTGCCATCGTTCACGGGCCCGGGGAGGGCGAACGGCTCGGAAGCCACATCCTCGTGAAGCTCGACCGGCCGGAGCTCTGCGTGACCGAGGCGACGGTCGGGCCCGACTTCGTCGGCGCGGGGCCGCACTACCACGAGCGGCACGTGGACATGTTCTACGTCCTCGAAGGCGAGCTCGAGCTCACGGCCGGAACCGAGCGGCTCAGGGCCGGCCCAGGAACGTCGGTTGCCGTCCCCCCCGGGATCGTCCATTCGTTCACGAGCTCGGGGCCGGCGACGACGCGGTACCTCAACCTGCACGCGCCGGACTCCGGCTTCATCGAGTACCTCCGCCGGCGCACCTCGGGAGACAAGTCGGCCGGATTCGACAGCATCGACGTCGACGAGCCGCAAGGCCCGGCGGAGGCGGACATCGTGGAAAACGGCGGCGGCGAACGGCTCGAGTCTTCGGTTCGCACGATCACGGTGCGATCTGCCCAGCCGCAGGTCTGCTTCCTCGAGTTCGAGGGGCGCGAGGGGTTCGGCCCGATCCCGCCCCATCAACACGACGCGAAGATCGATTCGTTCTACGTCCTGGAGGGCGAGCTCGGCCTCTGGGCGAACGGCAGTGAGACGCGGTTCGGGCCAGGCACGTTTGTCGCGGCCCCTCCCGGCGAGGAGCACGGGATCTTGCGCATCGAGGCACCGGTGCGGTTTCTGAACATCCATGCGCCCGACGACGGCTTCGCGGCGTTCGTCCGCGGCGACTAAGGCGGAGCTCGCCGAGGCGGCCCTGCGTCTGCGGAAGGAGAACGCCTAGGCGGGATCAGCGTCGCCGGCGATCTCGCCCATGTAGGGCGGGAGCTCGAGCGCACGCTCGAAAGCGGCCCGGTCGTGGACCGGCCGGCCATGGGAGATGATCACGTGCTCGAACGGCAGCTCGAGCAGCTCCCTGAGGGCGGGAAGCACACGCTTCTCGTGCCACGGCGTTCCCCACACGACGAGCTGCCCGTCGCGCTCCGTCAGGGCATCTGCGAAGACGATTGTGCGCTGCTCGGGTAGCCACATGGGCGTCTCGTTGCGTCCGCGCCCGTCGTAGAGCGCCACGAGACCGCCTGGCAGCTCGCTGCCTTCGCCGATCCAGTCGAGCTCCGTCTTCGGGGCGTCGCCTGCGAAGAACATGTCGGGGCCGTACGCACGGGCGCCGTAGCGTTCGACGAAGAGATCCACGTCGCGCACGTGGTCCGGCTTGAGGACGACGACGACGGTCGGTGGGCTCTCGTCGAGCCGCTTCCAGACGTCGGTGGCGTCCTCGGGCGGCGCGAGCGGATCGAGGAGAGCAACCTCGCCCCCGGACTCGACGCAGGTCGAGGTGACGCCCGGCTCCCAGTGGACGTGAGGCGCCCAGGCAGGGTGATCCCTCCGCCAGATCCACAGGCCCGGCGCGACATCGATGATCTCGACGCTCACGCGGTCAGCGGCCGTGCGCGTGCCCGCCGGCGAGGTCGACGGCAATCGACAAGAGCAGGAATCCCGCCCAGAAGTTGACGGGGTTGAAGGTGAGAGGCTCGTTGTCGCCGACGAGGTTCCAGGTGAACCAGATGAAGAACCAGAGCAGGGTCATGGGCGGAAGCCTAAGCGCCGCGCTGGGAGAACCAGCGGCCGTGCTCGTCGTCGTGGAAGACGACCACGTTCTGGCCGCTCTCCAGGACGACGTCGAAGTAGCGGCGGTTGATCGGCTGCTCCGTCCACCAGCGGTCGAGCACGCGCCACTCTTCCCGGATCAGCTCGACTGCAAGGCGGTTGACGAGACGCGGCGCCCCGTCTGCTTGTGGCTCGACGAGGGCGGGTCGCGGCTCGTTCAGTCGTCCTGCGGTACGAAGAGCGCTCGCGCTTCCGGTATGCGAGACCACGGGGCCACTTCGACCACTGTTGCCACCACTCCACCGCCGGTCGATGCCTTGACCTGCCGAAGGCCTTCGCGGAGACGGTTCTGGAGCTCGGCGCCCTCGGTCTTGACGAGCTCGAGCTGGCGCCCGGTCTCCTCGGTCAGCTCGACGAGCTCGAGGCGAAGCGCCCGTACTGGTGCCGGCAGCTCGGCGATCTTCGGGCCGAGCGCGATCCGGATCCGATCGTGATCGCCGGCGGGATCGCGGAAGGTCAGCGTCCGGCGCCAGGAGGCTCCGCCGACGAGTCGTGCCGAGAGTGCGACTTTTCGGACGAAGCGGTCGGCGCGCTCGGGCCGGTTGACGGCCTTTTCGGCCATGCTGGCGAGGGCGCGTCGGAGCGTGAGCTCGTTTCCGACCGCCTCGGGGAACTCGAGCACCTCGACCACCTCGGCGGGCGGGCGGCGGCCGCGGATGCGACCGCTCTTCCCTCCTCTCGCCTGGCCCCAGGCGCTCCGGCCGTCCGGTCCCAGTCGTTCGGCAACGGCAGCGCCCGGGAGCCCGGCAAGCTGTCCCACCTTCTTCACGCCCAGCGCCTCCAGCTCCTCGCGGCGTCGCTCGTCTAGCCCGAGCAGGCGGAGTGGAAGCGGGGCGAGGAAGTCCTGCGTGTGCTCGTCGGAGACGACGAGAGCCTGGCCTGGGCGCGCGACGTTGGCTGCCGCAAGTGCGGCGAACCGGCGGGTGGCCGCACCAACGCGCGCGTCCCAGTGTGAGCCGACCGCGGCGAGGGCGCGCTTCAGCGCCGGCTCGAGGCCGCCGTAGAGGCGTTCCACCCCGCGCGTGTCGAAGTAGGCGGTGCCGAGCTGTGCAGACTCGACCGCGAACCCGTTGTCCTCGAGCCGGCGGACGATCTCCTCCCAGTCGCGTTCCGCACCGGCCGGATCGGGCTCGACGAGTACGAGCTTCGGGCAGGTAGCGAGCGCCTCCCCCATCCGCATCCCCGGCCGGACACCGGCCTGGTGAGCCGCGGCGGTGACGGGCCCGACGAGCGGCTCAACACCTTCGGGAGGCGCGAGTGCAGCGGGCTGAAGCGCAAGGCTAGGCCGCGAGCGAAGCGCGGCGCGAAGCTCGAATCCGGGGATGGCGAGGCAGGCAATCATGACCGAACACGTGTTCTAGCACGAACATGTGTTCGGTGTCAAGTTGGCTTCTTTAGACTCCTTTCGAGTGCGAACTCAAACGATTGCCGCACTTCTTTACGCCGCCCTGGCGATCGTCTTTGCCTTCACGTATGAGCTCTTTGACGAGGACGAGTCGTGGCTGGTCGAAACGTACGTCGCCGCCGCCATCCTCATACATCCGATCGTCGGGGCTCTCGTTCCCCGGTGGTGGATGCTCTTGCTCCCGTTCGTCGCGCTGGTCGTCGTGCTTCCCTTCTCCGAGCCGGATCCCGAGTTCTTCGGGATAACGGACGCCGGCTTCATGTTCCTCGGCGGCTTCTTCGCCATGATCCTCGTTGCATTCGGGATCGCATGCCGGCTCACGGCCGACATGCTGCGCGAGCCGCGCTAGCGAACGATCTCGGCGGCGCTGTCGAGCATCCGCGTGACGCGCGGCACGACGCCGACTGTGTTCTCCTGGGCGCAGAACTCGATGTCCTGCTCGAGCCCCGGCGGCCCGTACGTTCTCGCCATGATCCCGTCCCACGCAGTCGGAAACGAGCGCGCCAGGATCGCCGACGCCTTCGCTGCGTCCGTCTCCTCGCCGCCCAGCAGATCGACGATCCGGCCGGCGCAGTACGCGTCGTCCAGCGCGAACCGGCCCTGGAAACCGGCGCAGACGATCACACAGTCGTCGTCCACCGCGCCCGCAGCCGCCGAGAGGTTCAGGAGCGAGCCCAGGAAGACCGTCTCGCACGCAGCAGCCGCCGCGAGAACCGCCCGCGTCCCGTTCGTGGTCGAGTAGATCAACGTCGACGCCCGCGGCTCGAGCACCTCCCGCGGCGAGGCGCCGATGTCGAACCCCTCGATCTGCACCGCGCTCCGCTCTCCGCCCAGCAGCCCCTCCCCCAGCTGCTCGCGCAGCGCCCGCGCGTCCTCGATTTCCCGGCAGCAGTAGACCCGCTCGTAGCCGCTCGCGAGGGCCTGCGCGATCGTCGACGTTGCCCGCATGACGTCCACCACGACGGCGACCGGCGCCTCCAGCACCTCGTCCGGCGTGAACGCGACATGGACTCTCACGGCGGCACTACGCTACAGCCGCCCCGTGGCCTGTTCGAGCTCCTTCCGGGATGAAGCCTTGAGTCGCTGCGCCGCGCTGAACGGCGCGAGGCGTCGTCCTCAGCCGTCCCCGTATCCTCCGGATACGCGGCCGGCCTGCGTCCGGGCCTCGCATCCATTCATCGCGACGCACCGACGAAGCGTCATCCCGAAATGAGCTCGCCCGCCGAACCGATGTACTGCTATCGCCATCCCAACCGGGAGACGCTCGTCTCCTGCTCGGAGTGCGGCCGGCCGATCTGCGAGGACTGCATGACCTTCGCGCCCGTCGGGATCCGGTGCCCCGATCACTCCGGACTGCCACAGGGTGCTCAGCGGGTCACCCAAGGCGTACAGCGCGCGAGCTTCGAGGGCACCGGCGCCCTCGTCACCAAGGCGATCATCGCGATCAACGTTGGCGTCTACCTTCTGGAACTCGCCGCCGGCGGCCAGATCAACGGCACCGGGAACGAGATCTACCGGGAGGGCGTCCTCTACGGCCCGGTGGTCGCGAACGGGGACTACTGGCGGCTCTTCACCGCGATGTTCCTCCACTACGGGCCGATCCACCTCGGATTGAACATGCTCGCGCTCTGGTGGTTCGGCGCCGCCGTCGAGCAGGCGCTCGGCCGCGGCCGCTATCTGCTGCTCTACATCGTCTCGGGCCTGGCCGGATCTGCCGGCGCACTCCTCTTCGCGCCAGAGAGCCTCACCGTCGGCGCCTCGGGCGCGATCTTCGGCATTCTCGGCGCTGCTTTCGTGCTCGAGCGTCAGCACATGTACGTCCTCGGCGGCGGAGCCTTGTCGATCATCGTCCTGAACCTTGCGTTCACGTTCTTCATCCCGGGGATCTCGATCGGCGGCCACATCGGCGGGCTGATCGGCGGCGCGATCGGCGTCCTGTCCCTCTCGCGCTTCGGCCGCGGGCACGCCGTTTACGGCAAGCCCGGAATCCTCGGCGTCGGGGGCCTGATCGCGATCGGGGTGGTGAGCGTGCTGGTCTCCTACTGGAGCGTTCAGGAGTACGTGATCTAGCGCGGCGGAGTCGACGGACGCCCGGCCGGTCGACTCCGCTCGCGCGTGTGATCGTTCGTGGTCACTAGCTGCCCAGTGACGGACGACTGGCGCGGTAGGCGCTGGGGCGCAGCGCCAGCCTGCTCAGCGCGATCCGCATGCTCCGGCGTCTCCGCCGGCGGCTCATCGGGCGTCGCGCGTCGCGGCTCAACTGCTCGATCCGCTCACTGCACATCAGGCGGCGAGTTTCCAGGTCGTAGCTCGACATGTCTTCTCCTCCTTTCCACGCTCTCGTCGGTGCGGGGATGTGGCATCCAGCTGATGCCTGTCGTGTGAACCACCAAGTGGTTCTCCTTTCGGTCTGTGCGGCGGGCGGGAGCTCTTCGGCTCCGCGCGTCGGGCGCCCGAAGGGCGGAGCAGGCGTGCGAAGGTACTTCGAGCCCGCCGCGGGAACGGCCTTACCGTCCGCGACTGTGCGCCTGGCTTACCAGGCGACGGTGGCCGCGGAGAGGCGAGGCCCGTCATTGAGCGTGAAGTGCGTCAACGCCTCGACCTCCTTTCCGTCGGCTGCCGGGCCTCGAAGCGGCCCGACGTGGAAGCAAATCATCCTGCGCCTCGCGAATCGATCTGTCAAGTCCCCGACGACTCGCTCGAGAGCTCGACGACGAATGTCGCGCCTTCCCCGGGCTCGGACTCGACCCGGAGTCGGCCACCCATCCTGCGCGTCAGCTCGCGGGAGATGTACAGACCCAGGCCGGTCCCGCCCGACAAGCGCGTGAGCTGCGGTCCTGCCCGGTAGAACTTCTCGAAGATCCGCTCGCGCTCGCCCGGCGCAATTCCCGGTCCCGAGTCGCTGACCGCGATCGAGACGAGCCCATTGCTTGACCCCGCCGAGATCCGGACGGGGCTCCGGCCGTGCTTGGCGGCGTTGTCGATGAGGTTCAAGAGGACTTGCTGGATCCGGTCGGAGTCGCCTGCCGCACGACCCACGTCGGCGGCGATCTCGACCTGCATCTCCATGTCCTCTGGGAGGTGCGAGCGCATCGTCTGGACCGCGGTCTGCACAGCCGCGCCCACGTCGACCGGCTCTTGATGCACGGTGATCTGGCCGCGGTCCAGGCGCGTCGTGAGGAGGACCTCCTCGGTGATCTGGCTGAGCCGTGCCGCCTGTGTCGCGATCATCTCGATCAGCTGGCGGCGTTGCTCGGGCGGGATCTCCTCCCGGCGCAGCAGCGTCTGAGCCGCGCCGTAGACCGCGGTCATCGGCGTGCGCAGCTCGTGGGAGATCGTTGCGACGAAGTCCGTCTTTTCCTCTTCGAGCCGGGTTTCGGCGGTCACGTCACGGAAGGCGTAGACGACGCCGGCCCTGATCCGGACGGCGACGAAGGAGAGCCAGAGGTCACGGCCGCCGAGCTCGACGGGAAGCGTCAACGGTCTGGCCATCGCGCCCTGGGCGGCGACCTCGACACGGTCGGCGAGCGCGGCCGTGGCCGGGACGACGTCTACGAGCTTCCGCCCGAGGACGTGGTCGGCCGAGAGCCCGGTGGCGAGCGCGGCGGCGGCGTTCCACAGCCGGACGACTCCCTGCTGGTCGACGAGGAAGATCCCGTCGCCCACGGCCTCGAGGACCTGAGCCGCTTGCTCGCGCTCGAGTGCGACGGCACGCGCAGCCGCCTCGGCAGCCTCGAGCCGCAAGCGCTCCTGGTGAAGGCGTGCGTTTCGCACAGCGGCGCCCATCTGCGCCACGAGCCCGTCGAAGAGGTCGAGGTCGTCCTCGGAGTAGACGCCCCGGTCCGTCATCAGCTGGACGACGCCCACGACACGACCCTCGTCCTTGACCGGAACCATCATGGCCGAGGTCGTCTTCGCAGGGCCAGAGTCGGGAATCTTCTCCAGTCGCCCCTCGGCGTCCACGTTGTAGTAGACGCCGTCGACCGTGGTCACCCGCTCGGGCACGTTGTCGAAGAGCACCGGCTCGCCGGTGACGATCACACGGCTCTGCATGCCGCCGCCTTCGCGGTTGAGCTTGAGCGGTGGAAGCGTCGCGGGATCGAGGGCGGCGCCGTCCGTCCACGCGTACTCGCAGCGGATCATGTCGTCTCTGTCGTCGTACGAGGAGACGATGAGGCCGTCGTGTTGGAGGACATCGCCGATGAGCTCGTGGAACCGCTCGTAGACCCGCTCGGGCTCGACGCTTTCACCGAGCCGGCGCGCGGCGAGGAGGAGGAGCTCGGCCACCTCCGCCTTGCGAATGAGCTCGCGGCTGTCCATCCCTTGACCTTAATCAGCTCCCGCTCGCCCGCAACTCACGATCTCCAGGACAATCCACTCCGTGCCCGGATGGGAGCGACTGGCGGCGGGGAGTGGGATCGGCTTCGTGCTGGCTTCGGCGATCGCATTCCTGATCGTCCCGGACCCGCCCACGGCGGACGAGAGCAGCGAGTTCATCCTCAACTTCGTCGCGGTCAACGACGCCGACCTGCTCTGGCAGGCGTTCTTCTTCGGGATCGGCGGCATCTTGCTCCTCTGGTTCGGGGGGACGCTGGCCGCCGCGCTGCGCCGGCTCGGGCGCAACCCGGACGACCGGCTGCCGGCGGTCATCACCGCCTCTGCGGGAGCAGCGGTTGCGATGTTCCTCGTCGGCGTGATCTGCGTCGGGGCGCTCGCCTCGGGAATCGAGCAGATGGATCAGGGCGTCGCCTACGGCCTCTACCAGGTCGGGAGCCTCGCGTTCGTGATGACGGACTTCCCGGCAGCGGCCTTCGTCTGGGCCGCCTCGATCGGGATTGCGCGGTCGGAGCTGCTCCCGAAGTCGGTCGGCTACGTCGGAGGGATCGTCGGGCTGCTGCTCATCGTCAACGCCGGAGGCCGGCTGCTCGGTGACCGGGCCGACTTCGCCCCAGGCGGAACGGCGAACACGATCGTCTTCGCCTTCTTCCTGTTCTGGGTGTTCGTGACGAGTCTGTTCCTGATGCAGCGCGTCTCGCCGGCTCGCCGAACGCCGGAGACCTAGCCGCCGACCGCGACCGCCTCGACGCCGGCCTCGGCCAGCGCCGCCTGCGCCGCGGCCAGGCGCGCCAACGGGACGCGGTAGGGCGAGCAGGACACGTAGTCGAGCCCGAGCGTGTGACAGAAGGCGACTGACGACGGCTCGCCGCCGTGCTCCCCGCAGATCCCGAGCTTGATGTCCGGCTTCGTCGAACGGCCGCGCTCGACCGCGATCGCCATCAGGTCCCCCACCCCGCGCTGGTCGAGCATCTCGAACGGGTTCCGCTCGAGGACACCGTCCTGGAGGTAGTGCGTCAGGAACTTGCCCTCCGCGTCGTCGCGCGAAAACCCGAGCGCGGTCTGCGTGAGGTCGTTCGTCCCGAACGAGAAGAAGTCGGCGTGCTCGGCGATCTCGTCGGCTCGGATGCAGGCTCGCGGGAGCTCGATCATCGTCCCGACCAGGTACTCGACGTCGCCCTCCTCGTCGGCCGTCTCGATCGTGAGCTCTCGGAGCCGCCGCAGCTCCTCCTCGAAGCCCACGAGCGGGTGCATGATCTCGACGAGGGGCGGGTCGCCCGTGCGGTCGCGGACGGCGATCGCGGCGCGGATGATGGCGCGCACCTGCATCTCGTAGATCTCCGGGTACATGAGGCCGAGCCGGCACCCGCGGGTGCCGAGCATCGGGTTCGACTCGTGGAGCGCACGGATCCGGGCGCGCATGCGCGCGTCGGTCGCCTCCTCCGGCGGGGGCAGGAACTCGTGGAGCGGCGGGTCGAGCAGCCGGATGGTCACCGGCAGCCCTGCCATGGCCTCGAAGATGCCCTCGAAGTCGCTCTGCTGGTGCGGAAGGAGCCGGTCGAGCGCCGAGCGCCGCTCGTCCTCGCTCGACGCCATGATCATCTCGCGGACGACGGGCAGGCGGTCGTCGGCCATGAACATGTGCTCGGTGCGGCAGAGCCCGATTCCTTCGGCGCCGAACTCGCGCGCCTTCGCGGCGTCCTCGGGCGTGTCCGCGTTCGTCCTGACCCTGAGGCGCCGCATGGTCGTCCGCCCAGTCGAGGACGGTCTCGAAATCCTCGTTGATGTCGGGTGCGATGAGCTTCACCTCGCCGGCGATGACCTCGCCGGTGCCGCCGTCGATCGTGAGCGTCTCACCCTCCTTCAGGGTGGTGCCGTTCAGGGACATGGTCTTCGCGTCCATGTCCAGCGAGAGCGCCTCGCAGCCGGCCACGCACGGCTTGCCCATGCCCCGGGCGACCACGGCTGCATGGGACGTCATCCCGCCGTGGGCAGTGAGGATCCCCTGCGCGGCGATCATCCCGTGGATGTCGTCGGGCGTCGTCTCCCAGCGGACCAGGATGACGGCCTCGCCCTCCTTGCCTCGCAGCTCCGCCGTGTCGGAGTCGAAGACGACTGCCCCCGAAGCGGCGCCGGGCGAGGCGTTCAGGCCCTTCGCCGCGACGTCGTAGGACGCGTCCGGGTCGATCCGCGGGTGGAGCAGCTGGTCGAGCTGCCCCGGGTCGATCCGCGCCACTGCTTCCTCTCGCGAGATCAGGCCCTCGTCGACCATGTCCACCGCCGCCTTCAGCGCTGCCGCGGCAGTTCGCTTCGCGCTGCGGGTCTGCAGCAGGAAGAGCTTGCCGTCCTCGACCGTGAATTCGATGTCCTGCATGTCGCGGTAGTGCGACTCGAGACGCTGGACGGTCTCGACGAACTCGGCGAAGGCGTCCGGCAGCCGGCCCTTCATGGCCTCGAGCGGCTCAGGCGTGCGGATGCCTGCGACGACGTCCTCACCCTGCGCGTCGGCCAGAAACTCGCCGAAGAGGCCGGGCTCGCCGGTCGACGGGTCGCGCGTGAAGGCGACCCCGGTGCCGGACTGCTCGCCCTTGTTGCCGAAGACCATCTGGACGACGTTGACGGCGGTGCCGAGGTCGTCCGGAATGTCGTTGTGGCGGCGGTATCGCTTGGCGCGCGGCGTGTTCCACGAGTCGAAGACGGCACGGACGGCGCGGCCGAGTTGCTCCTTCGCGTCCTGCGGGAAGGGACGGCCGGTTTGCTCCTGGTACATGCGCTTGAAGGTCTCGATCAGGCCCGGGAGATCGTCCTCCTGGCGGGCCAGCGCGTCGGAGAAGAAGTGCGCGTCGATGCCGTCGACGGTCTCGCCGTACATCTGGATCAGGCGGCGGTAGGAGTCCTGCGCGAAGCGCTCGTTGCCTGTGCGGCGCGCGAGGCCCTCGGTCGCCTGGTCGTTGAGGCCGACGTTGAGGATCGAGTCCATCATCCCGGGCATCGAGATCGCCGCGCCCGACCGGACGGAGACGAGCAGGGGATCCTCGGGGTCGCCGAAGCGCTTGCCGGCCGTCTCCTCGAGCCGGGCCAGGTGCTCGTCGACCTCCTCTGCCAGGCCCTCCGGAAAGTCGCCCTGCTCCATGTAGGCGCGGCAGGCGTCCGTAGCGATCGTGAAGCCGGCCGGCACCGGGACGCCGAGCTGGGTCATCTCCGCGAGGCCGATGCCCTTGCCTCCGAGCAGCTCGCGTCCGCCGTCGGTCGGCTCGTCGAAGTCGTAGACATAGCGGGCGTCAGCCATCGGGGAGGGGATTTTCCCACAGAGGCGATACTCCGACCGCATGGCGGACCAGACGATCGTCCCGATCGGTGGCGGCAAGTTCTGCGACGGGCTCGCCGAGTTCCTTCTGCGTCTGACGGGAAAGGAGCGTCCGCGGCTGCTCTACATCGGGACCGCATCGGCCGAGGATCCCGAGCAGGCGCTGCGGACCTACGACCGGTTCGCGGGGATAGCCGAGGTGACGCGGCTGGAGTTCTTTCCCTGGCCGCCCGAGGACCTACGCTCGACGGTGCTCGACCAGGACCTGATCTTCGTGGGCGGCGGCAACACGGCGAACATGCTCGCGATCTGGCGGGTTCACGGTGTGGACTCGCTCCTCGCGGAGGCGCGCGACGCAGGCATCGTCCTGTGCGGATCGAGCGCCGGCGGGATCTGCTGGTTCGAGTCGGGCGTGACCGATTCGTTCGGCCCGCAGCTAGAGCAGATGGACTGCCTCGGCTTCCTGTCGGGAAGCTTCTGCCCGCACTGGGACGACGAGGAGCAGCGGCGACCGCGCTACCACGACCTCCTGAAGAACGGCCTCGCCGCCGGCTACGCGGCCGACGCGGGCGTCGGCCTCCACTTCGTGAACGGTGAGCTGCAGGGGGCCGTGGGGTGCGACGAGGGCACCGGCGCCTACCGGCTGGAGGTCGTCGACGGCGAGGTGGTCGAGGCGCCCATTCCGACCCGGATCTTGTGACATCGGACGAGGATCGCGCGCAGAAAACGCGAGCCGTTGTTAATTCCCCGTCCAGGCGGGTACCAGCTGGTCAGGTTCTCGTACGTCAACCCTGCGGGCCATAGACCTGAAGGGAGGAAGCATGAGCACGAGCATCAGCCGCCGGAAGTTCATCGGCGTCGCGGCGGGTGCAACCGGGGCGGCCGCGCTCGGCCCCTTGGCGCCCGGCGCGGTCGCTCACGGCAAACACCGCGGCCGGGGCGGCGACCGCCTGCTGCCGAAGGACCGCATCGCCGTGCAGCTCTTCACTCTGCGGAACAGGATCGGTGACCTGGGATTCGAGCAGGTCTTCAGCGAACTGGCGGAGATCGGCTACAAGTGGGTGGAGTTCGCCGGCTACGGGGCACCGGACACGAACGTGCCGAACCCGAATCCACCACCGGCGACGATCCCTGACCTCGAGAAACTCCGAACGTTCCTCAAGCGCTACCGGCTAAAGGGCATCGGCAGCCACATCGGCGTCACGCAGTTTCGGGACAACCTCGAGCAGGTGCTGGACGATGCCGAGACGCTCGGCCTCCGCTACATCGGCACCGCGAGCGAGCCCGACCAGCTGTTCCCGCCGGCGGAGCGGCAGACGGTCGACGCCTACCGGCGCGCGGCCGAGGCGTACAACGGGTTCGGCGCCGCCGCAAAGGCCCGTGGGATGCGCTTCTACCACCACAACCACTCCTCGGAGTTCGCCGTCGTGGACGGCACGCGGCTGTACGACGTCCTGATGGAGGAGACGGACCCGAGGCTGGTCTTCTTCCAGCTCGACATCTTCTGGGCGTACGTCGGAGCAACCGGCGCCCCGGCCGTCACCACACCGACCGGGATGAAGAGCTGGTTCCCGAACTTCGATCCGATCGAGCTCGTGTGGAACCAGCCGGAGCGCTTCCCGCTCTTCCACGCCAAAGACGGTGTCCGGACGGAGGTGGGCACGCCGACCAGATTCGGATGGCAGTTCACCGACCCCGGCGATGGCAACGTGCCGCTCTGGGCGCTCTTCAACGGGCTCGAGACGGACGAGCACTACTACATCGTCGAGCGCGACGACCACAACTTCCCGGGGCCTGCTCCTGCCCCCGGCGACGAGCGAAACGCGGCCCAGCTGCTGACTGCTGAACGCGGCTTCGACTACCTCGCCGGCCTGCGCGAGCGCCACGGCGACGACCACTGAGTCGCGCTGGGAGGAGGGTGGCGGCCAGCTACCCTCCTCCCGCGTGATCGAGCTACGGCCCATGACGCCGGCGTTCATCGAGGCGGTGTTGGCCGATCGACGCGAGGAAGCGTCGTTCGAGCTTTCGATCGAACTACCCGACGAGTTCCCGCGCCCGGGCGAGCGGCGGTTCCTCGAGTACCGGCTCCGCCAGATGCGCGAGGACGCGCGCGTCGAGATCTGGTGCCCGAGCGTCGTCGTCCTCGACGGCCGGATGATCGGCCACGCCGGTTACCACGGGCCGCCGGGCGCGAACTCGACCCAGAATCCGGACGCTGTCGAGTTCGGCTACACGATCTATCCGGAGTGGCGCGGCAAGGGATATGCGACGCAGGCGGCCATCATGCTGATGGATCTCGCCGAAGAGCGAGCCGGCATTCGCCACTTCGTCCTGTCGGTCAGCCCGGAGAACGATCCGTCACTCGCGATCGTCCGCAAGCTCGGCTTCGTCAAGACGGGCGAGCACATGGACGAAGAGGACGGCCTCGAGCACGTCTTCGAGCTGCAGCGCTAGGCGCGGCGGCGCGCGCGAAACTCCGCGATCCACGCAAGCCCCCGCAGCCCGAGCCAGAACGGCGCGAGCAGGAAGTAGAAGAGCAGCCCCGCGATTCCGAGGAGGGCCCACCACAGCGCCCAGCGCCACAAGGGCACCGGCCGGGCTCGCGCCGCTGCCGCCGACTCGTTCACGACGCGGGCGCGGCCGCTCGCCGGCGCTGTTCGACGACCTGGATCACCCGCGCCGCGGTCTCCTCGATCGAAAGCTCCGAGATCTCGATCACGGGGCACCCGAGCCGCTTGTGGAGCTTCTCCGCGGCGTCGAGCTCGTCGTAGATCTCCGTCAGGTCGCGATAGCGCCGGTTGTTGCCGCCGAGCCGCCTGGCGCGGTCGGTGCGGATCTCGGCGAGGCGCTCCGCGTCGATGGTCAGGCCGACGACCTTCTTCGGGTCGAGGCGGAAGAGGGCCTCCGGCGGCTGAATCCCCTCGACGACGGGAACGTTCGCGGTGCGGTAGCCGAGGTAGCCGAGGTACATCGACAGCGGTGTCTTCGAGGTGCGCGAGACGCCGACGAGGACGATGTCCGCGTCCTCCAACCCGCCCATGACGCCGTCGTCGTACTTGACCGCGAACTCGATCGCCGCCATGCGCTTGAAGTAGTTCGAGTCGAGCGGCGGCCGCGCGCCGGGGGTCATCGTGGCGGGTTGACCGGAGACCCGCGCGACGGCGTCGATCGGGTGGCCGAGGATGTCGCAGTAGTGGACGCGCGCGCTCTTGCAGAGAGCGCGCATCGCCTCCCGGAGCTCCTGGTCGACGAGCGTGTAGAGGATCACCGCCGGCCTGCCCTTCGCCCGGTCGATCGCGAGGCGTAGGTCGTCTACCGTCTCGACCCGCGGGTGGACGATGTCCTCGAACTCCTGGTCGGGGAACTGGGCCTCGAGCGCCTGGACGAGCCGTTTTGCGGTCGCACCCGTCGCGTCCGAGATCACGTGGAGCTCAACGGTGGCCATCGAGTCAGCCTAGCGCCGGCCTGAAACAGACATGGCCCAGTGACTGTCACTGGGCCATGTCCTTCGGGGAGAGAACTTGCGTTACTGCGCGGTTGCGGGCCTCGTGCCGAGCTCGACCGTGACGTCGCGCTCCTGCGATCCGCGGCGAACCTTCAGCTCGAGCTCGTCGCCGGGCTTGCGGGCGTCGATCGCCTCGCGAAGCTGGTCGCCGGTCTCGATCCGCTCGCCCGCGACCTCGATCACGACGTCGCCGGTGCGGAGACCGCCGCGAGAGGCGGGGCTGTTCGGGCGGACAGTCTCGAGCTTGGCTGCGCCGTCGTCCGCCAGGCTGACGCCGAGGTAGGCGTGCTCGACCTTGCCGTCGGCGATGAGGGCGGCTGCGACACGCTTTGCCGTGTCACCGGGGACCGCATACCCGACGCCGTCGCTGCCGCCGGAGTCACTCCGGATCTGTGCGGCGATGCCGACGACCCTTCCCTGCGTGTCGAGCACGGGGCCGCCGGAGTTTCCGTGGTTGAGCGCAGCGTCCGTCTGGACGGCGTTCTCGATCGTGAAACCGTTGGGCGACTGGATCTCGCGGCCAACGGCGCTGATCACGCCGGTTGTGAGAGTGCCCTCGAGACCGAACGGGCTGCCCAGCACGATGACCGGGTTCCCGACCTCGAGCGCTCCGGTCGGTGCGAACTGGAGCACCGTCAGATCCGACTCGGGACGGTCGACGTCCAGGACAGCGACGTCCGTGGACGGGTCAGTGCCGACGATCTCGGCGTTGACCTCGGTGCCGTCCGAGAACTCGACCTGCACGGACTGCGCGTTGTTGACGACGTGCTGGTTCGTGACGATGTGGCCCTCTTTGTCGATGACGAAGCCGGAGCCGGTGGCCTCGCCCTGCTGGCCCTCGAACGGCGAGTCAGCGCTGCCGCCGGTGCTCGCATGCACCTCGACGACCGCGTCCTTGAAGTGCTTGTAGAGCTCCGCGGTGGACGACGTCGTCTGGGAAACGGGCAGATTGGCTACCGCGGGCTGCGCCGCCGGCTCGGAGTCGCTTTCGAGCGCAACCGCTGCGCCCACCGCGCCTCCCACGCCTGCTCCGAGGAGGAGCGCCGCGGCGATCGCTGTCAGTTGCTTGCTCATGAAGAATCGTTCCTTTCGGTGGTTGTGATTGCTCTATGGAACCTGTGCCTTCTAAGAGCCGCCTGAAAACCACGTTGCTCTCTCGTTAAGAGCCGTTAAGCCGCCTTAGCGGGGAATCTGCGCGAAATCGCCAAGCGCGCCGAGGGTGTCCCGGACGTCGAGGAGGAGCCGGAGACGGTTTTCGCGCACCTTCGGGTCCTCGGCCATCACCAGAACGTCCTCGAAGAAGGTGTGGAGCACGGGGCCAAGCCGAGCGCCTGCCTCGACGGCGGCCTCGAAGTCGCTTGTCTCGAGGGCCGCGGCGATCTGCGGCTCCACGGCTGCGAGCGCGTCCGCAACCTCCTTCTCGGCAGGCTCTGCCAGCAGCGCCGGGTCGAGCTTCGCGGCGGCTTTTTCCTTCTCGCCGAGCCGGCTCGGCGCGGATGTAGGCCGTGTGGATCGGCTCGAGCCGCTCGTCGGGCAGCGCCGCGAGCGCCTGGGCCAGGCGGGCGACGGAGCCGAGGTCCGGGACGCCGGCGGCGCGGGCGGCACGCACGAACTCGACCGGGACATCGCGGAGCAGGCCCTCGAAGCGCTCCTCCACGAACTCGCCCACTTCGCCCGGAAGCAGCTCCCGCGGGATCGTCAGGCCGCCCTCGGTCGCCAGCCGGTCGAGGCCGATCGCCGCACGGCGGAGGCCGAACGGGTCCCGCGAGCCCGTCGGCTTGTGTCCCAGCGAGAACGAGACGGTCAGCGCGTCGATCTTGTCCGCCGCGGCGAGCACGCGGCCCGGCTCGGTCTCCGGCAGCGGCCCGCCGGCAGAGTCGGGCAGGTACTGCTCCGCGATGGCCGCGCTGACCGCCTCCGGGTAGCCGGCGAGCCGCGCGTACTCGGCGCCGATCTCCCCCTCGAGATCCGGGAACTCGCGCACGAGCTCGGCGGCCTGGTCCGCTTTCGCGAGGCGCGCGGCCTCGAGCGACGCCTCTCCCCCGCCGAGCCGATCGACCAGCCCGACGAGCCGCTTCGTCTTGTCGGCAAAGGTGCCGGCCTCGGCGAAGTACACGATCGAGCCGAGCCGGCCCGCGAGCTCGTCGATGCCCGCCTTCACGTCCCGTTCGAACGTGAAGCTCGCGTCGTCCAGCCGTCCCTCGAGGACGTTCTCGTTCCCCCGCCGAACGACGTCCGGGTCTCCCCCGTTCGCGACGAACGCGAAGCGGTTGCCCCCGAGCGGGAAGTAGCGCTGGTGGGACTGCATCGCCGTCTCGATCACGGCGGCGGGAAGCGAGAGGAACCGCTCGTCGAAGCTGCCGTCCAGCACCAGAGGCTGCTCGACGAGGTGGATTACCTCGCGGAGCTTCCGCAACGGGTCACGCCACTCGCCGAGCGCGTCGAGCCCCTCCCGGATCAGCCGCCCGCGCTCCGCGGGATCGGGCTCGACGCCGGCCGCGCGAAGCGTCTCCGCGTACGCGTCGGCGCTCGGCACGTCCACCTCTCCGTGGGTGAACCGATGCCCTTGCGTGGTCGTCCCGTGGCCCTCGACGGCGTCGGCGTCGAGCCGCGCGCAGGTCCAGCGCATCGGGCGCGGGAAGCGGAGTCCGGAGTCGTCCCAGCGCATCGTCTTGCCGAAGCGAAGGCCGCGGACGATCCCGTCGACCTGTCCCGGGAGGGCCTGGCTCAGGGACTGTCCCTCGGACACGACCCCGAGGAAGCCGTCCCGTTCCTCAGGTCGTCGACGGACACGCCGTGGCGCTTCGCGAAGCCCTCGGCCGCCTTCTCACGCAGGGAGACCGGCGGCCCCTTGATCCACTGCTCGCCCGTCTGCTCCTCGACGCTCACGAGGATCGCCAGGCGCCGGGGGCCTACGAGCACCTGGTCCGGCTTGGCACCGAGATGGCGCTCGCTGAGCACGGGCAGCTGCGCCTCCGCCTCGTACACCGAGGCGGCGGGAAGCTCCTCGCAGCCGATCTCAAGCAGCAGCAGCTTCGCCAACGTACTCCTGGGCGACCTGCCGGGCGAGGTCGCGGACCCGACCGATGTACGAGGCGCGCTCCGTCACGGAGATCGCCCCGCGCGCGTCGAGCAGGTTGAAGGTGTGCGAGGCCTTGAGCACCTGGTCGTAGGCCGGCAGCGGCAGCTCGCGCGCGAGGAGCCGCTCGCACTCGGCCTCGTAGTCGGCAAAGTGCCGCATCAGCAACTCGACGGACGCCTCCTCGAAGTTGTAGGCCGAGAACTGGCGCTCGTTCTCGCGGTAGACCTCGCCCCAGGTCATTCCCGGCGCCCACTCCAGGTCGAACGCGGTCCGCTTGTCCTGGAGGAACATGGCCAGGCGCTCGAGGCCGTAGGTGATCTCGCCCGAGACGACCTCGACGTCCATCCCGCCGAGCTGCTGGAAGTACGTGAACTGCGTCACCTCCATGCCGTCGACCCAGACCTCCCAGCCGAGGCCCCACGCGCCGAGCGTCGGGCCCTCCCAGTCGTCCTCGACCAGGCGCACGTCGTGGCGCTTCGTGTCGATTCCGACCGCCTCCAGCGAGCCGAAGTACTGGTCGAGGATGTCCTCCGGCGCCGGCTTGAGGATCACCTGAAGCTGGTAGTACTGCTGGAACCGGTACGGGTTCTCGCCGTATCGGCCGTCGCTCGGGCGGAGGCACGGCTCGACGTAGACGGTGCGCCACGGCTCGGCCCCCAGGCAGCGCAGGAACGTGGCCGGATTGAACGTGCCCGCGCCGAGCTCGGTGTGGTACGGCTGCATGACCACGCAGTCGCGCGCGGCCCAGTAGGCCTGGAGCTCGCGGATCATGTCCTGGAAGTTCAGCGCCACGGATCGCGCAATCCTATGGACGACGGCGTCAAGGGCTGACCTGCACGGGCTCGCGCACCGACTCGCGCCGTCGGAGGGGAGTGATCAGCAGCGCCACCACCGCCCCGACCAGCGCAGCGACGGCGCTGATCCAGAACGCGGTTGTGAACGCGGACTCCTGCGGGATGCCGAGGGGCTCGATCGTCTCCGCCGTCAGGATCGCCGCTCCCACCTGCCCGCCGATGACGCCGCCGATCGTCCGCATGACCGTGTTCATCCCGGTCGCCACGCCCGTCTCCGTCGGACGGACGGCGTTGACGATGATGTTCGCCATCGCCGCGAAGGTCATAGGGATGCCCAGGCCCAAAACGAGCATCGCCGCAACCACCTGCCACGGCTCGTCGTGCCACTCGGCGAGCATCGTCAGAGCGATCGTCGCGAGCGTCATCCCGATGCTGAGCGGCCACTTCGAGCCCCAGCGTCGTCCCATGACGCCGGCGAGCGGGCCCATCAGGAACCCCGCAAGGGCGGCGGGCAGGAGGTAGAGGCCCGTCGTCGTCGCACTTGCGCCGAAGCCGTAGCCGGCCACGTCTTCGGAGATCTGGACGAAGTTCGGCACGAGGACGAATGAACCGAACATCGCGAACCCCGCGATCAGGCCGGTCAGGTTCGCGAAGAAGACGGGCCGACGCGCGAGCATCCGCATGTCCACCATCGGGTCGGGCACCCGGGTCTCGGCGAAGCCCCAGGCGACGAGCGCGACAGCTGCGACGGTGAAGAGGGCGACCACGCGGGTGGACCCCCAGCCCCAGCTCTCTCCCTCGGTCAGCGCGAGGAGGAGCGAGACGAGCCCCACCGACAGGAGCGTCGCGCCGATGAAATCCACTCGGGACGGCGACTTGATCGGCGACTCGGGGACGTAGAGGTGCACGAGCACCGCCGCAATCCCGACCGCGACGGCACCGACGACGAACAGCCAGTGCCACGACAGGTTGTCCATGATCACGCCCGAGAGCACGAGCCCGAGCCCGCCGCCGACCGCGAACACGGCCGAGACGGCGCCGACGGCGACGCTCACCTTCTCGGCGGGGAACTCGTCCTTGATGATCGCGAAGCTGAGCGGGAAGACTGCGGCACCCGTACCCTGGAGGATCCGGCAGCCGATGAGCACGGCGATGTTCGGCGCGAAGATCGCCGCCACGCTGCCCGTGAAGAAGATCAGGAGGCTGATGAGGAGCACCCGCTCCTTTCCGTACTGGTCTCCCAGCCGCCCGAGCAGCGGCGTCGCCACGGAGGCGGAGAGCAGGAATCCCGTGAGCAGCCACGTGGCCCAGGCCGTCGTCGTATCGAACTCGCGCTGAAGCTCGGGCAGCGCCGGGATGACCATCGTCTGCTGGAGCGCGATCGAGATCCCGGCGAAGATCAGGATCGCCAGGGTGAAGTTGTAGTTCTGCCGCTCGGCGGCCGGCTGCGTCACGGAGCGCGCTTGGGCCGCTCCATCACCCGCTCGGACGGCGGCCCGAAGCCGAACTTCGCATAGAGCTCGTGGGCGTCCGCCGTGTGGAGGATCCAGCGTGAGTCGGCGTAAGGCCCGTTCTCGATCATCTCGCGGACGAGTTCTACCCCCAGGCCCCGCCCACGGAACTCCAGTAGCACGTACACGTCGGCGAGGTAGACGAAGTGCGAGTCGCCGATCGCGCGCGCGAACCCGACCTGCCGCTCGCGTTCGTAGAGACCAACGACACGGAGCGCCTGGCGGACGAACTCCTCCATCACCTCGCGCGGCCTACCGGGCGCCCAGTAGGAGTGGTTCGAGATGAAGTCGTGGACCGCGTCGACGTCGACCCGGTCGACGTCGTCGTCGAGCTCGAGGCCCTCGGGCAGCTCGCGCCTCACGCCGAGAGCGTGCGGAGGCGGAATCCTCCGTGGAACTCGTACGACGAGGCGATGACGGCGAGCGCGTCGCGGGCGGCGCGTGCGCCGAGCTCGACCGTGCCGGCGTCGGCGAGCGGCGCCCGGAGCAGCGCCTCGATCCCGCGCAGCCCGGCCGCGGAGAGCGGGATCGCGTCCGCGCGGCAGTTCCCGCAGACGGCGCCGCCGGCCCTGGGCGAGTAGCCGACAAGCCCGCTCTCGCCGCCGCACTCGGCGCAGCTCGTGAGGTGCGGCAGGTAGCCGGCGACCCAGAGCAGCTTGAGCTGGAAGGCGAGGACGAGCGGGTCGAGCGCCGGCCTCCCGTCGCAGGCCTCCACCTCGTCGAGCAGGTCGAGGAAGCGCGAGAGCGCGACGAACGCCCTGTCGTTCGCCTCCTGCTCCGGGAAGAGCTTCAGCACGGCCTCGAGACCGACGAAGCCGACCGACAGACGGTAGTGGCTGTCCCGTGCGGCGCTGTGCGGGCGGATCAGCTGGACGCCCGTGATCGTCTGCAGCTCCCCCCTCCCCTCGTGGAGGACGAGCTCGACGTGGCTCATCGGCTCCAGCCGGCCGCCGAAACGGGACTTCGTGCGGCGGATCCCCTTCGCGACGGCGCCGACCCGGCCGCGATCGAGCGTGTACAGGTGCAGCACCCTGTCGGCCTCGCCGAAGCGCATCGAGCGGAGGACGATCGCCTCCGTCTTGTAGGTTCGACCGGCCATGGCCGAAGTGTAGAAGCGGGGTCAGCTGGGAAAATCGCCTGAGATGGCGCGAATCGAGCTCTACACGACGCGGTGGTGCGGCTACTGCGTGCGCGCGAAGGCGCTCCTCGAGGGACGCGGTATCGCCTACGAGGAGATCTCGCTCGACGACGACCCGGCGTTTCGCCAGACCGTCCACGACAGGACGGGCGGCTGGACGGTCCCGCAGATCCTGATCGACGGCCGGCCGATCGGTGGGTATGTCGAGCTCTGGCGGCTCGACCGCGAAGGCGGGCTGGACGAGCTCGCCGAAGCCGCCTAGCTAGCGGACCGTCATCGGGGTCCCGACCGGCAGGAGCCGCGCCAGCCTGAGCATGTCGGCGTTCCTGAGGCGGACGCAACCGTGGGACACCCGTCCCGGCAGGAGCTCCGGCTCGTCCGTCCCGTGGATCCCGATGAAGCCTCCCCCGGGCCAGTCGGTCAACACGGGCGAGCGCGCGCTCGTCCCGAACGCCACCGGGCCGTACACCGGGACGTCGAACCCATAGAGCATGTTCCGCACGTAGAACTGGCCGGCGGGCGTCGGTGACTGTGGTTGGCCCACGCCGACCCTCGCCCAGAACACCGGTCTCCCCATCCGGTACAGCGTCAGGGTGAGGCGACGACGATCGACGAGGAGGTGCGTCCGCACCGTCCGCCAGTTGCCGAGCGTTCGCCTCGGCACCCAGCCGGTCGAGTTGTTCGGGAGGATCGGGAGGCGGACGCGCACCCAGACACCGCTCGCTGTTCGCCTGCCTTCGATCGCCTGCACCAGGTTCGTCGTGTTCTCGGGCGTCAGGAGGCGGAGCTGCGTGACAGGCGCGGCAGACCTGCTGGGAGCGCTCCGAGCGATCACCCGGCGGATGACGAACGCCCAGCGGTACGTCGCCGTCGCGCCGCTCGAGAGCGCGAACCGTGTCGCCTTCTTCGCAACGACGTGGACGTCGACGCGGCGCGTCCTCGACGGGACGGCCAGATCGTCTGGCTGCGCCGTGAACGTCAGCGTGTACGTGCGGCCGGCGTTCGCGGGCCTCGGAACCCAGAGGAAGCCCGCAGCAGCGGGGTTGCCGGGAGTCGTCCTGAACGTGGCTCCGGGTGGGACGCCGGCAGCACTGATCGCGATCGTCGCGACCGGCGCCTCCTGAGCGAGGGCGGCGAGGCTGAACCGGAGCAGGTCGCCGGGCCGGGCCTGGAGTGTCGCTCCTTCCGCGGGTGTGGGCGGCGCCCAACTCGTAGGAGCAAGATTCATAACTCGTGCTGTGGCGTCCTGACCGGCGAAAAACAGCAAGCCGAGGGCCACCCCGCAGAACAACGCCGGTATGCGCGACACCGAAGGCATGGCCCGCGCCGCAGTTGTTCTCTAGAGAAGCTAGCGCACGGTCAGCGGCGTGCCAACGGGCATCAGCCGGGCCAGGCGAAGAATGTCGCCGTTCCGGAGCCGGATGCACCCGTGCGAGACGCGCCCGGGAAGGAGCGACGGCTGGTTCGTCCCGTGCAGTCCGATGAACCCGCCGCCCGGCCAGTCGGTCAGGACCGCCGAGCGCGCGCTCGTCCCGAACGCGATCGGGCCGTAGACGGGATTGCCGAAGCCGTAGAGCTGGTTGCGGATGTAGAACTCGCCGCGAGGAGTCGGCCAGCTCGGGAGGCCCACGCCCACCGGGGCCCGGAAGACGACCTTGCCGCGCCGGTAGAGCGTCGCGGTCAGGCGCCGGCGGTCGACGACCAGACGGGTCCGGACCTCTTTCCAGTCGCTCAGCATCCTGCGCGGGACCCAGCCGGTCCGACCGTTCGGCAGTGTCGCGAGCCGAATACGGATCCAGACGCCGCGCCTCGTCCGCCGGCCGTCGAGCGTGAGAACGAGGTTCGTCGTCCCTTCGGGTGTCCACCGGGCGAGGCTCCGGACAACCGCGGCGGTCCTCCGCGGCGCACTCCGCGCAACGCCCTGGCGAACGACGAACGCATACCGGTAGAGGTGCTGCTTCTCGCTGCTGAGGATGAACCGCTCGGGCTTGGGCGTCACTGCGGCGCCTGACAACGTCGCGGCGTCGGCGAACGCGGGCAGCGCGAGACAGGTCGTCGCCCCGGCAAGGAGCGAGGCGAACAACCGCAGTGGCCGCAGAACGTCGGAGGTCATCTCGGGCGAGTCATTCGACGGGCCGTGCGCCCGTCCCTGGTCAGCGGATCGTAACGGGCGTCCCGACCCGCATCAGCCGGTCGAGCCTACGAATAGCCGGGTTCGGGAGGCGAACGCAGCCGTGGGAAACCCGCCCGGGCAGGATCTCGGGCTGGTTCGTCCCGTGAATGCCGATGAACCCACCGCCTGGCCAGTCGGTCAGCACGGCCGAGCGCCCGTTCGTCCCGAAGGCGAGCGAGCCGTAGATCGGGTCCGTGAAGCCTGTCAGCCGTTCGCGCACGTAGAACCGCCCTGATGGGGTCGGCCAGTGAGGCTCTCCCACGCCCACATGAGTGCGGAAGACGGGACGGCCTCGCCGGTAGAGGGTCGCCCGGAGCCGCGACCGCTCGATGACGAGGTGCGTGTCGACCTTCACGAACGGGCCTACGGCCTCACGCGGTATCCACCCCATCCTGCCGTTCGGCAGCGCCGGCAGCGGCACGCGCACCCAGTAGCGGCCCCGGGCATCGATCCTGCCGCTCGAGAGGAGGAGGACGTGCGCCACGCGCTCCGGCGTCAGGGGCTTCAGCCTGCCCACGATGCGCGAGCTCTCGCTCGGCGCCGAGCGGGCTGCGACCGCGTACTTCAGGACGGCGTTGTGGGAGCTTCCCCCGACCGTCCGGCTCGAGAGACGGAAGGAGCGCGAGGCGGTTCTGCCGACGTGGACCCGGACGGTGATCCGCCCCGCCGACGAGGCGCCGTCCCCGGCCGTGAAGACGAAGCGCCACTCGCCGCGCTGTCGCGCACTCGGGCGCCAGCGGAAGTCCACGCGGACCGGAGCCTCGGCCAGCCGGACGAGCCGCGCACCCGCCGGGAGCTGGTTGACGCGAATCCGGATCGTGGACCCGAGCGAGCCCGCGGCCTCGAGCGGAAGACGGAACCCCCGTCCAACCCCTGCCGCATACGCGGTCCCACTGTCGGGCGTCGCGCCCTGCCAGATGACCGTCGAGCCCTGCCCTCCAGCCGTAGCGGGCGCCAGCACAGCGAGTGCAGCGCCAACGAGCGCGGGCATGAGCGCTCTTCGTGCCCTGGCTGTCGATCTCCCGTCCATTAGACCCCGTCCGTTCTAGCAAGAGAGGGCGACCGATCGGCCGCCCCCTCCGCTCAACTGCTGTTTTCCGGAACTACCCCGTGAAGGGCGGCCGCGTCCGGGCCCGAACCCGGCCCTTCGTGCCCTTGCCCTTCTTGGCCTTCTTGACCTTCTTGACCTTCTTGGCCTTCGGCTTCCTGTACTGGTCGATCGCCGAGCCGCGCTTCACGATCTGAATGACGTCCTTCGGCGTGACGACCCGCTTGACGCTGACCGCAGCATCCTGTGCCGCCGACGACGCATAGCCGACGCCGCCGACCGACGCCAGCGCGAGCAGCATGACAGCGGTCACTGCACCGACGAACGCGACGCGAAGCGAGCCTGCGCGGGAACGACGACCATCATTTCTGACACGCGCCTCGAGACGGTGGACGAACTCGGATGAAGGCTCCGGGCGGCCCGCCCGCAGCTCGGCTTCGAGGTCGAGCCCCTCGTGCCGCTTCCGCCAGTAACGCATTTCAGTGAACCCCCTCGGAATCAGTTTCAGTGGTCTTGCACCACCTACTACTGCGAGGCGCCCCGTTTCCTTACAGCTTCCGGTTCGTCGGCTCCGAGAATTCCCCGCAGACGCGCCGAGGGCTCGGTGGAGCGCGACCTCGATCGCATTCGTCCTGGCGTCGAGCAGCTCCGCGATCTGGCGCGCTGTCAGGTCGGCCCCGTAGCGGAGAGCGATCAGCTCCCGGTCGCGTTCGTCGAGGGCAGCCACGGCGCGTGACACCGTGAGGCGCCGGATCGTGTCCTCTTCCAGGTCGGTCGTGTCCGGGGAGTCCACGTCCTCCGTGGCGTACTCCGTCTTCGACCAGCTGCCGTCGATGCACCGCTTGGCGATCCCGAGCAGCCAGGCCACGGGCTCGCCCTTCTTCGGGTCGTAGCTCTTGCGGTAGCGAAGGGCGCGCTCGAAGGTTTCACTCGTGATGTCCTCGGCGTCGGGGCCGTCACCCAGGCGGTACGCCGCATATGCATAGACGCGCTTGATCAGCGGCGCCGGGTCGGCGAGCGGGTCCCGGCGGAGCACTACTGCTCCTCGGTCTCGCGGAACTCGCGGATCTCGTCCGCAAGCGGGTTCAGCCGTTCGGCTTCCCTGAGCGCCGCCTCCCGCTCGGCGCCGGAGCTCGCCTCGGCGAGGCGCAGCCACAACACCCAGTCGCCCGGCTCCTTGTCGATCGCCTTCCGGAAGCTCGCACGCGCGCCGGCGAGGTCTCCCTGGCCGAGCTGCGCCTCCCCCAGGCGCTGCCACGGCTCGGACGACCACGGCGCCCAGTCCTGCGCCTTCCGTGCCTCGTCGGCCGCTTCGTCCAGGTCGGGCGGGCTCGCAACCGCCGCATCGTCGCTCGCAGCCAGGGCGCTCGAGCCGACGAGGCCGACGAACGCGGCACCCGCCATCAGGGCTGCGGCGGCCCCCACTGCGACCCTGAGCTTGAGCCCGGGAACGAGCTCCGACCCTGGCGGCGCCCGGAGGAGCATGAGCGACGCCCCAGCCGCGAGCGCGGCGACGGTCACCGCGGGCAGCTCCCAGTCCCAGTCGACCGCCGCGTGGACGAGGTAGGCGACGTAGGCGCCGAACGCCGCGGCCGCAAGCGGATGACGGCGGGCGCCGACGGCGGCGGCGAGTGGTGCCCCGAGCGCCAGGAGCAGCAAAGCGAGCCCGATCGGGCCCAGCTCGCCCAGCGTCTCCAGGTAGAGGTTGTGCGCGTCGCGGACCTTGTGCTCGATCGGCCGGTGCTCGTTCCAGTACTGCTCGTACGTGCCCGCTCCCCCACCGAGGAAGGGGTTGTCCCGCCACTCGTTCCAGGCTTCCTCCCAGAGCTCGGCCCGGTAGCTGCCCGTGAACGTGAACAGGCGGTCGCCGAGGTCCGTGTCCGAGCCGGACGGCGGCTGCTTGAACGCGTCGTATGCCCTGTCGACCATGTCCACGGGGCCGCCGAACCGGACGACGACTCCTGCCAGGGCTCCCAGAGTCAGTACCGCGACCACGGCCGCGAACGCCAGCCGGACGTTACGCGGCGGCTCGTACCGCCTCTCTGCGACCGACAGTCCGACAGTCGCGGCGGCCGCGGCGAGCGCGAGCAACGCGATGAAGATCGCAAGCTCGCTCCCCTGGTCGGTCACGACGCTCAGCGGCGAGTCGCGGCGAATCAGGCCCTCGTAGCTCGAGCCGATCGCGGTCGCGATCAGCGCGGGGATCCCGACGACGAACAACGCCACGAGGAGCTGGAGCCTGCGTGGATCGAGCGCCACGGCGGCCGCGAGCCCCACGATGAGGGCGATCCATGCGCCGCGGCTGAACGTGAAGTAGAGCGCAGGCAACAGCACGACGAACGACGCTCCCGCGAGCGCCCGGACCGTCGCGTTCCGCTCCCGCGCCACCGCGCCCAGCGCGAGGAGTAGGCCAAGCGTCACGAAAATCGCGAAGCCGTTCCAGTATCCGAGCGGCTCGGAGAGGCGATACCCAGACACCGTGTCGTAGGCGCCGACCCGTTCGGGGAGAAGCCGCGTCAAGAGCCCGTAGACCGAGATCACAACGAGCCCGGCGAGCACGCCCCGGAGGAGCGCGGGAGCCGTCTCCCGCCGGACGACGATGACGAAGGCTGCGGCCACGCCGGCGTACGCGAGCATGCGGAAGCCCTCGAGCACGGTCTGCGGTGTGTTGTCCGTCCACGCCAGGGAGAGCCATGTCCAGGCGGCCAGTGCTGTCAGCCCGCCGAGGAAGACGGCGGCGAGGCGGCCGCCGTGGAGTGCCGCGCGGCCGAGGAGCAGCCAGGCGATGACGAGCCAGAGCGCGACGAGCGCCGTCCAGCCCCAGGCGGGCGGAAAGTAGCCGCCGTCCGCTGCGCCGAGCGCCCCCACTCCGATCGCGGCGGCGACCCCGACCGCGATGTGCGAGAGGTTCGGTGCAAAGGCGCGCGGGCGCACCGCTGAGGCGGCCGCATCGCCACCGATGCTCTCGGGCTGGGCTCCGCGCACCTCGCTCAGAGGGTACAGCGGAGGTCCGTCGGCGCTATCCCCCGTAGGTGTCGGCGTACCAGCGGAAGGTGTCCGCGAGACCGTCTTCAAGCTGGATCTCCGGGCGCCACCCGAAGGCCTTTTCCGCCGCGGCCGAGTCGATCGCGCTGCGGGTCAGCTCGCCGGGCCGAAGCGGCTCGAGCTGCGGCTCAACCGATGTTCCTGCTGCGTGCTGAAGACCGTCGAGAACGTCGAGCACGGACACCTCCCGGCCCCAGCCGAGGTTGAACGTCCCGGCTGCTGGGGTGTCCGCGAGAGTGACGAACGCGCGCGCGATGTCTCGGACGTGGACGTAGTCGCGTGTCGGCGTCCCTTGACCGTAGGCGACGACCGGCTGGTCGAGCAGCAGCCGTTCGCTGAAGATCGCAACGACGCCGGCCTCGCCGTGGGGGCTCTGGCGCGGGCCATAGACGTTCCCGAGCCGGAGAACGGCGTGGTCGATCCCGTGAAAGCGGGCCAGTGCGCCGACGAACGCCTCGGCCGCCTGCTTCGAGGCGCCGTACGGTGACAGCGGTTGCGCGACGAAGGACTCGTCCGTCGGGATCGGCGCCCCTTCGCCGTAGAGCGCGCCGCCGGTCGAGGCGAAGACGGTTCTCGCTCGATGCTGCGTCGCGGAGTTGAGGATGTTGAACGTGCCAAGGACGTTCGAGTCGAAGTCACGCTTCGGCTCCTTGACCGAGACCGTCACGCTCGCCTGGGCGGCGAGGTGGCAGATGTACTCGGGCGCGAAGTCGGCGAAGGCTTCCTGGACGCGATCCGCGTCGGCGATGTCGAGCTCTGCGAGCTTCGCCTGCTTCGGGACGTAGTCGCGCGACCCGGTCGAGAAGTCGTCGACCACGAGGACCTCGTCGCCTCGCTCGACGAAGGCGTCGGCCACGTGCGAGCCGATGAATCCGGCTCCGCCGGTGACGACGACTCTCATGTCAGCGCGGATTCCCGTTCGGCACAAGTGGCTGGCAGCTCGGGCAGTACCACGTGCCGCGGCCGGCCGCGCGCGTCTTCCCGATCTGGTCGCCGCACCGGTAGCAGGCCTCGCCCTCGCGGCCGTAGACGCGCAGCGCCGCCTGCATCCGCCCCTCCTCGCCGTCCGGCGTGCGGTAGTCACGCAGCGTCGTCCCCTGGCGGGCAATGCCTGCCTTGAGAGCCTCGCGGACGGCTCTGTGGAGTCGCTTCAGCTCGTCTTCGTCCAGGTCACCGGCGGGACGGAGCGGATGGATCCGCGCTCGCCAGAGCGCCTCGTCCGCATAGATGTTCCCCATGCCGGCGGCGGCGCGCTGGTCGAGGAGGGCGGCCTTGACCGGGGCGCGCCGTCGATCGAAGCGTGCAGCCAGGCTCGCCGGCGTGAAGGCTCGGGTCAGCGGCTCTTCCCCGAGCCGCTGGGCGAGGTACGGAATGTCTTCTCCCGGCTCGAGGAGGAGCCACGTGCCGAACCTCCGGACATCGCGGTAGATGACGTCCGATCCGTCGTCTAGCGTGACAACGACTCGGAGATGCGGATCGCTCTCGGACGCTCCGTCTTTCTCGTGTCGCATCGTCCCCGTCATGCGGAGGTGAATCAGGAGCACACGAGCGGATTCGAACCGGACAACCAGATACTTCCCGCGTCGCTCGACGGCCGCGACGGTCTCTCCCTCGAGCTCCGCCGCGACCTCGCGTGGCTCGACGGGCCGCGTCACGCGAGGATCGAGGATCTCGACACGGTCGAACCGCCGGCCGGCGAGGACTGGCTCGAGGCGAGCGCGAACCGTCTCGACCTCGGGCAGCTCGGGCACGGGGCTAGCCTAGCCGCGGCCTTCCAGGGCGGGCCTTACGAAAGCGTCTCGAGGATGACGCCACGCGGCGGCGGAGCCTCGTCCGCGAGCTCGTAGGCCGTCTCGACCTCCGCGACGGCGGCAGCCGCGGACGCGTCGTCCCGAGCGTGGATCTCGGCGAGGACGTCGCCCCGGGCAACCGTGGACCCGCGCTTCGCCCGGCAGACGACCCCGACGGCGTGGTCGATCGGTGCGTCCTTGACCGCCCGGCCGGCGCCGAGGTGGACCGAGGCCATCCCGACGGCGAGGGCACCGAGCCGAGCGACGGTTCCGTTGCGCGAAGCCGCCAGCTCGCGGATGACGGGCGCCCGCGGGAGCGCATCCGCCTCCGGGTTGCCTCCCTGCGCCCGGACCCAGCGGTCGTACGCATCGAGCGCAGAGCCGTCGTCGAGAGCCGACGCAACGCGGCCACGCGCATCGCTCAGGTCGCCGCCGTCGCAGAGCGCCACGAGATGCGCTGCGGAGGCGACCGAGAGCTCCGTCAGGTCCGCGGGCCCCTCGCCACGCAACGTCGCGATCGCCTCGCTGATCTCGAGCGCGTTCCCGACGGCCCGTCCGAGCGGCTGATCCATGTCGGTGAGCTCGCAGACGACGCGGCGGTCCGCCCTCCGCCCCAGCTCGAGCATCGCCTCGGCCAGGTTCCGCGCGTCCTCGAGCGTCTTCATGAACGCGCCGTCGCCGACCTTGACGTCCAGGACGATCGCATTCGCTCCCGCGGCGATCTTCTTGGACATGATGCTGGCCGCGATCAACGAGACGTTCTCGACCGTGGCGGTCACGTCGCGCAACCCGTAGAGCTTCTTGTCGGCGGGGACGAGCTCGGCGGTCTGGCCGATGATCGCGAGGCCGACGTCCCGGACCTGGTCGACGAACTCGTCGCGCGAGAGCTCGATCCGGAAACCGGGGATCGACTCGAGCTTGTCGAGGGTCCCGCCGGTGTGACCGAGGCCACGTCCGCTCATCTTCCCGAACGGGACGCCGCAGGCAGCCACGAGCGGACCGACGACAAGAGACGCCTTGTCCCCCACGCCGCCCGTCGAGTGCTTGTCGGCGACCGGACGGCCGATCTCGGCCTGCAGGTCGATCGTCTCACCGCTACGCACCATCGCGTCGGTGAGTGCGTACGTCTCGCGCCCGTTCAGGCCGCGGAAGTACACGGCCATGCAGAAGGCCGCCAGCTGGTAGTCGGGGATCTCGTCACGCGCGTACCCGAGGACGAGCTCGGCGAGCTCCTCGTCGGTCAGCTCGCCGCCGTCCCGCTTGCGCTGGATGAGCTCTGCCGGCCGGATCACTTGGTGGCCACGAAAACCGTCGGGAGTCGCTGCACCCGGATCGGCTCCGAGACGGGCGGGACACGCGCCCCAGACAGCAGTACGAGCGAGTCGACATAGGCCTGTGCCGCCTCGGAGTCCGGGAACACGAGCCAACCGTGCGCGTCGCGCGCCTCCACGGTCGAGAAGTACCTCGGCATGAGCCGCGCGGCGTCCTCCGTCACGAAGCTGTTGGCCAGTCGGTCGCGCCCGATCAGCTCGTAGAGCTCGCGCAGGTGCTCCCGCCCGTTCGTGACGGCGACGAGCCGCCCCTCGGGCTCGAGCACCCGAGCGATCTCCGCCAGGCCCTGCTCGGCCGGATCGACGTGGTACAGCATCCAGGCCGCGACCACGCAGTCGAAGCTCTCGTCCTCGAGCTCCAGGCGTTCGGCCCGCCCAACGCGTGCGTCGACGCCCCGACTGCGGGTGATCTCGACCATGCGCGGGGACTGGTCGATCGCGACCACCTCGGCGTCGAGCTCTCTCAGAAGGCGCTCGGCGAGCTCTCCCTCGCCCGGCCCGATCTCGAGAATCCGGCGCGGACGGGCCTCCGCGATCGCCTCGAACAGGACCTCCCGGGGGTCCGGCCCCTCCGCGCCCGAGTACGCCGCCTTTCGGGCTGCCAGTCGGGTTTCGTCCTCATACTCGGTCCGGACGACCGAGGCGTCGTGCATGGTCACGGCTCGACGATCGGGGCTCCCGGCAGCCCGCGCACGCCCGACCGGCCGCCCAGCCACCGGTTCATCGTGGCGCCGACGTCGCCGAACTCGCCGTCGTGTCGCGAGCCGCGCGCGTTCCGGCCCTCCACGTAGGCGAGCAGCAGCGCGTGTTCGCGCGAGTGATCGGTGGAAGGCGTCGTGGGATCGCAGCCGTGGTCGGACGTGATGATCACGAGGTCGCCGTCCCTCAGCGCTCCGAGCAGGTCGGGGAGACGCCGGTCGAAGTCCTGGAGGCACCGATGGAAGTTCACCGGGTCGTTGCGATGCCCCCAGAGCATGTCGGTCTCGACGAGGTTGACGAAGACCACGCCGTCCTCGATCTCCTGGAGCAGGCGCTCCGTGACGGTGATGCCCTCGACGTTCGAGCGCGTCGGGTGGGACTCGTCGATGTCGATCCCCGCGAAGATGTCGCGGATCTTCCCGACGCCGTGCACCGCGTGGCCTTTCTCGCGCACGAGTGTCAGGTAGTTCGGCTGGCGAGGCTTCAGCGACCAGTCGTGACGGTCGGCAGTCCGCGTGTAGTTGCCCGGCTCGCCCTCAAAAGGTCGGGCGATGACGCGCCCGACGGCATGCTTGCCGGTCAGGAGCTCCCGCGCCGCCTCACACCCCGCGTACAGCTCCTCCAGCGGAATCGTGTCGGTGTGCGCCGCGACCTGGAAGACGCTGTCGCCGGACGTGTAGACGATCCACTTGCCCGTCCTCTGGTGCTCCTCGCCCAGCTCGTCGATGATCTCCGTGCCCGACGCCGGCTTGTTGCCGAGCACGCCGCGGCCGGTGCGGTGCGAGAACGGGTCGATCACCTCGAACGGGAACCCGTGCGGGTACGTCGGAAACGGCTGCGCGGTGACGACGCCCATCAGCTCCCAGTGGCCCGCGGTGGTGTCCTTGCCTTTCGAGCGCTCGAACAGTCTTCCCGCGATCGCGGGGGCACCCGGCTGCGGCGGGCAGCCCTCGAGCTCCTTCACGTTTCCGAGGCCGAACGCCTCCAGGTTCGGGAGATCGAGCCCACCGACCGCCTTGGCGACGTTGCCGAGCGTGTCGGAGCCCTCGTCTCCGTAGTCGGCCGCATCCGGCAACTCTCCCGCCCCGACGGCGTCGAGGACGATGACGCACGCCCGTGGCATGGGGCTATTCTAAGTTCGGCATGGAGAACGTCCTCGGGCTCATCGGCATGGCCATCTTCATCGTCGGCACGATCTCGCTCGCCGCGGGCGTCACGTACGCGATCGTCCGCATCACGCCGACGAAGCGGCGCGAGAAGGACTCCGCCGCAAAGCCTGCCGCCTAGACGGGCGAGAGCGGCAGGACCTCTTCGAGGGGCGTGAACGGGAGGTCGTGCGCCTCGGCGACCGCCTCGTAGGTGATCCGCCCGTCGAGCACGTTCACGCCGCGCACCAAGGCGGGGTCTCCCGCGAGCGCTTCGCGGAGCCCGAGATCCGCAATCTCCTCGACATAGGGAAGCGTCGCGTTCGTCAGCGCCTTCGTGGAGGTGATCGGAACGGCGCCGGGCATGTTTGCGACGCAGTAGTGCGTGACCCCCTCGACGACATAGACCGGATCCGTGTGCGTTGTCGGCTTCGAGGTCTCGACGCACCCTCCCTGGTCGATCGCCACGTCCGCGACCACCGAGCCTTCCTTCATGCCCGCGACCATCTCGCGCGTGATCAGCTTCGGGGCAAGCGCCCCGGGAATGAGGACGGCGCCGATGACGAGATCCGCCTCGGCGACCGACTCCTCGATCTGGAGCGCGTTGGACATCAGCAGGGTGACGCGCGAGCCGAGCACCTCCTCCAGGTGCCGCATGCGGTCGATCGAGCGCTCCAGGATCGTCACCTCGGCGCCGAGCCCGAGGGCGATGACGGCGGCGTTGTAGCCGACCATCCCGCCGCCGATCACGACCGCCTTCCCGGTTGCAACGCCGGGCACGCCGCCGAGCAGCAGCCCTCGTCCGCCTCGCGGCTTCTCGAGGAACGTCGCTCCGGCCTGTGATGCCAGGCGGCCGGCGATCTCGCTCATCGGCGCCAGCAGCGGCAGGGCACGATCGTCGGTTTCGACCGTCTCGTACGCGACACACGCCGCGCCGCTCTCCATCAGCGCCCTCGTGAGCTCTTCGCTCGCGGCGAGATGGAGATAGGTGAACAGCACCTGGCCCTCTCTCAGCCGACCGAACTCCTCGGGGATCGGCTCCTTCACCTTCAGAACGAGCTCGGAGGCGGCCCAGACCTCCTCGACCGAGCCGATCCGCGCGCCAACCGCCGAGTAGGACGAGTCGGGGAACGCGCTTCCCTCGCCGGCACCCTGCTCGACGACGACGTTGTGCCCGTGCCGCGTCAGCTCGAGCGCACCGGCCGGCGTCAGCGCAACGCGGTACTCGTCCTGCTTGATCTCCTTCGCGACGCCGACGTTCATCGCCCGGATTATTCCGCTAGGACGACGCGAGCCGCTCGACGAGCCGGCGCTCCTCGGTGCCGAGCCACGGCGTCGTGCCGGCCTGCGCGTTCTCCGCGGCGTGCCGAGGATCTCGGGTCGCGGGGATCACCACGTCGACGCGATCGTCCGAGAGCGCCCACTTGAGCAGCGCCTGCGCCCAGGTCTCGACACCGTGCTCACGGAGCGGGTCGAGCTCACGAGGGTCGGGCTCGCGCCGCAGCAACCGACCCTTGCCGAGCGGGCGCATCACGATCACGGCGATCCCGAGCTCGGCGGCGAGCGGCAGCAGCTCCTGCTCGCACTCACGCTCGTCCGGGTTGTACGGCAGCTGGACGGTCTGGAAACGACCTGTTCGCATCGCCTCGGCCAGCTCGCGAAAGGCCGACGGATCGTAGTGCGTGACTCCGATTCGCTCGATCCGGCCGGCCTCGCGCTCTTCCTCCAGCCACGGGAGGTGCTCACGCCAGCCGACGAGGTTGTGCACCTGCTCCACGTCGACACGGTCGAACCAGCGGCGCTGATCCTCGTACTGCGCCCGTCCCTGAGCGACCGTCGGCGCCCAGATCTTCGTCGCGACGGTGGCCGAGTCGCGGCGACCGTCGAGCGCCTGGCCGAGCGAGCTCTCCGCTTCGCCGTACATCGGCGAAGAGTCCACGAGGCGCGTGCCGGCAGCCAGCGCGGTGTCCAGCACCTCTCGCGCCAGCTGTCCGTCGCCACCGAAGGTGTCCCAGGTGCCCAGGCCGACGACCGGACCGAGCCTGCGCACCTCCATCAGGCGGCGAGCCTGTCGCGCGCCACCTCACCCGCGGCGAACGCGCACATGAAGAAGCACGGGTCGTCCTCCAGCCTGCGGCCCATGTGCGACATCGGAAGCCGGGCACAGACCTCGTGCCAGCCCTCCACGTCAACCTGCTCGCGCGGCTCCAGCCACTCCGGCGCGTCGAGGCCGCGCGGCCAGGCGATCGTCACCTCGCCGAGGCAGAGGTCGAGGATCGCACGAACGTGGTGCGAGACGCCCAGATGGCGCTCCCGCCTGTCCGCTTCCGACATGCGCACGGCGAGGATCGGCGTCCCGCCAAGGGCCGTCGCGGTGTTGGCGGCAACGGCGGCGGCGATGCCTCCGTGACCGAGGAGTGTCCCGGTCCCCACGATCCCGGGGCCGATCGAGCAGACGACGACGTCGAAGCTCTGCGCGGCGCACCAGGCGAAGGCAGACGCAGGGGTGACAGCCTGCACGTCGCCGTCCGTGCAGGGCGAGGTCGCGACGGCCACCTCGAGCAAGCCGGCGCGCTTCAGCGTCCGGACCGTGTCCGAGAGAGAGACCGGCAGCGCTCCCCCGCCGAGCTGGACGTAGGCGACTCGCAGTCCTCGTCCCAGGCCCGCCCGGACCGGCGCCAGCTGGCTGTGGAGGGAGCAGCAGACGACGGGCATGCCGTCCAGGCTCTCCGCAAGCGATCCGTCTTCCTCGACGTGCCTCGTCGCAGCCTGGAGCGGCGTGTACGGAAGCGTCATCACGTGCGCGCCGTCCTCCGAGCCGGCGTCGAGGCCGCGCGTCAGGTTCGCGTACAGGACGTCGAACCCGCCCGACCCGAGCTCGAGCTGTCGCGCCTGGACGTTGACGATGACCTCGTCACCGAGCTCGACAGGCCCGGTCAGGCGCGGGTACGCGATCGCCGGCTGGCCGTCGACCTCGAGACGCATCAGGTCGTCGTGCTCCTCGCTGATGCCGGTGACCGTGCCGCGCCTAAGGCTGAGTCCCACGCTACGCGTCCTGGAATGACGCGACCGACCGCGGATCGGCAGCCGATCTCAAACGGCCGCGTCCTCAGCGCGTGCTGGGCTCTCGCGCGCAACATCGACGAGCGCGAGCGTGACGTCGACCATGCGCTCGAGGTCGGCGACCGCGATGTGCTCGTCAGGGGTGTGGATCTCCATCATCCCGTTCGCGAGGTTCACGCATGCCTTGCCGCGCTCGTTGAAGACGTTCGCGTCCGCCCCGCCGCCGGTGAGCCCGAGCTGCGGCTCGACTCCGGCGCGCCGGAGCGCCGCGCAGGCGAGCGCAACCGGAGGGTCGCCACGGTTGAACCGGTAGCCGCGGTAGCTCTCCTCGACCGTGGTCTCCGCCTCGCACTGCTCGAGCGCTGCTGCGAACGTGATCGTCTCGAGGATCTCCCGCACGAGGCCAGAGAGCTTCTGCTCCGAGTGAGAGCGCACGTCGATCGAGAAGGAGCACCGCTCGGGGACGATGTTCTTCGCCGTTCCGCCCGTGATCAGACCGACGTTCGCGGTCGTCTCGTCGTCGAGCCGGCCGAGGCGGAGGTCGGCGATGGCGCGGGAGGCGGCGGCGATCGCGGATCGGCCTTCCTCGGGCGCCATGCCGGCGTGAGCGGCCTTGCCTCGGATCACCACCTCGATCTGACTCGCGTACGGCGCGCCGAGAACGACTTCGCCGATTGGCGCTCCCTGATCGAAGACGAATCCCGTGTCTGCGTGCAGCCGCGACGCATCGAAAGCCTTGGCTCCCTGGAGCCCGACCTCCTCCTTCGGGGTGAAGAGCAGCTCGATGCCCGCGTGGGGCCGGTTCTCCGCCAGGATCCGCCGGGCGGCCTCGAGCATCGCGGCGACGGCCGCCTTGTTGTCCGCGCCGAGGATGGTCCCGCCCGCGTTTCGTACCACGCCATTCTCGACGACGGGCTCGATCGCCGCCGTCGGCGGGACCGTGTCGAGATGCGCGCAGAGGAAGATCGCAACGCCGCCGTTCTGCGAGCTCGCAGGCAGCCGGGCCAGCAGGTTGCCGGCGTCGGAGCCGATCCGAGGGCCGGCGTCGTCCTCGTCGACCTCGAGTGCGAGCCCCTCGAGATACGTGCTGACGCGGTCGGCGACCGCGCGCTCCTTGCCCGGTGGGCTCGGGATCGCGGCCAGCTCAGTGAAGAGCTCGAGGACGTCCGACATGGGCCGAGTGTACGGGGTGCCGTTGGCGTCCTTCGCCGATGGACATGGCCATTTCGGCCATCTTGTGGGAGGCGTGCGGATGCGCGAACGTGAGGGAGAATGATTCGCCTCTCTGCCGAATCTGCGCCGGTTTTCTCCGGACGGGCGGCGGCCGGCGAGCCCGAACGTACGTTGACGTTTCTGGCAACCATACGAGGGAGACGCCATGAAACGCCTGCTACTCATCGCCGCGCTCGCCACCGTGGCCTCGCTGTTCGCGGTCAGCCCGGCGCTCGCGGTGCCGCTCGTACTCGTTACTGGCACCGCCTCAGCCGAGGACGGCACCGGGAGCGAACTGATTCCCGAGTGCGTGGTCGGAGGAGACCCGGCTTACTGCCCACCGCCTCCACCTCCACCTCCACCTCCGCCGCCACCACCACCCCCGCCTCCACCGCCACCCCCGCCGCCTGCGCCTCCGCCACCCCCGCCGTCAGAGGACCTCGAGGTCGGAGCCTTCGAGACAGCGAGCTCGTCGCTCCAGTTCTTCGGGACGACGCGGTGCAAGCGTCAGACGTTCAAGCAGACCTTCACGCAGGCGAACCTCTACTCCGTGATGCGGTACGAAGGCTCATTCCGCGTCTGTTACAAGCACGGGCAGGGGATCGTGTCGTACTCAGACGTTCACGGCGACATGACCTGGACCCGCATTCCATGGGAGTGGCGTGGAAACGACACCGACTACCCGCATGGAATCAAGTACTCACGCCACGTCGTGTTCGACTACCGAGGGTCGGCAGCGTTCTGCGTCATCCCGTACGCCTGCGGGCCGACGAAGCACCCGTGGGTCAGGATCGTCTTCTACGACAACAACACGCTGACAAAGGACGCTGGTGTCAACTAGGGCGATAGTCCTCGTCGTCGTTGCGATCTCGGTCGTCGTTCTCGTCGTGATCCAGATCGCGAGTGGAACGTTGACGGGCTGAAGCGCGGCTAGGCCGGTACGCGGGTCTGCTCGGCGGCGACGCCGCGGCGGGCCCGCGTGCGGCCAAGCGCGGCGCCGATGAACTCGCGGAAGAGTGGCGCCGGCCTCGTCGGCCGCGACTTGAACTCCGGATGGAACTGGCTCGCGACGAACCAGGGATGGTCGGGGAGCTCGATGATCTCCACGAGCCGGCCCTCCTGGTAGGTCCCCGAAACGACGAGCCCCGCCTTCTCCAGGGCCGACCGGAAGTGGTTGTTCACCTCGTACCGGTGCCGATGTCGCTCGTTGACGACCGACTCGCGGTAGGTGTCGCGCGTGCGCGTGCCTTCCGCGAGCTCGACTGCCTGGGCCCCGAGGCGCATGGTCCCCCCGAGGTCCTCGACCTCCTTCTGCTCCGGCAGCAGGTCGATGACCGGGTACGGCGTCTCCGGATCCATCTCCGTCGAGTTCGCACCCTCGAGTCCCACCACGTGCCGTGCGAACTCCGAGACTGCGACGTGCATCCCGAGGCAGATGCCGAGGTACGGGATGCCCTGCTCGCGCGCGACCCGGCAGGCGGTGATCTTGCCCTCCCAACCGCGTGAGCCAAACCCGCCGGGGACCAGCACGCCGTCGACCTGCTCGAGCTCCTGCCGGGCCTCCTCGAGCGACATCCCCTCGGCGTCCACCCAGCGGACGTTGACACGTGCGCCCTGGTGTATTCCGGCGTGCTTCATCGCCTCGTGCACCGAGAGGTACGCGTCGTGGAGCTTGACGTACTTCCCGACGAGGGCAATCTCGACTGACTCCCGACGCTCGGCGATCCGCTCGATCAACGCGTCCCAGTCGGCCAAGTCCGCGTCCTCGGCGGGCAGGCCCAGCTTCTCGCAGACCATCGCGTCGAGGCCCTGCTTGCTGAGCGCCCGCGGGACGAGGTACACGTCCGGGACGTCGATCGCGGAGATCACAGCGGCTGAGTCGACATCGGCGAAGAGCGCGATCTTGTCCCGGATCTCCGAGGAAAGCGGCTCCGTCGAGCGCGCGACGACGATGTCGGGGTGGATACCGATGCGCCGGAGCTCGTTGACGGAGTGCTGGGTCGGCTTCGTCTTCAGCTCGCCGGCGTGCTCGATGAACGGAACGAGCGTGACGTGGAGATAGATGACGTTTTCCGGGCCGACCTCACGGCGGAACTGGCGGATCGCCTCGAGGAACGGCAGGGACTCGATGTCGCCCACGGTGCCGCCGATCTCGGAGATGACGACGTCGGTGTCGCTGGCCTCGGCGATCGAGCGGATCCTGCTCTTGATCTCGTTTGTGATGTGCGGGATCACCTGGACGGTGGAGCCCAGGTACTCGCCCTTCCGCTCCTTGCGGAGGACCCGGTCCCAGATCGAGCCGGCGGTGTGGTTTGCATTCCGCGCGAGGTTCTCGTCGATGAAGCGCTCGTAGTGGCCGATGTCCAGGTCGGTCTCGGCGCCGTCCTCCGTGACGAAGACTTCGCCGTGCTGGAAGGGGCTCATCGTCCCCGGGTCGACGTTCAGGTACGGGTCGAACTTCTGAACCTGCACCTTGAGGCCGCGAGCTTTCAACAGCCGGCCCAGGGAGGCAGCGGTGATGCCCTTGCCGAGTGATGAGACGACTCCGCCCGTGATGAAGACGTACTTGGGCGGGCGGTCCCTCACGGCTGACGCCCGAACGCGTCGATCCGCGAGAGGGCCGGCGTGCGCTCGATCAGCTCGCCGAGCGAGCGACGTTCACCGAGGAGGGTGAGCCCGGCAAGCGCCCCGATCGCCAGCCAGCGGCCCCGCTCCGTGAGTCGACTCACGGAACTCAACCCTAGCATCGCGCCCAGCGCGTTCGATCCGGCGTCCCCGAGCATGCTCTTCTCGCGAAGATCGTAGGGAAGCAGGAGGACGGCGATCCCGAACGGCGCCCGCGCGAGGACGGCGCCGGCGAGGTACGCCTTGAGCGCCCGACCGGGCCGCGTGTCGAACTGGTTGAGAGAGTTCGCGGCAAGGCCCACCAGGAGCGCCCCGGAGAGCTTGCGTGTCGCGAGCAGCCCGACGAGTGGGATCCCCACCAGCTTGAGGACGCCGGTCGTGGACCCCGCGCGCAGGTGGGCGCGGAACCCCCGCTCGGGGCCGCTCCAGAGATCGTCGGCGAGACCGAGCGCAGCCACCACCGCGACGGCCGGGTCGCGACGCGCTCCGAGCGCGGCGCCCACGAGGGGTAGCCGGAGCCCCCTGTGGTTCGTAGCCTGCGGCCCGGCGGCGAGCACGACGTCCAGCAGCTGGCGTCCCCGATGGAGGAAGCCACGGGCGTCGCGGCCGGTCGCGCGATGGCGCAGCGGCAGCTCGACCTCGGCGATCGGGATCCCGGCGCGGGCGGCGTCGATCGAGGCGCCGACCTCGCAGCCGAACCCGGCCGCCAGCGGAAAGCACACCGCCCGGGCTTCGGCGGAGAAGACACGCTGTCCGGAAAGCGGCTCGGCGGGGACGAAGCCGGAGCGCGCGCGGATCAAGTCGCGCGCCGCCTCCTTCGCGATCCCGAAGCCCCCGCCCTGCCGCTCGGCGAAGACGGCAATCGCGAGGCCGGCCTCGACGGCCGCCAGCGGCCGGAGGTCGCCGTCGAGATCCGCGTCGCACACGGCGATCGCACCAGGCGGAGCCTCCCGCTCGGCGAGCGTCAGCGCCTGGCCCTTCCCGCGCCGCGGCAGGCGCAGGACCCGCGCCCCTGCCCGCTCCGCCGTCTCGGCGGTGCCGTCCGTCGAGCCGTCGTCGGCGACGATCACTTCCGCGTTCGGAAACTGCTCCCGCAGCCGCTCGACCGTCCGGCCGATGCGCTCGGCCTCGTCTCTGGCCGCCACCAGGACGGCGACGGGCTCAGCCATTCGGCAGCGGGGCGAGCGGCAGAGGCTCGATCGGCACAGGCATCGTCCCGTCGTCGGCCGACGTCTTCAGCCCGTAGTGACCCTCCGCCCCACCGGCGAGGAGCAACGCGAGCGCGAGCTTTCCGATCTGCGTGTCGACCGAGTCCACGCTGGAGACGCGGTTCGCCTTGTAGACGGGGATTCGCGACGGGCGCTGGTCGGTGCCCTCGATCCCGACGACCGGAACGCCGCTGCCCGCGAGCCCGGCGTAGAGGCCGTCGAAGAACATCCTCGTCGGCGCATCGGTCGCGACTCCGGTGTGCGCGACGACGACGGCGTCGGACTCGGTCGAGGGATCCCCCCGGTGGTCCTGGACGAGGACGGGGATCAGCGCGTCCCAGAAGGGGGTCTCCCCTCCGGCGACGAGCTCCTCGCCCAGGCGCCGGCCGACCTCCTCCATCGTCAGTCCCTGGAACTGTGGCCCCAGCGCGTCCATGACCTGCTCCGGGTCGATGGGCAGCTCGAAGGCCTCACGCTCGACCACCGAGGGACCTGAGGCGTCCTGCAGCGTCTGCTCCACCGCATCGAGGGCGTCGTCGTCGGGCTGGCCGGTGAAGAGGAGCGCAACCCGCTTGCCGCGGAGCCGGCCGTTCATCAGGGCCGGGTACGTGTTCGCGACGTAGTTCTCGGCCGCTTCACGCTGCCGGCGAAGCAGGTCGGCCTGGGCGACCACGTCGTCGTTGCGCTGCTGGAGCTCCTTGATGCGGTCCTGGAGCACGCGGCGCTCGCTGCCCTCGACGTCGGTACGGGTCGCGAGGCCGGCACCCACGAGGATGCCGATGATCAGCGCGAGGAAGACAGCCGCCAGCGAGGCGACGTGGTAGCGGAGGTCGAACAAGCCGCCCTAGGTTAGGAGGGATCGGCGGAACGTCGCTCGTTGTAGTGGTGCGATGGTCGTTCCGAGGCAAGGACGCAGGGAGCGTTCGTATCGATGAGATACGGGCGCGACTGAGGACGCAGTCCTCGGGGCGAGCAGCGCTCCACTGCGGCACAGCAGGCGTTTCGCCGAGCCCTCCTAAAAGCCGAGCAGATCGCGCAGTCGCAGTCCGAGCTCTTCGAGCGCGAACCTCAGCTGCGGCGAGACGGCGACGGCCACGACGAGCGCGCCGAGCCCAGCGGCGGCGACGAGCACGAGCGGCCAGATCCCGACCTGTCGGCTCACGAGCCTGGAGACGCCCTTCGCGTCCACGAGGATCTCGCCCACGCGAAGCCTGGTCAGGAACGTCGACGCCATGCCCGAGCGGTTGCGCTCGAGGAACTCGATCAGGTTGAAGTGGGCGCCGACGACGACGATGAGCTCGGCGCCCTTCTCGTAGGCAAGGAGAAGAGCGAGATCCTCGCTGGTCGCCGGAGCCGGGACGACGTGATGGTCGAGCCCGAGCGCCCGCACACGCTCCGCGCCGGGCGCGGTGCCGTTCTCGTAGGCGTGGATCAGGATCTCCGCCCCCGAGCCGAGCGCGCGGTCGGAGACCGAGTCCATGTCGCCGACGATCACGTGGGGCTTGTAGCCCGCCTCGAGCAGCGCGTCGGCGCCGCCGTCCACGGCCACGAGCACCGGCCGGAAGTCGCGCACGTACGGACGGACGATGCGCAGGTCGCGCTTGTGGCCCGGCCCTCTGACGACGACGAGCGCGTGGCGGTCACGAAACCTTGTCTCGAGAGCGGGGAAGCCGATCCCCTCCGAGAGCAACCGCCCCTCCTCGCGGAGGTAGCGCATCGTGTTCTCCGCAAAGGTCTCGAGCGCCTCGGTGACCCGGCCTCGCTGCTCGCGAAGGGCGTCGGCGAGGTCGTCGGCTCGGAGCTCCTGCCCTGCGACGAGACGGGTGCCGTTGCGGAAGAGGCTTCCGCCCCGGACGGTGATCAGCTCGCCGTCGCCGACCTTCTCGAACAGGTCCGCTCCCGGAGCGTCGATCAGCCGGACTCCGCCCCGGACGAGGAGAAGCGGTCCCGGGTTCGGGTACCGGCCGGTCTGCGAGTCGGAGACGTTCACGACGACGCGGACGCCCGACTCGAGCAGCTCCTCGGCGGAGACGCGGTCCAGGTCCGTGTGGTCGATGATCGCGATGTCGTCGGCCGAGAGCCGGCGGACGAGATGCTTCGTCCGGCGGTCCAGGCGTGCGTGTCCCTTGTACTCGACGAAGCTCATCGAACGGTCGAGAGAAACTCTCGACCGCCGAGCATACGTTGGAGCTCGTCCTTCCGCTCCGATTCGGCCAGCTGCTCGATTCGCGTGTGGGTGGGGTCGCCCGGCACCTTCTCGACGCGAAGGTGCCGGTCGGCGACGCTTGCGATCTGCGGCAGGTGCGTGATCGTGAGCACCTGCGCGTGCTCGCCCAGCCTGCGCAGCGTCTGCGCCACGGCGTGCGCCGTCTGACCGCCGATCCCCGCGTCGATCTCGTCGAACACCAGTGTCATCTTCCCTCCCGCTGCTGCTGCGAGGGCGAGCGCGATGCGGCTGAGCTCGCCGCCTGAAGCGGTCTCCGCGACCGGCGCGAACGGGAGGCCGGGGTTCGGGCGGATCAGGAAGGTGACGGCGTCCGTGCCGGCCGGGCCGAGCTCGCGGTCATGGAGCTCGACGTGGAACTCGCCGTCGCCGAGGCCGATACCGCGCAGCTCGGCCGCAACCGCTGCGGCGAAGCGGTCGGCGGACGCAGCCCGCGCCTCGTGGAGCTCGGCTGCATGAGCCTCGACACGTGCCTGGGTCTCCGCGAGCTCCGCAGCAGCCTCTGCTGCCGGATCGGCGCCCGCCTCGCGCGCGTCCAGCTCGGCCCGGGCGGCGGCTGCCCGCTCGAGCAGCTCTTCGTACGACTCGCAGCGGAACCGGCGCTTGGCGGCGGAGATTCGTTCCAACTCTGCCTCCAGGTGCTCCAGCCTGTCGGGCTCCGCCTCGAGCGAGTCCAGGAAGCTCCGGAGGTCGGCTCCGACGTCTGCGAGCCGGACCTGGAGATCGCGCAGCTCGGTCGCCGCCGCCGCGAGCTCCGGCGCGAGCCGCTCGAGCGGCGCGATCGAGCGCTCCGCCTTGGCCGCGAGGACCGCAGCGCCTTCGCCCTCCTCCGGCGTCAGCACCTCGGCCGCCGCCGCCGAGGCCTCCGCGAGCTCGGTGAGGTGGCGCAGCCGCTCGCGCTCGGTGAGGAGCGACTCCTCCGTGCTCGGCTCGAGCCCGTTCGTGTCCTCGACGAGCGCCTCGAGCTCGGCGAGACGCGCCTCCGCGGCTGCGGAGTCGGCCGCGATCTCGTCATGGCGTCTCCTGGCCACGGAGAGCGCACGCCAGGCGCGGCGCAGGTCGGCGCGCCGCCGGAGCTGGTCGTCGCCGAGAAACGAGTCGAGCACCTCGAGCTGGTACGCGGGGCGCGCGAGCCGGCGCTGCTCGAACTGGCCGGACATCCCGACGAGGAGCTCGGTCGCAACGGCGAGATCCTCCCGCGCCGCCGCCCTCCCCCACGCGTAGGCGCGAGTTCGTCCGTCCGGGAAGATGCGGCGCGCGAGCACGAGCCCCGCTTCGTCCTCCGGTCGCAGCCCGGCAAGAGCATCGAGCCCTTCCTCCTCGAAGAACCCGTCGGGCAGGTCGAACTCGGCCTCGACGTACGCCTCCTTCCCGGCCGGGCCGATCGCCTTCGCGTCGCCCTTCGCGCCGAGGAGGAGGCCGACGGCCTGCGCCAGGATCGTCTTGCCGGCGCCCGTCTCCCCGGTGATCGCGTTCAACCCCTCCGAGAGCTCGAGCTCTGCTTCGCGGATCAGGACCAGGTTCTCGATGCGCAGTCGGCGCAGCACGGCGGTCAGGGTACGCAGCGGCTAGGACGCGAAGGTGTCGCGGTAGCGACGGAAGAAGGTCATCTCCGGCAACGTGGCGAGGAGGCTGACTTCACCCGCGAGCCGGATCTGGACCGGTTCCTCTTGGCCGATCGCCGCGACCTGGCGCCCGTCGGCGATCAGCGCGACCTCCACGTCCGCTGTGAGGTTCGACACGGTGAGCTCGCGGTTTCGCGGGACGACGAGCGGCCGCGCGTGAAGCAAGTGCGGTGCGACGAAGGTCACGGCCATCGCATCCAGCCCCCAGACGAGCACCGGGCCTCCACCGGAAAGGTTGTAGGCGGTCGAGCCCGACGGTGTCGACGCGATCAGGGCGTCGCACGGGACGGTGCCCATGTCCTCGCCGGCGATCGACCAGCGGAGCTCGACCATCCGGCCGAGCACGCCGCTGTGGGCGACGACGTCGTTGACCGCCGGATGCCGCTCTCCCCCGACGTCGACCTCCAGGGTCGGAAGCTCCACCACCTCGAACTCGCCGTCGAACGCGCGGCCCAGGCCGGTTTCCAGCTCCTCCTTGCCCATCGACGCGAGGAAGCCGACCCGTCCGTAGTTGACGCCGATCACAGGGACGCCCGCGCCGAGGAAGCGCTTGAGCGCCCGCAGCATCGTCCCGTCGCCGCCGAGGACGACTGCGAGGTCCGGTGAGTCCTCGACGAGCTCGATCCCGCGCTCACGCGCGAGGCGCTCCACGACGTCCGTCGCGTCGGTGACGTCGGCACGGCCGTGCGCGACCACCGCGACCCGGCTAACCGACGGCATCGGCGATCCAGGCGTCGAGCTCGGACGGCAGCTCTGCGCCCTCACGGTGAGCCAGGTGGAGGAAGAACTCGCGGTTCCCCTTCGGCCCGGGCAGGCCCGAGTCGGCGATCCCTCGCGCCTCGCCGTCCCAGCCGAGCGCAGCCTCCGCGACCTCGCGCAACACCCGTCGGTGCACCTCGGGGTCTCGGACGACGCCGCCCTTGACGTCCGCCCGGCCCGCCTCGAACTGCGGCTTCACGAGCACGAGCGCTTCCCACCCCGGCTCGGCGAGCCGGAGGACAGGCGGGAGCGCCTGGCGCACGCTGATGAACGAGACGTCGCAGGTCACCAGGTCCGGCGCGAACGGGAGCTCCTCGAGGTGCCTCGCGTTCACGCCTTCCATCACCGTCACACGAGGATCCTCTCGCACGCGCTCGTGAAGCTGCGCGCGACCGACGTCGAGCGCGATCACGCGCCGGGCTCCGTGCTGGAGCAGGACATCGGTGAAACCGCCTGTGGACGAGCCGACGTCGACGGCGTCGCGGCCGGACGGATCGACGCCCAGCTGCTCCAGCGCGTGTGCGAGCTTCTCCCCGCCTCGTGACACGAAGCGCGGCCGCTCGAGCACGTCGAGCGCAACTTCCTCGTCCACCTGCTGGCCCGCCTTGTCGAAACCGGGCACTCGGCCCGCCATCACGAGCGCCTGCGCCTGTGTTCGGGACTCGGCGAGGCCACGCTCCACGAGGAGAACGTCGAGCCGCTTGCGCATGGGTCCGTAGGCTAGAGGGATGGCGAGCCGTTCCGCCGTTCTCGCTTCCGTCGCCGCCGCGCTCGCCCTCGCGGCGCCGGCTCAGGCGCAGGCGCCCGTCACCCTCCGGATCGTGTTTCCCGAGGGTTTCAGCGTGCGCCGGATGGCCGACCGGGTCGCGGAGGTGCGGAAGATCGCGATCCGCACGCGTGGCGTCACGCCCAGACTGACGGGCGGGTCGTACAAGGCAGCCGCCGCCCGGGCCCGCGCGCCGCGTGAGTTCCGGCCGTTCCTGAAGCGGCGGAGCCTCGAGGGCTTTCTCTTCCCCTCGCTGTACGAGTTCACGCGGCACACGCGTGCCTCGGACCTCGTCGCGAACCAGATCTCCACATTCGAGTCGCACTGGCGCGGGATCGACCTCCGCCGGGCACGCGCCGGCAATCTCAACGCTTACGACGTCCTGACGATCGCGTCGATGATCGAGCGCGAGGCCGCCGTCGCCTCGGAACGGCGGCTCGTCTCGGCCGTGATCTACAACCGCCTGAAGGCGGACATGCCGCTCGCAATCGACGCGACGCTCCGCTACGGCCTCGGCGTTCCCGGCAACCGGCCGCTCACGCGCGCCCATCTCCGCAGCCGAACCCGCTACAACACGCGCCGGTACAAGGGCCTGCCGCCGACGCCGATCGGGAACCCCGGCGTCCCCTCGATGCGAGCCGCCGCGCGACCGGCCGGGCGCAATTACCTCTTCTACCTCCGCCGCCCGGGCACCGTGCGGCACTTCTTCACGGCGAGCGAGGAGGAGTTCTGCGCGAAGGCCCGTGAATGGGGCTACACCGAGGACTGCTGAGCGCGGGCTTCGAGCTCGTCGACGAGACCGGCGAGGACTGAGGTGTCGGCGTCGATCGCGTCCAGCTTGGCCCTCACGAGGGCTTCCTTCGCCGTTGCGAGCTCGAGGGTCGCCGGACGGCCACGCTCCCGCACGAGCCCGTCGCCGTCGAGGAGATCGTCCACGACCTGGTAGAGAATCCCGAACTCGGCGCCGAACCCGCGCCAGTCCTGCTGTCTGGCGACGGGGACCTGCGCAACCCAGAGGCCGCAGCCGATCGAGGCTTCGAACAGCCGCGCGGTCTTGAGCCGGTTCAGCTCGAGTTGGTCCTCCCGGCCGCCGTTGATGTCGAGGTACTGCCCGCCGATCATTCCGGACGTCGCGAGCGCGAGCTCGCGTCCGACGTGCGGCTGCTCATAGCCGAGCACGAGCGAGAACGCCTCGTTCAGGAGCGCATCGCCGGCGAGGATGGCCTGCGCCTCGCCGAAGCGCACGTGGACAGTCGGCCGGCCGCGCCGCTGCTCGTCGTCGTCCAGCGCCGGCAGGTCGTCGTGGACGAGCGAGAACGAGTGGACGAGCTCGAGCGCCGCGGCCGCGGGGAGTGCCCGGCCGGGATCTCCACCGGCGGCCTCGGTCGTCGCCAGGCAGAGGACCGGCCTGATCCTCTTTCCGCCGCCTGCAAGCGCGTACCGGACGACCTTGTCCAGCTGCCCGAGCTCCTCGGTGAGCTCCAGCCCTGCGAGGAAGTCCTCGATTCGCTCCCGGTGCGCGTCAGGGCTGCGCATCGGCTTCGCGTTTCGCCTTCGCGATCTCGGCCTCGACGTCCTTCGCGATCTCCGAGAGCTCGCTCAGGATCTCGATCGCCTGGTCGGGATCCGTCGCGGCCTCGAGCCGGCCGCGCGCCTCGTCGAGGCGTTCGAGCAGCTCCTCGGCCCGCGTCAGGTTCTCCTCCGGGTTCGGCTCTTCCGGCTCCGTCATGCGACCTCCTCTCGCGCGATACGGCCCAGGATGCCGTTCACGAGCTTGCCTGCCTCGTTGGAGGCGTAGCGCTTTGCGAAGCGGACGCCCTCGTCGATCGCGACCTCGGGCGGGATCTCGCCCTGCTCGAGCTCGTGGATCGCCAGGCGGAGGACGTTCCGCTCGACGGCCCCGAGCCTGCCGGCCGGCCACCCCTCGGTCGCCTCGTCGATCCGGCGATCGAGGTGCTCGGCGTTGTCGGCCACCGCTTTCGCGGTCTCCCAGGCGAAGTCGTCGACCTCGCCCTCGTACGTCGAGCCGAGGTCGTTTCCGGTCACGTCCCACTGGAACAGCATGAAGAGCGCGGCGCGGCGCGACGCCCGGCGGCTCTGGCTCACTGCGCCGCCTCCGAGCCAAGGAACAGACTGTTACTAGCCTCTGCCGGCGAGTGCTCCTCGAGGTAGCTCGTGGAGTACTCGCCTCGGGCGAACGCTTCGCTCCGGATCACCTCGGCGGCCAGGCCGATCGTCGTCGGGAGACCCGTGACCTCGAACTCGTTCAGCGCCCGGAGGCAGCGGGCGAGAGCGAGGTCCCGGTCGGGCGCCCACGCGATCAGCTTCGCGAGCAGGGAGTCGTAGTGCGGCGGCACGACGGCGCCGTCCTCGACGAACGTGTCCACCCGGACGCCGGGCCCGAGCGGCGGGCGGAAGCGCTCGAGGCGGCCCGGCATCGGCATGAAGTCGCGCGCGGGATCCTCCGCGTTCACACGCACCTCGATCGCGTGACCTCGACGCGGCGCGCGGCCGGTGTGGGTGAGCGGCTCGTCCGCGGCGACCCGTAGCTGCTCGTGGACGAGATCGATGCCGGTGACCAGCTCGCTGACCGGGTGCTCGACCTGCAGCCGGGCGTTCAGCTCGATGAAGTAGAACGAGCCGTCCGGCCCGACGAGGAACTCGAACGTCCCGGCGTTCGTGTATCCGATCGCGCGGGCGGCGCGCTCCGCGGCGGCCTCCATCTCCTCCCGCGTCTCCGGGGTCAGCGCGCACGACGGCGACTCCTCGATCAGCTTCTGGTGGCGGCGCTGGATCGAACATTCGCGCTCGCCGACCGTGAGGATGCCGCCGCGTGAGTCGCCGAGCACCTGGATCTCGACGTGTCTCGCGGGGACGATTGCCTTCTCCAGGTACAGCTCCCCGTCGCCGAACGCCGCCTCCGCCTCGGCCGCCGCCATCGCGTACGCGGAATCGATCTCGTCCGGAACCGAGACCAGGCGCATTCCCTTCCCGCCGCCGCCCGCCGCCGCCTTCACCAGGACGGGGTACCCGAGCCCGTCTGCGGCGCGGCCGGCCTCGCCGGCGGTGACAGGCCCGGTGCCCGGCACGAGCGGCACGCCGGCGGCGCCCATCTCGTCGCGCGCCGACGCCTTGTTGCCCATCCTGGCCAGCACCTCTGAAGTCGGGCCGACGAAGACGAGGTCGTTGTCGGCGCACGCCTCCGCGAAGGCAGGGTTCTCCGCGAGGAAGCCCCAGCCCGGATGCACGGCCTCGCAGCCGGTCGTCGTCGCCGCGGCGATCACGGACGGGATGCGGAGATAGCTCTCGGACGCAGAGGCTGGGCCGATGCAGATCGCGCGGTCGGCCATCCGTACGTGCATGGAGCCCTCATCGGCCTTCGAGTAGACCGCCACGGCCTCGACGTCGAGTTCGTGGAGTGCGCGGATCACGCGCACGGCGACCTCACCGCGGTTGGCGACGAGGACCTGCTAAACGGCCCGCTCATGGTGAGGCCTCGTCTTCGGAGCGCGCTGCGTGGATGTCCAAGCCCGGACGGAGGTCGCGTTCGTATCGATGAGATACGGGCGTGACATCCGGCAGCCGCTTGGGCGCCGCGCAGCGTGTTCGAAGGCACAGGCTTCGCCGTGAGTGGGCCGTTCAAACGGCATCGAGCGGCCGCCCCAGTGCCGGCTCGATCTCGAACAGCACCTGGCCGAACTCCACGGGCTGGCCGTTCTCGACGTTGATTCGACGGACGGTGCCGTCGAGGTCGGCCTTGATCTCGTTCAGCAGCTTCATCGCCTCGAGGATGCAGAGCGTCTGGCCGGACGAGACCACCGCGCCTTCCTCCACGAACGGCGGCGCGCCGGGCGAGGGCGCCCGGTAGAACGTCCCGACCATCGGCGCCTCCACGCGGACGACTCCGTCGGTCGGCTGCTCGACCGAGGGCAGCGCGATGTCCTGCTCGGTCGGAGCCGACGGCGCAGGCGTTGGAGCCGGTGTTATCGCGTCGGCCTCCTCGCGGCGCCGGACCGAGACGCGCATGCCGGACTCTTCGATCGCGATCTCGGCGACCCCGCTCTCCTGGACGATGCGCACGATCTCGCGGATCCGCTCGGCCCGGCCCTGATCCACGCTGCCGCCGATCAGCCGCTCCTCGCCGCTGGCCCTGCCGCGGATGGCCGAGAGCAGCGGCTCGGCCTCCTCCCCGAAGAGCGCGAGCAGCAGCAGCTCCTCCTCACTCGTCGCCAGACCCTCCGCGTCCTCGCGGATGTCCTCGAGGTCGGCGGCCGGCTCGAGCTCCTGGGTCTCAGCGTCGGAGCTCAGCTCGATCGCGCGGCTCGCGTCCGCGTCGAGCTCGCCCGGGGGCGTCCCGAAGTCGCCCTGGAAGAGACCGCGCAGCTCGTCGACGACGAGTCCGTAGCGGCTCGCCGAGAGGACGTGAATCAGCGCTTGCGAGCCGAGGATCTGCCCGATCGGCGCGGCGAGCGGCGGCCAGCCGGCCTCCCCGCGGATCCGCTCGAGCTCGTCGAGCACCTCGTCGAGCCTGTCGCCCATGGACTGGGTGCGCAGGTGCGCGTCGAGGGCGGCGACGAGGCCGGCGGGGAGATTGTGCTGGGCGGCGCGCACCGCGATGCGAGGCGCGAGCGGCGTGACAGGCTCGTCGCCGATGTGCTGGTCGATCAGGTTGGAGGCGCGCCAGACCTGCTCGCTGTCGACCCCCGACGCGAGCCCGAGCCCCTCGAGGACCTCTGCGAGCCCCTCGCCGGCGACACGGTGGAGGACGAGCGCAACGGCGTAGACGGCGCAGGCGACGCGGTCCGCGCCGGCCCGCGCCGCCTCGAGTGCCGCGGCGAGCGCGTTCCCCGCCGAGCCCTGGCAGTAGATCCCGATCGGGAGGCCGCTCGCCTCGCCGATCGCGGTCGTCAGCTCGCTGGCGCGGTGCGGCTCGAGCGATCCGGACGGATCGTGGAGCAGGATCCGGGCCGCGCCGAGCTCGGGCAGCTTCCTCGCCTGCTCGACGAGGGCGTCGGTCTCGCCCGTCGGGCCGGGGCTGTAGATCAGGCCCGCGTCGAACTCGCCTCCGGCGACCGTGATCGCCTCGCCCGCCTCGCGCAGGTTCATCACGTCGTTGAGCGGGTCGTGCAGCCGGAAGACCTCGATGCCGTTCTCGGCGGCTGTCTGGACGAACCGGCGGACGAAATCGCCGCCGACCGGACGCGAGCCGACGAGGAAGCGGCCGCGGAGCGCCATCCCGAGCGGAGTCTTCGTCCGGGCCTTGATTGCCCTAATCCGCTCCCACGGGCTCTCCACGCCGCGGCGCACGGCAGTGTCGAACACGCCGCCACCGGACACCTCGAGGGAAGCGAAGCCGGCGCCGTCCAGGATCTCGGCGAGGTCGAGGATGACCGAGGTCGGCAGCCGGCCGGCGAGCGGTTCCTGGCTGACGAGGCGGACGGTGGTGTCGACCAGGGCGGGCATCCGCCGGACCCTAACGAGAGGCTCGCTCGGCGGCAGGCAACTGCGCGAAGGCGTAGAGCACGAGGTAGAGCACGGAGAGCAGCGCGGTCAACGCAAGGGTCATTCCCAGGGTGCGAGGGTGAGAGAGCGGATCGGAGACGCGCGCCCACACATCGGCGAGGAGAGGCCCGGGGCTCGCCACGAAGTCCCAGCTGTTCCAGCGCAGCGAGCGCCCGAGGTAGATCCCGAACCCGCTCGCGAGGAGGCTTCCGCCGACGAGCGCCCAGCCGAGCAGCACACCGTGTGCTCGACGGACGACGACCTGCATCAGGTAGATCGACAGGAAGCCGAGGAATGCGCCCGTCCAGGCGAAGGCGCTGAAGAGAACGAGGTCGAACCAGAGCGGCGCGTCGTCGCGCGACCCCAGGTGGATCAGATCGGTGAGCAGATAGGGCGCGTTCGGGAGAAAGAGCAACCAGAGTGCCGCGAGCGGGAGGAGCCGGCTGACCCCGGCGCCGCGCCGGTGCAGGTCGTAGACGGCGACCGCCGCCACCACCGGAATCCATGCGAGGAAGAGGTTCCAGGCCATGAACCGGTAGGCGCCGGGCTCGGAGTAGACCCAGCGCGCCACGAGCAGCGAGGCGCAGAACGCCGTTGCAAGCGCGAGGGCAGCGAGGGCGAGCGAGCGCCGATCACTCATCGAACGCATGGGAGGAGTGTAGAAAGTGCGCTACGCGCGGCTGATGTAGCGCCGCTCGCGGGTGTCCACCTTGATCCGCTCGCCCTGGTTCACGAAGAGCGGCACCTGGACGATCGCGCCGGTTTCGAGCTTCGCCGGCTTCGTCACGTTGGAGACCGTGTCGCCGCGGACGCCTGGCTCCGTCTCGGCAACTGTCAGCTCAACCGAGGCCGGCAGCTGCACGCCGGAGGGCCGGCCGTCCACGGTCATCAGCTGCACGGTGCTGGACGGTTGGAGGAAGTCGAGCGCTTCGGAGACCGACTCGCGGGAGAGGCTGATCTGCTCGAAGGTCTGCTCGTCCATGAAGACGACCTCGTCGCCCGAGTCGTAGAGGTACTGCACGTTCTTCGTCTCGGTGATGACGCGGGGGAACTTCTCGCCGGCGCGGAACGTCTTGTCGACCACCGAGCCCGAGTCGAGGTTCTTCAGCTTCGTGCGGACGAAGGCGCCGCCCTTCCCGGGCTTGACGTGCTGGAACTCGACGATGCGCCACGCCGAGCCGTCCAGCTCGATGTGCATCCCGTTCTTGAACTGGTTCGTGTTGACGACGTCGGCCACGGCAGGAGGCTAGCGAACGGTGTCATTCTCCTCCCCGGACAGGAAGAAAGACGCGAACGCGCCGGCGATCCCGCTGACCAGGCAGATCGCGGTCAGCTCCAGGAAGATGTCCGTGACCTGTCCGCCGGTCGTCACCGGGTTCTTCATCTGCGACGAGACCGTGAGGAGCTGGACGGTCGTGAAGAAGAACGCGTTCCACAGATTGTGGATCTCGCTGTTGCCCACGTTGGTCTCGAGCGACCACATGAGCAGCGTCCCGACGACGTCGACCATGCCAACGAGGAGAACGGCGCCGAAGATCCTGCGTCGGAGCTTGCGGTGGCGCGGCTTCGGCTTTCGCTTGACGAACTCCCGGACGTGGTGAAGCTCATGCACCGTCCGAGCATCGCGCCCGGATCGGACGCTACTCGACCGTCAGCAGCTCCTTGGTGAAGTTGCTCAGCACCTCGCAGCCGTCGTCCGTGACCACGACGAGGTCCTCGATCCGGACGCCGCCGACGCCGCTCAGGTAGATCCCCGGCTCGACGGTGACGACGTTCGCGGTCGCGAGCGTGTCGGTCGACTCCGGGCGAAGGGTCGGCGCCTCGTGGACCATCAGCCCGAGGCCGTGGCCCAGCCCGTGGCCGAAGTTCTCGCCGTAGCCTGCGTCGGCGATGACGGCGCGGGCGGCGGCGTCGGCCTCGCGGCCGGTCGTCCCTGCGCGTACGGCGTCGAGGCCGGCCTGCTGCGCCTCCTTCGTCACGTCGTAGATCTCTCGGAGCGAGTCGGACACCTCGCCGACAGCGAAGGTGCGGGTGCAGTCGGAGCAGTAGTGGTCGAGCCTCGCGCCGGCGTCGACGAGCACGAGCTCGCCCTCCTGCACCACTCGGTCGCCGGGCACGGCGTGCGGGCTCGCCGCCGTCGGCCCGGCCGCGATGTCGATCGCGAACGCCGGCTCGTCCGCGCCGAGCTCGTGGAAGAGCTCGGTCATCCGCCAGACGAGCTCCTTCTCCGTCCGCCCGCTGAACTGCTCCTCGGCCAGACGCTCGTACACGCCGTCCGTGATCAGCGACGCCTGACGGATGGCGTCGAGCTCGCCGTGCTCCTTGACCGCCCGCAGCGACTCGACGAGACCGCGGCGCGGCACCAGGCCCACACCGGTCTTGCGGAGGATCTCGTGGTTCGCGTAGCTGACCGCATCGGCCTCGAACCCGACCGTGTCGGGGATCCGACCGGCGAGGTCACCGTAGATGAAGCGCTCGGTCTGCTCGACCTCCACCCCGGCGAGCTCGCGTGCCCGCTCGGCGTAGCGGAAGTCGGTGAAGAGCCGGACGCGGTCCTGCTCCACGAGAACCGCGGCGTTCGAGCTCTCGAAGCCCGTCAGGTAGAGGACGTTGGTCGGCGCGGTGACGAGGAGCGGCTCCTCGAGCAGCGCCCGGAGCCGGTCTACTCGCGTGTCAGGAATTCGAGTGCCTCCTTGTAGCCCTCCGGGCCTTTGCCGATCACCCGGTGCGCGGCAATGTCCTCGAGGACAGTGTGCCTCCGCCAGTCTTCCCTGTTCTCGATGTCCGAGAGGTGGACCTCGACGACCGGACAGCTCGCCAGCTCGAGCGCGTCGCGGATCGCGTAGCTGTAGTGCGACCAGGCGCCCGAGTTGACGACGAGGCCGCCGGCCGAGTCGCCGAGCTCCTGGCACCACTCGACGTACTCGCCTTCGTGGTTCGTCTGGCGGCAGAGGACGTCGCAGCCGAGCTCGGCCGCCCACTCTCGGATCTTCCCCTCGAGCTCGGGCAGCGAGAGCCCGCCGTAGACGGCCGGGTCGCGCCGGTGGAGCACGTTGAAGTTCGGGCCGTGCAGCACGCCGACGAGCACTCCGAGAGCGTAGTTCGGGGCAAGTAACAGTGTGTTACTTGCCCTCGGGGCCGCTGGTGGGGCCGGCTCGGGAGTTAGTAACAGTCTGTTACTAGCCGGCGATCAGCTCGTCGAGCGCCGCCCGCACCTCGGCCTCCGGGCGCTCGACCCCCCACACCGGCTTCCCCGGCGCCTCGAGGAGGACGAGCCGGATCCGCCCGTCGCGGATCTTCTTGTCCCGCTGCAGCGCTGCCCACGCCCGCTCGCGGTCGACCGCCACCGGCCGGGGATCGAGCACGGTCTCGACCACTTCCGTGGGAAGACCCGAGAGACGCAGAGCGGCGAGGAGGCCGAGCGCGACCGCGTCGCCGTGGCGCACCGTGTACAGGGACGCCGCCTCGAGCGCGTGCGCGAAGGTGTGGCCGAGGTTGAGGATCGCGCGGCGGCCGCCCTCGTAGGGATCCGCCAGGCAGACGGCGGACTTGTACGCCGCGCAGGCGCGGATCATCTCCTCCTCGGGGAGGTCCCAGACAGCGATGCCGGCGAGCAGTCCCGTCTTGACCACTTCGGCCATGCCCGCTCGGCGCTCCTCCTCGGGAAGCGTCGAGATCAGCTGCGGATCGATCACGACCTCGTCGGGGTAGTGGAACGCGCCGGCGAGGTTCTTGCCCTCGCGGAGGTCGACGCCGGTCTTGCCGCCGATCCCAGCGTCCACCTGGCCGACGAGTGTGGTCGGCGCCGAGATCCACCGGACGCCGCGCATGTACGTGGCGGCGACGAAGCCCGCGAGGTCGGTCGTCGTCCCGCCGCCGTAGCCGACGATCGTCCCGTCCCGGGAGATGCGCAGGTCGGTCCAGAGTCGCTGGGCTTCCTCGATCGACTTCTCGCGCACCTCGTGCACCTCCGGGGCCTCGAGCGGGTGGAGCTCGAGCGCCGTCGGGTCGGCGAGCAGCACGTCGCCTGTTGGGCGCGCTCCCGGCTCGATCCGGACGCCGAGCCCCGCGAGGACGACGCCGTCGAGGTCGTCGGCCCGGGCGTCGGCCGCATCCTCGTACAGGCCACTGCGGCGCTCGTAGAGCTGTCGGAACTGCTCCTCGTCGCTCGCGAGCGGCCTCGCAGACCGGGCCACCCGGTCCCACGCAGCGTCGACCTCGACCTCGACGAGCACGGTGAGGGCGTGCTCGCGGAGCGCCTCGCGGATCGCAGGCGTCTCGATCGCGCCGCCGCCGAGCGCGATCACGGCGGGCCGCTCGCGCGCGAGCGTCCTCCGCGTCTCCTCGGCCTCGAGCACCCTGAAGCCCTTTTCCCCCTCCCGGCGGAAGAGATCCGGGATCGAACGGCGCGTGGACTTCTCGATCTCCTGGTCGAGGTCGACGAACGGCCTTCCGATCAGGTCCGCGACGCGCGAGCCGAGCGTCGTCTTGCCGGCGCCCATGAAGCCGATGAGGGCGAGGTGGCGGTCTAGGGCGTGCGCCATGGGATGCGATCGAGGTACGCCCGGTGCGCCGCGAGGAAGTCCTCGAGCGAGTCGCCGCCGAACTTCTCGCGTGCGGCGCGGGCGAGCTCGAAGGCAACCGACGCCTCGGCGACCACGGCGAGCGCTTCCACTGCCGCGACGTCGCTTCGCTCGACGAGCGCCTCGGCCGGCTCGCCGCTTCCGAGGTCGACCGATCGCAGCGGGCGCATCAGCGTCGGCAGCGGTTTCATCGCAGCACGCGTCACGATCTCCTCTCCGTTCGAGACGCCGCCCTCGATCCCGCCTGCGCGGTTGGTCTCGCGCCGGAGCCCCGGGAGGATCTCGTCGTGCGCCTGCGAGCCGCGCAGGCCGGCGAGGCCGAAGCCGTCGCCGATCTCGACGCCCTTCACCGCCTGGATTCCCATCAGCGCAGCCGCGAGGCGGGCGTCCAGGCGATCCTCCTTGGCTGCGTAGGAGCCGAGCCCCGGCGGAACGCCTCGAGCGCGGACTTCGACGACACCGCCGACGGTGTCCCGATCGGCCCGGGCGGAGTCGACGTCCCCCATCTCGAGCACCGACCCCGCGACCTCGACGCCGAGCTCGTGGAGAAGCGCCTTGCAGACGGCACCCGCGGCGACTGTGATCGCCGTCTGGCGCGCACTCGCGCGCTCGAGCGTGTTGCGCACGTCGTCGTGGCCGAACTTCAGCGCCCCGGCCAGGTCGGCGTGACCCGGGCGCGGCAGGCTGACCGGCTTCGTCCCCTTCCCCTCGGGCTCTCCCTCCGGCGGCCACGGGCTCATCCCCCAGCGCCAGTTCTCGTGATCCCTGTTCGCGACGACCATCGCGAGCGGCGTCCCGAGCGTCCGGCCGTGGCGCAGCCCGGCGAGCACCTCGACCCGGTCCTGCTCGATCCCCTGGCGGGGGCTGCGACCGTAGCCCTGCTGGCGCCGCCCGAGATCGGCGTCGATCGCCTCCCTGTCGAGCTCGAGCCCGGCGGGCAGGCCGGTCAGGATCCCGACGAGCGCCGGGCCGTGGGACTCACCTGCTGTCGCGAGGCGGAGCACTCGACAAGCCTACGGCGCGCCGCATCACCTCGACCGGCGCCGGCTCGCCCGTCCAGAGCTCGAACGAGGCCGCGCCCTGCGCGACGAGCACCTCGAGCCCGTCCAGCACGCGGGCGCCGGCGGCTCTGGCCGCCTCGGCCGTGGCCGAGCCGGGGTAGGGCAGGTCGACGAGCGTCTGACCCCGGGCGACCCGCACGACGATCTCGTCTTTCGCCGAGGTGGCGTTGACGACGAGGTCGGCGCCGGCCGTCTCCGGCGGCCACTCGCCACGGCGGGAGAAGACCGTTGCGCCGGGCAACGCGGCGCGAAAGGCGGCGGCCGCGCCGCCGTCGCCGACGATCACCGCATGCTCGTGCTCGAGCCCCTCGAGGATCGCCGCGTCGGTGCTGGTGGCGCGGAGCGGATCGAAGAGGAGCGTGTTGACGGACTCCTCGCTCGCCCCGGCGAGGCGGGCCACGTCCTGCTTGTACGGCGTCGTCACGTTCGCGCCCGCGTATCCGAGCCCGGCCAGTCGTGAGAGGACATCCTCGAGCTCCTCCCGCTCCACGTCGTATGCCACGTAGGTCCAGTCGAGCCCGAGCGCCTCGAAGGCGGCGTTGTGCATCCGCGGCGACAACGAGTGCGCCACGGGCTTCCCGATCAGCGCGACGTTAGTAGCCGTTGGCGTTCAGGTAGTTGATGAACTCGCGCTCCGACGCCGTGAAGAAGTGGTGCACCTTGTCCGGCTTGCGGGCGAAGAAGAGGTAGTTCGTCTTCGCCGGATGAGCGGCCGCCTGCATCGAGGTGAGCCCCGGATTCGCGATCGGCGTCGGCGGCAACCCCGGATGGATCCGGGTGTTGTACGGCGTCGGGTCGGCGAGGTGCGACTCGCGCAGCGACTCGGTTCCCGGGACGTTGAGGCCATAGCGGATCGTCGCATCGATCCCGAGCGTCATCCCGGCCTTCAGGCGGTTGTAGATGACGGCCGCGACGAGCGCGCGCTCCTCGGGCGCGATCACCTCTTTCTCGATCATCGAGGCAATGATCAGGACGTCGTACGACGTGAGGTTCTTCGCGCGGGCGGCGCGGAGATTGAGTTGCGACCAGTTCCGGCGGAACGCCGTCAGCTGCTTGTTCACGAGCTGCCGCGTCGTCGTCTTCGCCGTGAACTCGTACGTCGCAGGGAACAGGAAGCCCTCGAGGTTCGGCGGCCTGCCCTCGGTCAGGAACTGGGGCGGCACCCTGGACGAGCCCGCCGTCAGCGCTCGGTACCGAGTCGGCGAGAGACGGGGCTCGACGTTCCGCCTGGCCTCCGCGATCTTGTTGACCTCGCCGATCCGGGTCGCCATCTGCTCGCGGGTGAACCCCTCCGGAAAGATGATGCGCAGCGTCTTCGGCGGCGGCGCCACCGGCTTCGGCGGCGGAGCAGCCTCCTCGCCGCGGCCTCCGAGGATCGCCCAGGCCGAGCCGACGAGGATCGCCAGCACACCGAGGACGAAGGCGAGCGCGATCACCCGGCGCAGGAAGATCCGGCCGTGCGAGGCCTTCGCCCGGTGGCGCCGCGGCGGGCGCGGCGGAGGGGTCACGGTTGTCGGTTCTTCCACCATTCCAGGTAACTCGTGAGCAGATGCGCGGCCGCCCGGGCGTCATCGTCGCCTCCCGGCCCGGCCAGCGACGTCGTGAAGCGCTCATCGAACGTCTCGACCGGTACGTCCAGTTCCCGCATCAGGGATTCGACAAAACGTTCGGTCTCCTCCGCCTGCGCCCCACGCTCGCCGCGCAGGGTGAGCGGCAGTCCGACCACGACGCGCTCGGGGCTCTCCGCGCGGATCAGGTCGACGAGTCGCCTCATGCCGTCCTCGGTGGACGCCTGTTCCACGGATCCGAGCGGCCTGGCGAGCGTCCCGGTTGGGTCGGAGACGGCGACGCCGGTCCGAGCCGACCCGTAGTCGAGGGCGAGCACCTTCACTCAGTGGCCGCGATCTCGTTCCTCGCGACCTCGTACGCCGCAGCAAGCCCCTCCGGATCCTTGCCTCCGGCCTCGGCGAGCGTCGGCCGGCCGCCGCCGCCGCCGCCGATCTTCTCCGCCGCCTTGCGCGCCACCTGCACGGCGTCGAGCCCCTTCTCGACCAGCGACTGGTCGAGGTTCACGACCAGGTAGGCGCGCCCGTCGTCCACCGAGCCGAGCAGGACCGCGTCGGCCTTCTTCGACTGGCGCAGCTGATCTGACAGGTCCTTGAGCGCCGAGCCCTTCACGGCCTCGACCTCGGCGACCACGATCCCGTTGGACTCGTCTCTGATGACGACCTCCGCGCCGGCCTTCTCCTTCGGGCCCTTGGCGAGCTCCTTCCGCGCGCGCTCGAGCTCCGCCCTCGTCTCGTCGAGCTCCTCCGAGCGGGCGCGAAGCGCCGCCCAGGCCTCGCCGGCCGTGATGGCCTCGATCCGGCGGACGCCCGAGCCCACCGAGCCCTCCGAGAGGATCATGAACGGCCCGATCTCCGCCGTCGAGCGGACGTGCGTCCCGCCGCAAAGCTCGCGCGAGTACCCGTCGACCTCGACGACGCGCACCTCGTCGCCGTACTTCTCGCCGAAAAGCATCATCGCGCCGAGCTTTCGCGCCTCCTCGATCGGGGTCACGAACGTTCGTACCGGCCGGTTCTGGAAGACCTTCTCGTTGACGGTGCGCTCGACCTGCGCGCGCTCCTCGGTGGTGAGCGCCTGGTCGTGCTTGAAGTCGAAGCGGAGCTTGTCCGGCCGAACCGCGGACCCCGCCTGGACGACGTGCTCTCCGAGCGTGTCCCGGAGCGCCTTGTGGAGCAGGTGCGTGGCGGTGTGGTTCGCCATCGTCGGGAAGCGGACGCTCCAAGGGACGGAGGCCTTGACCCGGTCGCCGACCGCGAATCCCTCGCCGCGCAAGGTCAGGACCTGGTCGTCGCCGACGCGAGTCGCACGGACGAGCTCGGCCCGGTCGCCGGTCACCTCGCTCTCGATCCAGCCGCCGTCGGAGACCTGGCCCCCGCCCTCCGGATAGAACGGCGAGCGCTCGAGCTTCGCCTGGAAGGTGCCGTCGCCGAGGTCTTCGAGCGCCAGGATTGCGGTCAGGACCTCGGTTGTCTCGAAGCCGACGAACTCGGTCGGCGGCCCGCTCACCCGGATCTCACCCTCGAAAGCAGCGGCCGAGCGCGAACGCTCGCGTTGCTCCGCCATCAGCCGCGTGAACTCCTCCTCGTCCACGGCGAGGCCCCGTTCGAGCGCCAGCTCGCGGGTCAGCTCCAGCGGGAAGCCGTAGGTGTCGTGGAGCCGGAACGCGTCCTCCCCGGAGATCGCGCCACCGGCGGCGACCTCCTCGAACAGGCCCATCCCGCGCTCGAGCGTCTGCGAGAAGCGCTCCTCCTCGGCACGGATCGTCTCGGCGATGCGATCGCGGTTCTCCTCGAGCTCCGGGTACCAGTACGCCATCTGTTCGGTGACCAGGTTCGAGATCCGCCAGAAGTCGTTCAGTCCGATTCCGCGGGCCTGCTGGACTGCCCGGCGGATCACGCGACGCAGCACGTACCCCCGCCCCTCGTTCGATGGGAGCACTCCGTCCGCGACGAGGAAGGTCATGCCGCGGCCGTGGTCGGCCATGATCCGGTGGGCCTTCGTCGCCTTCTCGGAGCTCGTCCATGCGACGCCGCTCTCGGCCTCGATCCAGTCCATCAATGCCTGGAAGCCGTCGGTCTCGTAGACCGTGATCACGCTCTGCTGGATCGCAGCCGTGCGCTCGAGCCCCAGACCCGTGTCGATCACGGGCTTGGGAAGGGGCGTCAGGGTGCCGTCGGCGCCGAGATCGAACTCCATGAAGACGAGGTTCCAGAACTCCAGATAGCGCTCGCAGGGGCACCCGGGCCCGCAGTCCGGGCGGCCGCACGAGAGCTCGACGCCGCGGTCGTAGTACATCTCTGAGCACGGCCCACAGGGGCCTGTCTCCCCCGCCTGCCAGAAGTTCTCGGTGCGCGGGAGGCCGACGATCCGCTCGCGCGGCTGGCCGACCGCCTCCCACGCGGCGATCGCAACCTCGTCCTCGCCCAGCCCGAGCCCCGGATCCCCGGCGAAGACGCTCACCCAGAGCTTGTCGAAGTCGATGTCGAGCCGGTCGCGCATGAACTCCCATGCGTGCTCGACGGCGCCTTCCTTGAAGTACTCGCCGATGGAGAAGTTGCCCATCATCTCGAAGAACGAGAGGTGGTAGCCGTCGAGACCGACCTCGTCGATGTCGGTCGTCCGGAAGACTTTCTGGTAGGTGGTCAGCAGCGTCGCCGGGGGCTCTTTCTGACCCAGGAAATAGGGCTTCAGGGGTTGCATCCCGGCGCTGATCAGCAGCGTCGAGGTGTCCTCGGGAGGCGGTATCACCGGCGCCGAGGGCAGCCGTGTGTGGCTCTTCTCCTCAAAGAAGCGCAGGAAGCCTTCGCGGATGTCGGCCGTCGTCCGCACGCCTCGATTCTAGGTGCCGGGTCGTGACACACCCCGACGCTTTCGGCGCTCTTCCGGCACAGACACGTGTGTCGGCGCTCGTTACGATCGAATCGGGGAGGAGGCTGGAGGCCCCAGGGGCGGATCAGCGAGGCCCGAGGGCCGGAGACCCACTCCGCCACGAGCCGAGCGAGCTCGGGAGAACCCACGTGGCCGAAGCGCGCGTCTCCGGCGTGACGTTCCGCCAAGCCCTCCTAGGCTACTTCGGACTCTTCGGCGATCTCTTCGCGGATCTTCTCCAGTGATCGCCTGATCAGCCGCGAGACGTGCATCTGCGAGATGCCGATCTCGGCGGCGATCTGCGACTGCGTGAGGCCGCTGAAGAAGCGCAGGTGGAGGATCTTCCGCTCGCGCTCGTCGAGCACCTTGAACCCAGGGGCGAGCACGGCGCGATCCTCCGAGATCTCGTACTCGTGCTCGATCGTCCCGAGCGACTCGAGCGGGTCGAGCTCACCGTCCTCGTCGGAGCCGCCGCCGGTCGAGAGCGACACCGAGGTGTACGCACGGCCGCTCTCGAGCGCCTCGAGCACCTGCTCCTCCTCGACGCCCGCCGCCTTCGCGAGCTCGGGGATCGTGGGCGAGCGGCCGAGCTGCACCGTCAGCTGCTCGATCAGCTTCGTGACCTGGACGTTCAGCTCCTGAAGCCCGCGCGGGACGCGCACGGACCAGCCCTTGTCACGGAAGTGCCGCTTGATCTCGCCGATGATGTTCGGCGTCGCATAGGTCGTCAGCTCGACGCCGCGCTCGACGTCGAACCGGTCGATCGCCTTGATCAGGCCGATGGCGCCGATCTGGACCAGGTCGTCGAGCTGCTCTCCGCGATAGGCGTACCGGCGAGCGAGTGAGCGGACGAGCGACATGTAGCGCTCGATCAGCACCTCGCGGGCGGCGAGGTCGCCGTCCTCGTGGTAGCGCCTGAGCAGGATCTTGTCGTCGGCCGCCATGTCTAGCCCAGCCCGTCGGTTCCGGTCTGCTTCCGAAGCTCGATCCAGGTCCCGCCGTCGCGTTCCTCGAGCACCCAGCCGTCGACCACTGCGTCGAGGAGCCGCCGGATCGAGAGTGTGTCGCCGGGCTCCGCGTCGAAGTCGGCGCGCAGCTGCCTGCTGAACGGCCCGAGCTCGGCCGCGAGGCCACCGTCCAGGACGCGAAGCGTGAGCGTGACCTCCTCGCCGCCGTCGCGGCGGTCGAGCAGGCCGTCGAGCGCGAGCTCCAGTTCCTCGAGATGCTCGACGGTGAGGTCGAGGCGTGAGGCGACGCCGCCCAGCACGAGGTGAGCCACGCCGTAGTAGGGCCGCTGCCGCGGCATCGTGAGCCTGATCTCGTCCCGGCTCATGGGTTGTGCGGAACCCCTAGCAACGCACGCCGGACGTTAGCCGTCATATAGGTCATGCGGAGGACGACACGATCCGCCCCGCGCCGACCACGACGTCTCCGTCATAGAGCACCGCCGCCTGGCCGGGAGCAACGCCGTACGCGGGCGCGTCCAGCACCGCGTCGAAACCGCGCGCCCTCGCCTCCACTCGGCCCGGAACCGCCGGCGACCGGTACCGGAGCTTGACGTCGACGCGCCCCGCGTCTGCGAAGAGGCGACCGTCCGCCCGAACCCGGCTTCGGGCCAGGGATTCGCGCGCACCCACGACGACGGCATTGCGGCCCGGCACGGTGCGAAGCGCGTACAGCGGCGACCCGGCCGCCACCCCGAGCCCCTTGCGCTGCCCCGGTGTGAAGCGCCAGAAGCCGTCGTGTGTTCCGAGGACCTGCCCTCCCTCGTCCTCGACGAGCCCCTCCTCGGCCTTCAGGCCCTGGCGCGAAGAGGAACGCGCGATAGTCGTCGCCGCCGAGGAAGCACGCCTCCTGGCTCTCCGCCCGCCCGGCCGCCGCGAGACCTGCGCGCTCGGCCTCCGCCCGTGTTTCCTCCTTCGACTGCCCCCCGAGCGGGAACGAGACGCGGTCGAGGACGCGGGGGTCGAGCCTCGCAAGCATGTAGGACTGGTCCTTCTCGGAGTCTGCGGCGCGGGCGAGGAGCAGGCGTCCTTCGTGCTCGACGATCCGGGCATAGTGCCCGGTCGCCAGGCGCGCGGCTCCCGCATGGCGCGCGAAGCGGAGGAGACGTCCGAAGCGGAAGAATCCGTTGCAGCGGATGCAGGGATTCGGCGTCTCGCCTCGCCGGTAGCCGCGCACGAAGGGCTCGACGATCGCCTGTCGGAACTCCTCGCGCGCGTCGATCGTGACGTGTGGAATCCCGAGCCTGTGGCAGGTCGCGCGAGCGGCAATTACCGCCTCGGGAGAGCAGCAGGCGCGGTCGACGTCGCTCCCTTCCGGATCGATCCACAACCGGAGGGTCACGCCGACAGCTCTAGGGCCGGCGCGGAGCAGCGCAACCGCACTGTCGACGCCCCCGCTCATCGCCACGGCAACCCGTTCCGGGTCCGGACGTGCCCGGAAGATCGGGCCGATCGCGGACGCGAGCGCGTCCACGGTGAGCTCATCGCCGCCGACTGCTGCCGCTTCGAGCAGCGTCAGGCCGTCGAGCGGACGGTCGAGCCCCTCCGCGTCGGACGAGACGATCCGGTCGCGGTCGACCGACAGCCGGACGAGGCGCCACTCCCCGTCTCTCGACGAATCTCCGACGACTTCGATCACCGAGCCACGGTAGCCGAGAAACGGGATGGGCCCGCTTCCGCGGGCCCATCCGAGAAAAGTGCCCCACCCTGCCGGTGATGCCTCGCGCAGTGCGAACCTGGACTAGCCAGGTGGGTGCCGAGCCGAACCGGCTTCTGAGGGCCGGCGCGGACCCGAGCTCCCTTCACGTGTCTGTTGGTTCACGTTTGTACGCGAGACCACGTACAGGGTCGAGCACGTCTCACTGTAGAGCACTGCGGCGTGCGAACCGCCAGCGGACCGTCGCACGGCCGGCGATCCCGAGCTCCTCCGCCAGGGCATCCGTCAACCCGAACTGCACTCCTCTGGGCGTCACCCCGCGAGCCACGACCTGGGTGAGGACCTCCTTGCCGCCGTGTCCGAGGTAGATCTTGGCGCCGCAGGGCAGCACCGGATGCGCGAACCCCATGGTCGAGCGCTCGACGACGTGGCCGCACGATGTCGGCCGCGCGTAGAAGCGCCGGGGCTCCCTGCCGGCGGCCGCCTCGTACCAGCCGCCACCGGGTGGCGCGACGGCCTCCGGAAGGTTCTTTGCCGTGCCCGAGTCGCCGATGCGGTCGGCCAGACTGAGCGCGGCGACGCCGCCGAGTAGCGTCACCCCTGCGAGAAGCAGGGCGCGCTGGGCGAAGGCCGGGCTCACGATGCGGCCTCCGCTTCCGTCCGAGCGCCGTCGTCGGCGGGTTCGGGCCGGAGCTGCGGCCGTGCTTGCACCGGCGGAGGCCCGCTCGCGAGGATCGCCCGTGCGCTGCGCTCGCTCACCGCCAGCACGGGCTCCGGCTCCGGCTCGACGTCCACCACCTCGGCGAGCTCCGGCGTGGCGAGCTCCTCGGACGGAGAGTCCTCCGCTCCCGGCCGTTCGTCGCGAGTCGGGGCCGCCTCGCGCGCATACGCGCGGCCGACGAGGGCAACGAGGACACAGGCGGCTGCGGTCAGCGCCACGACCACGACCGGGTCGAGCTCGGCGAGGACCGCCCCTACCGCAACGAGCGCGACGAGCGCGGCTCCGATCGTCAAAAGCACCGCAGGGGAGTGCAGGGCGCGCACCGCCTAGCCTCCCTCGGCTTCGCGACGCTGCTCCAGCGCGGCCGCGACCGGCTCGGGGTCGGTCACCTCGTCGGGCTCCCCCGGTGGCTCCTCCTCCTCCACGACGGTCCGCTCTCGGGCGATCCCTGGGAAGCGCGGCCCTTCGGCCCAGACGGCCAACTCGAAAAGGCAGACGAGGAGCCAGGCAACCGCCATCACGACGACGATCACCGTCGCGCTGAGCTCGGCGAACCCGGCGCCGATCGCAACCGCGATCAGGAAGCCGGCTTCGAGCGCGAACCGCGGCCCAAATCCTCCCTGCACTGTCGAGACAGGCTACTGCGGCGTGGGGCTGTCTTCCGCAGGTCCTCGATGCCGATTCAGTCGGCGTTCTCCACGCCGGGCCTTAGCTGCAGGCCAAGCTCGGCGAGCTGGTCGTCGGCCACAAGGGCAGGAGCACCGCTCATGGGGTCCACACCCGCCTGGTTCTTCGGAAAGGCGACCGTGTCGCGAATGACGGGCTCGTCGAGGAGCGCCATCGTGAGGCGGTCGATCCCGGACGCGATGCCGCCGTGGGGCGGCGCACCCATCGCCAGTGCCTCGAGCAGGAACCCGAACTTGGCGCGCTGCTCCTCCGCCGAGATCCCGAGGAAGTCGAACATGCGCGCCTGGAGCTCCGGCTCATGGATCCGGATCGACCCGCCGGCGAGCTCGATCCCGTTGCCGACGAGGTCGTAGGCGACCGCGCTGGCGGCTCCGGGGTCCTCCTCGAGCAGCGGCAGGCTGTCGTCGGTCGGCCGCGTGAACGGATGGTGCTGCGCGGTCCAGCGTTCCTCGTCCTCGTTCCACTCGAGAAGGGGCATGGGCGTGATCCAGAGGAACTCCCAAGCGTCGCGGTCGACGAGGTCGAGCTCGCGGCCGAGGTGCAGGCGGAGCAGGCCGAGCACCTTGCTCGCCAGCTTCGGCGTGTCGGCGACGAAGAGGGCCGTCGTCCCCGGCTCGCGGAAGACGTCCAGCTCGGTCTCCGACAGGAACTTCGCGATGGGCGACGCGACCTCGCCGTCCTCGCGGAAGACGATGTAGGCGAGCCCTTTCGCCCCCCACGGCTTGGCCATGTCCTCCAGCTTCTGCACCTCCGCGCGGGAGAGCTCGCGCGGGACGCTCAGGTAGCGCACCGCCTCGGCATTCGCGAACACGCCGAACTCGGAGCCGCGGGTGATCTCCGTGGCCTCCTGGATCTCGAGGCCGAAGCGAAGGTCGGGCTTGTCGGAGCCGTAGCGCAGCTCGGCCTCCTGCCAGGACATCCGCGGGAAGGGCGTCTCGAGCTCGACGCCGATCGTCTCGCGCCAGATCCGCGGGACGATCCGCTCCATCAGCGCGAAGATGTACTCCTCGTCAGGAAAGGCCATCTCCACGTCGAGCTGGGTCAGCTCCTGGAGCCGGTCGGCGCGGAGATCCTCGTCCCGGAAGCAGCGGGCGATCTGGTAGTAGCGCTCGAAGCCGGAGATCACAAGGAGCTGCTTGTAGATCTGAGGCGACTGTGGCAGGGCGAAGAACTTGCCGCGCTGAAGCCGTGTCGGCACGAGAAAGTCCCGGGCTCCCTCGGGCGTCGGCTTGGCCATGATCGGCGTCTCGATGTCGACGAACCCGTCCTGCTCCATCTCCTGCCGGATGATCGAGACGAGCTGGGCCCGGATGCGGATGTTCCGCTGCAGGCGGTCACGCCGCAGGTCGAGCCAGCGGTAGCTGTAGCGCAGCGTCTCGTCGACGTTCTCCTCGTCCAGCTGGAACGGGAGCGGCGTCGAGCGGGACACGAGCTCGAGCTCGTCGACCTGGACCTCGACCTCGCCTGTCGGGAGGTTCCGGTTCACCGCCTCGGGCGCTCGCGCGACGACTTCCCCCGTAGCGCGAAGGACGAACTCGTTGCGGATCTCGTGCGCTTGCTTCGCGGCCTCTGGGCTGCGCTCGGGGTTGATCACGAGCTGCGCGATCCCGGTCTGGTCGCGAAGGTCGACGAAGATCAACCCGCCGTGGTCGCGGCGGCGCGCAGTCCAGCCGGCGACCGTGACCGTTCTGCCGACGTCCTCCTTGCGGAGCTCCCCCGCACCGAGGTCGCGCCAGCTCATCAGCTCGAGCTCCCTCGCGATGGCGTCGGGGTCCGGCGTCTGGCCCGGCTCGACGACGACCACCTGCCGGGCGCTGAGACGGCTCGCCTGCGTGCGCTGGCCCTTGGCCGACCGGCCCGCATAGTCCATGTCGGCGGCGATTCCCCGCCGGCGCAGCTCGGCGAGCGCCTTCACGATCTCCGTGCGATCGACGCCCTCGTCGACGACGAAGAAGACGTCGATCGCCTCGGGCTCCAGCTCGGGCTCGCCGAGCGAGAGGAGCAGGCGCTCGATTCCTGCGCCGAAGCCGATCCCCGGCGTCGGCGGCCCGCCGATCGCCTCGATCAGGCCGTCGTAGCGCCCGCCGCCGCAGATCGCGCTCTGCGCGCCGATCGCCTCGTCCCTGAACTCGAACGTCGTGCGCGTGTAGTAGTCGAGGCCGCGGACGAGCGTCGGCTCGAGCTCGTAACGGACGCCGGCCGCGTCGAGGAACGCCCGGACCTGCTCGAAGTGCGCGCGGCACTCGTCGCAGAGGCTCTCGCCGATCGTCGGTGCCTCGGCCAGGAGCGCCTGAACCTGCTCGCTCTTCACGTCGAAGACCCGCAGCGGTGTCGTTCGGCGCTTGGCGCGCGCCTCTTCGTCGAGCTCGGAGTCGTGCTCGTCGAGCCAGGCCTCGAGCTTCTCGAGGTACGCCGGCCGACATTTCGGATCCCCGATCGAGTTGAGGTAGAGGGCGTACGCGGTGATGCCAAGGCGCCGAAGCAGCTCGTCGTAGAACTGGATCAGTTCCGCGTCGACGGCGGGATCGTCGGAGCCGATCGCCTCGACGGAGAGCTGCCAGTGCTCGCGGTACCGGCCCTTCTGCGGCCGGTCGTAGCGCCACATCGGGCCGAGGGTGTAGAGCTTCACCGGCTGCGGTTCGCGGTGCATGCCGTGCTGGAGGTAGGCGCGGCAGATCGGGGCCGTCGCTTCGGGACGGAGCGTCAGCGAGCGGTCGCCGCGGTCCTGGAACGTGTAGGTCTCCTTCTGGACGACGTCGGAGCCTTCGCCCGAGGTGCGGACGAAGAGCTCGGTGTCCTCGAAGCCGGGTGTCACGATCCTGCGATAGCCGTAGAGCGCGCAGAGGCGCTCCGCCTCGCCCATGACGCGCTGCCAGAGCGGCTGGTCGGACGGGAGGATGTCGTGCGTTCCTCGCGGCGCTTCGAACTTCAAGAGGCGCGGAGCTCCGCGAGGAAGGGGTTGCGCGCCTGCTCCGTGCCGAGCGTGGTCGGCGGGCCGTGGCCGGGGTAGACCACCGTTTCCGGCGGAAAGCGGTCCAGGAGCAACCGGATCGAGTCGACGAGCGTGTCCCAGTCGGCGAACGGCAGGTCGGTGCGGCCGACGCTTCCGGCGAAGAGGACATCGCCGGAGAAGAGCATTCCGTCCGTCGCGAAGGCGATGTGGCCCGGCGAGTGGCCCGGCACCTCGACGACGTCGAAGGTGAGGTCGGCGGCCTCGACCGTGTCGCCACCTTCGAGCCGGACGTCTGCTCGATACGGCGCAATCTGCTGGTCGGGATAGAAGGCAGCCGGATCCTCGAGCACCGGCGCCTCGCGCTCCGCCATGTACACCGGCGCACCGGTGGCAGCGGCGAGCGGAGCGATTCCGCCCAGGTGGTCCCAGTGGCAGTGGGTGACGAGGATTCCCGCGACCTTGAAATCGGGCACCGACGACCTCGTAGCCCGGATCGATCACGACGGCCTCCTGGGCTTCCGGGCCGGCGCGGACCACGTAGCAGTTCGTCTGCGTTGGTCCGAGCGCGTACGTGTCGACGGACGGAGCCATCGGGCGAGTGTAACGACGGGTCTTTCGAGGCCCGCAGAGGGGTAGGATCGCCGCGGGTGCAGAGCTGGAACCTCCTGGAGCTCGAGATGGCCGAAGGGAGCCGGAGCCCTATCGTCCTGCACTCGTACGACGAGGCGAGAGCCGTGCTGATCGGGCTGAACCCCGGCCAGGCGCTGGGTGACCACCAGGTGCACGAGAACGCCTGGCTCGTCGTCGTGGACGGCAAGGTCGAGGTCGGATCCGGTGAGGAGACCGTCGAGGCGGGCACAGGGACGCTCTTCCGCTTCGACGCGCACGAGCGCCACCGCGTGGCCAGCCGTGAGGGCGCGCGGATCCTGCTGCTGCTTGCGCCCTGGCCGGGGGCCGGGCATTACCGAGGAAGCGCGAGCGTTTAGCCGGCGCCGGCGCGCTTCTTGTAGAGGCGGTACATCAGCGCGTCCATCGCATAGCTGAACGGCAGGAAGAACGCGAGGAGGAAGGCCGTGTTGACGAGCCGCTGGGTCATCGTGAGGTCGCCGCTCAGGAGCGTCACGGTCAGGAACATCAGGGGCGCGAAGAGGAGCCCGCGCTTTCCGACCTTGCTCCACGACGGCGGCTGCACCTCGCGCTGACCGGACGCCTTGGCCTTGGCTTGCTGCGGCGAGCGCTTCCCGTTGCGCGAAATCGGCTCGTCCTCGGGCGCCTCGACCTCTTCTCCGGTCTCGTCGTCGACGTAGACGTACTCCCACTCGTGCCGGCGGTCCTTCGCGCGCCGCTTTCGCTGTTTCCTACTCGGCATCGGAACTAGCGTAGCGCCGCCAGGCCACATGTCCGCCCTCGACCACGGCGGCGACCAGGTCACCCCCGAGGTGGTAGGCGAGGTGGCGCCAGTCGGGTGCATCGAGCAGGACGAGATCTGCGTCGTACCCCGGAGCAAGGCGCCCCTTGCGGTCGGCCCGCCCGAGGACGTGTGCAGCATTCACGGTCATCGCCGACAGCGCCTGTGCCGGCGACAGCCCGAGCTGTGTCGACGCGAGCGAGGCGACGATCGGAAGGCTTTCGCAGAACGCACTTCCGGGATTGAAGTCGGTCGCGAGCGCAACCGCAGCGCCGGCCTCGACCAGCATGCGCCCGGGCGGCATCGGCCTACCGAGAAAGAGCGCGCTCGCCGGCAGCAGAACAGCCGTGACCTCACTTTGCGCGAGCGCTCCGACGCCCCGATCGCCCGTGGCCTCCAGATGGTCGACCGAGCGCGCGCCGAGCTCGATCGCGAGCTCCACGCCGCCGGCCTCCGTGAACTGATCCGCGTGGAGGCGGAGCGCGAGACCGTGATCGCGCGCAGCTTCGAGGTACCGGCGCGCCTGCGCCGCGTCGAACGCGCCACGCTCCAGGAAGACATCCGCCGCCTCGGCGAGCTGCGCGGCCTCCGGTAGGACATCGGCGACAACGAAGTCGACATACGCTTCGGCGCCGTCGTACTCGGGCGGGACCGCGTGGAGACCCAGGTAGGTGGGGATTCCGCCTTCGGCAGCAATCGCGCGAAGGGACGCAAGCTCCGTATCGCGGTCGAGCCCGTAACCCGACTTCGCCTCGAACGTCGTCGTCCCCCACCGCAGCATCCAGCCGCGGTGGCGCCGGACCGCCTCACGCAGCTCATCCTCGTCGGCCCTCCGCGTGGCACGGACGGTCGACAGGATCCCACCGCCGGCCGCATGCAGCTCCTCGTAGCTCGCGCCGCCCGCGCGCAGCGAGAACTCCTCTGCCCGATCGCCGGCGAAGCACGCGTGCGTATGGCAGTCGACGAGGCCGGGGATGGCGGCCAGGCCTCGTCCGTCGAGCTCCTCGACCTCTCCCTCGAGCCGGCCCAGGTCCCGCATGCGACCGACGCGCTCGATGCGGCCGCCCACACAGAGGACGTACGCATCCTCGAACACGTCCAGCGCGCCGAGCGCCGCACCGCGGAGTGGCGCGGTCGAGCCCGCAGGCGTCGCGAGCTGGCGAAGGTCGCGCACGAGGAGCCGGCGTGAGCCGGCGGCTGCGTCCGTCACTCCCCGCGCGGAGGCATCGGCAGTTCGAGTCCGTGGTCCTCGGCAGCCTCGATCGCCTCGGTGTAGCCCGCATCGGCATGACGAAGGACGCCGGTGCCGGGGTCCGCCGTGAGCACCCGCTCGAGCCGTTCCGCCGCGTCGTCGGTGCCGTCGGCGACCACGACCATGCCCGCGTGGATGGAGTTCCCGATGCCGACTCCTCCGCCGTGGTGCACGCTGACCCACGTCGCCCCTGCCGCGGTGTTCACCAGTGCGTTGAGAATCGGCCAGTCGGCGATCGCATCGGAGCCGTCCTGCATCGCCTCCGTCTCGCGATACGGCGATGCCACGGAGCCCGAGTCGAGGTGGTCACGCCCGATCACGACCGGAGCCGAGACGTCGCCCTGCCGCACGAGCTCGTTGATCGCGAGGCCCGCCTTCGCGCGATCACCCAGCCCGAGCCAGCAGATCCGCGCCGGCAGCCCCTGGAACGCCACCCGCTCGGGTGCCAGCTCCAGCCAGCGCTGTAGGAGCACGTCGTCGGGAAACAGCTCTCGCAATGCCGCGTCGATCACCTCGATGTCACGGGGCTCGCCCGAAAGCGCCGCCCACCGGAAGGGACCGATGCCGCGAGCAAACAGCGGCCGGATATACGCCGGGACAAAGCCCGGATATGTGAACGCGTCCTCTACGCCCGCCTCTAAGGCCTCACCTCTCAGGTTGTTGCCATAATCGAAAACGTAGCTTCCGGCGCGGACGAACTGCAAGAGCCCGCGAACGTGTGTCGCAATCGAGTCACGGGCTCGGCGCAGATATGTCTCAGGTTCGGTCTCGCGCAGTGCAGCGGCCGCGTCGACGTCGAGCCCGACGGGGACGTACCCGGTCAGCGGATCGTGCGCAGCCGTCTGATCGGTGACGAGGTCGAAGGGCTCTCCGCGCCGCGCGAGCTCCGGCACGACTTCCGCGGCATTTCCGAGCAGGCCGACCGACAGCGGCCGACCCTCGCTGGCCGCAGCGCGAACGCGAGCGAGCGCATCGTCGACGGAGTCGACGGCTTCGTCGAGGTAGCGCGTGTCCAGGCGGCGTTGAATCCGCGCGGGATCGACCTCGATGCAGAGCACCGCGGCTCCGGCCATCGTCCCGGCAAGAGGCTGCGCTCCGCCCATGCCGCCGAGCCCCGCCGTCAGGATCGTCCGGCCCGAGAGGTCAGGCGATCCGAAGTGCTTCTCGCCGGCGGCGGCGAAGGTCTGGTAGGTGCCCTGGAGGATCCCCTGGGTGCCGATGTAGATCCAGCTCCCGGCCGTCATCTGACCGAACATCGTCAGCCCGAGAGCCTCCAGCCGGCGAAACTCGTCCCACGTCGCCCAGCGAGGCACGAGCAGCGAATTCGCGATCAGAACCCTCGGAGCGGCCGAGTGCGTCCGGAACACGCCAACAGGCTTGCCGCTCTGGACGAGCAGCGTCTCGTCCTCACCCAGGCGCAGCAGGCAGCGCACAAGCGCTCGAAGCGACTCCGGATTGCGCGCCGCCTTGCCGGAGCCTCCGTAGACGACGAGCTCCTCCGGGCGCTCCGCGACCTCGGGATCGAGGTTGTTCAGCAGCATCCGGAGCGGCGCTTCCGTCGACCACGACCGCGCGTTCAGCTCTGACCCGCGGGGCGCGCGGATCCGCCCCAGCTCGCCGACGAGGGCCTCCACCCTCGAATCGATCGAATCAACGGTGGTCATCGTTTGGCCTCATCGCGTCGCGCTGCCCGCTTCTGGTCCTTGTACATCCGCCACCACGTCCAGCCGGTCGCGAGCACGAACGCCGCGCCCGCGCCGATCGCGGCCCTGCGCGCGTCCTGACCCGTCAGCAGGAGGAATCCGAACCCCACCACGGCGAGCCCGCCATAGAACAACAGCGCGGCGCGGAACGGCCGCTCCGTTCCCTTCGGCTTCGCCGGCCGGCCGTTCTGACCCTCGATCACTGCAGCGCTCCGACCTCGGCCTCGACCGCCGCCGCTACGGACCCGTCCCGAATCGCCGAGGCGACGGCCTCGATGTCCGCGCTCAGCGGGCGATCCTCAACGACACGCGCCGACAGCGATCGGACGAACCTGCGCGCCGCCTCGGTCCCACGCCCCGCGGCCAAGGGCGCCAGGAACTCGACGGCCTGGGCGCCCGCCAGCAGCTCGATCGCCACCGCCAGTTCGGCATTCGCCAGCACCTGCCAGGCCTTCAGGCCGGCCGCGTTCCCCATCGAGACATGATCCTCCTGGCCGGCGCTCGTCGGAATGGAGTCCACGCTCGCCGGGTGGGCCAGTGACTTGTTCTCGCTGACGAGCGACGCGGCCACGTACTGGGGAATCATGAACCCCGAGTTGAGGCCGCCGTCGGCCGCGAGAAACGCCGGAAGCCCGTCGGAGAGACTTGGATTGACGAGCCGCTCGGTCCGCCGCTCGGAGATGCTCGCCAGCTCGGAGACAGCCATCGCCATCGCGTCGAGCGCGAATGCGAGCGGCTGGCCGTGGAAGTTTCCGGCCGAGACGATCTTCCCCTCGTCCACGAGGACGAGTGGATTGTCGGTGCCGGCGTTCAACTCCACCGAAACGGTTTCCTCGACGTAGCGAAGGAGATCGCGGGCGGCGCCGTGGACCTGAGGCGCGCAACGGAGCGAGTACGCGTCCTGCACACGGTCGCACCACCGGTGGGACTCCATGATCGCCGAGCCCTCGAGAAGCTGAAGGACGTTCTCGGCCGCCGCGGACTGACCGCGCAACGGCCGGACTGCCTGGACGCCGGCAGAGAAGGCTTTTCGCGAGCCCTCGAGGGCTTCGACAGAGAGCGCGCAGGCGATGTCGGCCGCAACGGCGAGGCGCTTTGCGCGGACGACCCCCAGCGCACCGAACGCCGCCATGAACTGGGTCCCGTTGATCAGCGAGAGCCCTTCCTTCGCACGCAGCTGCAACGGCTCGATCCCGGCCCGGGCCAGCGCCTCCCTGCCCGGGACGAGCTCGCCGTCGAACGAGGCCTCCCCCTCACCGATCAGCGGCAACGCGAGATGCGCGAGCGGCGCGAGATCGCCGCTTGCTCCGACGGAGCCCCGGCTCGGCACCCTCGGAAGAACACCCCGCCGCAGGCACTCGAGGAGCAGCTCCGCGACTTCGACGCGCGTCCCTGAGACACCGGTCGCCAGACCGTTCGCCCGCAGCACGAGCGCCGCCCGCACGATCTCGTCCGGATACGGATCGCCCACGCCGCAGGCGTGGCTGCGCAAGAGCCGGACCTGAAGCTCGTCGACCTGCTCGGCCGGAATCGTCTGCGTGACGAGCCGACCGAACCCGGTGTTGACGCCGTAGGTGCGCTCCGGAGAGGCGGCGGCGCGCTCGACGACATCGCGGGCGAGACGCATCCGTTCGCGCGCCGACTCCGACAGCTCGACCGGGGCGCCTTCCACCGCGACCGCCCAGACGTGGTCGACCTCGAGGTCGTCGCCGGTGAGGAGCTGGGTCTCGACCACGGCAGGACTCTATTCGTCCAATAGCCGGGTCTCGATCAGCCGAGAGCCGTCGAAGCCCTGGATCCGGAGCGCCGACCCGGCCGCCGCCGCAGCTGCGCCCGCCGGCATCAGCCCGACCAGCTCGGCGCGATCGAGCTCCGCGCCGAGTGCCACCGCCTCCGACTCGATCCGAGCGACGATCTCGTGCAGCGCCGCGGCCTCCCAATCCTCGACGTTCATGCTCACCTGGACCCGGCCGGACCCGGGAAGCTCCAGGCCGAGCGCCCTCACACCCGGAAAGCCGCCGTCTCGCTCCCGGATCGCCGACGCGATCGTGCGCGCATGGTCGAGCGTCGCACCACGCAGATCGACGTTGAACGCGATCAACGGACGCCGCGCCCCGACGATGACGCCGCCCGCGGTCGGATGGAGGTCGGAGGGCCCGAAGTCGGGCGTCAGACCCTCCGCAAGCCTCGCGGCCAGCTCCTCCGTTCCTCCCCGGCGGAAGAACGCCGGCCCGCGACCGGGAGCGAGCTCGCCGTAGAGGAACACCGGCAGGCCGAGCTCGCCGAGGCGGCCGCCGAGCTCCCGGGCGGCCGCCTTCGCGCGCTCCATGTCGGTCGGTCGCAGCGGCACCACCGGGACGACGTCGGCGGCGCCGATCCGCGGGTGCGCCCCTTCGTGGCGCGCCAGGTCGATCCGGTCGCGGGCGACCTCGACAGCGCCGACAAGCGCCGCGACGAGCGGGCCGTCCTCCCCCACCACCGTGAACACCGACCGGTGGTGGTCGGCATCGGAGTGGACATCCAGCAATCGCACTCCCTCGGACAGCGCGGAACCGATCGCCTCGATCGTGGCCGCATCGCGCCCCTCCGAGAAGTTCGGCACCGACTCGAGCGGCAGCACGCTTCTACTCTAAGAGGGTGAAGGCGTACTACGAGGCGCGGGCGCGCGAGTACGACGACTGGTGGCTCGGCAAGGGGCTGTACGCAGCGAACCGGCCGGCTGACTGGGACGCCGAGCGGACGCTCCTCGAAGGCTGGATCGCGGGGCTCCCGCCGGCGCGCACGCTCGACGTCGCCTGTGGGACCGGCTTCATGACGCGGCACCATCGGGGCGAGGTCGTCGGGCTCGACCAGAGCGAGAGCATGCTCGAGGTGGCGCGGGAGCAGGTTCCGGACGCCGAGTTCGTCCAGGGCGACGCGCTCGACCTCCCGTTCCCCGACGGATCGTTCGAACGCCTGTTCACGAGCTACTTCTACTGCCACCTGGAGGAGCCCGAGCGGCAGCGTTTCCTGAACGAGGCCCGTCGCGTCGCGCTCGAGCTCGTCGTCGTCGGGACGATCCTGGGCGAGGGCGAGGAGCCCGCGCGCTGGGACGAGCGCGTGCTCAAGGACGGCTCGCGGTGGAAGGTCTTCAAGCGCGTCTTCGTCCCGGACGAGCTGGCGGGAGAGCTCGGTGGGCGAGTCCTCCATCGCAGCCGACTGTTCGTGATGGTCGCGGCACCCTGACCCGGCGCCGCGCCTCGTACCGATCGATCGCTTCGCTTCAGCGGGACAACCGCGTGTGCCGCGCCTGCTCCGAGGAGGGTTTTCCGCTCTTCTCCCTGCCGGTCGTCCAGCCGTACACAGGCCAGCGCGCGTACATCCACGGTCAGGCGCCCGGCGTCGTCGAGGGAGAGCAGCGGTTGCCCTGGCGGGGCCGAGCCGGGCAGACGCTCCGCCGTTGGCTCGAGCTCGACGAGGACGAGTTCTACGCGACGTTCTACTGCGCCTCGGTCACGCGCTGCTACCCGGGCCGCGCTCCGTCGGGAAGCGGCGACCGGACGCCGACACCGCGCGAGCAGGAGCTCTGCTCGCTCTGGCGCGAGTGGGAGCTGCGACTGATCCGGCCGCAGCTGATCCTCGTCGTCGGAGGGCTCTCGGCCCGCCGCCTCCTTGGCGTCACGGCGCCTCGGCGAGTCGATCGGTCGGCGCTACGAGCTGGACGGGGCAACGGCGATCCCGCTGCCCCACCCGTCAGGAACGAGCCGCTGGCTGAACGACCCGGCGAACCGGAAGCGCCTCGCCGAGGCGCTCGACGTCGTCAGGCAGGAGCTTTCGCGCCTTCGAACTGCGCCTCCTCCGTCGAGCCCTTGAGCGCCAGCGTCGAGGACTCGCCGCCCGAGATCGTCTGCGCCACGGCGTCGAAATATCCGGCGCCGACCTCGCGCTGGTGCCGCGTCGCCGTGTAGCCCTCGGCCTCGAGCTCGAACTCGTGCTCCTGCAGCCGCACGTACGCCGGCATCCCCTCGTCCACGTAGCCGCGCGCCAGCTCGAACATCGAAGCGTTCAGCGCGTGGAACCCCGCGAGGGTGATGAACTGGAACTTGTAGCCCAGCTCGCCGAGCGTCGACTGGAAGCTCGCGATCTCGTCGTCGCCCAGGTGCTTGCGCCAGTTGAACGAGGGCGAGCAGTTGTAGGCGAGCAGCTTGCCCGGGAACTCCGCATGGATCGCCGAGGCGAACTCGCGCGCCTCCCCCATGTCCGGCTTCGAGGTCTCGAACCAGACGATGTCCGCGTGCGGCGCATAGGCGAGCGAGCGCTTGATGCATGGCCCCACCCCGCCGCGAACCTTGAAGAAGCCCTCCCGCGTCCGCTCACCGGTCAGGAACTCGTGGTCGGCCGGGTCGATGTCGCTCGTGAGCAGGGTCGCGGCGTCGGCGTCCGTGCGCGAGATGAGGACGGTCGGCACGCCCAGCACGTCCGCGGCCAGACGCGCGGCCTTCAGCGTGCCGACGAACTGCGCGGTCGGCACGAGCACCTTGCCGCCGAGGTGCCCGCACTTCTTCTCGGCCGCGAGCTGATCCTCGAAGTGGACGCCCGCGGCGCCGGCTTCGATCATCCCCTTCATCAGCTCGAACGAGTTGAGGTTGCCGCCGAAGCCGGCCTCGGCGTCGGCGACGATCGGGACGAACCAGTCGCGAGAGACCTCACCCTCCGCCTTCTCGATCTGGTCGGCGCGCATGAGAGCCCGGTTCAGGCGACGCACGAGCGCCGGCACGCTGTTCGCGGGGTAGAGAGACTGGTCGGGATAGGTGTCGCCTGCGAGGTTGGCGTCGCCCGCGACCTGCCAGCCGGAGACGTAGATGCCCTTCGCGCCGGCTTTGACCATCTGCACGGCCTGCGCACCCGAAAGGGCGCCCAGGGTGGGCAGGTACTCCTCGGTGTGGAGCAGATCCCACAGGCGCTCCGCGCCGCGCCGGGCCAGGGTGTGCTCGACCTGGACCGAGCCGCGGAGCCGCTCGACGTCCTCGGCCGTCCAGTCCCGGCGGATCCCGTCCCATCTCCTGTCCTTGACGTTGCCGTTGCCGTTGCCGCTCATGCCCTCTCCCTCAGTCGATGTACTTGTAGGCCGGAAGCGTCAGGAACTCGACGAAGTCGTCGCTCAGCGCCACCTGTTCAAAGATCTCTTGTGCCTCTGCAAACCGTCCGCCCTCGGGTGTCTCCCCGGCGATGACCGCGCGCACCTGCTCGGGAGTGAACCGGCCGGCGTGCACCCACTGCCAGACCTGTGACCGTGAGATCTCCGCCGTCGCCGCGTCCTCCATCAGGTTGTCGATCGCGGCCGCGCCGACCCCGCGGAGCCACGACTCGATGTAGCGGATCCCGACGTTGACGTTCTGGCGCAGCCCCTCCTCGGTGACGGCGCCGCCCTCGACGCGCAGGTCGAGGAGATCGCCGGCCGAGACCGACACCTCATCGCGTTGCCGCTCGACTTGATTCGGTCGCTCTCCGAGGACGCCGTCGAAGACCTCGGTCGCGACAGGCACGAGATCGGGGTGCGCGACCCACGTGCCGTCGAAGCCGTCACCGGCCTCCCGCACTTTGTCCTCCCGCACCTTCGCGAGAGCGCGCTCGTTCACCTCGGGATCGCGCCGGCTCGGGATGAACGCGGCCATCCCGCCCATCGCGTGGGCCCCGCGCCGGTGGCAGGTCTTCACGAGCAGCTCCGTGTAGGCGCGCATGAAGGGCGTCGTCATCGTCAGCTGGCCGCGGTCCGGCAGCACGACGTCGAGCGACCGCAGCCGCTTGATCAGGCTGAAGAGGTAGTCCCAGCGGCCGGCGTTCAGGCCGACGATGTGCTCGCGCAGCTCGTAGAGGATCTCGTCCATCTCGAACGCCGCCAACACGTTCTCGATCAGGACGGTGGCCTTGATCGAGCCGGGCTCGAGCCGGAGCGCTTCTTCCGTGAAGTCGAAGACCTCGTTCCAAAGGCGCGCTTCGAGACGGCTCTCGAGCTTCGGAATGTAGAACCAGGGCCGCTCGGGGTTGTGGAAGACATAGAGGCCGAAGTCGAAGAGCGAGCCGGAGACCGCCTCGCCGTCGACGTGAAGGTGCCGCTCGGGCAGATGCCAGCCCCGCGGGCGCACGACCAGGACGGCCGGGTCATCCACGAGCTTGTAGTACTTCTCGCCGGTGTCGTAGTCGATCGTCCCCTCGGCGGCGTCCCGCAGGTTGATCTGGCCCTCGAGGTTGTTCGACCAGGTGGGCGAGTTTGCGTCCTCGAAGTCGGCCATGAAGACCCGGGCGCCCGAGTTGAGCGCGTTGATGACCATCTTCCGGTCGACCGGGCCCGTGATCTCGACCCGGCGGTCGCGCAGGTCGTCCGGCGCCGGCGCAACGGTCCAGTCCGACTCGCGGATCTCGCGCGTCTCGGCGAGGAAGTCCGGCCGCTCGCCGGAGTCGAGGCGTTCCTGGCGCTCCTGGCGCGCGGCGAGCAGGCGCCGCCGCTCGGGATCGAAGCGCCGATGCAGCTCGGCGACGAACGCGAGCGCGCCCGGCGTCAGGATCTCGAGCCAATGGCCCTTCAGCGGGCCGAGGATTTCCGCCTGGTTACTCGTTTCCGTGATCCCGCTCACAGGGGTCCGGGCACGTGCAGGGCGCGTGCTCCGACCGCAGGAAGATCACCGTCTTGGGCGTCTGCTCCGTGAGCTTCCGCCGCTTGAGCCGCTTGAGAAGGGTCATGCCGCCTCCTTTTGTCAGTGGAGACGCCCAACCCTAGGAGACTTCCGTTATAAACTCAAAGAGGTTGTTTCGATTCGGTCGATAGAAGACGTCTATATGAGACTAGAGCAGCTGCAGGCATTCATCGAGGTCGCCCAGCGGCGCAGCGTCAGCCGCGCGGCCGAGGCGCTCTTCGTCACCCAGCCGACGTTGACGGCGCGGCTGAAGGGGCTCGAGCAGGAGCTCGGCTCGCGCCTCTTCATCCGTACCGGACGCGGAATGCGGCTCTCGGACGCCGGCCGGGCGTTCCTGCCCTACGCCGAGCGATCGCTCGGCGCCGCCGCCGCCGGCCGCCGACTTCTCAGTGAGCTCGCGAGAGGCGAGAGCGGCCAGCTCGCGCTCGGCGCGGCCCCGGCCGTCAGCACCTACGTTCTGCCGAGGATCCTGACCGGCTTCCGGAGGACGCACCCAAAAGTGCAGCTCGCGGTCCGGACGGGGCACTCCGAGGAGATTCTCGACCTCGTGCTCCAGGAGCAGGTGCAGGTCGGGCTCGGGCGGGCCTTACGCCACCCGCAGGTCGAGGCGACGCCGCTCTACGAGGACGAGCTCGTCCTCGTCGTCGACCCGGACCACGCGTTCGCCGGCGAGGAGGCGATCGGCACCGAGCGGATCACCGACGTCCAGCTGATCCTCTTCGACCGCACGTCGAGCTATCACCGGCTGACGAACGAGTTCTTCCGCGGCGCGGGGGCGGTTCCGCGAGGCGTCATGGAGCTCGACAACATCGACGCCGCGAAGAAGATGGTCGAGCAGGGGCTCGGCGTCGCGCTCCTCCCCCACACCGCCGTCGCCGGCGAGTTGGAGGCGGGGACCCTGGTGGCGGTCAGGCTGGCCGACGCGCCCGAGCTGAAACGCGAGATCGTCGTCTTCCGCCGACGTGACGCAGGACCGGCGACCGGGGCGCTGGACTCGTTCCTGACCTGCCTCTCGGACCTGCGGCCCGGCCTGCAGTCCGCAGCTCAGCGCTCGCCGCTGCGGGCGTAGCGCGTTTCCGGCACGGACAAGGGCACGGCTAGATTCTGGCGGTGAACGAGCGACCCTCCTATCGGCAGACCTTCTTTCGCCTGCTCGGCTTTCTGAAGCCGTACAAGTGGTCGCTGATCGTCTCGATCGTGCTCTCCATTGGCTCGCAGGCAGCCGCGGTCGTGATCGCGTTCCTGACCGGAGATGGGCTTCAGGAAGCGGCGACCGGCGGGAGCCGCGAGGCGATCTGGTGGATCGCGCTCGCGATCCTCGCCGCCGGGCTCGTGCGCGCGCTGCTGATGATGGGCCGGCGCCTGATCTCCGGCCGCCAGGCGCTGGCAGTCGAGTTCGACATGCGAAACGCTCTCTACGCGAAGCTCCAGCGGCTCTCGTTCGGGTTCTACGACCGGCACCAGACCGGCCAGCTGATGTCCCGGGCCACGGTCGACCTGCAGGCTGTCCGCTTCTTCCTCGGCTACGGCCTGATCTTCTTCTTCCAGCACATCACGACCGTCGTCGGCGTCACCGCGGTGATGTACGTCGCGAACTGGCGGCTCGCGCTGGCGGCAACCGCGATCACGCCGCTGATCGTGATCGTGGCCTACCGGTACTCGACCGTCTCTCACCCGATCCTGCGCGACGTCCAGCAGAAGATGGCCGACGTCGCCACGGTGGCGGAGGAGGGCATCGTCGGCGTCCACGTCGTCAAGTCGTTCGCCCAGGAGGGGTCGGAGGGCAGGAAGTTCGCCGGCCGGTCGGAGGCGGTGTTCGAGCAGAGCGTCAAGGCGAACCGGCAGCGGGCGCTGTACGTGCCGCTGCTGTCTTTCCTGCCGCTCGTTGCGCAGGCGATCGTGCTGCTCGTCGGGGGACGGATGGTCGTGAACGGCGACCTCACGCTGGGCTCGTTCATCTTCTTCAACGTCCTCGTCGTCATGCTCGTGCAGCCGCTGCGGATGCTCGGCATGTGGATCGGACAGTCACAGCGCGCGACTGCTTCCGGCGAGCGGATCTTCGAGGTCATGGACGAGCCGGAGGAGGTGACCGACCTCCCAGATGCAGTCGAGCTTCCGCCCGGAGACGGGCGTGTTCGCTTCGAGCATGTCTCGTTCGGCTACGACCTCGAGCGCCCGGTGCTCCGCGACATCGATCTCGAGCTCGAGCCCGGCCGCACAGTCGCGCTGATCGGCCACACGGGCTCCGGCAAGACGACGCTCGCGACCCTGGTTCCGAGGTTCTACGACACCGCCGCCGGCAGGGTGACCATCGACGGTCTCGACGTGAGAAAGGCCAAGCTGGTCTCCCTGCGGCGGCAGATCGGGATCGTTGCGCAGGATCCGTTCCTCTTCTCGGACACGGTGCGCGAGAACATCGCGTTCGGCCGGCCGGACGCCTCCCAGGAGCAGGTCGAGGAGGCCGCGAGGCTCGCGCAGGCTCACGACTTCGTCGCTGCGCTGCCGGAGGGATACGACACGGTGATCGGCGAGCGTGGGATCACGCTTTCGGGCGGCCAGCGCCAGCGGATCGCGATCGCACGGGCGCTGCTGCTCGACCCTCGGATCCTGATCCTGGACGACGCAACGGCGTCCGTGGACGCGACGACCGAGGCGAAGATCCGGCTCGGCCTCCGTCAGGCGATGAGGAACCGGACGACGATCATCATCGCCCACCGCCTCTCGACACTCGCCCTTGCCGACGAGCTCGTCGTGCTCGACCGCGGCCGCATCGTTGCGCGCGGGACGCACGAGGACCTGATCCACCGGAGCCCCGTCTACCGCGAGATCTACGAGCACGGCCTGCTCGAGCGCGAGTTCGCCGAGCGGGTCGAGCAGCGGGCGGAGGCCACGGCTTGAGCGCTCTCGGCGGGCTCTGCGCGGGCGCTGTCTCGGCACGAAGCCGGCACCCACGCGCGCGTTTTTCGGCGCTAGGCTCGCGCCATCGGGTCGGGGCGGTGGGGTCTTCCCAGGCACGTGGGGCCAACTCGCCACGGGGGAGCCGGCGATGAGGGTCTGGCAGCCCGGCTCCCATCTGTCGGCGCAGCGCGACGCGCAGGTCGAGGACTGGTCGTGGCAACGAACCGCGCGCCGGGTCTCCACGCTCGCCCGCCTGACGGCCCCGTACAAGCTCCAGACGACGCTCGCCGTCGCGTCGCTCCTGGCCGCCACGCTCACCGCGCTCGCACCGCCGTTCCTCGCCAAGCTCGCGCTCGACGACGGGATCCAAGACGGCGACCTCCACGCGCTCACCGTCATCGTCGCCCTGTTCCTGGTCGCGGCGCTGGCGAACATGGTCACGACCGCAGCGCAGACCTACTTCACCGGCTGGACCGGCGAGCGGATCCTCGCCGATCTCCGGAACAAGCTCTTCCGCCACCTCCAGGGCCTCTCCCTCGGCTACTACGAGCGCAACCGGGCCGGCGTGATCATCAGCCGGCTGACGAATGACGTGGACGCGCTCGACCAGCTGGTCACGGACGGTGTCACGACACTCGTCCAGAACACGCTGATCCTCATCGGCTCCGCCGCGATTCTCTTCTACCTCGACTGGCGGCTCGCACTCGCGACGCTGAGCGTCATGCCGGCGATGGCGATCGCCACGGCGATCTTCCGGATGAGGTCGTCCCGTGCGTACCGGGCCGTGCGGGAGCGGCTCGGGCTCGTCACGGCCACGCTCGCGGAGGACATCGCCGGCATGCGGGTCGTCCAGACCTTCACGCGGGAACCGTCCCGGCGCCGCAACTTCGAGGAGGTCAACGCCCACTACCGCGAGGCGAACCAGCAGACGGTTCTGAACAACGGCCTCTACTTCCCGTTCGTCGACTTCCTCTCGGCGGTCGCGACTGCGGTCGTCCTCGGCTACGGGGGCTACCTGCTGGCCGGCGGTGACCTGACGGCCGGGACGCTGTTCGCGTTCATCCTCTACGTCTCGAACTTCTTCGACCCCATCCAGCAGCTCTCACAGCTCTACAACACCTTCCTGGCCGCGATCGCCGCGCTGGACAAGATCATGGACGTGATGGACGAGGAGCAAGAGGTCGTCGACCTTCCCGACGCGGAAGAGCTGCCCCCGATCGACGGCCGCGTCCAGCTCGAGGGCGTCCGCTTTGCCTACCGGACAGGGCCGGAGGTGCTTCACGGGATCGATCTCGACGTCCCTGCCGGGACGACGGTTGCGTTCGTCGGGCACACCGGTGCCGGAAAGTCGACGATCGCCAAGCTGCTCGCACGGTTCTACGACCCGGTCGAGGGCCGGATCACCGTCGACGGACACGATCTGCGCCACGTCACCCAGGAGTCGCTCAGACGACAGCTCGGGATCGTCCCCCAGGAGGGCTTCCTCTTCGCCGGAAGCGTTCGCGACAACATCGCGTTCGGCCGTGCGGACGCCACCATCGAAGACATCCGCGCGGCGGCCACCGCCGTCGGCGCCCATGAGTTCATCATGCGGCTCGAGGACGGCTACGACACCGACGTCCAGGAGCGTGGCACTCGTCTCTCGCTCGGCCAGCGGCAGCTCGTCGCGTTCGCGCGCGCCCTCCTCGCCGATCCGCGGCTCCTGATCCTCGACGAGGCCACGTCGTCCGTCGACATCGGAACGGAGCGGAGAATCGAGACGGCCCTGAGGACGCTGCTCGCAGGCCGGACGGCGTTCGTGATCGCCCACAGGCTCTCCACGATCCGGGGGGCCGACTTGATCGTCGTCCTCGAGCACGGGCAGATCGTCGAGCAGGGCACGCACGAAGAGCTGATGGCCCGGAAGGGTCTGTACACGGCCCTCTACGGAGACTGGGCCGCGGACGTCGCGTAGGGAGCTGCTCGCTACAATCCGAGGCCCGTTGCGGGGTCGTCTAATGGTAGGACGCTCGGCTCTGGACCGAGTAGTCTAGGTTCGAATCCTAGCCCCGCAGCCTTCAGAAAAGGGCCGCAAATCGCGGCCTTTTTGTTTCTCAGGCGACGCAGCCGAGCAGTGCCGCGGCGACGAGCCGGCGGGACCTCACCCGGGGGCGTCGTCCGACCGGCTCTCTAGCCTCCACGCGCGTATGGAAGACGTCTTCCGCCGGGCCGTCGCCGAGTTCGTGGGAACCTTCGCGCTGATCTTCGTCGGCGCCGGCGCCGTCCTGATCGTGGCGCCCAGCACCGGCGCAGGGAACATCGACGTCGCGTTCGCTCACGGCCTCGTGATCGCGGTGATGGTGTCCGCGGTCGGGCACATCTCAGGCGGTCACTTCAACCCGGCGGTGACGCTCGGCTTCCTGGTCACCGGCCGGCTCTCCCCGATCGTCGGCGGTGCGTACTGGATCGCCCAGTTCGGGGGCGCCGTCGTCGCCGCCGCGCTCCTGAAGTGGATCTTCCCGAGCGACCTCCAGGGAAATCTGGGCTCTCCTGCGGTCGGGCCTGGCTTCGAGAACGAGGCCGCACTGATCATCGAGGCGATCCTCACCTTCTTCCTCGTCTGGGTCGTCTTTGCCACCGCCGCCGATCCCCGCGGAACCTTCAAGTCGATCGCCGGTCTTGCAATCGGCCTCACGATCACGCTCGACGTCCTGATGGCCGGCCCGATCACGGGCGCCGCGATGAACCCCGCGCGTGCCTTCGGGCCCGAGCTCCTCTCCGGCGACTGGGACAATTTCTGGATCTGGTACATCGGCCCCTTCGCCGGCGGCATCCTCGGAGCGCTCGCCTACGAGTGGCTCTACCTCCGCCCGGTCAAGCCTCCGGTCGTGGGTCCGCCCGAGACCGGCGTCGTCGAGCCTCGCCCAGGCGACACCGCCCTCTCCTAGGAGAGAACGGCGGCCGCCGGAAGGCGGAACGGATTACGTGGCGCGCATTCCTTCGACGAGCAGTTGGACGACGTTGCTCTCCGCCTGCGCGATGTCCTCGTCCGTGTCGGGCAACTGGCCGAGCACCCACCCCGTCAGGATCTCGTCGAGCGCCCCGTAGAAGACGACCGCCGCGAGGCGCGGATCGATCTGCGGCCGGAACTCGCCCGTCTCCTGGCCCCGTTCGATGATCCGTTCGAGCGCCTTCATCGCCTCCGCGATCTCCTCGATCTCCTGCTGAACGTGCGGGCTCCGGGTCACCTCGCGGACGAGGACGCGGACGAGGTCCGGATCGCGGCGCCAGGTGCGCAGCAGGAGCGCGGTGACCTGACGCACCTGTTCGCTCGCGTCCACACCCGTGCCCTCGACTTCGCGGACTCTCGCGAGCATCTGCGTCCAGGTGTCCCGAAAGATCGTCTCGAGGAGCTCGTCCTTCGACTTGAAGTAGTGGTAGACGAGGCCGTACGCCACACCGGCCTCCTCGGCGATGTCCCCGACGCGCGCCCGGTGGAAGCCGCTCCTGGCGAAGACCTTGACCGCCGCGTCAAGAATCTGCCGGCGGCGGTCGGCCTGCCGATCAGCACGCGCCGCCATGACGGCGCCACTCTAGAAGCCTGCAGCGCTCAGGGATGCGGAAACGTCAATCCGTGGCGCGGTCTTGCTCGCGACGCTCCTGCGGGGAGAGGCCCTCCTGGGGCGCGCCGGCCGGTCCGGCCATGGTCGTCCCGCCCTCCTCGACGAGCTCGCGAGGGTCCGCGTGGCGGTACTCGTCGGACTGCATTCCGCCGCGCGGGTCGTCGCGCGGGGCCGAGTCGTCGTCGTCGGTCCCGAGGAGTCGCTTCAGCCAGCGCACGCACCGCGATCCTACTGGGCCGCCGCTACAATCAGGCCTCCCGGCGCATTCGTCTAGTGGCCTAGGACGCCGCCCTCTCACGGCGGTAGCACGGGTTCGAATCCCGTATGCGCCTCTCTACTCAGCGTGGCTACGCCGAAGCCGCATGGTTGAGCACGACAGGCGCGCCAAACGGGCCGTGATTGCTCAGGTGGTGGCGCCACCGGTGGCACTACCAGGGTTCAAGCGCGCGTACGACTAGGACAAGGCCTTCCGGCTCAACCAGAACATCGGCCCGGACTGAGTGCCGCCCTCAGCAGGCGCGGCGGGCGGTCTCGACGTCGCGCCTGGTGTCCGGGCGCAGTTGCAGGATCGCCTCGCGCGCCGTGGTGCGCATCGCGCCGACGTTTGCGATCGGGAAGCGGTCGTGCGCGCGCCGGCGGGCGATGTAGCGGCGGCCGAACGTGACCGTGAGCGTCCGCTTCGGGTCGAGCCGGCCGATGAGGCGGATGAGGTCGGGAAGCTGGTCGCGCGGGATATCGGTCCGCACGCTCGATTCCACGATCGACGCCAGGGAGCCGAAGTTGCGCAGCACACTGACCACGTCGAGCTGGTTCGCCATGGCAGTCAGGAAGCAGCGCTGGCGGTGCATCCGCGTGTAGTCGTCCGAGTCCTTGCGCGAGCGCACGTAGGCGAGCGCGGTGCGCCCGTCGAAATGGTAGGTCCGGCCCGGGTACACGTTGATGCGTGGATTTGTCTCACCCCACGCTGGTCGCGTGACCTCGTCGGCGATGCGCTCGCGCACCCGGATCTTCACTCCGCCGAGCGTGTCGACGAGGTCGCGGAACCCGTCCAGGTCGACCATCGCGTAGTAGTCCACGCGCAGGCCGAGCAGTAGGGAGGTCGTTTGCTTGAGCGCAGTCGCGCCGGGATCACGCCCGCCGGGAAAAAGGTCAGGACGCTCCTCGTTGGCGAAGCGGTAGAGCGCATTGAGGAGGTCGGGGAAACGGCGCAGGTCTTCTCCAGCGCGCCCGCCGAGCCGAACGTCGACGAGGTTGCGCGGAATACCGAACGCGACCGCACGGCCGGTGTCGCGCTCCAGCCCGGCGACGATCATCGTGTCGGTGCGGTCGCCCGCCCGGCCGGGCCCCTCGTCGCTTCCCAGCAGCAGGATCGTCACCCACGGCCGCTCGAGCGGCGTGTCCGCCTGAACGAGAACGTCGCGCGTCGCGGAGAGCCGCCCCGCCGGAAGCGGCACTGATCGGGGCAGATCGAATGGGCCAACATCAGGCTTGGTGCGGTCGCCCGTCCGCAGGAACACACCACGCGCTGGCAGGACGTCCGACGGCTCGTCGTCCGCGAACACGCGCTGCAGCGTGACCTCGCTGCGCACGGTCACGTAGCCAGCCGCAACGTGCGGTGTCGCGGTCAGCACAGCGATCGCGCCCGCAGCCGTAAGTGCCGGCACGTTCCTGGCAAGCGGGCCTATGCGCCAAGCGTCGAGCGCCGCGAAGAGCCGCAGCGCGAGCAGGAAGATGTTGACCGCAAGCGCTGCTGAGAGCAGCCGGCCCTCTAGGAGCCACGCCGCCGACCGCACCGGCACAGCGGCAACGACGAGGACCGGCACTGCCCCGACCGCGAAGAGCGCGAACAGGACGAGGCCGCGACGCCAGGCCCCTAAGAACGCCTGCCCGGCGCCCGGGACGATCATCGAGAGAAGCCCGGCGACGGCTCGCCTGGCGACGTGTGGATCATCGGCGCTGACCGGCGGAACGAGTGGCATGCGCGACGCGGGCACGTTAGCCGTCCCGTCGGCGCTTCACCGCCCAGTCCGACGCCGCTGTCAACCTCCCGAGCGGTGGCAGACGCTCTGGCTTGAAGTCGACTACTTTCGCGCCGCGGCGAGCTTCACCGAAACCGGAACGGCGAACCCCTCCTCGGTCCGATAGCTCTCCATCAGCTCGTCGAAGTGCAGGCGGATCGCGCGCTGCGTTTCGGGCGACTGTCCGACGATCAGCGGCCGCACGCGCACGCTGCCGTCGACGAGCCCGTCCCACAACTCGTCGGCGCTCGCCAGCTGCAGGTGGAACTCGACTGTCTCGATCACTACATCGGCGAGCCCCGCATCGGTCAACAGGCGGGTGAACTCGCCGTCATCGGCGAACCGGAAGATCGGCGGGCCCGGCGGCACATCGGCGGGCGGATGCGCATCCGCAGCCGCGAACGCGTCGAACACCACCCCGAGCCAGCGGCCTCGCGACGGTTCGTCCCAGACGCTGAACGCAGCGCGGCCACCGGGCACGAGCACGCGGGCGGCCTCGGCGGCCGCTGCCTCCGGCCGGCCGAGATGCAGAAGCAGAAACGCGCAGGTCGTGGCATCGAATGAATCGGCCGGGAACGGCAGCTCGGTCGCGTCGCCGCGCACGAATTCGACGCTCGGCGCGCGGGAGCGGGCAAACGCGAGCATCGTCTCGGAGAAGTCGACCCCGACGGACTCGGCACCTCGCTCGGCAGCCCTGGCCGCGACGTAACCCGGCCCGGTCGCGATGTCGAGCACCCGCTTGCCCGGCCCGACGTCCACCGCGTCGAGCAGCGGATCGGCCAGGCGCGAGGTCACCCGGCCGGCCAGCGCGTCGTAGCCCGCCGCCTCCTTCGTGCCCCACCCGGCCGCCTCGAACGCATCGAACGCCGCGGGGTCGTAGTCGCTCATGAGCGGAAGTATGAGCTTGGACGTTCGGACGCGACGCTTTCTCAGACCGGCCAGACCAGTCCGGAGCGCACCGCATTCGGCGGGCCCTCGCGAGGTGATTGCGGTCCGGATGCCCTCCTTGCGCTCCATCGCGCCGAAGGCCTCGTTCCTCGAGAACAGCGGCCCCGACCTGACCGCGCGCGCCTATTGCCGCGCCGCCTCGACAGGTGTAGCTTCGCCCCGTGGCCGGCGAGACACACGAGTTCCCAGCGGATCGCGTGCACTTCAGCTGGGACGCGGGCAACGAGCCGGTCCTGACGGTCGCGAGCGGCGACACCGTCGTGATGCACACCCGGGACGTCAGCGACAACCAGATCACGCCCGAGTCGACGGCCGACGCGATTGCCGAGCTCGACTGGGACCGGGTCTACCCGCTCGCGGGCCCGATCGCGGTCGAGGGCGCCGAGCCGGGCCACACGCTCGCCGTCGAGATCGTCGACCTACAGACGCAGGGCTGGGGGTGGACGGCGATCCTGCCGGGGTTCGGGCTACTGGCAGACGACTTCCCGGACGCCTACCTCAAGATCTTCGATCTCACGACCGGCGATGCCACGCATCTGCGCGACGACATCGCGATCCCGGTCGCACCGTTCCTGGGGACCATGGGTGTCTGCCCGGCGGGCGCGAGCCAGCAGGCCGTGATGCCGCCCGGACCGTTCGGCGGGAACATGGACACGCGACAGCTCGTCCGTGGGACGACGCTCTTCCTCCCGGTGCAGGTCGAGGGCGCGTTCTTCAGTTGCGGCGATGCGCACGCCGCCCAGGGAGACGGCGAGGTCTGCGTCACCGGCATCGAGTCGCCGATGTACGCCGAGCTCCGGCTCACACTGCACGAGAACCGCACGATCCCGGCACCGCAGTACCGGACCGCGCCCGGCCCCTTGACCCCTCCAGTGGACAACGGCGCGTTCTACGGCACGACGGGGATCGGCCCGGACCTCTACGTCGGCGCGCAGGAGGCCGTCCGCGCGATGATCGACTACCTCGTGGAGACCTACGACCTCGGCCGCGAGGACGCCTACGTGCTCTCGAGCCTCGCCGTCGACCTGAAGATCTCCGAAATCGTCGATGCGGGCCAGTACGTGGTCAGCGCGGTGCTTCCGCTCGCGATCTTCCGCGAGTAGCGCCGGTCAGAGCGCTCGCAGAAGCGCCGCGGTGAGCGCGCCGAGCGCGATCGCCGCGAGCATCGGGACCCTGAGGAGAAAGGCTCCGCCCGCGACCGCCACCCCGGCCGCCTGGGCGTCGACGCGAAGGCTGCTCCCGTCGCTGAACGTTCCGACGACGACGAGGGCCATGAGCAGCGCCGGCCCGAGCAGCGCAATGACGGAGATGACGGGTCTTGGAAGCTCGCGGCCGCCCAGCAGCACGGGCCCGGCTGCCTTGATCGCGAAGTTCGCGACGGCGACCACGAGAATCGACGTCCAGACGGCGGTCACGCCGGGCGTCTCCGCAGGCCGAGCAGCGCCCCGGCGCAGGCCGCGATGATCGGGATCCCGGGCGGCGACACGGGAATGAGCGCGAGAGCGATCCCGGCGGCGATCAGCGCGGCGGCGACGAAGTCCGCCCCTCGTCGAAGCTCGTCAATGAGCAGGAACAGGAAGAACGCCGGGAACACGACGTCGAGGCCGATCGCCTCCGGATCGGTGAGGACGTTGCCCGCGAACACGCCGACCACGGTGCCTGCCACCCACGCGACGTACTGAGGCAGCGTCGCGCCCATGAGGAGCTCGCGGTCGAACCGCCCTTCTCCCTGATTCGCGAGCGCCCACGACGCATCCACGGTGGTCTGCGCCTCCAGGGCACGGCGGAGTGGCCCGCCGTGGAAGATCGAGGCGACGGCCACGCCCATGACGGCGAAGCGCGCGTTGACGAGGATGGCCGCCACGATCGCCGCAAACGCCGTGCCGCCGGCCTCCAACACCTCCGCGAGCGCGAACTGCGCCGACCCCGAGAACACCACCACCGACGAGACGATGGGCGCGACGACGCCCCAGCCGAGGTCCCGCGCCAGCACGCCGAAGGACAGGGCGATCACGAAGACCGCAGGCGCGATTGACGTACCGGCGCGAAGTCCGGCCCTGAAGCTGTCCGGCCGGTGGCTCAATGGGGCTACTCGAGCGTCAGCTCACGCCGGACGATCCCGGCCCGCTGGTGGCGCGCCTCGACCTGCACCACCGACCCTGCCGGCGCCTCGACGACCCATTCCGCCTTTGCGCGGTCGCTCGTCGCATCGTCCGACGCCCACCAGAGCAGCGACCGCCGGTGCACCCGCCCGTCGAGCTGTCCCAGCTCCACCTTCTTCTCTCCCCCGTGGAGCCGCGCGCCTTCCGGCAGCGTGAGCTCCGCCTCCAGCGGCCGCACGGCCTTCCGCTCGACCGCCTTGTCGGACACCGACGTCGGCAGCCAGCCGGTGTTGTGCACGACGAGCCGGACGAGCCACGACCCCTCTCCCAGCTCCTCGGCGACCAGCGACTGGATCTCCAAGCGGGGAGACACGAGCAGGTGCCAGATCGCGAGCTCCGAGTGTGGCGCGATCTCGCGCTCGAGGAACTGCGGCGGGACGTTCGCCCACGCGTACATCAGGTCCCAGCCGCCGAGCTCGACCTCGCCCAGCTGGTCGTGGTCGAACGCGTACCAGTCGACGTAGCCCTTCCCGTCCAGCTGCTCGTCGCTCCAGCGGATCAGCTTCAGATCGTCCTCGGGCGGGTGGTCGCGCATCCACTCGATGTACTGGTAGCCCTCGATCCCGGCCTCGCGCTGCGGGCTCCAGAACTCCGTCGTCCAGGAGTAGATCCCGAGGTGGTCGTACAGCCAGTCGTTCGCTCCGCCCTTGACCGTCTGCTTCGGGTCGTACTTGAAGTCGTGGAAGATCGAGACCGCCGGATACCCGGTGATCTCCGTCGCCTTCTCGCCGAGCAGCTTGTACGTCCTCAGGTCGTTCGTCGGGTAGTGCTCGTCGGGGTAGCTCGAGTACGGACGGAGGTGGACACCGCTGAAGGTGTGGTACGCGAGATGCGCCGTGATGTTCGGCCGCTCGACGATCGCCTGGACCATCGCGCGGATCTCCGGCTCCGACGTCGGGTAGGGGCCGGCGCCGCGCTGCTCTGCCTCGACGGCCCACTCCATCGGAAAATTGCGGTTCAGGTCGAGGCCCTCGAGCGGCGGCGCGATCTTGATGGTCACGCCGTCGTAGTTCCGGATTCGCCCCTCCCAGAGCATCCGGAAGTACTCGCCGCCATCCTCGTCCGGGTCTCGCCTGACCATCAGCCGCGGCTCCTCCGGATGCGCCTTCCAGGAGCCGTTCGAATCGCGGATCCGCATCATCAGGATCCGACCGTCGCCGTCGAGGTCCTCCTCGTAGAGCCCGTCGAGCTCCTCGACGAGCGGCCACGGACGGGTGCTCGACCGGATGAATCGCGGCCGCTCCGCGAGCGCCAGCTCGGCCCCGTCGGGGTTCAGCCGCGGGACGACGTAGAACGCGCGGGTGTCCAGCACTCGAGTGACCCGCTCGTCGCTGCCGTACTCCGAGAGCAGCCGGTTGATCAGATGGAGCGCCGCGGTCGCGCCGGTCACCTCGACGGCGTGGATGTTGGCCTCGATCAGGAGTGCGGGCTTCTCGAGCGCCGGCCCGGTCTCGGTGTTCGTGATCGTGGCCAGCCAGATGTCCCGGCCCTCATGGCTCTTGCCGATCGACTCGAGGGCATGGAGCTCGGGCCGCTCGTCGGCCCAGCCCTGGAGGATCGCCGTTAGCTCGTCGTACCCGTAGAACCGGTCGAAGGCCGGTTCAGGCGCCAAGTTCGTGCAAGAGCGGCTGGGTGTCGTGAGGATCGAAGCCGAGGCGGCCGGCGATGTCCTCGCTGGAGGGGCGCGTCCCTTCCGCGAAGAGCGAGCGCAGGTGGTCGCCCGTCGCCCGGTTGCGCCACCAGTCCTCGCCGACTTCCTTCGTCAGCCACTGCCGCAATTGCGCACACCGGATCCAGGCCCGGAGGTAGTCCGCGGAGTAGAAGCCCGCGTCCATGTCTGCCAGGTACGCATCGGGCCGGTACGAGACGCCGCTCGCGGCCGTCAGAAGCTCGTGGTACCGCGCGGGGCCCGCCGCCCCGTTGTCGAACCCACCCCAGAACTCGAGCTCGAACTGGAGCTTTGCGGTGTAGCGCCGGTAGAGGAGCGCCTCGAGGAAGGTCGTCGCCTCGGCGTTCTCCTTCGCCTCCTCCTCCGAGAGCCCGAAGTGCTCGACGTGCCAGGCCGGCTCGCGCGAGATGGCCTCGAAGATGTACGAGTAGATCTCGGTCAGCGCGTGGTCGCGCGAGAGGTTCCGGAAGGTGTACGGCAGCTCCGGGTCGCAGTTGCCGTAGTGGAGCGCGTGGCCGGCCTCGTGGAGGAATGCCTGGTAGTCGTGCAGTCCGCCCTGCGCCCGAGTGATCAGATGGACGACCTTGGGCGGGTCGGCGGCGATCACGCACGCCCGGGGCGACTTCTGCGGCCGATCGTCGAGATCCATCCGGATGTTCGGCTCCTCGTCCATGTTGAAGCCGAGGTGCCGGAGCGTCTCCAGACAGACCTCCGTGGCGCGCTCCTTCGTGTAGGTCGACTCGAGCGGCGAGAGCCGGCGGAGCCAGGCGACGTGGTAGGAGGACGGAACCTCGGGCCGGCCGTCGCCGAGGAGCTTGTCGAACCACTTCCCGGTCAGCCGGCCGTAGACCTCGTCCGCAGCGCGGCTCGCGTCGGTCAGCACCTGCGAGAGCTCGCGGAGCGAGATGCCCTTCTCCTCCTCGTTCCGCGCCACGGCGTCCTTCTCGCCGGAGAGCTCCGCGTCGAGCTCCTCGCGCGCCTGAAGCATCTCCATCCGCTGGTCGTTGAATCCCGCGGAGGCGTCGCCGTGGAGCTCGCCGAGCTCCTCGCGTTCCTGGAAGTCGTGCAGGACTGCGAGCTGCGCCTGGGCCGAACGAAGCGGCAGCTCCTCTCCGCGGTACGTGACCCGTGCGGCGAGGATCGCATTCTCCAGCTCGTCCTCGCGGGCGCTCAGCTCGACTTCGACGAGGCCGGATTCACACGTCTTGCGAAGCCGGTAGAGGCGCTCGCGCTCGTCAGGGCTCGCGCCGGACTCCGCCTCGTGCAGCGCGTCCAGCTGCTCGCGCGTGAACAGTTCCCGGTAGCGAGCCACGATCTCTGCGCGCTCGGAGACCTCCTTCTCGCCCACACGAACGGCGCGACCTTCCTCGGCGCGTTCGAAGAGGTATCTCTGGAGCTCCGCCTCGAACTCGGCAGGCGTCCTGACAGCGGTGACGCTCATATCGGGTGGGGAATCTACCCGAGCGAGGAGCCCTCGCGACCGACCAGGTCGCGGACGGTGTCGCTGAGCTCGTCGATCGAGAACGGCTTGCCGATCACCGTCGCACCGTCGGGCAGATGGACGCCCGGACTGCCCGTCAGCAGGGCGACTGCAGGCCCCTCCTGGCCGATCGCCGGCAAAAGCATGAGGCCGTCGTCGTTTCCGAGGTGCACGTCGAGAAGGACGGCGTCGATGCTCTCCACGTCGAGCGCGGCTCGTGCACTCTGGACGCTCTCGGCCTCGACGACCTTGTATCCCTCGAGCTCCAGATTGACCCGGCAGAGGAGCCTGAGCGAGGGATCGTCGTCAACGACCAGGACAGTCGCCGGTTCCTCTCCCATCGGGCTCGAGTGTATCGACCGCCTTGCCGTATCTCCCCGCCCCGTTCGGTCGTTTCCCCTTTTGAAGTGGGAAATCAGATCCGCTCAGAGCCGATGCTCGCACGGGAGCGGCCGTGGAACGAGCTCCCCCGCCCGACCGCCAGCTTCAGGCGGCGCTCCTGGCTGCACTTCCAGCGCGCGCTGGACCCGCTGGCCCCACCTAAGCCGCTGCGCCACGGACAGTCGCGAGACGCCTGAGCGTCTCGTCGCGGCCGAGCAGCTCCAGGCTCTCGAAGAGCCCGGGTGAGACCTTTGACCCGGTGACTGCGATCCGGATCGGCTGAAACGCCTCGCGCGGCTTCAACTCCAGGCGTTCGGCCAGCGATCGGAGCTCCCGCTCGATCGGCTCGGCCTCGAAGGGCTCGACACCGGCAAGGGTCTGCTCGGCCTGCTCGAGCACCGGGCCGGCGCCGTCGAGCGGAACCGCAGGGCTGACCTCCTCGAAGAAGAACCGCGTGTAGTCGGGGAACTGGTCGAGCTTCTCGATCTTCTCCTGGACGAGCGGCGCCGCTCGGCGCACGAGCTCCTCGTCCCAGTCGAGGCCCGCGTCGCGGACGTACTCGACCACACGATCGGCGTACTCCTCCGGCGAGAGCTCGCGGAGATGAACGCCGTTCAGCCACGAGAGCTTCTGGAAGTCGAAGACGGCCGGGCTCGGCGTGACCGTCGTCAGGTCGAAGAGCTCGAGCAGCTCCTCGCGCGTGAAGACCTCCTTCTGGTCGTCGTATGCCCACCCGAGCCGGGCGAGGAAGTTGACGAGCGCCTCGGGGATGTAGCCCTGGCGGCGGAAGTCGTCCACGGACTGCGCGCCGTGCCGCTTCGAGAGCTTCTTGCCGTCGTCGCCGAGCACGTCGGGGACATGGGCATAGACCGGCGGCTCCGCGCCGAGCGCGCGCAGGATCAGGAGCTGCTTGGGCGTATTCGAGATGTGATCCTGGCCGCGGATCACGTGCGTGATCCCGTCGAGCATGTCGTCGACCGGGTTGGCGAAGTTGTAGGTCGGCCGGCCGTCGCCCCGCAGGATCACGAGATCCTCGATGCTCTCGTTCGGCACCTCGACCCGGCCGCGGACGACGTCGTCCCAGGCGGTCGACGCCCTCGTCGGGCATCCGGAAGCGGATCGCGCCCTCGTCCTCGTAGGCCTTCGTCTCGTCTACGAGTTGCCGGGCAAGCCGCTGCGCGTCCTCCATTCGGTCGAGCTGGAAGCGGACCGGGCCGTCCCAGTCGATCCCGAGCCACTCGAGCGATCGCTGGATCTGCTCGGTCGCCGCGTCCACTTCGCGGCTCGTATCCGTGTTCTCGATCCGGAGGAGCACTTCGCCGCCCTTCGGCCGCGCGAACAGCCAGTTGAAGAGGAAGGTGCGGACGCTCCCGATGTGGAGGAGCCCCGTCGGGCTCGGAGCCATGCGGACTCGGACAGGCGGGTTCACGTCACTATCGTAGGCGCGTGCTCTTCGGCGGCCATGTCGGCGGCAGCGTGAAGGCCGCGCCGGAGCGCGCGGAGGCAATCGGCGCCGACGCGCTCCAACTCTTCGTCCAGAGCCCGCGGGCGTGGCGCTTCCCGAATCACGACCCGGAGGTGCTCGGGTCCTTCGAGGAACGCGCGCGGACCGCCGGAATGGAGGCGTGGATCGTCCATGCGATCTACCTCTGCAACTTCGGGAGCCCCGACGAGGAGATCTACGGCAAGTCGGTCTCGACCCTTCGTTCGACGGTGGACACGGCCTGCGCGATCGGTGCCGACGGTGTCGTCTTCCACGTCGGATCGCATCTCGGCTCCGGATTCGAGGCCGGCCTGGATCGGGCGGCGCCGGCGATCGAGCAGGTCCTGGAGCGATGCTCGGACACCACATGGCTTCTGATCGAGAACTCTGCCGGGACCGGCGGAACGATGGGCCGGTCGATCGAGGAGATCGCGCAGCTGATCGACCGGCTGCACGGGCACCCGCGCCTAGGCGTTTGCCTCGATTCCTGCCACCTGTGGGCCTCCGGTGTCGATGTGACCGACGCCGCGGCTTTCGATGCGCTCCTCGACGAGTTCGACGGGCTGATCGGGCTTGATCGGCTTCGGGCACTCCACGTCAACGACTCGGTCACGCCGCTCGGCTCGAACCGCGATCGTCACGCGAACCTCGGAGAGGGCGTCATCGGCGACGGTCTCGCGACATTTCTGGGAAACAAGCGGCTGCAGGACCTTCCGGCGATCGTGGAGACCGAGGGCCAGAAGGGCAAGGGCGCCGACGAGCACGAGATCAAGAAGCTGCGGGAGCTGCACGCCGCCGGATCTCGCCCGCGACGTGGTCGGCGTAAGGCCGGACGCGCGGCCTGAGGTCGTCCCAGCGCTCGTCCTCCTCGCCGAGATAGATAGCGCGCGCCCGCATGAGCACCTCACGGTGCTCCTCGGGGAGGCGCTCGAGCGCCCAGTCCGCGGCGCGGTCCTTGGGGCCGATCTCGCCGGTCTCGACTGTGAGCCAGATCCGCGCGAGCGTCAGCACGGAGTTGCGCGTGTCGTCCACGAGGCCGGGGATCACCTCGTCCGCGCCGTACAGCATCGCGCGGGTGAGATCCTCGGGCGGCACGGGATCGAGCAGCTCGGACGCCGGAGGCCCGAACAACGGGCGGCTCGCCTGGAGCACCATCGTGAGCAGCATCGCGACATCGGGATTCGTCGTGGCCGCCAACGGCTCGTCCTCGCCCCGTTCGAGCGCCGCCCGGTGCCACTCGCCAAACTGGAGGTCGAAACGCGGCGGGTACCGCCAAGGCTCGACGTCGGGCTCGGCCACGACAGTCACTTCCACAGGCCTCGGTCCCTGACCCGAGACTGCCAGCAGGCCCTCCGCGAGCCGCCGCTTCTCCTCGATCGTCGCCGCGCGCCGGGTGAGGACGAGGACGTCGAGGTCACTCCTCGGCCGCAGCCCGCCCGTGAGCGCCGATCCGTAGAGGTACGCGCCGAGGACGTCGGTGCCGAGCACGTCACGGATCAGGTCGACGACCTGTTCGAGCTGTTCCGGGTCGGGTTGCGAGGGCCTAGGCGCTCGGCCGGACCTGCGCGAAGACGCGGAAGCTCGGCTCGCCGACGGGCAGCTCGTGGAACTCGGGGTTGACGCACCCGAGCTCGTCGCCCCGGCCGGCATACGTGTTCTCCACGTCGGCCCGGCACATCGGGAGCGGCTTCCGACTGGCCCGAACAGCACCGAAGCCCGGGGCTCGGGCTTCGGCTTCCTCCAGGAGCTGGAGGTCGATCTCGACGGAGAAGATCCGCTGCATGCATCCGACGTAGGTGCGCCCCACTTCCTCGAAGGCGTAGAGGAAGGGGCACGCCCGAGCGACACAGGCTGCCGGGTAGACGACCTTGTCGCAGTGGACCCCGCACCGGCGGCACTCGACCTCGTCCTGCGGCCGGAGCGGGAGGCTCCGCGGACGGGTCGTCGGCTGTGAGGCCATAGCGGGATTCTGTGTCACGAGCCCCGCGCCGCGCAAGACTTGACAGACAAACTCGCTCGCGCTAGGCGAGCAGGCGATCGACGACGTTCAGGACGTCCATCTGGGTGAACGCCTGGAAGTCGGGCTCGACCTCGACCGGGACGTCATCCGCGCGGAACCAGAGCGCCTGGACGGTCTTCATCCCGGCTCGGGAGGCGCCGAGGACGTCGGTGTCCAACCGGTCGCCCACGAAAACCGCCTCGTCCGGCGCTGCCCCGACCTCGTCGAGCGCCCGCTCGAAGATCGCCGGGTGCGGCTTGCGCTTGCCGACCTCTGACGACAGCACGACGGCGTCGACGCGCTCGACGAGCCCCTGGCGTTCGAGGACGGGCCGCAGCAGCCAGTCCGGGCTCGCGGTGTTGGAGACCAGCGCGAGCCGAAGTCCCCGCGCTCTAAGAGCCTCGAGAAGCGCGTGGGACGAGGCGGCGAGCGAGTAATGCGCGGCCCAGACGTCGTGCGCCGCGCGGAGGAAGAGCCGCAGGTCGTCATCCTCGAGATCGACGCCCTGACCTGAGAACGACCGGCGCATCACCTCGGCGATGACGATCTCGTCCTCACCGGCCGGGAACAGCTCCGCCTCGTTGTCCGCGAGGTAGCGGGTGAAGGCTTCTGCCGTCGGAAGGCCATCCCGCGCGAGCGCTTCAAGGCCGGCCGCGTGACCCTCGAGGGCTATCTCGTCGCTCCACTCCTCCTGCATGAGCGTCCCGCCCCAGTCGAAGAGAACCGCCCTCAGCACCGTGGGTAGGCTAGCCCGGTGGCCAGGAGGATCTTGTGGGGCACGCTTGCCCTTGCCCCGGTCACGATCGTCCTCCACTACGCGACCGACATCGGCGACACCGCCGAGTTCATCCTGGCCTCCGCCGCGCTCATTCCGCTCGCGTGGCTGATCGGCGAAGCGACCGAGCACGCCGCGCACCACACCGGGCCGGGGATCGGCGGCTTCCTCAACGCGACCTTCGGCAACGCTCCGGAGTTGATCATCGCGCTGCTCGCTGTCAACGAGGGGCTGACGGAGGTCGTGCGCGGCTCGCTGACGGGAAGCGTGGTCGGCAACCTCCTGCTCGTCCTCGGGTTCTCGCTGCTCTTCGGCGGCCGCGGCGCGCTCGACAGGGAGTCGAGCATGCTCTCCATCGGCCTGGTGACGCTCGCCGTGATCCTCCTCCTGATCCCGTCGGTTCCCGGTTGGGAAGGCGACCCGGAGCGCGATTCACTCGTCTACATCTCGATCCCGATCTCGATCGCGCTGCTCATCGTCTACGTCGGCGCGACCTGGATCTCGCTTCGGCGGCACCGGCAGATGCATGTCTCTGACGAGGCGTCCGATATGGCGGGCTGGAGCTTCCGGACGGCGCTGGGCGTGCTCGGCATCGCGACTGTCGTGACCGCACTGATCGCGGAGATCGTCGTCGGCTCGATCGAGACCTTCGCGGACAAGGTCGGGCTCACGGAGTTCTTCGTCGCGGCTGTCATCGTCGCGATCGTCGGAAACGCGGCCGAGCACGGCGGCGCCGTCGTGGTCGCCGCCCGCGGCCAGATCAAGCTCGCCGCCGAGATCGCGCTCGCGTCGAGCGCGCAGGTGGCGGTGTTCCTCATCCCGGCGGTCACGCTACTCGCGCTGCTGATCGATCCCCTCGCGCTGTCGTTCCGGCCCATCGAGATCGCGGCGCTCGCGTTCGGCGTCGTGCTGACCTTCGCTCTCCTCGTCCAGGGACAGTCGAGCCGTGCCCGCGGAGTCGTGCTGATCGCCGGCTACGTCGCCGTCGCGGTCGCGTTCTTCTTCGCCGGGGATCGTTAGCCCATGGTCGACGGCTCGCGCGTGACCGGATAGGTCGCGAAGTAGAGCTTGACGGGGACACCGTCATCGTCCCTGGTGATCCGGAGGAGCTCGCCGCGCTCGTAGCCCCGGGCGACCCGGTAGAGATCCTCGCCCTCCTGCTCGTACACCGAGCGGCCGAGATCCAGCCGGGCCCCCGGGAAGACGGACTCGAGGCTGCCCCCGCGGTACGAGAAGACGATCGGGTGGCCCTCGGAGAACCACTGGCCCAGCACGCCCTCGAGCTCGGGCGGCGGCGCCTCGCCCGGCCGCCACTCGTCCTTGACCGGTCGGTACGCCTCGGCGACCGCACGGGAGAGCTCGATCCCGAGGGCCGAGATCGTCACGCCCGCGCCGTCGTTCGTGAGCACCGCCGCGCCCGTCCGCTTTGGCGGGAACGCCGAGACGTGGGCCAGGTAGCCGGCGTGGGCACCGTCGTGACCGACGAAGACGTCGTCGCCGCTCCGGTACAGAGCGAAGCCGAGCCCGTAGGCGAGTCGCCACTTCGTCAGGTCGACCATCGACTGGAACGTGGACATCTCCTCGACCGTCTCCCTGGAGAGGACGGCGGGGTCCGGATCGCCGATGAACGCCGCCCAGCGGCAGAGATCCTCGGCGGTGCTCCAGAGCTCCGCGGCGGGGGCGACTGCGCGGCCCTCGATCACCGGCTCGCGCCGAGGCACGTCCGTGTACGGGTGAACGAGGTACCCGGCCGCCGCCGGCTCCTCGGCAGTCCACGTCGTCCTGGTCATGCCCACAGGGCCGAGGACATTCCGGGTGAGGTACTCCTCCGCCGGCTCACTGCTGACCCGAGCGACCACCTCCCCGAGGAGCGAGTACGCGAGGTTCGAGTAGTGCCAGTACGCGCCCGGCGCAAGCGGCTTCTCAGCCTCGGCGAGCCGCGGCAGAAGCTCCTCGCGCGTCGGCATCTCCAGCGTCTCCCAGACATTCCCGGGCACCTCGCGCTGGAGGCCCGAGAGATGTGAGAGCAGCCCGCGAATCGTCAACCCGTGCTCGGCGCCCTCAACGTGCCGGTCGAGCCTGTCGTCAAGCGAGAGCCTGCCCTCGTCGCGAAGCCGCATGATCCCCACCGCCGTCACGGTCTTCGTGATCGACGCGATCCGGTACTGGTGGTCCGGCGTCGCCTCCTCCCCGCCCTCGACGTCCGCGAGCCCGACGGCCTCGCTCCAGACGATCTCACCCTCACGGACCGCGGCGGCGCTGACGCTGGGCAGCCGGTTCTCGGCCTGAGCCTCCCGGACGATCCCCGAGAGCTCTGCCGCAAGTCCCTCAGGCGTGGGCAAGAACCCCGAGCGCCTTGGGAACGATCTCGATTGCCTGCTCGATGTCCTCGTCCGTGACGTCGAGATGGGTGACGGCGCGGAGGCGCGTCGGGATGATCGTCCCCGAGATCCCGACACCCGCCTGGTGCACACGCTCGAGCGCCTCGGGCTGCGAGAGGCCGAGCGGCTCGAGGTCGATCTGTACGAAGTTCGTCTCCACCGCGTCCGGGTCGACGGGCAGCCCTGCCGACGCGAGGCCCTCTCCGAGTCGACGGGCGCGCGCGTGGTCCTCCGCAAGCCGGTCGATGTTGTGCTCGAGCGCGTACACGCCGGAGGCGGCGACGATTCCCGCCTGGCGCATTGCGCCGCCGAACATGTGCTTGAAGCGACGGGCTCGAAGCATCAGCTCGGACGAGCCGGCGACGACTGCGCCCAACGGGCAGCCGAGGCCCTTCGACAGGCAGATCGTCACCGTGTCGGCGCGCGCGGAGATCCGCGATGCCGGGACACCGAGCGCGACGGCTGCGTGGAAGAGGCGGGCGCCGTCGAGATGGAGCCTGAGACCGAGCTCGCGACAGCAGTCGACGACGGCGTCGAGCTCCTCGAGCGGCCAGACACGGCCGCCGGAGGCGTTGTGGGTGTTCTCGATGGAGACGACTCGCGTCCTCGGTGTGTGGAAGTCGCTGTACAGGCGCGCGGCCGAGCGGATCTGGTCGGCGCCGATTCGGCCGTTCTCACCGACCAGCGGGCGCGTCTGAAGGCCGCTGAAGACAGCGGGGCCCCCGAGCTCCGAGATCAGGACGTGCGAATGCTCCTCGGCGAACAACTCGTCGCCAGGCTCGCCGTGGAGCCGAAGCGCGATCTCGTTCGCCATGGTCGCCGTCGGGACATAGACGGCCTCTTCCTGCCCGAGAAGCTCAGCCGCCCGTTGCTCGAGCAGGTTGACGGTCGGGTCTTCCCGCTTCTGCTCGTCCCCGACCTCCGCGGACGCGATCGCCTCGCGCATCGCCGCGCTTGGCCTCGTCTGAGTATCCGACCGGAGGTCGATCACGGCGAGATTCTGCCTGCCGCCAGGCGAGGAGGTACAGGGCAGCGCCGGTCGCACCTATGAGGGCGATCAAGATCCACATCCCGGCGTCGCCGAATGCGGCTCGCGTCTGGAGGCCGATCGCCGGCGCAAGCGAGAGGCCGAGCCAGCTGGCGGCGTTCGCCGTGCCGAGGTACATGCCGCGGAGGCCCGGCGGCGCCATGTTCGCGATCAGCGCCTCCGAGGCCGGCGCCCACAGCATCTCGCCGAGGACGACGACGAGGAGGACGACGATCACGACGGGCACGACGGCGCTCGCCTCGAGCAGGAGGTACGGCGAGGCCATGAGCAGCACGCCTGCTGTGAGCTTGGCTCCACGCGAGATCCCGGTCGTCCAGCGGGTGACCCGCATCTGGAGCAGGACGATCACGATCGGGTTCATCGCGAAGAGGAGCCCCCACGTCGCGGGTGCGAGTCCGTGCGTCTGCGTCAGCGAGATCGGAAGCAGCAGCTCGAACGCCGCGTACGAGCACCACCCACCGATCGCGGCGAAGAACACCGTGAGCAGGGCGGCATCGCGTGCGAGGGGGCGCAGAGAAGGCGCCGCGCCTCCGGTGTCCGCTCGGCGCGCACTCTCGTGAAGTCGGAGCGCCGCGACAAGGGAAAGCGCGTAGGCGCCGACGATCCCCGCGAAGAGCGGCTCCCAGCGCCAGGTGACAAGGGCTGCGCCGACCAGCGGCCCGAGCGTGGCGCCGGCGTTCAGGACGACGCGGAAGGCGCCGAATGCCTCCTCGCGATCGTCCTCGCCGACGAGGTCGGCAAGAAGTGCGCGCTGTGACGTTCCGCGCACCGGCTGGATGAAGCCCATGACGACGAGGACTGCGTACGCCGCGAGGATCGGAAGATCAGGGACGAGCAGGATCGCCGGAGTCGCGGTCTGGACGATCGACGCCGCCAGGATCACCGGCTGTCGGCCGATGCGATCGGAGAGACGACCGCCGACGAGCGCACCCGCGACGGCAGCCAGTCCCGAGCACGTGTACGCGATTCCGACCTGGGTCGCCGGTGCTGCCCGCTCGGTCAGGGCCCAGATCGCGAAAAATGCGAAGAAGGCGAACTGGCCGAGCGCGCCGAATCCGACCGACGCCAGCACCGGCTTGAGGACAGGGTCGACCTCGCCGCCGAAGAGACGCTTGAAGCTGAGCACGGTGGCACTGTGGCGATCGTCTGCCATGCGTGCCAATGCCGATTTCGTCTGAGGCTATACGATTCGGTAATGCTCGACCCGCGCCGCCTGGCACTTCTCCGAGAAGTCGTCCGCCACGGCTCGTTCTCGAAAGCCGCGCAGGCGCTCTTCCTCACGCAGCCCGCCGTGTCGCGCCAGGTGGCCAAGCTGGAGCGGGAGGTCGGGGTCCGGCTCCTCGAACGCACGCCGGGCGGGCTCCGGCTCACGGACGCCGGCCGGGTCGCCGTCGACCGGGCGGAGGCGATCGCGGGCCACCTCGCCGCCGCCGAGGCCGAGCTGGAAGCGATCGCAACGGTGAGCGCCGGCCGGCTCCGGATGTGCGCCTTTCCGACCGTCGCGTCGACGCTCGCCCTCGAGGCGATCGAAGTGTTCCGGCGCCGACACCCGGGTGTCGAGCTCTCCTTTCTGGAGGCCGGCACGCGGGTGAGCATCCAGCGGCTTCGCGCGGGCGACGTGGATCTCGCGATCGCCTTCCGCGAGCGCGGCCGGCCGGCACCGCGAGCCTGGGAGGGCCTCCACGCCGACCACCTGCTCGTCGACCCGCTGTACGTCGCGCTGGCGAAAGACCACCCCCAGTCCTCGAAGGACGCCGTCCGGCTGCGCGACCTCCGGAACGAGGGCTGGATCCAGGCCGTGCAGGCGGGCCCGACGGGCATCACCTACCGCGCCTGTCTCGCCGCCGGTTTCGAGCCGCGCATCGTCCACCTCAGCGACCATGCGCCGATCACGCAGGGGCTCGTAGCCGCCGGCCTCGGAGTGACGCTCGTGTCCAGCCTGTCGGTGCCGCACGCCCGCAAGGACATCGCGATCCGGCCGTTGAAACCGTCAGGCCCTCAGCGCGACATCTTCGCGGTCTCGCTCCCGGGAGCGCTGCAGCCGCCTGCGATCACGGCGATGGTGGCGATCCTGGGCGAGCTGGCGCCGCGCTACGACTCGGCGCGGAAGTCGGCCGCCGTGCGGCCGTCGTCGGTCGCGGCGTCCTGATCGGCGCCGCTCGCGAGCAGCAGCTCGTACAGCTCGTCGTTCCCGGCCTGCGCCGCTGCATGGAGCGGAACGAAGCCGCCCTCCTGCCGGGCATTTGGGTCGGCGCCGTGGTCGAGCAGGAGACGAGCCACCGGCGTGTGCCCGGCGGCCGCCGCGCTGTGAAGCGGCTGCACACGGAGCGGATTCCTCGCAACGGCCTTCACATCCGCGCCGTGCTCGAGCAGCGTCGCGGCGACCGTTTCCCGACCGAAGAACGCCGCGAGGTGGAGCGCCGTGAAACCGTCGGGCGACCAGTCGGCGGCGGCGCCCGGCTGCACGGACAGCAGCTCACGCACGCGTTCGGAGTCCCCTACGGCCGCCGCCTCGAAGATCGTGAGGTCGGGCCGCTCGGCCAGGGCCGCTTCGACCGTGTCGCGATCACCGCGATAGAGCGCCTTCAGCAGCTCCGACTGTGGGCTCGGCAGCTCGCTCACGCGACCATTTCACCAGCGGCCTAGACGCCTTTCGGTGCTTCGACCTCGGTAGCAGTCGTGGGCTCGCCGGACAGATCCGGGTGCTCCTCGAAGCGGTAGCGGACGATCGCCCTCTTCGCGGCCTTGACCTCGTCCAGGCGACCGACGGGACGGCCGTGCGGCGCGGACTTGATCTCCTCCGGCTCCTCGGCCGCCTCCCGGGCGATCGCGAGCATCGCGTCGGCGAAGGCGTCGAGCGTCTCCTTTGTCTCCGTCTCGGTGGGCTCGACCATCAGCGCCTCGGGCACGATCAACGGGAAGTAGATCGTCGGCGGGTGGAAGCCGTAGTCCATCAGGCGCTTGGCGACATCGAGTGCCGTGATTCCGTGCTCCTTCTTGAGATTTCGCGCCGAGAGCACGAACTCGTGCATGCAGAGCCGATCGAAGGGCAGGTCATACGACTCCTTGAGCCGGGCCAGCAGGTAGTTCGCGTTCAGGACCGCATCCTCCGACATCGTCCGGAGCTCCTTGCCCCAGGCGAGGATGAACGCGTACGAGCGGACGAACACTCCAAAAGGCCCGGTGAACGCGCGCACCTTCCCGATCGACTGCGGGCGGTCGTAGTCGAGGCGGAAGCGGTTCCCGTCGCGGACGACGGCCGGCACAGGCAAAAACGGCTCGAGGCGGTCACGGACCGCGATCGGACCGCCTCCCGGCCCTCCGCCGCCGTGCGGCTGAGAGAACGTCTTGTGCAGGTTGATGTGGACGATGTCGAAGCCCATGTCGCCGGGCCGGGAGATCCCGCAGACGGCGTTGAGATTGGCGCCGTCGTAGTACAGAAGCGCGCCGACTTCGTGAAAGATCTTCGCGACCTCCTCGATGTGCTCGTCGAAAAGGCCGAGGGTCGAGGGGTTCGTCAGCATGAGGCCGGCCGTCGATTCGTCGACACGGCTGCGGAGATCGTCGAGGTCGATGTTCCCGCGGGCGTCCGTCGCGACCTTCTGGAGATCGAAGCCGGCCATGGTCACGCTCGCCGGATTCGTGCCGTGCGCCGTGTCGGCGACGACGATCGTCCGGCGCCGGTCGCCCTCGCCGCGGTCGGCGAAGTAGGCGCGCATCAGCATCAGGCCAGTCAATTCTCCCTGGGAGCCGGCCGCGGGCTGGAGCGAAACCGCGTCCAGCCCGGTGACCTCCGCGAGAATCTCCTGGAGGTCGTGCATGAGCTCGAGCGCTCCCTGCGCTCCTTCCTCGTCCTGGTGCGGATGGAGGTCGCGGAACCCGGGCAGTGCGGCGACCCGCTCGTTGACGCGCGGGTTGTACTTCATCGTGCAGGACCCGAGCGGGTAGAAGCCGGTGTCGATCCCGAAGTTGCGGGTCGACAGCTCCGTGAAGTGACGGACGAGCTCGATCTCGGGAATCTCCGGGAGGCGGGCGGGCCGCTCACGGCGAAGCTCCTCCGGGACGGCCGGCGCGGACAGCTCGGCCGGACGCGGCACTCGGCCCGCCCGGCGACCTGGACTCGACTTCTCGAAGACGAGTCTCATTCCACCAGTGCGTCTGCCAGGCGCTCGATGTCGTCGAGGGTGCGGCGCTCGGTGACGGCGACGAGGAGCGCGTCGTCCATCCCGGGGTAGTCGCGCCCGACCGGGTAGCCGGGGTTGAGGCCGTGCGTTCGAGCCTCCCTGATCGCCTGCTGCGCCTGCCGTCCGACGCGCACGCCAAACTCTTTGAACGTTGCCTGCTCCGGAAACAGCAGTGGGAGGTCCAGCCGCTCCTTCGCGTGCTCGGCGAGCGCCATACAGGTCTCGCCCACCTCCCGCAGCCCTTCAGGCCCCAGCCAACACAGATAGATGAGGCCGCCCAGCGCAAGCAGGGTCTGGTTGGTCGTGATGTTCGACGTCGCCTTCTCGCGCCGGATGTGCTGCTCGCGCGTCTGGAGCGTGAGGACGTAGCCCCGGCGTCCCTCGACGTCGGTCGTCTCGCCGACGATCCGGCCCGGCATGCGGCGGGTGAACTCCTCTCGCGCGGCGACGAACCCGTAGTGCGGTCCGCCGTAGGAGAGCGGGTTGCCGGCCGACTGCCCTTCGCCGACCGCGATCGCGCAGCCGTAGTTGCCGGGCGCCTCGAGCACGCCGAGTGACATCGGGTCGACGTGCGCGACAGCGAGCGCCTCGGCGTCGTTCGCCGCTGCCGCGAGCTCGGGCGCCGGCTCGAGGCAGCCGAAAAAGTTCGGCTGCTGGAAGATCGCACAGGCTGCGTCCTGGGCGGCAGCCCGAAACTCCTCGGGGTCGGTGACGCCGTCGCGGTGAGTCACGTCCACGACCTCCATCCCGAACCCCGGCGCGTAGGTGCGGACGACCTGGCGCACCTGAGGATTGATGGTCTCTGCGAGGACGATCTTCGAGCGGCCGGTCGCGTGCTTCGCGATGTAGCAGGCGTCAGCGGCGACGGTCGTCCCGTCGTAGCCGGACGCATTCGACACGTCCATCCCGGTCAGCTCGCAGATCACCGTCTGGTATTCGAAGATCGCCTGAAGAACGCCCTGGCTCATCTCCGGCTGGTACGGCGTGTAGGCGGTCAGCAGCTCGCCTCGGCTGAGGACGTAGTCCACGACGGCCGGGACGTAGTGGTCGTAGACCCCCGCGCCGACGAAGGAGAGCTCCTCACCAGCGTGGACGTTCCGCGCCGCGAGCTCGTCCAGTCGCTCGAAGATCTCTTGCTCGGTGAGCGGGTCGCCAAGCTCGAGCGGCCGGTCGAAGCGCACACCGGCGGGGATGTCCCGGAAGAGCTCCTCGATGCTCGAGACGCCGATCGTCTCCAGCATCGCCTCGCGATCGGCGGCGGTCAGCGTCTCGTAGGTCACTGCTCGGCGAGCTGCGCCTTGTACGCGGCCACGTCCATGAGGCTGTCCGCCTCCGACGCATCGGAGAGCCGGATCCTGATCAGCCAGCCGTCGCCGTATGGATCCTCGTTCACGGTCTCGGGCCCGTCGACGACGGCCTGGTTGACCTCGAGCACCTCGCCGGAGAGCGGAGAGACGACATCCGAGACCGCTTTCACCGACTCCACCTCTCCGTAGACGCCGTCCTTCGCAATCGAGGCGCCGACCTGCGGCGGCTCGAAGTGCACGAGCTCGCCGAGCGCGTCCTGCGCGTACCAGGTGATCCCCAGCACGGCCTCGCCGTCCTCGATGCGTGCCCAGTCATGCTGGGGGTGGTAGGACAGCTCGTCCGGGTAGCTCTCCGCTGCCGCCATCAATCCTCCTCGCGCTTGTAGATCGGTTTCGCGACCACGCGGGCGCGCCGCTGCCGGCCGCGCACGTCGATCGTCAGCTCCTCGCCTGGGACAGCCTGCTCGGCAGCGACGTAGCCCATGCCGATGCCCTGCTCGAGCATCGGCGAGTGCGTCCCGGACGTGACCTCGCCGCCGCCGTCGATCGGCATGCCCTGACGCGGAATCCCGGGCTCCTCCATCACGAACGCCGCCAGCTTCTGCGCGGGGCCTTCGGACTTGATGCGGCGCAGCTTCTCCGCTCCGGTGAAGTCCTTGTCGAGCGCCGACACCCAGCCGAGGCCGGCGGAGATGGCGTCCGTGTCCGGGCCGATGTCGTTCCCGTGCAGCGGGAAGCAGACCTCGAGGCGGAGCGTGTCGCGCGCGCCGAGCCCGGCCGGCTTGACCCCACGAGCCAGGACGGCGTCCCAGAGCGCCGGGCCATCGTCGGCCGGGACCATGAGCTCCACGCCTTTCTCTCCGGTGTAGCCGGTGCGGTTGACCATCACCTCGATCCCGTCAAGCTCGTCCATCGAGAAGGTGAACGCCGCCGCCTCGTCGAGGCCGAGTCGTTCGAGCGACCGCGGCCCCTGGACGGCGAGGAGGGCGTAGTCGTCGGAGATGTCCCGCACGTCCGAGCCCGGGATCTCGCGTTCCTTCAGCCACTGAAAGTCGGTGTCCCGGTTGGATGCGTTGACGATCAGCAAGTAGCGCCCGGCCTCGAGCCGGTAGGCAATCAGATCGTCGACGATCCCACCGCGCTCGTTGGTCAGCAGGGTGTATTGGGCCTGGCCGGGCTCGATTCGGTCGAGGTCGTTCGAAAGGAGGCCCTGGAGGAACTCGTGAGCCTTCGGCCCCTCGACCTCGAGCTCGCCCATGTGCGAGACGTCGAAGACCCCGGCGTCCTTACGCACGGCTCGGTGCTCGGGGATAACGCCTTCGTACTGCACGGGCATCTCCCAGCCGGCGAAGGGCACGAGGCGCGCGCCGAGCGCGACATGGCGCTCGTGGAGCGGAGTTCGGCGCAGCGTCTGCACGACGCGCCGGATGCTACCGCCGGTGGTTCGGGCGACCTGTGGCTACTCGCGAAGGAAGGACGGCACTTCGAGGACGTCCTCGCCGACGTCGAAGCGCTCGCGCTCTTCGGGCGTCCTCGTCGTCGGCTCCTCCGTCGCCACGGTCGTGCGCCGGCGGCGTCGGTGTGCCTGCGGGCCGAAGCCTGTTGCGATCACCGTGACCCGGACCTCGTCCTTCAGCGCGTCGTCGATCACCGCACCGAAGATCACGTTGGAGTTCTGATCGGCTGCGCTGGTGACAACCTCGGCCGCCTCGTTCACCTCGAACAACCCCATGTCGGGCGGGCCGGTGATGTTCAGGAGGATTCCCGTCGCACCCTCGATGGACGACTCGAGGAGCGGCGACGAAACGGCGGTGTGCGCGGCTTCAGCCGCACGGTTCTCCCCCGACGCGGTGCCGATCCCCATCAGCGCCGACCCGGCGTTGGACATGATCGCCCGCACGTCGGCGAAGTCGAGGTTGACAATTCCAGGGACGGTGATCAGGTCGGTGATCCCCTGAACTCCCTGGCGGAGGATGTCGTCGGCCATCCGGAAGGCATCGACGATGGAGGTCCGCTTCTCGACCACCTGGAGGAGGCGGTCGTTCTCGATCACGATCAGCGTGTCGACGTTGTCGCGGAGCTCCTCGATGCCCATCATGGCCTGGTCGGCACGCCTGCGGCCCTCGAAGCCGAACGGCCTGGTGACGACGCCGACGGTGAGGGCTCCGAGCTCGCGTGCGATCTCGGCGACGATCGGCGCACCACCCGTGCCCGTGCCGCCGCCCTCTCCGGCGGTCACGAAGACCATGTCCGAGCCCTTGATCGCGTCTTTGAGCTCGTCGCGGCTCTCGCTCGCCGCGGCCTTCCCGACCTCCGGGTCCGCCCCGGCACCCAGGCCGCGCGTCGACTCGGCGCCGATGTGGACCTTCATGTCCGCGTCGACGACGAGGAGCGCCTGGGCGTCCGTGTTCGCCGCGATGAAGTCGACCCCGCTCAGGCCCGCGTCGACCATCCGGCTGACCGCGTTCGATCCTCCGCCGCCGACCCCGACGACCTTGATCACTGCCAGGTAATTCCCTGTCTGATCGCGTACGCTCAACGTCCCTCCACCTCAAGCTCGACTGTAGCTCACGGCTTCGTAAGCAACCGGCAACGCCCCAGAGTAAGTGCGATCTACTGCGCTGTCAACGCATCTTCTGACGCAGCAGTCTCAGGCTCAACCTGAGACTCGAGACTTTCGCCGACGACAGGCCGTTCCGGGACGCTGACGTCGAGGTAGGCCGCGACGTCGCCCTCCTGGCGCAACGTCGCGAGCACGCGCCGCGAGACGGCGAGCTTCAGCGGAAGATCCGACGTCGAGCCCAGCCGGATCTCGAAGCGGTCGTCCAGGACCGCCGTCGCCGTTCCGCCTTCTCCCGTCTTCACGTACCACACGCGTGGCGACAGACCGGGAGCCGCAGCCCGAATCGCGGCGACGGTCCGGATCGCCCGCGCAGGCTCCGCGGCTCCGAGGATCGAGCCCACGTGTGGATCCACCGTGCGCGGGAGCCAGACCACGGGCAGAGGTCGACGGAGGCGGCGCTCGAGCGGCCGAAGAACCCGCCCCTTCGCTGAAACGAGCCAGTTCTCGTCGCCTCGCCGTACCACGGCGACCGGCCGTTCGACGCTCACCTTGACGCGAAGGGTGTTCGGGAAGGCACGGTCGTAGCCGAGCAGGTGGACGTGCGGCAGCTTGTCGAGGCGCCGCTGGATCTCCTCCTGATCGATCCGGAGCAGGCTCGTCCCGTCAAGGCCTTCGAGCGCCCTGTCGACCAGCCGGGACTGCCCGCCCGGGACCGACTCGACCTGCACCTCGTGAACGGAGAAGACGGCCGTCTCGCGCGCCCCGAAGAAGAGGCCGAAGGCGGCGGCGAGAAGCCCGAAACCGATCGCGAGCGAGCGGCCGGACGGGACCAGCCGGAGGGCAGGGGACGCGGGGACGGACGCCACGGCGCCAACTTCGCCGCGGCGGGGGTCGCTCCTACACCCGTTCGCCCGCGGCTGGGAGCCCGATCGGCCCGAGCAGCTGAACCTCGTGCTCGAGCTCGACGCCGAACTCCTCGAGCGCTCGTCTGCGCGCCTCGGTCATGAGCTCGATCGCGTCGAGCGACCGGGCGCCGTCGGCGTTCTCGATGAAGTTCGCGTGCCTGGGGGAAATCTGCGCGCCGCCGATCCGGTGCCCACGAAGACCGCAAGCCTCGAGCATCCGGCCGGCCGACAACTCGTGCTGGGGGTTCTTGAAGACACTGCCGAACGTCCGCTTGTTCGTCGGTTGCGCCGCCTTGCGCACAGCCTGCATCTCGGCGACCGTCGCCCTGATCTCGTCGACCGGCCGAGGCCGAAGGCGGAACTCCGCCGACACCACGACCTCGCCCGGACGGAGCGCCGAGCGCCGGTACTGGAGGCCCAGCTCCTCAGGCGTGCGCCACGAGGAGCCGGACGCATCGGCAATGAGGGCCCTCTGGAGCACGCCTGCGATGTCTCCGCCGTAGGCGCCCGCGTTCATCCAGACGCCGCCGCCGGCCGTGCCGGGGATCGCGCAGGCGAACTCGAAGCCTCCCAGCGACGCGGCCCGTGCGCGGTGGAGACACACTGCAAGCGGAGCTCCCCCACCTGCGCGCAAGAGCTCGCCGTCGGCACCGGCCGCCGCGAGCTCCCCGGAGAGCTTCAGGACGAGCGCGTCGACGCCCTCATCCGCGACGAGGAGGTTCGAGCCCAGCCCCACGACCGACACGGCAGCGTCGCGCTCGGCGGCCCACGCCAACGCCTCCTCGAGGTCGGCCGGCGTCTCGGGCCTGGCGAACCAGCGCGCGGGCCCCCCGGTCCCGAGCGTCGTGTACCGGGAGAGTGGAACACGTTCCTCGATCGTCACGCGAGCTCCTGGAAGACGAGGTCGGCGCCCCGGTCGACGTCGCCCGCACCGATCGTGAGGACAACGTCACCCGGCCGTGCGCGGCGCGCCAGAAAGCGTGCACCGTCCTCGACCGACGGAGTCCATCCGATCGTCATCCCCGGTCGGAGCTCGGCGAGCGCGTCGACCACGAGCTTCCCGCTGACGCCGTCGACGGGCTCTTCGCGCGCCGCGTAAATGTCCGTCACCGCGACAACGTCGGCCTCGGCCAGCGCCACCGCCGTCTCGCGAGCGAGATGCCTGGTTCGGGAGTAGAGATGCGGCTGGAAGAGGGCGAGGATCCGGCCGATGCCCTGCTCACGCAGCGCCGCGAGCGTCACGCGGATCTCGGCGGGATGGTGCGCGTAGTCGTCCACGATCCGGACGTCGCCGGCAACGCCGACCTCCTCCAGCCGGCGCCCGGCGCCACGAAACTCGCGCAGCACCGGCCACGCCTCGCGCCCGTCGACGCCGGCGAGCGCCAGGGCGGCGAGCGCCGTGGCGGCATTGAGCCGGTTGTGCCTGCCGGGGATGGTCAGCTCGCCGTCGTACGGTTCGAGCGAGTCTCCCCGAACCGTCTGCGGGATGCCCTCGAGCCAGCGCTCGAAGAGCTCTCTCACCTCGGAGCGCGACGCGAACTCCGTGTGGTGGTCGAGGTCGACGTTCGTGACGACGGCGATCCTGGGACGAAGCAGCTCGATCGTGCGGTCCGACTCGTCGCCCTCGACGACGAGCCAGCCCGAGCCCGCTCGGGCATTCGACCCCAGCTGCGGCACCTCCGCGCCGATCAGAAACCCTGGATCGCGGCCGAGGCGCTCGAGGACGAACGCGATCATCGCCGCGGTCGTCGTCTTTCCGTGCGCGCCTGCGACGACGATCGAGTCCTGGAGCGCGACCAGCTCGGCGAGGAACTCGGCGCGCGACCGACCCTCGACGAGGCCGCTGAACGCCGTCGACACGATGGTCTCGGCGCCTTCCGGAGTGTCGGGCTCGGCCGAGATCGCGACGTCGATCTCGGGCGGCAGATGCGCGAGGTAGGGCGTCTCGTAGCGGTCCCAGCCCGAGACGTCGGCACCCCAGGCATGCGCGAGCAACGCGTAGCCGGAGAGGCCGGCGCCCCCGATCCCGACGAAGTACAGCCGCCTACCGGCCAGCGGCCGCAAGCGCGATCACCTCCTCGGCGATCCGGTCGGCGGCATCTTCCTTCGCGAGGGCGCGCATCGCCTCGCTCATCGCTCGAAGCCGAGCATCGTCCGACAGGAGCGACTCCACGACGGCGGCCGCGTCGCTCAGCCGCGACTCGGGCACGACGACGGCTCCGCCGCCCCGCTCGAAATAGCGAGCGTTCTTCGTCTGGTGGTCGGACGTCGCATGCGGGTACGGAACGAGCACGGCAGGCAGCCCCGCCGCCGCCAGCTCCCAGACGGTTCCGCCGGAACGCGACAGGGCGAGATCGACGGACGAGAGCGCTGCCCCGAAGTCCTCGAGGGTCGGAAGCAGGTGGTAGTCCTGGCGCCGCACCCGCGGCCGCAGCTCGTCGTGGTCGCGCTCGCCGGAGAGATGGAGGACGACCGGCCCACTCTCGCCCCAGGTCTCGACCGCGAAGTCGTTGAGGCTCTTGGCGCCGGCGCGCGCTCCGAACACGCCGAGGACCTTCGCGTCGGGCGGGAGGCCGAGCCGCTGACGCGCTTCTGCCCGCGACAGCGGACGCGACCGTTCGGGGATGGGCCGGCCGACGACCAGATACTTCGGCGGCCCGCGCCCGTCCAGCTCGTACGAGAGGAAGACACGCTCGGCGAACGGCGCCGCGAGCCGGTTGGCGAGGCCGAGATGCGCGTCGGCCTCTGTCAGCGCCGTGGGGATCCGCATGGTCGCCGCCGCGAGCACCATCGGCCCGGCGACGTAACTTCCTGCGCCGAGGACGACGTCCGGCCGCCGCCGCTTCAGGATCCTGCGGCTCTCGCGGACCGCGCCGCCGGCGCGGACGATCGACCGCACGAGCTCGACGCCCGGACGCCTCGGCAGGCCCGAGATCGGGAACGAGTCGAGCTCGAACCCGGCCTCGGGGACGAGGCGCGCCTCAACGCGATCCGGCGACCCTGCGAACGTCACGGCCACTCCGCGATCGCGAAGCGCTTCGCCGACTGCGATTGCCGGGAGCACGTGTCCGGCTGTCCCTCCTGCCGCGATCAGGCACCTGGGCCCTGTTTGCTCGGCCATGGTCGCCCGCGATGTTAAGGAGGATGCCCACGCCCGCGAGGCCGACGATGAGGCTCGAGCCGCCGTAGGACACGAACGGCAGGGTGATCCCGGTCAGCGGCGCGACCCCCATGACTGCTGCGACATTGATGAGCGCCTGGCCGCAGACGAGCGTCGTGATCCCGGCGGCGAGCCGCTTTCCAAACGGATCCTTGCAGCCGAGGGCGAGCCGGAAGCCCGCGTAGCCGAAGGCAGCGTAGGCCCCGATCAGCACCGTCGTCCCGACGAGGCCGAGCTCCTCGCCGACGATCGCGAAGATCATGTCCGTGTGGGCTTCCGGGAGGTAGAAGTTCTTCGAGATCCCCTCTCCGAGCCCCACCCCGAAGATCCCGCCCGAGCCGAGCCCGATCATCGCCTGCACGGTCTGGTAGCCGGCGCCCTGCGGGTCGTCCCAGGGGTTGATGAAGCTCAGCAACCGTGCGCGCCTGTACGGCTCGAACCAGGCGGCGGTCAGCACCAGGCCGATGGCGAGCGCCCCCGAGCTGGCAAGGAGACGGGCGGGCGCGCCGGAGACGACGAGGATGCCGCCGAGCATGACGACGACCGTGATCGCCGTCCCGAGGTCGGGCTCCGCGAGGAAGAGCGCGCAGAAGACGCCGACGACGAGCCCGATGGGCTTGAAGAGCTCTCCGAGCGTTCGCGGCGCCGGATGGCGGGACAGGTACGCGGCGAGCCAGATGACGAGTGCGAGCTTCGCGAGCTCGGACGGCTGGAAGACTGCGGGGCCGACCTGGAGCCAGCGCTTGGCGCCGTTGACGGTCGTGCCGATCGCGAGCACGGCGACGAGGAGGCCGAGGCTGGCGACGAGCAGCGTCGGGGCGAGGGATCTCAGGCTTCGGTAGCTCGTCCGCCGGAGGAGCACCAGGAGGACGAGCCCGACCAGCGCGTAGAGACCCTGCTTCCGCAGGTAGTACGAAGCGTCCCCGTTCCCGAGCGTCGCCTGCCCGGAGGTGGCGCTGAAGACCATCACGAGCCCGAACGCGACGAGCGCGAGGGTGATCAGCAGCAAGAGCTGCCCCTCGAACTGGCCCTTCTTCACCGCAGCTCCTCGACGAGGCGGCGGAACTCGTCCCCCCGTTGCTCGAAGTCTTTGAACTGGTCGTAGCTGGCGCACGCCGGCGAGAGGAGGACGACGTCTCCCGGCTCGGCAGCCGCGGCGGCTGCGCGGACGGCGGTGGCGAGGTCGTCGCAGACCTCGTAGTCGTCGATCGCGGCCGCCAGCTCCCCGGCCGCGGCGCCGATCAGGTACGCCCTCGCCCCGCGAGCTCGCAGGTCGGCCGCGAGCTCCGCGTAGCTCTCATTCTTGCCGAGGCCGCCGAGGATCACGTGCAGCGGCTCTTCGAACGACGCGATCGCACGCCGCGCAGCCGAAGCGTTCGTCGCCTTCGAGTCGTTGACGAAGCGCACGCCGCGGATCTCGGCGACCTCCTCGAGGCGATGCGGCACGCCTGGGAACTCGCGCAGCGCCTGAGCGATCCGAGCGTCGTCGGCGTCCGCCTCGCGAGCAGCGGCGACTGCGGCGGCTGCGTTCTCGCGATTGTGCGCACCGGGAATGCGCAGCTCGGCCGGAAGGTCGTCGTCGGCGGAGAATTCGACACGCCGAGCGCGGCCCGGGATCTCGCCGAAATCTCGAGGGACGACCGCCACGTCGTCGGGCCCCTGGTTCTCGAAGATCCGGAGCTTCGCGTCGCGATATGCCTCCCAGGTCCCATGCCGGTCGAGGTGGTCGGGCTCGAGATTCAGGAGCACCGCGATCCGCGGCCGGAACTGGTGAATGTCCTCCAGCTGGAAGCTCGAGAGCTCGCAGACGATCCAGCGTCCCTCGTCGTCGAGCTCGGTCAGCGCGCGACCGATGTTCCCCGCCACGGGCGCGGCGAGCATCTGGCCGAGCAGGGCGGTGGTCGTCGTCTTGCCGTTCGTCCCGGTCACGCCAAGAATCGGCGTCGACAGCAGCCGGCCGCCGAGCTCGATCTCGCTCCAGACCGGAATGCCGCTCTCGCGGGCGGCGGTGACGAGGGGTGCCTCCGACGGCACCCCGGGGCTCTTGATCAGGACGTCGACTCCCTCCAGCAACGTGGTCTCCTCGGTTCCGAGGTGGACTTCGACGCCGGCCTCGGCGAGCCTGCCGGGATCGGCCTCCGAGGGAGCGGTCCACGGCCAGGACGCGATCGCCGTGCCGCGCGAGCGCCAGCGCCGCAGCCCGGCCGGACCGCGCCAGCCCGACCACGAGGTATGGTCATCCGACGAGGTCGGGGCGGAAGGCCGGGAAGTAGCGGTAGTAGAGCGCGAACGCCGCGCCGCACAGGATCGCGGCGACGATCCAGAAGCGCACCATGATCTTCGTCTCCGACCAGGCCTTCATCTCGAAGTGGTGGTGGATCGGCGCCATCAGGAAGATCCGGCGGCCCCAGTACTTGAACGAGAAGACCTGCAGGATCACCGAGAGCGCCTCGATCACGAAGATGCCCCCGATCAGGAGCAGGAGCAACTCGCTGCGGCTCATGACCGCGAACGCGCCGATCGCGCCGCCGATTGCCATGGAGCCGGTGTCCCCCATCTGCACCTCGGCGGGGAAGGCGTTGTACCAGAGGAATCCGATCGTTCCTCCGATCAGCGCGGCCCCCAGGATCGCCATGTCCAGGGAGGCCAGGTCCTGCTGGTCCTGGAACTGCCCCGACCGCGTGTAGGCCACCACGTTCATCGCCGTGAGGGTGAGCAGCGCGATGATCCCGATCCCGGCGGCGAGGCCGTCGATCCCGTCCGTCAGGTTCGCACCGTTCGCCGCCCCGGCCACGATCAGAAAGAGCAGGAGGTAGAAGCCGAGGGAGACCCCGAAGCGCCAGTCCACAACCGGCACGTAGAGCTCGCTCGGCGCGTTCACCTCCTCGACTGCGAGAGCGAGCCCGACAGTGATCGCCGCCAGGAGGACGAGCTTCCAGCGACCGGAGAGGCCGAGCGAGCGGCGGTGCCGGAGCTTCGTGTAGTCGTCCACGAAGCCGATGGCTCCGCAGCCGAGCATCACGCCGAAGACGGCCAGTCCTTCTGTCGTGTAGTGGCTCAGCGTCAGGAAGGCGACGGTCGCCGAGAAGACCAGCAGCAGTCCGCCCATGGTCGGCGTCCCCTGCTTGACCTGGTGGCTCTCGGGGACCCTCCTCGCGGATGTGCTGGCCCATCTCGTTCCGACGGAGGAACTCGATGAACTTCGGTCCGGCGACGATCGAGATGAGCATTGCGAACAGGCCCGCGGCGAGGACTCGTTCCATTAGTCCTGCAGTTTCTGCGCGACCCGCTCGAGGCCTACCGAGCGCGAGCCCTTGACGAGCACGACGTCGCCCGGCTGGAGCAGCTCCGCAAGCCGCCTCGCTGCTCGATCGGCGTCCGGAACCCAGTCGCCCGTGCCGTAGGCGCGGGCGAGCTCGCCCACGGCGATCACGTGGTCGAGGGGGGCGAGAAGCTCGCCGATCTCGCGGTGGTAGCGCGATCCATCGGGGCCGAGCTCGGCCATGCCGCCGACGACGGCGATCCGCCTGCCGCCGTTCCGCTTCGCGAGCTCGGCGAGAGCAGCCCGCATCGAGGCCGGGTTGGCGTTCCAGCAATCGTTGATCAGGACCCCGCCGTTCGCGAGGGCGATCTCCTCCCCGCGGAGGCCCGAGAGCTCGATCCGCCTCGCACCCTCGTGGGCCTTGGCGAGCGGAAGGCCGAGCGCGGCGTAGACGGCCAGCGCGACCAGCGCGTTCTCGGCCTGGTGCCGCTCGTGGAACGGGAGTTCCAGCGAGACGGGCTCGCCTTGCACCTCCGCCTCGAGGCGGCCGTCCGTCCACGAGCGCAGCCGGACATCCTCACCGACCCGAATCGTCTTCAGATCGTCGCGGAGGTACGGCTCGAGCTCGCGGACGCCGGACGGGACGACGGCGGTCGCTCCGGGCGGAAGTGCGTCGAGCAGCTCGGCCTTCGCCCGCGCCACGCCGGCCACGTCGCCGACGAACTCGAGGTGGACGGGGCCGACCGCGGTGATCGCGCCGAGCGTCGGCCGCGCCATCTCGCAGAGGTCGCGGATCTGGCCGAAGCCCCGCATTGCGAGCTCGGCGATCAGGACCTCGGTGTCCGGCTCCAGGCGGGCGAGCGTGAGCGGGACGCCGAGCTCGGCGTTGTAGCTGGCCTCGGCGGCAACCGTCCTCCTGTGGGGGCGAACGAGCGCGGCGAGGATGTCCTTCGTCGAGGTCTTGCCCGTCGAGCCCGTGATCCCGACCACGTCGGCGCTCGAGCGGTCGCGCACGGCTCGCCCGATCGCGGCCATTGCAACGAAGTCGTCGTCCGGGACGAGCGTGGCGGCGGCGCCGGCCTTGCGCGCTTCCTCGAGGTAGGCGACCCCGCTGCGCACCGCGACGAAGAGATCGCCCGGCCCGATCCGGCGGGAGTCGATCTGGACGCCGGTGACCTCCTCGGCCGTCGGCTCGAGCCGACCGAGCCCTTCGAGTGCTCGAACCGGAAGCGGGATCATGCCGGAGCCCCCAGCCGCCGAAGCGCCTCCCGGGCGACCTCTCGGTCGTCGAACGGGAGCTTGCGGTCGGCGAACTCCTGCCCCTGTTCGTGGCCCTTGCCGGCGATGACGACGACGTCGCCCTCGCGCGCGCGGCCCACCGCCTTGGTGATCGCGGCTCGGCGGTCGGGCTCGACCTCGGGCTCGGGACCCATCCCGGCAAGGATCTCGTCGATGATCGCAAGCGGATCCTCGCTCCGTGGGTTGTCCGAGGTCACGATCGGCACGTCCGCGAGCTCCGCGGCGATCCGCCCCATCTCCGGCCGCTTGCCGCGGTCCCGGTCGCCGCCGCAGCCGAACACGCAGATGAGGCGTCCGGTCGCCAGATCGCGGGCGGTCCGAAGGACGTTCGCGAGCGAGTCGGGCGTGTGCGCGTAGTCGACGATCACCGAGAAGGGCTGACCCTCGTCGACCGATTCAAAGCGCCCCGGTACGCTCGGCGCCTCCGCCAACCCCCGCTCGATCGCCGCCTCGGGCACGCTGACGAGGCGCGCCAGGGCAACGGCGGCAAGAGTGTTCTCTTGGTTGAAGCGGCCCTGAAGCGGGCTCGCGGGCACTTCCCGGACCTCGGCCTCGTCGGTGAGCCCGAAGGTGAGGAGCGGCGCGCGGTCCAGCTCGCGGAGCTCCTTTGCAAGGCGCCGTCCCCACTCGCCGCCGACGTTGATCGCCGCCGCCGCCGCCGGCTCGTGCTCGGTGAAGAGCCTCCGTTTCGCCTCGTAGTACTCGTCCATTGTCCCGTGGAAGTCGAGGTGGTCCTGCGTCAGGTTCGTGAACGCGAGCGCCTTGAACCGGACACGATCGAGACGGCCGAGGACGGAGCCGTGCGAAGTCGCCTCCATCGCGGCGCTCCGGTCGCCGGCGTCGAGCATTGCCCGGAACGTGCGCTGGAGGTCGATCGACTCCGGCGTCGTCCTCACGGCGGGGCGCGACTCACCGCCGACACGCGACTCGATCGTCCCGATCAGACCCGGGCGCATGCCGGCCACGTCGAAGATCGAGTGGAGCAGGTACGCGGTGGTCGTCTTCCCATTCGTGCCGGTGATGCCGGCGAGTAGCAATTCCTCGGTAGGCCGCTCAAAGAACTCGTCGGCCGCGACCGGCATTGCGTCCCGCGCGGACTTTACGACCAGCTGCGGGACGTCGAGGTCGAGCGGACGCTCGACGACGAGCGCCACTGCCCCGCGCTCGACCGCCTCGCCGGCCAGGTCGTGACGGTCGACCGTCTCGCCGCGGGCGCAGAAGAAGAGCGCACCCGGGCGAACCTCGCGCGTGTCGTAGGCGAGGTCGGTGATGTCCGTCGGAGCGCCTCCGCGGACCTCCAGGGGTCCGAGCGCGCTGATCAGCCGCTCGAGATCCATCGATCGGCTGGAGGCTAGCTCAGGAGGCGGCGTCGGGCGGGATCTCGAGGTACTGGAGGGCAAATCGCGCGATCTGCTGGAACGCCGGCGCCGCGACGGTGCCGCCCCAGATCGTGCTCGGCTCGTCGACGGTGACGAGGATCACGAGCCGCGGGTCACTCGCGGGCACCGCGCCGACGAACGAGGCGACGTAGCGGGAGGTCGAGTAGCCGCCGCGCGGGTCCGGCTTGGCCGCGGTTCCGGTCTTCCCCGCCACCTGATAGCCCTCGACCGCCGCCTCCGTGCCGGTGCCCTCGAGAACGACGTCGCGCATCATCGCCATCAACTGTTCGGAGACTCGGCGGGAGATGACGCGGCGCTGCTTCACGCGACTCGACAGGACGAGATGCGGCTGCTTCCAGACGCCCCCGTTTGCGACCGCGGCGTAGGCGGTCGCCATCTGCACAGGCGTGACGGCGATGCCGTGGCCGATCGGCAGCGTGCCGATCGTGGAGCCCGACCAGTAGCCCGGGAGGATCCCCCGCGTCTCGCCCGGGAAATCGATGCCGGTCTTCGTGCCGAACCCGAACCGGCCGAGCCACTTGGTCAGCCGCTCCCGGCCGAGGAGCTGGGCGAGCGTGATCGTTCCGATGTTGGAGGACTGCGCCAGGATCGAGGAAACCGTCATCCGCTCGGTGCCTGTTCGGTGCGCCTCATGGATCACTCGGTCGGCCACCTGGATCCTCGGGGCAAGCGTGAACTGCGTCGTCGGGCTGACGAGCCCCTCGGAAAGCGCGCCCGCGACGGTCACCACCTTCAGCGTCGACCCCGGCTCGTACGTGTCGGTGACGGCGCGGTTCCGCTGCACGTCACGGGAGGTCTGCGGGAAGCGGTTGGCGTCGAAGCCCGGCTCGACGGCCAACGCGAGCACCTCGCCGCTGTGCGGGTCGAGCACCACGGCGGTCGCGGCCAGCGCGCCCCAGCGGCGCACGGTCGAGCGGAGAATCGACTCCGCGTTCGCCTGCAGGGTCGCATCGAGCGTCAGGCGGACGTCGCGGCCCTCGACGGCCGGAGTCGCGTGCAGGACGTCGAGCGCGCGGCCGAACGGGTCGCGGACGACGGTCTCGCGCCCTGGGCGCCCGGTCAGCGTCCCGTTCAGCGCCAGCTCGAGGCCGGACAGGCCCTTGTTGTCGACACCCGCGTACCCGAGAACATGGGCGCCGACCGATCCCTGCGGATACACGCGCCGCTCCTCAGAGTAGAACCCGAGACCCTGGATGCCCTTTCGCTGCAGCGCGTCGGCGCGCTTCGCGTCGGCCTTCCGGGCGACGTAGACGAAGCCGCGCGACTGGTCGGCCAGCGAGCCGTAGAGCTTGTCCGGGTCGAGGCGGAGCGCCTTGCCGGCCGCGATCGCCGCTGCCTGCGGATTGGCGATGTGCTTCGGGTTGGCGTAGACGGTCGTGGCGCGCCGGCCGATCGCCAGCTGCACGCCGTTCCGGTCGACCATGGCGCCTCGAGGGGCCGGCAGCGCGACGGTCGCATGGTGCTGGCCCTGCGCGATCCGGTCGAGCCCGCGTGCGTGCACGCCCTGGAGCCAGACGGCCCGGCCGAAGAGGCCGGCGAAGGCGAGCGTGAAGAGGACCAGCAGGAGCCTGATCCGGCGGTTGGGGAGCCGCCGGTTCACCGCCCGCCGAGATCCAGGTACGTCGTCGTGGCCGGATCAGCCGGCAGGTATCCGAGGCGGTTCCGTGCGAGGCTGCTCGTGCGCGCCGAAGCGGAACGCGTCGCGAGCTCGGAAGCGAGCTCGGCGGACTCGGCGCGAAGCTTGTCGTGGTCGCGAGCGAGCTGGTCGAACTGGAGGTTCAGCCGCAGCACCGCCACGTTGAGTGCCACGACGCCTGCGAGGAGGACGCCGACGAGGACGATCCAGACCGCGCCGCCGGCGGTTCGTCGCTGGGCCTTGGCGCGACGCTTTGGCCGCGCTGCCGGGCGAGCGCGTGCGACCGCGACGGCCATCAGCTCTTGACGGCTCCGCGGAGCCGCGCCGACGCAGCGCGCGGGTTCGTCGCGATCTCCTGGGCGCTCGGCCGGACGGCTTTCCGGGTGAGAACGCGAAGCGAGGGTTCCTTCCCGCAGACGCAGACCGGGAAGTCCGGCGGGCAGGTGCAGCCGTGTGCCTCCGCCCGGAAGAACCGCTTGACGATGCGGTCCTCGAGCGAGTGGAAGCTGATGACGGCGATCCGGCCGCCGGGTGCGAGCATCTCGAGCGCTGCGGGCAGGGCGGCCTCGAGAGCGCCCAGCTCGTCGTTGACGGCGATCCGGAGCGCCTGGAAGACCCGCCGGGCCGGATGCCCGTCGCCGAACCGGGCGGGCGTCGGGATCGCGGCCTTGATCGTCTCGACGAGCTCGCCCGTCGTCTCGAACGGATGCTCGCGCCGCTCACGAACGATGCGCTTCGCGATCTGCCGCGCATAGCGCTCCTCGCCGTACGAGCGGAAGATCTCCGTCAGCTCGCGGTCGCTCGCCTCGTTCACGAGCTCGCGGGCCGAAACGTCCGCGGTCGGGTCCATGCGCATGTCCAGCGGCGCATCGGCCGCGTAGGAAAACCCGCGCTCGGGCCGGTCGAGCTGCATGCTCGAGACGCCGAGGTCGAAGAGGATCGCGTCGGCGCCGCGGCCGTTGTCGGCGAACCGCTCCAGCACGTCGGCGAAGTCCCCGGCCAGGAACCGCGTCTTGACGCCGGCGTGGCGCCGGAAGGACTCGAAGTACGGCTTGACGTTGGGATCCCTGTCGATGGCGACGTACTTGCCGTCGCCCTTCAGGTCCTCGACGAGCACGGAGGCGTGCCCGCCTGCCCCGAAGGTCGCGTCGATCACCGTGTTCCCGGGCTGCACGTCGAGCAGGCGCCGAACCTCCTCGGCGAGGACGGGGACGTGATCAGTCGCGCTTGGCTGCAAGACGCTCGGCAACATGCTCCGCACTCCCTTCGACCTCGTTGAGCTCCCGCCGCCAGGTCTCCCGATCCCAGATCTCGAGGTGATCGTGGATCCCGGCGACAACGACTTCCCGCTCGAGGCCGGCGTAGCGGAGCAGGGCTCCTGGAATCATGATCCTTCCCTGCTTGTCCAGCTCCGCCTCGGCCGCGCCGGAGAAGAAGTGGCGCTGCAGCTTGCGGCCCTCGCTGCTGAGCGGATCGAGACTCGAGACGCGCGACTGGAACTGCTCTTGCCAGTCGGCCCGCGGGTACGCGTAGAGGCAGCCGTCCATGCCGCGTGTGACGACGACGCCCTCGGACAACGCGTCTCTGAACCGGGCCGGAAGGGTGAGCCGGTTCTTGTCGTCGATTGTGTGTTCGTACTCTCCGAGCAGCATGTGAGGGCCATCAGCAGTCTCCCACTTTCCCCCATAAATTACCACCATTCCCCACTTCGTCAATCCCTTCGAGCAAGATGCAAGCGCCGACGAGTTCGACCCCGGGGCTGAACGTCAGGACAGGTCCGCGACTCGCCCGAGCCGTAGATCGTCGTCCGACGCGGCGGCGAGGCGCTTCGGCACCACCATCCGCCAGGCGTCGAAGACGAGCTCGAGCAGCTCCTGCTCGTCGATCGCGTCCAGGCGGACGTGCACCCAGTTGTAACGGAGGTCTCCCGGATCGGGCTGCATGAACTTCTCGGGCCAGGTCTGGATCAGCGCATCACGCTCTTCCTTGGGGAAGGCGAAGCCCATCACCGTCTGGTCACGCGAGAAGGCCAGGTAGACGATCCGGCCGACACGGAACTTGACCCGGCCCCGCACAAAGGCTTCGTACGACCTGGGCAGGCCGGCCGTCAGCGCCCGCACGTCGTCGATCGTCACCACCGGTCAGGTCACGAAGCGGTTCTCTCCCAGACGGAGACATGCTTTCTGCTCTCGCTGGTGAACGGCTCGCGCTTCCAGCCGCTCCAGCGCTCGCGCAGCCTCATGCCGGCAAGCCGTGCCATCAGGTCGAGCTCCGCGGGCCAGACGTAGCGAAACGGGGTCGATGCGGCCTCCCAGGCGCCGTCCACCAGCGAGTAGTGGTGGGAGATCAGCCCCTGCGAGGCGATGTCGTACTCGTCGAAGCCGAGATGGTTGGGGCTGACGTCGAACGGGCGGACCGTCTCGCCGGGCGGAAGCCGCTGGAGCTGCGGAACGCCGACCTCGACCACGAAGCAGCCGCCAGGCTCGAGGTGCGCCGCGACATTCTGGAAGCACGCGACCTGCTCGTCTTGCGAGGTCAGGTTGTTGATCGTGTTGAAGACGAGGTAGGCGACACTGAACGTCCCCTCGACGGTGGTTGTCGCGAAGTCGCCGATCGCCACGGGTATGGCATCGCCGCCTGGCTTGGCTCGCAGCCTCGCGACCATCGCCTCCGAGAGGTCGATGCCGTGCACGCGGACGCCGCGCTGCGCGAGCGGTAGTGCGATGCGACCTGTGCCGATGCCGAGCTCGAGCGCCTCGCCATCGCCGGCCAGGTCGACGAGGAAGTCGACGGCCGGATCGACGATCGCAGGGTCGAACATCTCGGGGGACGACTCGTCGTAGCGCCCTGCAACTCGCTCGCCGAAGTGGTCCTCGGGCATGGTCGAACTCTGTCAGAAGGACGAATCGCCGCCGCGAGCGGCTCCGTGTCTCGTCATCGCGCGCGAGCCCGAGGCCGCAGCGAGCTCGACCGCTTCCTGCGGAGAGCGGCCCTGCGCGAGGGCAAAGGTCAGGCCGGCGGCGAAGGAGTCGCCGGCGCCGTAGGTGTCCGCGAGCGGCCCAGGGAGGGGCGCGGGCGCCCAGCGACCCTCCTTCCCGTCCGCGACGAACCGACCACCGTCGGAGCCCTCCGTCGAGACGACGAGCCTCGGCGCCGGGTCGAGCTGGCCCGGCTCATACCGCTCGGCCGGATCACGCGCGCTGTGGACGAGCGCGTCAAGCTGAATGCGGGCGGAGCGAAGAGTCGGAAGCTCCCGCGCGGTCGCGACCAGGACGCCGGCTCGGCGGGCCTGGCCGAGCGCCGCTTCGTCGCCGGCGGTGAAGTACACGCCGGCGGTCGCATCCAGTTCCTCCCACGCGAGCGGATCGGCCCCGAGCGGATGCAGCTTCTCCCCGAGCACGGTGATCGTGCGCTCACCGCGGGAGTCCACGTACGTGAACGCCCGCCGCTGGGGCGCGGCACGAACGGCGACCTCGAGCCGAAGCCGGTGCCAGCGCAGCGCCTCCTCGGCGCGCCGGCCCAGCTCGTCCTCTCCCACCGCGGTGAAGAACGTCGTCTCCGCACCGAGCCGGAGCAACTCCGCCGCGGCGACCGCCCCGCCCCCCGCCGGCTCGGCCCAGTGGTCGTTCGTCGTCAGGATCTCGCCGGGCTCCGGCACGCGCTCGACCGGGACGAAGTCCACCCACTCGACGTGGCCGACGACCGCGCATCTCACACCTTCCGCGACCTCCACGTTGAAGAGGATGATGGAAGCGATGACCGTCCCGCCGTTCGAGCGGTTCTACGCGGAGAACCGCGACGCCGTGTTCGCGCACCTCGTGCGCCTGCTCGGGCGGCAGCGGGCCGAGGACGCGTTCCAGGAGACATTTCTCCGGGCTCTCCGTGGCTACGACGGCCTGCGTCACGGCCGCTACCTCCGCGCCTGGGTCTTCACGATCGCCACCCGGGTCGCCGCGGACGAGGGGCGGAAACGACGCCCTGAGCCGGCTGCCGACCTCGACGGAGAGACGAGCGACGATCGGCCTACGTACGCGCAGATCGAGCATCTCGCGGACGAGCTCCCGGAGAAGGAGCGTGCCGCGGTCGTGCTCCGCTATGGCTACGACCTGTCCTACTCGGACATCGGCACCGCACTCGGCTCCAGCGAGGAGGCTGCCCGCCAGGCCGCTTCCTCCGGAGTGCGGCGCCTGCGAAGGAGGCTGCAATGACCGCCGTTCCGAAGGCACTCGACCGCCGTTTCAGGGAAGCCGCGACCGAGGCGGGGCTCGTCGACGTCTCGTTCGACGTCGCCGACACACAGATCGGCCCGCTCCTCCTCGCCGTCACCGAGCGCGGCCTCTGCCGGATCTCGTTCGATCCCGAGCCGGACCGCGAGACCGAGACGCTCGCCCGGACGTTCGGCGTGCGGGTCCTGCGCGCGCCGCGCGAGCTCGACTCGGTGCGCCGCGAGCTCGACGAGTACTTCGAGGGCCGCCGCCGCGACTTCGACCTGCCGCTGGACCTGCGCGGCCGCGAAGGCTTCTCGCGCGACATCCTCGAGCGCCTCGCGAAGGTGCCCTACGGCGAGGTCACGACCTACAAGTCGCTGGCGGTCGAGGCCGGCAACCCCCGCGCCGCCCGCGCGGTCGGGACGATCATGAACCGCAATCCGATCCCGATCGTGCTCCCTTGCCACCGCGTCGTCGGCTCCAACGGCAGCCTCGTCGGCTACGGCGGCGGGCTCGAGCGGAAGCGGCTGCTCCTCGACCTCGAGGCGGGAACACCGAGGCTTGACATCCGCTGATCGTAAGCCTAGGCTTACGGTAAGTGGAAGCTTACGCAGTAGCGATGAACGCCCTCGGCGACCCGACTCGGAGAACCATCTTCGAGCGGCTCGCCCGGAGTCCGATGGCCGTCGGCGAGCTGGCGGGTGAGCTCCCCGTCAGCCGCCCGGCCGTCTCTCAGCACCTGCGCGTGCTGAAGGACGCAGGCCTCGTCCGCGAGCGGGCGGAAGGAACGCGGCGCGTCTACCGCGTCGACCTGGACGGCGTCGAGGCCGTCCGGAGCTACTTCGACCGCTTCTGGGATCAGGCGCTCGGCGACTTCAAGGCCGAGGCCGAACGGAGGGAAAGGAGCAAGGGATGACCACGACGGAGGCGCTTGCGGCCATCAACAAGACGATCATGGTGGAGGCCTCGCAGGAGACCGCGTTCGAGACCTTCACGCGGCACGTGACGAGCTGGTGGCCGAGAAGCCACACGATCTTCGAGGACAAGGTCGCCGAGATCGTCTTCGACGAGCGCGTCGGCGGCCGCGTGTACGAGCGGAGCGAGGAGGGCGAGGAGGCCGAGTGGGCGGACGTCCTCGCCTGGGAGCCGCACGAGCGCTTCCTCGTGCGCTGGCGCGTGAACCCGGAGCGAGGCCCCACCGAGCTCGAGATCCGGTTCACGCCCGAGGGCGCCAAGACGCGGGTCGACCTCGAGCACCGCGGCTGGGACGACCCCGAGGGGCGCGCGAACTACGGCCCCGGCTGGGACTTCGTGCTCGGCCGCTACACCGAGTCGTTCAGCAGCGAGTAGCCGACGCCCCATGCACGTTACGAGAAGGAAGGCCGTCCCGCCCCCTGAATCGGCGGGGACGGGACGGCCTCGCTGACCCGCGTGGTCCTGCTCAGCTGCCGAGCAGGAACACGTTCTCGTTGACGCTAAGTGTTCGCAGGCACCCGGTCAGGTTCGTGCCTGCGGTAGAAGCCCACCGTGACGTAGATGCCCGAGATGATCTCGTCGGCGTGCTCAGCCGCGATCACTTCCCATGGCGAGTCGGGGTCGGCGCCCGGGTCGTCGTCGTAGCGGACAGTTCCTTCGGTCACGTCCGACCGGTGGAGCACGTCTTCCGCAATCAACGGTAAGGGCTGCGTGTTCGGAGAGAAGATCACGTCGTGCGTATCTCCCTCTAGGAACACCCGCAGGTACGGGACGCCGACGCGCTCGTGTCGGTGTCGGTCGAGAACTGCCGGTATAGACCAGGTTGACGATATCGCCGAGCCTCATGCCATTGAGACCGCTGTAGAACACCGAGCCTCCGACCTCGTCCGTATGTGCCGGCGAGCAGCGACCTGAGCGCTGGCGATCACGCGCCAGGTCGTGGTCCGTCTTGACTCGCGTGAGATCGACAGCGGCCAAAGCCGTACTCAGGCGTGGGCAGCGTTCGCCCTGGTCGGCCCTTATCGCCCTTGTCGCCCTTGGCGCCGGCAGCTCCGGCTGGCCCCTGCGGGCCCTGCGGGTCCCTGCGGGCCGGCAGGGCCACGTGCGCCTGCTGGCCCTCGCGGACCAGCGCGGGCCTCTCAGGCCACGCGGAAGCGCCACCGTTCGCTCCCCGCGCGCGCACTTGCCTCCGCTACGAGCCTTGACGTCGTAGCGCGTGTCCGCGTTGCCTTGAAGCTCGACACAGAGCACCGTCGCCTGGGGCGACTGCGAGCCGGCGAAGGCGGATGGGACTAGAAGGGCCAGAAGCAATCCGCTCGCAATGAGCGTTTTGTTCATGGAGCACACCCCCTTCTTGGATGCATGCCTATCGATATAGGTCCAGTGAGGACGACCCTACGTGGGCAAACCACGTTCGTCTAGGGCGAGTGCGGTCAGCCTGCGAGGTCAAAGCGAGCCGACCATCACGAACAACCGGCTCAAGTACAGCCTCCGGGGCTGCTCGTTCGAGGACGCGCTTGCGCCGTCGAGCTAGCCGTCAACCAGCGAGTAGCCCACTCCCCAGACGTTCCGCACGAAGTCGCCGCCTGCGGCCGAGAGCTTGCGCCGCAGGCGGGACGCGTGGGAGTCCAGCGTCCGTGTCCGGCCGAGCGAGCGGAAGCCCCAGACCTCGCGCAGCAGTTCCTCTTTCGTGAACACGCGCGTCGGGTCGCCGGCCAGCTTGACGAGGAGGTCGTACTCCTTTGCGGCGAGGACGACCGGCACGCCGGCGACGAGGACGCGCCTCGCGGCGCGGTCGATCCGGAGCTCCCCCACCTCGATGTAGTCGCGCTCGGGCGGGGTGACACGTCGGAGGACCGCCCGGATCCGCGCCAGCAGCTCCTCGTAGTGGAACGGCCTCGCGAGATAGTCGTCGCACCCTCCTGCGAACGCGCGCACGCGATCGACCGCGTCCGAGTCGGGCCGGCCGAGCACGATCACTGGAACGTCGGAGACGCGCCGGCACAGCTCCAGCGCGAGCGAGTCCGAGGCGAGGACGAGGTCCGGCCGCGACAGCTCCGCGAGCGCGAGCGCCTCCCCGTCGACGGCTTCCAACACCTCGAACCCGTCCTGCCGCAGGTGGCGCTCGAGGAAGCCCCGCGTCGCCGATTCCGGTTCTGCGAGAAGCAGCGCGCTGGTCATGCCCGCGACGCTAGCAACGCCCTCCCGCGGGGGAAAGATGTCCTTTTACGCAGATCTGCGACGAAGAATCCAGAGCCGCCTAGGCCTGGAGGGCCTGGTGGAACGTCGCTCGTCGCAGGGGGCGAGCAGCGCAGCCCTGCGGCACAGCGTCGCAGGCGCCGAGGAGAGGGTGTCGCCGAGCTACAGGCGCCCGGAGCGGAGGACTCCCCAGAGGAGCCAGAAGCCGAGGATCCCCGAAACCAGAAAGCCGACGACGGACAGCGAGTTGATCCCGAGAATCTCGGGGCCTCCGGTCGCGAAGATCCCCAAGAGGCTCGACGCGACGAGGCCGGCGGACACGACCAGGGCGATGACGAGCCGGTTCATCGTCAGCACGATCCGGTCCGTGACCTCGTCGAGGTTCTTGTGGACGAAGCCGACCTCGATCTGGCCGTCGCGGAACTCCTCGAGCGTGTCGTGGAGTTGGTACGGGACTTCGGCAGCCATGCGCGCGAGGTTCCAGCCCTCGCGACGCGCACGGGCGGCCACGCGTCCAGGCGTATAGCGGCCGATCATCAGGCTGCGGGCGTACGGCTTGGCGATCTCGAAGACGTTTAAGTCCGGCGAGAGCTCGACGGTGACCGAGCCGAGCGTGGCGATCGCGCGGTCGAGCAGGACGAACCTGGTCGGGAGACGCAGGTTCATCCGGTAGATCATCCCGAAGACCTCGCGCATGACCTGGAGCGGGTCGATCTCCTCGAGCGTCGCGCCGTAGTAGCGGTAGAAGAGCTCGCGCAGCTCGGCGACGAACTCCTCGTGGCGCTCCTTCGGATAACGGACGCCGAGATCGGCGAGCCGTCTCGGCATCGCCTCGACGTTCTCGTTCGCGACATCGATGAAGAGCCGTGTCGCCTTGGAGACGTCCTCGTCCGTCAGGCGGCCGGCGAGCCCGAAGTCGACGAGGCCGATGTTGTCGGGAGAGAGGATGAGGATGTTCGCCGGGTGCGGGTCGCCGTGGAAGAAGCCGTGGCGGAAGATCATGGTCATCCACGTCTCGGCGAGCACCTCGGCGAGCCGGCGCCGCTCCTCGGGCCCGTAGTCGAGCGTGTCGACGTCCGCGAGCTGCGTGCCGTCAATGTGCTCGAGCGTGAGCACGCGAGGCCGCGTGTACGTCCAGTAGACCCTCGGAACCTTGACGTGCGGGTGGCCCGCGAAGTTCTTGCGGAAGGTCTCCGCGTTGCGCGCCTCGAGGCGGTAGTCGAGCTCCTGTCGAATCGCGCGGGCGAACTCGTCGACGAGCCCCTTGGCGTCGATGAAGTCCAGAGCCCGGACGCGCTCCTTCGCGAGGCGGGCGGCCTGGTACATGAGGTTGAGGTCCGCCTCGATCTGGCGCGGCGCACCGGGCCGCTGCACCTTGACGGCGACCGTGCGCCCGTTCGGGAGGACGGCGCGATGGACCTGGCCGATCGAGGCTGCGGCCATCGGCACCGGGTCGAACTCGCGGAACAGCCGCTCGACCGGCTGGCCGAGACTCTCCTCGATCACCTGCGCCGCCTCCTCGTACGGGAACGGCGACACGTCGTCCTGGAGGCCGCGGAGCTCGGCGATGATGTCCGGCGGGAGGACGTCCGGCCGCATCGAGAGCAGCTGGCCGAACTTGACGAACGTCGGGCCGAGCTCGTCGAGCATCTCCCGTAGGTGGCGGCCCCGCTCGGATGGTGCCTCGCTGAGAACCTCGCCGTCCTCGCCGATGAGGTCGGTCAGCTTGTTGCGGCGGAAGAAGTAGCCGAACCCGTGCCGGACGGCGACCTGGGCGATCTCGGAGATGCGCCCCAGGCTTCGCGGAGGCGCCTGAGCCATGCGCTCAGTGTTGCACTTGCGGGCCTGAACCCCTTTCGGGTGGATCCTCCAGGAGGCGCAGGCGGTGCTCCAGCTGGGCGATTCGCAGCTCGAGCTCCTCTACCTCGTCCTTCGTGACCAGGCCAAGCTCGCGGAACAGGCGGTCCAGCGTCGAGCCGGCCATCTCGCCGACGCGGGTCGCGTCCCCGCGCCAGCGCGCGGACACGTCGTCGATGAGCGCCCGCGCCTCGTCGCGGCGCACCATTCCGCGGTCGGCGAGCTCGTCGGCGAGTGCGTCCGCCCGCTCCGCCGTCAGCGCGGCGGCGCCGACCGTGGCGAGAGCGATGCGCTCGAGGAGGTCCCGGACCGCGCCGTTGCTATCTGGCTCGGCCATGAGGGCGAGCGCTGCGGCGCTGCCGGCGACGCTCGCGCTTCGACGCGTCGGAGCCGGGCGCCACGGCGGGGGCCGGAACGGGTGCGGCGACCTCTCCGTCCCCACTGACGTCTCCTCCGTCGACCGCGCCGACGGGCACGGGCTCTGGCTCGACGTCGGTGGGCCGTTCCACCGGCTCGTCGTCGAGCGCCTTGCGGCCCTTGTACTCCGGTGCGTGCTCTAGCAGCACGGCGAGGAACGGGGCGGCGATGAAGATCGTGGAGAAGGCGCTGATGCCGATGCCGATCAGGATCGCGAACGAGAAGTCCTGAAGCACCTCGCCGCCGAAGAGGTACAGCGCGCCGACCGGGAGCAGGGTGATGATCGTCGTCGCCAGCGACCGGCGGACGGTCTCCCAGAGCGAGGTGTTGATGATCGTCTTGATCGAGGCCCGCCGCATGATCGGCAGGTTCTCGCGCACGCGGTCGAAGATGATGATCGTGTCGTAGATCGAGTACCCGATGATGGTCAGGAATGCGGCCACGGTCGCCGCGCTCACCTCCCGGCCCGAGAACGAGTAGATCCCCAGCGCGATCAGACCGTCGTTGACGATCGTCCGCAGGATCGGCACCGCGAACCGCCACTGGAAGCGGAGCGAGATGTAGATCGTGATCAGGATGAACGAGATCAGGATCGCGTAGAGCGCACCCCGGAGGATCTGATCCGAGAAGCTCGCGGACACGTTGCGCACGCCGCGCTGCACCGCGTCGAACTCCGATGTGACCGCGCCCGTGATCTCCCGGACCCCGGCCGGCTCAAGCGGCTCGGTCCGCACCGTGAACTCGTTGAAGCCGCCTTCAGGCGACTCGTCCCCGCGTCCCTGGACGATCGCGTCCGGCTCGCCGAGCTCGCGCATCTCGGCGCTCACAGCCTCCGGGGTGACGGGCTGCTCGGATGCGAACTCGATCTCGGTGCCGCCCCGGAAGTCGATCCCCAGGTTCAGCCCCTTGAAGATCAGCGAGCCGATCGACAGGGCGATCAGGACGCCGGCGATCGTGAACCAGATCCGGCGCTTGCCGACCGCATCGAACATCTGCCAGCGCTTCATCTTCTGCTGCTCGGCGCCCATGAAGCGCGGGTTGTCGAACCAGCGGAAACCGGCCAGGAGCCCGAGGAACGCGCGCGTCGCGAAGACGGCGGTGAAAATCGAGATGACGGTGCCGAGCAGGAGCATGAAGGCGAACCCACGCACTCCACCGGTGGCGACCGCGAACAGGACGAGCGCCGTGATCGCCGTGACCACGTTCGCGTCGATGATGGTCGCAAAGCCCTTCTTGTAGCCCGACGCAATGGCGGCACGCACCGAATTGCGGGCAGCCGCCTCCTCCTTGATGCGTTCGAAGATGACGATGTTGGCATCGGCCGCGACCCCGATCGCGAGGATCAAGCCCGCGAAGCCCGGCAGGGTCATCGTGACCTCGAACAGCACGATCACCGCGTAGAGGAAGGCGGCGTTCAGCGCGAGACCCATGACTGCGATGACGCCGAGGAAGCGGTAGACGAGGAGCAGGAAGAGGAAGACGACGGCGAGGCCGATCAGCGACGCCTTGATCGCCTGGTCGAGCGACTCCTTTCCGAGCGTGGCCGAGACGCGGGTGAAGTCGACCTGCTCGAACTCGTACGGGAGCGCACCGCTGCGTAGGACGAGCGCGAGATCCTTCGCCTCGCCGGTGTCACCGATGCCTGTGATCTCCGCCGAGCCGCCGGCGATGCCGTCCGGGTTTCGGTCCCAGTCGATCGTCGGCGCCGACTTGATCTCCCGGTCGAGGACGATCGCGAAACCCTGAAGCGCCCTGTCCTTTCCGACCTGGCCCGACAGCAGCTGTCCGCGCTGGGCGATGTCCCGCGTGACGTCGTGAAACTTGTCGCCACCGTCGTCCGTGAACTCCATGAGGACGACCGCGCCGTCGGTCTGGCTGAAGTCGTTGCGGGTGCCGTCCAGCTTCAGGTCGCCGCCCGTCATCTCCGGGACGGGCTTCTCCTTGTTCTCCGGGTCGTACCGGAAGAGGTAGTAGTAGTTGCGAGTCGGAGGCGCTTCGTTGACGCCCGGGCAGTAGCGCTCGCCGACGCCGCACGAGAGGATGATCGTCTTCTCCGGGATTCCCCAGATCTCGAACCCCTTCGGGATCGCCTTCCCAGTGCGCGTCCGGTACGCCGTGCGGATCCGCTCCTCGGAGTCCTCGGGGCCGGAGATCACCTTCTTGGTCTTCGGATCGACGAGGTAGTACTCGGGGCTCTCGCCGCTCTTCGTCCGAGGCTGGAGCTCCTTCAGGAGCTGGAACTGGTCGGCGGCCGGGACCGGGAAGCCGTTCTCGTCGCGCGTCGGGTCGAGCGTGTTCTCGTTGACGTCGAAGAGCCAGAGCTGGGCGGTCTTGCCGATCAGCTCGGCGGCTTTGTCGGCATCGGCGACGCCCGGAAGCTGGATCGAGATCTGGTCCTTGCCCTGCTGCCGGATCTCCGGCTCGGCGACACCGAGCGCGTCGACGCGGTTCCGGATGACCTCGATCGCAAGGTCGAGGTTCTCCTCGGTGACCTCCTCGCCCTTGGGCGGGATCGCCTTGAGCACGAGCTCGACGCCGCCCTGGAGGTCGAGGCCGAGCTTGATTTCGCGGTGAAGCGGCGACTGCGGGATCGCCAGGAGCGCGACG
>CAWHBN010000017.1:0-228506 GCA_963827705.1 uncultured Actinomycetes bacterium
GCCGCCTCCGCGATCGCCGTCTCGCCGTAGCCCACGACCTCTGTGACCGTCAGCGTGCCGAACACGCCCAGCGAGATCAGGACGTACGTCAGGGCTGTGACACCGAGTGCGATGTACATCGCCTTCGGCAACTCGCGGGCCGGGTCACGGAGGTCGCCGACCGCGAAGGTGATCACGCTGAAGCCGAGGTAGGCGAAGAAGGTCAGCGCGACGCTGGCGATGATGTCCGAGAAGGGCGGATAGCCGTCGAACGCGAGCAGATCCCAGTCGATGTCCACGAGCGTCACGGCGATGAAGATCGCGAAGACGCCGAGCAGAACGACCACGATCAGGGACTGCACCCGGTCGACGAAGCCCGCCCCGACCAGGCTGATCGCGGCCATCGCGACCACGATGGTCGACGTGAAGACGTTGTCCCAGGCGGCCCCGGCGTCGTCGCCGACGAAGAGCGAGGTCGCATAGCTCCCGAAGGCGACGGCGACCATCGAGCAGACGATCACGATCGCGGCGAAGTACCCGAGCCAGGACGCGATCCCGACCAGGCGGCCATTCCCGAACCCTTGCAGCAGGTAGGCGATCAGCCCGCCGGAGGACGGGTAGCGGACACCGAGCTTGACGACGTTGTAGCCGAGCAGGGTGGCGACGATGCCGGCGAGCAGGAAGGAGAGCCAGACGGCAGAACCCGCGACCGCGCCTGCCTCGCCGAGCAGCGCGAAGATGCCGGCGCCGACCATCGCGCCGATGCCGAGGAACGCTGCGCCGCGGACGCTCACGCGACGATCTGGAGCTCGTGCGACGTGTTGTTGAAGCGCCGTCCGGCGTCGTCGGTGACGGTGACGATGTCCTCGATCCGAACGCCGAACTTTCCGGTGAGATAGATGCCGGGCTCGATCGAGAAGCACATCCCCGGCTCGAGCGGATTCGTGTCGCCCTCGACCATGTACGGCGGCTCGTGCGTCGTGAGGCCGATGCCGTGCCCCGTCCGGTGGATGAACTGCTCGCCGTACCCCGCGTCGGCGATCACGCGCCGCGCGGCCCGGTCGATCTCCTGGCACTCGACGCCCGGCCGCACCGCCTCGAAGCCCGCCTGCTGCGCTCGCCGGACGACCTCGTAGACCTCGCGTTCGTCGTCGGCCGGCTCGCCGACGTGGACCGTGCGGGTCGTGTCCGAGCGCGTAGCCGTCCTTGATGCCGCCGAAGTCCAGCACGACCATGTCGCCTTCCTCGATCACACGCTCGCCGAACTCGTGATGGGGGTTGGCGCCGTTCGGGCCCGAGCCGACGACGGTGAAGTCGATCTCCGAATGTCCGTGCTCACGGAGGAAGCCGGCGAGATCAGCGGCGACCTCGCTCTCGGGGCGACCGGCGAAGCGGACCTGCCTGATCTGCTCGAAGCTCGCATCGGCCGCGGCACCCGCGGCGGCGAGTCGTTCGAGCTCGTCCGCGTCCTTGACGGCGCGCAGCATCGGCAGTGCGCTCGTCATCGACACGTACTCCGACTCGGGCAGCTCCCGCTGGAGGCCGAGCACGTGCATCGCCCACGCCGAGTCTGAGATCGCGTACTTGCCGCGAGAGTCGAGCAGCTTCGCGGTCGCGGCGTAGGGGTCGCTGCCGTCCGACCAGTCCGCGAGCGACAGGGCCGCGGCTCCCGGCGACGCTTCGGCGTCGGGCCGCTCGAGCACCGGCACGATCATGGCCGGCTCGCTGCGACGCCTGGAGGACGAGCATCGTGATCCGCTCGGTGATCGCGATCGGCTCGTAGCCCGTGAAGTACATGAGATCGGGGCCCGGCGCGACGAGGACGCCCGTGAGTCCCTTCGCTTCCGCCTGCTCGGCTGCTCGCTCCATGCGCCGGGAGAAGTCCTCGGCCGTGAACGCAGTGGGAGTCTCGGTCGTTGCCATGGCCGCTACGAGGCTTTCGCCTGTGCGTACTTCTGCATGAAGAGCACCTCGGCGAGCGCGATCCGCTCGATCTCGGTCGGGTCGACGCTCTCGTTGGCGGCGTGGATCAGGCACTGCGGCTCCTCGACGCCGAGCAGCATGATCTCGGCGTCGGGGAACGTTTCCTGCAGGACGGTGCAGAGCGGGATCGAGCCGCCCTGGCCCTGGAGCGTCACGTCGCGTCCATAGGCGTCACTGCATGGCGTTCGACATGGCCTCGAAGCCGGGCCCTTCCGTCGCGCCCTTGAAGGGCTCGCCGTCCGCCTCTCGCTCGAACTCGAGCTGGACGTTCCACGGCGCCACAGCCTCGAAATGCTCGATCAGCTTCGACTGCGCGTCCTTCGCATCCACGCCGGGCGGGATTCGGAGGTCGATGCGGGCGCGTGCCTCGTTGGGCACGGCCGCCGAAGAGCCGACGACGGGCGGGCAATCGATGCCGAGAACGGTGGCGGCGGGCCGCGCCCAGAGCGTGTCGGCCACGTCGTCACCCAGGACGTCCACGCCGTCGAGCACGCCGGCGTCCTTGCGCAGCTGCTCGGGGGGATACGCCGCGCCCGGCCACTTCTGCGTCCCGTCAAGCCCGCGGATCGTCGTGTTGCCCCGCTCGTCGCGCATGGAGTCGAGCATGCGGATGAGGGCCGCGAGCGCGTCCGGTGCGGCGCCGCCGAACATGCCCGAGTGCACGGGACCTTCGAGCGTTCGCACGGTGACCCACACTCTGGCCATCCCGCGCAGGCTCGCGGTGAGCGTCGGCACGCCGACCGCGACGTTGCCCGTGTCGCAGACGAGGATCGCGTCCGCCCGGAGGAGGTCGGGGTTCTGCGGAACGAACGCCTCGAGACCGCCGGTTCCCTGCTCCTCGGATCCCTCGCCGACGATCTTGACGGTCACGGGCGACTCCTGCCCGAGCGCGCGGAGGGCGGCAAGGTGCGCGGTCAAGCTTCCCTTGCAGTCGGCGGCGCCGCGCCCGTACCAGCGGCCGTTTCGCTCGGTCAGCTCCCACGCAGGCGACTCCCAGTTCTCTTCCGATGCCGGCTGGACGTCGTGATGGAAGTAGAGGAGGACCGTCGGCGCCCCCGGCGGCCCCGGGACCTGGCCGGTGACGGTCTTGCTCCCGTCAGTCGTCTCGTGGGCGCGGACGTCCTGGACGCCGACGCCCGAGAGGGCGTCGACGGTCCACTCGACCATCTGCTCGCACTGCTCGGGCTCGCTGCCGTCCGCGACCGACCTGAACGAGACCGCTCGCGAGAGGTCCTCCCACGCCTGCGGCATCAAGTTCTTGATCTGTTCGCGGAGAGCGTCCTGGGCCACGGCCCTACTAACGCTAGTCGCGGACGGTGTCGTCGAAGTCCCAGTCCTCGAAGAAGTCCTCGATGTCGGGACGCTTCTCGGGACAGTAGACGTCGATGACCGACAACAGCCCCTCGCGGATCCGCCCGTCGAGCCTGACTGGGCGTTCGTAGACGTTGCCGCCGACGGCGAGCCGGAGCTTCCAGTAGCCCTGCACGAGCTCGCTGTCTGCCGTCTCACACACGGCGCCGCCGTCGTCGCCCAGCACCCGCGCAATCTCGTCCACATCCGGAGCCGGGAGCCCAGCCTCTTCGTAGACGGCGATCAGCTCTGCCGCCTTGGCGTCTGCTTCCGCGTTCTGGCGGTCGTAGTTGAAGGTGACGAGCATCACGATCAGCAGCACGCCGAGGCCGCCGGCGACGAGCCAGTAGATCGTGCGCTCCCTCATGAGGCAGTCTCCGGGGAAGGCTCATCCGGCAACGGCTCCGCGATCTTCCAGCTCGGCTTCTGGAGCCAGAGAAAGAGCAACGGAACGATGAGGCCGAGTAGGAGCACGCCGCCACCGACGAAGAAGAGGTACCCGGTCGTGCTCAGAGTGCCGAGCTGCGAGGGCGGGACGAAGCCGATGGTGACGGCCGCGGCCGAGGAAAGGAAGCCCATGACGCAGAGCAGCGTCAGGGCCGGCGCGCGGTAGCCGCGGGGATGGTCGGGCTGCCGTTTCCGCAGGTTGTACGCGGCGACGAACATCGACAGGTACATGAGGAGATAGACCGACGTCGTGATCGTCATGAAGATCCAGTAGGCGTTCGAGACGGCCGGGACGAACGCGAAGAGGAGCGCGAGCACCGTGGTCAGAGCCCCCTGCGCGACGAGGATGTTCTGCTGCACGCCCGCCTCGTTCGTCCGCTGGAACCACGGCGGCATGTAGCCGCCCTCGCGGGCGACGAGCAGCAGGCTCCGCGACGGCCCGGCCAGCCAGGTGAGGAAGCCGGCCAGCGAGGCGGACACGATCGCGAGCCCGATGATCGGCGTCAACCACTGGATGCCGAAGAACGCGAGCACCGCTTCGAAGGCCTGCATGATCCCCGCCGTCAGGCTCACGTCCTGGGCCGGAACGACCCAGCTGATCGCGAGCGGCGGCAGGATCAGGATGAGGAGCACGAGCACGGTGGCGACGAGCATGACCCTCGGGAACTGGCTTCTGCGGGTCGCGGAGCCGGTTGACGTGCACGGCGTTCATCTCCATGCCGGAGTAGGCGCCGAAGTTCGAGACGATGAGGACGATGCTCGCGATCCCTGTCCAGGCCGGGAAGATGTGCTCCGCGTTCATCGGCGCCGCGGATGCGTTCCCCTGGGCCAGGTAGATGATTCCCGAGGGTGACGAGCAGCGACACCCGGGATCAGGGTGCCGATCAAGACGCCGCTCGAGGCGAGCTTGGCGATCACGCCGATGCCGCCGCGCAGCGAGACCATTACTCCGAGCCAGTAGACGGTGATGATCACGATCGCGGTCCAGACGCCGCTCGCCGCCAGGTCCGGGGCGATCACGTAGGCGAGCGTCGCGGCCACGAACGACAGGAGCGACGGGTAGTAGAAGAGCGTCATCGCGTACTGGTGCCAGGCGGCGGTGAATCCCATCCGTGGCGAGATGCCCTCCGTCACCCAGCGGTAGATGCCGCCGTTCCAGCCCGAGGCGAGCTCGGCCGAGACGAGCGCCGTCGGGATCAGGAACACGATCGCCGGCAGCACGTAGAGGAACACGCAGGCGAGGCCGTAGACGGCCATCGTCGGCGCCGGCCGCAGGCTGGCCACCGACGACACGGTCATCAGCGCAAGGGCGGTCCAGGCGATGTACGACGGTCCCGCGACAGTGGCGCGGGCAGTCGTCGAGACGGTCGGGGGGCCGTCGGCGGTGGAATCGACGGTGGACACCTACATCCACCCCCGTCGTTGCCCGGTCATTGCCACTAGCGGCAAAAATACGTCAGTCGTCGGACAGGGTTGCAAGTGGCCTTGATTCACGCCTGTGAACGCGCCCAGTCGGCCGGCACGTCGCTGCCACCCTCCTCGGAGAGTCGCGCGCCGATGCGGCCGAGCGTCGGGTGCGACACGAGCTTGCCCGCGAACAGCGCCTCGCCCTGCTTGAACGCGACTGCCCGCTCGAGCAGTCCGCGCGGCGCATGGGAGAAGACCTCCCCGACGTAGTCCAGGTCCGCGAGCGAGTTCATCCGCATCAACGCCAGGTTGTCGCATTGCGAGACGACGTTCTCGTGCACCTTCTGCGGGCGCTGCGTGACGACGAGCAGGTAGAGGCCGTACTTGCGGCCCTCGCCGGCGATTCGTACTGCGTGCTCGGTGGCGAGCTCGAGCAGCTCGCCCTCCGGGACCTGCGGGCAGACGTTGTGTGCCTCGTCCAGAACGACGAGCACCGGCTCGCGCTCGGCACGCCTCTCCCAGAGGTGGCCGAGAACCGCTGCCGCGGTGAGATGTTGCTCCTCCCGCGTCGGCAGCGAGCCGAGGTCGACGACGAGGCAGCGCGGCCCCGACCCGCCGAGCTCGTCGAGCAGCGAGCCCTCGTCCCCCGCGGCCCACACCTGCCAGCGGTCGACGCCGAGGTTCTGGATCCTCCGGCCGAGGACGGGGGCCTCACGTTCGAGGAGTTGCCGAAGGGCTTCGGGGGTGGGCGGCGGCTCGCTGGTCTGCGTCTGCTCGAGGAGCTGGACGAGCTCCGAGTACTCGTCGCGGTCGTGGATCGGGTCGAGGCGGAGGAGAGCCGCCTGGGTCTCCGGGTCGAGCTCGGCAAAGCGCAGTCGCAACCGCTCGCTCCCCCGATCGGCAGCACGGCGCACGACGACCCCGGACGCAGCCGCCCGGTAGCGGGCCGCGAGCCCCTCGTCGACGCCCTCCCTCAGCTCGGCAAGGCGGACGAAGTCGGAGTTCGGGTCGAGCACGACGATCCGGAGCGTCGTCTCCAGCAGGAGCCGTTCGAGGATCGTCCCGAGCGCGTAGGTCTTGCCGGAGCCGGATTGCCCGCAGAAGAAGGTATGCCGGTCGAAGCCGCCGGCCGCGAGCGAGAGCGGAACGCCCTCGACCAGCGCCAGCTCGCCGACGGTCAGGGTCGCGCCGCCGGGCTGCACCCGCTTCCATCCAGGCGGAGACCGCGTCGGGCGGCGCGGCGTGGACTGATGCGTCGTGAAACGGCCCCGACTGACCGTCGAGCACCACGCCGCTTCCCCGCGCCAGACGGAGGACGGTGCGGGAACGGACGTCGAAGGCGTCGGCAGCTTCGCCGATCTCCCGACCGAGCTCCGGCCCGTCCATGTGGGCGACCTCGACGTCGAGCACCTGGCCGAGCCGCGTGGAGCCGTCGTCCTCGATCGCCGCATACCCGCCGGGCTGGAGCTCGAGACCCCGCAAGGGAGCCTGGAAGGAGAAGCGGCGCCCGTCGACCGAGGTCGCCAGCGGGAGGACCGCGTCCTCCAGTTGCCGACGAACGTCTCGGAACTGCCCGACGTGAGCGTCCAGCCCCGACTCGGCATCGCTCATCACCGCGACTCTACTGGCGACGCAACCGACCGCATCAGAGCAACGGCGAGAGGCCGGCGAACACGATCGCCTTGGCCCGCTCCCTCGTCCCGGTCAGCCGTTGCCCGGGAGCCGAGACCGCCTCGGCCGGCGAGCTGAACCGCTCGTCGAACTGAGATGCGACGGCCTCCGACCGAACGTGAAGGTCGATCTCGAAGAACCGCTTCAGGCTCCATGCCTCGAGATTGCACGTGCCGGCGAGCAGCTCCTCACCGTCGCGCACAAACGCCTTGGCGTGGAGCATCGTCGGGTACTCGAGGATGCGAACGCCGGCGTCCAGCAGCTTCGCGTGGTGGAACCTCTGCGCGGCGGCGCACGCCCAGTTGTTCGCGTTCGCCGGGACGAAGAGCCGGACTCGGACGCCCCGACGGGCCGCTTGCTCGATGCGTCGGATCATTCCCCGGTCGGTGACGTACGGGTTGACGACGTCGAGCGTCTCGCTCGCACTCTCCAGGAGGCGCGCGATCGCGTCGGTGATCGGCCGGTACCGGCCGGGCGCGTTGTGAAGGACGACGGCTGGAACGGCTTCCGGTCCCGCGTCGAGCGACGGCAAGAGCATGTCGATGTCGGCAGGAGGAACCGCGCCTCCGAGCCACCGGAAGCTGGCGAGGAACACCAGCTGGAGCTGTGCGACCACCGGGCCTGCAGCCCGCAGGAACAGGTCATGGAAGCGGCCGTCCTGGAAATGGTCCTCGATGCCGGCTCCGCCGATCCAGCCGATTCGGCCGTCCACGATCACGACCTTGCGGTGGTCGATGTGGCCGAGCGCGGCCAGGTTCCAGCGCGTCTCGCTGTCGCGTCCCAGCGGCCCGAATGGTGCACGCGGCTTCGTTGCCCGGACGACGCAGACCTCGATGCCGGCGGCAGTGAGCCGCCCGTAAAGCGCTCGCGAATCCTCCTCGGGCTTCGATCCCTGGCGGTCGACGACGAGGCGGACCGGAACGCCCTCGGCCGCCTTCGCAACGAGCGTGTCGGCGAAGGCCTCACCGACCTCGCCGGGCCGGAACCCGAACTGGTTGATGTGGACCGAGGACGTGGCGGCGCGGATGTCCTCGAGCATCGGCGGGTAGAAGTTCCGCCCCTCGACGTGAACGTCGACGGACGACGCGCGGCTCTCGCCGAACGCCAACTGGAGGTCGTGCCTGCTCACCGGCGCAGAGAGGAGATCGAGCGCTCGCTTCCGAATCTCGGAGATCGAGCTAAATCCTGGGGTGGGTGAGCTCATCGGGCCGCAGAATGCCTGGAGCCGCTACCGAGCGGTGCTCGGGTCTAGCTGCCGTCCTCGACGAGCTCGAGCGCGTCCGCGACGTCGTAGCCCATCGCGAGGCCGAGGTTGGGCGCCGCGGTGACGACACGGCCGACGCCGACCGTCGGAAGCACCGTGATCAGCGTTCCGACGATCTCCTCGTTGGACGCGCCGGCGCGCAGTGCCGCGTCCACGGAAGCCATGTAGGCGGCCGGGGCCGCGTTCATGGCGATCAGCGCGCCGATCCGGATCAGCGCGTGTGAGCGCGCGTCGATCCCCGCAAGGGTCGGACTGGCCGAGTCGGCCTGGAGCAGTGCGTCGATGTACCGGTCATCACGGACCGCGAGCTTGCGCAGCGTGACCTGGTAATCCTGCATCTCTCGATCTCATTCCATGCCTGCGGCGCCGGGGGCGCATCATCCAGCCGGGGTGAAACGCGAGCCGGAGGCAACCGGCGCATCGACGAGCCCGAGCTCGAGCGCGCGCTCGATCGCCTCGCTCCGGCTGGACGCGTCGAGCTTCCGGTAGACGGAGATCGCCTGCGTCTTCACCGTGTTGCGCGAGACATAGAGGCGCTCGGCGATCTCCCGGAACGTGAGATGGGTCGTCAGCAGCGGGAGGAGCCGCAGCTCGGCCGCCGTCAGCGACGAGGCCCAGCCGTCGTCCATGCTCGCGACGCCCGCCAGCCGGTCGCGCAGCTCGTCCGCCTGCGTCCGCAGCGTGCCGAGCTCCGGCCGCTGGCTGATGACGTCGAAGGCCTCCCGGCACAGCGTCCGAGCGCCCTCGATGTCGCCGAGCGCAAAGTGCGTCCTGGCGAGCTCCAGCCTCGTGTGGACGCCGAACCATGGGACGGCGTGCGTCAGCTGCGGCCGCAACCGCATCGCGCGGACGAGCAGCTCGCGTGCGGTGGCGGCCTGGCCCCGGGCGAACGCGGCTTGCGCCGAGGCCGCGAGATAGATCGCAGCCAAGACGTACTCCTCGAGGGGCTGGTTCTCGAGGAGCGCCCGGGCGGCGGCGAGATCGGCCTCCGCCTTCTCTGCATCACGCCGCTCGAGAGCGAGGAGCGCAAGCTCGGAATGTGCGATCACGCCCGGGTAGATCGCCCCGCTGCCGGCTGCCTCCTCCGCGGTCTCCTCGAGGACCTGCTCGGCCGACTCCGGGTCGCCCTCGAAGAGCAGCGAGACGCCGAGCAACGCAAGGGCAGTCGGGTGCCAGATGCTGGCCGCCGGGAGGTCCCTCAGGGCGAGGCGCGCGTCGGCTTCCATCTCCGCAGTGCCGTGGCGGCAGAGAGTCGCACGGACGAGCGCGGCCCAAACCTGGGCCGAGGAGCTGCCGTCCGACATCGGCCCGTCGTGCTCGGAGTGCTCGAGCGCGAACCAGTAGCGCTCCGCGTCGTCAGGGCGGCCGCGAAGCCCGTTCAGGAACGCGCCGAAGGCGGCAACCTCCGGGTAGCGCCTGAGGAGCTTGGGATCGTCGAGCTGCTTCAGCCAGCGCTCGACGGTGACGACGCGCCCGCTCCGGTAGTACGGCAGCGCGAACATGCCGACCAGGCGTGCGACCTCGTCAATGTCGCCGGCTGCGGCCATGTGCGCGATCGCGGCCTCCGGTTGGCCGTTCTGCTCGTACCAGGCAGCCGCGCGGCGGTGCAGCCCCTCGCCGGCCTCAGGCTCGAGACGATCGAGCTCAGCACGGAGCGTGTCACGGAAGAGGTGGCGGAAGCGATACCACTCTCGGCGGTGATCGAGCGGAACGAGGAAGAGGTTGGCCTGCTCGAGTGCCTTCAGCCTGCGTGCCGAGTCGCCGCGATCGAGCACAGCGTCGCAAAGCGAAGCGCACATCCGGTCGAGAATCGAGGTCCGCGTCAGAAACTCGAGCACCGAGGGCTTCAGCCGCGAGAGATGCTCCGACCGGATGTAGTCGGCCACGAACCGATCGTCGCCACTGAATCTGGTGAGCTCGTCCGAGCCGGCCTCCTGGGAGAACAGCGCCGCGAGGTAGAGACCCGCGACCCAGCCCTCCGTTCGCTCGTTCAGCGACGCAGCCTCCGCCGCGCTCACTTTGATGCCGGCCTCAGTCAGGAGCCCTTTGGCCTCGGAGTCGCTCAGCGCGAGCTCCGCCGGGCCAAGCGCAAGCAAGCGTCCCGCCGCGCGCAGACGCGCGAGGGGAAGCCGCTCCTCCGCCCGGCCGGAGAGCACGAGTTGCGCCCCATCCGGAAGATGCTTCGCGATCGGCTCGAGCGCATCGATGCAGTCGCGGTCTCGCAACTCGTGGACGTCGTCGAGGACGAGCACCATCGGCTTCCCGATCGCGGCCAGGGCGGCGCCAAGGCGAGGAAGGCCCACGGTCCACAGCGAATCGGCGCCCGATGCTGCTCCACGGAAGACGCTCGCGTCCACCGGCCTGATCCCGTCCGCTGCGGCGGACAGATACGTCAGAAAGGCGGCCGGGTCGTTGTCGCGATCGTCGAGGGAGACCCAGGCGAATGGCCTCGCGTCCTCCGCCGCCCACTGCGCGAGCAGCGTCGTCTTGCCGTAGCCGGCAGGCGCCGCGATGCTGATCACCCGCGCGCTCGACGGGGTGCGCAGGCGGCTGACCAGCGCCGAGCGGCTGACGAGGCCATCACGGAGCTTGGGCACTTCGAGCTTCGACTGGAGGATCTCGAAGGCGGCGGCTTCCCGCCCGGCTTTCGTGGCGCGGCGGGATTTCCGCCGGGTGCGCGCAGGTGCCTCCACATCTGGATTGCGCATTCCGCCCATGGGTCCCTCCCGGTCCCGTGCGGTGAACGGAGGATGACCCCAATCCTTCCGTGTGAGCAGTTGCTTACACAGCCTACGCGCCGCCGTCGTGTCGCCGAACGGTTCTTAACCAGTTGGCAACCAGCGGGGTGTTCATCCCGTCCGGACGGCGTTGCGGTCCGACGGCCTCGGCTAGAGCCGGCGGAAGGTCTGGCGGGTCCCGATCACGATCCGGGGGCGCTTCGCGGGATCGAGCCAGCTGAGCGTCGAGACGAGCTGCGGAACGGGGAGGCTGACGCAGCCGTTGGTCGAGCTCCCCGTCTTCGCGTGGAGGAAGATCCCTGAGCCCCGGCCGGGGACGATGGGGCGCATGTTGAACTCGATGACCGCGAAGTGCCGGTAGGCCGTCTGCTCCTGCCAGAGGCCCGGCGTGGTGGTGCGAAACGGAGGCCTCGTCCCGCAGCGGACGTGCTGGAAGGTGTTGTACGTCGGCGAGCGTGGATCCTCGTTCCACCAGTCGCCGCAGACGAGGCGGCGGTAGCGGTAGCGGATGCCCGGACTCCGGGCGTTGCCGTACATCGTCCTGCCGATCGAGTAGACGCCGGTCGGCGTCGTCCCGTCTCCCTCGCGCCGCCGGTCGGCAAGACCGTTCCAGCCGACGCGGGCAGTCCAGGGGCCGGCAACCGGACGCCAGCAGCCGTCACCGCCGCGGGCCCAGAGGCGAAGGGCCGCGCTCGTCGTCTTGTAGCGGGGGGCTTCGACGGTGATCAGCTGATCGGCCGCGCCGACGGTCCTGAGGCGATTCGCCAGGCTCGGCGCGCACGCCGCCGTCCCGCCGGAGGTCGGGCCGGTCGCGGTGAGCGCTGCGAGCGCGGCCAGGGCGACGACGAGCGATCGCACCCGGCTGAGACTACCCTCGGGCCATGGCGAAGCTCCTGGCCGCCATGGTCCTCGTCCTGCTCGTGCCCGCTGCCGGCGCAGCAACGGCGCCGCCCTTCAGCTCGAGCGTCTCACGCGTGACCGCCGAGGACGTGCGCTACTCGTGGCGCCCGGGCTGTCCCGTCGGGCCTGCACGGCTTCAGGACGGTGCGGCTCAGGCACTGGGACTTCCGGGGTCGCTCCCGAGTCGGCGTCCTCGTCGTCGACGCCTCGGAGACCGGGCGCGTGGTCTCGGTTTTCCGCCGGCTGTACGCGGCTCGCTTCCCCGTCCGGCGGATGCTGGGCCTGGAGGTCTACCGAGGGAGCGACGATCGTTCGATGCGGGCCGACAATACCTCGGCGTTCAACTGCCGTTTCGTCGGCGGGACGAGACGCTGGTCGGAGCACGCGTACGGCAGGGCGATCGACCTCAACCCGGTCGAGAACCCGTACGTCCACGGCGGGCTCGTGGAGCCGCCCGCCGGCCGTGCGTACCTCGACCGCTCGAGTGGTCAGGCCGGGATGGCGACGCACTCGAGCGTCGTCGTGCGCGCCTTCGACTCCGTGGGCTGGCACTGGGGCGGCCGCTGGCGCTCCTCGAAGGACTACCAGCACTTCTCGACGAGCGGCCGCTAGGGAATCCCTCGATCCGTGGACCGCGCTTCAAGAATGGGTTTACGCGGCCGATATGGCGGCTAGAGTGAGCGCAGGCCCCCCGGCCGCAAACGACCAGGAGGTTCCGAGGACAATGAAGAGCCGCAAGAGGCAAGGCGTAACCGTCGGCGTTGTCGCCGGGCTCGTGGCCGCCTTCGCCGTTGCGTGGATGGCATCGGTCGGCGCCGCGATCTCTCCGGCCGGCGTTCCGGCAGCCGCCTCCCAGTACGAGAAGAAGGTGACGATCTGTCACCGGACAGGGTCGAAGAAGAATCCGTTCCGCACGATCCGGGTCTCGCGGAACGCCGTGAGGGCTCACCTGAGGCACGGAGACGCCCTCGGCCCGTGCGGGTCGGCCGTCTTCACGATGTGCCACAAGACCAAAAACGGCAAGAAGCACACCGTCAAGGTCAAGGGCGCCCGGAAGGTCCAGCGCGCGATGAAGCGCGGCGACCGGCTCGGGCAGTGCAAGGGCAAGAAGCACAAGTCGGGCAAGCACAAGGGCAAGCACGAGGACAAGAAGAAGGACAAGCCCAAGCACAAGGGCTAGAGACTCGGAAGAGCCCCGCCACGGCGGGGCTCTTTCTTTTCAGAGGTCGCGGACGGCGATCGTGACCCGGCTCATCGCGCAGAGGCGGCCGGCGTCGTCGGTCATCTCCACATCCCAGATCCAGGTCGTCCGGCCGCGGTGGCGGCGGCGAGCGACGGCGTGAACGGTGCCTTCGCTGATCGGCCGGAGGAAACTCGAGTTGTTCGACTGGCCGAGGCCGATCTTGCCGTCCTCATTTACTCCGACGTTGGTCCCGAGCGAGGCAAGCGCCTCTGCGATCGCCGCGTGCACGCCGCCGTGCACCAGGCCGATCGGCTGGAGGACGTGCGGTCGTACCGGCACGCGGCCCTTGACGACCTCGTCGGTCGCCTCGTCGACCACGAGCCCGTAGTGGCTGTCGAACGGGGACGGCTCCTGGTAGCTCACCTGGCCGGAAGTGTGAAGCTTCGGGTCGGATGAACGTCGGGGTAGGGCTGCCAACGACCACGCCGGGGACGACCGGCGAGCTCCTGCTCGACTGGGCGCGGCGAGCGGACGAGGGGCCGTTCTCCTCGCTGGGCGTGCTCGACCGGATCGTCTACGACAGCCTGGAGCCGTTCGCGGCGCTGGCGGCCGCCGCCGGGGTCACGTCGCGCGTGCGGCTTGCGACCATGATCGCGATCGGCCCGCTGCGCCCCACCGGGCTGCTGGCGAAGCAGGCTGCGTCGGTGCACGCGCTCTCGGGCGGGCGGTTGACGCTCGGCCTCGCCGTCGGAGCCCGGCTGGAGGACTACGAAGCGGCGGGCGTGGAACCGCGCGGCCGTGGGAGAAAGCTCGCCGAGCAGCTCGCGTACCTCCGCGGCGGCGTGGACGGAGACCGGATCGGGCCGGCTCGGGACGGGATGGAGCTCCTGGCCGGCGGGATGAGCGGGCAGGCCTTCTCGCGGATGGCCCGCTACGCGGACGGCTACGCACACGGCGGGGGCCCTCCGCGGGCATTCGCGTCGGCCGCGGCGCGGGCCAAGGCCGCGTGGGCGGATCTCGGTCGCCCGGGGCAGCCGCGCCTCTGGGGCCAGGGCTATTTCTGCTTCGGCGACGCCGGCCGCGGAGCCGAGTACCTCCGGGACTACTACGCCTTCACCGGCCCGTTTGCCGAGCGAATCGCGGCGGAGAACCTCACGAGCGCACGGGCGGTCAAGGACTTCGTCCGTGGCTACGAGGAGGCGGGCTGCGACGAGCTCGTCCTCTTCCCCACCGTCGCCGACCCCGAGGAGCTGAACCGGCTCGCGGAGGCGCTCGCGTGAGGGTCGAGATCGTCGGTGGCGGGCCCGCGGGCCTCTATCTCGGGATCCTGCTCAGAAGGGCGGATCCGTCGGTGGAGGTGCGGGTGGCGGAACGGAACGCGCCGGATGCGACGTTCGGCTGGGGCGTCGTCTTCAGCGAAGAGACGCTCGGCTCGCTGCGCGACGCCGATCCCGAGACGCACCTGGAGATCACGGACACGTTCGCGCGCTGGGATCGCGTCGACATCCGCTACCGGGGGCGGGAGCTGCGCTCGAGAGGGCATTCGTTCTCGGCGATCGCGCGCAAGCGGCTGTTGGAGATCCTGCAGCGGCGTTGCCGTGGGGTCGGGGTCGAGCTCGATTTCGGCCTCGAGGTCTCTGAGCTGCCGGAGGCCGATCTCGTCGTCGGGGCGGACGGCGCGAACTCGCTCGTCCGGGGGCTCGGCGAGTTCGGGACGAAGGTCGAGCCCGAGGGGTCGAAGTACGTCTGGTTCGGGACCGACCACGTCTTCGACGCGTTCACGTTCGTCTTCAAGGAGACGGAGCACGGGGTCTACAACGTGCACGCGTACCCGTACGACGAGGGCATGTCCACGTTCATCGTCGAGTGTCCCCTCGAGACGTGGCTCAGTGACAGTCACTCGGACAGGTCCGAAGAGGAGACGCTCGTGTTCTGCGAGCAGCTGTTCGCCCGCGACCTCCGCGGCCGCGAGCTGTTCTCGAACCGCTCGGTCTGGCTCGACTTCCCGAAGGTGACGAACACCGTCTGGCACGACGGACGCGTCGTGCTGCTCGGCGATGCGGCGCACACGGCGCACTTCTCGATCGGGTCCGGCACCAAGCTCGCGATGGAGGACTCGATTGCGCTCGCGAACGCGCTCGCGCGGCGGGGCTGGGACGTCGAGGCGGCATTGCTCGACTACGAGCTGGAGCGCGGGCCGGCCGTGGAGCGGACGCAGGGAGCGGCCAGCGAGAGCGCCGGCTACTTCCGGCGAGTCGGGAGCTACACGCATCTCGAGCCGATCCAGTTCGCGTTCAACCTCCTGACCCGTAGTGGCAGGATCACCCACGCGAGCCTCGGGATCCGCGACCCTCGGTTCACCCGCGCGCTCGATGCCTGGTTCGGCGGTTCTCCGGTCTCTCCGCCGCCGGCGTTCTCTCCCTTCGAGCTCCGCGGCGTCCGGTTCGAGAGCCGGTTCGGCCTCGTGCCGAGCGGGATCGTCGCCGTCTCCGCCGAGGGTCGAGTCACGCCGGAGACGCCGACGATCGACGAGTGGAGCCCGCCGTCGGGGCAGGTGCTCCTCCAGCTCGGCCATGCCGGCCGGCGCGGCGCAACGCAGCCACGGTCGGTCGGGGTCGACCTGCCGCTCTCCGAGGGCTGGCCGGTCGTCGCTCCGACGCGGAGGCCGTATGGCCCGTACAGCGCGGTTCCGGGCGAGCCGGACGAGGCGGCGATCCGCGAGCAGTTCGTCGCGGCGGCGCGACGGGCAGGCGAGCTCAGCGTCGACGTGCTCGAGCTCGACATGGCGCAGGGATATCTGCTCGGGAGCTACCTCTCGCCGCTCGTGAATCGGGAGGACGATCGGCTTCGCTTCCCGCTCTCGGTGCTCCACGCCGTCCGCGAGGTCTGGCCGGGCGTGCTCGCCGTGCGGCTCTCGGTCACCGACTGGCACCCGCGCGGCAACTCCGTCGGCGACGGCGTGGCGATCGCGCGAGCCATGGCCGAGGGCGGCGCCGACCTGATCCACGTCGAGGCCGGCCAGACCGTCCACGACGACCGGCCGGAGTACAGGCGCGGCTTCCTGACCGCGCTCAGCGACCGCGTCCGCAACGAGGCACGGGTGCCGACGCTCGTCGGCGGCCACCTGACGACCGTCGACGACGCCAACACGGCGGTCGCCGCGGGGCGAGCCGACCTCGTCCTCCTCGACCTGCCCGAGGGCGACATCGAGCGCCCCCTGGAGGCAAGTAACAGTCTGTTACAAGCCGGGGTATCGCGCTGACCATGCGCCGTTCGGGGGCAAGTAACAGTCTGTTACTAGGCGAATTGGCCTACCCGGCGCTCGAGGGTCGCGCCGGCGCCGTGCACCTCCTGCCGCTCGGGGCGACCGAGCCTCACGGGCCGCACGCACCGCTCGCGACGGACACGCTGATCTCGGTCGGGATCTGCCGGCGCGCGGCCGAACGGCTGCGCGGCGAGGTCGACGTGCTCGTCCTCCCGGAGGTCTCGTACGGCGTCACCCGTTACGGCAGCGACTTCCCCGGCGGGGTCTCGATCGGCGAAGAGACGCTGCGCTCGCTCGTGACCGATATCTGCTCGGGGCTCGAGCGGGTCGTGCTCGTCAACAGCCACCTCGAGCCGGAGCAGGTCTGGACGCTTCGCGAGCTCGCCCTGCCGCTGCTCGACGTCACGCGGCGGGCGAACGCCGAGCGCCTCACGGACGAGTTCCGAGCCGGCGCGGGACACGCGGGCCGGTACGAGACCTCACTCGTGCTCGCCGATCGCCCCGACCTGGTCGACCAGGCGCGCATGGGCACGCTGGAAGCGAACATGGTCAACATGCCGGAGGCGATCCGGTCCGGGAAGACGAGCTTCGTCGCAATGGGCATGGATCAGGCGTACGCCGGTGCGCCGGCCGACGCCACGGCGGAGGAGGGCGAGCGGACGTTCGAGACTCTCGCCGAGATGCTCGTCGAGCTGATTCGCGAGGTCGCCGCTGCGTGATCGGCTACGACGACCTCCCGCGCGAGCTCAACCTCGCCACGCACTTCGTCGACCGGAACGTCGAAGAGGGTCGCGGCGATCGGACCGCCCTGATCGGCCCGGGCGGCCCGACGACCTACGCGGAGCTGGCCGAGCTCGTGAACCGAAGCGGCAACGTCCTGCACGAGCTCGGGGTCAGGCCCGAGGAACGCGTGTTGCTCGTGCTCGCCGACTCCGTCGAGCTCGTCGCCCTCTGGTACGGCGCGCAGAAGATCGGGGCGGTCACCGCCGAGGCGTACACCTTTCTCCAGCCGAAGGACTACGCCTACTACCTCGACTACACGCGCGCCGGCGTCGTCGTCGCCGACGAGACGACCGAGGCGGCGATCCGGGAGGCCGCCGAAGGAAGCAGCTGGCTCAGAGAGATCCTCGTCGTGGACGGGTCGTTCACCGACCGGCTCTCCCGCGCCTCACCGGAGCTCGAGCCGGCTCCGACGACCAAGGACGACATCGCGCTCTGGAAGTTCACGACCGGGTCGACGGGGCAGCCGAAGGCTGCGGTCCACCCCACCCACAGCCCGGTGCTCAGCTTCGAGTGGTACGCGCGCGGCGTCCTCGATCTCCGGCCGGACGACGTCGTCCTCCCCGTTCCGAAGCTCTTCTTCGGGTACGCGCGTGACCTTGCCGCGCTGTTCCCGTTCGGGGTCGGTGCCGCCGGGATCGTCTTTCCCGAGCGCTCCACGCCCGAGCGCATCTTCGAGCTGATCGCCGAGCACAAGCCGACGATCCTTGTGAATGTCCCGACGATGATGGCGCAGATGGTCGCCAAGACCGTCCAGGCGGGACACGACGAGTGTCTGACACCCGACATGTCTCCTGTGCGCTTGTGCACGTCGGCCGGCGAGGCGCTGCCGAGGGAGCTGCACGACCGTTGGCTGGACACCTTCGGCGTCGAGGTGCTCGACGGGATCGGCTCGTCCGAGGCGTACCACATCTACATCTCGAATCGCCCCGGCCGCGCGAAGCCGGGAAGCACCGGTGAGCTCGTGCCCGGCTATGACGCTCACATCGGCGAGAACGGGGAGCTCTGGATCGAGGGGGACACCGCGGCGCTCCTCTACTGGGGCGAGCACGAGAAGACGAAGGAGACCTTCCACGGCGACCGCGTCCGCACAGGCGACCTCTTCGATCGCGACGCCGAAGGCTTCTTTTGGTACCGCGGCCGCGCGGACGACCTGATCAAGGTGGGCGGCATCTGGGTCGCTCCGGCCGAGATCGAGCACTGCCTGGCGGGCCATCCCGCCGTGGTGGAGTGCGCCGTCGTCGGCGCGCAGCAGAACGGCCTCACGCTCACCCGCGCCTACGTCGTGGCCAGAGAGCCGCTCGAGGAGCAGGAGCTCAAGGAGTTCGCGCGCGGCCACCTCGCCGGCCACAAGGTCCCTCGCGAGATCCGGTTCGTGGACGACCTGCCACGAACGCCCTCCGGAAAGCTCGACCGGAAGGCACTCCGCTGAGCCGCCTCGTGGTCGTAACCGGTGGAACGAAGGGCATCGGGAAGGCGGTCGCGGACCGCTTCGCTGCGCGGGGAGACCGGGTCGAAGCAGTCGGCCGCGACCGGCTCGACGTCACCGACGAGCAGATGGTCGAGAAGTTCTTCGAGCAGGCCGGGCCCGTCGACGTGCTCGTCAACAACGCCGGCGTCGCCTGGAGCACTCCGCTGCGGCGAACGACACTCGAGGACTGGCACGCGCATCTCGACGCGAATGCCACGGGGGCGTTCCTCTGCACCCGCGCGGTGATCGGCGGCATGATCGAGCGTGGAGATGGTCGCATCGTGACCGTGGCATCGGTGGCGGGGCTCGTCGGCTCGCGCTACACGGCTGCCTACGCCGCGTCCAAGCACGCCGCGATCGGGTTGATGCGCGCCGCGGCCGCCGAGGCCGCAGGAACCGGTGTGACGGCCAACGCGGTCTGCCCGGCATGGGTCGACACGGACATGACCCGCCGGACCGTCGGCAACATCGTCGAGAAGACCGGCCGCTCAGCCGAGGAGGCCGAGGCCTCGATCGTGAAGATGACGCCGCTCGGCCGCCTGCTCACCCCTGAGGAGGTGGCGTTCGCAGTCGAATTCCTCGCCGCACCCGAGGCAGGCGCAATCAACGGCCAGACGCTCGTGCTCGACGGCGGAGGCATCCAGTCGTGAGCCCGTTCCGCGCCTCCGCGGCGTTCACCGAGGAGTGGGAGCACTTTGACTTCACGGTCGACGACGGCATCGCGACCGTGACGTTCTCCCGGCCGGACAAGCTCAACGCTCTGACCTTCGACGTGTACGCCGACCTCCGCGACCTCCTCGCCGAGCTCCCACACCTGGGTGACGTCCGCGTCCTCGTCCTGACCGGCGAGGGGCGCGGCTTCTGCTCCGGCGGCGACGTCGAGGAGATCATCGGCGAGCTGCAGGGGATGTCCGCCGGCGAGCTGCTCGAGTTCACCCGGATGAGCGGCGCCGTCGTGAAGGCGATGCGCGACTGCCCGATCCCGATCGTCGCGGCCGTGAACGGCGTCGCGGCGGGCGCCGGAGCCGTGCTCGCACTGGCCGCCGACCTGCGACTGCTGGGAAGCTCGGCCAAGTTCTCGTTCCTCTTCACGAAGGTCGGCCTTGCCGGCGCCGACATGGGCGCCGCCTACCTCCTCCCCCGCCTGGTCGGGCTCGGCCGCGCGACCGAGCTGCTGATCCTCGGCGGCGACGTCGACCCCGCCCGGGCCACGGCGATCGGCCTCGCGACCCGCGTCGTCCCGGACGAGGAGCTGCAAGGGACGACCCAGGAGCTGGCGCGGCAACTGGCCGACGGCCCAGCGCTCGCCTACGCGACGACCAAGATCCTGCTCACGCGGGAGCTCGACCTCGACCTCGGCGGCGCGATCGAGATGGAGGCGCTCGCCCAGGCTCTCCTGATGAAGAGCGACGACTTCGGCGAGTTCTACGCGGCCTGGTCGGAGGGAAGGAGCCCCGCGTGGACCGGCCGGTGATCGTCAACCCGCCCGACCTGCCCGAGCCGGTCGGCTTTGCCCACGCCGTGATCGCCGACCGGACGATCCACCTCGGGGGCCAGATCGGGGAGGGCGAGACGCTCGTCGAGCAGTTCGACTCGGCCGCCGGGCGAATCGTGAAGGCCATGCGCGCCGCCGGCGCCGAGCCCGACGACCTCGTCTCGCTCGTCGTCTACACGACCGCGATCGACGAGTACCGCGCCTCGACGACGGAGCTCGGAGAGGCCTGGCGGCGCCACTTCGGCAGGCGCTACCCGGCCATGGCCCTCGTCGGCGTCGTCGGCGTTGATGGAGCCCGGCGCCAAGGTCGAGCTGATGGGCGTCGCGGCGCTGCCGGATGGCTGACCTCCTCGAACAGGCGCGCCGGCTCGGCCACGAGCGGTTCGCGGCGATCGCGGCAGAGGGCGAGCCCGGACGCCTGGACCGGCCGCTCGTGAAGGCGCTCGGAGACGAGGGCCTGCTCGAGCACGTCTTCGCCGGCTCGGCGCAGGAGCTCTGCCAGCTGCGCGAGGGTCTCGCCCACGGCTGCACGGAGGCGGAGACGGCGCTCGCCCTCCAGGGCCTCGGCGGCTACCCGATCCTCCGGGCCGCGAAGCCAGAGCTACGCGACCGGTGGATCCCGAAGCTCTCGGCCGGGGAGGCCGTCGCCGCGTTCGCGCTCAGCGAGCCCGAGGCAGGCTCGGACGCAGCGGCGTTGGAGCTGCGGGCGGAGGAGGACGGCGACGGCTTCCGGCTGACCGGCACCAAGCTCTGGATCTCCAACGCACCCGAGGCCGACGTCTACTCCGTCTTCGCCCGCACCTCCGACGACGGCGCGAAGGGGATCACGGCCTTTGCGATCCCGCGCGAGAGTGACGGGCTCACCGGCGAGCATCTCGAGCTCGTCGCACCGCACCCAATCGGCCGCCTCGACTTCGACGGCGTCCCGGCCGGGCCCGAGCAGGTGCTCGGAGAGGTCGGCGGCGGCTTCGCGGTCGCGATGGACACCCTCGACCTCTTCCGGCCGAGCGTCGGCGCCTTCGGCGTCGGGATGGCCCAGGCCGCGCTCGACGCGGCCGTCCGCTACACGTCGGAGCGCGAGGCTTTCGGCAAGCCGCTCGCGCACTTCCAGGCGGTCGGCCACCAGCTCGCCGAGGTCGCGACGCAGATCCAGGCCGCGCGGCTGCTCGTCAGCGACGCGGCGAGCCAGTACGACGCGGGCGTGCGGCCGGTGCGCAAGGCGTCGGCGATGGCGAAGCTCTTCGCGACCGAGACGGCGCAGCGCGCGGTGGACGTCGCGATCCAGGTGCACGGCGCCAGAGCCCTCCAGAAGGGACATCTGCTCGAGCACCTCTACCGCGAGGTGCGGGCGCCGCGGATCTACGAGGGCGCATCAGAGGTGCAGCGCGAGATCATCGCCAGAGAGCTCTACAGGGAACTCGCTTGAGCAAGGACAAGTCGGTCAACTACACCTCGTACCTCGCGCTCGAGGAGATCCTCGGCGCCCAGCGCCCCCGCTCGGACGAGCACGACGAGATCCTCTTCATCGTCGTCCACCAGGTCTACGAGCTCTGGTTCAAGCAGCTGATCCACGAGCTTCGGTATCTGCAGCGGATGCTCGAGGAGGGGAACGACACACGCGCGTTCGCGACGTTCAAGCGCGTGCTGACGATCCTCAAGCTCGTCGTGGCCCAGCTCGACGTGATCGAGACGATGACGCCGGTCCAGTTCCTCGAGTTCCGCGACCGGCTCGAGGCGGCGTCCGGGTTCCAGTCCGGGCAGTTCCGTGAGCTCGAGGCGATTCTCGGGCGGCGAGACCCGGGCGTCCTCGATGCCTACCACGAGGGCGGCGTCGACTACGACAGGGTCAAGGCGGCGATGGCGCGGCCGTCCGTGTACGACTCGTTCCTTCACTATCTGGACGCGCGGGGCTACGACGTCCCCGAGGAGATCCTCGAGCGGGACGTGACGCAGCCGGTGGAGGAGTCGGCCGGCGTCCAGGCGGCGCTGCTCAGGGCCTACCGCGACGACAGTGGGCCGGCGCAGGTCGCCGAGCGGATGGTCGACTTCGACGAGGGGCTCATGGAGTGGCGCTACCACCACGTGAAGATGGTCGAGCGGACGATCGGCTCGCGTCCGGGGACCGGAGGCTCGGCCGGCGCCGCCTACCTCCGGACGACGCTCCACAAGCCGTTCTTCCCGGATCTCTGGGCGGTTCGCTCCGAGCTTTGATCCGGGCCGAGGAGATCGCGCCTCACTACTCGGCGTTCCGCGTCTCCGAGCGTCTGCTCATGACCGGACACTCGCACCAGGCCTGGCCGAACGTCGGCCGCGAGGGCGTGCTCGAGGCCTGGGACGACGCGGCGCTCCACGCGGACGAGAAGTGGGGCCGCGCCTTCGAGCAGGCGGATCGGGTGCGCGACGGGTTCCGGCGCTGGCTCGAGGCGCCGGACGCGGAGCTCGCGCTCGACCAGAACACCTTCGGGCTCGTGCTCCGGTTCATGTCGGCACTCGACCTGCGCCGCCGCCCTCGCCTGGTAACGACGAGCGGCGAGTTCCACACGCTGAGGCGGCTGATGGCACGGCTCGCCGAGGAGGAGCTGCTGGACGTCGTCGTCGCGGACGCGCGGCCGGCCGAGACGCTCGCCGAGCGGCTTGCGGCGGAGACGGACGAGCGCACGGCGGCGGTGCTCGTCTCAGCGGTGCTGTTCGAGGACTCACGAATGGTCCCGGGACTGAACGATTTGGCGGCGGCGTGCCAGACACGTGGTGCCGAGCTCCTCGTCGACGTCTACCACGCGCTCGGGGTCATGTCATTCTCCCTCGACGGCCTCGGCTCGGCCTGGGCCGTCGGCGGCGGCTACAAGTACCTCCAGCTCGGCGAGGGCAACTGCTTTCTCCGCGTGCCGCCTCACGGAGACGAGCTGCGGCCCCGCTTCACGGGGTGGTACGCCGAGTTCGCCGAACTGGCCGCGGAGAAGACCCCCGGCGCGGTCGAGTACCCACGCGGCGGCACGCGCTTCGCCGGCGCCACGTACGACCCGACGAGCCACTACCGCGCCGCGCGCGTTTTCGACTTCTTCCAGGAGCAGGGCCTCACGCCCGAGGCGCTCCGCAAGAACTACCTCCGGCAGACGACGCTGCTGGCCGACGCTCTAGGAATCGAGGCGCGGCGTGAGGACTACGGCGGGTTCGTCGCGGTCGAGGTAGAGGACGCCGAGGCGGTCAGCCGCCGCCTCGCCGCCGAGGGAGTGCTGACCGACTCGCGCGGCCGCCGCCTCCGCCTCGGCCCGGCGCCGTACGTGACGGACGATCAGCTGGAACGGGCTGCCGACGCCGTCAGGCGGTACACGTGAACGGACCAGCGGCCGAAGGTGTCCACCAGCGCTCCGCCGGCGACCGGCACGGACCGGCGCTCAGCGTAGACGTCGGCACTCGGCGCAGCCGGAAGCCCGCCGATCGTCGCGTCCACTGACCCTTCGCCCCCGCCCCGCACCGCGATTACCCAGAGCTCGCCGTTCCGGCCGCGGCGCGAGATCGCCCGCACCGAGCGATCGGAGGTCGGAAGCTCGCGCGTCGTCCCCGGGTTCCTCAGCGCCGGCGCGAGCGGGCTCGCCGCCGAGATCTCGCGCACGAGCGGCTCGAGCACGCGCTCCCAGTACGTCCAGTTCCAGCCGCCAGCGGCATCGAGCTGCCCCCAGCACTTCGGGTTCTGCCCTCCGTAGAAGGCGAGCGCCCGGGCGCCGTTCAGGATCGCGTCGTAGACCATGAAGCGCTGCTGCTCGCGCGTCGGCAGCTGGACGTTTCCGGCCGCGTCGTAGCTCCACGTCCAGCAGATCCCGAGCGTCGTCCACACCGCACGCCTCGGCGTGGCGAGGCCGAGGATGTTCGTCCACGAGCCGGGCTCGCCCAGGTCGGGATCCGGGTCGCCGATCGCAATCGGGTAGCTGTTGACGCCGTGGACGTCGGTGACCTCGGAGTAGGGCGCCAGCGACCAGACGCCCGCGCGCGGAGCCTGGACGGTGACCAACAGTCGGCCGGTGTCCACCGGCGCACGGCCGGCGCACCAGGAACGCGCTTTCTACCGGTCGCCAGGCAATACCCGAAGCGAAGCGATGCGGGCCGCATCCGGAAGCGCCACGGCTCGTCGGCGCCCTTCCAGAGCGCGATCGCGCTCGCCGAGGGATCGGCCTCCAGCGTTCCGACGACATGGCGGAGCAGCGACTCGCGCCAACCGCCCGGCCGCAGCTGCGCGAACGCGCTCAAGTTCACCCAGGTCGAGAGCCCGTGCGACGCCGCCGCGCGGTTCTCGGCGATCGTGCGCGCAAGATCGTCCGCCGTCCAGCCCCCGGCGGGCCCGACCTTGAGCACGTTCACGCCGGCCGCCGCGACCTCGGCATACCCGTCGGCCGGCGGTCCCTTCGCCAACGCGATCGGGAAGACCTTCCGGCCGTCCAGCACAACGGTGCCGTGCCGGTCCAGCCGCGTCGTCGCCGCGGCGGCGGGCTGGCAGAGCGCGAGTGCCAGCAGCGGAAGGAGCAAACGCCTCATCGCCGCCTGAATGTAGCTCCGCGTTAGGCGGCGATCAGGTCGTCGTACTCAGGATGGCGCTCGAGGTACGCCTTCACGAAGGGACAGAACGGCCGCATCCGCAGACCTCGTGCGCGGATGTCGTCGAGCGTCGCCGCAACGAGCCGGCTGCCGATCCCCTGCCCCTCGAACGCCTCCTCGACCTCCGTGTGGACGAGGACGAGCGTGTCGTCGAGCTCTCGGTAGTAGATCGATCCCGCAAGCTCGCCGTCGACGATCGCCTCGTACCGTCGCCGCTCGGGATTGTCCCCGACGGTCACCCTCGGAAGCCCGCCTCGCGATGGCTGCCGTCGCAGAACGGCTTGTTCCCCGACTGTCCGCAGCGACAGAACGCGGCCCGCGTGACCTGCTCGACGGTGCCGTCGGGTCGCACGACGGTGATCGGGCCGCGAACGAGCAGAGGGCCGTTCGGGTCAGGAGTGATCTCGACCGTTGTCGGCGCCGGCAGAGGCTCCCCGCGAAGGCGGCGGATCCGCAGCGCGCCGGAGGGACAACGTTCGACTGCAGCCTCGACCTCGTCAGCCGTCGCCTGCGTCGGGTCGATCCAGGGCCGCCGGTCCTTGTCGAAGACGAGCGGGAGGGCCCGGACGCAGTTCTGCGAGTGGTAACAGAGCCGCGGTCTCCACTCGACGACGAGCTCTTCGGTGGCGTACTCGCGGACCGTCACAGCTCGACGGTAGCGGAGGGGCCGCGGGTCGCGGCCCCTCCAGGCGCGGGGGTAAGGCTTACGGACTGACCTGCACGTTGCCCCCGACGTCCCACGGTCCGAACCGCGGGAGGTTCGGGCTGTTGCAGAACGCCTCGTTCGCGGCCTCGTCGCCGAAGCCGATCAGGCTCGAGCGGTCTGGCGGAGCGTTTGCGCCTTCGCCCGAGTCGAACACCTGGAACCAGGCGAAGCCGCCCGGCGGCAGGGTCGGATCGTTGCTCGTCTTGATCTCGCCGCCGATCTTTGCGCGGTTCCCGTCGTAGATGACGAGGCATGTCACGTCTACGCCGAAGTTGAAGGACTGGCCTTCGACGATCTGGTGGTAGGTGAAGTGGCCAGCGATGCTGCCGTCGGCGTACTTCCGGGCCGTGAACGCCAGCGGCTGGTTGACGACCTCGACGCCGAACGCGTTCGGGAGCGGGATCGTCCAGTGGACGCCGCCGCTCGCCGCGGCGACGACGCCGCCTCCGCCGGCCGCGGTGGCCGGAAGCGCGAGCAGAAGCGCTGTGATCGCGAGGGCACTACGGGCACGCATGGGCTCCTCCTTCGAGTCGGAGACCCAGGATCCGACGCCTGCGGCGCCGTGTCTTGAACGCCTAGCGGGTTTGGAACGCCCGGAACCGACCGGGCGTCGTCCCGACGTAGCGCCTGAACAGCCGGGTGAAGTGGCTCTGGTCCGCGAACCCTGCCTCTACCGCGATCTCGGCGAGCGGCCTGTCGCCGCCAGCGATTTGCGCGGCTGCCCACTCGATCCGGGCACGGCGGCCGTACTCGCCGACCGACACTCCGTGGCGCTCGCGGAAGGCACGCGCGATCTGTACCGCTGGGACGCCGAGCTCACGGGCAACCTCGCCGAGGCGCACGCATTCGCTGCGCCGGGCGCGCAGCAGCTCCTCCGCATCCGTGAGCCACGGTGCCCGCTCGGGCGGAGCCGACTCCCGCGCCGTTGCCGCGAGGAGCTCGAGCGCGATTCCCTCGGCGGCGAGCGGCGCGGCCGCGTCCGAGGCGCGAAGCTCCGATGAGAGGCGCCGGGCCAGCAGCCCGAGGCCGCGCACGCGGCGGAGACGGTCGAACTGCAGGCCGCTCGCCCGGCCGCGAGCCTTGACGATCACGATCCGGGCGCCGTCCGGACCGAAGCGGGCGCCGTGCGTCGCGCCGACCGGCATCGTCAGCGCCACCCCTTCGCGGAGCGGCAAGCCTCCGCCGAAGGACTTCTCGAGGGCTCCGCCGATGACAACGGCCAGGTAGGGCAGCTCGGGCTCGAACGGGGCCTGGACGTAGCCGGCCGGGAAGCGCAGCTCTCCGACCGTGAAGCCGTTCACGTCGGCCGAGCGCAGAAGGACTCCTTCGTGCTCGATCACCGATGCGAAGCCGGCCATATCCACTAAGACCTGCGGCGGCCGGGGCGGTTAGTGCGCCGCGCTCTCCTCCGCGAGCTTCCGGCGCACTCGCGCCCGGGCTTCAGCGAAGCGAACCGCCTCGAGTGCGACCAGCCCGCAGAGGGCCGCGGTCAGGATCGTGAGGGCCGCGAGCGCCGGGACACGCGCGGCGAGCGGGATGAACGCGAGCAGCACGACGGCACAGACGAGCCGCTGACGGTTCACCGTGCCGATGTTTCGCAGCCGGAATGCGACGTGCGCGAGCAGGTAGATCGCCGCCCCGCCGAACATCGCGGACGCCACGACGGTACCCAGCTCGTCCTCGACGCCCGCAACCGTCTTCTTCAGGCCGAGAGCGAGGAGGACGATCCCGGCGACCATCGGGAAGTGGAGGTACGAGTAGGAGTCGCGGCCGCGCTCGTTGCGCTCCCGGCCCGCCGGGAGCCGAGCAAGGCTCCGCTCCGCGACGAGTGCGACCACGTCGAAGTACAGCCACCAGAGCGCCGCGGCGCCGGCGATCCCGAGCGTCGCAGCGGCGACGACGCCTGCATCCACGGCCACTCCCGCGCCGATCCCGATCGCCACGATCGACTCGCCGAGCGCGATGATGACGATCAGTCCGTGCCGCTCGGCGAAGTGGCCAGGATGCTCGAGGCTCCAGCCCTCCGAGCCGAAGAAGAACGGCTCCGCCATGTCCAGTGCAAGTGCGAGGGCCCACACCAGGGTCTGCGCCCAGCCGTCGAGGCCGGCAGCGACGACGATGAGGCCGACGCCGACCGCCGTTCCTCCCGCGAGGCCGAGGACCGACTGGCGGAGAGCGGGATTGTCGCGGCTCGCGATCAGAAACAGACCGATCTGGGAGAAGCGAACGACGCCGTACGCGCACGCGAAGAGCAGCGCGTCGTCCCCGAATGCGCCCGGCACGCAGAGGGCGACGACGAGCAACGCCGCCATCGCCACGAACATCACAAGCCGGACGCCGCCCTCCTCTGGGTCGAGCACGCTCGTAAGCCAGGCGTACCCGACCCATGCCCACCAGAGGACGCCGAGGACGAGCAGGCCCCTGGCGAGCCCCGCCCAGGTCGGGTCGTCCGCCATCAGCGCGGTGCACTGCGTGATCGCGAGGACGAAGACGAGGTCGAAGAAGAGCTCGAGCGGTGTCACGCGCTCGGTCTCGCGGAACACCGCGGAGATCCGCGGGGCATGGGGCGAGCCGGTGCTCACCCCGTGAGTTTGCTCGAAGGCTCCGCCCTCGCGGAACACCTTCCGCTTGACGGACCCGACGGAGTGTGAGAAAGTCGCTTCGTCAAGTCCTGCTGGCCTTCGGGTCTGCGGGACTTGGCGTTTGTAGGGGCTCTTTTCAGGAAGCGATCGGCGCGTTCCAGACGCGGATCACCGGCGTCTCACGCTCGTAGCCGAGGACGCCGACCGTCGCCGGGTCGAGGGCGAGCAGACGTCCCGCCTCCGGCCCGAGCCCGATCCAGCGAGCGGCGAGCACGCGCAGGAGGTGCCCGTGTGCGAAGACCAGCGCCGCGCCTTCGACCGTGCGCAGGTCCGCGAGCACGGCATCGACCCGTGCCGCGACCTCGGCGGCCGTCTCCCCGTTCGGGACGCCGTCCGCCCAGAGCGTCCAGCCCGGCCGCTCCTCCCGGATCTCGGCGGTCTTGCGGCCTTCGTAGGCGCCGTAGTCCCACTCGCGGAGCTCGTCGCGCCGTTCCGCGTCGCCGAACCCGGCAAGCCTGGCCGTCTCGGCCGCGCGCGACAAGGGGCTCGTGAGCACGCGGGCGAAGCTCCTGCCTTCGAGGGCGGTCCCGAGCGCCGCCGCCTGCTCCCTCCCCCGCTCGGTCAGCGGAACGTCGGTGTTTCCCGTGTGCCGGCCGTCCCTGCTCCACTCGGTCTCGCCATGCCGGGCGAGCACGATCTCCGTCGCCATGCCGAGCCTGCTCTACGCGCGCGGGACGATGCGCAGCGTCGGCTTCGGGGTCGGCGCGTCCGCGTCGAAATCGGGCCAGGCCTCGACGAGCTCGTAGACCGCGTTGCTCGCAGGAATCGCCGTCATCCACCAGGCCAATGCCGGCGGCACCGGCGTCTCGCCGGACTCCTCCCATTCCCGAACGACGGTGCGGAAAGCGATCCGGCCCGGATACTCGCCCTCGTAGACGCCCGGCCGGCCGAACCCGAGTTGGCCGAGGCTCTGCTGGAGCATCTGCATCATCGTCTGGAACCGGGTGATCCTGTGCTTGTTCCAGTCGAAGCTCGCGGGATTGGTGACCTCGGCGCCGGCCTCGGCACCGCGCTCGATGAGCCGCTGCACCACGTCGGCGGGCATGTTCAGATTCAGACCGCCTTGCTCACCCGTGAGGCGGATCTGGCAGATCCGGTCGCGGTAGCCGGGGAGCTCCGCCTGCAAGCTGTCTCGCCAGTTCCGCGCGGCGTTGAGGATCTGCCCGAAGAAGTCGCCGACGTTCCTCACCTCCGTGAACCCCGCCCTGCGTGGCTCGTTGGACATCTCCACGAACTTCTGCGACTCGTCGCGCCAGGGCTGCAGGTCGAGCCCGAAGGTCGGACGGCCCGGGAAGAGCGAGTCGAAGTAGTGGATCGGGAAGTTGCTCGAGATCCCGCCGTCGGACATCGTGTGCTGCACGAACCGGTCGCCCGGGCCGTCCTGCCGCCAGAACGGAATCGTGGAAAGCAGGATCGGGAAGCTGAGGCTGAGGCGGGCGGCGACCACGATCGGAAGGTCGAGCCCCGGCATCGGGTAGAGCATCCGCCCGCCGCTGTCGGGATCGGGGACCGCCCCGTCGGCGGTCGCATCGACCATGTGCTGCACGACGGCCTCCGGGAAGAGGCGCCGCCACTCCTCGGGATCGAAGAAGTACGGCTTCTCCTCGTCCGTCGGCTCGGGCAGCGGCAAGGTTGCCGGCCGCGACGAGCTCAGGTCGGTCGTGATCAGCTGGAGGTTGACGTCGGCATTCGCAGGGTCGTCGCCGACGAGATCCCTGAACGTCAACGGCTTCTCCGGGTTGCCTGCGCATTTCTGAACGGTCTGGTAGAGCCAATCGGTGAGGCCTGAGTCCGCCGGCTTGCCGTCTCTCCGTCCTGCCGCTGCACATTCCCCACCAGGTGTCCTGGAGGGCGTGGTCGAGCTTCGTCCCGAAGCGGACGAACGCGGCGACGGCGAATGCCGCGACGATCAGGCCGGCGAGTGGAAGCGCGGCGAGGCCGAGCAGGATCGCGGCGGCGATCTCGAGGCCGCTCGGGCCGCCTGTGACGAGCGCTGCGATCGCAAGGACGGCGATGCCGAGCCAGACGAGCACGGTGAGCGCCGGCGCCGAGCAGGAAGCGCCGGTCCTGCCGCAGGATCAGCACCCCGGCCTGCAGGAGTCTCTGCGCGAGCGAGCCGGTGGTCGTGACGAGCCGCAGGGCCAAGTCGAACGCGGGCTTCGCGTCTGCCGTCGGCTGGAAGAGGCTCTGGACGAAACCCTGGCCGCTGATCTCGTGCTGGACCTCGTCGAGGACGTCGATACGCGGCCGGATCGCCCTGGTTCCGGCGGTACTCGCACCCGGCAGCCGCCACTGCGGCGATCGCACCCGCGGAGGCGCCGCCCAGGTTCCTGAAGCGGTAGTCCTTGGCTATCCGCGTGATCGCTCCCGGGTAGACGACCCCGCTCGTGATCCCGCCCTTCATGACGAGATCGCATTCCTTTTCCGGCAGTGCAGTGACGCTCATCCCTTCCTCACCTCCCGGCTCGCGAACAGCGCGAGCATGACGTTGGCCGCGGAGACGCCGGTGGCGAGCTTCGCGGCCCTCGGCGGCAACTGGCCGTTGAGCCCCGCCATCGCCGCCGACACCGTGTCGGTGGCGTGGATCAGCACCGAGAACCGCAGCGCGTGCCGCCTCACGGCCGGATCGCGGCTCAGAAGGTCGAGCGCGATCAGCACCGTGCGGATCCCGAACATCCGCAGCGCGTGGACGGCTGCGCCGTCGGCGTCGCTCTCACGGCCCATCCGCTGCGCGAACATCCGCGGGGCGACGAGCGAGGCACCGCCGTTGAACAGTCGGACGGCGGCGAGCGTGACCCGCGCGGCGTCACCGACCACCTCCTATGACCCGATCTGGCGCCAGGGCGCGAAGGGGTTCTCGACGCCCTGGAGCGCAGGCTCCAACTCGGGGAAGTGCCGGAGCAGCAGCGTGCGCATCGTGTTGTCCTCCACCCAGTCGATCCCGGCCTTGGTGTAGACCTCCGGCCGGTAGTCGCGCGTGAAGAACCGGTCGCTCTTCAGCCGGCGCGAGGCCATCAGGATGAAGACCCGGAAGGCCGTGTCGCTGAACCCGAAGCCGCGCGGCTTCGGCTCCGCGTACATCCCGACCATGTGGTCGACCCGCTCGACGTCGCCGTAGACCTCCTCGAGCTCCTCGGCCCACTCGGGGTTGTCGGTCATCTCCCTGAACGACTCGACGGGTTTCAGGTGGAACAGGCGGCGGAACTGGTTGTAGCGCGGGACGCCGCGCTCGCGCGTCCGGATGACGTCGATCGCGGCCAGGTCGATCTCGTCGCCTGCGGGCCGCTTGAAGTGCTGCAGGAAGCGCGGGAAGTTGTGCAGCTCGATCGCACCAGGGTGCATGCGCCCGAACGAGTAGAAGACGTCGGTCATCGGCATCTCGTCGAGCCGCGCGCGGACGTCGAGCGCACCGATCTCCTCGAGCGTGCGCTCCTGGAGGACGCCGTCGTCGCGGACCGAACGGAACGTGTAGTCGTCCGGGATCAGCGGGTGCATCTTGTAGACGGCGACGAACTCCTCGGTCAGCGAGTAGGGCGCGGTGTGGTGGTCGGTCGGCGAGCCGGGGATGCCGCGAAGCACCTCGTTGCTCGTGCGGCGGCCGAAGCGCTTGACGAAGCCCTCGCCGAGGATCCCCCACCAGTTCGCGCGAAGCGCGATCACGGTCGTGGGATGGGCGATGACCGCCGGCGTCCAGTCGACGGTATGGATCTTCGCCATCAGCGCCGCGTTCACGAGGCGTGCCTTCTGGTAGAGCGTCTCGTCGTCCAGGTCGCGGTACTTCGCGTGCAGGTGGTCGCAGATCGCGTTGTGCTCGCGCATGAACAGCGAGTGGAGGAGCGCGAGGCCGATCCAGAAGTTCCCCGCGACCCCCTTGAGGTCGATCATCTTCTCCAGCTCTGCCGGAGGTAACCCCTGCTCGTCGATCTTCAGCTTCCCGTTCTCGCCGGTGCGGAGCGCGTCGGCGAACCGCTTGTCCCCGCCGTAGACGTTGGAGCCGTCCCACCAGTGCGTGTCCTCGGTCGCGTACGTCGGCGGCCCGCTCGAGTCGGGGCTCGGGTCGCGCTTCGCGCGCGGGATCTGCATCGGGTTCTCGTGCCAGGGGTCCCCTTCTTCGAGCGGCAGCCGCCAGGGGCTCTCCTCGTCGGCCTGGCCGTGACTGAACCAGTCGTGCACCTCGAACTGGATCCAGGCCCCGGCCAGGAGGTTCAGCGTCGTCGCAGGCGAGAACGCATCGCGCGTGAGGAGGCGGCGGCTGACGAGGCGAGGGTTGGGCTCGAGCAGCGCCTCTTCGGGCTCGGGCCAGGTGAACTGGAGCGGGACGTTCCGCCCGAAGCGGGCGTGAAGCGCGCCCATCTGCGGATCGTTGAGGTCGTTGTACGTCCCGTCGTAGGTCCGCGCGGTGAGGTAGTTGCCGGAGTCCTTGTCGGGCTCGGCGGCGCGCCGGCCCTTGCCCGTGTCGTGCAGGTTCTCGTTCCGGAGGCGGCCCCTGAGCCCGACGAGCGTCGGGATCGCGAGCGGCAGCGGAAGGCGGTCCCATCCCAACCACCGATCCAACCGTGCCGCGGTTCGTTCGAGCGCCGCAGAGAAGATCGAGCCCATTGCCTGCTCCTTCTAGATCCCCTCTTGCGAGCGATTGAACCAGCCTCCCGGAGGCGAGTCAACGCGGTTGTAGGCCCGGAGTGACCGTGCTAGCGTCGAGCCGCTGCGGAGCCCGGATAGATGCCGATCGACGCTGCCCAGCTCCAGACGATGACGCCTGACGAGCTCGACGAGCTCTTCAAGCGGAGCCCCGCCGGCGAGATCCCCGACGGCGAGGCGGACGGGACCGTCCTCGTAGCGTCCGGCACCGACCTGACCGGGCCGGTCGCGGGGCTCATCCACCTGGTCGGCTGGAAGGGAAAGGTGTTCGACCGCGGGAAGGGCGAGCTGCTGAACAAGATCAGCCCGCTCGGGATCGAGGCTGTGCGCGCCAAGGTCTACAAGGAGGCGAGCTGGTTCGACGAGAAGGAGACGATCGTCCTCGACTACTCGGACACGTCGATCGTCGCGCAGTGGATCAGGGACGAGATCCGCGAGGTGTCGCCCGGGGTCTACCTGGGCCTCGTCTTCTGGGAGCGGTCCAAGCTCCTCCACTTCGCCCTCGACTTCAACACCTGAGCCCGTGCCGTACCAGTCCGCGCTGAGCGTCGTCGCGCCGGTTCGGGACGGCGCCGCCGACGAGCTCGACCGGTTGCTCGCAGAGATGGGGAACGGGGTCGCCAACGGCGAGGTGATCGACTTCGGAGCCCTGTCCGGCGTCCACTTCGCGCGGATCGTCGTCGTGCCCGCCGACACCGACCACGGCGGACGGCCGCTGCCGGCGAACCTCGTCTACCTCGCCGACCTCGACGTGTCTCCGGAGGAGCACCTGGCCGAGCTCGCGGGTAGCGCCGGCGAGGGCGTCGACCGTGTCTTCGGCCACTGCGAGGGCTACCCGGCCGGGACGCCGGGAGAGCCGGAGCGCCTCGGCTGGCTCCGGAGCCGCGTCGCGCGCGCACCGGCCACCTACGTGAACACCCGCGGCCGGACGAAAGAGCAGATCGTGCGGGAGGCCGAGCTGCGCGAGGCGGTGAGCGACTTCCTCGACCACCGACCCGACCTGCGCGAGCGGCAGCCCCGCGCGGTGCGCGATGCGATCCGCAAGTTCGTCGGTGGGGAGCCGGGTCTCAGGTGGGCGCTCGAGCCGGCCGACCGCCCCAGCCTCGGCGCGCGTATCCGCGAGTGGGCGCACCTTGCCTGGGTCGGCCTTCTCGTCCTGATCGCGCTGCCGTTCGCGCTCCTCGCTGCGCCGGTGTACGCCTTTCTCCTTCGCAGGCACGAGAAGCGCGATCCCGCGCCACACAACCGGGCGGACGAGGCCACGGTGCTCGGGCTCGCGGCGCTCGAGGACCACCTGCCCATGAACCCGTTCACCGCGGTCGGCCAGGTCAAGCCGGGGCCGTTCAGGAAGGTGACGATCAACGTGATCCTCTACCTCCTGAACGCCGTCACGCGCCACCTCTTGAAGCCGGGCGACCTCGTCGGCGTGAAGACGATCCACTTCGCGCGCTGGCTCTTCCTGAACGACCGGCGCCAGGTGCTGTTCGCAAGCAACTACGACGGCAGCCTCGAGAGCTACATGGACGACTTCATCGACAAGATCTCCTGGGGGTTGAACCTCGTCTTCACCAACGGGATCGGCTATCCGCGGACCCGCTGGCTCATCAAGGACGGCTGCCGGGACGAGCTCGCCTTCAAGGATTATCTGCGGCTCCACCAGGCGCCGACGCTGGTCTGGTACCCGGCATACGGGCGGCTCAGCACGCAGAACGTCGCGGCGAACGAGCGACTCCGGAAAGGTCTGCACTCGGACCTGCGGGGGGACCGCGAGCGGGAGTGGGTCCAGGCGCTGTGACCCTCGAGCGCGCCGACATCCAGGGACTCTTCGCGCGGGGCTACTCGAACCTCAGCCTGGCGAGCTTCATCCTCCTCGGGCTTCGAGGACGACGGCTCGGGCCGGAGGTGGCTCGGCGACGCCCTGGCCGGGATCACCACGTCGGAGGACCGGCCGGAGCGCCGCGCCGTCAACGTTGCGTTCACCGCCTCTGGACTGAGCCGTCTCGACGTCGACCGTGAGACCCTGGGGCACTTCTCCAGCGAGTTCGTGTCGGGCATGACGGCGCCGCACCGTCGGCGGATCCTCGCCGACGAGGGCACGAGCGCCCCCGAGCGCTGGGACTGGGGCGGGCCTGGCACGGCAACAGTGGACGGCGTCCTCCTCCTCTATGCGACCGACCGTGCGGAGATCACGGCACTCGAGGAGGAGCAGACGGCGCTGTTGCGCCGGCACGGCGTCCAAGTCCTGCACCGGCTCGGAACCTCGGATCTCGACGGCTTCGAGCCGTTCGGCTGGCGCGACGGCGTCTCGCAGCCGCTCGTCGAGGGCCTCGGCAAGACGGGCCCTGAGAACCTCACCGTCAAGGCAGGCGAGTTCGTCCTCGGCTACCCGAACGAATACGGGCTCCTGACCGGGCACCCGCCGCTGGGCCGCAACGGCAGTTACCTCGTCTTCCGGCAGCTGGCCCAGGACGTCCGCGGATTCTGGCGCTACCTCGACGGCGCGACACGGACGGCAGACGGGGCCGAGGATCCGGCGGCCCGAGTGCGCCTCGGCTCGAAGTTCGTCGGCCGCTGGCCGAGCGGCGCGCCGCTCGTGCTCGCGCCCGAGGCGGACGAGCCCGCGCTCGCCGAGGAGAACGACTTCCGCTACCACCGCGACGATGCTCGCGGCGCCCGCTGTCCCGTCGCCTCGCACATCCGGCGGTCGAATCCGCGCGACTCGCTCGACCCGGATCCCGGCTCCGACGACTCGCTGGAGCTCAACCGGCGGCACCGGCTCTTGCGCCGCGGCCGGGAGTACGGCTCGCCGCTCACGACCGAGCAAGCACTTCACGCCGAGGACGACGGCGAGCCGCGCGGCCTCCACTTCATCTGCCTGAGCGGGAACATCGCCCGCCAGTTCGAGTTCGTGCAGCAGACCTGGCTGAACAACCCGAAGTTCGCCGGGCTCTACGACGACGCCGACCCGCTGGTCGGCCCGTCCGAGCCGTTCGGGGGCTGCTTCACCGCTCCCGGCGAAGGAATCCGAGAGCGCTACAAAGGCGTGCCGCGCTTCGTGACCGTGAAGGGCGGCGCCTACTTCTTCATGCCGGGGCTGGCGGCGCTGCGCTCCCTGGCCGGCGCCGAGCCGGGGAACTCCTCGTCCCCCGTCGGCTCGTAGTGCTCCACGTCGTTCTTGCGCTGCCGTAGGCGCGAGAGCTCGTAGTACATCCGCTTCCGCGCCCGGCTCTGGTTTCCGAGCGGCCGGTGCTCCGGCACCGAGTGCCAGGGGTTGTACGTGAGGATCCGAGCGAAGTCGAGCTGCTCGGGAGAGTCGAACGTCTGCTTCGGGATGCGGAGTAGAGCAGCCGGCACGCGCGGCGACAGCCGCGGCGGCCAGAGGACGGCGTTGTTCTCGATCGGCATCCGGTGCGGGTCGGTCTGGAGCTGGAGCGTGATGTCGAACTCGACGTTCTGCTCCCGAAGCGTCTTCGCCATCGCGTTGCGGAGGTAGTCGTCCGGCGGGCGGAGCGGGAGGCGCGGCACCCGGCTCCGCTTGCGCTTGCGGGCCAGGAACGCGTACTGCATCGCCTGCCCGTCGCCGAGGAGGTACGGCACGCACGAGAAGTAGTCGCCCTCGAGCGGGCTCGTTTGCGTCTTCGTCCAGAGGAACTGCATCAGCGAGTCGAGCAGGTGCGGCTCGCGCAAATTCAGGAAGTAGAAGATCGGCGCGTTCTTGTAGCTCCACGCCTGCAGCCGGGCGTTCGCGCGTGTGTCCGGCGTGACGAAGGTCGGAGTCGAGACGCAGATCAGGTCCTGCGTGCCCTGTTCGTCCTCGAGCAGCTTCGGCCCCGGGACGCCCATGAGCTTGATGCTCATGCTCATGAAGCCGACGTCGTCGATGTCGCGGGTGATGTACGGCCCAGGCCCCGAGAACCGGACCCAGGCGCGGTACGTGCGTCCCGGCTCGGCGAAGATCCCCCGCCGCATGTGCTCGGGGAGATCGTCGCGCACCGTGAAGTCGGCGCGGACGATTCCGTGGGTCTTCGTGTTCCCGCCGCGCTCGTAGTAGCCGGGTTTCCAGAGCCGAGCCATCTGTGCCTCGAATGTGTCGATGATCGCCTGGAGGCTCTTCTCCTCGTCCGGCCGGATCCGCTCCTCGGCGATCGCGAGGCCCTCGTCGGAGCGCCGCAGGTTGATCAGCCAGGTGAAGAGCCGCGTGAGCGGCTCCCGGAGCAGCCAGTCCACCGCCGGCCGGAAGAAGGGATCGACGCGCCGCTCGACGTGGACTATGAAGATCCCGGCGCGGCTGATCGCGTCGAGGACGAAGTTGCCGGTGTCGGGCGGCGGCAGGCCGTAGCCGCTACCCCGAAGCGCCGCCTCCTCCTCGCGGGACCTCAGGCGGGGTCGTCCTCGTCCTCGTCGGCGTCACGGCGGCGGCTTTTCGACGAGGACGGCCCAAGAGTGGGGGCGATCGTCTGCTCCGCCTTGCCGAGGATCACGTTCGTGAAGCGCTCGTTGAAGCCGGCGAGGAACGCCAGGCTGCCGTAGTAGAAGAACCTCTCCCTCGGCGTCTTGGACGCGAGGTCGATGCTCAACAGGCCGCTCTCGACGACGAAGAACAGCACCACACCGAAGATGGCGCCGATGAACGGCCTGAAGCTTCCGAGCCGTCGAATCGTCGAGCGGCCGACCTCGTAGTCGACGCGGAACGAGTTCGAGCTCATGCGCATCAGCACGCTGATGAACGCCCCCATCGTCCCGGCGACGAAGCAGAGGAAAAAGGTCTGCGTCGTCAGCGTGTTCGGCGGGTCAAAGCGGTCGCCCAACCAGAGCGCGAGCGCTAGCCCAGTCCCCAGCGCAGCAGAGACGGCCGCGCCGGCGACCATGCCCCAGAAGTAGACGATCCGCGCCGCCTTCGTCGCGGCGCGCGCGTAGTAGCGCTCGATCTCGATCAGCTCTTCCGTCTGGGATCGAACGACCTCTTTGACCGCTGCCTTGTCGGTCCGGCCGCCGGTCCGCTCGATGAAGCCGAGCAGGTGGCTCTCCACCGTGTAGAGCCACTGCATCGCGATCCGCTCAGAGCTGCCGCGCAGCACCTCGGAGACCTTGATCGCAAGCGTGTCGCAGTGGTGCAGCAGCTCGGCGATCGCCGACTCGCGGGCGAGCCAGTCGGTGACGCGGTGGAGACGGATCCGACAGTCGTGGTCGCTGCGCAGCTGCGCGAACCACCCGTTCTCCTTGATCGTCAGCGCGACGGCCGACGGCCGTTTGGTCGACCAGTAGGAGTGGACGAGCTCGCCTTCCTCCTCCTGGAAATCCTTCAGAAGCCGGCGGTAGTGATCTTCGGCCGGGCCTTCCACGCACCCCCCGCGTTCCCACGCGTAATGCGCGCGCACGAGCTCCGGAAACGACACGCCGCCCGCATGCGCGACGGCGAAGGCCTCCTCCGAGGCGACGGCGCCGTCTGTGGCGTATTCCACGCCGGCGTTCTGTGCGGTTGCGTCCACCATGGTCTCTCTCGAGCCCCGGGCCGCAGAACCGGCGTCTCAGCCGAGAGTACGCCGATCATTCGTCGTGTCAAGCGCGGCTCCTGCCGAGCGTCCCGTGATTGACAGGGATGGGACAAGTCGGTAAGCACGCTGCGGGATGGATGCCCCGCCTCCATCGCGCAAGGAGGCGCTCGCCGAGCGGGTCGCGACCGCTCGCGAGCGCGTCGAGGCGATGCCGGGCGCGCCGCTCGTCCGCGAGGTCATCGAGACCGAACGGGACCTGGGCGGCGGGCTGATCGCAGGAGGCGTCGCCTTCCGCATCTTCCTCTGGCTGGTGCCGCTCGGTCTCGTGGTCGCGGCGTTGCTCTCGTTCTGGGTCGAGCACAGTGAGGACGCGCTCGAGGACGTCTCACGCGACTTCGGCATCGGTGCTGCCGCCTCAGAGTCGGCGGCTCGCGCGCTCCAGAGCAGCGACCGGAATGCCGGCCTCGTGCTCGCGGTCGCCCTCGCGGCGCTGGCGTGGTTCTCCCTCGGCGCCGTTCGGGCACTGATTCTCGCCCACGCCCTCGCCTGGCAGCTCAAGCCGCCCCGGATCCGGCGGCCGTTTCGCGTGATCGCGGTCTTCAACGGCCTGTTCGTCGGCTACACGGCCCTGTCACTGGGGCTGGCCTGGCTACGGGAGCACCTCGGGACGATCTCGATCCTGGGAACCGCTCTCACGCTTGCCGCCACGACCGGGGTGGCGCTGACCGCGATGTGGCTGCTCCCGAGGCGCGCGACGACCGTCCGCGAGCTCCTCCCCGGCGCACTGCTCGTCGCCGTCGGGGCGCAGCTGATCCAGATCGCCGTGGTCTTCTACTTCGCTCCCCGGCTCGGGCGCTCCGAGGAGACGTACGGCGCGCTCGGCACCTCGGCCACGCTGCTCGTCTGGCTCTACGTGATCAGCCGGCTGATCACGGGCGCCGCGTTTCTCAACTCGACGCTCTGGCTGCGCAACAACGAGGCGAACCCGTCAGCCGCGTCGAATCCCGACGCGTGAGAGCTCCCTTCCTCTTCGTACTCGTCGCGGCGGCCGCGCTCGTCGCGGCGCCGGGTGCGCTCGCAGACCTCGCCGACGAGCGCGAGCTCGCCGAGCGCTACGCGCCGGTCGTGCGGCTCGTGGAGCAGGAGGAGGAGTGCGGCCATGGGGAGCCGTACGAGCCGATCGACGTCGACATCCTTTTCGACGAGCGGACGGTGGCTCTCCGAGGCCCGTGGAATCCGGTCGATCTCGTCAAGATCGCGCCCGTCGCCGCCGACCTCGACGGCCTCTACCAGTACCACCTCGACTTCCCGGGCAACGCGCTCGACCCGGGCTGCGACTACGAGCTCTGGGGCCGCCGGATCGGCGAGGGGAGCGAGCCGACCGTCTACGCCCATGTGGTCGGCGATCCCGGCCACCCCGGCAAGCTCGCGCTCCAGTACTGGCTGTTCTACGTCTACAACGACTGGAACAACCTGCACGAGGGCGACTGGGAGATGATCCAGCTCGTCTTCGAAGCCGGGGATGCGCGCGAGGCGCTGTCGCAGGAGCCGGTCTCGATCGGGTACAGCCAGCACGAGGGCGGCGAGGCCGCGAGCTGGGACGACGAGAAGCTCGAGCTCGTCGACGGGCGGCACCCCGTCGTCTATCCCGCCGCCGGATCGCACGCCAATTTCTTCGACGAGGCGCTTTACGTCGGCAGCTCCGCTCAGCAGGGCGTCGGCTGCGACGACACGAGGGGACCGCACGACGAGCTCCGGCCGAAGGTGAAGACGATCCCGAGCGAGTCCGGCGCGGCGAGAGAGGCATTCCCGTGGATCGGCTACGAGGGTCGCTGGGGCGAGCTCCAGGAGGCGTTCTTCAACGGGCCGACGGGACCCAACGACAAGCTCCAGTGGACGGAGCCGATCGCCTGGTCCGAGGAGTGGCGCGACCGTGCGTATGGCGTTCCGACCGGCGGCGTGCTCGGGACGGGCGCGACCGACTTCTTCTGCGACGCGGTCTCCGCCGGCTCCGTGGGGCTGATCCGGCTCCTCCGAGATCCGCTTCCCGTCCTGATCGTGCTCGCCGTCCTCCTCGGGCTTCTGATCTTCGCGGCCGTGAAGGCCACTTGGACACCGGTCGCGCCGCTGCGCGTCGGGCGACGCCGAGCGTGGGGCCAGATCCTGTCCTCCGCGAGCCGGATGTACGTCGGTCGCCCGCTGCTGTTCCTCGGGATCGGCCTCTTGCTGATTCCGATCATGCTCGTGATCACGCTGCTTCAGGGGCTGCTGCTCGCCGTCGAAGGCCGCGGCGAGGGCGCCGGTGCGCTCGTGCTGCTGGCGGTCTTGATCGGCACGACGCTGACGCTGCTCGGCCTTGCGTTCGTCCAGGCTGCCACCGTCTGCGCGCTCGTCCGCGTCGACGACGATCGCGACGTCAACCCTGTCGAGGCGTACAGGCTGGCGCTGACGCGGGCCCGTGCGCTCCTCGGCGCGTCGGGCCTCCTCGCCGCTGCCTGGATCACGCTCAGCGCGACAGGGATCGGGCTTCCGATCGCCGTCTGGCTCGGCGTCCGCTGGTCGCTCGCGGCGCAGGTGGTCGAGGTCGAGGGCCGTCGTGCGGTCGACGCCTTGCGGCGAAGCCGCGAGCTGGTGGGAGGCCACTGGCTGAAGGTGGCTTCCCTCGTCGGGGTCGGCACTGCAGTCGCGCTTGCCGCAGGGCCGCTCCTCGGCGCGCTGCTGATCCTCCTCACGGATGCGCCGCTCGCGCTGCTGAATGTCGTCGCAGGTGTGGTGTACGCGCTGACGATGCCCTTCGTCGCTCTGGTGACTGCGTACATGTACTTCGACGCGCGAACGCAGCACGAGCTCGAGCCCGCCGACGAGCCGGACGAGCTGCCCGCCGAGATCGAGGTGCGTCCGGCGACGTGACACCCACCTTCTCCTCTCCTGACGATCTCCCGCCGCCGACGGGCTACAGCCACGTCGTCAGCCTCCCTCCCGGCCGGCTCGTGTGGACCTCCGGCCAGGTGCCGATCGACGCCGACGGGAGGCTCGCCGAGGGGTGGGAGGAACAGACTCGAACGGCGTTCGCGAACGTGGGCCGCGCGCTCCGAGCTGCCGGCGCCGACTGGCCCAACGTCGTCAAGCTGACCATCTTCGTCGTCGACGTCTCCGAGCTCGCGACGATCCGGGCGGTGCGCGACGAGTTCGTGAACGCCGCCCGGCCGCCGACGAGCTCGCTCGTCCAGGTCGCGGGCCTCTTCCGGCCCGACGTGTTGATCGAGGTCGAGGCCGTGGCGCACCTGCCGTAGACGCTGGCGATCGCTGAACCGATATGGGAGGATCGGCCGGTAAGGCCGTCACCGCAGGAGGGGAGAGAGCTCATGTCGCGCATGAATCCGCGCCGTTTCGGGCGTCGGGGGACCTTCGTCACCGCCGGGCTGGCGCTCGCCGCCGTTGTCGCAGTCGCCGTTTCCGCGGCGGCAGTGCCGGCACAGAGCGCCGCGCCGAGCCAGACGGAGAAGCAGCTGCGAGCGTTGAAGGACACGCTCGGCACCAAGCATCTCTGGGCGAAGGCGGCGAAGCCGCGACGCGCGGCCGGCCGCAAGGTCGGCGTGCACGCGAGCCGCTTCCGGTCGGTGAGCCTGAACACCGCGCGCCTTCGGTTCGTGCTCGCCCGCGCGCCGCGCGAGCGGACGACTGCGGCCCGCACGAACCCTCTCGTCATCTCCCTCCCCGCTCCAAACGGGAGCTTTCACCGCTTCGCGCTCGTCGAGTACCCGATCATGGCCCCGGACCTCGCGCGCAAGCATCCTGAGATCAAGGCCTACCGCGGTCGCGGGATCACCGACCGCACGGCGACGATCCACGCTGACCTCAGCCCGCTCGGGTTCCACGCGTCGGTCCGATCGTCATACGGCGCCTGGTACATCGATCCGTATTTCGTCGGCCGTAACCCCGGCGTTCATACGAGCTACTACGGGCGGGACGCGACGCACACACACGGACCGTTCGTCGAGCGCGAGTCCCACCTGGCCGAGCTCTCGGTCGACAAGGGCTACTACCACGCCGCCGACACGGTGTCGCTGCACGGCGGCGGCTTCGCGGAGAACTCCGCGATCACCGTCACGATCAGCGACCCGACCGAGGACGCGGCCAACCGGACCATCAACGCCACGTCCGACGGAGAGGGCTCGTTCGACGCGAGCTTCGTCGCCGACCCGGACGGCAAGCTTGACGTCCGCGTCGTGGACGCGACCGACGGCTCGGCGACTGCCCAGACGAGCTACCAAGTCGTCCGCGACGACGACCCGACCACGGATCCTCCGACCGGGCCGGAGCTCCGCACCTACCGCCTCGCGATGATCACGGACCCCGGCTACTCGGCGTTCTTCGGCGGGCCGGCCAACGTGACCGCGGCCAAGGTCGCCCTGATGAACCGCGTCAACCAGGTCTACGAGGACGACCTGACGATCCGGATGCAGTTCGTTGCGAGCAACGACCTCCTCAACCTGAACGACTACGGCCTGGCCTCGGCGCCGAACGGTCCCTGCGGCTCCGCCGGCTGCTTCACGCAGCCCCAGATCCTCAGCTGCTCGACAGCGCGGCAGCGCATCGTCATCGGCCAGATCATCGGCGCGTCGAACTACGACGTCGGCCACCTCGCGCTCGGGCAGCCGGGCGGAGGCGTCGCCGGCCTCGGCGTCGTTGGCCGCCAGAACAAGGCGGCGGGCTGCACCGGCCTTGCGACCCCTGTGGGCGACTTTTTCGCCGTCGACTACGTGGCACACGAGCTCGGGCACCAGTTCGCCGGAAACCACACGTTCAACGGCAACCAGCTCAACTGCTCGGGCGGGAACCGCAACCCGTCGACCTCGGTCGAGCCGGGCAGCGGCTCGTCCGTCCAGGCGTACGCGGGCATCTGCCTGACGGACGACCTCCAGCCGCACAGCGATCCGTACTTCTCGCAGCGCAGCCAGCAGGAAATGACTACCTACGTCGCAACGCCTCCCGGCTCGACCATGAACACCCAGCCGATCAACGAGGCGCAGACGGTTGCGCTGCAGCACTTCGGCGGCGGCAGCGAGGTGCAGGTCGCAACCCTCGGCCCGGGCTTCGCCGACGCGAAGACAGTGGCTCCGGCGAGCTCGGCAATCGGCGCCGTTCCGAGCGCGACGTCGCGCGGCGGCGCGATGCAGGTCGGCAACACGGTCACGATCTTCACGCCGAACCCGCATTCGCTCCAGCCGGGTGACGTCGTGACGATCACAGGCGTCGCAGAGCCCGGTTACAACGGGACGTTCACGATCACGTCTGTGCCGGTCTCGCGCTCGTTCACGTACGAGCACACCATTACCGGCCTCCCCGTCTCCGGCGGTGGCACGGTCACGCCGGCCGTGCCGGGTGCAAGCGCCGTCGGAACGACGGCCACGATCCGGACGACGATCCCGCACAACCGTTCCGTCGGCGACCTCGTGACGATCACGACCGGCGGCGGCTTCGCCGGCACGTTCCCGATCACGGCTGTTCCGACGCCGCGAACATTCCAGTACGAGCTGCCGGCTGCGCCGACCACGAACCCCACGGGCGGCGGATCTTCGACGTACTTCTCACCGTTCCGCATCCGGTTCGGCGGGAGCACCTCGGACCTGATCGGCGGCTCGAGCCAGCCCTACAACAACACGACCCTGACCGCTGCGGCCAACGCAGTCGGCTTCGCCGGAACGGTCACGAATGCCGCGACGACCGGCTTCACTCTCACCTCGAGCGGCACGGCCGACGTCCCGAACATCGAGCTCGTCGACCTAAGCTGCGGCGGCTGCTTCGCCTCCGTCGAGGAGACGAACCACGGCGGATCGTACGACTCGTTCCGCGTCAACTACAACGGCACGCTGTCGCTCCCGATCACGAACGACCCGGCCCTGCCGGCAGGAACCCTGCCGTACACAACGGCCGGCGTGACCACGGCAGTGACCTCCGTGCTTCCGGCCGGCGGAACGGCGACGATCAATGCGTTCGGCGGCGGCGGCGGCAACCCGGTCGTGATCAACAACACCGGGTTCCAGGTCACCTTCAGCGGCACGCTCGCGTTGACGGACCTCTCCTCGCTGACGCTCGAGGACTTCTCGCCGGCCGCGTCGGGCTTCGTCGCGGAGACCGACCGTGGCGGCGCCGTGAACAACGGCGGCACGATCACGATGACGGGCAACGACTTCCCGGTCATCAGCTACCCGGCGCCTGCACCGGGCGCATCGCCCGCGATCACCATCCCGCTGCGGACGCCGTTCGCGCTCACGGGCGCGGCGACCGATCCGCAGGGCGACACGATGGTCTACTCGTGGGAGCAGAACGACCGCGGCGCCGCTGCCGGCACGTCGCTGGTGATCAACACGAAGACGAACGGGCCGCTCTTCGCGATGTTCCCCAAGTCGGCCCCGATCAGCGAGGCCGACACGCTGCTCTACAACTCGCCGAACGAGAATCACCTGACGACGAGCTCGACACGGGTCTTCCCGGATCTGCAGCAGATCCTCGCGAACAACACCAATGCAGACACGGGGACCTGTCCGCCCGGGCCGATCGCACCGCCGGTGCCCATCCCGGTCAAGGAGTGCTACTCGGAGTTCCTCCCGACGACGGACTACGTCGGCTTCGCGGGCGTCAATCTCGGGCCGCCGCCGCAGCTGCACTTCCGCTTCACGGCGCGCGACCTGCGGATGGGCGGCGGCGGAAACAGCGCGGCTGACCTCACGCTCGACCTGGCGACTACGGCCGGGCCGTTCCTCGTCACGGCGCCGAACACGGCCGTGACCTATCCGGGCGGCTCCACGCAGACGGTCACCTGGGACAAGGCGAACACCGATCTCCCGCCGGTCGGCACGACGGACGTGAAGATCAGCATGTCCACGGACGGCGGGCTCACCTTCCCGCACGTCCTCGCCGCGAGCACGCCGAACGACGGCTCCGAGGCGGTCACGATCCCGCACTTCGCGACAAGCTCGGCCCGCGTGAAGATCGAGGCGCTCGGCAACGTCTTCTTCGACGTCTCGAACGCGAACTTCACGATCACGGACACGCTGAAGCCGACGATCACCGCGTCGGTTGCGCCTCCGCCGAACGCGGCCGGCTGGAACAACAGCAACGTCACCGTGACGCTGACCGCGACCGACGACGCGAACGGCTCGGGCATCAAGAGCATCACGTACTCGGCCACCGGCGCTCAGCCGATCCCGTCGACGACCGTGAACGCAGCCACCACGAACGTGGTCATCACCGCCAACGGAATCACGACGCTGAGCTACTTCGCGACCGACAACGAAGGCAACACGAGCGATGTCGGAACGACGACCGTCAAGCTCGACAAGGTCGCGCCTGAGGCGTACCTCCGGTTCGACCCGGTGAAGAGGGACATCGCGGTCTTCGGCCGCGACGGTCTCTCGGGAACGCCGGCAGGCCCGCTGACGCCGTCCCGCGTTCAGCGAGTACCGAGCGGCGACAAGAACCTGCGTGTGGAGATCCGCACGTACGACCTGGCAGACGCTGCAGGCAACACGCTGCAGCTCGTCCACTCGGTCGGGCTGACGAAGAACGACGCAGTCGCCGGAATCCAGACGCTCCAGTACAACGGCGGAGCGGTCGTGCGTCCGGTCTACAACGTCATGTTCTTCGACTGGAAGCTGAAGCAGAACGCGCTGGACGAGCTCCACCAGGAGTTCCTCGTCATCTCACCGCTGCAGCGGGCAACGGCCGACTGGCGGGCGAAGGACAACCGGACGCTGGTCTGGAGCCTCGCCGGCGGCCAGACGACAGTCCCGGGCCTCTTCCTCCTGCGGCTCGCGACCTCGAGCGGCGCGCTCTCGATCGAGACCACTCCGTAGAGCGAACAGAGGGGGCCCGCTCCGGCGGGCCCCCTCGTCTCATCCACACAACTGCCTGCGTCTGCTGAGATCAGCAGGTGCACTTCGGCGCCGAAGACAGCATCGTCCTCCTCGGGCTCCTCGCGGCCGGCGCGGCGCTCCTCGCGATCGCGCAGGTCGTCAGGGTGCCGTACCCCATCCTCCTCGTGCTCGGAGGCCTCGCCCTCGGCTTCATTCCGGGCATGCCGACGATCGAGCTCTCGCCCGACCTCGTGCTCGTCGCATTCCTGCCGCCGCTCCTGTACGGCGCAGCCTTCTTCACGCCGCTCCGAGAGCTACGGGCAAACGCTGGCTCGATCTCGACGCTCGCAGTCGGTCTGGTGCTGGCCACGACGGTCGCCGTCGCAGTAGTAGCCCACGCCGTCATACCGGAGCTCACCTGGCCGACGGCCTTCGTGCTCGGAGCGATCGTCTCCCCCACCGACCCGACAGCGGCCACCGCGATCGCGCAGCGGCTCGGGCTCCCGCGCAGGCTGATCGCGATCATCGAGGGAGAGAGCCTCGTCAACGACGGGACGGGTCTCGTCGTCTACCGCGTCGCAGTCGTCGCCGTCGTCGCCGGCAGCTTCTCGCTCGCCTCTGCCTCCGCGCGCTTCGTGCTCAGCGTGATCGGCGGCATCCTCGTCGGGCTGGCGGCAGGCATCGTGATCCGACAGGTCCGCCGCCGGCTGAACAATCCGCCCGTCGAGATCACGATCTCGATCCTCAGCGGGTACTTCGCGTATCTCCCCGCTCACGCGCTCGACGTTTCCGGCGTGCTGGCGGCCGTCACCGTCGGGGTCTACATGGGCTGGTACACGCCCGAGCTCACGACCTCGCAGACGCGGCTTCAGGGCCAGGCGGTGTGGGAAATCGTGTTTCTCGGCCTGAACGCGGTGCTGTTCGCTCTCATCGGGCTCCAGTTGCCCGCGATCCTCGACGAGCTGTCGGCTGCGCGGTCCACCGGGGAGCTCCTTGGCTACGCCGCGCTCGTGACAACAGTCGTCGTGCTCGTCCGGTTTGCCTGGGTCGTGGTCGCCGCCTACATGCCGCGGATGATGCGTGCCGGAGGCGGCCCGCCGTGGAAGGGCGCCGTCGTCCTCTCGTGGTCCGGGATGCGCGGCGCCGTGTCACTCGCCGCCGCCCTGGCGCTCCCGCTGACAACCGACGCGGGCGCAGCGTTCCCCAACCGCGACCTGATCGTCTTCCTCACCTTCGGCGTGATCCTCGGCACGCTCGTCGTTCAGGGCCTGACGCTGCCCGGCCTGATTCGCTGGCTCGACCTCGAGGACGACCGCCTCGCCGAAAAGGAGGAGGCGAAGGCGCGGATCCGGGCTGCGGAGGCCGCACTCGAGCGGCTGGACGAGCTGGTGGACGAGGACTGGGTGAACCCGGACACGGCAGAGCGGATGCGCGGCCTGTACGGCTTCCGCCGAGACCGGTTCCAATCTCGGTTCGACCCGGAGAGCGACGGCGCAATCGAGAGCCAATCGCTCAGCTACCAGCGGCTGCGCCGCGAGCTCCTCGAGGCCGAGCGCCAGGAGCTCCGCAAGCTCCGGCTGGAAGGCCGCATCGACGACGACGTCGTGCGCAGGGTGCAGCGCGACCTCGATCTCGAGAACGAGCGGCTCGACATCTAGACCGCCTGCGTCTTCGCCAGCGGCAGCGTGAAGGCGACGCGGGCGCCGCCGTCGCCGCGGTTCTCGGCCCAGATCGTGCCGCCATGAGCGTGCACGAGCCCCTGGGCGATCGCCAGGCCGAGCCCTGCTCCGCCGCTCGCTCGTGCGCGCGAGTCGTCGTCGCGCCAGAACCGCTCGAACATCCGCTGGGCCGCGCCCGGCGCCAGCCCGGCGCCCGTGTCCTCGACGGCGACGACGACGTGGTCGGAGTTCGGCTGGACGACGACCGAGACCGCACCGTCGCTCGGCGTGTGCCGGAGGGCGTTCGTCAGCAGGTTGAGGAGCACGCGCTCGACCTTGTCCGGCGCGATACGAACGGCAGGATCGGACGGGTCCAGCCGCGCCTCGAGGTGGACGTTGCGAGCCCGCGCTTCGGCGTCGAGCGAGCGCAGGCAAGTCGAGACCAGGTCGCCGAGCGGCTCGTCGCGCACGTCGAGGGTCAGGACGCCGGCGTCGATCCTCGCGAGCTCGAAGAGATCTTCGATCAGCAGCGAGAGTGTCTCCAGCTGCTCGCGGATCGCCGGCAGGTACTCGCGGGGCTCGGCTAGACCGTCCTCGAGCGCCTCGACCATGGCCCGCAGCGACGCCAGCGGAGTGCGCAGATCGTGGCTCGCCCAGGCGACGAGTTGCCTGCGTGCGTCGAACAGCTGCTCGAGGTTCGTCGCCATCTCGTTGAAGGACGAGCTGAGCTCGACGAGCTCGCGTGGGCCTGACTCCGACGCCCGGGCGCTGAGGTCGCCGCGGGCCAGGCTCGCCGAGGCAGCGCGCAGACGCTCGAGGGGCTGCAGGATCCAGCGGGACAGCAGCACCGCGCCGGCGAGCGCGAACAGGGCCGAGGCGATCGCGATCGCGAGGATCTCCGCGTCGTGCATGTCGAACATCACGAGCCCCGACGCGATCACGACGCCCAGCGGGAGGCAGACCGCGAGCAGCGCGAGCGCTCCGAGCTGGAGCCTCAGGGTCGGGACGAACCGAACGACGAGGACCGCGCCGACGCACCCGGCGAGGACGCCGACACCGAGTGCGAGCGCGAAGGCGGTCATGCGCGGAGCCGGTAGCCGACGCCCCAGACGGTCTCGAGCAGGTCCGGCTTGGACGGGTCGTCCTCGAGCTTCTCCCGAAGCCGGCGGACGTGGACGGTCACGGTCCCGGTGTCGAGCGCGGCCGCGTAGCCCCAGACGCGCGCCATCAGCTGGTCGCGCGAGAACACTCGGTTCGCATTGGAGGCGAGAAACCAGAGCAGCTCGAACTCGCGGGCAGTGAGGCTGAGCAGCCGCCCGTCCTTCCGCGCCTCGTGACGCCCGGCGTCCACGACGAGCGAGCCGACCTCGACGCGCTGCGGCGGCGGCCTCGCCGGCTGCGCGCGTCGGAGCACGGTTCGGACCCGTGTCGCGAGCTCCCGCGGCGAGAACGGCTTCGTCACGTAGTCGTCCGCGCCGAGCTCGAGGCCGACGATCCGATCGGTCTCCTCCCCGCGCGCCGTCAGGAGGATCACGGCCAGGTCAGAGGTGGAGCGGATCCACCGGCAGAGCGCGAGCCCGTCGGTCTTGCCGGGGAGCATCACGTCGAGGACGACGAGGCTCGGCGCCTCCCTCTCGATCAGCCCACGCGCCTCGTCGCCGTCGCCCGCCTCGACGATCCGGTGACCGTCCCGCTCGAGGTAGCGGGAGACGACGTCGCGGACGATCGGCTCGTCGTCGACGACCAGAACGGTTGCCATAGAGACAGTCTGCCCGGGCGCAAAGGGGCCGGATCGCAGCGTCCGTTACGAGTTCCTTAATTCGCCCGCCTCGGTCGTGGCGAAAACGGCGCCCGCCGGCCGTGAGTTCTCCGAACCGTAAGGGCGCCCGGGAAACCTCGGAATTAGCGTCGAGCGGGTCCGCAACCACAAGGGGGATCCATGAAATCGAGGCTCATCTACGTCTTCGCCGCCGCGCTCACGGCGCTCGTCACCGCCGGGGCCGTCTCGGCATCCGACGGCGGCGACCGCGGCCGCGAGCATGCGGTGTTCGTCCAGACCAACGAGCTCGACGGCAACAAGATCGTCGTCTTCCAGCGCCACGGCGACGGACGCCTGACGGAGGAAGACACGTACCCGACGGGCGGCAACGGCGGCAACGTCGCACCGGGCACCGTCTCGGACCGCCTGGGCTCGCAGGGCTCGCTCGTCTACGACGAGCGGCACCGGCTGCTCTTTGCCGTCAACGCCGGCAGCGATTCCGTCTCCGTGTTCCGCGTCAACGGGACACGGCTGCGGCTGACCGACGTCGACCCATCCGGAGGCGACTTCCCGGCGAGCATCGCCGTCCACGACGACCTCGTGTACGTCCTGAACGCCGGCGGCGTCGGGATCGTCCAGGGGTTCGAGATCCGCGGAGACCGCATCCGGGCTCTCGAAGGCTCGGCGCGCTCGCTCGGGCTCGCGAACACCGACCCGCCGAACTTCCTCACCTCGCCCGGCCAGGTCGGGTTCACACCGGACGGGAGCAAGCTGATCGTGACGACGAAGGCGAGCGGCAGCACGATCGACATCTTCAGCGTGCGTCGCGACGGGACGCTGTCCGAGACTGCGGTCGAGAACCCCTCGGCGACGCCGGTTCCGTTCGCGTTCACGTTCGATCCGCGCGGCCGGCTCGTGAGCGGCGAGGCCGCCATGAGCAGCGTGACGACCTACACGATCAACACCAACCGCACGCTCGCGAACCCGCAGTCCCAGAGCGACAACCAGGCTGCCCTGTGCTGGATCGTCGAGGCGCGCGGCTTCTTCTACGTCGCCAACACCGGGAGCAACAACCTCAGCGGTTACCGGATCGACGGCAGCGGACGGCCGACGCTGATCGGGCCGACGGGCATCGTCGCCACGACCGGAGCGGGGCCGATCGATATGACCTCCGCGGCGGGCGGCAGGTTCCTCTACTCCCAGACGGGCCTTGCCGGAACCGTCGAGGAGTTCCGCGTCGCTGACGACGGGACGCTCGTGCGGCTCGGCAACGTCGCCGGCCTGCCGGTCGGGCAGGAAGGCATCGCGGCGAGCTGACTCAGTGGCCGGAGGGCCGCAGCGACCGCTGCGGCCCTCCGGTACTCCTAGAGGCTCGGAGCGTCGGAGCCGGAGTCACCTCCGGAGCCTCCCGAGCCGCCGCGAGAACCGCCGCGATCCTTCGGGCAGTCCTCACGGCTTGGAGCCTGGTCGTTGTCGCCGTTCTGGATGAACGACGACTGAGCTCCGCCCGGGGAGTCGCCGGACGACGACCCTCCGGCAGCGAACGCGCCGCTGGCCCAAAGCGTCAGGCCGACGGCGACGGCGGCTGCGACCGCCAGTAGCGGGCGAAGGTCGAGCGTGCGTACGTTCTCCTCCATCTGTCACCTCCTCGTGGGTCGCGAGGTCACGGGATCCGTCCGAACCAGAGCGCGGACAGCGCGCCGCCGAGCAGGAGGAAGAACGCCCCTGCCCCGGCAAAGGCGGCCGTCAGCTCGCGCTTCTCGTCCTCGTAGGAGACCTGCGAGCCGATCTCACGGTAGACCTCCTCGAGGTCGGCCTCGGTCGGCGCCTCGAAGAAGCGCCCGCCCGTCTCTTCGGCCACACGCCTCAGGGTTTCCGGATCGGGCGGGACGCTGTACGTCTGCGTGACACCGAAGTCGTTCGTGATCTCGACGGTACCGTCGGGCGTGCCGAACGCGATCGTGTAGATCGGAACGCCGGCCTCCTTGGCCTCGTCGAGCACGTCGAGCGGCTCGCGGCCGATCGAGTTCGCGCCGTCCGAGAGCAGGAGGATCGCGAAGAGCGGCTTGCCGCCCGACAGCTTCTCCGCCTCCTCCGGATCCGGTGCGAGCGCGACCGACTCGACGATCGCGTCGCCGAGCGCGGTCCCGACGTCGCCCTCGAGCGTGTCGAGCGCGTCGCGCACCGCCTCGCGGTCGTCCGTCGGCTCCTCGAGAACCGAGACGATGCTGGAGAACGAGACGAGCCCGACGCGGAAGCGGTCAGGAACCTTGTCGAGGAACGACGAGGACGCCGACTTCGCTGCCTCGAGGCGCGTCGGCGCGACGTCGGTCGCCGTCATCGACGCCGAGGTGTCCATCGTCAGGAGGACGGTCGCGTCGTCGCGGGGAACTGCCACCACCGCCTGCGGTCGCGCCATTGCCACGATCAATGCGGCCAGTGCGGCGAGCGCGAGCAGCGCCGGCAGGTGCCGCCGCCGCCCCGGTGACGCGTCGACGACGTTCGCGAGCAGGTCGAGGTTCGTGAAGCGGGCCGCATACTTGATCCGCCGCCGCTGGACGAGCCAGTAGGCGACGAGTAGCACTGGGATCAGGAGCAGGCCCCAGAGCAGGAACGGGGTCGCGAAGCTCATCGCCGCTTCCTCTCGTTTCCGACGAACCGGGCGAAGGGGCGCAGCCAGTCGCCACCGGTGGAGAGGACGAGATGGGGGACGCCGAGCGAGGCGAGCTCGCGTGCGAGCCCGGCCCGCTCATCCTCCGCCGCAGCCGCGAACCGCTCACGCAGTCGCCGCTTCGCGGTGTCCACGTGCAGCTTGCGCCCCGTCTCGGGGTCGACGAGCCAGATGTGGCCGACGTTCGGGAGCTCCTGCTCGCGCGGGTCCCGGATCTCGACGGCGACCACGGCGTGACGCGCCGCGAGCCGCAGCATCGCAGCGCGCCAGTCCCGCGGGCCGCGGAAGTCGGACACGACGACCGCGAGCGAGCGCTGGCGCGCGACGCGGGCGACGTGCGAGAGGGCGGTCCCGATCGACGTCGCGCCGACGCGTTCCGTCTCCGGCTCCCGCTTGACCGCGAGCAGCACGCCGAGCAGGCCGACACGGCCCTGGCGTGGACGGAGCGTCACGATGCCCTCGCCGCCGAACGTCGTGATACCGATGCGGTTCCCACGGCGCGAGGCCAGGTGGCCCATCGCCACCGCGACCCCCTCGGCAACGTCCCACTTCCGCCGATCCGCCGTCCCGAACCTCATCGAAGGCGAGATGTCGAGCACGACCCAGGACGTGAGCGCCCGCTCGGCGACGTCGACGCGAACCTGAACGTCCAGCGAGCGCGCAGTCGCATTCCAGTCGATGCGGCGCACGTCGTCGCCCGGTGCCCACTCGCGGATCTGCGCGAGCTCGGTACCGATCCCGAGCGCGGCGGTGCGGTGCTCGCCGGCGAGGAGGCCGTCCATCCGCCTGCCGATCTGGAGATCCAGTGCGCGCAGGAGCGCCTCGGGCATCGGCCCGGGGCCGGGGCGGTCCGGCGGTCGCTCCCGCGCAAGGACTGCGGTGCTCATGCCGCTCGCTCGACGACGATCTCGGGCACGGGGACAACCTCGAGGACGGAGTCGACGATGGAGTCGGCTCCCACGTCGGCAGCCAGCGCCTCGTAGCTGAGGACGATCCGGTGGTGGAGCGCGTCGCGCGCGAGCTCGCGGACGTCCTGCGGGAGGACGTAGTCGCGCCCGCGGATGAGCGCGAGCGCGCGTGCCGCGGTCATCATCGAGATCGGCCCTCGGGGACTGGCGCCGAACGCCACGTATGCGGCGAGATCGGCGAGCCCGACCGAGGCCGGGTCGCGCGTCGCCCCGGCGATCTGGACCGCGTATCGCGCGAGCGCGGGATCGACGTACACCTCACGCGCAGCCGCACGCAGCCCGGTGAGCTCGTCCAGGTCGATGATCTGCCGGACCTCGGCCATCCCGGCCAGCGACCGCTCGACGACCGTCAGCTCGTCCTCCGCTTCCGGGTAGCCGACGACGACCTTGAGCATGAAGCGGTCGACCTGGGCTTCGGGCAGCGGGTAGGTGCCTTCGGACTCGATCGGGTTCTGGGTCGCCATTACGAGGAACGGGCTTGGCGCCGAGAACGTCTCCTTGCCGATCGTGACCTGCCGCTCCTGCATTACCTCGAGCAGCGCGGATTGCACCTTCGCCGGCGCGCGGTTGATCTCGTCGGCGAGCAGGAAGTTGCAGAAGACGGGGCCGAGCTCGACGTCGAAGTCACCGTCCTTCGGGCGATAGATACGGGTCCCGACGAGGTCGCTCGGCATCAGATCGGGCGTGAACTGGATCCGGTTGAACGTGCCGCCGAGAACCTGGGCGGTCGTCTTGATCGTCAGCGTCTTCGCAAGGCCCGGCACGCCCTCGATGAGGAGGTGGCCATCCGCCAGGAGGCAGACGAGCACCCGCTCGAGCATCGTGTCCTGGCCGGCGATGACGCGCTTGATCTCGAACAGCGCGCGCTCCAGCGTGTCTTGCGTCTGCGCGGGCGCATTCAGCTCTTCCATGGTTGGATTCCTCCTGAGGCGGTGTGGCTGCCCTGTCCAGGAAACCCCTCGCGCCTAAGGACAGGCTGAACCGTTCTTAAGAGTTCGATGAGAGAGGTTCGTCCAGCAGCGGCGCGCGGAGTGTGGTCCGATACGCGTCGTGATCGTCCGCATCCTGATCATCGCCGCCGTCCTGCTGTTCCTGATCCTCTGGGTCCGAGCGATCCTCGATCTCTTCACGCACCGGCATGACCTGAGTGTCGGCGCGAAGGTCGTGTGGGCGATCGCGATGCTCGTGTTCCCGTTCATCGGGCTGCTCGTCTACACGATGCTGCGCCCGACCGACCACACGATCGCGCAGAACGCGCGTAGATAGATAGATAGCTACCTACGCGCGCTCGACGCCGATCGTGACCTGGCTGCTCGCGCGGTCGCCGCTCAACTCGGTCGCGACGACCGTCGAGCCGCCGCTCTGGCCGAAGATCCCGTCCGAATCGTTGGAGACCTCGGCGGGGCCGCGCTCCGAGTAGGGCTCGAGCGCGTAGACGGCCTCGAGCGCCTGCTCGTCGAAGAACAGCTGCCCCGTCCAGGTCTGCCCGCCCTGAATCACCTTCAGATGGATGTGGACGGCCCGGCCCGGATACCAGCCGGGAAAGATCGTGCGGAAGGTGGCGGTGCCGGTTCCGTCCGCTACCTGCACGCCCCGCAGGAACGTGCCGTCGTCACCTTGCACCCCGGAGTACACGCCCTCGGCGTCGCAGTGCCAGACGTCCACGATCGCGTCCTCGATCGGCTCGCAGGACTCCGCGTCAACGACCTTCACGGCCAGGTCGTAGGCAAGCCCCGGCCGCCCTTCGGTGATGTCGCGCCGCATCAGGTCGAGGTCGAGGTAGTACGGCCCCTCGGTCAACTCGGGGGTGAGCACACAATCGGGGCTCGTGGTGCCGGCGGTGGTCGTGGGCGCAGTCGTCGTGCCGGCCGCGGACTGCTCGGAGGCGTCGTCGTCCGCGCAACCGGGAACGAAGAGCGCCAGGCCCAGCCCGCCGGCCCAGCCAAGCACGCGTCTGCGGGTGAGGGAAGATCCGTCGGAGAGAGCCATCGGCGCAGAGCCTGCCAGCCGTTCCTGAGAATCAGCTATGAGCTTCGGTTGCGCAGCCTGAGCGCGAAAGCGTACTTTGACGTGCTGGGGTCGAATCCCCAAAACCCCAACGGAGGAGGACTTACGTGAGCATCAAGCTCGGCGAAACCGCACCGGACTTCGAGGCCGACACCACGGAGGGAAAGATCCGGTTCCACGACTGGATCGGGGACTCGTGGGCAGTGCTGTTCTCGCACCCGAAGGACTTCACGCCGGTCTGCACGACGGAGCTCGGCTACATGGCCAGCATCAAGCCGGAGTTCGACCGGCGCAACGTGAAGGTGATCGGCCTCTCGGTCGATCCGATGAAGAACCACGAGGGGTGGGTGAAGGACATCGAGGACACGCAGGGCCACGCGCCCAACTTCCCCATCATCGCCGACGCCTCCTTCGAGGTGTCGAAGGCGTACGGGATGCTTCCGGCAGACGTCGAGGGCGACCCGGGGGACCGCACGCCCGCCGACAACCAGACGGTCCGGAACGTTTTCGTGATCGCGCCGGACAAGACGGTCAAGCTGATCCTCGTCTATCCGATGACGACGGGCCGCAACTTCGACGAGGTGCTGCGGGTGATCGACTCGCTCCAGCTGACGGCGAAGCACAAGGTGGCGACGCCGGCCAACTGGCAGCACGGCGACGACGTGATCATCGCCGGCTCGGTCTCGGACGACGAGGCCCGGGAGACATACCCGGAGGGCTGGGAGTCGCCCCGCCCCTACATCCGGATCGTGCCTCAGCCGGACAAGGCGCTGGTGCCTGTCGACTAGGTGCATCCCTCGGCGGGGGCGCCCTGCGGCCAGGGACCCCCGCCGGGGGCGGAGATCCACACACGAGGGGGTGCGGATCACCTGCGTTCGAAGCCCGTCGACCGCAGGGAGAGCTTCGTTCCTGACAGCGACTAGATGGTGGTGGTCAGGGCTCTTCGCTGCCTGACCCAATTGGGTCAATCGTCGAGGAGACCGTCGGCGCGAGCCATGGCGACCGCTTCCACGCGGGAATGGACTTCCAGCGCCTGCAGCACTCCCCGGATGTGATTCCGGACCGTCTCCCTGCTCAGGTGGAGGAGCTCCGCAATCTGGCCCGTCGACGAGCCGTGGGCGAGCAGGTCGAGGACCTCATGCTGGCGCGGCGTGAGCTTCGCATGCGGCGACCGCGGCGACTTGGGTGGGGCCGGCGGACGCGAGAGGAGCCCGAACACGCCCACGATCTGGTGTCCCTCCTTGAGCGGGACCGAGCTCACCTCAACGGAGACTTCACGTCCGTCGCCCCCGACCAGGTCCACCTCGGCGTCCGTGACCTTCTCTTTGCCGACGATCTTGCGCGCGAACGCCTCTTTGGCGCGGGGCCGGTCGCCTGGACTGACCACGTCGGTGAACCGGAAACCGCGGACATCACCGACGATCTTCTCGGCGGCGGGGTTCAGCCAGGCGATCACGCCGTTGCGGTCGATGATGTACGACGGCACGTTCACGTCCGTCATCGCACGCTCCACATCGCTGCCCAGGCTCTGGATTAGGCGCGTCATGGCACGCCGATTTTGTCATGTCGCCGCCGGCGTCAGGAAGAACGGCCGAGCAGGTGCCGGTCGAAGAAGCCGACGATTCGCCGCTCATAGTCCTGCGGCGCGGCGTCGAACGCGCCGGTGTGTCCGCCCGGCGCGGGCCAGTACTCCTTCGGACCTTTCGCTGCCTCGTAGTATTTCTCGGTCAGCGTCTCTCCGCCCTGGCCGGGTGTCGCGTGGATGAAGAGCGCCGGTTCGGTGATCTCCGCACTGAGGTCGGTCAGGCTGCGGTGGAGGCAGGTCGCTGGCGAAGACGGCCGCTCCGGCCGTGACGAGGCCAAAGATCCAAGTGCTGACGATCTTCTCCGCGCCCTCGGTATGGAGGGACTCCCGCACCGAGCGGACCCCGGCGCCCTCGGACACGATCGCCCTGAAGTCGTCGTTCTGCGCAGCTGCCTGGAGCATCATCTCGCCGCCGACGGAGCGCCCGACCCCGCCGATGCGGTCCGGGTCGACGTCCGGCCGGCTCCTGAGGTAGGCGATCGCCGCGGCCAGATCGCGCGTGCCTCTCCAGCCGAGCGCGTTCGGGTCGCCGTCGCTCTCCCCCTCGCCGCGCCGGTCGAACAGGAGCACGCCGTAGCCCTCGCTGACCAGCAGCCTCGCCGGTTTTCTGTGGCCCCTTCCGGCCAGGGAAGGCGATCACCGTCGCACCGTTCTTCGAGGGAACGAACCAGCCTTTGAGGCGCAGTCCGTCGCTCGTGGTGAACGAGACGTTCTCGTGCGGGGCGCCTAGCTGCGGGGTCGGCACGTACTGCGCGCGCCGAGTGGGTGACCACGAACGCCTCCGAGAACGGGAACATCACTAAAGGAAGCGTCACGAGGAAACCAAGCGCCAGCGCCACGCGCCGCGCGTAGCGGCGGACGACACTCCCACCCTTCCGCGACCTCCAGAGCGTCACGACGCCGATGCCGACGAGCAGCACACCGGCGGGGATCATCAGGAGCCCGGTGTAGTCGTCCCCGGACGGGCCGTCCTCACGGCTGTAGTAGCCGGCCTCGCCGGCGCCCATCACGATCATGAAGATCCCGACGTAGACCGCCAGGATCCCGCGAAGGCCCGGGCGGAGCCGTGGATAGCCCCAGGCGAACGCCACGAGCAGCGCGACCTGCACGAGCCCGCCCCACAGGTGGTCGCGAGCCGACACGCCGGGCTCCGGCTGGAGGAAGTTGTCGTCGACGACATGCAGGGCGCCGAGCCCCAGCGCCACTCGTGCAAGCCCGGTCTCGGTGCGGAGCGCCGCAACGGCCCGTCCCGCGAGCGTCGTTCGAGACTCCGAAGCCGGGTGTACGACGGTGCTCATCAGTCCCGAAGAGCCCGATCGAAGAACGCAATCACGCGCCGCTCGTACTCCTCAGGCTGCGTGGTGATCCCGCCGACGTGCTGCGCACCGGGAACCTCCCAGAGCTCCTTCGGCTCCCCCGCCGCGGCGTAGAAGCCGCGGTTCGGAGTCTCCTCCGTACCGCCCTGGCCGTGCTCGCCGTAGATGAAGAACGCCGCGCGCGGCGAGATCTTCGGCGCCGACGTCTTTCATCGCCTCAGGCGGCAGGTTGTTGGTGAAGACCGCCGTGGCGGCCGTCTGGACCGACGAGAGCGCGTACGCCGGCAGCATGTTCAGGCCCCAGCCGTAGTTGGCGACGTCGTCTCTGACGGAGCGCGAGCTGCCGCCCTCGCTGACGATCGCCTTGAACGCGTCCGACTCCGCCGCTGCCCCGATCAGCATCTCGCCGCCGACCGAGCGCCCGATCCCGCCGATCCGCTCGGGATCGACGTCCGGCCGGTCCTGGAGGAACGCGACCGCCGCGTGCAGGTCACGCTCGCCCTGCCAGCCGAAGACGTTCCAGTCGCCCTCGCTCTCACCCTCGCCCCGGCGGTCGAACAGCAGGACGCCGTACCCGTGGCGTGCGAGCATCCGCGCCTGCAGGCGAGTCCCCGAGCGCCCCGGGAACGAGATCACGGCGGCCCTGTTCCTCGACGGGACGTACCAGCCCTTGAGGAGGTAGCCGTCGCTCGTCGCGAACTGCACGTCCTCGTACGGAGCACCGAGGGTCGCGGCCGGCACGTCCGCCGGCGCGACATGCGTAACGACATACGTGAGCGAGATCGGGAACAGGAAGAGGCCGGCGACGAGCAGAGCCGCGAGCACGTACAGCGCCCGCCGCGTGTACCGCCAGGCGAGATTGCCGGTGCGCCGACGGGATCGCCACAGCGTGACCGCGCCGACGCCCAGGAGCAGGAAGCCGGCGCCGATCGACAGCAGCCCGGTGTAGTCGTCACCGGAAAGACCGACGTCCTGGGCGTAGTACGCGGCTTCGGTGCCGCCGAGCACACCCAGGACACCGAAGACGAGTGCGAAGACGCCGCGGAGCCCTGCACGCATCTCGCGGATAGATCGCCGCCGCGCCGATGAGCAGGCCGAGCGGCAGGAGGCCGCTGACGAGGTGATCCGACGCCGACACTCCCGGCTCGGGCTGGAGGAAGTTGTCGTCCACCACGTGCAGGCCGATGACGCCGAAGCCGAAGCGCGCCAGCCCGCTCTCCGTCCGGAGGGCCGCCGCGACACGGGTCGCGGCGGCCCTGGGCTCTGCGGACGGATGAGCGACGGTCGACAACGATTGCTAGGCGGTCGGCACCGGCGGCGCCTCGACCGGCTCGAGCTTCTCGCCGTGCTCGAAGTGCGGAAGCCACTCGAGCCACTTCGGCAGGTACCAGTTCCAGTCGCCGAGCAGCTTCATCGTCGAGGGCAGAAGGACCGCCCGGACGATCGTGGCGTCGATCAGGATCGCCGATGCGAGCCCGACGCCGAACTGCTTGAAGATCATCGCCTGCAGCGCCCCGAAGACGGAGAAGACCGCGACCATGACGATGGCGGCGCTCGTGACCACGCCGGCGGTCGACTTGATCCCATGCGAGATCGCCGCCTCAGTCGGCATGCCGGAGTCGTAGCCCTCGCGGATCCGGCTGAGGATGAAGACGTGGTAGTCCATCGAGAGCCCGAAGAGGATCACGAACAGCAGGACCGGGAGAAACGGGTCGATGCCGCCTGTGACCTCGAAGCCAAGCAACTGCTTCCCGTAGCCGTGCTGGAAGACGAGGACGAGGATCCCGTAGGCGGCTCCGACTGAGAGCAGGTTCAGGATCACCGCCTTCGTCGCGATCACGATCGATCGGAACGACACCAGCATCAGCAGGAACGCGAAGATCAGCACGAAGGCGAACACGAGTGGCGCCGCCGTCGACATCTGCGCATTGAAGTCCTCCGATTGCGCCGTGGTTCCCGTCACGCCGACCTCTGCGCCGGCGAGCGTGCCGACGGTCACCGGGACGATCTCGTCGCGGAGCGTCGTCAGCGCCAGCTTCGAGGTAGCGTCGGTGCCGTCGCCTTCGATCGGAATCGCGACGTTCACGACCGTCTTCGCGGCGTTGACGTCCACGTCGATGGGGTCGTTCATGACGCCGCTGTCGATCGCACGCCACTCGAGCTGGCCGATTGCCTCCTGCACCTCGGGCGCCTCGACGTTCGGTGCCTTGACGACGACGTTCGCGCTGATCTCGGTCCCGGGGAATGCCTCCTTGAGGCGGTTGTAGGTCGTCAGGAGGTTCTGCGGAAACGTGTCGAAGCTCGGCTGGGCTGTCCTCAGCTGGATCGCCGGAATCGCAAGCGCGATCAAGAGCCCGGCGGAGAGCACGACCGAGATGACCGGCCGCTTGAGGACGCGGTTGATGATCGCGCCCCAGAAACGCCCCTCGCCGTCCTTGCGGCTCAACCGGTGGACGAACGGCACTCGGCCACGGTCGACCTTGTCTCCGAGCTTCGAGAGCACTGCGGGCAGCACGGTCAGAGAGCCGAGCATGGCAATGGCGACGACGGTCATCGTCGCAATGCCGAACGAGGCGAAGGTCGCGTCGCCAGTGAGGAACATGCCTGACATGGCCACGAGCACGGTGAGCCCGGAGATCAGCACCGACCGGCCCGACGTCGCCGCTGCAGCCGCGAGCGCCGCCTCCTCGCTTCGACCCTTGGCACGCTCCTCCCGCTCACGCTTCAAATAGAACATCGAGTAGTCGACCCCGACAGCGAGCCCGATCAGCAGGACCATTGCGCCGACGGCTTCCTCCATCGGAAGCCACTGGCTCCAGATCGAAATGAGGCCCAGGGTCGCGAGGATGGCCGTGATGCCCAGCAGGAGCGGGATCCCCGCTGCGACGAGCGCTCCGAACGCGACGATCAGGATGATCAGGGTGATCGGAATCGAGATGAGCCCCGCCTTGGCCAGATCTTCGAAGAAGGCTTCCTGGACGTCCTTCTCGGTGCTGACGCCGACGCCCCCGATGTAGAAGTCTGGGTTGGCGCTCTGCTCCTCCTTGATCTGCGCGACGACCGGATCGATCTTGTCGATCGCCTTGTCGGACTCGCCCGCGATCTCCAGCTCGACCAGCACCGCGTGTCCGTCATCGGAGACCTGGCCTGAGTTCTCGGCGTCGAGCGGTGACTCGACCTTCGCGACAACGTCGATGTCTTCGGCGCTCGACACGACGTCGCGCACGACGGCCTGGAACGCCGGATTCGTGGCGCGGAGCTCCGGGTGCTGGATCAGGATGCTCTCGCCGGCCGGCTGCTTGAAGTCCTCGTAGAGGATCTTCTCGGCCCGACCCGATTCTCCGGGCTGCGAGGTCTCGTACACGATCTGCTGCTGCGTGACGACGAAGGTGCCGATCGCAAACGCGACGATCACGAACCCCAGCCAGCCGAAGATCGCCGTCTTCCTGTGCGTTGCACTCCAGTGGCCCATCCGGGCCGCGATGTGATGCTTCTTGGGCGTACTCATTGGGCGGTCTCCTCTCGGGTCATGGAGCCAGGACGGGCTGTGCCTCGGGAGCCTTCGCGGCCTCGCGCCTGATCTCGAGCCAGGCGATGCCGAGGCCGAAGAGCGTGATGCCGATCGGCCCGGTCGGGAACGGGTGGGCAATGGCGAAGATCGCCGCGCCGATCGCCATCAGCAGCGTCGGGCCTCGCCCGCCGATCGGCTTGACGGCAATGGCAGCGGCAAGGGCCATGACGAACCAGGACAGGTCCGACGCGATGAAGAGGGCGATGCCGACGTAGTCGGTCCCGGTATCCATCAGTTGCTGCACGACCGCGCCGTCGGCCGCGCTCGCGTCGTTCGCCAGGCGAACGATCCCTCCCAGCGCGACGCCTGCGATCGCGTCGAACATGGAGTACGCGATCGCGTACGGAACGATCGCGATGCGGGCCACTTGCGCAGCTCGCCCGGGAAGATCCTTTACGAGCAGCCACGTGCCCCAGGCGAGCAAGAGGATGAAGAACGGCTGGACGAGGTGGATCCCGATGTAGAGCGTGGTGTCGTCCCCGACCTCGATTTCGGCCGGGTGAATGACGCCGATGATGAAGTAGCCGACGACCGCCACAAGGAAGCACGCTCGACGAAGCCAGGCCTCACGCTCGTCAGCGACCGGTGCGGCCGCCTCAGTCTCGACGGACGGCTCCGGCTCCGGCTCGTTCTGGATGATCCGGGTCTTCATCTCTCACAAACGTCGCACGGGGGCGAATCCGCCGGAAGACGGGAGACTTCCGAGTTGGGGGGCGGTTTTCTGGTGTCCTGCTACGACCACAGGTAGAGGAGGACGCCAGGACACGTACTTCTGGACGGCGCGCAGGGTAATGCGGAGGGCCGCCGCGACGCGGGTCGCGGCGGCCCTCCTGGCTCCTATGCGGTCGGGGTCGGTACCGGCGGTGCGTCGACCTTCTCGAGCTTCTCGTCGTGCTCGAACTGCGGGAGCCACTCGAGCCACTTGGGCAGGTACCAGTTCCAGTCGCCGAGCAGCTTCATCGTCGCCGGCAACAGGATCGCCCGGATGATCGTCGCGTCGATCAGGATCGCCGCCGCGAGCCCCACGCCGAACTGCTTGAAGATCATCATCGAGAGCGTCGCGAAGATCGCAAAGACGCCGACCATCACGATCGCCGCGCTCGTGACGACGCCGGCGGTGCTCTTGATCCCGAAAGCGATGGAATCGTCGGTGCTCATGCCCTTGTCGTGTGCCTCACGCACTCGGCTGAGGACGAACACGTGGTAGTCCATCGACAGGCCGAAGAGGATCACGAAGAGCAGGATCGGGAGGAACGGATCGATCCCGCCAGTGAACTCGAACCCGAGGACCTGCTTGCCCCAGCCGTGCTGGAAGACGAGCACGAGGATGCCGTAGGCCGCGCCGACCGACAGCAGGTTGAGAACGATCGTCTTGGCCGCGATCACGATCGAGCGGAACGTGATGAGCATCACGAGGAAGGCGAAGAGCAGGACGAAAACGAACACGAGTGGCGCGACCGTCCTCATCTGGTCGGCGAAGTCCTTCGCCTGAGCCGTCGTCCCGGTGACGCCGACCTCGGCGCCCGCAAGGGTGCCGACCGTCGGCGGGATGATCTCCTCGCGGAGGGTGGCCAGGGCCTGGTTCGACGTGGAGTCGGTGCCGTCGCCCTCGACCGGGATGTTGATGTTCGCGACAGTCTTCGCCGCGTTGATGTCGACGTCGATCGGCTCGTTCATGACGCCGCTGTCGATCGCACGCCACTTGAGCTGGCCAATCGCCTCCTGCACCGCCGGCGCCTCGACGTTCGGAGCCTTCACGACGACGCTCGCTGCGACGTCCGTACCCGGGAACGCGTCCTTGAGGCGGTTGTAGGTCACCAACAGCTTCTGCGGATACGTGTCAATGCTCGGGTTTGCAGTGTGGAGCTGGTACGCGGGCACCGCGAGTGCCACGAGGAGCCCGCCGGCCAGCACGACCGACACGACCGGGTGCCGGAGGACGCGATCGATGATCGCACCCCAGATCCGGCCCTCCCCGTCGTCACGGCGCAGTCGATGGACGAACGGCACGCGTAGTCGGTCGACGTTGTCGCCGAGCTTGGAGAGCAGCGCCGGCAGCACCGTCAGCGATCCGAGCATCGCGACCGCGACGACGGTCATCGTCGCGACGCCGAAAGAGGCGAAGCCGGGGTCGAAGGTGAGCAGCATGCCCGCCATGGCGACAAGGACGGTGAATCCGGAGATCAGTACCGAGCGGCCCGATGTCGCCGCCGCCGCCTCGAGTGCAGCCTCTTCGCTCCGTCCCGCGGCACGCTCCTCGCGTTCCCGCTTCAAGTAGAACATCGTGTAGTCGACACCGACCGCGAGGCCGATCAGCAGGATGATCGCGCTGACCGACTCGGACATCGGCAGAGCCTGGCTGATGATCGCGACGAGGCCCATCGTGCCTAGCACCGCCGTCAGCCCGAGCAGCAGGGGGATGCCTGCCGCAACGAGCGCGCCGAAGGCGACGAGGAGGATGATCAGCGTCAGCGGGATCGAGAAGGCCCCGGCCTTCAGCAGATCGTCCATGAACGCGGCGAAGAGCGCCTTGTTGGTGCTCTCGCCGAAGGATCCGATGGTGAAGTCCGGGTTTGCCTTCTGAAGCTCGGTGACCCGGTCGACGATCGGATCGATCTTGTCGCTCGCGTCATCCGAGAGCCCTTTGATCTCGATCGGTACGAGCACGGAGTGCTGGTCGTCTGAGATCAGACCGCTGTTGTCCTCGACGTCAAACGGCGACTCGACCTTCGCGACTGCGGAGAGAGGCGTGACCCCGGCGATGACAGATTTCACGACCGCCCTGAACGCCGGTGAGCCGGCCCTCAGCTGCGGGTTCTGGATCAGGATCGCCTCGCTCGCCGGCTGCTTGAAGTCCTCGTACAGGATGGTGTCCGCCCGTCCGGATTCACCTGGGCCTGCTGTCTCGAAGACGATGGTCTGCTGGGTGATGGCGACCTTGCTGATCGCAAAGATCACGATCACGAACGCGAGCCAGCCGAAGATCGCAATCTTCCGGTGGTGCGCGCTCCAAAGCGCCATGCGCGCCGCAAGGTTGCGTTTCTGGGTCTGGGGTGCGTTCAAGAGACGTGCCTCCTTCTCGTTCAGGGAGCGAGGACGTGTTGTGATTCAGGGACTGGTGCCGCCGGCGGGGTTGCGGCGGCAGGCTCCGGCTCGTTCTGGATGGTCTGGGTTTCCACCACTCCCAACCTCGCACGAAGGCGGTTGCGCGGGAAGACGGGAGACTTGCGAGTCGAGGGGGCGGTTTTCTGGTGTCTTTTGTTACGAGCGCAGATAGAGCAGGACGGCCAGCACGCGCCGCGACTCGGTGCCGGTCGACGGCAGGCCGAGCTTGCTGAAGATGCTCGAGACGTACTTCTCGACGGCCCGCACGGTGATCACCAAGCTGTCGGCGATCCCCTGGTTCGAGCTGCCGGAGGCCATCAGCTCGAGCACCTCGCGCTCGCGCGGCGTGAGCGCCGCGATCGGATCGTCCGGCCGCTGACGCGCGAGCAGCGTCGAGACGATGATCGGATCCAGCGCCGACCCGCCCTCCGCCACCCGACGCACCGAGGCCACGAAGTCCTCCACGTCTCCGATCCGGTCCTTGAGCAGGTAGCCGACGCCCTCGGCCGAATCGGCCAGCAGCTTCAAGGCAAGCCCGACCTCGACGTACTGGGAGAGGACGAGCACACCCACGTCCGGGTAGCTGGATCGGAGCTCGAGCGCCGCCTGGAGTCCCTCGTCGTTGTGCGTCGGGGGCAGCCGGATGTCCAGGATCGCCACGTCGGGCGGGGATCCCTTGACCTGGCCGAGAAGGTCGTCCGCGTTATCGCATTGGGCGACGACGTCGAAGCCGGCGTCGTCCAGTACCCGTGCCACACCCTCGCGCAGCAGGACGCTGTCCTCGGCGATCGCTACGCGCACGGGATGTCCGCCCTCACGCGGGTACCGCCGCCGTGCGGAGTCCAGACGCGCAACCGGCCGTTCAGTGCCTCGACGCGGTCCGCGAGCCCGCGGAGGCCGGAGCCGCGCTCGCTGTCCGCCCCGCCCACGCCGTCGTCCACGATCTCCAGCAAGAGCTCATCGCCGTGCTGGCTGACGACGACGCGAACCGTCTTCGCCTGCGCGTGCTTGGCGACGTTCGCCAGGCTCTCCGAGACCACGTAGTACGCCGCGACCTCCAGGGCCTCCGGGAGGCGCCCATCGACCTTGACGTCCAGTTCGACGGGCAATGGGGCGCGCGCAACAAGCTGCTCGAGCGCGACTGCGAGCCCGTGGCCGCTGACCACCGCAGGATGCAGCCCTCGGGCGATCTCGCGCAGCTCTGCCAAAGAGGCTGCGATCTCTTTCCGGGCCCGGTCGATCCCCACCTTGACGTCCGCGTCGCCGTTGACTCGCCCTTTGAGCATGCTCAGCTCGAGGGAGAGCGCGATGAGCCGCTGCTGCGCGCCGTCGTGGAGATTGCGCTCGAGGAGCTGGCGCTCACTCTGCGCCGCCTCGACGATGCGCGCGCGGGAGCCGCGGAGATCCTCGAGCCGGGCCCGCAGCTCGGCATGGAGCCTTGCATTCTCGAGCGCGATCCCGGCCGCAGCCTGCACACCTTCGAGCAGCTCGGGCTCATCGTCGAGCGCCGGGTCGTGGATCAGCGCTCCGACGTGCTCGCCGTGCCGGTCGATAAGCGTGGTCGAGCGGCCCTTGAGATGCGGAAGCTCGACCGGCTTCCCGTCGACGTCGACGTAGACACCGAAATCGGGCAGCCAGTACGCGAGCTCCAGCGAGGGATCGCGCAGGGCGCGGGCGAGTGAGTCGCGCAGGTCGGCGGGGGCCGGCTCGCTCCCGAGCTCGAGGACCAGGTCACTCACCGCCGACCGTGCGAGGCGAACGTTCAGCAGCGCTGCGAGGAACACGAGCGGCGCGGCGCCGAGCGTCGCGAACGTCGCCCACCGGATCTCCTGAACAGCGGGTCCGTCGAAAGAAGCGGATACGAAGAGCGCCGCGATCATCACGAGCCCGAGCGCGAACGCGTCCAGCAGGAGCACGAACATGGGACGCAACGGCCGCAGCGTGCCGCGCCTGCGGAGAAGAAGGGTTGCTGCCCCGATCAGGCAGTAGGCGCTCATCGTCAGGAGCGCCACGCGGAGCGAGATCAGCGCGGCGCCCTCGTGCGCGGTGAGCTCGAGCAGGTTGTTGGGGCCGAACCCGCCGAAGGGCAGCCGGACCGCCTGCAGCACGACGGCGGCCGCGTACGCGCTCACGACGAAAGCGCGCTCCACGGGTCCGCTCAGACGACCCGACGGAAACGCAAGAAACAGGTGCAGAAACAGCACCGGCGGCAAGAGGTCGAATGCCTGGCCCAGAGTGAACGTGAAGTCGTTGGTCGTCCACGAGAGCGTCGAGATGAAGTTCGCGAAGCCCACGGCGACCATCAGGGCTCCGAACCTGCTCTCGGGCCGCCGCCACCACGCGAAGAGGCCGCACAGGACGTACGACGCGGTGAGCCAGTTCGAGAGCAGGGCGATGACGAGCGGCTCACCCAGGTCGGACCCGACCGCGGGGTTCCGGAATGCCGAGGTGAACGAGTACACCGCTCCCGCGCAGCCGGCCAGACCGATGGCGCAGAACGCAAGCGGACGCAGCGTCGTACGCGCGGCGCGGGGCTCAGCCTCGAGCGGTGCGGTGGCGGGAACGGCCGTGCGTGCCTCCCGTTCTGTCCTCGGTTTCTAAAACGATACTCCGGTCGCGCCCGAGACTCCAGGTTCCCTGCCTCGTTGCACGACGGCGTGGTCCGGCGTACCTTCGAAGGCCATGCCGCCACGTGATCCGGAGCCGCTGCTCGGTACAAGTCATTTCCGGGTCCGGATCGGCCGGCGCGAGCTCGGCTTCTGCGAGGTCGGGCCGCTGACCTCCGAGACCGATCTCGCCTTCCCCGAGGAGCCGTACGACCGGTTCGAGACGGTCGTGCTGCGGCGCGCTCTCACCCGCTCGAGGGAGCTCTACGAGTGGCGGCGGAGCATCGTCGACGGGAAGCGCGACCTGCGGACGGTGACGATCAGCCAGCTCGATGCCGCCGGTGGGAGGATCGTCAACTCGTGGCGGCTCGTCGGCGCCTGGCCCCGCCGCTGGTCGGGACCGGCCTTCGATGCAGCACAGACCGGTCTTGCGTACGAGGAGCTCGAGCTCGCCTTCGACGATCTCGTCTGGCTGGAATCCGACAAGCGAACCCAAGGAGACTGAGATGGCCGTCCTTCGCGAATTTCCGTACGGACAGTTCAACTTCCTCGTCGATCTCGGCACCGGCGTGACGGACGGGCCGCAGGCCGGCTTCCAGGAGTGCAGCGAGATCGGGATGGCCGTCGACGTCATCGAGTACCGCAACGGCAACGACAGGGTGAACGAGGTTCGGAAGCTCACAGGGCTCGCCCGGTACCCCGACGTGACGCTGCGTCGCGGGTTGATCGGCTCGCTCGACCTCTACGAGTGGCTGAACGAGATCCGAAACGGGGAGCAGGGGGCTGTGCGGACCGTCACGATCCAGCTGCAGAGCGAAGATCACACCCAGGTTGCGATGGCATGGCAGCTGCGGAGGGCCAGGATCGTCAGGTACGTCAGCGGCCCGTTGAACGCGCGCGGAACGGACGTCGCGATGGAGGAATTGACCCTTGCATACGAGCGGCTCGAGCAAGAGTGATTTCTCCGATGTGAGCCATGTTTTGGCGCCGTAAAAGCTTGGTAAGCATGGTCTAGAGCCGGGCGGATCGCGGCTAGCCTGGCCCTTCCATGCGTATTCGCGTTCTGACAGCAGTGGTCTCGATCCTCGCCGTCGCCGGGGTGGCGGCGGTCACGACTTCCACGGCCGATTCAGCCTCGAGCTCCGACGCGGTCGCCTACCGGACGCTCCAGTCGGGCATGCTCGTCGGCTTTTACGACGACGCCCAGATCTACGGCCGCACCGATTGGGCGTTCAAGCAGCTGCGAGGCCTGCGAGCCGGCATCGTCCGGATCACGATCGACTGGTCGACTGTCGCCAAGCGTCGCCCGCAGAAGCCCGCCGACCCGGCGGACAAGGCCTACAACTGGACGGCCGTGGACAACGTGATCTCGAAGGCGTCCGTGAACAAGGTCCGCGTGCTCGCGACGATCTACGGAACCCCGCGCTGGGCCGGTCGCGCCAGAAACCGTCTTCCTCGCCGCACGACCGACCTGCGCCTCTTCTCGCACGCTGCCGCCCGTCGCTACAGCGGCACGTATCGCGTGCAGGCCGGCGAGAACGAGCCCGTGCGCAGGCTCCCGGCCGTCCGCCACTGGCTCGCATGGAACGAGCCGAACAACCCTGTCTTCCTGAAGCCGCAGTGGACGCGTTTCCGCGGCGGCTGGCGGCCTCAGAGCGCCTTCGACTACGCGAAGATCTGCAGGGCCGTATGGACCGGAGTCCACTCGACCCGGCTCGCCGGCGAGAAGGTCGCCTGCGGCGCCACGGGCCCGCGGGGGAACGACGCCCCGCGCAGCTCGCGCCCGTCCACCTCGCCGCTCGTCTTCATGACCTGGCTCCGCCGCGCCGGCCTCAAGCGCTTCGACGCCTACGCGCACCACCCGTACTACTCGAGCAGGTTCGAGCGCCCCGGCACCGTCCCGAGCTCCAAGAAGTCGGTCACGCTCGGGAACATCGGCGTGCTGATCAAGCAGATCAACCGCCTCTGGGGCCGGAAGATGCGGCTCTGGGTCACCGAGTACGGCTACCAGACGAGCCCACCGGACCGGCAGTTCGGCGTCCGCTATCGCACGCAGGCCAACTACGTCCACCAGGCGTTCGCGATCGCCCGCCGGACACAGCGGATCGACATGATCGTCTGGTTCCTGATCCGGGACGAGCACCGCCTCTCCGGGTGGCAGTCCGGCGTGATCTCCGCGCGTGGCGCGCGCAAGCCCGCCTATCGCGCGTTCGCCAAGATGCGCCGATAGCGCCTCGGTGAGGTAGGCCGGCCGCCCGCGCGGCGGCTTACCATGCCCGCGTGCAACAGACCGAGGATGCTCGCCTGCGAGCCCTTCTCGACGCCGGGATCGCGGTGTCGTCGGAGCTCTCGATTGACGCCGTCCTCCAGCGGATCGTCGAGGCTGCGGCAGAGCTGACAGGCGCTGCCTATGCCGCGCTGGGCGTGATCGACCAGCGTGGGAGCGGGGTCGAGAAGTTCGTCGTCACCGGCCTCGACGAGGAGACGGTCGAGGCGATCGGCCCCCCACCTCGGGGGCGCGGCATCCTCGGCGTGCTCATCCGCGATGCGAAGCCGCTTCGCCTCCCGGATCTCGGCTTGCATCCCGAGTCGGTCGGCTTCCCGCCGAACCACCCGCCGATGCGGTCGTTCCTCGGCGTGCCGATCCTCCTCAGGGGCGTGGCCTACGGGAACCTGTACCTGACGGAGAAAGGCGGCGGCGAGGACTTCACCGACGAGGACCAGGAGGCGGTCCAGCTCCTGGCCGCGCAGGCTGCAGTCGCGATCGAGAACGCGCGTCTCTACGAATCGACGTCCCGCTGGCTCGCCCAGCTCGAATCCCTGACCGAGGTCGGAAACGCACTCTCGACGGAGATCGAGCTGCCGAGACTGCTCGAGCTCATCGTCGGCCGCCTTCGCGACCTGATCGACGCACGGATCGTGTTCCTCGCCATGCCTCGATCGAACGGCGAGACGGTGATCGAGACCGCGGCAGGCGACGAGGCCGATCAGTACGTCGGGGTGACGCTTTCACAGGGCTCGTCGAAGACCGCCCGTGTACTGGAGCGTCGGCGAAGCGAGCGCGTCGACTCGGTCATCGACGACCCCGAGGTCGATCAGTCGGTCGTCCGCCGCATCCAGGCCCGGACGGGGCTCTGGGTTCCGCTGATCCTCCGCGACCGTGCAATCGGCGTCCTGGTTGCTCACGACAAGAACGTGGCGGACTGGAGGTTCAGCGACGAGGACGTCCGGATCGCCGAGATCTTCGCCCAGCGCGCGGCGCTTGCAATCGATCTCTCGCAGCGCGTGGCGCGCGACGCGCTTCGCCGGGTCGTCGCGGGACAGGAGCTCGAGCGGAAGCGGCTCGCACGGGAGCTGCACGACGAGACAGGCCAGGCCCTGACCTCGATCCTGCTCCGCCTGCGGTCGATCGAGGAATCCACGAAAGAGAAGCCCGAGCTGCGCGAGGAAGTGCTCGCACTGCGCGAGATCGTGGTCGAGACGCTTCACGACGTCCGCCGTCTCGCCGTCGAGCTCAGGCCCAAGGCACTGGACGACTTCGGCCTGGTTCCGGCCCTCGAGCGCCTTGCCGAGACGTTCGCCGAACAGACCGACGTCGACGTCCACCTCCAGGCCGCCCTCGGCGAGGACAGACTGCCGGCGGAGATCGAGACCGCGCTCTACCGCATCGTCCAGGAGGCGCTCACGAACGTCGTCAAGCACGCGCAGGCGCGCACCGTGAGCGTCGTCCTGACCAGGAAGGGCCAGAGCGTGGTCGCGGTCGTCGAGGACGACGGCCGCGGCTTCGACCCGGCGATGGCCGGGGAAGACGGGCTAGGCCTCGTGGGGATGCGCGAACGCATAGCCCTCCTCGACGGCCGGGTGACCGTCGAGTCGAGCGAGCGCGGCGGGACGACCGTGGTGGTCGAGGTTCCCGTCAGGTGAGCGTGCGCATCGTCGTCGTCGACGACCATGCGGTCGTCCGCTCGGGCCTCCGCCTCCTGCTCGACGCGGAGGACGATCTCGAGGTGGTCGCCGAGGCGGCCGACGCGCGCAATGCGATCTTCGAGGCGCGCGCCCACAAACCCGACGTCGTGCTCCTCGACGTCGTGATGCCCGGCCGCAGTGGGATCGAGGTCATTCCCGACCTGCTCGAAGAGTCACCCGGCTCGAACGTGCTCGTCCTCTCGATGCAGGACGACCCCGCCTACGTCAGAGGGGCGTTCGCCGCGGGCGCGAAGGGCTACGTCCTGAAGGAGGCCGTCGACGCGGAGGTGGTCGGCGCGGTCCGCGAGGTCGCGGCCGGACGGCAGTACGTCCACCCCACGCTCGGCGCCCGGCTCGTCGCCGCCGAGGCCGAAGAGCAGGCTCGGGCCGAGGAGGATCCTCTCTCCGACCGCGAGCGGGAGGTGCTCCGGCTCCTCGCGCTGGGCCATACGAACCAGGAGATCGCCGAACAGCTCTTCCTCTCGGTGCGCACGGTCGAGACGCACCGGGCGCACATCATGCAGAAGCTCCGGATCTCTACCCGGGCGGAGCTCGTCCGCTACGCGCTGTCCGCGGGCCTGATGGACGACGCCGGCGGAGGCTGAGCGAGCCGGAGGCGCAGGAGCGCAAGCACGGCGATCAGCGTCACGATTGCGTCGCTGACGAGGCACCAGTCACAGACGTCGCCGATCAGGGCCACCTGGACGTAGAGCAGATACGTGCTGAAGATCACGGCTCCGAGCGCGACCGAGGCCTGGGCCAGACGGGCGGTGTCGCCCGCAAAGAGCGCGGCCGAGAACAGCACGAGGTAGCCGACCAGGCCGAGGAGCGCGACCGGGACGCCGGCCACTTCCGCGTACTCCGAGCTCTGGACCGTCCCGCACCCGCCGGTCGCACAGACGATCGTGGCGCCGGTCTCGCGCACCCAGACGAGGTAGCCGGTCACACCGGCGCCGGCGAGCGACAGCACGGCCGTCGCCAGGCGAAGAGCCCGATCGGTCATGAGGCGAGGATCGCCTCGATCGCCGGCTGAATGCCCTCCGGCCCCAGCGAGTTGAGCTGGACCGTCTGCAGCGTCCCTCCGGTTTTTCCGATCTGGAAGGCCGGCGTGCCGGCGATGCCCGCCACCCTGGCCGCGCGGCTCGAGTCGGCCATCTCGTCCACGACCCACGGTGCATTGCGCACGGCGACAGCGCGCGGGCCGGCGACCTCGTCGAGCAGCGCCTCGGTCACCCAGCCGCTGTTCTCGTGGCCCTGTCGGTGATAGAGGCCCTCGACGACGTGCCAGAGACGCTTCTCGCGCCCGGCGGCGACAGCTGTGCGCAACGCTCGATCCGAGTCGGGCCCGACGAACGCGAGCCCGCGGAACACGATCCGAACCTTGCCCTGCCGCACGTACCGGTCAACGAGCGCCGGGAAGGCACGGCGCGTCCACTCGGCGCAGTACGGGCACTGGAGATCTGCGTACTCCACGAGCGTCACCGGGGCTTTCGGGCTCCCCAGTGCATTGCCGCTCTGCGGAATCCCATCGAGGATGGAGGGAAGCGGCTTCGAGGGGGAAGCCGCTCCCTCTTGCGCCCCAAGGCGGCTAGCACCGATCAGCGAGCCGCCGAGGACGAGGGCGCCGACGAGTGCGACGGCCAGCCGCCGGCGCGAGCTCAAGGCGCTCAATGGGACATCGTCCCTTCGGGATCTCCGACCTTCAGCAGGCCGACCTGACCGAGGTCGACGTGCGCGAAGGCGTGAGAGACGAACGGGTAGAGGCCCTCCTCGTCGATCTTCACGTCGAAGACGCCGCCTCCACCGGCCGGCACGGCGACCGTCTGGACACCGCTCTGGAAGCGGGTCATGTCTCCGTTCGGCCAGGCGCGGTCGAAGATCGTTCCGACGACGTGGAAGTTCGTGTCAAGCGTCGGGCCGGCGGCCACCACCCAGAAGCGGACGGTCTCACCGGGGTTCGACGTCAGTGGGTGGTTGACGTACTGGTTCGCGTAGCCGTTGAAGGTCGTCCAGTCCGGCATCATCGCCCGGGCCTTGTTCATGTCCAGGCTCGCCGGCTCCTTCGTGCCGTCCGTGCTCAGGTACCACTCACTGGCGACTAGGACGTACTCACGGTCGGCCTTCGGGAGCGGCTTCTTCGGCTCGACGACGATCGCGCCGTACATGCCGTTCGCGATGTGCGCGAGCACCGGCTTGGTACCGCAGTGGTACATGAAGACGCCGGGGTCCGTGGCCTTGAAGCGGAACGTGAACGACTCACCCGGAGCAACGTCCTTGAACGCGACGTTCGGCGCGATCCGCGCGGCGTGGAAGTCCATCGAATGCGGGATCTCGCCGCCGTTCACGAGCGTGAACTCGACCGTTTGCCCCTGGCGGACATGGACGATCGGGCCCGGCGCCGAATAGTGCCCGTCGAAGGCCCAGACGTTGTACTTGACGCCGGGAGCGATCTCGACGGTCTTGTGCTTCATGACCATGCGCACCTTCACGAGGTCGCCCGCCGGGATCGGCGGCATCGTCGCGTCATACGGCTTGTGCGCCGCGGCGAGCTCCTGCGCGTTCGCGCCTGTCATCCCCGCGAAGCTGTTCAACGGAAGCGCGGTGTTGTGATCAGTGGCGTGGTTGTGCGGCTCGGCCGCGGCCGGAGCGGCCTCAGCCGTCCCGGAATCGCGATCGCGTGCATCCAGCCACATCAGCAGCGCGAAGAAACCAATGACCGCGACGAGCAGTCCAAGCAGGACTGCCGCCATCTTGGCGAAGGCGCCCGACTGATCCGGTGGCTTGCGATAGCTATACGAATGACTCGACATTGCGCGACTCCTCTCGTGTTCTCACGTCAGTTGTAGGCGCGAGAGCGACGAGTCGCGTCCGAGGCCAACCGCACGCCGATTGCGGGTTTTCCACGATCCGCTCAGACGGCGAGAAGGAGCTGAACGCCGATCATGGCGGCGGCCGAAACTGTGGCTGCGGCGGCAATGCCGATCGGCCGGGCCGTGCGCAGCGCGTCCGGCAGCAGCTGCGCGGCGACCATCCAGACCATCGCGCCGGCGGCGAACCCGAGTCCTGCCGGGAGCACCGCCGCGAACCACTCCACGAACAGGAACGCGGGCACGGCCATCAACGGCTGCGGAAGACTCGTGAAGATGCTCCAGCCGGCCGCGCGGAGGACGGAAACGCCCCGCGGAACCAGGACGAGGCTGATCGCGAGCCCCTCAGGGATGTTGTGCAGGGCGATCGCGGTCGTGATCAGCGCACCGAAGGCCTCCCCGCCGCCGAAAGCCACGCCGACCCCGACGCCCTCGGTGAACGAGTGCACCGTCATCACCCCGACGACCATCAGCGCGCCGAGCGCATCGGTGCCGCGCAGCGCACCGAACTGGACCTCCCGGCGGTGACCGAGCAGCCGCCGAGTGCCGACGATGAAAGCGACGCCGACGGCCGCTCCGGCAGCCGTGCGGCCGATGCCGATTCTGCCTCCCTCCCAGAGGAGGCCGGCGCTCGCGCCGACCATGAAGCCTGCAGCCACCGCGGTTGACAGGCCGACGGCGGCGCCGTGGATCCGGCGGCCCAGCAGAAGCGGGAGTGCGCCGAGACCGGTTGCGAGCGCGGTCAGGAGCGCTGCGCCGAAGACGAGCCAGACGCTCATCGCCCCGATACCAAACAAGAGGGCGGCACTGAGGCCGCCCTCTTCACCCGAGCGGAGTCGCCGCTCAGCTTGTTGCGGGCTCGGTTCGTGTGAGCGTCGTCGCCGGCGCTTCGCTTCGGCGAAGCGCGCCGCCGAGAGTCAGCACGAGGAACCCGATGCCGGTCAGGAGCAGCGCGGTCCCCATGACCATCCCGAAGATCGCCAGCCGCTCGCCCAGGTACGCCATGGTCAGCGCCGTGGTGAGAGCGGTCTCGGTGACCCAAAGGTTCCGGGCCCCGTTCGCGACGGGCTGGCCGGTCTTGGGATCCTTGGCCGCTGCACCCTCGTCGTTCGTCTCGTTGCCTTGTGCGTCGAGGAACCTGCCCATCTCGGCGTAGGTCCGGCCCTCGCTTGCCTCGAGTGCGTGCTTGCGCATCACAGCTGCGAACGCGCGAGCCTCCGAGCCGGTGTTGACCTTCTGCCCCGGAATCGACGAGTCGGGTGTGCCGACGATGTTCTCCTGGGCGAGGTTGTCGCGAACCTCGTTGAAGCCCCAAGCGCCGAGGCCGATCGAGCCGAGGCCAACGGCGATGAGGATGACGCTTGCTGCGATGCCTCCATATTCGAAGAGCTTCCGCTTCATGGCGACTCCTTTCGCGTAGCTGTTCATGCCCGCATCGTGGCCCGCCGGCCTCGGCGCGACATCAGGGCGGAGCCGTCGTCTCGGTGCGGCTTTCCACGGAGGCTCGAAGGGCCTCGCTACGTCGAGGATTGAGCCATGCGAATCACCTACGCCGTCACCTGGGAAGGGCCCGAGGGGACCCGCCGGTCCGGCCGGCTCGAGCTCGGCGCCGACGCGCTGCACCTCGAGGGCAGCAACGGGGACGGCGCGGCGAGCAGGGAGCTTCCCTACACGAACGTGAGCCGGTTCCGGCTGGCGCGCTCGGGCCGAGGAGCGGCTCCAGGGGCGGCCCACGCTCCTCCTCGAGCTTCGAGGCGGCGAGCTGCTGAAGATCGCGGGCGTGTCGCAGCCCGGCATCGTCGCCGAGCTGTCCGACAGGCTTGGCTGTGCTCACCGGTGACCCGAACACGGTGGAGACAGCCGCCATCGTCGTCCCACTGAGGCCGGGTAGCAGGGCCGAGGTCGAAGCACTGCTCCGCAGCGGCCCCCCGTTCGACCCGAGCAGGCTCGGGCTCGTCCGGCACGAGGTCTATCGTCTCCGACGAGGAGGCGATCTTCGTGTTCCAGGGCCTGCCGTCGGTATTCGCCGAGCGGCTGGCGGAGGACGATTCGTTCTGGAACGCCGCCACGGCGTGGCGGCCGCTGGTGCGCGGACGGGCTCGGTTCGCCGAGTCGGCCTACAGCTGGAGCTAGATCCTCGACAGCGGAGGCGATGACCAGCTCCTCCCTGGCCGGCACGACCTCGACCGCGAAGTCGCCGACGAAGCCGAGCCGCCCGGCGACTGCGTCGCGAACGTCGGCCCGGTTCTCGCCGACCCCGCCGGAAAACGCGAGCACATCCAGGCCGCCGAGGGCCATGGCCATGTGCGCCACTGCTCCCGCAACGCGATACGTGAAGACGGCGAAGCCGAGCGGATCGTCCAGGCCGCCGAGCGCACCGAGCCCGGACTCGTGCTCCAACGCGTCGTCGAGCGTCGTCGGGCGTCAGGCCGCGCTCGCGCAGCAGGTAGAGCAGCGCGCCGGGATCGACCGATCCGGAGCGCGTCGCCATCGGGACGCCCTCGAGCGGGCTGAACCCCATCGTCGTATCGACCGAGGCGCCGTCCAGAACGGCCGTGACCGAGCAGCCGCCACCGAGGTGGCACGCGACGATCCGCGCGGCATCCAGCTGCTCGACGACCGACTGCACGGCGATCCCGTGGAATCCGTAGCGTCGGATCCCCCACTCCGCGCGCCAGCGCTTCGGAATCGCGTAGGTCGCCGCCGCCTCGGGGATGGTGGAGTGGAACGCAGTGTCGAAGACGGCGACGTGCGGGATGTCGGGGAGAGCTGCCTGTGCCTCGCGGATCGCGCGCAGCGCCGGCTCGTTGTGAAGGGGCGCCAGAGCGCGGAGCTGCTCGATCGCGGCAATCACCTCGTCGTCGATGCAGCACCGGCTGCACGAAGCGTGCTCCGCCATGGACGACGCGATGGCCGACCGCATCCGCCTCGACGTAGTCGTCCACCGGTCGGGCTGCTCCGTCGACGAGGTGCCGCTTCAGGCTCGTCGAGCCGGCGTTGACGGTGAGAACTCTTCAGTGCGGCCAGGCCCAGCCGCTGATCTCCGGGTCGTCCTCGCCGTGCTCTCGCGTGTAGGCGCGCGCCTTCAGCCGCCGCTCGACGAGCTCCTGCCGAAGGCCGGCGGCACGGTCGGCGAGCCCGGGCACCCGGTCGATGACGTCGATCGCGAGGTGGAACCGATCGAGGTCGTTGAGCATGACCATGTCGAACGGCGTCGTCGTCGTTCCTTCCTCCTTGTAGCCGCGGACGTGCAGGTTCCGGTGGTTCGTCCGCCGGTACGCGAGGCGGTGGATCAGCCACGGGTAGCCGTGGTAGGCGAAGACGATCGGCTTGTCGGTCGTGAAGATCGAGTCGAACTCTGCGTCTGGCAGGCCGTGCGGGTGCTCGGTGTCCGGTTGGAGGCGCATCAGGTCGACGACGTTGACCACTCGCACCCTCAGGTCGGGCAGCGCCTCGCGGAGCAGTGACGCCGCCGCCAGCGTCTCGAGCGTCGGGATGTCGCCCGCGCAGGCGAGCACGACGTCCGGCGTGCCCCCGCCGTCGTTCGAGGCCCACTGCCAGATGCCCAGGCCACGGGTGCAATGCACGATCGCGTCGTCCATGGAGAGGTAGTTCAGCGCCGGCTGCTTCCCCGCGACGATCACGTTCACGTAGTCCCGGCTGCGCAGGCAGTGGTCGGCGACGGACAGGAGCGTGTTCGCGTCCGGCGGGAGATAGACGCGGATCACCTCCGCCTTCTTGTTCACGACGTGGTCGATGAAGCCGGGATCCTGGTGCGAGAAGCCGTTGTGGTCCTGGCGCCAGACGTGCGAGCTGAGCAGGTAGTTGAGCGACGCGATCGGCCGCCGCCAGGGGATGCCGCGCGTGACCTTCAGCCACTTCGCGTGCTGGTTGAACATCGAGTCGACGATGTGGATGAACGCCTCGTAGCAGTTGAAGAGCCCGTGCCTGCCGGTCAGCAGGTAGCCCTCGAGCCAGCCCTGGCAGAGATGCTCGGACAGCACCTCGACCACGCGGCCCTCGGGCGCCAGTCCGTCGTCGGTCGGCTCGAGCTCCGCGTTCCAGACGCGGTTCGTGACGTCGAAGACGTCGCCGAGGCGGTTCGACGCCGTCTCGTCAGGGCCGAAGATGCGGAAGGTCTCCTCGTTTCGGGCGACGACGTCCTTCAGGAACCGGCCGAGGACACGCGTCGCCTCACTCGTCGTCGTCCCCGGCGCATCGACCTCGACGGCGTAGTCGCGGAAGTCCGGCAGCGCGAGGTCGCGAAGCAGCTCGCCGCCGTTTGCATGCGGGTTCGCGCTCATCCGCCTGGCTCCGCGCGGCGGAAGCTCGGCGAGATCAGGATGCAGCCGGCCGCCGTCGTCGAACAGCTCCTCGGGCCGGTAGCTGCGCAGCCAGTCCTCGAGCAGGGCGAGGTGGTCCGGATTCTCACGGACGTCGGTGATCGGGACCTGGTGGGATCGCCAGCTGCCTTCGGTCGGAAAACCGTCGACGTCCTTCGGGCCCGTCCAGCCCTTCGGCGTCCGGAGGACGATCATCGGCCAGGCCTGCCTCGCCGTCTCGCCCTCGTCGCGCGCGGCGCGCTGGATCTCCACAATCCGGTCGAGCGACCGGTCGAGCGCGGCCGCGAAGGCCTGATGCACCCGCTCGGGCTCGTCGCCTTCGACCAGCAGCGGCTCCCAGCCGTACCCGCGGAAGAGCGCGATGAGCTCGTCCTCCGGGATCCGGGCGAGCACGGTCGGGTTCGCGATCTTGTAGCCGTTGAGGTGCAGGATCGGCAGCACGGCGCCGTCGGTCCTCGCGTTCAGGAACTTGTTCGAGTGCCAGCTGGCGGCCAGCGGGCCCGTTTCGGCCTCGCCGTCGCCGACGACGCAGGCGACGACCAGGTCGGGGTTGTCGAACGCCGCGCCGAACGCGTGGACGAGGGCGTAGCCCGAGCTCGCCGCCCTCATGGATCGAGCCCGGCACCTCGGGCGCGACGTGGCTCGGGATTCCGCCCGGGAACGAGAACTGGCGGAACAGCGCCCTGAGCCCCGCCTCGTCCTCGGAGACGTCCGGGTAACGCTCGGTGTACGTCCCCTCGAGGTAGGCGTTGGCGACGAGCGCCGGCCCGCCGTGACCCGGGCCGGTCACGTAGATCGCGTTCAGATCTCGCTGACGGATCGCCCGGTTCATGTGGACGTAGATCAGGTTGAGGCCGGGCGTCGTCCCGAAGTGGCCCAGGAGCCGCGGCTTGATGTGCTCGGGCCGCAGGGGCTCGCGCAGCAGCGGGTTGTCGAGCAGGTAGACCTGCCCGACCGACAGGTAGTTCGCCGCGCGCCAGTAGGCGTCGATGAGTTGGAGCTCCTCGGCGGTGAGCGGCTGCTCGGTCGCGATCTTGACCTCCGTCATGCCTCCGCCGCGGCTTCGACCGGAATCGGCTCCCGCGCTACGAGGTGCACTGGGATCAGCGTGACCGGCATCGTCGCTCGCGCGAGCGTAGCGCGGACGTCACTCATACCGGAGCGCCTCGGCCGGGTAGATCCTGGACGCGCGCAGCGCCGGTGCCAGCGTGGCGAGCAGAGCGGCCAGGTAGACGGCTCCGAAGATGATCCCGAGGTTCGCCCACGGCACGACGACCGCGAGGTCGTTCCAGCTCGACTGGCTCCCCACGTCGTCGATGACGTTGACCGCGACGATCAGCGCAAGCAACGTCCCGACGACGATGGCCGTCAGGGCGATGAACGACGACTCGATCAGGAAGCTGACCTGGATCATCCGGCGCCGAAATCCGAGCGCCCGGAGGATCCCGATCTGCTGTCGGCGCTCGACAACCGCCCGCGCGCTGATCACGCCGAGCGCGGCGATGCCGACGATCAGGCCGAGGCCCATGAAGCCCTGGATCAGCCGGTTGAAGGTCCACTGGACCGCGATCGAGTCCTCGAGCAGCTCTTCCAGCGCGTCGGCCTCGAGCCCGTTTGCGACGAACGCGGACTCCAGTTCCGGCGCAACTGCGCGCGGGTCAGCGCCCTCGGCGAGCGCGTAGTAGTAGGCGGTCGGCTGTACCCGGTCGCCGTAGGCGCCGGCCAGCGTCTCCTGCGAGGTCGAGATCCCCTGCATCGCGAACGGCACCGTCTCCGCGAGGATCCCGATCACGGTGAGCTGGAGCTTCTTGCCGGTCTGGGGGTCGCGCGTCGCGAGCGTGAGCGGGTCGAAGACGCCGTCCTCGAGGACGAACCCCTGGAGCTTGAAGTCCGGCAGGACTGCGCCTGCGCTCCAGTCGTCGCGCCTGGGAGCGACGATTGCGTCGACCACGGCGAGACCGGGCTTGTCGGCCAGCGCGCGCCAGATCTCGTCGGCACTCTCGTAGCCGCGCGCCATCGCCGAGAAGCCGTACGTCGTGTTGCGTAGGAACGGCTCGTCGAGACCGCGCAGGCCGTAGTCGGTGAAGCCGTCGTCGTACCCGATCTGCCTCGCCTCGGCCGCGAGGAACGACTGTTCCGAGACGACCGTGAACCGGGCCGGGTCGAGGCCCGGGGCGCGGCGAATCGCGCGCTCCATCCCGACGATCGGGTTGGTGGGCGCCGCCTGGGCACGGACGTCGAACCCTCCGCCGAACTGCTCCGGGTTGTTCATCGCGTGGACGAACGAGCCCGAGATCACGGCGCCCACCACCATCGTGAACACGACGAGGGTGAACATCGCCAGCGTGACCCCGGTCCGGAACCGGTTCCTGAGCGGATAGGCGATCGCCATCCTCAGGACCGGCGTGAAGGCGCGGATCCGTCCGACGGTCGCGGTCAGCCCGCCGAGCAGGAGGTCGGCGTTGAACATCAGCGTCCAGGCCGAGCCGAGCACGACGAAGATCCCACCCATGATCCAGACGCCGAAGCCCCACGTCAGCTCCTTGCCGGCGAGGGTCTCGACCGCTGAGAACGGCAGGAGCCACTGGACGACGAGCAGGAGCCCGGCGGCCGTGAAGACGATCCGCTCGGAGACGCCCGGCGGCCCGCGCCAGCGGCACGGCCCCGACCACGACGAGCGAGACGCCGAGCATGAAGGACGCGGCGTCGGCCGACGAGAGGCCGGCGAGCGCCACGAGGATTCCAGCCAGGACCGCCAGCGTCCCGGGGATCCACCGCAGCTTCCGCGAGCGCTGCGCGATCGGCTCGGGCGTGTTCCGGATCGCCGCGACGATGTTCAGGCGGCTGACCCGTACCGCGGACAGCGTGACGATCACGAACGTGAGCAGCACCCCGAGGCCGAAGCCGACGACCAGGCTCGCCGGCTGGACGTCGCGCCTGATCTCCACGCCTGTGAAGTCGAGCGCCGACGCCAGGATGAACACCATGCCGAACGCGACGGCGACGCCGAGAACCACCCCTACCACGGCGGCGAAGAGGTCGTAGACGAGCCCCTCGAACAGATAGAGCTGCACCAGGTGGCCGCGCCTCGTGCCGACGGCGCGGGCGATCCCGAGCTCGCCCCGCCGCTCGGCTGCGAGCATCACGAAGATCAGGAAGATCAGCAGGCCGCCGGCGAAGATGGAGAAGCTGCCGAAGGTCGTGAAGATCGACATGAAAGCATTGCCCTCGGCGTCGGCGGCTTCGAGCGCGTCGCGCTTGATCGGATCGACCTCGAGCCCTCGAGGCGTCACGACGGGATTGACGATCGCCGTGACCTCGTCGGTCAGCTCGGCGCCCGCGAGCTCGTCGCCCCGGTTCGAGATCAGCACATGCTTGATCTCTCCGACCCGGCCGAGGAGCCGCTGGGCCGCGTCGAGCGGCAGGAGCAGGGCGGCGCCGTCGGTGCCGGCGCCTTCGTAGTCGACGATCTCGCGGACCGTGACGGGCAGCGCGTCGCCTTCGGCATACAGCCGGAGCTCGTGGCCGGGCTCAGCCTGGAGCTCCTCGGCCGCGTCGGCGTTCAGGAAGACCTCGCCACGGCGCAGGTCGTTGAGGTACTGCGGCTCTCCGTCGGAGTGCCGCCGGATCTCGCCGAAGGCGCCGAGGTGGGCCTGGCTGCTTGCGAAGAGCGTCACCCGCGGCTCGCTTTGCCGGGTCGTGACGCTCTGGACGGCGAGGGGCTCCACGATCGCGGGGGCGACGCCGTCGATGAGGTCCTCGTGGCCGAGCAGCAGCTCGTACTCGATCTCCGGGAAGACCTCCTCCGAGAAGTACTCGATGCCGGTCGTCCCGCCGACCTCGACCTCGGTGTCGACGTCGGCGCCGCGCACGGACACGAGCTCGTCCGTCTGGCCCAGTGACGTGATCGCGGCCGTCCGGATCGTGTGGCTCATCGTGTCGCCCGTGACGAGCGCCGACGCGATGATCGTCGTCCCGAGCATGAGCCCGAGGACGATCAGCGCCGTGCGGGCGCGCCGACGGGTGACGTTCCGGATGCCGAGCTTGAAGAAGATTCGGTTGCGCACCGCGAGGACGCCGACGACGCTCACGACCAGCGCGAGCGCGACGACGATGGCCACGGCGAGCGATTCCATCGGGATGCCGAAGAGCTCGTCCACCGTCTACCTCGCTTCCGCCACGACCCGCGTCGATGCGCCGGCCTGGAGGTACTCGTCGGACACGACCCGCCCGTCGACCATGCGGACGAGACGGTCGGCGCTCGCGCCGACGCTCGGGTCGTGGGTGACGATCAGGAAGGTCAGCCCACGCTCCCGGTTGAGATGGCGCATGAGCTGAATGATCTCGGCGGCGTTCTCGCTGTCGAGGTCGCCGGTGGGCTCGTCGGCCCACACGATCGCAGGGTCGTTCACCAGCGAGCGCGCGATGGTGGTCCGCTGGCGCTCGCCGCCGGACAGCTCGTCCGGGACGTGGTCCGCCCTGGCGCGCAGGCCGACGAGCTCGAGCGCGTCGAGGGCCTTCTCGCGGGCCTTCTTGGCCGGGACGCGGGCGACGAGTAGCGGCAGCTCGACGTTCTCGACCGCGGTCAACACCGGCATCAGGTTGTAGAACTGGAAGACGAAGCCCATGTGGGCCGCTCGATAGTCGGTGCGCTCCCGGTCGGACATCGCGGCGAGCGACACGCCTTCGATCAGGACATCGCCTTCGTCGATCGAGTCGAGGCCGGACAGGCAGTTCAGCAGCGTGGTCTTGCCACAGCCCGACGGCCCCATGATCGAGACCATCTCGCCGGGGCGAATCGCGAGATCCACACCCTTGAGGGCCTCCACGCGGACGGCGCCGGTGTCGTAGACCTTTTGGAGCCTTCGCGCTTCGACGATCGGCAGAGCGGTTGCGTCGGTCATCTGAAGCCTCCTTTTCTCGACTCGCAGCCTCGCGCTCGGGTGAGTCATGTGAATCCGGGGGACCGCCTATCAGCGGTGCGGGGAATCCCGGATTCCCGGCGATGTCGGCGGCCAAGAGACTCGGAGGCACCGAAAGGAGAGCCGTTATGGCCGCAACGTCAACCTCGCTCGAAGGCATCACCGTCGCCGATGTGATGCACCGCGGAGTCGTCGCGTGCTCGCCGACAACGTCCCTTGTCACGGTCGCCCGCGAAATGGCGGCACATCGCATCCACTGCGTCGTGGTGCGAAGGCACGACACGGATGTCGTCTGGGGCGTCGTCTCGGACCTCGACCTCGTCTCCGCGGCATCGCTCGGCTTCGCAGATGGCACCGCCGGCTCGGCAGCGGCGACGCCCGCTGTGACTGCCCACCCTCGTGACGGCATCCGGCGGGCCATGCAGCTGATGGTCGAGCACCAGGTCACGCACGTGGTCGTCGTCGATGACGACGACCGTCCGAGGGGCGTGATCTCGACGCTCGACGTCGCAGAGGCCCTCGCGGACTGAGGGTGGCCGCTGAGGGAGCGCCCGGTACCACCGGGCGCTCCCTCACGTGCTCAGGACGCGGCCCGAACGATCAGGACGGACGACGCCGCCTCGTGTGCGACGCGCTCCGAGACGGAGCCGAGCGCCTTGAGGCCTCGGAGGCCCCGGCTGCCGACGACGACGAGATCGCTTTCAGCCGACGCGGAAACGAGCGCGTCGACCGGGTAGTTGACGACGCTGCGGACCCGCCTTGCCACCTGCTGCTGGACGGCATCAGGGTCGATGTCGTCTTCGAGGCACGCAACGACCGGGATCAGCCGCGCCTTGAATCGAAGAGCGAGCGCCTGGGCAACGTCGTAGGCGGCCAGCGATTCATCCGAGCCGTCGAGGCCGACGACGATCTGGCTCGGAAAGGCATCCAGGGCCGTGCGGGCGACCAGAACCGAGCACGGCGCCTTGTGGATCAGCTCGGTCGCGGTCGAGCCGATCACGATTCCGACCGGCCGGCTGTGACCGTGCGAGCCCACCGCGACGAGCGTGGCGCCGGCACGGTCGATCTCGTTGAGCAGCAGGTCCCACGGCCGGCCCTCGCCGAGCTTGAGTGTCGCAGTCCCGCCGAGGGCATCGCGCGCGAGCTCGAGGCGTTCCTCGGCAGTCGCGCGCAACGCAGCTTCGTCGACCATTGCCGGCGTCGCCGGGCCTACTCCGCCCACAAGGCCGCGAACGAGGTCGTAAGCGGCCAACAGCGTGACTGGTCCCTGCGCGAGTGTTGCGGCCTGACGCGCCGCCTCGACCGATTCAGGCGAGCCGTCGATCCCGACGAGGACGCGTCCGAAGATCGAGGCGCCCAGCTGTGTTTCCTGTGTCTGTGCGGTCTCGGTACTCATCTCTTCCTCCTTCAGGTTCCGGATGGCGGGCGAACGACGAGGACAGAGGACGCGGCGCGATGCGCAACCCGCTCGCTCACGCTTCCGAGTGCTGCCGGCCCATGAAGGCCACGGCTGCCGACCACCAGCAAGTCCGCCTCGTGCGAAAGATCGACCAGCGCCTCGACCGGCCTGCGCTGATCGTCGACGACGTCCGAGCCGAGGCTGTGGATCCGGTCGAGATCGATCGGCTTCCCGCCTGTCGCCGCAACGAAGACCAGCTCGGAGCCGAATCGCTCGGCGACGGTCTTCGCCACTTCTGCGGCGGCAAGTGACTGATCCGAGCCGTCGACCCCGCAGAGGATGCTGGCTGGGAAGGGACCAAATCGCGGCCTGCGCGCGAGCAGGACCGAGCACGGAGCCTCGTGGAGCAGCGCCGTCGACATCCCGCCGAGCAGCATCCCGAGCATCCGGCTGTGTCCGTGCGGCCCGACCGAGACGAGCGTCGCATCCGACCGCCGCAGCTCGTCGAGCAGGCCGGGAACGGGGTCGCCTGCAAGGAGGTGCGTGCTGCTCGGATGGACAGCGTCGACCGCCGCGTGAAGTGCGTCCCGTGCCGCTGCATCGAGCTCGCCCAGCACACGGGTCGCCGCGAAGCCGGCGTGCACCGCGACGTTGACGTCCGCAACGGTGGCCAGGCGCAGCAGCCCCTCGGACGCGCGCAGGCGATCGGCCTGACGGGCCGCCTCGAGGGACTCGGGCGACGAGTCGACGCCGCAGACGATCCGGTCGAAGACACGAGTGGTTTGGCGCGCTTGGACGAGCATTCGGAACCTCCTGGTTTTGCGTTCAGCGTTCCGGCTCGGTGCTCCAGGCGAATCCGGGCCGCCGCTGAACGGCGCTGCGGGAAAGCCGCTACCAGGTCTTGGGCGTGCGACGCCGCTCTGCGCGCGCGACGCGGATCCGCGCATCCACGGCAACACAGCCGTCAGGCCCTGCAATGACCGGATTGAGGTCGAGCTCGGCGAGCTCGTGCACGTCGTCGCCGAGGACGGACAACCTGTGCAGGAGATCTTCGAGCGCGCCCACATCGGCGGCCTCTTTGCCTCGGAACCCGCGGACGAGTGTTCCGGCCTTCCCTCCCGTCACCAGCTCGTGGAGGTCGACGTCCGTGAGCGGCGCGATGCGGAAGGCCGCCTGCCCGATCAGCTCCGCGAAGACCCCGCCGGGACCGAAGGCAACGAGCGGCCCGAAGACCGGGTCCTGGACGACCCCGGCCAGAAGCTCGGCACTGCCGCCGATGAGCGGCTGAACCAGGACGGGAAGGCCGATTCGCTCCGCTGCCTCGAGCACCTCCGCCTCCGACTCGAGACCGACGGCGACGCCGCCCGTCTCGGTCTTGTGCGCGCCCGGCACCGCGCTCTTGACGACTGCGGGCAGTCCCAGTTCGGCCGCCGCCGACACAGCGTCGGCTGCCGTCTCCGCCACATGCTCAGGAACGACGGGGATGCCGTAGGCGACGAGCAGCGCCCGGGTTTGAGTTGGCTCGAGCCATGCCTCCTCGCGACCCTCGAGGGCGGAGGAAACAATCGCGCGGGCGGCGTCGCGGTCGATTCCTTCGACGGACGGAGTCGAACCGGCGGGGCGACGCAACCATTCCGCCCGGGCAGCCGCGATTCCGAGAGCTCGACCGGCGGACTCCGGATAGGCGAAGTTGGTGACTCCCGGCGGCAGGGTCATTGCTGCTCCGCTGATGAGGGAGGCGAGCACCGGCTTCTCCGCGCCGGCCGCCGCGCGCCCCACCGCGTCGGCAACGTCCTGGGCCGAGGCGACAACTGGCGGGACGAAGAGGACGATGACGGCGTCGATCCCCGGATCTGCGAGCACGTGAGGCAGCACCTGCTCGTACGTCGCCTCTGTCGCAGAGCCCAGCATGTCCACGGGATTCGACACGCTCGCCTCGGCCGGGAGAACCGCACGCAGCGCCGCCTCGGTCTCCGGCGAGAGCGCGGGCAACTCCAACCCGGCGGCTTCGCATGCGTCGGCGCAAAGGATCCCGAGGCCGCCCGCATTCGTGAGGACGGCGACCCGTCGGCCCCGAGGAAGAGGCTGAGTCGAGAGGAGGGCTGCGGCGTCGATCAGCTCCCCGAGCGTGCGCGCCCGAATCACCCCGGCCTGGTGGAAGAGCGCGTCCACCGCAGCCTCGGAGCCTGCGAGGGCGGCCGTATGCGAGCTCGCTGCTCGCGCTCCGGTCGCAGTCGTACCGCTCTTCATCGCCAGGATGGGCTTCGTTCGCGCAACGCGACGCGCGATTCGTGCGAACCGGCGCGGATTTCCGAACGACTCGAGGTAGAGCGCGACGAGGCTCGTGTCCGGGTCGTCCTCCCAGTACTCGAGCAGGTCGTTCGACGACACATCGGCCTTGTTACCGACCGAGACGAAGGCCGAGAAGCCGAGCCCTCGCTCCCCGGCCTTCTCGAGCAGGGCGAGCCCGAGCGCGCCGCTCTGCGACGAGAACCCGATCGGGCCCGGTGGCAACGCGCGCGGGCCAAATGTCGCGTTCAGGCTCGGGGCGGAGACCGCGATTCCCAGACAATTGGGGCCGACGAGCCTGCCGCCGTGGGAGCGGACGAGCTCCAGCAGGTGATCCTGACGCTTCCTCCCCTCCTCGCCGACCTCTGCGAAGCCTGCGGAGATCACACAGATCGCCTTCGTTCCGCGGTCGAGTGCCTCCTCGACTGTTGAGAGCACGTATTGCTCCGGAAGGCAGACGACCACCAGGTCCGGCGTTTCGGGCAGCTCGCTCACGGAGCTGTATCCGCGAACCCCGGCGACCGCTTCGCCGGCCCGGTTCACGGGGTAGACGACGCCGGTGAACTCGGCCTCGACGATGTTGCGGAAGAGCCGGCCGCCGATGGAGTCCCGCCGCCGAGAGGCGCCGAGGACGGCAACGCTCGATGGGGCGAAGAAAGGTCGAAGCGAGGCGGCGGCAGCGAGGTGGTCCCGTCGATCGATGCGGTCGAGATATCTCGCCGTCGGTGCGATCGGGAAGCTGACCTCGACTTCGGAGCCTTCGAGCGTTCGCGAGATCTCGAAACCCGCCTCTTCGAACACTTTCAGCATCGGCCGGTTGTCGGCGAGGACCTCGGCCACGAACCGCTCGATGCCGGCTTCGGCCGCCCTCTCGGCAAGCCGCTCCAGCAGCCTCGGGCCGATCCCCCGGCCTTGATGCTCGTCGGCAACCGTGAAGGCGACTTCTGCAGCTCCGGTTTCCCGGAGACGCATGAACGCCGCGTGCGCGACGAGGCGGCCGTCGAGCTCCCCGATCAGCGAGCCGCACTCGACCCAGTCGGGATCCATGAACGGCTCCACGAGCTTGGGCCCGACAGACGGCAGACCGTGGAAGCGACGGTAGAAGCTCGACCTCGAGAGACTTGAGAGGAGGCCGGCAAGGGCTGCGCCGTCGGCCCCAACGGGCGACCGCAGACGCAGAGAGGTTCCGTCACGGAGAAGCACGTCGAGCGCGTCGGAGGACGCGCTCGACGTTGCTGCACCGGACGCGCTAGCCGGTCGCGACAAGCGCCTCCTTCACAGGCTCGAGATGCACCGGGTGTCCGGAGAGGACGACCTTGAGCGCGTTCGTCGTCGCCGCTTCGGCAAAGGTCTCGTACGCCTCCATCGTCTCGTCGAGCTCGAACCGATGGGTAGCGAACGGCGTCGGATCGAGCCGTCCCTCGGCGATCAGCTTCATCAGCTTCGGTGTCGTGAAGGTGTCCACCAGCCCTGTCGTGATTGTGACGCCTCGGATCCAGAGCCGCTCGAGGTGGAGCGTCGCAGCGTGGCCATGCACGCCGACGTTCGCGACCCGGCCTCCGGGTCGGATGAGCTCGGCGCAGAGCTCGAACGTCTCCGGGACGCCGACCGCCTCGATGGCCACGTCGGCACCGAGCCCGTCCGTCAGCTCCATCACGGCTGCAACCGGGTCGACGGCGCTGTTGTTGATAGTCACGTCCGCGCCGAAGTCTCGAGCCTTCTCGAGCCGTGCGTCCGCGATGTCGAGGACGACGATCCGCCCGGGCGTGAACAGCTTCGCGGTCATCACCGCGGCGAGGCCGATCGGGCCGGCTCCGACGATCGCAACCGTGTCACCCGGCTCGACTCGGCCGGCGAGCACCCCGACCTCGTACGAGGTCGGCAGGATGTCGGCAAGGAAGATCACGTCCTCGTCGGTCAGCCCTTCCGGGATCTTGTGGACGGATGTGTCCGCGAAGGGAACCCGTGCGAGCTCGGCCTGGAGGCCGTCGATGAGATGGCCGAAGATCCAGCCGCCGCCGCCGGTGCAGAGGCCGTAGCGCGCCTCCTTGCAGAAGCGGCAGCGGCCGCACGACGTGATGCACGAGACGAGCACCCGGTCGCCGGAAGCGAGCGTCGAAACGGCATCGCCGACCTCGACCACGGTTCCGACGGCTTCGTGGCCGAGGATCCGGCCCGGCTCGACCTCGGGGACGTCCCCCTTGAGGATGTGCAGGTCGGTCCCGCAGATCGTCGAGGTGTCGATGCGGACGATCGCGTCCGTCGCGGCCTCGATTTTCGGATCGGGCATGGTTTCCCACGCGCGCTGACCCGGCCCGTGGTAGACGAGCGCCTTCATGGCTCCTCCTCTCTCCCGCTAGGCGAGGCCCGGCGGGTGGAAGCTGCGGAGGGCGTGGGTCGGGTCGCGCTGCCCGAGGTCGGTCCGAATCCCTTGCAGGAGCTCGACGAGCTGCGGGTTGGTGCCGAAGTCGGCCCAGAGCCCAGCAACGACGCAATGGTCGTCGGCCCAGAAGGGACACGTGTCGCCCGGGCACGCCCGTGGGCGCCCAGCCGCGTAGTCCAGTTGGCAGATACGTGTTTCCATGACCGCAGCGTCACCGCACGGAGCCGCGCCGACATCCGGGGGCTCGCGGCGCTCCGGTGCGGGGAACTACCGAGTCGCCAGCCGGCGGATGACCGCGGGGCCGACTCCTACCCAGACGAGCACCAACACCCAGAGGTGCCCTCCGGAGAGGTCGTAGTTTTCAAGCAACTCCGACCAGGACTTGCCGTCGCCGAAGTGCCCGAACAGGAACTCGAAGGCGACCGTGAGCAGGAGCCACGTGGCGCCGATTCCGAGCGCCTGGCGGGCAGTCGGGATCGGCCACCGCCGCTCGAGCATCCAGAAGTAGCCGGCAAGCAGCGCGATGAGCGTGGCGCCCGAGATCTGTTCGGCGGTGAGCTCGCCGACCCGGTCGGCGTACAGCGTGTCGCGTGCGACGCCGTTCGCGATCCCGAGGACAGACCCGCCGAGCCACGCGATCGTCCAGCCCAGCCAGACCCGGTTGGCGGTGTGCCGGCGTCGATGGCGGGTCACGGCTCCCGCCGAAGCACGACGCGCAACGACGACACCGGAGCGCCAGCCCGGCGCCCGCCCTCCCGTCGGCGGGCGGATCGACTCGGCGTCGAGGCCGCATCGGGTGATCAGCCAGGAGATCACCGAGTTGGAGTTCCACATCTCCCCCGCGCCGAGCTCGTCGCGTCCCCAAACAGGTGTCGGCGCGGATGGCACGAGATCGAGGACGCGCTGAGCGAGCTCTCGGTCGTTCGTGAGCCGCTGCGGGCTCTCGACTGCCTCCGCGATGTCCGGGATGACGCCGCCGGCCCAGCGGCGAAGCTCGTAGCGGAAGATGCGGAAGCGCCCTGCCAAGCGAGCGCCGACCGGCCCGCCGGCGACGACCCCGCGCTCCTCGCCGTCCGCACGAAGAACAGGCGCCGACTCGATCACGAATTGGCCCTCCGGCAACCGGACGACAAGGGCGGAGTGGTAGAGGTCGCAAGGTGGACGTCGGTCGAGCCGGGCGGTGAGAGCCTCGAAGATCTGTCCGTTCAGCCGTACGGAATGGCCGCCGGCGCCCAGGGGCAGCCAGTAGAGATCCACGCCTGTCTCACGCTCGTTCGCCTGCACGCCGCGAGGATGGCCCGACACCCGCGAACCCGCATCCGCAGGCAACGCGGATCAGCCTTGCGGCCAACTACTCGGCGGGGCCAATTCATGCGGTCTGGGTGATGCCCCGCCGCGATCGGCTAGTTTCGATGGGCTCGACCCCGAGGAGGACCAATGACTGACGCCACCACCGAGTTCTTCAGCGCTCTCGAGGCGCGCCGCCACGAGCCGTTGCTCGAAAAGGAGCGGGGCACGCTGCGCTTCGACCTCACGAGCGGAAAGCGGACGACGCGCTGGCTGATCGAGATCGAGAGCGGCGACGTCTCGATCTCGCATCGGAATGGCAAGGCCGATTGCGTCGTGCGCGCGAAAAAGGCCCTCTTCGACGGGATCGCGGCCGGGCAGCAGAACGCCATGGCCGCAGTCCTCCGCGGCGAGGTTGGCATCGAGGGAGACCGGACTCTCCTGGTGCGATTCCAGAAACTCTTCCCCAGCCCGGAGAGGCAGAAGTCATGAGCGACGATCTCATCAGGATCCTCGACGGCAACACGTTCGTCGTCAGCGACTCGCGCGGGGACATCGAGGCATCGATGACCGACCCAACAGGCCTGTTCTCGTTCGACAATCGCTTCCTCTCGACCTGGGTCCTGACCGTGAACGGCGAGCGCCTCAATCCGCTCTCGGTCGACGACCTGCAGTACTTCGAGACGCGTTTCTTCCTCGTTCCGGGCACCGGCACCGTCTACGTCGACTCGAAGCTCTCGGTGATTCGCCGACGCGCCGTCGGTGACGGCTTCCACGAGGAGCTCACAATCCTGAACCACGACGAGAAGCCGGCCGACCTGACCGTTCGCATCGAAGCCGCCAGCGACTTCGCCGACCTGTTCGAGGTCAAGGACGCCCTCGAAAAGAAGGGGCGCTACTACACGAAGATCGACAAGAAACGCCTCGTGCTCGGGTACCGCCGGGAGTCGTTCGAACGGGTGACCACAATCTCCGCGTCCGCTCCCGTCAAGCTGGACAAGAAGGGCCTGACCTTCAGGGTCAAGATCGACCCCCAAGGATCGTGGACCACAGACCTCGACGTGGTCACGGCCGCCGGCGCCGGCGGCGCCTACACCCGGCCGAAGTACGAGCGGGGCAAGAGGCAGGCCAGACCGAACATGGAGCGGAGCCTCCAACGGTGGATCGACGACGCCCCGCGGCTCGAGTGTGACTGGGACTCGCTCAAGACAACGTACCGCCGCAGCCTCGTCGATCTGGCCGCTCTGCGGTTTTCCCCGCCCGTCATCGGAGGGAACAGGACCCTGCCGGCCGCGGGACTTCCGTGGTTCATGACCATGTTCGGCCGCGACAGCATCTTCACGAGCCTCCAGGCGCTCCCGTTCACGCCCGAGCTCGCCGCGAGCACGTTGAAGGCTCTCGGCGACTGGCAGGGAAGCCGCGTCGATGACTTCCGGGACGAGGACCCCGGCCGGATCCTCCACGAGATGCGCTACGGGGAGCTGACGGCGTTCGAGGAGCGCCCGCACTCCCCCTACTTCGGCTCTGCCGACGCAACGCCGCTCTACGTCGTGCTGCTCGACGAGTACGAGCGCTGGACCGGAGACCGCCGGCTCGTGCGAGACCTCGAGCAGGAGGCGCGCGCCGCCTTGAACTGGATCGACGAATCCGCGGACCTGATGGGGAACGGGTACATCTGGTACCGGCGTCGCAACGAGGAGACCGGCCTCGAGAACCAGTGCTGGAAGGACTCCTGGGACTCGATCTCGTACCGCGACGGCCGACTCCCGGGCTTCCCGCGCGCAACCTGCGAGCTGCAGGGCTACGCCTACGACGCGAAGGTGCGCGGCGCCCGGCTGGCGCGGACCATCTGGAAGGATTCGGCCTTCGCCGACGAGCTGGAGCGGGAGGCGGCCGACCTCAAGCGGCGCTTCAACCGCGACTTCTGGGTCTCGGACGGCGAGTACTTCGCGCTGGCGCTCGACACCGAGGGCAACCAGGTCGACTCGCTGACCTCGAACAACGGCCATCTGCTCTGGAGCGGCATCGTCGACAAGTCGAAGGCGAAGGCCGTCGCCCGCCACCTGCTCGGGCCCCGGCTCTTCTCCGGCTGGGGCGTTCGGACGCTGGCCGAAGGTGAGGGGCGCTACAACCCGATCGGCTACCACGTCGGAACCGTCTGGCCGTTCGACAGCTCGTTCGTGGCCTGGGGCCTCCGAAACTACGGCTTCAAGGAAGAGGCGGCCCAGATCGCCGCCGGGATCCTCGACGCCGCGGAGTTCTTCGAGGGCCGACTCCCAGAGGCGTTCGGCGGCTACGAGCGTGGCGTGACGAAGTACCCGGTCCAGTATCCGACCGCATGCAGCCCCCAGGCGTGGTCGACAGGAGCTCCGCTGCTCCTGCTGCGCACCATGCTGGGGCTCGAGCCGATCGGCGACAACCTCGTCGTCGATCCCGTGCTTCCCGAGAGCATCGGGCTCCTCGCACTGCTCGACATTCCGGGGCGCTGGGGCCGGGTCGACGCCTTCGCGCGGGGGCGTGTTCCGCCCGCTCCGCTACGTGCTGGTGGGCGGTCCCGGGCCGGCGCCTAGGCGAGACTGACGACCTCGTCCACCTGGTCCAGGCCCTCCGGCCGATGGGTGATCAGGAGCACCGTTCGGTTCCCGGCCGCCTCGAAGACGTCGTCCATCAGCGCCTGAGCGGTCTCCGGATCGAGGTGGGCAGTCGGCTCGTCGAGGATCTGCACCGGTGCCTCCGAGAGCAGCGCACGGGCGAGCGTCAGGCGCTGACGCTGGCCGCCAGAGAGCTGTGTTCCCTCCTCGCCGACGAGCGTGTCGAGGCCGAGCGGGAGCAAGCGCACCCACTCCTCTAGCTGCGCGCGCCGGAGCGCAGCCCACCGAGGACGTCGGCCGGGGGCGGGCTCGACTCCGCCGTCGACCGCCCCGCCGTCGGAGCCGCGATCGTGCCGGTTCCGCGTTCCATGTGTGTTTACCTCCCGGGTCGGTGGGTTGACCCTAAGACGCTCGACCGTGACTCTCGTCAACCAAAATGGGTGATTCGAACCATCGCTTCACCCCGAAACGGATGTCAGCGGACAGCTGCTCCCTGGGTCATGGCGGGACGCGCCTGTACTCGAGGGCGTCGCACTCGCGCTTGGAGTCAGAGGCAGCAGCGACGCTCCTCACTGGCATACGGTTTCGAAGACGTGAGGCTGGATCCGGCCGTGACCGATGAGCGTTCGGTGGTCTGCCAGTCTCTACTGCGTACCGATCCGCAACCGACTCGGGAGCAGCATGAAAATCCTTCTCACGTCCAGCGGCGTCACCAACACGACCATCCACGACGCGCTGGTCGATCTGCTGGGCAAACCGATCGCCGAGTCCAGCGCGCTCTGCATTCCCACCGGAGTACAGCCTTTCCCCGGCGGACCCTCACACGTCTATGGGTTCTTAACCGGGACAGTCGGAGGCCCCATGTGCGCTTTGGGCTGGAAGTCGTTGGGAGTGCTGGAGCTCACCGCGCTCCCCAGCATCAAGAACGAGCATTGGGTCGCGGCTGTCGAGGAAGTCGATGCGCTGCTGGTCTGGGGAGGGAGCCCGTTGTATCTCTGCTACTGGATGCGGCAATCCGGGCTCGCCGACCTCTTGCCATCGCTGCGGCCCGATGCCGTGTATGTGGGTACGAGCGGTGGAGCGATGGTGGCGACTCCCGACTTCGGCGGCGAGACCTACGACGACAGCGAGCCGCTCACCGGCAGCGACGAAGCGCTGGGGCTGGTCGACTTCTCGGTGTTTCCGCACCTGGAGCGCGAGGACATGCCGGACACGTCCCTCGCCAACATCGAGAGATGGGCCGCCGGGCTATCGGTGCCGGCGTACGCGATCGACGACCAGACCGCAATACGAGTGGTCGACGGCAACGTCGAAGTCGTCTCCGAGGGACACTGGAAGCTGTTCACCCCCAGCCCAGAAGCGAGTTGATCGGCCAGGAGACACGCGCGCTCGGCTGGGCCAGTGTGCGGGAATGTCACCCGAGCTGGACGCGTCTGGAGAATGGCCGCTGATGCCAGCTGTGCAGGAGTACCTCGACGCGTACGACCGGCAGCTTCGTACGGACGCCGAAACCCCGAGTGCGGTGGCCGTGACGCGCCTCGGCCCGCTGAGGCTCGTGACGTTCGCGGGCGGTCGGGGTTTCGTCACCTATCGGGATCTCGGAGGTGCGGATGGCGCGGTGATCGCCCGGTGGGTGGAGGGCGCTCTTGCGCACTACCGTGAGGATCCTGGGATAACCCGCGTCGAGTGGAAGACGCGCGCACACGACCGCGCGCCGGCGCTTCACGACGCGCTCGTGCGAAATGGGTTCGTGCCCGGGGAGCCGGAGGCGATCATGATCGGCGAAGCCGCTCTCCTGGCGGTTGACGTTCCGTTGCCGACGGGGATCCACCTCCGGCGGGTCACGAGCGAGCCGGACGTCCGCGCGCTCAGTGCGATGCAGGAAGAGGTCTTCGGGGGCGGGTTCGCCCAAGAGATGGCAGATGCGCTGCTCCGAAGACTGGGCTTCGGGGATGGGATGGAACTCTGGGTGGCAGAGGCCGACGGAGAGATCGTCAGCTCCGGCCGCCTGGAGCCGGTGCCCGCCACGGAGTTCGCCGGGATCTGGGGCGGCGCCACACGACCGGAATGGCGTGGGCGCGGGATCTACCGGGCGCTCACAGCGGCCCGTGCACGATCAGCGCTCGTGCTTGGCAAGAGGCTGATCCACAGCGACTCGACCGAAGAATCGCGCCCGATCCTCGAACGAGCGGGACTAGTCAAGGTCTCGACGACGACGCCCTACCTGTGGGTCGCCGGCGGGTAGGCGGGTCGAGCGACGCGCCTGCTGCGTCGCATGGGCCAGTGTGCGGGAATGTCACCCGACGACGCGTGGCTACTTGATGTCGTGGATCAGCCAGAGGCGCTCGCCGGTCTGGGAGGCGGTTCGCGCTTGAGCGGTGATCTGCTTCGTGTCTGGGTACTCGGCTACCTCGGGCTCGCGCAACGTCGTTAGGATCGAAACGCCTTGGCCGACGAGGCTACGAAGCGACACAAGGACACGCTGGGCGCGTTCGGCCTCGGCGACGAGGACCTCGCAGCGTGGCGGGAGAGCGGCCTGCCTGACGAAGCGTTCGTCGAGTGGCTGGTCGACCGGGTTGCGCGCCGGCCGACCGGCTCGTGGGCGCGGCAGGTGTACGGAGCCGAGGACGTGCACGACTTCGCGCGACGCGCGATCCTCGACGCTCTGGCGCTCGGGCCTGCCGATCAGCTGCTTGAGGTCGGCTGCGGCGGCGGCCTGCTGCTACACGACGCGCTCGTAACCGGCGCGAGCGTCACGGGGCTGGACCACAGCGAAGAGATGGTCGCGCTCGCACGCGAACGGGCGCCTGGCGCCGACGTCGTATTGGCGAAAGCTGAGCGTCTGCCGTTCGCCGACGGCGCGTTCAGCGCCATTGCGATGTCGGTTGTCTTCTTCTTCCTCGAAGACCCGGTCGGCGTTCTGCGCGAGTGTCGTCGCGTGCTGCGACGCGGCGGCCGCGTCGCCGTCTACACGACCGGCCCTGAACTGCGCGGGACGCCAGCTGCCCCGGAGCCGATCGCGAGCGAAGGTCACTTCTACAGAGACCAAGAGCTTGCGGAGCTCGCCCGAGGTGCGCAGCTGCGCGAAGTCAGCGTTCGCAACGAGCGCGGCGGACAGCTCCTCACCGCCCGCGCCTAATCCGCCAGACGCCGTTGCGGAGCGCACTGTCAATCCGTAGGCCAGGGCATCTCGGCTGGGACAGCGTTCGGGAATGTCACCCGACGCGACCGATGCGAGTCTGTTACCCCGTAGTCGGCTCGCCTGCGTTGCCCTGAACCAACTCCTTAAAAGCGGCCTCGGCGCGGATCGGGTCGAAGTCGCTGTCCTCGGCCGCAAGCGAACGGAACGATTCCTTGCGGTCGATCGCGAGCCGGAGATGCTTGATCGCGTCGTCTGTCCGCCCCGCGAGGCTCTCGCAGCACGCGAGGTTGTAGAGCGGCCCGGCGTACTCAGGATGAGCTTCGATCAACTCGCGCCCCTGATCGGCGGCCTCTGCGTACTGGCCTGACTCGTAGAGATGGTTGAGCGGCATCCAGATCTCGCCGCCCTGCGGCTCGTACGCCTTCCCCGGAGTGCCGCCGAGCGCGACGAGCGTCGTCCCCGGCTCCTCAGCGAACGCTGTCCGCTTAACGGCGGGGCGAACGAAGACGAGTGTGCCCGCGGGTGCGTCCACCCGCTCTCCGTCGAGTTCGAACGTCGCGCGCCCTCGCTGGACGAGGTACAGCTCCTCCTGCAGGTCATGCTCCTGTGACTCGTCGTGCTCGTTGATGAGCCGATCGCCCACCTGATGAGCTGTAAATGCGTTGACGCCGAACGACGTGATGCCGAAGTGGAACCGGACGGGGCGCGAAAGGACGCGGCCGTCATCGATCTCGTCGATCTCGTCAATCTGGGCCACCGCGTAACCGCTCATTCGGCCGTCCTCCTTCGGGGTGTGGGAATAAGCAGGCGACACCCTAACCAGCGCCCTGGCAAGCATCGACCACCTCGCCGCGGCGAGACCGTAGATGCTCGCCTGGGCCAGCGTGCTCTCGCCTGACATCGCTCGGATGACCTGCCGCGCTGAGTAGCGTGGATCAAATAGGCCAGAACACGCTCGCCTGGGCGAGTGTTCAGGGATGTTCCCTGGGCGTTAGCGCTACTAGATGGCCGTCTCTTGGAGCGCCTCGAGTTGCTCGCGCACGCGGCGTGCGACCGGGATGATCGGCTTGCGCTCGTAGCGGTCGAGCGCCTCCTGCCAGGCAGCGACCGCTTCATCGCGGCGGCCGGCTGCCTCCAGCACCTCGGCGAGGTCGTCGAGGGCCTGCCCTTGGCTGACCGGCGAGTCGCTCCGGCCTGCCCACGCCACCGCTTCGCGTGCGAGGCGCTCCGCATCGGCGTGTTCGCCTCGCGCGGAGCAGACGAGCGCCTGCGTCTGCCGCCAGAGCCGTTGAGTCATGACGTCCTCAGGATCGCCGAGCTCTCGGCCCCGCTGGGCAAGCAGTTCCGCCTCGTCGTAGTCGCCGAGCCTGCACAGGACACCCCCGAGCATCGGCGCGTAGGTCGACAGCTCGCCGAGGTTGCCGATCGCCTCGAGAGCGCCGCACGCGTCTCGTAGATACTCGGCCGCCGCCTGGTAATCGCCCGTGGCAAAGGCGATCTCCCCGAGCCACTCCCCGCCGGTCGCGTAGCCGAGCTCACGGAGACGCTCGTCCGCAGGAAGCGCGACTGCCCAGGCCTCCTCGATCCGATCGAGCATCGCGAGCAGCAGCCCCCGCAACATGAGGCCCCCGGGGTAGGAGTGATCGGTGAGGACAGCGTCGAGCGTCGACAGCGCCTCGCCCGCCGGCCGCGGCCCAAGCGCCAGCGCGGCCGCAAGCATCATCGTCTGCCAGCCGAGCAACGGATGCCCCGCGCGGCGGGCGTGCCGCATTGCGTGCTCCATCGCGGATGCCCAATCCTCGTACGCGGCGCGCATGTTGGCCACCCAGGCCAGCGCATACCAGATGTGGTAGAGGCCGTCGTCGTCCCCTGCGGCCTCGAGCAGCGGCAGCGCCTCCCGAGCCAACCGCTCCACCTCGTCGGACGAGCACTGGCCATTGTTGAATCGCGCCTGCGCGGCGACCGCGCGCGCGAGCGCCGCGTCGACGGCAGTTCCTTCGGCTGCCGCGCGTTCGGCGGCGGCGTCGGCAACCACGGCGGCTCGCGCGACATCGGTCCAGTAGAGGGCGTTCGCGAGCTCGACTTCCAGGCGCAGGTCGAACCGGTGCGAACGCGTCAGCGATAGCGCGCGGTCGAGCAACCCTGTCGCCGTCCGCCAGTCGCCGCGCCAGAACGCGCGCTGGCCCGCGACGCCCAGACGGTCACCGGCCGCGAGTGCGATCCCCTGGTCGGGACGGCCGAGCTCGTCGAGGTAGCGCGCCGCCTGCTCGAGGTGGTAACCGACGATCTCCTCCAGCTCGACGAGGCTCTCGCCGTGCTCCTCTAGCCAGGCCGCGAAGCGACCGTGCAACTCGGCGCGGACCGCCTTCGGAAGGGCCTCGTAGGCGGCGTCGCGGATCAGGAGGTGGCGAAAACGGTATGCGTCCTCGTGCGGAAGCTGTGGCCGGTCGGGACGGACGAGATCGCGCCGGACGAGGGTCGCCAGCCGTGGCAAGACCTCCGTTTCCTCAGGCGCGAGCGCCTGGACGGCGCCTCGGTGGAACAGCTCGCCCTCCACCGCTCCGCGCTCGAGCACCTTCCGCTCCGGCTCATCGAGCTGGTCGAGTCGCGCCGCCAGTAGCGCGCGCAGCGTCGGCGGAACCTCGGCCTCGCCACCGCTCTGGTTGCTGAGGGCGACCATCTCCGTCAGGAAGAGCGGATTGCCGCCGGAGGTGCGGACGACCCGCTGCCGTACCTCGTCCGAGACGGCGTCGCCGACGAGGGCGCTGGCCTCCTCGTCCCGCAGCGGCTCCAGTCGCAGCGTCGCCGGCCAGCCGGGACGGCGGTCGAGCAACTCCGGCCGCGCCATGCAGACGAGCAGCAGGGGTGCGCCGGTCGAGAGCAGCGCTGTCGACTCGACGAGGTCGAGGAACGTCTCCTCCGCCCACTGGATGTCGTCGAAGCAGACGACGAGCGGCGCCTGTTCCTCGAGCAGCTTCCGGAACGCCCAGGCGATCTCATCGGTGCTCGACACCGTGTCGCTCTCGCCGAGCAGCGACCGGATCGCCTTCTCCGCCTGTACGTCGCTCGGCAGGGCGGCCAGCTGCTTCACGACCTCGACTACGGGCCAGTACGTGATCCCGTCGCCGTAGGCCAGGCAGCGGCCGCGCACGACCCGCGCCTCGACCTGCGCGATGGCCTCCGCGACGAGCCGCGACTTGCCGACCCCCGGGTCGCCGGCGACGGTGACGAGTTCGCAGCGGGAACCGGCGAGCGCCCGCCCCCATGCGTCCTCGAGGTGCTCTACCTCCCGCTCACGACCAACGAACCGGGACGTGTGCGAACGCTCCCCTACTTCGCGGACCGCAACGAGCGAGTACGCCGCGACCGGCTCGCTCTTGCCCTTCAACTCGAGCCGCCGCTCCTCGCCGACCTCGACCACGGCACTGACGAGACCCAGCGTCTCGGCACCGACCAGGACCTCCCCCGGCTTCGCCGCCTGCTCCAACCGCGCCGCGACGTTGACCGCGTCCCCGGTCGCAAGCCGCTCCTCAGTCCCGGTCACGACCTCGCCTGTGTTGACGCCGATCCGGCCGGCAAGACTGAGCTCGGAAAACGCATCACGCATCTCAGCCGCGGCTCGGCACGCTCGGAGCGCGTCGTCCTCGTGCGCGACCGGCACGCCGAAAACCGCCATTACGGCGTCGCCGATGAACTTCTCCACCGTGCCGCCATGCGACTCCACGATCCCCTTCATGCGCTCGAAATAGCGGGCCAGCAGCGCGCGCAGAGCCTCCGGGTCTGTCGACTCGCCGAGTTCCGTTGAACCAGTGACGTCGCAGAAGACGACCGTCACCGTCTTCCGCTGCTCCCGCTGCGGCCCACCCGCAGCCAGCGGAGCGGCGCACTCCTCGCAGAACTTGGCGCCGAGCCGGTTGTTGTGACCGCAGCTCGCGCAAAGAGACACAAGCCGAGGCTAGACCATCGCCACCAGCGCGCCTAGCGACTCCAAGCACATAGGTTCAGACACCTGGTCGGTGGGCTGGGCCAGCGTGCTCTCGCCTGACATCGCTCGGATGACCTGCCGCGCTGAGCAGCGCCTCCGGCCAGAACGGCTTCCCTCTACGGGTGGGGTAAGACCAGTCGGTGGCCATCGAGCGCTGGACACGAGTTGCGCGCTCGCGGCAGCCGCTAGTGGCTGAAGCCGGTGGCTGTGCCCTCGTGCAGCGGTGCGGCCTGCTTCTGGAGCCGCGGTAGCTGCCGCTGGAGGTCGCCGACGAGCAGGTTCGCCATGTCGTGTCCGAACCCGCGCTTGACGACGACGCGAAGAGCGGCGAGATCGGTGCGATTCTCCGGGAAGGTGTAGGCCGGCACGAGCCATCCACGCTCCCGGAGCGCATTGGAAACGTCGAAGACGGTGAAGTTGTCGACCTCCTCGGCGAGGGTGAATGCGAAAACGGGCAACTCGTCCCCGCGGGTGAGCAGCTCGAACGGGCCCAGCTTTGCGATCTGGTCCGCGAGGCTCGTCGCGACGTCGCGCGCGTAGCTCTGCACGCGCGGTACCCCTCGAACCCGAGCCGGAGGAAGTTGTAGTACTGCGCCACCACCTGGGCGCCCGGCCGCGAGAAGTTGAGCGCGAACGTCGGCATGTTGTCGCCCGAGGTAGTTGACCCAGAAGATCAGGTCTTCGGGCAGAGCATCCGCGTCACGCCAGACGATCCAGCCGACTCCCGGGTACACGAGTCCGTACTTGTGGCCGGAGGCGTTGATCGAGGCCACCCGCGGGAGACGGAAATCCCATTCGAGCTCCTGGTCGACGAACGGGGCCACGAACGCTCCGGAGGCTCCGTCGACGTGTACAGGGACGTCGATTCCGGTCCGTTCCTCGAAGTCGTCGAGCGCCTTGCAGATCTCCTGGATGGGCTCGTAGGAGCCGTCGAAGGTCGAGCCGAGGATCGCAACGACGCCGATCGTGTTCTCGTCGCACAGCGCGACTGCTTCCTCGGCCGAGAGATGGAACCGGTCTCCTTCCATCGGGACGAGCCGCATCTCGACGTCCCAGTAGTTGGCGAACTTCTCCCAGCAGACCTGCACGTTGATCCCCATGACGAGGTTCGGGCGATCCGCCGGCTTCCCGGCCTCGCCGCGGCGCTTCTGCCAGCGGCGCTTCAGCGCCAGCCCGCCGAGCATCGCAGCCTCGCTCGAACCGGTCGTCGAGCACCCGGTCGCATGGTCGGCGTCGGGGGCATTCCAGAGGCGGCTGAGCGTGTTGACGCAGCGCATCTCGAGCTCCGCCGTCTGCGGGTACTCGTCCTTGTCGATCATGTTCTTGTCGAGGCACTCGGCCATGAGCCTCTCGGCCTGCGGCTCCATCCAGGTGGTGACGAAGGTCGCGAGGTTCATCCGCGCATTGCCATCGAGCATCAGCTCGTCGTGGATGATCTGATAGGCGACATCAGGCGCCATCTCGCCGTCCGGGATCCGATGCCGCGGGATGTGGTCGCTTTCCAGCGTGAACATGGGCGCGACGGCGAGATCGTTCGCGCGGGTCGCAGGCCCCTTCGGGTGTGTGAGGGCCATCAGGCGGTGGCCGGCACGAACGAATGCAGCTCGTCCTGGCCGGGCTGGATCACCCCGTACGACGCCTCCGGTACCTCATTCCATGCGCCCGGTAGCGCATCGCCGAGCGGCTCGGAGACGACGAGTCGCGCCTCGTCCCCCACCTCTCGCAGGAGCTCGTTCTCCGGATACACGGCTCGCAGCGTGCGGACATCAGTGCTGAAGAAGAGGGATCGGGACTGCCGCTCGCTCGAGTAGCGGAAGGCCCAGATGCACTCACCGTCGGACGTCGCGATCGTCCCCTGGAACGGATGCTCGACGCCATGCTCACGGCCGACCTGCTCGACCAAGCCGATCGTGCGCGCGACCGCGGCGGGCGGGTCCTCCTCCAGCCCGAACGTCAGGGCGAGGTGGAACATCACCTCGGAGTCGGTCGTGCCTTCGATGTCCGGGTATCGCTCAGGGCTGACGGCCAGCGTGAGGTCACGCTTCACTGCGTGGTACTCGCGGATCATGCCGTTGTGCATCCAGAGCCAGCGCCCGTGCTGGAACGGATGGCAGTTCGTCTGCTGGACCGGCGACCCGGTCGAGGCGCGAATGTGCGCGAAGACCAGGCCTGACGTGAGGTGTGCCGAGATGGCGCGCAGGTTCCGGTCGTTCCATGCCGGCTCGATGCTGCGGAAGACGGCTGCCGTCTCTCGGTCTCCGTACCAGCCGAGTCCGAATCCGTCTCCGTTCGTCTCCTCCGCTCCCATCTGCGAGTGCAGGCTCTGGACGACCAGGGAGTTCTTGGGCCCGTAGAGCAGCTCCTCGACGAGGACCGGAGAGCCGGAGTATGCGAGCCAGCGGCACATGATCCTGCGACTCTGACGGCGCAGGGTCCTGTGGGCATCGCCCAGATCGGATGAGACGGAGGCTGCGGAAAACTTGGTGAGAGGGGCCTGCCGAGGCAGGCCCCTCTCACCGCCCTAGTTCCGTACGGTGAACGTCTTCTTGAGCTCCGCCGTGGAGCTCGACCCGGCGTAGACGTCGATCTTGCCCCGGCTCGACGACGAGCTTGCCGCGGTCGTCGTAGAAGCCGAAGTCGCTCTTGTCGAGCGTGAACGTGACCGTCCGGGACTTGGCCCGGGGTCAGCGTGACGCGCTCGAACCCGCGCAGTCGGCGGACCGGCTGCGAGATGCTCGCGACCGGGTCGTGGATGTAGAGCTGCACGACCTCGTCCCCCGCTCGACTGCCGGTGTTCCTCACGGTCACGGACGCCTTGATGCTTCCGTGCCTCGACACTGACGACGAGCTGAGCTGGAGGTTCGAGATCTCGAACGTCGTGTAGCTGAGCCCGAAGCCGAACTCGAAGAGCGGCGAGCAGCTCGGGATGTCACGGTGCCGCGAGTTCCACTTCACGTCCGGGTTGCACGGCCGTCCCGTCCGCTCGTGGTTGTAGTAGATCGGCACCTGGCCGAGACGGCGCGGGAACGAGGCGGGCAGCTTGCCGCCCGGGTTGACCTTGCCGAACACCACGTCGGCGACCGCATTCCCCGCCTGGACGCCCGGGAACCACGCCTCGAGGAGTGCCGGCATGTCGCCGACGATGTCCTCGAGCGCGAGCGGGCGGCCGTTGAACAGCACGACCGCATAGGGCTTCCCGGTCGCCTTGATCGCACGGATCAGGTCCTCCTGCTTCCCCGGGAGGTCGAGCGTGCTGCGCGCTGCCGCTTCGCCGCTCATCTCGCGCGTCTCGCCCAGGGCGAGCACGACCTGGTCCGCGGCGTTCGCCGCGGCGACTGCCTCGGCGAAGCCGGCTTCAGAGCCGCAGCCTTCCGGATCGGTGTGCGGCGGTTCCGTGTTGGAGAGCTTGCAGCCCTCGGCGTAGGTCGCGCCTGGGCTCTGCGTGGTTGATCCCGTCGAAGACGGTCACGGCGTCGCTGTCGCGGCCGGCGCCCCACCACGGGCCCAGCATGTCGTGCTGGTTCCTGGCCAGCGGACCGATCACTGCGGTCTTCTTGGCCGGATCGAGCGGCAGGATCCCGCCCTCGTTCCGCAGCAGCACCATCGAGCGGCTCGCAGCCTTCCTTGCCGCGGCGACGGCGTCGGGGCGCAGCATCTGCGCCTCGGCCTCCGCCGGCGTGTACGGCGCGTACGGGTTCTCGAACAGGCCGGCGCGGAACTTCACGCGCAGGATCCGGCGCACCGCGTCGTCGATCCGCCTCATCGAGATCCGCCGGTCACGCAGCAGCTGAGCGCCGAAGTCGCGGATCAGCGTGCTCGTCATCTCGGAGTCCACACCGGACTCGAGCGCGAGCTCCGCGGCGGCGGGGCCGTCCTCCGCCACGCCGTGTCCGCATTCCCCGGTGTTCGGGTTCACGGGCGGGCAGGCGCGCATCTCGGCGACGGCGGTCCAGTCGCCCTCGACGAAGCCGTCGAAGTCCCACTCGCCCTTGAGGATCTCGTTCATCAGGTAGTCGTTGCCACAGCCCGGCACGCCGTTGATCGCGTTGAACGAGCACATGGCCGTGTCGGCGCCGGCGTCGATCGCGGCCTTGAACGGCGGCAGGTAGAAGTTCCACAGCCGCTGGATGGACATGTCCGTCGTGTTGTAGTCCCGGCCCGCCTCAGGCTGGCCGTAGGCAGCAAAGTGCTTCGGGCTGGCGACGAGTTTGTCCGGAGCGCTGTAGTCGCGCCCCTGGATCGCCTTCACGCGCGCGGCCGCCAGAACGGAGTTCAGATAGGGATCCTCGCCCGCAGCTTCGGAGATGCGACCCCAACGTGGCTCGTGGGAGACGTCGACCATCGGTGCATACGTCTGCTTGAGCCCGACGGCGGCCGACTCGCGCGCGCCGTACGTGTGGTCGTCGAACGCGACCTGCGGATCGAAGCTCGCGCCGGCGGCGAGCGGGATCGGGAAGACCGTCCGGAATCCGTGGATGGTGTCGAAGGCGAACAGGATCGGGATCTTCAGCCGCGACTGTTCCACGGCGATCGTCTGAAGCTCCCGGATCCGCGCGGGATCGGTCACGCTCAGCACCGAGCCGAGCCCTCGCCGAACCTCTGCATCGGTGACGAGGAAGTCCGGCAGCAGCTGGATCTGCTCCAGCTTCTCCTCCAGCGTCATCTTCGAGAGCAGGTGATTGACCCGCGACTCGATCCGGCGGTCCGCCGGCCCTCGAGTGGGTCTGAGCGCCTGCTCGTCGCTCGATTGCGAAGCGGCCACCACGCCGCCCGCGGCCGCCGCAACCACCGCGAGGATCAACACAGCAGCCGCAGCTGTGAATCTGAACCTCTTCATAGGTATCCCCCCTGTGCGGGTTTAGGTACTGGGGGCCTTCCCCGGATGCCGCGGACCAAACGTGGACCAGTTGAACCACCCTGCAACTTGGCTCAGGATGGTTGCGTGCCCACGGCGGCCCGGCAGCTTGTCGGCAGGGACGACGAGCTCAGAGCGATCCTTGGCGTTTTCGACTCGCCTGAGCAACGCGCAGTCGTCCTGCCGGGTGAGGCCGGTATCGGCAAGACGACCTTGTGGCTCGCCGGCATCGACGCCGCGGCGGCCCGCGAATACCAGATCCTCTCCTCCCGTCCCTCGGGAGCCGAGACTCGGTTCTCGTTCTCCGGACTGACCGACCTACTCGGCGATATCGCCGCCGATGTCGTTTCCGAGCTGCCGCCGATCCAGCGGCGGGCTCTCGAAGCCGCGTTGCTGCTCGGTGAGGCCGAGATCGACGCCGACGACCGTGCCGTGTCCGCCGCGTTCCTCGAAGCCTTGCGACGGCTCGCCCGTGACAGTCCCCTCTGCCTCGCGGTCGACGACGTCCAGTGGCTGGATGCGGCGTCGCGTACGGCGCTCAGCTACGCGCTCGCCCGCTTGGATCGTGAACCGGTTGTTGCCCTGCTGGCGGTCCGCGGCGACGTGCCGGAGTGGCTTCGCCGCGCCCTTCCCGAGGACCGGCTCGAGACGGTCGCGGTCGCCGGCCTCAGCCTCGGTGCGACCCACGAGCTGCTCCACACCCGGCTCGACGCGACGTTCCCCCGCCCGACGCTAATCCGGCTCTGGGAGACCTCGCGCGGCAACCCCTTCTTCACGCTCGAGCTCGCAAACGCCCTCCAGCGCCGAGGCGGAGCGCTCGCGCCCGGCGAGGAGCTCCCGATTCCATCGAACCTCGACGAGCTTCTGCACGCGCGCATCGACGGCCTCGGCCCGGCGGCGCTCGAGGTCGCGCGCGCCGTCGCCACGCTGGCCGACCCGACCGTCACGCTCCTGGAAGCCGCGCTCGGGGCGAAATGCGATCCAGGGCTCGCCGAAGCGCTCGACGCGAGGATCCTCGAGCTTGACGTCGACCGGGTGAGATTCACTCATCCACTGCTTGGCTCTGCAGTCGTCGCACGCCAGACACCCGCGCGCCAAAGGTCCCTTCACGCGCGGCTCGCCGACGTCGCGCCGTCCGCCGAGGAACGAGCTCGCCACCTCGCGCTCGCGACACCCGAGCCGAGTCGCGAGATCGCCTCGATCCTCGAGGAGGCGGCAAGAAACGTGCACTCACGGGGAGCGGCAGCTGCCGCCGCCGAGCTTCTTGAGCTTGCTGTCCGGCTCACACCTCCTGGTGATGGCGAGGACGCGCGCAGGCGCATCCTCGACTGTGCCGATCGGCATCGCGACGCAGGCGACGGCCGCCGAGCGATCTCCCAGCTGGAGCAGGCGTATGAGACGGCGCCGCAGGGAGCGGCGCGGGCTGCGGTCATGGTGCGCCTGGCCCGAACGATGGGGCTCGTAGTCGGCCCGCGGGAGGCGGTCGCTCTCCTTCGCGAGGCGCTGGCCGAGGTCGAGGGCGATGACGCCCTGGAGGCGGAAATTCACCTCAGCCTTGCCGAGGGCGTGACGGAAGGGGAGCGCGGCCTGGAACACGCCGAGTTGGCCGTCCAAGCTGCGTCACGCGTCGGCGATGCCGCGCTCCGGTGCAACGCACTGGCGAAGTTTGGCCTTGTGCACTTCAGCTGTGGGCGAGGCATTCCGCGCGAGCGAATGGCTGAGGCCCTGGCGCTCGAACGGTCATTGCCGCAGTGGCCGCTGCCGGGCGCGGCGACCTGGGTCCACGGTTTCCAGCTCGTCTGGTCGGGCGAGCTCAACCGGGCCCGGCAACACCTCGAGGAGTCGAGCAAGATCCTGAACGCACGGGAGGATTTCGAGGAGTCAGAAACGCTGTGGTTGCTGAGCATCCTCGAGTGGCGGGCGGGGAACTGGGAGCTGGCGGCCCGTCACGCGGCCGAGTCGCTCGCGCTCCGGGCGCAGTTCGGCCGCGAAGGGTTCCAGCCGATCGCAGAGATGCCCGCCGCGATGATCGCAGCGCACCAGGGTCGAATCGAGGATGCTCGAGCTCGGTCGGAGCGCGCACTCGCACTCGCGGAGACGGACGGCGTTCGCATTGCGCAATCGGGCCATCGCTGCGTGCTCGGCTTCATCGAGCTCTCGCTCGGAGACGCGGCCGCCGCGCTCGGATACCTCGAACGCGCATGGGAGATCCGCGACGAAGTCCACCTGCTCGAGCCGGGTCACCGCTTGGAGTTGGCGGACACGCTGGATGGGCTCATCACCGTCGGCAGGCTCGACGAAGCCGAGAGGAAGCTGATCCCGTGGGAGGAGCGCTCCCAGGCGCTCGACCGGCCCTGGGCACTTGCGATCCTTGCCCGCTACCGGGCGCTGCTGCTCGCCGCGCGGGGCGATCTCCAGGCCGCCTTCGCATGCTTCGAGCGGGCGCTCTCGGAGCACGCTCGCAGCACGGATCCGTTCCAGCATGCTCGGACGTTGCTCGCCCTCGGCAGGACGCAACGCCGTGCGAAGAAGCGCGCCGTCGCACGGACGACGCTCGAGGATGCGCTCGCGCGCTTTGAGCGCCTGGGAGCTCCACTCTGGTCAGAGCAGGCGCGCGCCGAGCTGGCGCGCATCGGCGGGCGTGCGGCCTCGCATGGCGAGCTGACCGAGGCCGAGCGCCGGATCGCCATGCTTGTCGCCGAGGGCCGTACGAACCGCGAGGTGGCGGCGGCTCTCTTCCTGACCGTGCACTCCGTGGAAACAACGCTGACGCGTGTCTACCGCAAGTTGGAAGTGCGCTCGCGCGCCGAGCTCGCGCACCTTTTCGCCGCAAACAGCTGAGGTTTCCAGCTTTCGGCGCGCGGCGCAGGCTGCGAGCGTCGGGGCGTGCCGAGCTACCTCGTCGAGACGTATCTCGCTCAGGCGCACGCCGCTGAGCGGACCGCGCGCGAGGCGAGAGCCCGCTCGGCGGCCGAGGAGCTGACTCGTGAGGGCACCAGCGTGCGCTTCCAGCGTGCGTTCCATCTGCCCGCGGACGAGATCTGCTTCTTCGTCTTCGCCGCGCCGTCGAGCCTGGACGCCGCGCTCGCGGCCGAGCGGGCCGAGCTCGGCCCGATTCGCGTCGTTGAAACAATCCCTACCGGAGAGGAGAACTCCGAATGAGAAAGAGACTGATGCTGCGCACGAGTATCGGCTCGAACCAGAGTCGAGGGCGCAGACGGATGGGAATCAGCACCGGCCTCGCCGCGCTGCTCTTGGTGCTCACTGCAGCAGTCCTCGGGGGTGGAGCGTCCACCGCGCAAGCGGGGCCACCCCAGGACGCCGTCCTTGACTGGAACCTCTACGCGGTCCAGGCACTCATCAACGCGCCAACGGCTACGCCTCCGGGCGTCGGCCAACCGCCCCCGGTGTCCGTGCTGCACCTCGGGATGGTGCAGGGTGCCGTGTACGACGCCGTCAACACGATCGACGGCGGTCACGAGCCATATCTGGAGGGCCTTCCGTCGGCACCTGCGTCAGCGTCCAAAGCTGCTGCGGTGGCGACGGCCGCGCACGACGTGCTCGTCGGGATGGTGATCACACCGGCGCTGACACCGTCGATCGTCACGAGGCTCGATGGTCACCTCACGGACTCCCTCGCCGCAGCAACCGCCGAGGACGGCCCGTCGGCGGTGGCCGCGGGGATCGCCGCCGGAGCGGCGGCCGCGGACGCCATGCTCGAGGAGCGGGCGAACGACGGACGCTATACGCCGGGTATTGCCTTCACGGTCGGCTCGGGCGTCGGTGACTGGCGGCCCACGCCACCCGCCATCATCAACGACCCGAACGCCTGGGTGCGTCTCGTCGATCCGTTCGTGATGAAGAGCGAGTCGCAGTTCCGGACGAAAGGCCCGACCAAGATCGGGAGCGGCGCGTACAGGAAGGAGTACGACGAGGTCAAGAACCTGGGCGGGAACGGCACGACCACGCCGACCCAGAGGACGGCCGAGCAGACCGCTACCGCGCAGTTCTTCACCGTGAGTCCTGTGGAGATGTACAACCGCACGTTCCGCGGGCTCGCAACGAGCAAGGGACTCACGCTCGTCGAGCAGGCGCGGCTCTTCGCGATGCTGAACCTGTCCGGTGCGGATGCCGCGATCGGGTGCTGGGACGACAAGGAGTACTGGGCCTTCTGGCGTCCGATCACCGCGATCCGGCTCGGTGACACCGACGGCGATCCGAAGACGGTCGGCGATCCCGCGTGGACGTCGTTCCTCGCCTCGCCTCCGTATCCGGACCATCCATCCGGCTTCAACTGCCAGACGGGTGCCTTCATGCATGCGGCGACGGCGTTCTTCGGCACGAGGAAGCAGGAGTTCGGCCTGACCGCGACCTTCGTTCCTCCGGGGTCGCCTCCAGGGACTCCTTCGATGACGGTGACGCGTCCCTACGAGCGCTACACCGACGTGGTCGACGACGCGATCGACGCGCGCGTGTGGCTGGGGATCCACTTCCGCTCGGCCGACGAGGACGGCGCCTGGATCGGGAAGAAGGTCGCCCGCTGGCTCGACAAGCACTACTTCGGGCCGGTGGACGACGACGATGACGAAGACGACGACTGACTGAGTCGACGGATTCGTGGGGGCGGGCCGCGGCTTCGCGCCGCGGCCCGCCCCTGGTGCAAGAGCGGGAATCCGCTAGCGCGGATTCCCGGTCGCGCAATCCCTGAGCGTTTCCTCGAATCTCGATGACCTCGTCGAGGACGTCGGGAACGCCCGTGTCTGGGGCGGCCTCCACTACCGCTGGACGACGGAGAAGAGCGCGAAGCACTTCCCGCGCATCGCTCGCGACGTCGGCAAGGAGCACTTCCTCGCTCGACACGGGCACGACCACGACGACTGAGTCAGCCAAACGCGGGCGGGGCCGCCTTCCGCGGCCCCGCCCGCCGTTCGGTTCTCCTTCACGGTGTAAGGCGCTTAGAAGATCTTCATCTCGAGGCCGGCAAGCGGCTCGCCGCCCGCCTCGGCGACGAGCCACGTGTCCTGCATGTAGAGGCACTCGCGCCCGTCCTCGGAGATGGCGTGCGGGTGCAGAGAGAAGACCATGCCTGCCTCGAGCTCGGTCTCGACGCCTTCTCCGATCTTGGGGAACTCGATCATCGTCATTCCGATCGAATGGCCCGTCACGTGCCCGAGGTGATAGCCGCGATCGTGGAAGCCCTTCGAGACCGTGCGGTGGACGTCGTGCGCCGTCGCCCCCGGGCGGAGCGCCTCCTTCGCGGCCTCGAAGTACTCCTCGTAGGCGTCGAACATCCGCGAGACCTCGTCGCTCGGCGAGCCCAGTGCCCTCGAGACCTCGACCCAGTGCCCGCCGGGCCCGGCGATCTCGAGCGACGGGATGCAGAAGTCCTCGAGGAGGATGTCGTCGCGGGCAATCGCGAACTCCGGCCCGACGAGCACCATGTTCATCGTCAGGCGGCCGCAGCCCTCGTCGATGAAGAGACGCTCCGCCGGGGCGAGCACCTCCGCGGCCGACTTGCCCGCCGCATAAGCCTCGCGGAAGGCGTGGAAGCCTGCGGTGTTGATGCGAACGCTGTCGCGCACGGAGTCGAGCTCCTCGTCGCTCTTCACGGCCCGCGCGTGGTCGAACTCGAGATCCCATGGCACGAGCTCCACCCGATCGCGCATGGCGGCGAAGTCCCGCACCGTCATCACGTAGTCGAGGCCGTAGACACCCACTCGCTTGCCCGCGAGGCGATCGACCAGCCATTCTCCGGGAAGGTCTGCGAACACCTGGTCGTCGATCCAGCTCGTTCCGTGCTCTCCGACGTAACGGGCCTCGGTCGGGAAGACGATCGTCGGGTCGCCGTCGACCGGCAGGACGACGTAGGCGTAGCGGTGGACGATCTGGAAGCCGGAGAGGTAGGTCACCTGCCCCTCGAAACCCGTGTACTCGGTGCCGCAGACGAGCGCGGCGTCGAGGCCGTCGCGGCCGAGCGCCTCACGGATCCGCGAGTAGCGGCGATCGATGTCCGCCTGACTCACGCGGCCCATGAGCGCTCCAGTCCCTTGATCAGCGCGGTCACTGCGATGTTCAGCGGCGTCGGCACCCCCTGCTCGCGGCCGAAGCGGACGAGCCCTCCGTTGAGGAAGTCGATCTCGGTCTGCTGCTTCGCCTCGACGTCTTGGAGCATGCTCGCCTTGTGCTCGTAGGCCACTTCGGGCCTGGCCGCGTGGTCGATCAGCCGCTCGGGATCCTCGTCCAACTCGATCCCCTGTGCAGCGGCAACCGCCTTCCCCTCGTCCACGAGGCCGCTGACGAGTGCGCGCAGCGCAGGGTCCTCGCAGACCCGCCCGTGCGTCAGCCCCGTCAGTGCGCCAATCGGGTTCGTCGCCGCGTTGAAGATCAGCTTGCGCCATTGGGGCCCGCGGGCGTCGGCCACGGCCTCTGTCGGCATGCCTGCGCGCGTGCAGGCTTCCGCGAGCCGCTCGATCTCATCCATCGCCGCGGGGCGGGGCTCGAACGGGCCAATCGTCGTGTCGCCCTTGACATCCCACTGAACATGCCCGGGCTCGAGGACCTTTCCGGCGGGGAAGGTCGTCCCGCGGATCACGCGCTCGACGTGCTCGGCGATCGCCTCCTCGTTCCCGACCCCGTTCTGCACCGAGCAGACGCTCCCGTCGGCGAACGCATGCGCGACCGAGGCGACCGCGTCGCCCGTGTGCATGCTCTTCGTGGCGACGATCCCGTAGTCGCAGGCCGGCAGCTCGGCGGGATCGCTCGTCGCTCGCAGCTGGCCGACCACGTCGCCCGCGCCGCTCAGCCGCAGGCCGTGCTCGTTGATCGCACGCACGTGGTCATCCCAGACGTCGAAGGCCCAGACCTCCACGTCCTCGAGCTGGGCGAGATTGGCCGCGAAGAGCCCGCCGACAGCTCCGCAGCCCACGATGCAGACCCTCACCGCACGAGGCGGAACTCCCGTCCACCGGTCAGCCCGCTGGGACGAAGGATCAGCATGAGCGCCATGATCGCGCCCAGGATGATCAGCCGCGTGCCCTGCGGGAGGTCGAGCGAGATCCCGACGTCGACGCCTTGCTCGGCCTCGATCAGGAACGAGTCGAGCGCGCTGACCACGAGCGCGCCGACGACGGCGCCCCACAGGCTCGTCAGCCCGCCGATCACGAGCATCGCCAGGGTCAGGAAGGTGAGCTCGAGGTAGACCTGCTCCGTCGTGATCGACCCGAGCAGGTGCACCAGCATCGCACCGGCGAGACCGGCCAGCGCACCCGACACGACGAAGGCCCACAGCCGTTCGCGGTGGACGTTCACACCCACGCCACGCGCCGCCGCGGGATCCTCGCGGGAGGCGCGCAGGCGGCGGCCCAGTCGGCTGCGCTGGTAGACGAACGCAGCGGCGACGACGACGAGCGTGCCGACCGTGGCCTGCACGGCGTCCGTCGTCTCGGGCACGAGCGAGAGCGTCGTCGCGCCCGGCCCGATCTTGGTCCACTCGCGGAGGATGTTGTGCGTGACCTCGAGCACCGCGAAGGTCGCGATGCCGGCCGCGAGCCCGGAGAGCCGCATGAGCGGCAGCCCGACGACGAGCGCAAAGAGCCCGCCCGCCGCGGCTGCCAGCAGCAGCGAGGCGAGGTTCCCGACCGTGTGGTCGCGAAGAATCGGGAAGAGCTCCGGAAGAACGCCGGTCTTCGACTCGAGCGGGATGGTCATGATCCCCGCCAGGAAGGCGCCGACGGCGACGAAGCTCATCTGGCCGAAGGACAGGACGCCGGAGTTGCCGATGAAGACGTAGATCGCGACGACGGTCGCAACCGACACGAGCGCGTTCAAGAAGTAGATCTCGTTCGAGCTCGAGACGTAGGTCGAGCCGATGCCAACGGCGACCACGAGGATCGCGGGGGCGATCACCTGCTGAAGGTCGACGAGGCGCCTCACACGCGTTCCACCGGGCCTCTCCCCCACGCGAACAGCCCGGCGGGCCGGATCAGCAGCACGAGGATCACGAGCGCGAACACGACGGACGGCAGGAACACCGTCTGCTCGGTCGGCAGCGCGCCGTAGATCACCCCGGTCGTGAAGCCGATCGCGAAGCCCCCGAGCGTCGCCGTCCAGAGCCGGTCGATGCCGCCGACGACGACCCCCACGAGCACCACGATCGTGTCCCGCAACGCGAAATCGGGCCCGACGAACGGGAACTGCACCGTCAGGATCACCGCGACGATCGCAGCCAGGATCCCGGAGAGCAGGACGGCGAAGCCGATCACGCGGTTCGCCCGCACGCCGAGCAGCCGTGCGGTGCCGAAGTCGGTGGCCGCGGCGCGCATGTGGAGGCCGATCGTCGTCCGCATCAGCAGGAGCGCAAGCAGCCCAAGGGCGGCCGCGGCCACGATGACGGCCACGATCGTGATCTTGCGGACGTCGACGCCGTGGATCGTCGTCGGCTGGTTGAGCGGCGCGATCGAGGTGGCGATCTCGCCGATCGTGTTGTCTCGGATGTCCACGAGCAGCGCGATCGCCTGGAGCATGAAGGCGATCGCGAAGGTGGCGACGAGCATCACCGCGGGCGTCGCGCCCCTCAGGGGCCGGAAGACGACCCTGTCCATGACGAGCGAGAGGGCGACGACGACGACGAAGCAGGCGACGATGCTCCAGACGACGCGCCAGTGCGCCGTGAACGCGAGCGTGTAGGCGCCGGCCATGACGAGCTGGCCGTACGCGAAGTTGACGAGGCGGAGGACGCCGAAGACGAGCCCGATCCCGACCGCCATCAGTGCATAGACGGCCCCGAGACCGACCGCATCGGCCAGGGTCTGCGCGTCGACGACGGCGAAGAGCGTGCCGGTCATCCTGCGAAGTAGGCGGCGACCATCTTCTCCGTGTCGCCGGCGTCGGCGGGGCCGAGGGTGAGGCGGAGCTCGCCGTTCGAGAGCACGTGCGTGCGGTCGGCGAGCGCGACCGTCCGTTGCGCGCGCTGCTCGACGAGGAGGACGGCGAAGCCGCCCTCGCGGATATCGGCGAGGGTCGAGAAAACGTCGTCCACCAGTGACGGCGCGAGGCCGAGCGACGGCTCGTCGAGAAGCAGCACGTCGGGCTGAGCGACCAGTGCCCGGCCGATCGCAAGCTGCTGCTGCTGCCCGCCGGAGAGCACACCGGCCGGTCGCCTGCGGTACTCGCGGAGGACCGGGAAGAGCTCGTAGGCGCCGGCGAGCGCGCTCAGACGTCGGCTGCCCCGGCGGGCAGCGAGCCCGAGTCGCAGATTCTCCTCGACGGTGAAGTCCGGGTAGATCCGGCGGCCCTCCGGGACGAGGGCGACACCGCGGTGGGCGATCGACTCGGGCGTGTGGCCGAGAACCGACGACCCGTCGACTGTGACCGAGCCGGTGCGTGCCCGGACCAGCCCCATGATCGCGTGCAGCGTCGTCGACTTGCCGGCGCCGTTCGGACCGATCAAGCCCACGATCTCCCCCTTGCCGACATCGAGCGAGAGATTGCGAACGGCCGGCACGGCGCCGTAGCGCACCTCCAGGTCCCGAACCGCAAGCGCGGCCGTCTCAGCCACCTGCGTCCTCCTCCGCCACCGCCGACTCGCCGAGGTAGGCGGCGGCGACGTCGAGGTTTCCGCGGATCTCCGCGGGCGTCCCGTCGGCGAGCGTCCGTCCCTGGTCGAGCACGACGATCCGGTCGCAGACGCTCATCACGAGCGCCATGTTGTGGTCGATCAGCAGCACGCCGGCGCCGTAGTCGTCACGGACGGAGCGCACCACGGAAGCGAAGTCCGGCACCTCCGCCTCGGGCAATCCGGCCGCGGGCTCGTCCATCAGGACGAACCGCGGCTCTGTGGCGAGCGCACGGGCGACGCCAAGCCGGCGCTCGTCGCCATGGGCGAGCACCCCGGCCGGCGCCTGCTCCTGCCCCTCCAGGCCGAGGAGCCCCAGCAGCTCGTCCGCCCGCCGCCGCGCCTTGCGCGGCCCTGCCCCGACGCCGATCGCCGCGACCTCGACGTTCTCTCGCACCGATAAGTCCCGGAAGGAGCGGCTGTGCTGGAAGGTCCGCGCGAGCCCAGCTCTTGCCCGCCGGTGCGCACTCCAGCGCGTGATGCGGCGGCCGGCCAGCTCCACGGATCCCGCCGTCGGGGAGTCGAACCCGGTCAGCACGTTCACGAGCGTCGATTTCCCGGCGCCGTTCGGTCCGATCAGCCCGACCACCTCGTGCCGATGCAGCTCGAGCGTGACGTCCTGGAGCGCGCGAACGCCCTCGAACGACCGCGAGACGGAGGAGGCCCGGAGGGTGTCTCCGGGCCTCCTCTCCGCCTGAGCGGCGCTGGGTTGGTCGCCCAACGTCGCTAGAGCTTCGGGACGACCTTCGCCGTCACCATCCCGACACGCTTGCCCTTGTTGTTCTGAACCTGGATCACGCGGTACGCGCGCCCGAACACGGTGTGCAGCTGCGGCGAGAAGCTCACGCGGCCCGAGATCGTCGGCACCTTCTTGAACTTCTCCATCTGCGCCGCGAGCCTCGCGCCGTTCGTCGAGCCTCCGGCCCGCTTGATCGCAGCGATGACGCCGTCGATCGCAGCGGGGCCGGTGACGAACCCGCCCGTGCCCGCTTTGACCTGGACGGCCAGGCGCCGAACGGCCCGATTCGGATCGTCGCCGAAGACCGACGCAAAGGTCACGGCGTAGTAGTTGGTGATCTTGGGGTTCTGTGTCACCCAGTACGTCCCGTCCCCGGCCCAGGAGTTGAGCACCGGCGTCTGGTTCCCGAGCGAGCGGAAGCCCGACGCGAATGCCGGAAGCTCGCCGAACGCCGTGGAAGTGACGTAGACGGCCGCGCGGCGCTGGTTCAGCCGGTTGACCGCGTTCTGGACGTTGTTCGCTCCGGTCGCGTAGCTCTCACGCCCGACGATCCGGCCGCCCAGCTGCGTGTACCGCTTCTCGAACGCCGTGACGACGTTCTTGAAGTAGACGAGCAGCGTGTTCGTGCCGAGGCCGGCTGTGCGCCAGCCGCGACGGATCGCGTACTCGGCCATCGCCGATCCCTCGTCCTGAGCCACGTTTCCGTAGCTGAAGGCGAGCTTGCCTTTCCGGCCGAAGCGCTTCGGGCCCATCTGGTCGGTGCCGATGCACGGCGCGATCGTGAGCTTCCCGCGGTTGATCGCCTCCTGGACGACCGGCGTCGCGAAGTCCACGTCGCAGGTCACGAAGATGACGTGCGCCCCCTTGCCGAGGAGGTTCCTCGCGCAGGACTTGGCGCGCGCGGGGTTGTTGTTGTTCGTGTCGCAGGTGTCGATTCGGATCGGCCTGCCGCCGACCCCGCCTTTCGCGTTGATCTGGCGCACGTGGATGCGGGCGGCGGCAAGAGCCGGCCCGTCGAACGGCGCCATGTTGCCCTTGCTGTCGAACGCCCAGCCGATGACGATGGCCGGTCTCGTCGCCGCCGAGCTATCGCTGCTCGCGCCTCCGAGCGCCGCCACCGCCACTGCAGTTCCAACGAGGAGCGCCGCAGCGACCCCCCACCTCGTCTTGCGCATGTTGCTCCTCCCGCCTCAGATCAGGACAGATTTTCGAGAGATCCCCGAGGTAGATACTGAACGTACGGGGAACGGCGGTCAATCGGATGCCCACGAGGCTTCTCGCGCCTTGACGAGCCGGTACATCGCAGTCTGCAGCGGGACCGCGACACCGAGCCGCTCGGCCTCCCGCACGAGCGCGCCGGTGATCTGGTCGACTTCCGTCGGGCGGTGCGCCTCGACGTCCTCGAGCATCGAGGGGTAGTGGCGGCTGCCGCGACGCGTCGCGAGCACGTTCATCTCCCACGGGTCCTCGTGGAGCTCGACTCCAGCGGCGGCTGCGACCTGCTTGCCCTCGTCCATGAGGTCCCGGACGAGGGTGCCGAGATCCTCGAGACGCTCCTGCTGCGCGAAGTGCGGGTCGTGCGGCAGCCCGGTGAGCGCGGCGACGGTGTTCACCGTCGAGTTGAAGATCAGCTTCGACCACTGCGCCGGGCGGAGATCTTCGAATGCCCGCGCCTTCAGCTCTGACGCGACCAGCAGCCCGGCGATCTCCTCCACCACCGCGTACGGCGTCTCCCCGTACGGGCCGAGCCATGTTTCCGTGTCGAGGATGTACTCGACGTGGTCGTCCGCGTGCCGCGTCCCACTCATGAAGGTGACGGCGGAGACGAGCTGCCACGGGCCGTGGCGGCGGGCGATCTCCTCCGCGCCGAGGCCGTTCTGCACCGTCATCACCGTGGCCGCCGGCCAGTGACCGGCGAGGCGCGCGAGCGCCTGGTCGAGTTCCGTCGTCTTCGTCGCGACGATGACGAGGTCCGGCTCGAGAAGCTGCGCGGGCTCCGTCGTCGCTGCCACCTCGGCGACGAAGTCGTGGCGGCCCGAGACCCGGAGGCCGTTTTCGCCGAGCGCGCGCGCATGCTCCTCCCTCCGGCACAGAACGGACGTTGCGGCCACCCGGGAGAGGTGCGCCGCATAAAGGCTGCCGATGACCCCGGCGCCGACTACGCAGACACGCGAGATAGCGCCTCCACTCCGCGCCTGGCGAGCTCCCGCGGGTCTTCCTTCCACAGCGAGTCCGGAAGCTCGGGGTCGGAGAAGATCTCGAGGTCCAGGAGGCCATCCCAGTGCAGGGCGTCCAGGATCGGCGCGTAGTCGACCGTGCCATCGCCAGGGAGGACGCGGTCGTTCGTGTTCCGCGTCGGCTCGCGCCAGTCGGCCAGGTGGACGCCGACGATGCGGTCGCGGTGACGCTCGATCTGCTCGAGCGGCTGGTTCCAGAGATGCCAGGCGTCGTACATCAGCCCGACGTCCGGGCGGCCGGCCTCCATGATCAGCTCAGCCGCCTCGTCGAGCGAGCTGACGATCGTCCAGAGCTCGGCGAACTCCTGCTGGATCGGCTCCACGGCGACCTGGACGCCGACCGCCGCGGCCGCATCGGCGATGTGCCGGATGCCCTCGACGACGGTCTCCCGATCCTCGCCGGGGCCGGTCAGGAACAGCACCGCATCCGGCTCGAACGGCGCGAGGCGCCGGACCCCGGCGCAGACCGCCTCGATCCGCTGCGCAGGATCCTCCGGCCCCTCCATCAACGGCAGCGACAGGATCGAGGGCACCTCGGTGACGGCGACCGCCGCATCCAGCCCGCTGGCCCTGAAGCGGCTGAGCGAGTCGTCGGCAAGCTTCATCTCCCAGATCCCGATCCCGTCGGCGCCTGCGTCCTTGTAGGCGTCGAGGTCGTCGGCGAACGACTGCCCGACCGTGGTGATCTGGGAGATCGAGTAGCGCGGCATCAGCGGCGGACGAGCCCCCGCGCCCGCTCGGCGAGGGACGGCTTCAGAAGCTGCTGGGCGACAAGCGCTCCGGAGCCGCCGCCGAGCCCGGGGCCGGGATGCGTGCTGGCTCCGACGTGCCAGACCCCTGGGACCGGCGTCCGGTGGCCCGGCTGCGAGCCGAGCGGCCGCCAGAGGAAGTTCTGGTCGAGGGCGAGGGAGCCGCCGTAGGGGTCGCCGTGGTGGAGGTTGATGTTCGCGGCCTGCAGATCGGCGGGCGAGAGCGCGGTGCGGGCGAGGATCGACGACTCCAGGTTCGGGATGTGGCGGGCGAGGCGCGACTGGATCCGCTCGGCGTAGCGCTCGCGGAGCTCCTCCGTCCACTCGCCCGCGCCGACGTCGATCTCGCCGGCGGCGTCGCCCTTGATCCGCCACGGGAGCTCCTGGAGCTGGATCCAGAGGAGGCCCTTCCCCTCCGGTGCACGCGACTCGTCCATCGTGAGCGGCTGCCCCACGACGACCGTGGCCTCCGCCGGCAGCAGCCCGCGGTCCGCCTCGTTCACGGCCCGGGAGACGCCGTCGAGCCCCGGCGTCAGGTGGACGATGGCCGTCCGACCGAGCCGCTCGTCACCCTCCCAGCGCGGCGGCTCGGAGAGCGCGTAGTGGATCTGCATCTCCGAGCGCCCGTAGCGGAAGCCCTTCGCCTTGTCCTCGTAGCCTTCGAGCAGCTCGCCGTAGAGCTGCGTCGGCGTCACGTTGCAGATCACCTCCGTCGCGGAGATGGTCTCGCCGTCCGCAGTGCGCACGCCGCCGCTGAACACCCGCTCGACGTGGACACTCGTCTCGCAGGTGCCGCCGTTCTCCCGGATCAGCGCGACAAGAGCGTCGGCGAGCTTCTGGCCGCCGCCGCGCGGAATCGGCATGCCGCCCTCCTGGACGGCGACCGCGATCACCTGGGCCATGTAGCCGGAGGCCGCCGCGTCGGGACCGAGGCCTGTGTGGAGCACCCACGGTGCGAGGACACCGTGTGCCCGCTCCGAGCCGAACGTCGTCTCCAGCCAGTCCCGGGCCGAGATGAGCAGGCGGCCGGTGAACTCCGCCGCGCCCTGACGGCCGAGCCTCCGAACGGCCTTCACGCCGAGGCCCACGCCCTGGCGTGACCACAGCTCGGTCCCGAGGACCCCGAACGCGAGGTCGGCGTTCGGGAAGAACTCGCCCAGCATTGCCCGCCAGGCGTCGCCGTCACCGGCGTGGTGACGGTCGAGCTCGGCAGCGTTCTCGTCAGCCGTGCGGAGGAGGAATGCACTCTCGCCGTCGGGGTAGAGCGTCCCAGTCGGGAGGTCGGTATTGAGGTAATCGAGACCGTGGCGGGCCAGATCTGCGCCGAGCTGTGCGTGAGCCGGGCCTCCGACCCAGAGCGGATGCCATGCGCTGAACACGTCGTGCTTGAAGCCGGGCTCCGTGATCTCGTCCGTCTTGATCGCGCCTCCGAACCAGTCGTTCCGTTCGAGCACACACACAGCGCGGCCGGCGCGCGCGAGCAGCGCGGCACACGCGAGGCCGTTGATCCCGCTGCCGACGACGACGTCGTCGTACGCTCGGCTCAGGAGCACACCGCCGTGCACTCGATCTCGATCAGGCAGCCCGGCACGGCGAGACCGGTGATGCCGACGATCGTCTGCGCCGGGTGGTCGGCGCCGCCGGTGACCTCGTCGATCGCCTTCGTGATCGTCTCGTACTCGGTCGGCTGCGTCGTATAGATCGTGCGTCGCACGATGTCGTCCCAGCCGACGCCGGCGGCGTCCATCGCAGTCTTCAGGTTCCGCATCGCCGCGGCCGTCTGGCCGTGCAGGTCGTCGGCGGCGAGGGAGAAGTCCAAGCCGATCCCCAGCTGGCCGGCGAAGTGGACGACCCTCTGGCCTTCCGCCACGGCGACGTGGCTGAAGCCTGGTGCCGGATGGAGCTCCGGCGGGTTGATCAACTCTCGAGTCACGATGCTGGTCCTTTCACGAGCTGACGGAACTCCTCGTCGGTGACGAGCCCGCGCTTCTCGGTTCCGAGCCTCTTGACGGCGGCGAGCACCTCGGCACGCCGTTCCTCCGGCACGTCGAGCCCCAGCTCCTCGGCCTTGATCCGGATCGAATCGAGGCCGCTCTTCTTGCCGAGCACGATGCCGCGCTCGGCTGAGACGAGCTCGGACGAGTACGGCTCGATCGCTTCCGGGTCGTGGAACTGGCTCGCGACGGCCCCGCTCTCCCGCCGGAAGAGGTTCTCGCCGGTAAGGGGCTTCCAGGGCTCGAGCTCGTAGCCCGACAGCTGCTGTACGCGGTCGGCGAGCGCACGGGCCTTCGTCAGGTCGAGCGCCGTCTCGACGCCGTAGACGGCGCGCAGCGCGAGCGCGACCTCGCCGAGGTTGGCGTTCCCGGCCCGTTCTCCCATCCCGTTCACCGTGCCGTGGATCCACCGGGCTCCCGCCTTCACCGCCGCGACGGCGTTCGCGGTCGCCAGGCCGAAGTCGTTGTGGCCGTGGAAGTGGATCGCGACGTCCGGCCCGAGGCGCTCACGCGTCCGGCCGACGAGCTCGGCGACGCCCTCCGGCCCGGCGACTCCGATCGTGTCGACCACGACCACCTCCGCCGCGCCCGCCTCAACCGCAGCGGCGTACGCGGCGTCGTAGAAGTCCGGCTCGGCGCGGGTGGAGTCGACGCCGAAGTACGCGACGTGGATCCCGCTCTCGACCGCGTAGGACACGGCCGAGCGGATCCGCTCCAGCATCGTCTCCCGGGAGACCCCAAGCGCACGGAGCTTCAGCTCCGAGATCGGCGACTCGATCACGCTCGCCGGGACGCCAAGCTCGACCAGCGCCTCGACGTCGGCCTGCACCGCGCGCGAGAAGCCCCAGACCTGGGCGGCGAGGCCCGCCTCCGAGATCAGCCGCACGGCCTCCCAGTCGTCCTCGGAGACGCGCGGGAAGCCGGCCTCGATGCGCTCGACGCCCGCCTCGGAGAGCGCGCGGGCGATCTCGAGCTTCTCCTCCGGCATCAGCACGACGCCGACCGTCTGCTCGCCGTCGCGGAGCGTCGTGTCGTAGAAGCCGACCTCGGCCTGCAGCGCGTGCGGCCGGTTGAGCTCGCCGGTCCAGATCACCGCACGATCCCGTCGGGAAACGGCGACAGCTTCTCGGCGCCGTCGGCGGTGATCAGGAAGTTGTCCTCCACGCGAAGACCGCCGCCCCCTTCCCAGTAGGCGCCGGGCTCGATCGCGAGCACCATGCCCTCCTCGACCGTGGCGCTCGTGTCGGCCTGGTGCGCGTACGGCGGCTCGTGGGCCCGGGCGCCGACGCCGTGCGCGACCGGGTGTGACGGCTGGCCCGGGTACCCCGCCTGGTCGATCCCCTCCCGGATGAGCCGATCGAGCTCGGCGAGGCTCGCGCCCGGCCGGCAGTGGTCGATCGCCCGCTCGTACACGGCCATCAGGCTCTCACGAAGGCGCTCGTACTGCGGGGTCAACTCACCCGGGCAGAGGTTCTTCGTGTGGTCGCACCAGTAGCCGTCGGCGCAGACCCAGATCTCGAAGAGCGTCGGCTCGTGCTCCTGGACTGGCCGGTCGGCGGTCGCGGTGAACGTCCGGATCCCCTCCCCCGACCAGACGAGCGAGAAGCCCAGCGCGAGGTCGACCTTGCCTTCCCAGCCCGTCCCGCGGCCGTGGACGTAGCCGTTCCAGAGCGCCGCGGCCTCGCTCTCCTTCATGCCGGGCCGGAGCTGGGCGCGCGTGTAGTCCATCGCGGCGGCCGCGATCTCGTTTGCGAGGCGCATCCGCTCGAGCTCTTGCTCGGTCTTGATCGCGCGGGCCCGGGCGAGGAGCGGCGTCGCGTCCGCCGCGCCCGGCCAGGCGTCGAACCAGGCTCGTGTGTAGGTCGTGGGCTCGCCGACCATGCGGTCCGACGCCTGCGTCCCGAGCGAGAGCTCGACGCCGACCTTCCCATAGTCCTTGGACGCCTCGACTGCGAGCGCCAGCGCCCTCGCCTGCGGCGGCCGCGGGTCGGACTCGTCGTAGCCGCGGAACAAGCGGACGTCCGTCGTCCAGGACATGCGATCGGCATCACCGGCCGAGGCCTCGAGGCAGATCAGCGTCGGGTCGCCCTCCCGCGGGAAGACGACCGCGTCGTAGCCCTTCATGCCCCAGAAATTGGAGAGGTAAAGGACGTTGTCGGGTGCGCGGACCACGAGGGCATCGACGCCCTCCTCCACCATGAGCTCGCGAACCCGCTCGAGCTTCGCGTCGTCGCAGGGCCAGCTCACCAGCGAACGCGCTCGGGCGCAGGCTCGCCGTGCGCCTCCCGCCACGAGATCACCGGGTTTCGCAGCACGCCGATCCGCTCGATCTCCGCCTCCATCACGTCGCCCGGCTTCAGGTAGAGCGACGCCGCGTCCTCGCTGAACCCGGCCACGCCGCTGACCGTCCCCGTCGAGAGAACGTCGCCCGCCGAGTACCCGAGCGCCGAGTAGTGGGACAGGATCTCCGGGATCGTCACGGACATGCGGCCCGAGTGGGACGTCTGCCGCACCTCTCCGTTGACCCGCAGCTCCATCGCGAGGTCATGCGGGTCGGGGATCTCGTCCGTGGTCACGATCCAGGGGCCGAGGGGACAGAAGGTGTCGATCGCCTTGCAGAACGAGAAGACTCCCGACTCCATCTCCCGCCGCTGGATGTCGCGGGCGGTGATGTCGTTGAAGACCACGTAGCCGCCGACGTAGTCCATCGCCTCCTCGGCCGAGAACCACTTGCCGGGCTTCGAGATCACGACGGCCAGCTCGAGCTCGTAGTCGAGCTCCTCGGTCAGGTGCTCGGGGTAGACGACCGGGTCGTCGGGGCCGACCAGCGCGTCGACGTTCTGGAAGAAGACGATCCACGGCGCGATCGCGTGCGACCAGTCCACCTGCTTCGACTCCTCCTCGTGCTCGCGGAAGTTCCCGGCCGTGTGGAAGAACTTCTTCGGAACGATGGGCGCCTCGAGGTCTGCCTCGGCGAGCGCCGTCCGCTCGCCGGCGTCCTCGGCGCCCCCGCGCTCGAAATACGTGCGCATGTCGGGAACGTCGAGCCTGGCGATCTCCTCGCCGTCGATACGGCCGACCTTGCCGCCGTCGTAGGTGACCAGCCTCATCCGCAGACCTTCTGTGCGGCGCGTGCGTAGACGTCCGCCGTCTTCACGAGCCCCTCGATCTCGAGGTTCTCGCCGAGCTCGGCGTCGGGGAGCCCGGACGAGGTGCCGTAGTTGAGCGTGGCGATCCCGTACCGGCTCAGCACCGACGCGTCCGAGAACCAGCGCGTCACGTCCCGCTCCGGCGCGGAGCCGAACACCTCCTCGTGCGCCTCGGCGACGGCGCCGACGACCGGGCTGCCCTCGTCGATCTCCGCCCCGGGCGCAGTCACGTAGACCTCGGCCTCGACGCCTTCGAGGCCGCGAGCGAACTCGAGCGCCCGGCGACGGGCTTCCGCCATCGGGACGTCGGGCGGCACGCGCAGATCGACGAACAGGTCGGTCGCGTGCGGGGTCCGCGACACGCGCCAGCCGAAGCCGCCCTGGATGGCGCCGACGTTCGCGACGCCGCGCACGTCGCCGTACGACATCTCCTCTTCCCACTCGGGCAGCCAGGCGAGCACACGGTCGAGCACCGGCCGCATGCGGACGATCGAGTTCTCCTCGATCCGCCCCATCGAGAACGCGGTGTGGACGAACGGCCCCGTGACCCGGAGCCGGAGCCAGAGCGTCCCGAAGTGGGCCAGCACCAGCTTGTTCTCCGTCGGCTCGCCGAGGATGCACAGATCGGCAGCCCCACCGTGCCCGACGAGGTGACGTGAGCCGGCCGCGTAGCCGCGGTACTCCGCGCCCTGAGCGTCGCCCTCCTGCGTCTTCTCGATCTCGCCGGCCACGGCGGCGACGAGCACATCGCCCTTCAGTCGGACTCCGTCCTCGATCAGCGACCGAACGGCCTCGACGTAGCAGGCGAGCGCGCCCTTCATGTTCGAGATCCCGAGGCCGTAGATCCGTCCGTCGCGCTCGAACCCTTCCGGCCGGAAGCCCGGGATGTCGCGCAGCCACGGCTCCTTCCCCGAGTAGGAGGTGTCGAGATGACCGTTGAACATCAGCGTGGGGCCGCCGCCGTCGCCCGGCCAGGTACCGACGACGTTCGCCCGGCCGTCCTCGACCTGCTGCCACATCACCTCGAGACCGAGAGCCTCGAGCTCGTCGGCCATGACCCGGGCGCAGGCCTCCTCCGACCCCGTGAAGGAAGGCGTCGAGACCAGGCGCAGCGCGAGGTCGACCAGTCGCCGCTCGTCGATCACGGCTTCCGCCCCGACCCGAGCTTGACCGAGACGGAGACCTCGAAGCCGTCGCCGGCGCGGTGCTCCTCCAGGAGCTCGTCGAACCGAGCACGGACCGCAGCGCGCATGTCCTCGCTCTGCGCGCCTATCAACGCCCGCATGCGAACCGCCCCTTCGATGATCCCGGACCAGAGCTCGTCCGAGCTCTCGACCCGGAGGGGAAACTCGATCGTTCGCACTGCCGGTTCTGCGAGCCCGGCGCCTGTGAGGAGCCCGACGAGCTCGCCCTCGTCCGCGAACCGGAAGAACGATGGGCCCGCAGGGACCGTCGTCGGCGACGAGACGCCGACCTCGTGGATCGCGTCGAAGAGCACGCCGATCCAGCGGCCGCGCGCCGGCTCGTCCCAGACTGTGAACGCAACGTCGCCGCCGGGCTCGAGCACGCGTACAGCCTCTGCCGCAGCCCGCTCCGGCTCGGCCAGGTGGAGGAGGAGAAACGCCGCCGTGACTGCGCTGAACGAACCGTCCTCGAACGGAACGGCGGTGGCGTCGCCGCGCACGAATTCCGCCTCGGGCACATGCTCGCGAGCGAACGCGAGCATGGTTTCGGAGAGGTCGAGGCCCACGACGTCGGCGCCGCTGGCAACAGCCCGCCCGGCGACGTAGCCCGGGCCCGTCGCGAGGTCGAGCAGCCGTGTCCCCGGCCCGGCGCCGACCGCGTCGACCAGCGGCTCGGCCAGCTCGGCCGTGACGCGGCCTAGCAGCGCGTCGTACGCCCCGGCGTCCTTGTCCGCCCATCCCGCTGCCTCGAAGGCGTCGAATGCTTCGGCGTCGTAGCTCACGAGCGGAACTGCGGGAGGACCTGCTCGCCGAACATCCGGATCTGGTCGTGGCGCCGGTCGCCCCAGAGCTCGAGCATCACGTGGGTGCAGCCGGCGTCCCGGTACTCCTCGATCGCGGCGATGCAGTCCTCCGGGGTGCCGGCGATCGGCTTGCACTTGTCGAGCAGCTCGTCCGTCACCTGATCCTTGGCGGCGAGGCGGCCGCCCCGCTCCATCGCCTCCGCGACCGGCCGGATCTCCTCCTGCTCGATGCCGGCGAGCTCGAGGAGCGTGTCCGCGGATCCCTGGATGTTCTGGACCTTGTTCGCGAGGTACATGCCGGCGATCTCGCGCGCGCCGTCGCGGCCCTCGTCACGGTCCTCTCCGATCGACGCGACGACCGTGCAGCCGATGTCGATGTCGCGCGCCACGTTCTCCCGCGTGTAGCGGACGAAGGCCGGCGTCGTGATCGACGGCGTCAGGCAGCCGTCCCCGATCTCGCCCGCGAGCGCCTGCATCTTCGGTGCCGTCGCGGCGACGTAGACCGGGGGCACCTCTCTGGGCGTGTGCGCCGCGCCGTTCAGGGCGGGGACATCGGCGCTCCACGTGCCGCCGTCGTACTGGAACGCCTCGCCCGAAAGCACGCCCTTCACGATCGCGACCGCGTCGCGCATGGGCCCGAGGGTGCGATTGGTCTGCTGCTTGGTGTTGTTCAGGAAGATCTTCGACGTCCCGAAGCCGAGGAGGAACCGGCCCGGCCCGGCAGCCTCCTGGACGACGCGGGCGTCCATCGCCACCTGCACGGGGTGCCGCGTGAACGGCGAGATGATCCCCCAGCCGATCGTGAGCCGGCTGGTCTCTCGCGCCATCAGCGCCGAGACGACCGTGGACGATCGCGCCTCCATCCCGTGCTTGCGCCACCAGGGGTAGGCCTCGGCGAGCCAGACCGTGTCCATCCCGGCCTCGTCCATGACCCGCGCCGACTCGAGCATCTCGTCGAGCGGCTCCATCGTCAGCTGCATGACCCCGATGCGGAACGGCGGTGGCACGAACCGATCCTAGAGAGTGCGAGAATCGCACCGTGCAGGTGAGTGATCGGTTCCCGATCGCGGAGGTCGGGCTCTCGAAGGAGGTGGTGGAGCGATCGACAACGCCGAGGTAGCAGTCACGATCGATCAGAGCCACGGGTCGGAGTTTCTGGCGCAGCGCGTGGTCCGCTGCGGGCCCGGGCGGTCCGGCCCGCGCAGACTCGAGGCCACGCAGGAGATCCTGTTCGTCGAGTCAGGGAGCGGCACCCTTCGCGTGGGCGACGAGACGCACCCGCTCGAGCCTGACACCGGCGCGTACGTGGTGTCGGGCGAGGAGTACGAGCTCGAGAACTCGGGCCCCGACGACCTGGTACTCGTGGTCGTCGAGGCGCCGCAAGAAGACGGCACGGCGAACACTCCCGTCCGCCGGACAGTCCGCTACGCCGACCAGCCGACGCTCCCGGCGAGCTCCGACCGGGAGTTCCGCTACCTCGTCAACCAGGATGTCGGCTGCCGCGACATCACGCAGTTCCTCGGGCTGATCGCGCCGGGTCGCGCACCGAATCACAGCCATATCTACGACGAGATCGTCTACATCATCGATGGAGAAGGCATCCTTCATCTCGGCGGGGAGCAGAGGGTGGTCGGCCCGGGGTCGGCAATACACCTTCCGCCGCTAGCCGAGCATTGTCTGGAGAACACCGGAAAGGGGTCTATGCGAGTACTCGGGGTCTTTCATCCCTCAGGCGATCCCGCCTCGAGGGCGCACGAGTCAGAATGACGCTCCGCTCGAAGAACAAGGAGGAAGGATGAGAAAAGCGCTGATTCCGATCCTGACGGCGCTGACGGCGCTCACGGCTCTCGCCGTGGCCGTCGGAACAGCCGGAGGATCGACTACTGCGGCTCAGTCGCCGACTACCAGCGATCGGACGCTGATCACTTGCGGCCGGACGAGAACCATCGGCGTCGCCGCACCCATCACCGGGGCCGCGGCCTCGATCGGCTCGCAGCAGGGCCGGTGGGCTCGCTACTGGGTCACCCGCTACAACAGGTCGCACCGACGGACGAAGTTCCGCACCGTCGTCGGCGACACGCAGCTCCCGGACACCGCCCAGGCGATCCAGGTCGCCGAGCGCCTTGCGTCCAACTCGCAGGTCCTCGGCGTGGTCGGCCCGGCCGGCAGCCAGGAGGTGCAGGTCTCGACGGCACCGTTCAAGAACGGCGGGCTCGGATTCGTGTCGGGTTCCGCAACCCGCACGAGCCTCACCACGGATGGACGGGCCCGCGGGTACTTCTTCCGCGTCGTCCCGAACGACGATCAGCAGGGCCCGCGCGTCGCGAACTACATCCGCGGCACGCTGCGCCACTCGCGGGTCGCGATCGTGGATGCGCAGAACTCGTACAGCACGGGGCTTTCGGACACCGTGCAGCGGATCCTCCGCTCTCGGGGCGTCAACGTGCAGCGCGAGTCGGTGAACGAGGCCGACACGACGGACTTCTCGTCGCTCGCGGCGCGGATTCCGGCGAACACGCAGTCGGTCTACATCCCGTGGCAGCTGGCTCCCAAGGCCCAGCTGTTCGGACAGGCGCTTCGCAGCCAGGGGAAGCGGGCCGTGCTCTTCGGCTCGGACGGGCTGTTCGACCCGGACAGCTTCAAGATCCCGGGGTCGTTCGTCTCGTTCTTCCCGATCAACCTGAGCAGCCCGATCATCGCCGCGTACCGGCGTGGGCCTGGCCGGGGCAAGACCGAGCTGTTCGGCCTCCCGAGCTACCAGGCGGCCGACGTCGTCGGACGAGCGATCGACAGGGCGTGCGCCAACGGCACGGCGACGCGCGCCGAGGTCCGGCGGAACATCAACCAGACGAACATCCCGCAGAGCCAGTCGCTCGTCGGCTTCCGTATCCGCTTCGTCCAGCGCGCGAGAGGCGTGCTGGGCCGCGGTGACATGGCGACCCCGGCGAACTTCGGGATCTACCGGATCAACAACCGCGGCGTCTACATCCGCGTTTCCTAGCGACACGAGTTAGGTGAATCACGCGTGCGGCCCATCACCTCGATGGGCCGCACGCCGTTCTGAGAATCTTCCGCGTCCGTGATCGTCGCCTTCAACGCCGAGCTCTTCATCCAGCTGCTCGTGAACGGGATCACGCTGGGGAGCCTCTACGGGCTGATCGCCCTGGGCTACTCGATGGTCTACGGGATCCTCAAGCTCCTGAACTTCGCCCACGGCGACGTCTACATGATCGGGGCGTTCGTCGGCTACGGCGTGCTGTCACTGCTCGGCGGCCCGTTGTCGCCCAACATCGCGCTCGCTCCGCTGATCGTCCTGATGTTCCTCGCCGCGATGATCCTCTCGGGACTGCTCGGCGTCGTGATCGAGCGGTTCGCGTACCGGCCATTACGCGACGCACCACGAATCGCGCCGCTGATCAGCGCGCTCGGCGTCTCCTTCTTCCTGCAGAACAGCGCGCTCCTGCTCTTCGGCTCGCAGTTTCGGAGCTACGACTCCTTCGTGCTCGGCTCGAAGAACCCCGAGTTCTTCGAGCCCGGCCCGCTGACCGACCCCGTCTTCGTGATCAAGAACGTCAACGTGCAGCTCATCCAGGTGATCGTCCTCGCGACGACGGCCGGGCTGATGGTGGCGCTGACGCTGCTCGTGGCGAAGACGCACCTGGGAAAGGCGATGCGGGCGACCTCGTACGATCGCGAGGCGGCCGCGATGATGGGGATCGACACGGACCGCGTGATCGCGTCCACGTTCTTCATCGGCTCGCTCCTCGCCGGCGCGGCCGGGGTGATGTTCGGCCTCCTCTTCAGCCAGGTCTTCCACTTCATGGGCTTCCTCGCCGGACTGAAGGGATTCACCGCGGCCGTCGTCGGCGGCATCGGCAGCATCCCGGGCGCGATGCTCGGCGGCCTGCTCGTCGGCCTTGCCGAGTCGTTCGCCGCCGGCTACCTCGGCGGGCGCTGGTCCGACCTGACCGTCTTCGGGATCCTGATCCTCGTCCTGCTCATCCGTCCGAGCGGCCTCCTCGGCACGCCGGCGATCCAGAAGGTCTGATGGGCGCAGGAGGAGACATCCCCCAGGTGCCGGGCGGGCCCGACGAGCGCGATCGCCCGCGCGTGGGCGTCGACGAGTGGGTCGCGAGCGTCGAGGATCGCCGCGAGGATCGTGTCGGGTTCGCCCGCCTCGGCCGGCGGATCGACGCCCTCCTCCCGCCCTGGGCGCGCCTGGCCATCTTCGGCGCGTTCGCCGCCACGCTGCCGCTCTGGATGGACCGCGGCGACCTGTTCGCCTACGGGATCTTCACGCTGATCTACATCCTGCTCGGCCTCGGGCTGAACGTCGTCGTCGGCTATGCCGGGCTGCTCGACCTGGGCTACGTGGCGCTCTTCGGCTTCGGCGCGTACTTCTACGCGCTGCTCTCGTCGGAGCAGTACGGCATCCACTGGCCCTCGGCGGTCTCGATCCCGGTCGTCGTGGTCAGCACGGCGCTGCTGGGCCTCGTGCTCGGCATCCCCTCCCGGCGCCTGCTCGGGGACTACCTCGCCATCGTGACCCTCTTCTTCGGCCAGGCCTTCGTCGTCTTCGTGAACGCGGCGAATCCGACCGTGCACGGCAAGGGACTGACCGGAGGGCCGAACGGGATCGCGGACATCGACCCGAACGACCTCTTCGGCTACGAGCTCACGACGAGGCGCCAGCAGTACTGGTTCATCCTCGGCATCGTCCTGCTCGTCCTGATCGGCCTGTACTTCCTCAGCGAGTCGCGGACTGGCCGCGCCTGGCGCGCGCTTCGCGAGGACCCACTCGCGGCCGAGGCGATGAGCATTCCGGTGAACCGCCTGAAGCTGAAGGCGTTCGCCTTCGGCGCGGGGATCGCGGGGCTCGCCGGCTGCATCTTCGCCGCCGTTCTGACCGCGGTGACCTCCGGGAACTTCGCGCTGCCGATCCTGATCACGATTTATGCGGTCGTGATCCTCGGCGGGATCGGAAGCCTCACCGGGGTCGTCATCGGCGCGATCGTGATCAACGTCTCCTTCCAGTTCCTCGCGCCCGAGAACCCCCAGGACAACGCGCGGATCCTCTTCTACGCGGTGGTCGTGCTTCTGCTCGTCCTCGCGGTTCGCCCGTGGTGGATGCTGGGAGTCGTGCTCGGCGGTGTCGTCGTCTTCGGATTCGCCGCCCACGCCATCGCGGAAGCCATCGACCCGTCGTGGACCGCCGGCGCCGTCGTCGAGGGCGGCCGGCTCGCCGGCGTGATCTCCGACTGGGTGATCATCCCGGCGGGGCACGAACGCTTCGCGAACGTCGCCTACATCACGCTCATCGTCGCGGTCCTCGCCCTGACGCGGATCCATGGGTGGTGGCGCACGATCCTCCTCGTTCCGACCCTCTACCTGACCGCGATCGTCTGGGAGACGAGCTTCGTCGAACAGCCCGCGGTCGCCCGCTGGATCCTCTTCGGCGCCCTCCTCGTCACCCTCATGACCGTCCGGCCGCAGGGCCTGCTCGGGACACCGCGCGTGGAGATCGTGTGACGGAGAAACCGCCGCTCCTCGAGCTCGAGCAGGTGACGAAGTCCTTCGGCGGCCTCACCGTGGCCGACAGCCTCGACCTGCACGTGGACGAGGGCGAGATCGTCAGCCTGATCGGGCCGAACGGCGCCGGGAAGACGACGGTCTTCAACCTCATCACCGGCCTCTACCGTCCCGACTCGGGTGCGATCAGGTTCGAGGGCCGCGACCTCGTCGGGCTCCCGCCGCACAAGATCACCCAGCTCGGCATCGCGCGGACGTTCCAGACCCTGCGCCTCTTCCTGAACATGACGGTGAAGGAAAACGTCATGGCGGCGGCCTACGGCCACACCCGCTCGACGATTCCGGAGGCGATCTTCCGTCTCCCGCGCGCCCGCCGTGAGGAGCGGGAGATCGCCGCCCTCGCCGAGGAGAAGCTCGCGTTCTTCGGCCAGCGCCTCGCCGGCTACCGCCACGATCAGCAGGCCTACAACCTCTCCTACGCGAACCGAAGGCGGCTCGAGATCGCCCGTGCGATGGCGACGAACCCGCGCCTGCTGCTGCTCGACGAGCCGGCCGCCGGAATGAACCCGGCCGAGACGCTCGAGCTCACGGAGCTGATCGGCCGGCTCAGGAGCGAGGGCGGCTACACCGTGCTCGTGATCGAGCACGACATGCATGTCGTCGAAGGCATCTCCGGCCGGGTCGTCGCGCTCGACCACGGCGTCAAGATCGCCGAAGGCTCGTTCGAAGAGGTGGCGACCGACCCTCGGGTGATCGAGGCGTACCTGGGGCTCCAGGGAGCCGCATGAGCCTGCTGAAACTGCAAGACGTCGACACGTATTACGGCGAGATCCGCATCCTCCAGCAGCTCTCGCTCGAGGTCGCGAAGGGCGAGCTCGTCTGCCTTCTCGGCGGGAACGCCTCCGGGAAGTCGACGACCCTGAAGACGATCCTCGGGATCGTCCGGCCGAAGGCGGGAACCGTGGAACTGGACGGCGAGGACGTCACCGGGAAGAACACGAGCTACCGGATCAGGCGTGGGATGGCGATCGTCCCGGAGAACCGCCGCCTGTTCGCGCCGATGACAGTGCTGGAGAACCTGCAGATGGGCGCCTACCTCGAGAAGAGCAGCTTCGACGAGCAGCTGGAGAAGGTCCTGGGTCTCTTCCCGGTCCTGAAGGACCGGCGGAAGCAGCTGGCCGGGACGCTCTCCGGCGGCGAGCAGCAGATGGTCGCGATGGGCCGGGCGCTGATGTCGAAGCCGAAGCTGCTGCTGATGGACGAGCCCTCGATGGGGCTCGCGCCGATCCTCGTCGAGCGGAACTTCGAGATCATCCAGCAGGTGCACGAGTCCGGCGTGGCCGTGCTGGTCGTCGAGCAGAACGCAAACGTCTCGCTCTCGATCGCCGACCGGGGCTACGTCCTCCAGACCGGCCGGATCGTCCTGGCCGACTCCGCCAAGGCACTCTTGGCCAATGAGGATCTCCGCAAGGCCTACCTTGGACGTTAGGGCCGTCCGGGCCCGCTTCCCGATCTTCGAGCGGCTCACCTACGTCAACAGCTGCTCGCAGGGGGCGCTCTCGGACGCAGTGCGCCGCTCGTACGAGGAGTACCTCCGCGACTGGGACGACAAGGGTGCTCCGTGGGACTACTGGGTCGAGCGCACGGAGGCCGCGCGCACCGTGTTCGCCGGCCTGATCAACGCCGAGCCGGACGAGATCGCCGTGACGACGTCCAACTCGGCGGGCGTCGCCGCCCTCGCGAGCGGGCTCCGGTTCGCGGCCCGCTCGAAGGTCGTCCTCACCGACATCGAGTTCCCGACGATCGGGCAGATCTGGCACGCGCAGGAGGCGCGCGGCGCCCGCGTGAAGCCACGTGCGGCCGGAGGAGCTCGAGTCGGCCGTCGACGAGGACACGCTGATCGTCTCGACGACGCACGTCTCCTACCGAACGGGCGAGAAGGTCGACGTGCCCGAGGTCGCGCGCATCGCCCACGAGCAGGGCGCGCTCGTGCTGCTCGACGCCTACCAGACGGTCGGCTCGATGCCGCTCGACGTGAAGGAGCTCGACGTCGACTTCCTCGCCGCCGGCGTCCTCAAGTACCTGCTCGGTTCGGCCGGACTGGCGTTCTTCTACTGCCGCCGCGAGCTCTGGGAGCGGGCATGGCCGACAGCCACCGGCTGGTTCGCCGACGAGGACATCTTCGCGATGGACATCTACGACTACTCGCCCTCGCCGACGGCCCGGCGCTTCCAGTCGGGCACGCCGCCGGTGCCCTCGATCTACGCCGGGATCGCGGGGATCGAGCTGATGCAGGAGATCGGGATCGCGGAGACCCGGGAGCATGTGAACGCCCTCAACGAGCGGCTGATCGCCGGCGTGGACGAGCTCGGCGGCACGGTCACGACGCCTCGGGAAGCGGATCGGCGGGGTGCGCTGATCTGCATCAAGTCCACCGACGTGAACGCGCTCGTCGCTGCACTCGAAGCGCGCGGGATCATCACCTCTGAACGGGACGGGAACCTGCGCGTCTCGGCGCACTCGTACAACACGGAAGAGGACATCGACGCCGTCCTCGACGCGCTGCGCGACAACCGCGCGCTCCTCGCCTAAGGGCGTCTCGCCGGCCAGGATCTTCGACAGGACGGGGAAGTCGATGTTCCCGCCCGAGACGACGCAGACGATCTTCCCCTCGCCTGCTCGGCCCGGAGAGCGCCACTGCCGGCGCCAGGGCGCCGGCTCCCTCCGCGATCACCCGAACGCGCTGGGCAAGGATCCGGATCGCGTCGGCGACCTCGTCCAGTGAGACTCGATGAGCACCGTCGATCAAGGGCTCGACGAGGCCCCACATCTTCGGCAGCAGCGCCTTCGCGCCCGCACCGTCGACGAACGACACCTGGTAGTCGATCGCCTGCATCGAGCCGGCCTCGAGAGTCGCGTTGAGCGGCGCCGCCGTGTCCTGCTCCACGCAGTAGATCTTCGTCTCGGGGCGCTCCGCCCTGATCGCGCTGGCGATCCCGGTCGTGAGGCCGCCGCCGCCGAAGGGGATGAGAACCAGGTCCGGGTCCGGAAGGTCTTCGAGGATCTCGAGCCCGATCGTCCCGTTCCCGGCCATCACCTGCTCATTCTCGACCGGATGGAGGAAGAGCCCGTCAACGCCTTCCAAACGGGACTCCTCGAGCGCCTCCCACCACTCGTCGAACGGCTTCTTGACGACGTCGGCGCCGAGCCGCTCCATCGCCGAGACCTTCGTCTCGGGCGCGTAGTCCGGAACGACCACCGTGCACGGCACCCCGAGCTCCTTCGCCGCCCAGGCCACGCCCTGGCCCATGTTCCCGGCGCTCGCCGTGATCAGTCCGGCGCGCACCAGCTCGGGGTCGGCCCGGCGCGCCGCGTTGTAGGCGCCGCGCAGCTTGAAGGACCCGATCGGCTGGATGGTCTCGAGCTTGAGGAAGATCTCGGCGGCTGATTCCGGCGCGTGAAGCCTGACAAGCGGAGTGCGAACGGCTGTCCCGGCGATCGTCTCGCGAGCGGCGCGGATCTCCTCGAGCGGGATCAGAAGTCCACCTCGACGCCGGCTCCGCGCTCGCGCGCGCGGCGGACGACGTACTCGGCGGCGGCGAGGTCCTCGACCGCGAGGCCGAGGGAGCGGAAGACCGTGAGCTCCTCCGGCGACTGACGGCCCGGCGCCGACCCGATCAGCACCTCGCCGATCTCGCCGCGAATGTGGTCGGAGCCGATCGCGCCGGCCTCGAGCGCGTCGCGGTAGTCGTGAGCCTCGTTCTCGGCCGACTCCCGCTTGTCCGTGTAGAAGGCGGAGTCGGCCACCGTTGCGACGTCGAGCTCGCGCATCGTCGGCGGCCGGCCGCCGATCACGTTGACGTGCGCGCCCTGCTTCAGCCACTTCCGTTCGAGGACCGGCTCCACGGAGCTCGTCGCGGTGACGACGACGTCGGCGTCTCGCACCGCTTCTTCGGCGCTCCCGACCGCCTCCGCCCCGGCCTCGGCCGCCAGCGCCTGTGCGTGCGCGGCCGTGGGCGCGTAGATGCGGACGCGATCGAAGTCGCGGACGAGCCGCAGCGCCTCCAGATGTGAGCGTGCCTGCACCCCGGCGCCGAGGATCCCCAGCTCGCGTGCGTCCTCGCGGGCGAGCAGGCGTGTGGCGACCGCCGAGACCGCCGCGGTCCGGATCGCGGTGATCGCCGACGCGTTCATGATCGCGCGCGTCTCTCCCGTCTCACCGTCGAAGAGCGTGACTGTCCCCTGGTGCGCGTCCAGGCCGCGCTGCGGGTTGTCGGGCATCACGCAGACCGTCTTCAGCGCGTAGAGCGGGACGTCGCCGCCGCGATGCGCAGGCATGAGCCCGATGAAGGTGTCCTCCGACGGCGGCTTGACGACGGCGCGGAGCGGGACGTGCACTTCGCCGCGGGCGAGCGAGGAGAGCGCCTCGGCCATCGCCTCGATGCAGCCCTCCATGTCGAGGAGCTCCTCCACCTCTTGCTGGTTGAGCACGAGCAGGCTCATGGGAAAAACGACGCTAGTTGATCCCGCTCGGGTTCGGACAGCGGAAGGTCGAGCGCCGCCACCGCCGGATCGAGATGCTCGGGGCGGCGCGGCCCGACGACGACGCTCGCGACGCGCCGGTCGGAGAGGATCCATGCAAGCGCCAGCGTCGGCATGTCGACCCGGCGGTTGCTCGCGGCCTCTGCGAACCGTTCGAGCCCGTCGTACACCGCATCGTCGTCGAGGTGCCGGTACGGCTCCGGACGCAGCGTCATTCGCGATCCCGCGGGGGGCGGCTCGTCACGCCGGTACTTCCCGGCCAACCAGCCGCCCTCGAGCGGACCGAAGACGGTGAACGCGATGCCCCGCTCCGCACAGAACGGAAGAACCTCCCTCTCGGCATCCCGATCGAGCAGCGAGTACGAGTTCTGCACGACCGACACCGGCGCAACGGCCAGCGCCTCCTCCAGCCAGGCCCGGTCGACATTGCTGGCCCCGATGGCGCCGATACGGCCGGCGTCGAGGAGCTCGGCAAGGGCCTGGACGGTCTCCACGACCGGCGTGTCCGGATCCGGCTCGTGGATCATGTACGTGTCCACCCGCTCGATCCCGAGCCGCTCGAGGCTCCCCTCGATCTGCCGCAGGATCCGGTCGCGGGCGAGACCGCGGTCGGACGGATCGCCGACGACCGAATGGAAGACCTTCGTCGTGATCGCCGGCCGATGCCCTCGGTCGGCCATCCACCGTCCGATCCAGGTCTCGCTCCTCCCGCCGCCGTACGCGTCAGCCGTATCGAACCGGGTGAACCCCAGCTCCCAGGCTGCGTCCATCAGGGCGAACGCCTCCTCTTCCGACTCACCCTGCCCGAAGAAGGCCGGTGCCGAGCCGATCCCGCCGAAGTTCCCGCATCCGAGGATGAGGCGGTTCAACGGTTTTCCGAGTAGGACTCCTCTTCCAGCGGGTGGTGGCCCTCCTCGGCGCCGCTCGAGCCGGCGTCAGCTGCCGGATCACCTTCGGGCGTGGTCTCCGCGGGAGGCCCGGAATCCTTCGTCTCGGCATCGGCGTCATCAGACTCGCCACCGGCCTTCGCGACCTGCTTGTCCAGCGCGGTGAGCACGAGCTGCACCTGCTGGTTCACGATCGGCTGAAGCACCCGCTGCCCCATGCTCCCCACCGGCCCTGCGATGCGAACGTCGGCTTCCCAGGCCATGGCGGTGGCGCCGTCCTGGTCGCTGAGATTGAACTGCGTCGAGGTTCATCAGCGCGCCCACGCCGGTTCCCTTCGCCTGCAGCCGTGAGAACTCCGGCTCCCGCTCCTCCAGCTTCTCGAACTTGATCGACATCTTCAGCGAGCCGAGGCCGAGCGGGATCTTGACGTTCGCCTTCCAGCGTCGGTCGTCCTCGACGTCGAAGCTCTCGACGTGCGGCATGAGGGCCGCCATCTGCACCGGGTCCTGCAGCACGCCCCACACTGTTTCCCGCGGGGCGGCGAACGCACCGCTCGCCTTCGACCTTCACCGCTCCTCGACCTCGACCAGCTGCCGGCTCTCGTCCGGGTTCCGAAGGAGCTCCCAGACGGTGTTGTAGGGATTCGAGCTGGTCGAGACGATCGGCTTGCCGGAGCCGCGCAGTGCGTCCTGAAGTGCCGCCGCCACCGCGCTGAGCCCGGCGCCGCCACCTTCGCCCATCCCCTTCGTTCCGAGGGACGTGAACGGCGACGGCGACTCGACGTAGGCCGTCTTCAGCGGCGGCATGTCCAGCGCGTGCGGCACGTGGTAGTCGTAGAAGTTCGGAGTCAGGAGGTTGCCGTCCTCGTCGTAGGGGAAGATCTCGTGCGTCGCGGCGCCGATCGACTGTGCGGCTGCACCGTGCACCTGGCCCTCGACGATCAGCGGGTTGATCCGGACGCCGCAGTCGTCGACCGCGCCGTAGTCGACGAGCTCGTAGACGCCCGTCTCCGGATCGACCTCGACCACGCATGCGTGGATCTGGTTGGCGTAGGTCAACGTCAGGTTGCCGTACTTGCGCTCCTTGTCCGGCAGCTGATGGGGAGGGACGTAGACATAGCGGCAGTTGAGCGTGAGGTCGCGGAGCTCGAGCGGGAGGACGGCGTTGTTCGCATTCACGATCGCGCCGCACGCCATGAACGGCAGGGCGGCTTCGTGGTTGTCCTTCCGCCGGACGAAGCCTCCCTCGAGCTCGACCTCGTCGGTCGACTCCGCGCCGAGGACGGCAGCGCCGAGCTTCAGGATCTCGTCCGCGAGCATGTCGGTCGCACCCTTCACGGCCCCGAGCCCGGTGACGGCGAACTGACTCGCGTACGTGCCGGAGAAACCGGCGTGGGAGTTCCAGTAGCTGTCGTGGCCGGCACGGACGTTTACGTCGTCGGGCGTGACGCGGAGGATGTCCGCGACGAGCTGGGCTGCTGTCGTCTCGTGGCTCTGGCCCTGAGGGGTCGTCCCGATGGTGACGACGATCTCGCCGAAGATGTCGAGCTTGACCGTCGCGACCTCGTTGTTTCCCGAGAACTGGAGCTCCGGGTTGACCAGTGTCGACTGGCCGAAGTTGTTCGTGCCCGAGTCGAGGGTCGAACCGATGCCGACGCCGAGCAGCTTGCCGCGCGACTTGGCGTCCTTGCGCTTCTCGTCGATCGAGTCGTAGTCGATGAGCTTCAGCGCCTCGTCGAGACAGCGCGCGTAGTCGCCGGAGTCGTAGACGCAGCCGTTCGGCGTCTCGTAGGGCATCTCGTCGGCGCGGATGTAGTTGCGTTTCCGGATCTCGACCGGATCCATCTCGAGCTCGTTGGCCACGATGTCGAGCACGCGCTCCGTGAACCACAGGTGCTGCATGCGCGAGTAGCCGCGGTTCGGGCCGCACGGCGACTTGTTCGTGCAGACCTGGGTGAAGTCGACGCGGACGTTCCGCCAGCGGTAGACGCCGGGCGTGACCTGCGCCCAGATGATGCAGCCGAGCGGCTCATACCGCGTCCAGGCGCCGCAGTCGTCGATCATCCGCGCCTTGAACCCGAGCATCGTGCCGTCCGCCTTGACCGGCACTTCGACGTCGAGGAAGACCCGCTCGTTCCCGTGCGAGTTGGCCGTGTGCTGATCGGTGCGCCACTCCGTCCAGTTGACCGCTCGCCGGAGCTTGCGCGCGAGCAGGCACATGGCGACGAGCTGGACGTGCGTGCAGATCTTGTTGCCGAAGCCTCCGCCGATGTCCTGGGAGACGAAGCGGAGCTTGTCCATCCCGACCTTCAGCGCCGGCGCCATCATGATGATCGCGAAGCCGGGGAACTGGTTGTTCGAGTGGATCGTCCACTGCCCCGTGCCGCGGTTGTACTCGACGACTGCGCCGCTCGTCTCCAGCGGAGTCGAGGAGAAGCGGTGGAAGTGCAGTCGCTTGATCCGCACGACCTTGTCGGCCTCGGCGAGCGCGGCGTCGTAGTCGCCGTAGTCGAAGTTCCCCTGCCAGATCGTGTTGTTCGGGACCTCGTCGTGGAGCTGGGTGGTCGCGGGGTCCGCCGCGGTCTCGGGGTCGAGGACCGGGTCGAGGGGCTCGTACTCGACCTCGACCAGGTCGGCGGCGTCCCGAGCCAGCTCGCGGGTCGCCGCGGCGACGGCGACGACCGGCTCGCCGACGTGGCGAACCCGCCCGACGGCGAGTGCGTAGTCCTGGAGATCCCCTCCGGGCGGGGGTGCGATCTGGAAGAAGGCCTCGGTCTCCGCTGCGACCTCCTCGCCGATCAGCGTCCCGTAGACGCCCTCGAGCTCCATCGCCTTCGAGACGTCGATCGCGCTGATCGCCGCGTGCGCGTAGGGCGACCGGACGAAGTGGACGTACGCCATGCCGTGGCGCTTGACGTCGTCGACGAAGACGCCCTCGCCCTGGACGAGCCGCCGATCCTCCTTCCGCGGGACGTTCTGGCCGATGAAGCCCGGCGCGACCTCCTGCTCCTCGACGGTGATCGGCTGATCCGGCGTGACGGTCGTCTCGCTCACTTGACCTCGCCCTTGGCCGCTGCAGCAATCGCCTCGACGATGTTCACGTAGCCGGTGCAGCGGCAGATGTTGCCCTGGATCGCCCGCCGGATCTCACCGTCGGTCGGCTCGGGATTGTTGTCGAGCAGGTGCTTCGCGCTCATCAGCATCCCCGGCGTGCAGTAGCCGCACTGCAGCGCGTGGAAGGAGCTGAACGACTGCTGGAGCGGGTGGAGCTCCCCGTCCGGGGCCAGCCCCTCGACCGTGTCGACGGCCGTCCCGTCGGCCTGGACCGCCAGCATCATGCAGCTCTTCACGGCGATGTCGTCGACGATCACGGTGCAGGCGCCGCAGTTTCCCGTGTCGCAGCCGATATGCGTGCCGGTGAGGTCGAGATCGTCGCGAAGAAGATGGACGAGCAGGCGCCTGACCTCCACGTCCCGCTCGTACAGCTCGCCGTTGACCGTGACAGAGATGCGCTGACCGCGGACGGGCTCGATCACGCCGCCGCCTCGACAGCCCGGACAGCAACTGTCTCGGAGAGATGCCTGCGGTACTCAGCAGACGCATGGACGTCGGACGGAGGGTCGAGGCCGGCGCCGCGCACCGCTTCGCGAACCGCGCCCTCCTCGGGCGCGGAGCTGAGGACGACCGGCGTCGCCGCCACACACCCGAGCCCGATCCTCGCTTGTCCGTCGGCGACGCTGGCGGCTGCGTTGACGATGCAGGTCCCGTCGCGGCCGATGGGGATCGAAGCGAAGCCGTCACCTGCGCCGTCGGCAGCCGGAATCGTGATCTTCATGAGCAGCTCGCCGGGCCCGACGGCAGTCATGTAGACGCCAAGGAAGAACTCCTCGGAGGTCACGGTCCGCTCGCCGTCGACCCCGCGGATGGTCATCGTCGCCCCGAGGGCGGCTACGAGCGGGGGGAGATGGTTCGTGGGGTCGTTGGAGCAGATGTTCCCGCCGACCGTCCCCCGGTTTCGAACCTGGACGTCCGCGATCTGCGAGGCCACGTCGCCCAGGATCGGACGCGCCTCGGCGACCTCGGAGGAGAGGATCACCTGGGAGAGCGTTGCCATCGCCCCGAGCTCAAGGGCACCGTCTCCCGCTCGCGAGATCGTTCGAAGCTCCTCGAGGCTGTTGAGGTCGATGAGCACGTCGGGTGCCGCCGCCCGGGCCTTCATCACGTTCGTGAGGGTCTGCCCGCCGGCGAGCGCGCGGGCGCCGTCGTGCGCCGAGAGGAGCCGCACCGCGTCCTCGATCGTCGACGGGCGCGCGTATTCGACCGCAGCGAGCAGCATGCGAATGATTCAACGCACCGCGCGGCGAGGTTGTCAAGAACGAACCGTCCTGCCGGCGCGTTGCCTGTATGAGACTGTCGCCGGTGACGCTCCACCGCGGACACGCCGAAGCTCTCGACCGCTCCGACGCGCTGGCCGGCTTCCGCGAGCGTTTCGTCCTGACCGACCCGCAACGGATCTATGCGGACGGCAACTCGCTCGGGCGCCTGCCGCACGAGACCGTCGAGCGGATCGAGGACCGTCGTACGCGAGTGGGGCGACCGCCTCGTCGGAGGCTGGGAGGACTGGATCGAGCTGCCCGCCCGCGATCGGCGACCGAGATCGGAGAGGTGATCGGGGCGCGGCCCGGCGAGACGCTCGCCTGCGACTCGACGACGATCAACCTCTACAAGCTGGCCTCGGCCGCCCTCGATCTTCGCAGGAGCGCACCGCGCAGTGCTCGTCGACGAGCACGACTTCCCGACCGATCGCTACGTGCTCGAGGGAATCGCCGCACGACGCGGCCTCGAGCTGCGACGCATGACGACCGATCCGATCGAGGGCCCAACGGCCGATGACGTGACCCGGGCGGCGTCCGCGCGCGACGTGGGGCTCGTCAGCCTCTCGCACGTCTCCTACCGCACCGGCGCGCTGGCCGACCTGCCGGCGATCACCGAGGCTGCTCACGACGCCGGCGCCATGGTGCTCTGGGATCTGAGCCACTCCGCCGGCGCCCTCCCGGTTCGAATCTCCGAGAGCGGAGCGGACCTCGCGGTCGGCTGCACGTACAAGTACCTCAACGCCGGCCCCGGCGCTCCCGCATTTCTCTTCGTGCGCTCCGATCTCCAGGAGCGAATGCGCTCACCCGTGTGGGGGTGGTTCGGTCAGCGGGACCAGTTCCGGATGGGAGCCCGCTACGAGCCCGCGGCGGGAATCGAGCGCTTCCTCGCGGGAACGCCGCCAATCCTCGGCCTCGTGGCAGTACGGGCGGGCATCGAGCTGGTCCTCGCCGCGGGGCTCGAGCGCCTCGGCGAGAAGGCGGTCGCGCTCACGGAGCTCCTCGTCGCACTGTACGACGAGCGTCTCCGGCCGCTCGGCTTCCGCTTGAACACGCCTCGCGATCCGACGCGGCGCGGGGCGCATGTCTCACTCGGTCACGAGGACGGGTGGCGCCTCTGCCGCGCACTCATCGAGCGCGCGGGGGTGATTCCGGACTTCCGCCCGCCCGACATCGTCCGGCTCGGCTTTGCGCCGCTCTACAGCCGCTTCGTCGACGTCTGGGACACGGTCGACCGGTTGGCGCGGCTGGTGGAGACGGGCGAGTATCGCCAGGTGGCGGCGGGGCCTGCGCGTGTCACCTGAAGCGCCCGGCGACGTCCGGTCGGACGTTCGCGCAGGCAGCGGCCGACGACGGGATCGTGCTCGAGAGTCAGTCGTTCGACTGGCTCTCCGAACAGGGCCACGTCGGGCTCGAACGCGTTGCGAAGGCCCGGCGTGATCCGACGCTCGTGGCGCCCGTGACGGCGGCGGTCGAGCAGCTCGACGCGATCTACGCCCGCCTCAGCGGGGACGTCTCCGTCCTCCACGCGGCTCGGGAGAACCTGCTGCTCGCCGGTCGACCTGGTGCACGAGCCGACCGGGACCGTGATCGAGGTCGACGAGCGGCTCACTTCACCTCGTTCCGCCTGGCCGCCCTCGACCTCTATCGAGCCGAAGCCCCGTGTCGCGTTCGACGTCGACGAGCACAAGGAGCTGTGCCGCGCGTGGTGCTCCCGCACCGACGGCCTCGACCGCGGCCTGGCGGCGAAGGGCTTCGGGTTCGGCGGCGTGCAGCGGGAGCGCGCGTACCACGATGCGCTGCTCGACCTCGCCACGCCGGCGATGGGCCACCCGCCCGTCGTCCGGATCGCGGCAGTGGACGAGAGACGGCGCCGCGGCCTACCGGCGCCACCGGGACTCGCTCCGGACGCTGCTCTCCTAGGTCCGGTCGGGCCCTTCGTACCCGTCGATCACGGACACGTTGACCGTCGAGCACCGCCCGCAGCGAACCCTCACCTTCTTGGTCATCTGCACTGGTTGCATCGCCTCGGCGAGGAGGTTGCCGCACTCCACACAGACGTAGTCGTCCGGGCCGTTCCCGCGGAAGACCGGCCGATCGGGGTCCTCCTGAAGCGCGGTCCCGCCGTCGCGCGGCACCTCGCCCTCAAGGACCTCTCGCATCGGAATCGTCGCCATCGCGGTCAGAGGGTGGCGAGCTTGCCGCTGAAGTCCTTGACCAGCGCGTCCAGGACGCCGTGGACGACGCCCTCGCCCATCGACGCGGCTTTTCCGGTGATCTGTGCGTTGGTGTTGACCGTCCCTCCGCCGTCCGTGAGCGAGAAGGCGACCTCGGCGTTCGCATAGCCCGATCCGCCCTGCTCCTTGGACTTGACGTTCATCACCATGCGGTGGGCCTCCGGGTCCTGCTCGACGATCTCGACGGTTCCGGCGAAGATCATCGACATCGCCCCCATCTTGATGTCGATCTGCGCCTTGACGGAGTCTGGCCCGGTCTTCTCGAGGACGCTGGCTCCCTGGACGCACGGGACCAGGCGCTCGAGGTCGAGAATCGCTGCGTAGACCTCGTCGATCGGCTTCTCGGTGGAGAACGGATGCTCGAGCCTGACGGCCACCGCGAGACCCTAGCCGACCGTGCTCTAGGCTCCGCGCATCTCGATCCCGCCAGGCACGTACAAGCTCGGGCCCAAGAACGGCACCCTGTCGGTGAGGACCGAGCGCACAGGGGCAGCGGCCAAAGCCGGACACGACCTCCTGATCCACGTCCTCGGCTGGGAGGCGACGCTCGAGGTCGGCGAGGCGACCAGCATCGCGCTCGACGTCGACCCCACGTCCCTCAGTGTCCGTGAGGGCACCGGGGGGATGCAACCGCTCGGGTACGAGGACAAGGCGAACATCGAGCAGACGATCAACGACGAGGTCCTGCTGCGCAAGAGCATCGAGTTCAGGTCGACCTCGGTGCAGCGAGCCGACGGCGGGCTCAGGGTGGAGGGCGAGCTGACACTGGTCGGCGAGACCCGTCCGCTCACGTTCGAGCTCGCGGTCGGGGAGGGCGGCAAGGTCAGCGGCCGAGTCGTCGTCACGCAGAGCAACTGGGGAATGACGCCCTACACGGGTCTGTTCGGAGCGTTGAAGGTCGCCGACGACGTGGAAGTCGCGATCGACGCCACGCTCCCGTCGGAGGCGGCGACCCACGACGAGCTCGCGCCCCGCGAGCTCAAGCCGGCGTTGCTGGACCTCGACGGGATCTCACGATTGACGGTCCTTGCCCACTACAAGCTCTACGAGGGCTACGTCGAGAAGCGGAACGCGATTCTCGCGCAGCTCGCCGGGGCCGACGCAGACCTGCGGGCGCTGAAGATCGACCTCTCCTTCGCGATCGGCGGGATCAAGAACCACGAGCTCTACTTCGAGCACCTCGGCGGGGAAGGCGGCAATCCGGCCGGCCCGATCCGGCGGTTGATCGCGCGCGACTTCGGATCGGCCGAGGCGTGGCGCGCCGACCTGAAGGCAAGCGGGATGGGCGGCCGCGGCTGGGCGTGGACGGCCTACGACTGGGACGAGGGCCGGCTCTTCAACTACGTCGGCGACGCGCAGAACACCTTCCCGGTCTGGAACGCGACGCCGCTCGTGGCGCTCGACGTCTACGAGCACGCGTACGTCCTCGACTTCCAGAACGACCGCGCGGCCTACATCGATGCGTTCTTCGCCAACCTGGACTGGGGCGCCGTGAACGACCTGGTCAGGAAGAACCAGATCCCGCTGACACGGTGACGGCGGGTCAGTCGCGGTAGACGGTCTGCGCGTCGAGCCCGCCCTCGACCCCCGGCGGCAGGGCACCGGTCCCGTGCGCGTAGAGCGCCAGGTCCTCGATCGTCTTGACCTGCGTCGGGTCGCCTTCGCCGGCTCCGACCCAGGCCCCATTCGACCACGTGAGGGTCTCGGGTGAGGTGTCGAGCGCCATGCCGGCGAGCAGCTGCGCCTTGTCGCGAATCTTGCCCGCGGCGCTGACGATCGCCGCCGACGTGCCGCTCGGAAGGGCTCGTGTTGTAGCCGTGGCCGACGCCGAACCGGTTGGTGTCGGCGGGCACGACCTTGACGTCCAGGGCCGGGACGCCGAGCTCGTCGGCGACGAGCTGCGCGTACTGCGGCTCCTTCCCGTCGGGCTCGGTCGTCAGGCTCAGCACCATCTTTCCCGTCGGGTGGACTCGCAGAAAGACTGCTCGGTACGCCTCGTCAGCCACGGTTTGCCTCGCCTCCTCGGTCGGGGTCGTCCGCCAGGCGCCGGCGCTCTTGGTGTGCGGTCAGCGCGTTGTGCTCTTCCAGGTCGCAGAAGGCCGGCTGCGGTCCGCCCTGCGGGTGCGGAGGGACAGCGGGCCGCTCGCAGCCGGGATAGATGCAGATCTTTTCAGTCATCGGTCACCCACCCCGGGGTGGTCTTGCCCCTGCTCGGGCCGTGGCCGCTCGGCATCGCGACCGAACTTCCCGCAACCGGCGTCGCGCTGGCCCACGGCTCCTCCGCCTCGGCCTCGGGCGCCTGCGGCGGCTCGCGGCGCCACGACCCCTCCCTGATCGCCTCGACGACTTCCTCGAGGGCCTCGAAGTTGTGGCCGCTCACGAGTGCGTCGCAGTACGGCAGGGCGGCTCTCATGCCTCCCGACCGCACCGAGAAGTCACCCGCGCTCATGCGCGGATTGACCCAGACGATCCGATGGGCCAGGCGCGCCAGGCGCTCCATCTCGCGCCCGACGAGCATCGAGTCGCCACGCTCCCAGCCGTCGGAGAGGATCACGATCACGGCCCCTCGGGCCATGCCGCGGCGACCGTGCCGGTTGTTGAACTCCCGCAGCGCGTCTCCGATCCTGGTCCCGCTGGACCAGTCCGGAGCGGTCTCCGCGGCGCGCTGGATCGCGCGCTCGGGGTTGCGGGAAGCCAGCGCCCGGGTCAGGCGGGTGAGCCGAGTCGCGAACGCGAACGCCTCGGCATTCGGCCCGCTGCCCGCCGCGCAGGTGAGGAACTGGAGGTACGCCCGCGCGTAGGGCTCCATCGAGCCGGAGATGTCGCAGAGCATCACCAGCCTCCGGCGGGTCACGCGTCGGTGGCGGCGCGCGAGCCGGATCGGATCGCCCGCCGTGCGCAGGCTCGCGCGCAGGGTCCGGCGCAGGTCGATGTGCTCTCCGCGGCGCCCCTTCTCGTAGCGGCGCGTTCGCCGCGGCGGAGCGGCCAGCTGCAGCCGCGACATCAGCCGATAGAGCTGCGCGAGCTCGTGTGGCTCGAGCTGGTCAAAGCTCTTCTGGCCGAGCCGCTCCTCGTCGCTGGCGATCAGCGACGGCACCTCGAGCTCGGCCGGATCCTCGTCCTCGTCGTCGGTGCTCGGCGGCGAGGTGCGCCAATCGACCGGACGCGTCGCGATGGTCTCCTCGGAATCGTCATCCTCGGCCTCCCGTCTGCCGAAGACCGAGAAGAACACGGCGTCGAACGCATCGACCTGAGCGGGATCGGAGACGAACACCGCGCGGGCCGTCCAGTACAGCCGCCGGCGTGAGATCGGCCGCACGAGCGTGAGCGCCTCTGCGAAACCGACCGACCGGCCAGGCGTGATCGCAACGCCCGCATCGCGCAGACGCCTGCTCAGCGCGCTGACGAGCGGCGGGAGGTCGAGCTCGATCGTCTCGACGCCGAACGCCGGCCTGTCAGTCACCGCCGCCCACGAGCTGCTCCAGGCCGGCCGCGCGGATCACCTCCTGGTCCTCGCTGTACTTCAGCACCGAGCCCGAGCGTGAGGTCCACCGCATCAGCGTCGAGTTGCTCGATGCCGAGCAGGCTCAGGGCCGCCAGCCAGTCGATCGACTCGGCCACGCCCGGCGGCTTCTGCACGTCGCTCGAGCGCATGCGCGAGACCGCGTTCGCGACCTGCACGGCAAGCGTCTCCGACGAGCCCTTGACGCGGCGGCGCACGATCTCGACCTCGCGCTCCGGCGTCGGGTAGGCGATCCAGTGGTAGAGGCAGCGCCGCTTGACGGCGTCGTGCAGGTCGCGCGTCCGGTTGGAGGTCAGGACGATGACCGGCGGATGCGTGGCGCGGATCGTGCCGATCTCCGGAATCGTCACGCTGGCGTCCGCGAGCAGCTCGAGCAGGAACGCCTCGAAGTCGTCGTCGGCCCGGTCGATCTCGTCGATCAAGAGCACCGCGGGCCGCGGGCCGGGATGCTCGAGCGCGCGAAGGAGCGGGCGGCGGATCAGGTAGTCGGGGCCGAACAGCTCCTCCTCGCCGATCGGCGAGCCGCTGGAGTCGGCGAGCCGGATGCTCAGCAGCTGCCGGGGGTAGTTCCACTCGTACAGCGCCTCCGCGACGTCGATGCCCTCGTAGCACTGCAGGCGAACGAGCGGCGTGTCGAGCACGGTCGCCAGGGACTTCGCCGCCTCCGTCTTGCCGACACCCGCCTCGCCCTCCAGCAGCAAAGGCTGCGGCAAACGCAGGCTCAGGAACATCGACGTCGCAAGACCCTCGTCGGTGAGGTAGTCGACGTCGGCGAGACGCCGGGCGAGCGTCTCGATGTCGGGCACGAGCTGGCGGATCTCGCCTGCCGCCTCGCCCGTGACCTTGGTCACTGCGGCGGCTCGGGACGCCCCTGCATCGCCGCCCAGACACGAGCCGGAGTGCAGGGCATGTCGACGTGGTCGACGCCGTGCGTCTCGTGCAGCGCGTCGATCACCGCGTTGACGATCGCCGGCGGCGACCCGACGTTCGGCGACTCGCCGACGCCCTTGGCCCCGAGCGGGTGGTGCGGGCACGGCGTGACCGTCTCGCCGAGCTCGAAGTCGGGACGTCTCGAGGGCCGTCGGGATCAGGTAGTCCATGAACGACGAGTTCAGGCAGTTGCCCTCCTCGTCGAACGTGAGGACCTCCATCAGCGCGATGCCGATGCCTTCGGCGAGGCCGCCGTGGATCTGGCCGTCGACGACCATCGGGTTGATCCGCACGCCGCAGTCGTCGACCGCGATGAAGCGCCTGACGGTGACGTGACCCGTGTCGGGATCGATGTCGACGACGGCGATGTAGGCCCCGTAGGGGTAGGTGAGGTTCGGCGGGTCGTAGATCACCTGCGCGTCGAGCCCGCCCTCCATGCCTTCCGGCATCTCCTCGCCGCTGTACGCCCTGGCCGCGATCTCGTCGATCGACGCACCCTTCTCCGGGTCGCCCTTGACGTACCAGCGCCCCTTCTCCCACGCGAGATCGTCCGGGCTCGCCTCGAGCATCGTCCCGGCGATCCGGCGCGCCTTGTCGCGCACCTTGCGGGAGACGACCGCGACCGCTCCGCCGGACACGGGGGTCGAGCGGCTCCCGTAGGTGCCGAGCCCGTAGGGCGATCTGTCCGTGTCGCCGTGTCGGACCTCGACGTCCTCCGGCGGGATGCCGAGCTCCTCGGCGACGATCTGCGCGAACGTCGTCTCGTGGCCCTGACCCTGCGTCTGCGCGCTGATGCTGACCACGGCCTTCCCGGAGGGGTGCACCCGGAGGTCGGCCCCGTCGTTCATCGCGAGCCCGAGGATGTCCATGTGCTTGCGGGGGCCGGCGCCGACGCCCTCGGTGAAGAAGGAGACGCCGATGCCCATCAGCTCGCCGCGGGCTCGCTTCTCCGCCTGCTCGCGGCGGAGCTCCTCGTAGCCGGCCATCTCCATGGCCACGCGCATCGTCTCGGCGTAGTTCCCCGAGTCGTACGTCCAGCCGGTGGTCGTCTCGTACGGGAACTGCTCGGGCGCGATGAAGCTGCGCATCCGGAGGTCGATCGGGTCGACCTTCATCTCGAGCGCGAGTGCGTCCACCATCCGCTCCACGAGGTAGACGGCCTCGGTGACCCGGAACGAGCACCGGTACGCGACACCGCCGGGCGCCTTGTTCGAGTAAATGGCCTTGACCTTGACGTGCGACGCCTCGAGGTCGTACGAGCCGCAGACGATGTGGAAGAACCCGGCCGGGAACTTCGTCGGCTGGGCGGTGCTGTCGAAGGCGCCATGGTCGGCGATCACGTCGACGCGCAGGCCGGTGATCTTGCCGTCCTTCGAGCACATCTCTGCGCTCATGACGTAGTCGCGGGCGAACCCCGTCGAGACGAGGTTCTCGGTCCTGTTCTCGACCCACTTGACCGGCACGCCGGCGACGATCGAGCCGGCGATCGCGCACACGTAGCCGGGATAGACGGGGACCTTGTTGCCGAAGCCGCCGCCGATGTCCTGGCACTGGATCCGGATCATGTGCTCGGCGAGCCCGGCGACGTGCGCGTAGACCGTGCGGTGGGCGTGCGGCGCCTGGTTGCCGTTGTAGATGTCGAGCTGGCCGGTCTCCGGGTTGAAGTCGGCGATCATGCCGCAGGTCTCGAGCGGCGCCGGGTGGCAGCGCGGATAGATGATGTCGCGCGTCACGACGGTGTCGGCCTCGGCGAAGGCGCGGTCCGTCGCCTCCTCGTCGCCGGCCTCCCAGGTCGGGCTGGCGAGGTTGTCGCGCTGCCCGGTCTTGTCGTCGCGGATCAGCGGCGCGTCGGGGTCGAGCGCCTTGCGGGCGTTGACGACCGCAGGCAGAGGCTCGTACTCGACGTCGATCAGCTGGAGCGCGTCGTTCGCGGAGTACTCGTCGGTCGCGATCACGAACGCGACCTCCTGGCCCTGGAACCGGACCTTGTCTCCGGCGAGCACGGCCTGCGTGTCGTACGAAATCGTCGGCATCCACGCGAGCCCCAAGGTCTCGAGGTCCTTGGCGGTGATGACCGCGGCGACGTTGGGGTGCGCGAGCGCCCGCGAGGTGTCGATCGAGACGATGCGCGCGTGCGCGTACGGGCTGCGGAGCATGGCCCCGTGGACCATCCCCGGGAGCCGGATGTCGTCGAGGTAGGTCCCCTTGCCGCGGATGAAGCGCGCGTCCTCCTTCCGCTTCAGCCGGCCGAAGCCGATCGGGCGCTCGGTCGTGGCGCTGGGGAGGTTCTCGACGGTTGCCATGCTCAGACCCCCTGTTTCGCGGTTGCTTCGTGCTCGGCAGCCCACTGGACCGCGGCGACGATGTTCTTGTAGCCCGTGCAGCGGCAGATTCCGCCCGAGATCGCGATGCGGATCTCCTGCTCGGTGGGATTCGGGTTCTCGTCCAGCAAGGCGCGGGTCGTCATCAGCATGCCGGGAGTGCAGAAGCCGCACTGAAGGGCGTGCGTCTCGTGGAAGCCCATCTGAATCGGGTCCAGCTGTCCATCGACCTCCAGCGACTCGACCGTGCGGATCTCGTGCCCTTCGCACATCGCCGCCAGGATCGTGCAGGACTTCACCGGCTCGCCGTCCATCTGGACCACGCAGGCGCCGCAGTTGGAGGTGTCGCAGCCCCAGTGCGTGCCGGTCAGGCCGGGCGTCTCGCGGATGAAGTGGATGAGCAGCTGGCGCGGCTCGATCTCGCGGGAGATCCGCTCGCCGTTGACCGTGATCGAGACGTTCATCGTCAGACCTCCTGATGCAGGGCGCGTGCCGTCGCGCGGCGCAGTGCGCGTGTCGTGAGGACGCCGGCGAGGTGGCGCTTGTAGTCGACCGGCCCCCGGCCGTCTGCGGTCGGCGAACAATCCTCCGAGGCGATCTGGCCCGCCTGCTCGAACAGGTCCTCCGACGGGCCCTTGCCTCGAAGCAGCTCCTCCGCCCGGGAGAGGTGGATCGTCGTCAGGCCGACTGCGCTGAGCGCGATTCCGGCCTGGACGATCGTGCCTCCGTCGATCCAGACGGCCGCCGAGGCCGCGGCGATCGCCCAGTCGCCGGCGCGCCGCTCGACCTTCTCGTGCGCGCTACTGCCTCCCTGGCGAAGCGGAATTCGGACCTCGGTCAGCAGCTCGCCGTCGCCCACGGCGGTCATGAACGGGCCGACGTGGAAGTCCTCCATCCCGACGACCCGCTCACCGTCGGCGCCGCGGATCACGGTCTTCGCCTTGACCGCGGTGCAGACGGCCGAGAGATCCTCGGCCGCGTCCGCCTGGCACAGCGAGCCGCCGATCGTCCCGCGGTTGCGCACGACCGGGTCGGCGATCACGTTCTCGGCGTCGCGGAACACCGGCAGGTGCTCGGCGAGCAGCTCCGAGCTCAACAGGTCCTTGTGGCGCGTCAGCGCCCCGATCCGAATCTCGCCGCCTTCCTCGCGGATGTACGAGAGCTCCGCGAGGTCGTTGATGTCGATCAGGTGCTCGGGGTTCGCAAGGCGCAGCTTCATCATCGGAAGCAGGCTGTGGCCGCCGGCGATGATCCGCGCGCCGGAGCCGTGCTCCCGGAGCGATGCGATCGCACCCTCGACGCTGGTGGCGCGCTCGTACTCGAATGCCGCAGGTGTCTGCATCTCTCCAGTCTCTACGTGTCGGAGCCGTCTTTGGAGTCCGCCGAATCGACATCGACCTGCCGAGCGCGCCGCCGCGGCGTCCTTCAGGTCGGGCTCTGCTCCCTCTGGCAGCTCGGGGCCTCCGTCGGACAATCGCGTCGGCTTCGTCGCCGCCGCTCGGGTCGATGCCGCTCTCGGTCGCAGGCTCGTCGGATGCGGTCGTCGCGCCCAGGACGGTGCTCTCGAGCTGCGGATCCTCCGCCAGCATCTGGCGCGGCGCGTCGGATCCTCCGGCCTCGGCGGGCACGATCCCCTCGGCGGCAACTTCGGACCACGGGCCTTTCTCGCGGACCTCCGCCTCGTCCGGCGTGGTGCCTCCGCGCTGCTCGCTCGGCGGGTACAGCACGGGCGAATCGGTGCCGATCACGGGTGACTTGGCCAGCGACTCGGGCCTCGACTGGCGAGTCTCGGGATACAGCAGCCGCGCGGCGAGGCTTCCGCGCTCGACGTCCCTGAGCGCCGGGCCGGCAGGGTTCCCGACGGCGATCGGCGCCTCGCGGCCGAGCCGCGCCAGGGTGAGCGTGCCCTGGGTGTAGACCTCGCCGATGCGCGGCGCCTTGACCGTGGTGCTCTCCGGGAAGCTCCTGAACCCGGCCGCGGAGGATCCGGCATAGAGGCCCTCGACGAGGCCGACCGCGTCCACCATCCCGGCCTTCTTCACGAGCAGGCCCTCGAGAAGGTCGACACCGGCGTCGAGCTGCTCGTTGATCGCTGTCACGACGCCGTTGACCGGAGCGCTCTTCTCGACGATCTCGCCGACGTGGCCGATGACCTCGTCGAGCCCGGCCGTGATCTTCCGCAGCTGGAGGATCACCCCGACGAGGTAGACGACGAGCGCGGCGACGATCAGTGCGACGACGATGATCGTGACTACGGCTGCCGACTCCATCGCTTACTTCGCGTCGTCGAGGATCACGTCGAGGGAGCCGCCGTAGTTCGCAACCCCCGCGACCGTTTGGGTCACCTGGTCCTGCGTGGTCAGGAGCAGTGCGGCCGCGTCGAGGTCCTTCGAGCCCGCAGCAGCCGTCTTCGCGATCGCCTCCACGCTGGGGACGATGCTCCGCGCCGCGCTGAGCACGCCGTGCAGCAGGTAGACGACGACCAGGAACACGGCGAAGAGGGCGATGTTCCCGATCCACCAGAGCGTCATCGCGGCCTCCGCTCGGCGACCATCGCCGCCTTGCCGGCGATCCCCGGCAGCGCGCCGAGGATGATGTCGAACTGCGCGTTGATCGCCTTGACGGCGGGCTCGAGCGGTCGCAGGTGCTCCGCCTCGACGCTCTGCAGCGCGGACGACAAGGTCGCGAGGCCCTCGGAGATCCTCTCCAGGCGCTTGCGCACGATGATCAGCGCCGCGGCCAGCACGAGGACGACGACCACGCACAACACGACCGTGAGGAGGATCAGGAGATCCTGGTCGCTCATGTCCCGGTGTACCCGTCGGTGAGCGCGTTCATGTAGCCGTCCTGGATCACCGCTTCGTCCACGATCTGCCCCAGCACCGGTGCCGTCGCCTCGAGTTGCGGGATGTTCGCCGTGTTCGAGGCGACCTTGCCCGCGACCTCGAGGAGACCCTCGACCGACTTCTGGATCCGACCGACGGTGTCGATCAGCACGGTCAGCAGGATCGCAACCACCACAGCGGCGGCTGCGCCGAGGACCAGGGCGAGGACCCAGTACCCGTTCGAGGTCAGGGCGAGGGTCACTTCCCGACGGCCACTTTCCGCAGCGACCGCGCGGCGTGCAGGATCCTCACGCCCGAGTCGTTGATGCGCGCGATGCCGCCGAGCTCCGCGGTCTGCTGCCGCACGATCTCCACCGCCCCCTCGGCAACCTTGGCCTGCTTCGCGATCTTCATCGCCAGCCAGACGATCGTGATCACGATCACCGCGGCGACCGCAACGACGGCGATGCCGATCGCGAGCCCGACCTGCCAACCGGTGGACGCAATCACGCGCACAACTTTATTCGCTGCGGGAGGGCGAACACGCGCCCACCGTTCTGCCTGGGCATAGGATTTCGACATGCGCGAGGTCCGAGACGACGTCCAGCGCTGGCTCGCGCGCGGCGACCGCGTCGCGCTTGCGACCGTCGTTGCGACGAGACGCTCGGCGCCGCGGCCCGTGGGCGCCAAGCTCGCGATCTCCGCGCAAGGCGAGCTCGCCGGCTCGGTGTCAGGCGGCTGCGTCGAGAACGAGGTGTACGAGTACGCGCAGGAAGTGCTTGCCGGTGCGCCGCCGCGGCTCCTCACCTACGGGATCTCTGACGACCTTGCGCTGAGCGTCGGCCTCCCCTGCGGCGGCGAGATCGACGTCTTCGTGGAGGAAGCGCGGCGTCCGCTCGCCGAGCGGCTGATGCAGGTCGTCGAGAGCAATGAGCGCGCCGTCGTGCTGACGGTGCTCGCAGGCGACGACCTTGGTGCTGAGCTCCTGGTCACGGAAGACGGCGAACGCATCGGTGACGCGCCGGAGGAGCTCGCCGAGTCGGCGCCGGAGCTCATCAGTCGGGGACGGAGCGGCGTTGTCCAGATCGCCGGCCGCGACGTCTTCGCCGATGTCTACGGGCCGCCCCCGCGACTGCTGATCTACGGCGCGGTCGATACCGCAGAGGCGCTCTGCCGCGCAGCGCAGGAGATCGGCTGGCGGCCGATCGTCGCCGACGCGCGAGCCCGCTTCGCGACCTCGGAACGGCTCCCGAGCGCCGCGGAAATCGTGGTCGCCTGGCCGGAGGAGACCCTCGCCCAGGTGCAGCCGGACGACGCAACCGCGATCGTCATCCTCACCCACGACGACAAGTTCGACGTCCCGATGATCATCGGCGCGCTCGCGACCGACGCGTTCTACATCGGCGCCCTCGGCTCACGGCGGAACCAGGAGCGGCGCCGCGAGCGGCTGCTCGAAGAGGGAGTCGACGAAGCGGCGCTCGATCGGGTTTCCGGCCCATCCGGGCTCGACGTCGGCGCCCAGACGCCGGCGGAGACGGCGATCTCGATCCTGGCCGAGATCATGGCCGTCCGGGCCGGACGCGAGGGCGGCCGCCTCCGCGACGCGACGACGCGCATCCACGCCGAAGTCTGACTAGACCGTCGCGGCTTCGAACTGCTTACGGCAGTGCGCGCTGCAGAAGTAGTACGTGACGCCGTCGCGCACCGAAGTCTCCTTCGCCGCGGCGACGGCGACGGTCATGCCGCAGACTGGGTCGATGGCCTCCTCGACGAGGTCGGCCGGCGAAGGTCCGCGCGTGTGCCGCCACGCGACGAGCTCGGCGAGGATCGCGACGGCGATCTCCTCCTGCGAGGAGGGCCCGAGGTCGAGGCCGGCCGGGCTGCGCATCCGCGCGAGAGACTCCTCGTCGACGCCGCGCTCGCGAAGCTCGGCCGTCAGGGCCCCGGCGCGCTTCGCGCTCGCCACGAGCCCGACGTAACCCGCGCCGCACGCCAGCGCCGCCTCCAGGGCCTCTTCGTCGCCGCGGCCCATCGAGGCGATGACGATCGCGTCGGCCCTCTCCACAGACGCCGTCACGTTCCAGCCCATCACGCCTGCCAGCTCTCGCAGCGTCCGGGCCGCCGGCGCATCGCCGACGACGGCAAGCAGGAGTGCCGGGCGGTGGGGCTCGATCATTACGTCGACCGCGCCTTCCGAGGCGCACCTGCTCTCGATCCGCTCACGGCGCGGCTCCCCGTCGGCGAGAGCCAGGAGCGAGAGCCGGACGACCTCGGGCTCCGTGCAGGCACCGCCGACCCAGCCGTGCAGCTCGCCGTCCTCGGTCACGAGCGCCCGGTCGCCGACGCGCGCCGACGACGGCCGCTCCACCCCGACCACGGTGGCGAGAGCGAACGTCGTTCCCTCCTCCACGAGGCGACCGGCTTCGACGAGGACCTTCACTCTGCGAGAGCGCCTTCCATGGAGAAAGGGTAGTCGCCGCGGCCCGCCGTACGCCAGAGCGTAGGCGGGCCGCACGACCGCGTTCCGTGCTCAGTCGAACGCGTACTGCTCGTAGTCTTCGACGTTGTCCTTCGTCACGACGGCCGCCGGAACGACGACCTGCCGCGGCACCTCCGGCGGGACGAGCTCGGCGAAGCCCTCGCCCTTGCCGATGAGGCGGGCCATGTTCACGGCGCTCGCTGCCATGTTCGGGTTGTAGAGGAAGGTGGCGCGGTAGAGGCCGCCCTCCTTGATCTGCTGCATCGCGTCCTGCGAACCCCCGACGCCTGTGAGGAACATCTCGTCGTCCCGGCCGGCGTTTCGGATCGCCTGCACGACGCCCTGCGCCATGTCGTCGTCGTGCGTGTACACGGCGTCGATGTCGCTCTGGGCCTGGAGGATGTTCTCCATCACGGTCAGGCCCTTGTCGGGATTGAAGTCACCCGGCTGCGAGGCGACGATCTTGAGCCCACCGTCGGGGCACTTCTGCTTGATCGTGTCCGTGAAGCCCTTCGTCCGGTCCTCGGTGACCGAGATGCCGGCCAGACCCTGGATCTCGACGACGTTGCCTTGACACTTCAGCTGGTCGGCGATGTAGGTCGCCGCGAGGACGCCGATCTGGTAGTTGTCGCCGAGGATCGTCGCGGTCGCCGCGTCGGGCGCCGTGAAGAGTCGGTCGACGTTCACGACGCGGATGCCCGCGCGCTCGGCCTTCTGAGCGACCGGCGTCAGGGCCGCGCCGTCCTGGGGCAGGACGACAAGGACATCCGGCTTCTGCGAGATCGCCTGCTCGATCTGCTGCGCCTGGGAGTCGGCGTCCGCAGCCTGGAGCAGCTCGAAGTCGACGTCGTCGTGCTTGTCCGCGGCCGCCTGGGCGTCCTTCGAGATCGCGCCGAGCCAGCCGTGGTCGGTCGGCGGCACACTGGCGATGATCGACACGCGCTCGCCCGACGTGCCTCCGGCAGCCGTCGTCTCAGTGGCGGTGTCCGTTGTCGTTGCCGCATCGTCGTCGTCGTCGCCCATGCAGGCAGTCGCGCCCAGCGCGAGCAGCAGGGCTACGGCGACGGAGATGGCGAGTCGCTTGCGCGACATTGCATACCTCCTCGTTCGTTGACTGGTTCGCCCGGCCGTTTCGGGCATCAGTACCGCGCCTCCGGGCGCTGCAGCAGGACGGCACCGAGGACGATCAAGCCCTTCGTCACCTGCTGAATCTCTGTGGACATGTTGAGCTGCGTCATCAGGCTGAAGATCAGCGCGAAGGTGAGGACGCCGAGGAACGTGCCGACGATCGAGGCCCGCCCGCCGGCGAGGCTCGTCCCGCCGATCACCACGGCACCGATCGCATCGAGCTCGTAGAGGTTTCCGCTCACCGGCGAGGCGCTCCCCAGTCGCGCGCAGAGCAGGACGGTGGAGATTCCCGCGAGGAACCCCGAGAGGACGTAGACGCTGAAGATGATCCGCCGGACCGGGACGCCGGCGATCCGCGCTGCCTCCCGGTTTCCGCCGACAGCGATCACATAGCGGCCATAGCGCGTGCGATTGAGGACGATCCAGCCGAGGATCGCGATCGCCAGGAACACGAAGACCGAGACCGGGATCCCGAAGATCCGTCCGACGCCGAACCACAGCAGCGAGAACGGCCGCGGATCCCCGAACGAGCCCCCGTTCAGGTCGAGCAGGCTGACCGGCAGCTTGTCGTTCAGTAACAGGGCCAGCCCCCTGGCTATGGAGAACATCGCCAGCGTCGCGATGAACGGCACGACCCGTCCGTACGCAATGGCGGTCGCGTTGCACGTGCCGAGGAACGTCGCGAACAGGATCGCCGAGACGATGAAAATCAGGCTGCTCGTGCCGTCGGTCCCGACCATGATCCCGCCGAAGACGCCGGCGGCCGCCACGATCGACCCGACCGAGAGGTCGATCCCGGCGGTCGCGATCACGAACGTCATCCCGATCGCCAGCACGCCGACCACGCTCGACTGGGTCAGCATGTTGCGGATGTTGTCCCAGGTCGGAAAGGTGTCCGGCTTCAGGATCGCGCCGGCGACGAAGAGGAGCACCACGACGATTGCGAGGGCGTACTCCTGGAACTCGAGGGCCTTGGCGCGGCCGAGTGCGCCGCGCCAGGTCTGGGCAGTGTCCGTCATACGACCTCCTCGACGAGATCGGGGGAATCGGTGGGAGCAACCGCGTGGCGAAGCAGGGCTCGCTCGGTCGCGTCCTTGCCGTCGACCTCGGCGACGATCTCGCCTTCGCGCATGACGAGGACGCGGGTGCAGATGTGTGCGAGCTCTTCCAGCTCCGACGAGACGACGAGCACGCCCAGCCCCGAGGCGGCGAGCTCGCTGATGATCCGGTAGATCTCCGCCTTCGTGGCGACGTCGACCCCGCGCGTCGGCTCGTCCAGGAGCAGCACGCGACACTGGCGGAGGAGCCAGCGGGCGAGCACGACCTTCTGCTGGTTGCCGCCGGAGAGCAGTCGGACCACGCGGTCCGGGTCGTCCGGCACGGTGTTCAGCGATCTCAGCTCCTTCCGGGCGGTCTCGCGCTCCTTCCTGACGTCGAGCAGGACGCGGGAGAAGCGACCGAGGTCGGCGATCGTGACGTTCTTCGTCTGGCTCCAGTCGAGGACGAGCGCCTGCGACTTGCGATCCTCCGGCGCAAGACCGAGGCCGCGGCGGATGGCGGCCCGCGGGTGTCCGGCTCTCAGCGGCTTGCCCTCGAGGACGACCTCGCCCTCGTCCAGCGGATCGAGGCCGTAGATCAGACGGAGGAGCTCCGTTCGGCCGGAGCCGACGAGGCCGCCGAGCCCGACGACCTCGCCGGCCCTGACCTGCAGGCTCACGCCGCGCACGGCGGGGAGCCGTCTCGCGTCGCGAACCTCGAGCAGCACCCGGTCGGTTCCGACTGGGCGGTCCGGGTACAGCTGCTCGACCTTGCGCCCGACCATGAGCTCGACGAGCCGGTCGGTCGGCGTCGTCGCCGGGATCCCGGTCGCTGCCGTGCGGCCGTCCGCGAGCACCGTCACGCGGTCGCCGATACGGCGGATCTCGTCGAGCCGGTGGGAGATGTAGACGACGCCGACCCCCTCCGCGGTGAGCCGGCGAACGACGTCGAACAGCGTGCTGATCTCGCCTTCGTCGAGGATTGCCGACGGCTCGTCCATGATCAGGAGCCGCACGTCGCCGGAGAGCGCTCGCGCGATCGAGACGATCTGCTGCGCGGCGGGACGCAGCTTCCCCACCTTGGCGCGCACCGGAATGGACTCGTGTCCGAGCCGGGTAAGCAGCGCTTCGGACTCCCGGTACATCTTGTCGAGGTCGAGCAGAGGCCAGCGGCGAGGCTCGTGGGCCAGGAAGATGCTCTCGGCGACGCTCAGGTCCGGCACCAGGTCGAGCTCCTGGTAGATCGTCGCGACACCGCGTTTCAGGGACCCGGCCGGGTCACCCTGCGGGAGCGGTTCGCCGAGAAACAGGATCTCGCCGCTCGTGGGCTCGATCGCACCCGAGACGCACTTGATCAGCGTCGATTTGCCGGCGCCGTTCGGGCCGAGCAGGCAGTGCACCTCGCGCTCGACGACGTCGAGGTCGACGCCCTGGAGCGCCTTGACTCCGGGGAACTCCTTGACGAGGTTCCGGACCTCGAGGATGGCGGTCACTGGACCACCAGCCCGCGGAGATTGTTGTGGGCGATCCGGAGCCCGGCTTCGATCAACTCGGGCGAGCCGCCCCAGACCGGGTCCTCGTGCTCGACCGACAGGACGCCGTCGAATCCGCCCTCGTACAGCGTGTCGATGTAACGCGGGAAGTCCACGTCGCCGAGGCCGGGGATCCGGTACCGCCACCAGCCCATGTCCCACGGATCTTCCTCGCGCGTCGAGGTCCGGCCGAAGAAGCCGTAACGGTTGCGCTGAGCCGGGAACGTCTCGGCGTCCTTCGCGTGCGCGTGGGCGACATGGTCGACGTAGGGCCGCAGCGCCTCGACCGGGTCGATTCCGAGCCACAAGAGGTGCGATGGATCGAAGTTCAGGTGGAGGCCGAGCGCGAACATCCATTCCCAGAGCTCGGGCGAGTACGCCAGGTTGCCCGGGTAGCCGTCCGGGTGCCAGCCCTCCATCACGCAGTTCTCGATCATCAGCCGCACGCCGCGCTCGCCGGCGTAGTCGACGAGCGGTGGAAAGACCCGCTCGGCCTCGCTGAGGTTCTCCGAGACGCTGCGACCCGGGTCACGGCCGATGAACGTCCCGACCGGAACCTCACCCAGCGCGGCCGCTGCGTCGATGCAGGCGCGCAGGTGCGCGTGGTAGCCCTCGCGCTCCGCTGGGTCGGGCGCGAGGTTGTTGTCGTAGTACGCGAGCGCCGAGAGGACAAGCCCGTGCTCGTCGAGCGCTCGCCGCACGCGGTCGGCCTCGGCCTCGTCGAAGGCGTCGGCCTTGACGTGGCTGGCGGTGAAGGGCCGGTCGCCAAGGTGGGGCCAGGCGGCGAGCTCCAGCGCTTCGTAGCCGTTCGCTCCTGCCCACGCCGCGATCTCCTCGAGGCTGCGGTCCGGCATGCAGGAGGTCAGGAAGCCGAGCTTCATGTCGCGACCGCCGTTGGCTCGCGACTGCCCTCGACGTCGACCCAACGCTCATCGCGCGAGGACGTCAAGACGGCGTCCGTGATGTGCGCCGCGCGCAGGCCGTCCGAGAAGGTCGGCATTCCCTCGATCGTCGAGTCGCCGCGGACTCCCTCGTAGAAGTCCGCCACGAAGGCGTCGAAACAGTCCGCGTACCCCTGCGGGTGGCCGGCGGGAAGGAAGGCGAAGCGTGAGGCGGCCGGCGACAGCGTGACGGGGTCGCGGCGGAGGATCGTCAGGGCCTCGCGCCGCCCGGACCAAAGCTCCTCCGGCTGTTCCTGGTCGAAGGCGAGCGCCTCCTCGGCCCCGTCGAGCTCGATCCAGAGCCGGTTCTTGCGCCCCGCCGAGACCTGGCTCACGACGACGGACCCGACCGCGCCGCCGTCGGTCTCGAACTGGACGACGGCGGCATCCTCGGTCGTGACACGGCGCGCCTCGCCGCCGTCTCCGCCGGACGCAAACGCACGGCGCCCCTCCTCGCTGACTCGCTCGGGCACGGCGGTGAGCAGGCGTGCGGAGAGACGTGTGATGCGGTGGCCGGAGACGAACTCCGCCAGGTCGCACCAGTGTGAGCCGATGTCGGCGAAAGCGCGCGACGCGCCGCCGAGCTGCTCGTCGACGCGCCAGTTCGAGTCGTCGGGGCGCAGGAGCCAATCCTGCAGGTAGGTGCCGTGGAGCAGGCGCACCGCGCCGGTCTCCCCGCTCGCGACGCGCTCCCGGGCTTCGCGGACCGTCGGGTAGTAGCGGTAGACGAACGGCACCGCTGCGTGAAGCCCCGAGTCGGCCGCGGCCTCGACGAGCTGCTGCGCGCCGGAGACGTCGAGCGCCAGGGGCTTCTCGCAGATCACATGCTTCCCCGCCGCCAGTGCAGCCTCGGCGAGCGGCAGGTGGAGATGATTCGGCGTGCAGACGTGCACCACGTCGACGTCCGGGTCGCGTACGAGCTCCTCGGCCGAGTCGAATCCTCGATCCGCGCCCAGCGCGGTTGCTGCGTCCCGTGCAGACTCCCGTGAGGAAGCAGCGACACCGGCCAAGTGGGCTCCGGCCAGGAGCGCCGAACGAGCGTGGACTCGGCCGATGAACCCGGTTCCGGCGATCGCTGCCCGCAGTGGCATCGAGGTGGAACCTAAACAAGACTTAGTCCAACTGTCAAGCAAAAGCAGTGGCACTTCGTCCAACGCGTGCTTTACTTTTCTCGGACGACGTGACGAACTCGCTGCCGACCCAGGCCTCCCCGACCAGTGCGGGCGCACTCCTGCGCCTGATCCGCGAGGAGGTCGCAGTCACACGGGCGGACCTGGCCCGAGAGACCGGGCTTGCCCGCTCGACTGTCGCCCAACGGGTCGACGCGCTGCTCGCGCAAGGCCTCGTCTATGAAGCCGGAGGCAGCCCCTCCACCGGCGGTCGTCCCGCAACCGTGCTCGCGTTCAACCGTGAAGCCGGCGTCGTCCTGGTCGCCGACCTCGGCGCAACGCATGCGCGGGTCGCGGTGAGCGACCTCGTCGGCACGCCGCTGGCCGAGCGCGCATCCGACCTGGACATCGCCCTCGGGCCGGAACACGCCCTCGCGTGGGTGGCCGAGCGCTTCACCGAGCTGCTCGACGAGGTCGGGCGGTCGGGCAGCGACGTGAGCGGGATCGGCGTGGGCGTGCCGGGCCCCGTCGAGTTCGACAGCGGCCGGCCCGTCAATCCGCCGATCATGCCGGGCTGGGACGACTTCCCCATCCCCGAATGGTTCGCCGGCCGCTACAGCGCCCCGGTCCTCGTCGACAACGACGTCAACATCATGGCCCGCGGCGAGCACCGGATGCACTGGCCGAACACCGAGCATCTGCTCCTGATCAAGGTGGGTACGGGCATCGGCTGCGGCATCGTGGCCGACGGCCACATCCATCGCGGTGCCCGTGGAGCGGCCGGCGACATCGGCCACATCCGGGCCACGAGCAGGGAAGACGTCATCTGCCGCTGCGGGAACATCGGCTGCCTGGAGGCGATCGCAGGCGGCCAGGCGCTCGCACAGAGGCTCGCCGAGGCGGGCGAGGACGCGTCCCAGAGCCGCGACGTTCTCCGCCTCGTCCAGAGCGGCCACGGCGGCGCGATCCGGATGGTGCGTGATGCCGGACGAACGCTCGGCGAGGTGCTGGCCGGAACGGTGAACTTCTTCAACCCCGCGGTGATCGTCATCGGCGGAGACATCGCCGAGGCTCACGCACAGCTTCTGGCAGGGGTCCGGGAGGGGATCTTCAGCCGCTCGCTGCCACTCGCGACGCGCGACCTCCGCATCGTTCCGTGCCGCCTCGGCGACCGAGCGGGCGTGATCGGCGCGGCGATCATGGTGATCGAGCACGTCCTGTCGCCCGATGCCGTGGACCGCTCGCTCCAACCCGCCGCCTGAGGACGCCGACCTAGCCGAACTCGAACATCTTCAGGTCGAAGCCGGGGCGAACGGCAACTCTACGAAGAATGTCGAGCCGACCCCCTCGGCGGACTCGACCCAGATACTTCCTCCCATACGGCGGACCAGCTCGCGGCAGATGTAGAGGCCGAGGCCCGTACCACCGACTGCGTTGATCATCTCCGGAACGCGGTAGAACTTCTCGAAGATTCGTTGCTGCTCGGACTGCGGAATTCCGACCCCCTCGTCGCGAACGGCTATGCGAAGACCGTTTTCACGCGGCTCGAGGCGAACCTCTATCCGGCCGCTGCCCGGTGAGTACTTGATCGCGTTGCCGACGAGGTTCACGAGCACCTGCCGGAGCTTGTCGCGGTCCGTGGTCACCGGGGCAAGAGTCGGTGGTGCTACGAGCTCCAGCGAGAGTTCCGCGGGGGCATGCGCGCGCCCCGCCTCGACCGCCCTGCGCGCGAGTTCCGATACGTCGACTTGCTGGCTCGCGAGAATCAGCCGGCCGGACTCGACCTGGCTCGCGAGCAGGATGTCGTTGACGAGGTGCGCAAGCCGCTCGGATTGGTCCGAGATGACGGATAGGAGGCGGCGACGCAAATCGTCGGTGAAGACGACGTCCTCGCGCGCGAGTGTCTGGGCGGCGCCGTGGACCGCCGCGATCGGAGTTCGCAGCTCATGGGAGACAGTGGCAATGAAATCCGTCTTGAGCGCCTCCAACCGCCGCTCCTCCGTTCGATCGCGAAACGCGTAGACGGTCCCGTCCGCGAAGCTCACCCCGGCGACCGACAGCCAGAGGTCCCGTTCTCCGACCTGGACATGAAGCGTTGCCGCAGGAACAGTGGACTCTGCCGGGGCGCTCGCAATGGTGAGGACCTCCGCGAGTGATTCCCAGCCGGGCAGCGCGTTCTCTACTGGAAGGCCCAGCACTGCCTCGGCCGAGATACCCGTTATCGCCTCAGCGGCCGGGTTCCAGAGCTGAACCGTCCCGTTCGCGTCGACGAGAAAGACGCCGTCGGCGACGTAGCCGAGCACCAGAGCAGCCTGCCCCCGCTCCTCGGCTTCGCGTCGGGCCGCATGCTCGCGGGCAAAGAGGGCATCGCGCTCCTCCCCGAGGCGAATGCGTTCCAGCGCATGGCTGATGCTTTCCACGACTGCCTCGAGCAAGGCGACTTCTCCCTCGTCGAAGCGCTCGTCGTAGAGGCGTGCGACGCCGACCACGCCGCGATCGACCTTTCCGGCAAACGGCGCCAGAACGAGCTGACGGACCCCGATCGTGAGGGGATCGTCATGGTGCAGATGTATCTCCTCAGACCGAATGACGTGCGCACAGCTTTCGTCCTCGAGCAGGTCTGCACGCTGGTCGGCCGTGAGGCCGTAGGCGCCAACAAGTGTGCGAACGCCTCCGCCGTGAGGCTCCGTCAGGACGAACGCGATCTCGGCCTCGAAGGCCTCGCAGAGCTCGGCGGTGAAAAGCTCGCCCAGCTCGGCTTCCGAAGCGGCGCTGTTGACAATCGTGACGATCTGCGCTCGCCGAGCTGCTTCGACGAAGCGCCGAAGCAGCTCGTCCCGGCGGTCAACCCGATGAACCGAATGCAACGACGACGAGGCTATAGTTGCGATCTCCTTTCGCACCCCGGATCCGGCCGATCTCTCCGCGTGTGTAGGTACCTGCGATTGCGGGCGGAGGATCCCCGACTGACGAGATAATCGACTCGACCTCGCGCGCGGCGAGCGGATTGCCGAACCGCGCGCTCCTCGCAGCACAGTCGAAGATCAAAACGGCTTCGGCAGGGCCGGAAAGGTGCCCGAGCGCTTCGTCCACTGCGTCCACGGCGCTGCGAACGATGGCTTCCGGCTTCTGCTCGCAGACATCGACTGCCGCATTGGCCTCGATGCTCGTTGCGCAGACCAGGCCGCCCCCGGGCATTCGACCGCGCACATATCGTGGACGGACATCACCGCGGAGCTCCGGCTGTGCAAGCGGATGCGCCATCGCGATCGCTTCGAAATCGTCGTCACTCAACGGGACGTCGCTCACGCCAATCTTCTCGAGGTAGACAGCCTCGGCGGGCCGACCGTCGAGTTGGAGCAAGACGCGGCCGTGCGAACGGGTGACGATCGACGGCGTGCCACGAGGCACACAGCCGTGGGAAATGCCGACACCGATCGGTTGCTGGCTGGCGATGGCGACAGCGACAACGCTTCCCGACAACGGCCGGCCGTCGGCGAACTGGGCTCTCGTTTCGCCGCCGGCGGCTCCGCCCGCGAGCGGGATGCGCCCGCCTGCGACTTCGTAGGCCCCGTCGACGATCTCAGCTTGGTCGCCCGACTCGGAGTCGACGAAAAGCAGGAGCACGACATGACTTCCCTCGCGATCGACGTCAACCAGCGCTTCGGCCGCGGCAGTGCGCCCGGCGGCGCGCGGGTCGGCGGAAGGGGCGGTGCCGATTCCGACCGGAACCGAGGCGTCGAACGCGACCGCAGAGCAGCCGCTCTCGATAGCACCGCCGGGCGTGATGACGCCCGTCCCGGTCATTCCGGCGACGCGTGCTTCTCCCGCGGCCGCGTGAGCCTGCATCGCCGTCTCCTGAGGATCGAGGTCGCCGGTCGGGAAGATCAGGACGAGACCGGGGTCGCGCCCGAGAGCATCGAGCGCTTCCTCGACGGCGTCGAACGTCGCGCGGACTCCGGTAGCGGCGCCTGCGCCGGCGAGAAGGTCTTGCGTTCGGACGAGGCCGGGCGTTGCCACAGAAAACACCTTCCTCTCTCTACGGGCCCAGTGGAAAGTTTCTCCTTTCTCGCCGCCCCACAAACCACTGTTTGTAACCCGGGTTACGTTTTCTCGCTGATCGGGGACAGCGATGTCAGGAATGCAGCTCAAATCAAGCCTGCGGCTTGCACTTCTCGCGCTCGTGCTCCTCGCGCTCGCGCAGCCGACCACGGCCGTCGCCGAGGATGCGCCGTTCGTCGGCTGGAGCTCGCTCTTGCCCGGGCTCTCTCTTCCTTACGACGTCGACAGCCCGAACGACTGCATCGCCGGCCGGGTTCAGTGCGTCGACAAGGTCATCCGCCAGATGACCACGCGGTTCGAGCCGCTCGCATCATCGTGTGACCACGACGCGATCTTCGCCCTGACCTACCTGCGCGTGACCGAGGAGTACCGACGGACCATCGAAACGCCGTTCTTCGACAACACATCCTTCGTGAATCACGAGGACGTCCTCTTCGCGCGCTACTACTTCGCCGCCCACGACGCCTGGGCGGCGGGAAGGACTGCGTCTGTCCCGCCTGCGTGGCGAGTCGCGTTCGACGCGGCACGAGATCGTGCCGTTTCCGCGAACGGCAATCTGCTCCTCGGCATCAACGCACACGTCCAGCGCGACCTCCCGTTCGTCCTTTACAGCGTCGGGCTCGTCACGCCGGACGGCACCAGCCGGAAGCCGGACCACGATCGGGTGAATCAGATCCTCAACCGCGTGACCGATGACGTCATTGCGGAGGTCGCCCGCCGCTTCGACCCGACCATCGACGACACCAATCTGCCGACGACCCTCGACGATCTCGTGCTCTTCCAGAGCATCGCGAGCTGGCGGGAGACCGCGTGGCGGCATGCAGAGCTCCTCGCCCAGGCGCGCACCCCGGAAGCGCGCAACGCCGTCGCTCGCGAGATCGAGGACTACGCCGCATCGCAGGCGCGCGGGATCCGGACGGCCACGCAATACATGCCACTCATGGGCGGGCGCTCGGCGCGCGACGCCTACTGCGCGACCCACTGGGCAAGCTAGGCGCAGCCGCGCGCCTCAGCACGTAGCCGGGCCTTCCTGCTCGGAAGAGGCGACCGCCCGAACTCATCGGTCGGGCGGTGTTGAGGCCGCTGGCATTCGTGTTTGCGACCAGGAGCCGGTGCGACCCGGCCCCGGCCCGGCGGGGCGGAGATATTTCGTCAGCGAGACTTGAGCGAGATGAGGCTTCCGACGAGTGCGCACACCTCTCGGCCGTGGCGAGTTCATGAGATCACCGAGGACTTCGAGGTGGAGGACGTGTGGGAGCTGCCGACGCCGGGCGGACCGGACGACCTCGCGCGGCTGGTGCAGTGGTTCACCAGCCGCGGAGATGACGACCTGCCGATCGTGCTCCGCGCGCTCTTCGCTCTCCGTTGGAAGCTCGGACGAGTGTTCAGGTGGGACAGACCCGGCTCAGGCGTCGGCGAACGCGTGCAATCGCTGCGTGCGCGGCTACCCGCGGACCTGCTCGAAGCGCCGCGTGGACCGGATGTGCGCACGGTTCCCGGGCGCGCGGACGCGGACGGGCCGGGGGTGTTCAGCTCGCTCTACCAGACGCACGACGAGTGGGCGGCCGAGCTGTCCAACAGGACCGTGCACGCGGTGATGCACATCGGCTGGATTCCGGATCGCTCCGGCAGTGGCTACCACGGACAGATGGCCGTGCTGGTGAAGCCGAACGGGCGGTTCGGCAGGGCGTACATGGCGGCGATCAGGCCGTTCCGGCACGCGCTCGTGTACCCGTTGCTGCTGCGAGCGATCGGGCGCGGCTGGTCGACACGAGCCGGCGGACGGGCAGCTTAGGCGCCAGGCGCGCCGTATTCGTACGCCCCGATGTCCGGAGCACCGCGGCGTCGATGTCCGGTCATGTCGTGGGTGGGGGCGAGTCTGGGGTTCGCCCTGCCGATCAGCCGCCGCGACCGCGAGGTCGGGCGGCCTCGCCGATCGAGGTGCGCGAAGCCGACCTGATCGGAGCGGGAGCACCTGTGGCCGCGGATGATCACGTTCGAGATCGATCCGCGCGCGCCGAAGCAGACGCGGCCCCACGTGCGCAGCAGGCCGATGACGTTGTTGACGATCAGGGGCCGCTCGCGCCGTGAATAGCCTCCGTACCGGTACGCGCGGCTGATTCGCAGCGAGCCTGCGTAGCCGTCGATTCGCTTGAACCCGGTCAGGATCGTGTTGTTGACGACCTCGACGAAGCGCGGCAGCCGATCCGAGCCCTTTGCGCCGACGATGAGCCCCATTCGCGCCCGATAGCCCGGGACGCGGGGGTCGGTCCCGACGAATACGTTGTTGGCGATCGAGACGTGGTCGATCGGCCCTGTAAGTGACAGCTGGGCGCCGCCGTACTTGTAGACGCCGAAGTGGTTGCGCTCCACGCGCAGCCAGCTGCCCTTGAACAGCTGGACGAGGTCCTGGTGGCCGCAGCGCACCCGGCCGAGGAGACGGAAACGGCAAGGGAGAGCCCGCTCGAAGCGGTTCCGCCTGATCGTCAGGTGCGAGCCGAACCGCCCGTGGATGAAGTCACAGCCGTAGCAGTCATGGAACCAGTTGTCCTCAACGGTCACGTGCTGCGTGCGCCGGAAGAGCATGAGGCAGTTCGACCACTCGACTGAACGATCCCCGCAATGCGTGAACGTGCTGCGACGGATCCTGACGTACCGCGACGCCCAGGCAGTCACCGATGCAGAGAGACGCGTTCCCCGCGCGCTGACGACGAGGTCGTTCAGGTCGATGTGCTTGGAGTGGTTGACCTCGATGACCGCGTGTTGCCTCCGCGGCGAGATCCTCACACCGGAAAGCGACACGAACTTGGTTCGGTCGAACACCAGCCGCTCGATCCGCACGCCCGGCTTCCCGATGATCCGCAGCCGGCGGTTGGAGCGCGGGGGCACGACGAGCGCGCGGTAGAACGCGGGGAGCAGCCGGATCGTTCCACCCGACCTCGCGAGCTTTGAGACCGCGGCCTTGAACTGCTTGTCGTTCCGCACGCGGATCGTCTTGCTCGGCGCGGGCTCGGCCGCCGACGCTGCCGCCAGCATCACGACGGCGAGCAAGGCGGACGCCAGTGGCCGAGCCGCGCTCATCCGACGCCGCTGGTTGGCGCGCGCAGGGAGCCGACAACGGCGAAGACCACGGCCGTGACCGGCACGGCCAGGTAGGCGCCGGCGATGCCGAAGAGCGAGGCGCCGGCGGCGACCGCGAGCAGGATCACTGCGGGGTGCAGGTCGACGGTGCGGCTTTGGATGATCGGCTGCAGGAAGTTGCCTTCGATGATCTGGACGGCGACGACGAGGGCGAGGGTCGCGAGCCCGAGCTCCCAGCCGCCGTCTGCGAAGGCAACGAGAGCGGCGACCAGCCCGGAGACGAACGCGCCGACGAAGGGGACGAATGCGCCCATGAAGACGAGCACGGCCAGCGCGAACGCGAGCGGCACTCCCAGGATCCAGAGCCCGAGCCCGATCAGCGAGGCATCGATGGCGGCGATGAGCGCCGTTCCACGAACGAAGCCGCCGAGCACGTCCCATGCCCGCCGCCCTGCCCGGTCGATCGCCGGGCGTGTCTCCGGCGAGAGCAACGTCAGGATCCACGCCCACATCCGCGCGCCGTCGCGCAGCACGAAGTAGAGGATCGCAATCGCGAGCACCAGGCCCGTGATCAGGCCGATACCCGCTTGGACGCCCGAAGCCGCATAGCCCGACGCCTCCTGCCACGAATCGCCCAAAGACGACCGCAGATCTTCGGTCCTGTCGAAGGACAGGTTGAAGGGCTCGGCTTCGAGTCGAGTCGTGATCTCGTCCACGGCCTGGGAGACCGAGTCCCTGAGCTCCTCCCACTGCCCGACAACCGACGTCGTCACGATCGCGATCAACCCGGCGACAAACGCGAGCCCGACCAACAGTGCAATCGCGGCGGCCGGGCGCTCGAGCCGCAGACTCCGCAGTCGCTCCGCGATCGGTGTGAGGGCCGGCGCGACCGTGAGCGCCACCATGATCGGGAGGACGATCACCTGGAGGTACCAGAGCAGCGCGATCAAGCCGAATAGCGCGGCCCCCACAGCGAGCAGCCGCCATGACCAGTCCGCGGCTTTCGCGAGGTTCGGAGGCACGGGGGGCACGTTCACCGGCCGATCATGCCGCCGCAGCGACTCGCTCACCGGTCGAGGCGACCGGGCAGCGCCGCTTTCCCGCTGAATTCGAGCGGCCTACGTCTTGTTCAGCGCACGTACGTGGTTAGTCCGGGTACTCGTCCTTGCGCCAGGCGCGGGGCTCCTCGGGTTCAGGCTTCGGCGTTCGCTGGATCAGGAACGAGCTGTACGGGGCGACGAACGGATCGGGCGCCGACACGGTGTAGGTGTGGTACACGGTTCCGTTGTCGCGCGCGAAGGCGATGAAGCTCGGATTCTCGCGCATGCCGTCCTCGAGCTTTGCTCCGACCTGCCTCCCCCAGTCTTCGAGCCACTCGGGGGGGTTTTCGAGCGTTTCCTTGACCTCGGGGATCTCCTGCGCCTGCTCGGGCGTGAGGGCAAGCCCGAAGTCGAAGGGGAAATCCGTCCCGTTGGTCGAGACGTAGGGAAACTCCCAGCCCATCCGCTCCTTGTAGGCGATGAGCCGGTCGATCGGTGCACGCGAGAAGCAGATCACTGTCACGTCGCGGTGGTTCAGATGCACGAGCGTGGCGCCGAGCTCATCCCCGACCATCGAGCAGCCCGGACAGGCGCCGAGCTCGTAATCGGGGCCGAACATGATGTTGTAGGCGAGAAGCTGCGAGCGCCCGTCGAAGAGCTCGGCGAGCGTCTTCTTCCCTTCCTCGGTGTCGAACTCGTACTCCTTCTCCACGGGAACCCAGGGAAGCTGACGTCGCTGCTCGGTCACCTTCTGGTCGAGCTCGGCCTGCTCGCCCTCGAGCTTCGCAAGCTCGTCGCGAGCCGCCTGCCATTCCTCGCGGGTTCCGATCTTTTGCTCGGGCATCGTGGCGCCTCCTTCTGGCCGTTTCGTCACGTCAGCGTAGGCGGCTCCTGGATTCCTCGGCGACCGCCTATCGCGATCGGTAGTTATGACTGTCGCGTCGCACCGAACTCATCGGGCGCGCAACTGACGACCCCTATGACTCGGTCGCCGTGCCGCGTCCCTCGGCAACGCGGACACGCTCGGCGAGCGCCTCGAGCAGCGCCCACGCCATCTCGGGATGGCTCTCGACGAGCGGACGAAAGCTCCACACAGGCAGCTGGAAGCCGTGCACCTGCGTTTCCGCCTTCACTGTCGCGCTGCGCGCGGACTTGTCGATCAGCGCCATCTCGCCGAAGGCGTCGCCGGGGCCGAGCCGGCCGACCGTCTGGCCGTGGACGATCACGGCCACCTCACCCGCCTCGATGACGATGAACGTCTTCCCGGCCTCGCCCTCCTCGGCAATCAAGTCGCCGGGAGCGTACGTCCGCTCCATGAACTCGCCCGCGAGGCGCCCCAGAAAACGGTCGTCCGCCTTGGCAAAGAGCGGCACTCCGCGCAGCAGGTCGAGACTCGGGTCGGGCACGCAGCGATCCTATCCAGTTACCTCGGCGCAAAGCGCGGGTCGAGAGTGCGATTCGAGCGCGATGTGCGATAGTCCCGCGCCATGTGCTGTCTGGTCCTGACGGCGGGGTTCCTCGGTCCGCGCGTTGCGCTCCTCGTCTGGTGGATCTTCGGTGAGCGCGTCGACCTCGCATTCGACTCGTGGGTCTGGCCGCTCCTCGGCCTGATCGCCCTCCCCTGGACGACACTCGCGTACGTGCTCGTCTGGTCGCCCATCGTCGGCGTCGACGGCGCTGAGTGGATCGTCGTGGGGCTCGGTTTCCTGGGCGATGTGCTGACGTACTCGAGCCGGGCGGCGACGTCCCGATACCAGTCGTCGCGCGCCTACTAGAGATTCGCTCACACTCAGGCGTTGAAATCCCGGGCCACGATGTAGAGAGCCTTCTTCGTGGGCCGCCTCGGCTTGGACGGGGCTTCGGTCACGTTCGGCTAGCCGTAGAGTGGGCGGCGATGGAGACCGAAAGAGCACGCGAGCTTCTCCGCCGCGAGCGCGAGCGGCTCGAGAAGGCGCTTGCCGGCGAGACCCATGCGCCCGCCACCGACCTGGCCACGCGGGACCAGCACCTGGGCGACCAGGGGAGCGAGCTCCAGGAAGACGAGCTCGCCGCCGGCCTCCGAGAGCAGCTCGCGAATGAGCTCGCCGACGTCGAGCGAGCCGAGGAACGCCTGGCGCGGGGAACGTACGGGCTGTCGATCGAAAGCGGTGAGCCGATCGACGACGATCGACTCGAAGCGCACCCGACCGCCGAACGCACCACCGAAGAGCAGGCCCGACTCGAGCGCTAGCCTCGACGCACTTGGCCATCGAATACGAGATAACCACCCGCGACCGCTCCGGCGGTAAGCGCGTCCACCGCTACACCAGCGAGGACGCGCTGGCGCCCGGCGCCATCGTTGAGATCGGCGGGCGGAGCTGGCTCGTGGATCGCATGGAGGGTAGGAGCATCGAGGCGTGGCCGGCCCGCTACCGCCTGACCCTTCGCCATCCGGACGGGTCGGAGGAGCACGGTGCCTTTCGCCGCTTTCGAGCCGACGCGCCGCTCCGCGGCCACCAGCTGACGACGCTCGAGGACGGGGCGCCGATCAGCTGGGTCGTGGACGAGCAACGGCTCGCTCGCGACGAGCTGGATGCACCGTTTCTCGAACTGGTGGCCGTACGCGACTACGTCGAGGCGGAGTCACTCCCCGACCACCAGCTCGAGCATGCCCTCGAGCGGGACGCAGACACCGACGAAGTCGCGGCGGCTCTCGAACGCGCCAGGGGCGCAGGGCTCTCCGCAGAGCTGGTCGCGCTCGAACCCGGCCAGGCACCGGACTGGGACGAAGCGAGCCGATACCTCGACGCGCTGATCCTGGAGGAGATCGAGGACGACCTCCTCGAGGCCGCCGGCGTCCACCCGGCGCGCGACCGGCGGGACACGTGGCTCGACACCATCAAGGAGCGGCTCCGCAACGATCTCGAGAGCTTCCGAGCAGACATCGAGCAGAACCACGACGAGCTCGAGGAGTGGGACTTCCGCGGGGGCAGGGTCTTTGCAGCGATCGGAGCCGCGGACGACGAGGCGAACCCGCTCAGCCCGTACGGCTGGATGACTCGCCTCTTCGATGCGGGTGTGTTGACAGCAGCGGGCTTCCAGCGCGTCCGCAAGGCCGAGCTCGCTCCGTGATCGGCTGGCCTAGCCTGCGGAGATCGGCTTCGTGGCTTGCTCGAGCGCGCCCAGCAGCGTCTCGAGATCGTACGAGCCGTCGTATCTCGCGCCGTTGACGTAGAACGTCGGCGTGCCGTTCACGCCGCTCCGAACGCCGCTCATGAAGTCTTCCCGCACGCGCTCGGCGTGGACATGGTTGGCCAGCTCCTGATCGAACACCTGAACATCGAGCCCGAGCTGTTCCGCATAGGAATGCAGATCCGGATCAGTTAGCCGGCTCTGGTTCTCGTAGAGCGTGTCGTGCATCTCCCAGAACGGGCCCTGGGCCGCTGCGGCCTCCGCGGCCTCGGCAGCCTGTTCGGCGTGCGGGTGCGACGTCGAGATCGGGAAGTTGCGGAACACGAACCGCAGCCTCTCCCCCATCCGCGCCTGCACCTCTTTGAGGATCGGATACGCCGCGCCGCAATAGGGACACTCGTAGTCGCCGTACTCCACGAGTGTGACGGGCGCACTCGGCGGCCCTTGGATGTGGTCGCGCCCCTCGTCCACGGGCAGGGTGAGCGCCGCGATCCACTGGGTCTGGCTCACGAGTCGCCTTCGTCTGAGGCTCTCCAGCGCGCGAAGGATTCCATCCGCGCCCGGGTTCACGCCGACAGGCGAGATGAAGCTCCACCGCACGATGCCGTCGGCGTCGATCACATAGAGCGCTCGCTCGGTCGTTCCATCCTGCGGATCTGTACACCTGGTACGTCGCGTGCGACCTCACCCTTGGGCTCGAAGTCGGCGAGCAGCGGGAAGTGGAGGTTCCGATCCTTGGCGAAGGCCAGATGGCACCAGATCCCGTCGACGGAGATGCCGACGACCTCCGCGTCGAACCTCCGGAACTCCGAAAGCAGCTCCTGATAGAGGGCCAGCTGATCCGAACAGACCGGGCTCCAGTCCTCCGGGTAGAAGACCAGGATCACGGGCCGCCCGCGCAGCTCGCCGAGCGAGACCGTCTGGTCGGGCGTCGAGCGGAGCTCGAAGTCAGGCGCCCTGGTGCCAGGCGGTAGCGGGCCGGGCTCGCTCACTTCAGGCTAGGGTCGCGGCGGCTCGGAGTCGCGCTCGTAGTCGCCCGCGCCGCCCCCGAGCAGGCCACTTCGAGCGGCAACGTCGTCCTTGCGCCCCTCGAAGTCCTCCTCCGCCGCGGCGCGATCCGCCTGCGACACGCCGGCCAGCTCTTCTTGCTCCTCCCGCTCGAGGTCGTCCTTGCTCCACCAGGCGCGGATCCTGTCGAGGAAAGCCATCGCGGGAAGGCTAACGGCTCGACGTCTCCGGATGCGGGCTCACATCCAATCCAGGTTTGCGATGCTTCGACGATGCCGACGGACCAGTACCACGAGCCGCCGGACGAGCTCTCGGCGGAGGCCCGCACCTTTGCGCGTGTGATCGCCTCGCTTCAGGAAGAGGCTGAGGCGATCGGCTGGTACGAACAGCGACTATCCGTCGAGGAGAACGACGAAGCTCGCAGCATCATGGAGCACGCGCAGCGCGAGGAATTCCTCCACTTCTCGATGGATCTCGAGTTCCTGGCTCGGCGAAAGGAGAAGTGGCGGATCGCGCTCCAGAAGATCCTCTTCAAGGAAGGGGACATCGTCGAGCTCGCCGAGCGGGCCGAGGACGCGGTCGAGGACTAGCCGGCGCCACCGGAACGGCGACGACGAACCCGCTGCAAGGTCGGTCGCGAGGAGAGTTAACTTCGCCCAAACGGCGTCTTGAACTCCCACCGCTACGTTCAATGCACTGTGCAGCTTCGTGTCGTCGTTCTCCTGCTCGCCGTTGGGTGTACGACGTATGCACTCGGGGCCGGCAGTGCCGGCGGCCAGGTCGCCCCTGTCCGGAACGGCGAGATCGTCTTCTCGAGCATCCGCGTGAAGAACGGCCCGTTCGACCTGTACAGAATGAGGGCGGACGGCTCACGGCTGAGGCGCATCACGAGCGGCAAGGGCTTCGAGCGGTATCCGAGGTGGTCGCCGGACGGGAAGCGCATCGCGTACGTCAGCGACCGGTCGAAGCCGGGAGCCGCCACGGCCTACGAGGTGTACGTCCTCGGGACGGCGTTGCGGCGCATCACTCAGGACCGCTTCGTCGACGACCAGTTGTCGTGGTCGCCGAACGGGACGAAGCTCGCCTTCGTCAGCAACCGCGGCGGGAAGTTCGGCATCTGGGTGATGAACGCGAACGGCAGCGGCAAGCGCCTCCTCACGGCCGACGGAGCAGTACCGGCGTGGTCCCCGGACGGGAACACGCTCGCCTTCGTCCGCATGAGCGGACGGACGGACGCAATCTGGCTGATGGACGCCGACGGGGGCAATCAGCGGCGGCTGACCGACCCACCCCAGCTCGGCAGCGACTACGCCCGCGACTCCATGCCGGAGTGGTCTCCGGACGGCGAAACGCTCGCGTTCGTGCGCCACTACCGGGGCAGGACCGACATTTGGATGACCGGGCCGGACGGCGCGACGACCCGGCGGCTGACGAAGGACGCCGGCGCCCACACGTGGCCCGCCTGGTCGCCTGACGGACGGCGGCTCGCCTACGTCCACGCACTGGCCAAGCGCCAAGGCATCGTCGTGATGACGGCCGACGGTAGGGGTGCGAAGCGCGTGGCAGGCGGCGCGATCGCGTACGCCTATCCCGACTGGCAGCCCGTCCGCTAGTAGCTGGGCTCGAGCGGCAGCTCGACGGTGCTTCGGGTCCCGTCTCCAGGTGGGCTCTCGACGGTGAGCGAGCCTCCGAGTGCCGCCAACGGCCCGGCGCGCGCGGCTGCCTAACCTGCGCTAGGCGAAGCGCCGTGGTGCGGTATCAGCGGCCGACCACCGCCTCCAGTTTCGGCAACATCATCTCCCAGGCCTGGCGGCCGAAATCGGCCGTTCCGGGCGGGTGAGGGCCTTCCTGCACGACCAACCGCGTCTTGCCGCCCTCGTCGTGGAACTCCACGCGCAGGCTCGACGGCCACGGCGTCGCCTGGCCGGGAATCCCATCCCACGCCCCGCGACTCGAGAGCAGCTCGTTCTCGACGACCTCGACGAACCGGCCGTCGAACCCTGTCCGCATGGAGGGATCGCCTTCGCCCACCATCGCAAACTGCTGCCGACCGCCGACTCGCGCGTCCAGCTCGACGCTCGTCGAGTCGACCGGGAATCCCTCTGGCCCATACCACCGGGCGAACTCTTCCGGGTCGGTGAACGCCCGATACACGCGTTGCCGCGGCGCAGCGAAGACGCGGGTGATCTCGACATCGTACTCCGGGGTTTCCGTCATCTCGTTCCTCCTTCCTGCCACTAGGACGGCAGGAGGCCGGAAAACTCATCGGAGTACGAGCCCGCTCGCTCAGCTGAAGGTCACGAGCGCGCTCTCGAGCTCGCGGGCGCCTGCGGCGCACGAGCGGCGGGCATCCTCGGGCTCGAGGGCCGGGCACCCCTCCCGCTCGAAGGCGCCGTCGGTGAGCACCGCAACGGCCTTCCCCAGCCAGCGGTAGCAGGCGACCCGCACCGCGCCGGCGAACGTCTCGCAGCCTGCGAGGAGGCGCACGTAGGCATCAGTTGATGCCCCGAGGAGGTTCTGCGCTTTCGTGCCGCGGATGCACGCAATAGCGTCGCGTTCCCGCTCGAACTCGGCGCAGAGCTTGAGCTGGCGCTCGGGGTCAGCCGGGCCGATGACCGCCGCACCCGTGATGCACGCCTCGCGCTGGAGTCCTTCGAGGCCGTCGCAGAGGACGTCGAGATGCACGGCCGAGTCGACGACGATCCCTTCGGGCCGGTCGTCGACGAACACGCGGTACCAGCACGGACGAACGAACGCCGCCGGCTGAGCTCCGCACAGCTCGCGTGGATCGGTGACCGCGCCGGGAGGGAGCTCGGCCTCGTCTGCTCCGGCAACGGCGAACCAGTAGTCGTGGTACGCGCCCTGCGCGCAGTCGGGCGCGGGCGGCCCGAGTGCGCGGCACAGGTCCAGCGCCGGCGCCAGGCGGTCGCCGTGCATCCGCATGAAGGCGTGCCCGAGACCGTGAACGCAGCTGTAGCGGCGGTAGCGCGTGCCCGCGTCCGCGCAGACGGCGGCCGCCTCGCGGGGCCGCCGGACGTCGATCGAGGGCGCCACCCCTGTGACGAGCCCGTGAGCGAACCCGGCGCTGCAGCCCGGGTCGTTGCTGCGCGGGAGGACGTCCTGGAGATCGCCCAACGTCAGACCTTCGTCGAGCGCGTACGTCCGTCCCACCGTGTGCATCACTCCGTGGCAGTTGGAGAGCACGAAGCCGCCCTCGCGCCTGACGGCCAGCTCGATCGCGCCGACCGCGGGCCGCGGGTCGTCAGTACCGGCGACGAGCCGCTGGAACTCCCGCGTCACGCAGTCGCGTCCCGCGTCGCCGACGAGGCCACGGCACCGTTCGAGGTCAACGGCGGCCGTCGGCTCGTCGCTGCCGTCCTGCGTGAGGACGACGGTCGCGCCCACCACGGCCGCGCCGACGAGCGCCGCGGCGAGAAGGAGAAGGGCGGCCCGGAGCCCCGGGCCGCCCTTGCGTTTGTCCTCCTGCCCTAGTTGATCTGGAACTTCGCCCTGCCGGTCGTCTGGTTCCCGGCCATGTCCGTGGCGAGCCAGCGGAACTCCGTCGTCGTCGTGACGACGAACGACTGGCCCGGCTCACGCGGTCCCGTCGAGTCCCAGAGCGTCGACGTGTTGCTCGGCTTCGAGCCGTCCGTCGTGTAGCGGATCACGGCGGGCTCGCTGACGTACTGGAACGTCGTCGTGATCGGCGTGCTCGACGTGCGCGCCCCGGTCATGATCACCTCGGGCCCCTTGTCGTCCTTCGAGTACTCGTAGGCCGACTCGAGCAGGCCGTAGTTGCCGGCCGCGAACTCGAGCGCTTCGAAGCGGCCCTCGGTGGCGTAGTCGGGTTGGAAGCCGACCCCGGTCTGTGTGAGGTCCTGGCCCCGCATCACCGCGCCGGCCGCGTGCGCGAACTGGAGCGGCTGGGTGAACGTGATGTTTGGCGCTGGGCTCCCCGGGTTCTGGGCAGCGACGGATTCCACCGTCCGCGTCTCCTCCGTCGGCAGGCCCGGGTCGAAGGTGACCTTCTCGAGCGGCGTGAACAGATTCCGGTTCGCCGACCGGACGGCGGTCGCGCCTGCGGCCGAGGCCACCGAGACCGTCGTCTGCTCGAGCCCGCCGAACCGGTCGGCGCCGGTCTCGAACGAGTACGCGATCACGCCGCGGTTGTACCAGTGCTCGTCGGCGCTGTTCCCCGCCGCCGAGTAGAGGACGTCCGCGATCGGCCCCGTCCGCTCCGGCAGGATCGCCGTGTTCCGGACGTCCTTGATCCTGTTCAGGATCCGGTCGCCGGCCTCGAAGAAGTACTTCTCGACGCCGATGTTCGCGTGCACGGCCTGGCCCTCGCCACGGTCCGGCAGGTACGTGCCCGGCGCCCACATGAAGTAGCCGCCGAAGCTGTGGATGTTGTTCGAGAACCTGATGTTCTTGAACGTGTCCGCGACCCAGAGCTCGTTCTTGATCTCCGGCTCGGAGGCCTCGGACGGGCCCGCGAAGACCTCGCTGACGCACGAGGTCGACGCGCCGATGTAGCCGTCTATCAGGGTGCCGAACGTGTTGTTGCGGTTCATGTCGGTGCCCCAGGCGTTCCGGGCCGCCGAGTCGTTGAACGGCTGAGTGACGCCTCCGGGGAGCGAGCTCGGCCGCGGCGTCCAGAAGCTCGCAGCGTTCGGGTCATCGGTCTCGAGGCCACCGTTCATGCACCAGTTGGTCATCGTCTTGCGCTGGCTGTTGAAGTTGTGCATCGAGTAGTGCGCCCCGTCCGGGTTCGAAGCCGGAAGGATGAAGATGTCCAGCTCGTCGACGAGCTTCCGCGTCGTCTTGTCGATCCCGTAGTTCCGGAGCAGCTGCTCCGCGGTCTCGAGGCACGTCAGCGGCGTCGCCCACTCACGGGCGTGCTGCTGGCAGTAGAGGAAGACGCCGACGCGCCGACCGTGGATCCCCTGGTCGGGGCTGTTGCCGGGCCGGTTCTTCCCGATCCGCATCACGAAGTACTCGAACGGCCCGCGTTGGACGTGCGCGTTCATCCCAGTGTCAAGGAAGTCGGACAGGTTGCCTTTGATCCGTGGCTGCACGATGCCGGCGCCGGCGTTGCCCCGGTACGTCTGGGCGACGAGCTTCGCGAAGGCGGCAGGGGTCGCGTTGATCGCGGCCGCTACCTGTGCAGCCGTGCTCGTTGGCACACCCGTCGCACTCGTCGCGAGGCTCACACGCAGGTCGTTGCCGGTCATCGTCACCGCGAGCGGTGAGTTCGGGACGGCGGGATCGACGAACTCGGCCGTGAGGCCGTTCCCGCCCTCGTGTCCCCACGCCCTCGACGTGAGGATGACGGCCTGCGCCCCGGTCGCGGCGCTGAGATTGCCTGTGAACGCGGGATTCGTCAGCCCCGCCATCAGCGCCTGGGCCCGCCGCTGGTACCCGTTGGTCTTGTACGGCAGCGGGATCAGCGTCGTGAGGTCCGGGAACTCGGCGGCAAGCTCGCGGAAGCGTCCGTAGAGCTCCGTCGGGTCGAGATAGCGGGTCGTGAAGTTGCTGAGGTAGTTCGAGCTCATCGGCGGGAGGCCGCCGCCGAGCCACGTGTTCACGTCCGCTTCGACAAATGCTCCCAGGCTCGACCCGATGCGGATGCGCGTCGGCGCGGCCGGGGTCGAGGTGTTGGCCTCGCCGACCTTCACGAGGATTCGGTGCTCGATGTACGTGTCCGGTGTGGTGTCCGGGTCGATGTTGACGTTCATCGTCCGCGGGCCCTGGTCGATCGCCGTGCCCGCGCCCGTGTTCCACGAGAGCGCAAGGGACGCGCCGGTGGTCGCGGATCCGCGGGTGCCGTCCTTCGCCTCGACGGACAGGAAGCGGCCCGCGTAGTTCTCGAAGTAGTCGACGCGGAGCACGATGATGTCGCCCCGCGGGGCGATCTCGGCCGAGCCCTCGGCGAGGGCGGCGGCCTCCGCGGTCTTCTCCGCCTTCACCTCCGCCTGCCAATCCGCGGCGCGGTCGCGCCAGGTGGCCGGCCCCTCGATCGTGCGGCCGACGCTGTAGCCGGCGGCCTCGAGCGCGTCGAGCTCCTCCGCGCTGCCGAACACGGTGACGGTGACGCCACCGTTCCCGTCGTGCCGCAGATAGTGCTCGTTGAAGTCGATGCCGTAGTCCTCGGCCTTGAGCTGCAGCTCGATCGCGTCGGCCTTGCTGTCCAGGTACACCTCGACGAGGCTTCGGCCCTGGTTCGGGTCGATCCCTCGTCCCGTCTCCTGCGCAAAGGCGCTGCCGGCGGTCGCAAGCGCGACCATCGCCGCGGCGAGCAGCGCTGCGCGCGCTCCCGTAGCTCTCATGACGGCGTTCCCCCCTTCAAAGAAGGTTGCGAACGCCGGATCGAAGCAGGCCTCACCGGAATCGTCAAGCGAAATGGAGGCAAGGGTTCGAACGGCGCGCAATCCCGCGATTGCGCCGTTGGTGGAGAGATGGAGCTAGCCGGACTCGAACCGGCGACCTCCTCGGTGCGATACCGGCAGCCTAGGACGCTTCGGCGTCGTTCAGACCGAAGCACTGGGCCACCGCCGCGGTGCGCGTGCTGACACCGAGCTTGGTGTAGATGTTCTCGAGATGCTTGCCGACCGTGCTCGGCGCGAGCCACAAAAGGCGTGCGATCTCGGCGTTCGTCTTACCGCGGGCGACCCAGGCGATTACCTCGCGTTCGCGTGCGGTCAGCTCGATCCGTTCGTGCCTCTCTTCGAGCAGCAGGGCGCCGTCGGCTCGCTGCACCGTTAGTCGCCGCTCGCCGCGACGTCGAATCAGCGGCTTCGTGTCTCCCGACTCGAGCCACTCACTGAAGGCAGGCGGAAGCTCTCTGCCGCTCCTGGCCGGGAAGAACTCGCGGAGCAGGCGCTCGGTCGGGGGCGAGGCGAATTCGATCTCTCCGCCGAGGCCGAGCAGGATCACTCCGCGAGGATCGTGCTCGTCCACGCGGTCGAGCTCGGCGAGCGCCGAGCTCAGCAGTCGATGCGTGTTGGCTGCGAGCCAGATCCGCGCCAGATGCGGCTGCAGCAGATCGAGGACGAGCCGGTCGCGCTCGGTGAAGTCGCGGCCGCCGCTGCTGCGACCGAAGAGAAACGTCTTCGTGTGCCAGTGCGGCGAGGGAATCGCCACCTCCAGCTCGTACTCGAGGTCTTGAGGTGCGAACCAGGTGTCGTAGACCCAGGTCCGGTGCAGCTCGCGCTGGGTCAGGAAGTCGGAGAGCTTGAAGGCGCCGAAGTGACCCTCCTGCTGGTGGAGGCAGGACGGATGCTCCTCCAACAGCACCCGCCAGCGCGTCTCGTCGTCGAGCTCTAAGTCAGAGTCTCCGTCGTCGGGCCGGCCGAAATTCCGGAGGTTCCGCCGGCGCACCCGATCGAGCTCGGCATAGGTGACCCAGTCGGCCTCCACGAGGTGTCCGAGCTCGGCGAGCAGGTCGGGCGTGAAGGGCTGATCGCCGCCGATGCTTTCCGCCTCGGCGACGAAGCGGAGGAGCCGCTCCGCGTCGCCTCTGGCGAGTGCAGCCATGCAACAAAAGATACGTCGATTCCCGTATGGACTCCACCGGCGGCCGGGTGAAGCATGGGTGGCAGACGAATCGGCCAGGCCGCTTCCAGCGAGCCGGCCGCCGCAGAGGAGGCGAACGATGAACGTGATCCCTCAGCTCCGCAGGATTCGACTGCTCGGCCTTGCCCTGTGCCTGGCGGCAGGCGTATTTCTTACAAGCGCGACGGCGTCCCAACCGGCGGCGGGAGCGAACGCCGTTACCGCCTGGAACGCCAATGCCAGCGATGCAACGATCGCTGCCTGCATCCTCGGGGGCTACGGGCCTCAGGAGGCGCGCATGTACGCGATGATGCACGTGGCGATCCACGACGCCCTGAACGGCATCGACCGGCGCTCACGTCCCTATGCGGCGAGCCTGACCGCGGCGCCGGGGGCGTCGCCTGAGGCCGCGGTGGCGGCAGCCGCTCGCGACGTTCTGGTCGCGGTTCTCGGCTCGTTCTCGTTCTTCCTCCCTGCGAATTGCGCCAACGCGGGCATCGCCAGCGTGGAAGACGACTACTCGGCAGCGCTCGGCACGATCCCGAACGGGACCGCGAAGACACGGGGTGTCGCCCTGGGACGGGCGGCCGCTGCAGCGATCCTGGCCTTGCGTTCCGCGGACGGCTTCGACACGCCGACGGTGGATCCGAACTACCAGGAGGGCAGCGCTCCCGGCGAGTACCGCTACACGCCTAGCACGCCCTTCGCCTTCGCGCCACATTTGGCCGAAGACCTCACCCCCTTCGTGCTGAAGGACGCTTCGCAGTTCCGGCCGGGCCCGCCGTACTCGCTGACCAGCCGCAAGTACGCCGCGGACGTCAACGAGATTCAGCGCCTCGGCGGCGATGACATCACCACTCCCAGCGCCCGCACAGACGAGCAGACCGAAATCGCCCTGTTCTGGGCCGACACCTCGCCACTCATGTTTAACCGGATCACCCGGGCGGTCTCGTCCGCCGAGGGACTCGATCTCTGGGAGAGCGCCCGAGTGTTCGGCCTGCTGAACCTGGCCCTGACGGATGGCTACATCGGCACTTGGGAAACCAAATACCACTACCGTTTCTGGCGGCCGGTCACCGCGATCCGGCTCGCCGACATCGACGGCAACGCCGCCACGAACGCCGACCCGACGTGGACGCCGTTGCTGGAGACCCCACCGATCCCGGACTACGACTCCGGGCACGCCGTCGAAGGAGGAGCCGCGGCGCAGGTCCTGACGCGCTTCTTCCACACCAACAGGATGAGCTTCTCGGCCTGCAGCCTCACGCTGCCCGCGGGACAGAGGTGCGGCGACCCCTCGCCGACGCTCCGTCACTTCACCAGCTTCTCCCAGGCGGCCGACGAGAACGCGGTTTCCCGCATCTACGTCGGCTTCCACTTCCGCGACGCGGTCGAGACGGGGACGGACCACGGCGAGAAGATCGGCAACCGAGCGGTCAGCCACTTCATGCGGCCGGCGAACTGAAAGCTCATCACGCTGCTCAGCGAGGCCCCGCCGAGCGGGGCCTCGCTGGTCAGCGGAGCGATCCGCTCCCCGTTCTATGCGCCATGTGAATCGAAGAAACCGCCGACTAGCAGCGGTTTCATGAGATGGAGCTAGTCGGACTCGAACCGGCGACCTCCTGGGTGCGATTTAGAGCCTGTAGCGCAACGACACTTCACGACACGACCGCATCGCGCATGGTTGAGCCGAATCAGGGTTCGGGCGTAATGTGGCGTTACGCCGTGTTACGGGGCGAAATGCTGACACGCCGCCGGGGCGACCAGTCCCGAATGACGCCGGAGCTGACGCATAATTTGCGACCGTGACCGTCTCGCCAGCGGAGGCCCGCGCCGTTGCGCTCTCGTTACCGGAGGCGGTTGAGCAGGATCACCACGGTCGGCCCTCGTTTCGTGTCGGCGGGAAGATCTTCGCCACGCTCTGGACCGACGAGCGGATGAACGTGATGCTCGACGAGGGCGGCATCCTCACGGCAATCGATAGCGCTCCTGGCGCGTGCGAGCAGGTGTGGTGGGGCAAGAGACTGGCCGCAGTTGGCGTCACCCTCCCCCGTGTTGATCGCGAGTTCCTGGGCGAACTCCTAACGGACGCCTGGGAGCAGAAGGCACCACGGCGGCTCCTGGCTCCTTGATGTGCCGCCGCTGACCTGCGAGGAGTGCGGTCGAGAGCAGGCCGACGACGAGCGGCCTGGCGCTCCTACCTGACGACCGGCGAGGACGAGCCAGCGGAGGCGGTCATCTACTGCCGGAGTGCGCCGAGCGTGAGTTCGGCCCGGGTGAGGATCGGCGACGCTCGCGGGCGTCATACTCCGCACCGAATGGCAAACCCCCCTGCTGGGTACCCGCGGGTGTCGCCGTACCTGTTGTACGAGGACGCAGAAGCTGCCGTCGATTACCTACAGCGGACTTTCGGTTTCGAACTTCGTCGTTCGGAGACCGGCGGCGCGGGCCGTACACATAATGAGCTTCTGCTTGGCGAGGACGGTTTGGTCATGCTCGGGCAGGCAAGCGAGGAGTTTTCTAGTCCACGAACACTCGATGCGTTCCCGCCCTCGATGATCCATGTCTACGTGGACGACGTTGAGGCGCTTCACGCACGAGCGATTGATGCGGGAGCAGACATGACGGATCTGGAACTCTCCCCGGCAGGAGATCGTCGGTTTACCGCCACCGACCCCGAGGGCCAGATTTGGGTATTTGCCCAGCGAGTCGCGTCGGCTGACGATTCGGCCTGACGAGGGCCGGAGCATCTCGCCACCACAGTTGGAAGAGGGGTAGGACCAGCGGACCCGCTTCGAGGGCCAGACAGGAGTTGCCTGGCTGCGAAAAAAAGTCGGCACGTTTCGCAGGTTGGACAAAACTGCGGCGATTGCGCGTCCGACGAACCTGACCCCCGAGCGTGCGGACGATCTCGTCGTGCTGCTCGCCGCCCGGGTGCCGGTCGAGGTCGCTGCGTTGCAGGCCTCATGACAATCGGGATCCGGTAGGAGACGCTTCTAGCTGTTGCTGCATTGGCGGTGATCACCTCCCGGCTGTGGCCCAGTTCAACCGGGAGGATGAGATGACCGAACCAATCGACCGAGCGTCGTACCTGAAGGGCCGCGAAGACGCCATGCGCACCGTCGCCGCGGAAGGGGCCGTCCCGGTCCCAGCGGGGGCACCGCCCGAGCCGCCCTACGGACCCCCGCCCGTCGCGACCGAAGCCGAGGTCGCGCCCGCGAAGAGGAGAGGCCCGAGCAAGGCCCGGCGGTTCGGTGAGGGACTCGGGACTGTGATCGGGGCAGGCGCTCGGGATGCTTGTTGTCTTCCCGCTCCTCGTCGGACTGGTGTTCGCCGGGATCGCCTTCGTTTTCTCCGACGGCGGGAACGCGTATGAGCAGGCGTTCGTGGTCGGTGCCGGGTTGGGGGCCCTGTTCGGGCTGTTCGTCCTCGTGGTCAGGTGGGGCTTCGCGCTGTTCATCCGCTTCTGGCCGATCATCCTCGTCATCGTGGGCATCGTGATCGCCTGGAAGGCACTGAGCTAGGACGGAAGCAGCCCCCCTCCGGCGCGGGCTAGGCGGCGTGCCGCGCGGACGACGATCGAAGTGGGCTCCTGCGCCGAAGCTGCCTCGGCGAAACCACGGAGGATCAGGGCGCAGCCGGTGCGTCCGCCGAGGAGGTTGTCTCGTAAGAGCCGTCTAAACTCGGGGCGTGAGCGCATCGCACTTGCGGTGCTTTTGGCGGTGGCCGATCGGCCATCGGTGGGAGAACGTCGTTGACCGGCGGACATCCCCGTACAGGCGCTGCCGCGAATGCGGGAAGACGACACACCTCGGATCGAGGGACAAGGAGCCGCCGTCGCACACGTACGGTGACGCCCCCGGCGGGGATTAATCCGCGCTCTCATTTCGCCAAGCCCTCCTAGGCCGAGAGCGGGATCGTGTCGCCCTGACGCCAGCTCACCCCGGTGCTCCTGTACGTCGGCGGGTCGGCTGGCGAGCCGTCCGTCCGCTGGAGCCTGAAGTGGTACATCCGTCCTCGGTTTCCGGGACCGGAGGCTGGGACCGGACGGCGAACCGAGCCTATCTCGTGCTCGGCGCTCGGTGACCCCGCCACCGTGCCGCGCACACACGGCGGCGGATGAGCTTGGCGCTGCTAGCGTCGCCGAAGGATGCGGGTCGAGTGTGTTGACTTCATTTCGATACCGACACGCGACACCAGGCGAGCGATCGCGTGGTACCGCGAGGTCCTAGGACTTCCGGAAAGCCTCGTCACAGAGGGCGAGTTGGAGACGGCGAACCCGCACCGCGCCGCGCAAGAACGGCGAGCTGAGGGGCCGGGCGGCGAGCCGAACGCCTAGGACGCTTCCCAAAACCCGGCCCTTCACGAACCTACGGAACCTCAGCTGGCGGCGCTAGTGGCCGCTTGGGTCAGGTGGCTTGAGAGTCGGCGGGGGATTCTGGATGGGGGTCGGCTACCGCCGGCCCCTAGTCCTGGCCTTCGTAGGCGGCGATTGCTTTACGAAGCTCGTTCAGGACGGTTCGCTCGTGCTCGTCGGTCGGTTCCCCGCCCGCCTTCTCAACCCGCAGAGTCGCTTTCGACGAGAGGGTGTAGGTGGCGATGATGTCTTTGCATCGGAATTCGATGGGCATGGGTCTCACCTCCTTTCTTGACAGCGGCGATTCTCACACGGAGGAACGCGCCGACCTCCGCACAGCCGAGGCCGACCTTGAGGCAGCCCGAGAGCGTTTCCGTGCCGCGCTCCGCGAAGCCCGCAACGCCGGGGCGTCCTCTACGCAGCTGGGCGAACTGATTGGGCTCAGCAGGCAGCGGGTGGCGCACCTACTCGGCGACCAGGAACCCTCAGCGCAAACAGAAAACTGGCCCTACGGACTCGAACTCTGTTTGCCTCAGCTCAGATGCCTCGCGAGCCAGAAGGCGCGTCGGCGTGCTTTGGGGCTTCGGCCGGAATCCTGGCTGCAGGGCCAGTGGAGACGATCATACACTCAGTTTGTGATTTGTGTTGCGAGCTGTTTTTGGCGAGACGACGCGCGGACACCCCGCCGCTTCGTAGCCGCTAGTGCTTCGCCCGACCATTTCCCGACCATTCGACCCACGGACGGGTTAGCGGCCGCCCCTGAAAGAAGAAAGCCTCACTGTTTGCAGGGCTTTACCGGAGTGGAGCTAGCCGGACTCGAACCGGCGACCTCCTGGGTGCGATCCAGGCGCTCTCCCAACTGAGCTATAGCCCCGCGCCGGGTCAGTTTAGCGGCGGTGTCTCCGACTTCTCCATCCGGCGGAGCAGCCGTTAAAGTCGCCGTGGAGGCTGTGATGACGCCGATCATCTCCCGCGGCTTTCGGGGCCGGCGGCGCGACGACGCCCCGCCCGACCGCGTCCCGCCGGGCCAGTACCTCACCGACGACTTCCCAGTCCTCTCGGCAGGCCCGACTCCGCACACTCCGCTCGAGGAGTGGGACTTCACGATCGTGGGCGAGGTCGACGAGCTTCACCGCTGGACGTGGGAGGAGTTCCGGGCGCTCCCCAGCGAGGAGGTCACCGTCGACATCCACTGCGTGACGAAGTGGTCGAAGCTCGACACGACCTGGCAGGGGGTGCGGGTGGACACGCTGCTCGACGGCATCGAGACCTCCGCCGAGTACGTCGTCGCCTTCTGCGACGGCGGCTACACGACGAACCTTCCGCTCGAGGATGTCCACGACGGGAAGGCGTGGGTCGCCTACTCGTACGACGGCGAGCCGCTCGACCCGGAGCATGGCGGGCCGGCCCGGCTGCTCGTCCCGCACCTGTACTTCTGGAAGAGCGCGAAGTGGGTACGGGGCCTCCGATTGGCCGCGACGGACGAGCCCGGCTTCTGGGAACAGAACGGCTACCACCTCTACGGCGACCCGTGGCGGGAACAGCGGTACTGGGGCGACTGACCTGGCTTCCGGTGGAAGCCGTCGAGGTCGTTCCCGAGACGCCGCGCGTCAAGACGCTTCGTCTCGACGTTCGCGACTGGCCCGGCCACCTGCCCGGGCAGCACGTCGACGTCCGGCTGACGGCCGAGGACGGCTACCAGGCACAGCGCAGCTACTCGATCGCCTCCCCGCCCGGCGCGGCGCAGCTCGAGTTGACGGTCGAGCGGATCGAGGACGGCGAGGTCTCGCCCTACCTCGCCGACGAGCTGCAGCCCGGTGACCGGTTCGAGCTCCGTGGCCCGGTCGGCGGATACTTCGTCTGGGAGCCGTCCCGCGGTGGGCCATTGCTCCTCGTTGCCGGAGGCTCCGGCGTTGTCCCGTTCAGGGCGATGCTCCGCCACCTCGCGGACACGGGGCGCGACGTGCCGACCACCCTGCTCGTCTCCTCGCGAAGCTGGGACGACGTGATCTACCGGGCGGAGCTCGAGGGGCTCGACGGGGAGAACATCCGCATCGTCCATACGCTGACACGCGAGCAGCCGAAGGGCTGGAACGGCTATGCCCGGCGGGTCGACGCCGAGATGCTCGCCGAGGTCGGACCGGCGCCATCGGATCGACCGCACATCTACGTTTGCGGCCCGACGCCGTTCGTCGAGGCTGTCGCGAGCGCGCTCGTCGAGCTCGGCCACGAGCCCGGCCGCATACGAACCGAGCGCTTCGGACCCACTGGAGGATGAGAGATGAGCCTTGACGGAAATGCGGCCGCCGGGATCTTGCGCCAGGTCTTCGCGGTCGAGATGACGGAGGCGATCGGCACCTGCGCGGGGTGCGGCAAGGCCGAGGCGGTCGGAGCCGTCGTCGTCCACGACCGCGCGCCGGGCACAGTTCTCCGCTGCCCGCACTGCGAGTCGGTGCTCGCCAAGCTTGTGACCGACGGCGAGCGCGTGTGGGTCGACCTGCGCGGGGTTCGGACGCTCGAGTTGCGGGTCTAAGGCACCATGCGGCCGTGCGCCGCGTTCTCGTCGTCACTGCGTTGCTCGCGGTTCTCGCGGGAGCCGCCGCCTGCGCGTACGGCTCCTCGGAGGAGGCTACGGGCCGGGACCGCTTCGACGAGCGCTCGGCCTGGGCCTTCCTGAAGCGGCAAGTCGCGCTCGGCCCGCGGCCGGCGGGCTCGGCGAAGTCCCGCGAGCTCGCCGAGACCCTGCGACGCTCGATCCCGAACGGCCGCTTCCAGGCCGTGCCGGGCGGGCTGCGGAACGTCGTCGGGACGATCCCCGGCCGGAACCCCCGGAGGAAGGTCGTGCTCGGCGCCCACTACGACACGAAGGATCTCGCCGGCTTCGTCGGCGCGAACGACGCGGCCTCCGGGACCGCAGTCGTCCGCCAGCTCGCGCGCGCGATCAAGCCGCGGCAGTTGCGGCCGACGCTGATCATCGTCTTCTTCGACGGCGAGGAGGCGCCGCGCGGGAAGGACTCGCAGTTCGAGCGGTACGGGCTGCGTGGGAGCAAGGTCGCCGCGCGCGCTTTCCGATCGGCGGAGGCCGCGATCGTCCTCGACTTCGTGGGCGACAGGGAGCTCGCGATCCCGCGCGATCAGTTCTCGAACCGCCGGCTCTGGGGAAGGCTGCGGGCGGCGTCGCGGCGCACCGGCTTCGCGCGCCATTTCCCGGCCCGCGAGCAGGGCGCCGTGCTGGACGACCACGTGCCGTTCATCCGCGCAGGCGTGCCGGCAATCGACCTGATCGACTTCGAATTCGACTGCTGGCACATGCGCTGCGACAACCTCACAGCGGTGTCCCCGCAGAGCCTGAACGCGGTCGGCGAGACGATGATGGCCTTCCTCGCCGATCTTTGAGCGAGCGCGTCCTCTCGCAGCGAGAGCTGAACCGCGCGCTGCTCGCCCGGCAGCTGCTCCTCGAGCGGGGCCGCATGTCCCTTCCGAAGGCGCTGGAGCGAATCGGCGGCATCCAGGCCCAGTACGCACCGGCCATGTACATCGGGCTCTGGTCTCGCGTCGAGGGCCTCGAGCGCGCCGCGCTGACCCGGGCGCTCGAGCGCCGGTCGGTGATCCAGGGGACGCTGATGCGGGCGACGATCCACCTGGTCTCCCGCGCCGACTACTGGCCGCTGACGGCGGCGATCCGCGCCGAGCGCAGAGCTTGGTGGGAACGCACCCACAAGCAGGCTGACCCGAAGCGGGCGCGAGCTGCGGGCAGAAGACTCCGGGCCTTCCTCGCAGGCAGGCCGCGCCGCTGGAAGGAGATCCAGGAGCGGTTCGGACGAGATGATGCGCTCGCCGCCGCACAGTACGTCGACCTCGTGCGCGTGCCGCCGTCGGGCACCTGGGAGCAGCGGCGCGCCGACCTCTACGGGCTCGCGGAGGAGTGGATCGGCCCGGACGAGGCCGAACCTGACCAGGGAGTCGAGCTGCTCGTCCGTCGCTACCTCGGCGGCTTCGGGCCCGCGACCCCTGCCGAGGCCGCCGACTTCGGGATGATCTCGGTCGCGCGCGTGCGCGCCGCCCTCGGGCGGATGCAGCTGCGGCGCTTCCGCGACGAGAACGGCAGGGAGCTCGTCGACCTGCCGCGAGCACCGCTCCCTGATCCCGACACGCCGGCGCCGCCGCGCTTCCTGCCGGTCTGGGACGCGACGCTCCTCGTCCATGCGCGACGGACTCAGATCCTTCCGGAGGAGCATCGTGCGAGGGTCTTCAACGTCAAGACTCCGAACTCCGTCAATACGTTCCTCGTCGACGGTCAGGTCGCCGGAACCTGGCGGTACGACCGCGATCGAATCCGGATCGAAGCGTTCGGACGAATCACGCGAACGGCGCGAAAGGAGCTCGACGAGGAGGCCGAACGGCTTGCCGCGTTCCACCACTAGGGCGCTGAGCCAGCGCGAGCTCAACCGCGCGACGCTCGCCCGCCAGCTGCTGCTCGAACGGGCGCGGCTCCCCGTGGCGCGGGCTGTCGAGCGCCTGTGCGCGATGCAGGCGCAGTCGGCGAAGGCTCCGTACGCCGGGCTCTGGAGCCGGCTCGAGGGCTTCCGCCGTGAGCAGCTGACGCGCGCGTACGAACGGAAGCGCGTCGTCCGCTCGACACTCTTCCGGGTCACGATGCAGCTCGTCTCCGCGGCCGATCACCCCTCGTTCGCGGCGCTGATGCACGCTCGCTGGCGCGACGAGTTCGCGAACTGGAAGCTGCCCGCGGAGGAGTGGTCGCGCCGGATCGTCCGGCTCGCCGAGGACGGGCCGTTCACCTACGCCGCGGCGAACGCAGCCGTGCCCGAGCTCCCCGAGCGGTACCGCTGGCGTGTCCGCTGCCTGACGCCGCTCGTCCACGTCCCGCCGGCCGGCACGTGGGGCAACCACCGCATCCATGTGACGACCGCGGAGCAGTGGCTCGGAGCGAGCGAGGTGGACACCAGAGCCGCAGCAGCGCTTCTGATCGAGCGCTACCTCGCCGGCTACGGCCCGGCGTCGAAGGCGGACCTTCAGCGCTTCTCGGGCCTCCGCGCCGGCGACGTGAATGCCGGCTTCGAGGAGCTCGAGCCGCGGCTCATCCAGTTCGAGGCGGAGGACGGCCGGACGCTCTTCGACCTTCGACGCGCCAAGCGACCGCCGGCGGACACGCCCGCGCCGATCCGGTTCCTGCCGGAGTGGGACCACCTGATCCTCGGCTTCGACGAACGGTCGCGCGTGCTTCCTCCCGACGTTGCGCCGGCGGTGATCAAGAAGAACGGAGACGTCCTCCCCACGTTCCTCGTGGACGGAGTCGTCGCCGGAATCTGGCGCTACGAGGACGGCAGGGTGAAGACCGAGCCGTTCGCGCCGCTTCCGCGCGCCGCGCGACGGGAGCTCGAGGACGAGGGCCGGCGCCTGGCAGCCTTTCTCGCGTGAACGCCCCGACGTTCGACGACGTCCTCGCGGCGAGGGAACGGATCGCGCCCCACCTGCGGCCGACACCGCTCTACCGCTGGCCCGATCTGTGCGAGCTCGCCGGCGCCGATGTCTGGGTCAAGCACGAGAACCACCAGCCCGTCGGCGCTTTCAAGGTTCGCGGCGGTGTCAACCTCGTCTCGCAGCTCTCGGAGGACGAGCGGCGGCACGGCCTCATCTCGGCCTCCACGGGAAACCACGGTCAGTCGATCGCCTTCGCGGCCAAGCTGTTCGGCGTCCGGGCGACGATCTGCGTCCCCGTCGGCGCGAACCCGCTGAAGGTCTCGGCGATCGAGGCTCTCGGCGCCGAGATCGTGACCGAGGGCCGCGACTTCGACGAGGCCCGCGAGCACTGCGAGGACCTGGCCCGGAAGCACGGGTACCGCTACGTCCACTCCGGCGACGAGCCGCACCTGATCGCGGGGGTCGCAACCGAGGCGCTCGAGATCCTCGAGGAGCAACCCGAGACGGACGTCGTCATCGTTCCGGTCGGAGGCGGAAGCGGTGTGGCCGGCGCCTGCATCGCAGCGCGAGGGATGGGCGGGTCGGCTCGGGTGATCGGCGTCCAGTCGGAGGCAGCGCCGGCGGCCTTCCGACGCCTGGAAGCACCGGAACCTCGAGGCCGACCAGATGAGGACGGTCGCGGAAGGGCTCGCAACACGAGTGCCCTTCGAGCTCCCGCAGCGGATCATGTGGGACCTGCTCGAGGAGTTCGTGCTCGTGAGCGAGGACGAGATCCTGACCGCGACCCGGCTGATGATCGAGGGAACGCGCAACCTCGTCGAGCCCGCCGGCGCTGCCCCGCTCGCCGCTGCGCTCCGGCTGCGTGAACGGCTCGCGGGTCAACGGGTCGCGCTCGTCTGCAGCGGTGGGAACATCAGCCTCGACCAGCTGCGGGCCGTTCTCGCGTGATTTACGACGGTGGAGCTGCTCGGCTGACGGAGCGGTAGAAGGACGCGGCACCGCGGGGGATCCCGTCGTCGAGTCCGAGCTCGGCGCACATGTCGGCGATCTCCTCCATCTCCGGCGCCCAGCGCCAGGCGCGGTCGGCAACCCACTGGAGCCGGTCGGCCGGCACACCCTCGGCCTCGAGTCGGTCGTCCACGCCGTACGCCTTCGCAATCGAGTGAGCCTGCGAGGTCAGCGCGATCCCGATCTTGTTCCATCCGCCGAACGCCATCTTCAGCGCCGACGCAGCGCCGACCTGCTCGCCGATCGGGATCGCCGTCACCTCCGAGCCGGCGAAGAGCCGCGCGACCTCCTCGGAGCCCGGGCCTGCGAGGTAGAGGTTGATCCCCCTGGCGGCGATGATCGAGCCGTCGATGATCCGCGGTCCGAGCCCGGCGATGCGGCGCATCCGCTCCGGCGAGATCGCATTGGCCTCGACGTACGTTCCGTCGAAGCCGAGTGCGACGACCTGCTCGGCAGTCTCCTCGGCGATCGCCGGCGGGCAGATCGAGAGGATCGTCTCGCTCGCTCGCACCAGCTCCTCTACCGAGCGCACATCGGTGAAGCTCGCGGCGCGCTCTGCTGTTGCCTTGCTCCGGCCCTCGCTCGCCCAGATGACTTCGGCGCTCACGGCGTTCCCGACCGCGGCGCCCATCTCGCCGGGAAAGAGGAGCCCGACTCTCAAATGCGCTCGATGCGCGAGCCGCCCATGATCCTGCCGGTGCCGTCGTCGAACCGCACCCAGCCCTTGCCGTTGCCGTCGTAGTCGGGCGACCAGACGGCGATCACGCCTTCGCGGCCGTCGACCCGGCAGCGCTCGGTCCCTTCGGGCTCCGCGCCGCGCCAGACCCGGACGAACGGGTTCTCCTCCCACTCGCGGCCGATCGTCGTCTCGTCGGTGTGGCCGGGATACACGCGGGTCTCCGGCGGGAGCTCCATCAGGCGCATCACCGAGTCCCGCACCTGGTCGGGATCGCCGCCGCCGACGGCGTCCTTGAACAGGACGTCGCCCGAGAAGAGCGCGTCGCCGACGAGGAACGCGAGGTGGTCGTCTGCGTGTCCCGGAGTCGCGATCGCCCGGAAGCTCAGCCCGCCGGCCTCGTGCGAGCCGGTGACGACCGGGAGGCCGAGCTCGCCCTCGTGCTCGACATGGTCGGGATCGCCGTGCGTCCGCAGGACGTGGCTCGGACGGACGTTCCAACGCTCGGCCGCCTCGAAGAGCGGCTCGAGCGGCGCACCCGAGTCCACGTACACGGCCGCTCCACCCTCCTCGTCGGCGACGAGATAGGCGTTCGAAAGCCAGCCTGGATGCATGCTTCGCGCGACGAGCATGGACGCGTAGGGTACGCCTCAAACGAGGAGGAGGATTCGGTGGCCGGTCTGATCGAGCGCATGTCCCTGGTGATCAAGTCGAAGTTGAACAAGCTCCTCGACCGGGCGGAGGACCCGGCCGAGACGCTGGACTACTCCTACGAGCAGCAGCGTCAGCTGCTCCAGAACGTCAAGCGGGGGATCGCGGACGTCGCGACCTCCAAGAAGCGACTTCAGCTCCAGACCGACAAGCTGGAGCAGAGCCTGGTCAAGCTGGACTCGCAGGCCCGCGACGCGGTCGCGGCCGGTCGGGAGGATCTCGCGCGCGCCGCGCTCGAGCGGAAGACGCTCGCGCAGCAGCAGCTCCAGGATCTCGACGGGCAGATCGAGCAGCTCGACCAGCAGCAGCAGAAGCTCGCGGCGTCCGAGAAGCAGCTGGCCGCGAAGATCGAGGCCTTCCGGTCGCAGAAGGAGGTCATCAAGGCGCAGTACTCGGCCGCCGAGGCGCAGGTCCGGATCGGCGAGGCGGCGACCGGGATCGGCGAGCAGATGGCCGACACCGGGCTCGCGATCGAGCGGGCGCGCGACAAGACGGAGCAGATGCAGGCTCGAGCGTCGGCGGTCGACGAGCTGATCGCGGCGGGGACCCTGGAGGACTTCACCGCGGGCGACCAGACCCAGCTCGACCGCGAGCTGGCCGCGATCTCGGCCGACCGGCAGGTCGACGCCGAGCTCGAGAAGCTCCGCGCCGAGGTCGGGACCGGCTCGGGCCAGAAGGAGATCGAGCAGTGATCGCACGCCTCATGGGCGAGGGCCAGTACCGCATCGACGACGAGCTGCGCGGGCAGCTCAACGAGCTGGACGACCGCGCTTCCGCGGCAGTCGAGGCCGACGACGAGCCCACGCTCGACGCTGTCCTCGACGACATGTGGGAGCTCGTGCGCGGCCGCGGAGAGCGGCTGCCCGACGAGGACCTCTCCGCGTCGGACGTCGTGATCCCGCCCAGCGATCTCACCCTGGAGGAGACGAAGAAGCTCTTCTCCGAGGATGGGCTCGTCCCGGACTTGCCTGCGCCGTGAACGGCGAGGGCGGCCTCGTCCACTGGGACGACGTCGAGCCGCAACGAGACGACGAAGGGCATTTCGGCTTCGCTGTTCGCCGCCTTGGTCGCGCGGCCGGCTGCGTCGAAGTGACCGTGAACCGTGCCGAGATCTCACCCGGGCGGTGGTCGACGCCCGCGCACGTCGAGGACGAGGAGATCTTCTTCGTGCTCGGCGGGTCGGGGCTCTCCTGGCAGGACGGCAAGGTCTACGAGGTCCGCGAGGGCGACTGCATCGTCCACCGAGCTCGGAGGGAGGCGCACACGCTGCGCGGAGGAGACGACGGCCTCGACGTGTTGGCGTTCGGACGCACCGGCGGCGACGGGCATGCCACGCTGCCTCGCGCCGGCGTCACCTGGCTCGGCTCGAGCTGGGTCGCGTCCGGCGAGGGCGGCCATCCATGGGACCAGGAGGCGGAGGCCGGCGAGCCCGAGGTCGGGGAGCCTGCCGAGCGGCCGAAGAACATCGTCAACGTCGCCGACCTCGAGCAGGAGCGCTGGATCGACCTGGCGGACGCGGCCGGATCCGCCAAGTCCGGGCTGAACGTCGTGACGGTGGGCGCCGGCAAGCTGCCGGCCCCGGCGCACTGCCATTCGGCAGAGGAGGAGATCTTCGTCGTGCTGGAGGGAGACGGGACGCTGGAGCTCGTCCCCAGCCCGCGGGCCCGCGACCGCGGCCACGAGGAGGAGCACGTCCCGATTCGGGCGGGCCACGTCGTCGCGCGGCCGGCGGGGACGCAGATCTCGCACGCGTTCCGCGGAGGCGAGAACGGGATGAAGGTCCTGATGTACGGCTGGCGGAGCACGAACGACATCACCTACTACCCGCGCTCGAACAAGATCGGCTTCCGGGGCGTCGGGTTGATGACGCGCCTCGAGCCGCTCGACTACTGGGACGGCGAGGAGCCGCCCGGCTAGTCCGGCCACGTCCGAGTGACTGTCACTCGGACGTGGCTCAGATAGGCAGCCCGTAGAGCGCGAACCACATCGAGATGTCCGGCTCGATGGGCAGCTCTTTCTCCAGCTTCGCCTTCAGCTCCAGCTCCTCGGCGTTGTCGCGCTCGCGCTCCCCGGTCGGCACGAACGGCCAGAAGGCGCCGCGTTTGTAGCCGTAGACGAAGTAGACGGGATGTTTCCCACCGTCGAACCGCGTCACCGCCGCGAGGAGCTGCGGACCGAACCCGCGCTCGGCCAGCTCACCCGCAACGAGGTGGACGGTCGTGACGAGGTCCTCGAACTGCTCGTCGCGGACGATCAGCCACTCGTAGCCGTAGTCGTCCGAGCGCCGCTCGATCCTCGAGGAAGACTCCCGCGCCGCCACGTCGAGCAGCTCCTGCATCTCGTTCTCGGCCCGGACGAACTCGCCCGCAGAGAGCGGCTTGAAGACGACCGCTGCGACGCCGGCCGGCCGAAGACCGAGCTCGGCCTCCATCGACACCGCCGCGGAGGGAAGCGCGAAGAGCGCGTCCCGCTTCGCCTCCTTCAGACGCTTCCGTCCGAAGAGGACGTCCCGAATTCCCACGCGGCCTTAGGGGGCGACCGGCCGGCCCATCTCCCGAGAGATCTCGGCGAGCCGGGCGAGCCGCTTCTCGAGCGGCGGGTGCGTCATGAAGAACTCCGCGAACGAGGACTTCAGGTTCGTCGGCACGATGAAGAACGCGTTCAGGCCCTGAACCTCGCGAAGATCCTTCTGCGGGATCTGCTGGATCTGCCCGGCGATCCGCTGGAGCGCGGACATCAGGTTCTCCGGCGCGCCGGTGATGAGCGCGGCGCCCCGATCGGCCGCGTACTCGCGGTAGCGCGAGATCATCAGGATCAGCACGTAGCTGAGGACGTAGGTCAGCATCGCGACGAGGAACATGATCAGCCAGACGGGCGTCCCGCCGCCCCGGTCCCTGCCGCCGCCGCCGAACATCCCGCCGAAGAGGCCGATGCGCATCAGCAGCGCGGCGACCATCGCGAAGAAGCTCGACACGGTCATGATCGCGACGTCGCGATTCCCGATGTGGGACAGCTCGTGGGCGAGCACGCCCTCGACCTCCGGCTTGCTGAGCCTGTACCAGAGCCCCTCGGTCACAGCGACGACGGAGTTCTTCGGATTCCTCCCGGTTGCGAACGCGTTCGGCACGTCGGTGGGTACCACGGCGATCCGCGGCTTGGGCAGGTCGGCCATCGCGCAGAGGCGCTCGACCATGTCGTGGAGCTCCGGCGCCTCGTCGCGCTCGACCACCTTCGCGCGCGACGCAGCGAGCGCAATCTTGTCCGATGTGTAGTACTGGACAAATGCGAGGCCGCCCATGATCACGAGGAGGAACCAGATCCCGACGTTCGTGAACGCGACCAGCGCGACGAAGAACCCCACGTAGAGGGCTCCGAGGAGGAACATCGTCAAGAACATGCGGAACGACAGGCCCGCATCTCTTCCGTACGTGCGCTGCATCGCCTGGATTGTAGTTCTGGGGGTCTTCGTCACGGCGACCGTTCCGGCTACCGCCTCGGCGCAGGAGCGGCGCGTCGTCGTCGTGCCCGGCCTCGAGGCCGGCGATCTCGCAGCGTTGACGGATCGGGGCGCCGTCGGGCTCCTCGTTCCGGACTCCGGCCCGAGGACGAGCGGCGCCCGCGCTCGGGCTGCGCTCGAGCGGGGGGCTGTGCGGAACTCGGTCCTCGGCGGGCTCCCCGAGGGCGAGGTACGTCTCGACGTGGAAACCGCCGGCGCCGTGCCCTCCGGTCCTGCGATCGTGCTCGGGCTCCCGACAGGAGGCGAGCAGCCGAATAAGCGGCGGTATCCGATCGCTGTCCTCGGCGACGGCTACCGGGGCGTCCTCACCTCCGAATCGACCCGGATTCCCGGCCTCGTCTCGATCGTGGACGTCGCCCCGACCGCACTCGGCGAGGACGGTGCGCTCGGGTCGTCGGCGGACGACGATCCGCTCGGAACCCTCGAGGACCTCGACGAGCGCATCGAGGCGAACCGGGACGCGAAGACGGTCGTGCTGCTCCTGTCCCTGGCGCTGATCGTCGCCGTCGCGACCTTCTTCCCGGCCGGCGTCCTTCCGGCGTTCGCCGGCGTGCTCTTGGCGAACCTCGCGCTCGGCGCGATCGCGCCGACCGAGGTCTGGATCGACGCGCTGGTCCTCGTCTGCACCGTCGCCGCCGCCCTGCTCCTGGCGCGCTCGGGACCGGTCGTCCACGGACTCCTCATGGCCGGCGTGCTCGCCGCGTACCTGGTGGCAATGGCGGTCGACGAGCGCTGGGTCGCCCTCTCGCCGCTCGGCCCGACGCAAAACTCGCGCTTCTATGGGCTCTCGAACCTGCTGGCGACCCTGCTCCTGGTCCCGGCGCTGGCCGGCGCCGTCCTGCTCTGGCGCCGCTTCGGGATCTGGGCGTTCGCAGGCGTGGCGGCGCTTTCGCTCGTGACGGTCGGCGGAAGCTCCTTCGGAGCGGACGGCGGCGGCGCAATCGTCCTCCTCGTCGCCTTCCTCGTCCTCGCGGCATTCGAGCTCGGCTTCGACCGGCGACTGGCGATCGGCGGCGCCGCGATCGCCGTCGTGCTGGCCGTGGCGCTCGCCGTGGGCGGCTCGAGCCACGTGACGAATGCGCTCGAGGATGGCCCGGTCGGGCTGGCGGAAGACCTCGGCCGCCGCGTCCAGCTCTCCGCGGAACGGGCGACCGCCGGCTGGATCGTTGCGTTCCTGGTCTTCGGCGGAGTGGCGGCCCTCATCGCCCTCGCCATACGCGAGCGCCGTCCGTTGCTCCTCTCACTCCTGGCCGCACTCGCCGTCTCGCTGATCGTCAACGACTCGCCGAACGACGTCGTGATCGCCGGCCTGGTCTGCTACCTCGTGCTCAGCAGTGCGCCGGGGCTCGCCCGACCAGCGCGCGAACGAGAGCACCCGGCCCCTCGGGCACGGCCAGCGCAAACCGCCCCGGCCTCCTCGCCCTGAGCACGGTCATCCCCTGGCCGGCGCGCTCGAAGCAGACGGCGCCGGCCTTCACGCGCCAGTAGCGCGTGTAGCGGATCTTCAGGCGGTACGTCCCGGCCGCGGGCAGCACGCCCTGGACGCCGGCGTGGTCGAGTTGCGTGACCACCGGCGTGCCCGGCCCCGTCAGGATCGGCTCCGGCCGCGGGACCTCGTAGATCGCGAGCTGCGGGCTGCGGAAGACCCGCCGGAGACCCGAGCTGCCCGAGCGCAGCAGGGCCGCCTCGCGCTCCTCGCCCTTCTGCCCCAAACGGGTTGCCGGGAGGACGACGAACCGGACGCCCATCCCGCGCAGCCAGTTCCGGTAGGCCGTCGGGGCGAGGGCCTGCTCGTAGAAGAGCTCGTTTCGCGCGATGTCGATTTGGCGGTACCAGCCGCGCGCGAGCGGAATGCCGGCGCGCGGGAGCCAGTACGCCTCCCAGTGGTCGAAGGTCGGGACGACCTCGACGCGGTAGTTCGGCGTCGAGCGCTCGGCCAGGAAGGTGACCGCCGGCGCCCAGAACGTCCGCTCTGCCGCGCGCACGTCAGTCCGGTCGAGCGCTGCTCCCGCGTACGGCGCGACGTTGTAGACCAGTGCGGCGGACAGCGCCAGCGCCGTGAGCCAGCGCGGCCGGAAGCGCGCGACGAAGGCGGTCATCAGCATCACCGGGAAGACGACGGAGCGAAGCCGCGTCAGGTTCTCCCCGACCGGGGTCGAGACGACGAACATCGCGATGCTCGCTGCTCCCCAGACCAGGAAGAACGCGCCGAGGATCGCGCCGCGGCGGGCACGACGGGCAAGCTCGGCGCCGAGAACGCTCACCGTCAGGACCGCCAAGAGCTCGAGCGCGCGGAACGGGTACGGACCGCTGCTGGGGAAGAACACGAGCGCCGCGAGCTGGACCGCCGCGATCCCGGCGAGTGCCGCCACGAAGGCGACGGCGTGCGGGCCTACGCGGCGGACGAGCGCGAGTGCCACGAGGACGATGCAGAGGAAGACGAACGCGAGCGGACTGAATCCGAGCGTGAGTGCGGCGGCGCCGGCCGCCAACCACCGCCGGTCGCTCTGCAGCAGCCGGAGCGCGCCAAGGCCGGCGCAGAGCCCGAGTGCGTAGCTGTACGTCCCCACGAAGATCGGCCCGGCGGCGAGCACGGCGAACGCGCGCGCCGGCCAGTGGCCCGCCGCTCCCCACTCCCGCTCCACGATCGAGGCGAAGAGCGCCGCCGACACCACGACTGCGGCGAAGACGAGCGGCAGGTTCCCGACGAGCGCGGCCGGCAGGTAGTAGAGCAGGCTGTAGGACGCGAGCGGGTAGTGGCCGCCGTACCAGAGGTTGTCCCAGACGTACACGCCCTCCTCGACCAGGAGCGTCCGGTAGAGGTGGGCAGGCGCGTCGCCGGTCGGCGGCGCGAGGGCGACGAGCAGCGCGGCGCCAGCGAAGGCGAGCCCGCCGGCGATCAGGGTCTCGCGCCGCGGCGCGATCAGGCGAGAGACGGCGGCGGTCACCCGGTTAGTCTGACGGCTCTGCCGGGTAACATCGCGCCTCGTGCGCGGCCTACTCCTGATTGCGCTGTTTGCGCTCCTGCTCGTCGGCTGCGGCGGCGGCGAGGAGCAGACGGCGACGGCTGAGAGCGTCGACACGACTGCGACGCAGACCGACACCGGGCGAGACGGAGACCGGCGGCGGCGACAACGAGGCGGTCGAAGGTGATGTGGCCGCCGGCAAGCAGGTGTTCGCTTCGAACGGCTGCGGCAGCTGCCACACATTCGAGCCGGCCGGTTCTTCAGGCACCACGGGACCGGATCTCGACGAGCTCCCGGATCTCGCGGAGAACGCGAACCAGCCGCTGGCCAACTTCACTCGTACGTCGATCACCGACCCGACCGCGTATGTCGAAGAGGGCTTCCCGGAAGGCATCATGCCGGCGTACGACCAGCTCAGCGAGCAAGACCTGAACAACCTCGTCGCCTTTCTGACACAGAGTTGATCGACCTCCGGGCTGCGCGCAGCGACCCGGAGTCGGTGCGGGCCGGCATCGCGCGAAAGGGAGGCGGCGACTCGTTCGACGAGCTGCTCGAGGCAGATGCCCGGTGGCGTGAGCTCGTCCCGCAGGTCGACGAGCTGCGCGGTCGCCAGAAGCTGAAGGGCAAGCCGACTCCTGAACAGGTCGAAGAGCTGAAGCAGGTCAAGGAAGATCTGCGCCGGCTCGAGGGTGAGCTGTCCACGGCCGAGACGCGGAGGGACGAGCTGCTCCGACAGGTTCCCAACCCGGCGCACGAATCGGTTCCGGACGACGAGACCGACGACGCCGAGGGTGAGATCGAGCGCCGGGTCGGCGACCCTCCGTCCCTCGCGGAGCCGAAGGAGCACCTCGAGCTTGGCCGCTACGACATGGAGCGCGGCGCGCGGCTCTCCGGGTCCCGGTTCGGCTACATCGTCGGCGACGCCGCCCGGCTCTCACTGGCGCTCTACAGCTGGGCGCTCGACCGCCTGGTGGCCGAGGGCTTCGCGCCGGTGATCCCTCCCGTGCTGGTGCGGGAGGAGGCGATGTACGGGACCGGCTTCTTCCCCGCGGAGCGCTTCGAGATCTACGAAGTGGCCGACGAGGGCCTGTTCCTGACCGGCACCTCTGAGGTCGCCCTGGCGGGGCTGCACATGGGCGAGATCCTCGAGCGGGAGCAGCTGCCTCTCGAGTACACCGCCTTCTCGGCCAACTTCCGGCGCGAGGCGGGCGCCGCGGGGCGCGACACCCGCGGCATGTTCCGCGTCCACCAGTTCAACAAGGTCGAGATGTTCGCGTACACCCTTCCGGACGCCTCGTGGGACGAGTTCGAGCGGCTCGTCGGGATCGAGGAGTCGCTCGTCCAGGAGCTCGGGCTGCCGTACCGCGTGGTCAACATCGCGGCCGGCCAGCTGAGCGCGGCGGCTGCGAAGCGGATCGACATCGAGGCGTGGTTCCCGTCACAGGCCCGTTATCGGGAGATCACGTCGGCGTCGAACACGACCGACTACCAGGCGCGGCGATTGGGCATCCGGTTCCGCGCCGACGGCGGCACGGAGTTCGTGCACACGCTGAACGGCACCGCGGTCACGGACCGGTGGGCGCTCGCGATCCTGGAGAACTTCCAGGGCGAGGTGCCGGAGGTGCTACGAGAGTTCGGCGCGCCCGAGCGAGTCGAGCGCTAGGCCTTCGGGCCATGTCGTGCGGACATGTCATTTCTTCGAGCACCGCGCGGCCGGAGTTGCTCGCAATCGCGCTCGGGGAGCCAACGAGCCACGGCCCTGCAAGCCGCGTCCGAGGGACAGTCCCTCGGACATGGCCGGACATGGCCGGTGTCCGTCACAGCGAGACGGCCGCCCCCGATTCGGCCGAGCGGTAGAGGGCTTCGATTCCGCGGGCCTGGGCGACGGACTCCTCGCGGTCCAAGAGCGGCTCCGCCTCGCCGCGGATCGCGTCCGCGAGGTTCTCCAGCTCCAGAAGATACGAGTCGACGGGCTCGAGCTGGATCTCCTCGACCGCGTCGTCCCGGCGGAGCTCGATCACGGGCCGCCGGCAGTGCCACGGATCGTCCAGGAACAGCGATCCCTCGGTACCGAGGACCTCGAGCTCGTCTCGATCCGGGAGCCGGAAACCGCAGTCGAACTGGGCGATCACATCGTCGGCGAACTCGAGCGTGCCCGTGAAGACGGTGTCCACGCCCCGCTCCCAGACGCCGGTCCCGTAGACGCGACGAGGCTCGCCTCCGATCAGACGTGACCCGCTGACGCAGTAGCAGCCGACGTCCATCAGCGCGCCGCCCTCGAGATCGGCCGCGAGCCGGATGTTCGCCTCGTCGGTGATGGTGAAGCTGAACGCGGCCCGCACCACGCGCACCTCGCCCACCGCGCCGCCGCGCACCAGCTCGACGAGTCGCGCGGTCTGCGGGTTGTGGCGGTACATGAACGCTTCGGTGAGCACGAGGCCCTCCCGCTCCGCAACGTCGAAGGCGCGCTCGACGTCCTCCGGGTGCCGGCTGAGCGGCTTCTCGCAAAGGACGTGCTTTCCCGCCTCGAGTGCCCGGATCGACCACTCGACGTGCATCGAGTTCGGCAGCGGGTTGTAGACGGCGTCGATCTCGGGGTCGGCGAGCAGCTCCTCGTAGCTTCCGTATGCCTGCGGGATGTCCCACTCCCGCGCGTACGCCGCCGCGCGGGCGGAGTCGCGGCTCGCGACCGCCGTGATCTCGACCTTGTCCGACTCTCGCGCCGGAGCGATCACGAGCCGGTTGATGTGCGCCGTCGAGAGGATCCCGACCCGGACGCTCACATGACCTCCCGCAGCGCCGGATAGAGCGCGCGGAACCGCTCATACCCCTCGGCGTACCGGGACGCCCACTCGGCGTCCGGCTCGACCTCGTCCCGGACCCGGACGCATGCCTCGACCGCCTCCCGCACATCGCTGAAGACCCCGGCCGCGACACCGCCGAGCAGCGCGGCGCCATACGCCGCGCCCTCCTCGACGACAGTCCGCTGCAGGGGCATCCCGAGCACCGAGGCGACAATACGCAGCCAGAGCTCGCTGCGCGCCCCTCCGCCGGACGCGCGTCCGGCAACGACGTCGCATCCGAGCTCGCGAACGACCTCGAGGCAGTCGCGGAGCCCGTAGGCGACGCCCTCCATGACCGCGCGTGCGAGCGCGCCGCGATCGTGCCGCAGCGAAAGCCCGACGAACGCGCCGCGCGCGTCTGGATCGGCGTGCGGGGTCCGCTCGCCGGCGAGATACGGCAGAAACGTGATCCCCTCGGCGCCCGGTTCCCACGCGGCCGCCTCGTCGTCCAAGTCGCCGAGCGGCGCGTCGGAGATCCGCCGGAACCACCCGAGCGACCCGGCGGCGGAGAGCATCACGCCCATCGCATGCCAGGAGCCCGGCACCGCATGGCAGAAAACGTGGGCGCGGCCCAGCGGATCCGGTCGGTAGCCGGCGAGCGGCGCGAAGACGACGCCGGACGTCCCGAGCACGACGGACGCCAGGCCCGGCTCGTGCACGCCCACCCCGATTGCGCCGGCCGCCTGGTCACCGGCACCTGCGACCTCGGTCGACTCGCCGACCGGCGGCAGCCACTCGGCCGGGATCTCGAGCGCCGCGAGCACCTCCTCGCTCCATCGGCGGCCGGCGACGTCGAACAGGAGCGTCCCGGACGCGTCCGCCGCGTCCGTCGCCAGCTCGCCGAAGAGCCGGAGCCGGACGTAGTCCTTCGGCAGCAGCACGTGGGCGATCCGCTCGTAGATCTCCGGCTCGTGGCGCCGGAGCCAGAGCAGCTTCGGTGCGGTGAACCCGGGTAGCGCGCGGTTGCCGGTGAGCTCGATGAGCCGCTCGAGCCCGATCCGATCCTCGATCTCGGCACACTCGGCCGCCGTCCGCTGGTCGTTCCAGAGGATCGCCGGACGGAGGACTCGCCGCTCCGAGTCCAGCGCGACGAGCCCGTGCATCTGCCCCGACAGGCCGACGCGCTCCGCCTCGGCGCCGAGCCGCCGGAGAGCCCGCTCCGCGCCCAGCACCCAGTCCTCCGGATCCTGCTCCGCCCACCCCGGCTGGGGGGTCGAGAGCGGGTACTCCTCCTCGGCCCGTTCCACCACCTCGCCGTCCGCGGACAGCGCAAGCGCCTTGACGCCGCTCGTCCCGATGTCGAGGCCGACGAGCGAGGTCACGAAGCGGCGAGCCCCGCCGCCTCGATCGCCTGCCGCGCCAGCGCCTCGTCCTGCTCGCCGGGCAGGCCGCTGACGCCGACCGCGCCAACCCGTCGTCCTTCCTCGAACGCAGCGAGCCCGCCGCGGAAGAAGCTGAAGAACGGATCGAAGCTCGCGAGCTCGGCGGCATCGCCGCGCACCTTGTCCGCCAGCTCGCCGGTCGACGTCATGTCGCTCCGTGCCGCCGTGTACGCCTTCCGCTGTGCGTTCAGCCGCGTGTCGTGCGGAGCGCCGTCCATGGTCGCCGCCGCCACGAGCTCGCCGTGCGCGTCGGCGACGAAGACGGACACCGGGCCTGACGCCTCGCGGACGACCGAGTCGACGATCGCCTGCGCCTGCTCGAGCCTCATGCTCCCAACGCCGCGTACACGAGCTCGTAGGCCCGGACAGCGTCCTTCTCAGCCTGCGCCTCGCGGAGTGCTGCGTCGTCGATCCGCCCCGCGACCTCGTCGATGAACCGCCACTGGAGCACGCTTCGGCGCACTGCCTCGATCGCGTCCTCGGTGTAGGGGTAGAGGTCGAAACCGAGCCGCTCACCGTTCTCGCCGTAGCGCGCGCGGCGGAGCTCCAGCGCCAGCTCCAGCGTCTCCATGAAGGCAGTTGCACCGACCATGTTGTCGTCGTCGAAGGTCCCCCACCCGGAGTTGGCGTGCTGGTGGCCCAGCAGTCCCTCGGAGGCGAGCAGCGCGGCGTATTCGCCGAGGCTCTCGCCGTTCATCAGGAGGTGCTGCCAGTCCATGTTGACCTTGATGTTCGAGAGACCCTGGCCGCGCAGCACATGGATCACGTGCAGCGTCATCCCGATGTTCCGCATCAGGATCTTCATCGCCGGCTCGGAGTTCTTGTGCTCGAGGAAGAGGAGGACGCCGTGGTCCGCGCAGCGCTGCGCGGCCTCTCCGATGCCCTCGATCAGCCACTTCCAGCTCTCGGCGTACGACGTCTGGAACGGATAGTTGTAGCCCTCGATCCCCGGCCAGACGATGAAGTGCGCTCCGATGGAGCCGGCGAGCTCCGCAGCTGCGACGGTGCGGCTCCGCGCCTCGGCGCGGGTGTCGGCGTCGGGCGAGACCAACCCGCCGCGGCCGAAGCGCGGGTCGAGATGGAGGCCGCTGGCGAGCGCGTAGATGTCGTGGCCCCCGAGCGCTTCCCGGATCTCCTCGAGGCTCCGCTCGTCCAGCTCACCGGGGTAGTGGAACTCGTAGCCGTCGATCAGGTCGCCGAGCCCGTCGACCGCCCGCCGAACCCGGTCGACCGTCGTCTCGCCCGCCCACTCCGGCTGGTACCCGCCCGGCACGAACCGGGTGACCATCGGGCCGAGCGCCCAGATTCCGAGGCTCGTCTTCATCGCGACCGCACCTCCTCCCGCCGCCCGCTCTCGGCCGAGCGAAGCATCGCCTCGACGACCTCGTCGCAGCGGTAGCCGTCCTCGAAGGTGGCTCCGTGAGGCGCGACCTCGTGCTCGCCGGCGATCGCCTCCAGCATGTGCGCGAGCTCGTGGACGAATGTGTCGCCCCAGCCGATGATGTGCCCGGGCGGCCACCAGAATCGCATGTACGGGTGCTCCTCCTCGGTGACGAGGACACGGCGGAACCCCTTCGCGTCCGCGACCTCGAGCTCGTTCAGCCGCTCCACGTCGAAGACCGCCGAGCCCTTCGTCCCGTTGATCTCGAACGAGTTCGAGTTGATGCGCCCCCGGGCGAGGCGCGAGGCCTCGAGCGTCCCGGCGACCCCGTTCTCGAACCCGACCGTGGCCACGAAGTGGTCGTCCACCTTCCGCCCGGGCACGAGCGTGCGAACAGAGGCCGACACGGTCGAGATCTCGCCGACCAGGTAGCGCGCGAGGTCGACGATGTGCGTGCCGAGGTCGCCGAGCGCGCCGGTACCGGCCTGGGTCGGATCGAAGCGCCAGGCGCTCTCGTCGGCGTCCCAGCCCCAGGACTGGAGGTAACGCGCCCGGAAATGGACGACGTCGCCGAGCTCTCCGGCGTCAAGGAGCTCGCGGACGAGGCGCACGGCGGGCACGAAGCGGTAGTTGAACCCGCACATGTGCACGACGCCCGCCCGCTCGGCCTCCTGCCACATCCGGTGCGACTCCTCCGCCGAGAGCCCGAGCGGCTTCTCGCACAGGACGTGCTTGCCGTTCCGCGCCGCCTCGATGCAGGGCTCGGCGTGGACGGCGTTCGGGCCGCCGTTGTCGAAGAGTTGCACCCGCTCGTCCGCCACCTGCTCGCGCCAGTCGGTCACTGCGTCGGCCCAGCCCCACTCCTCGCGGGCGGCCTCGACCGCTTCCTCGTTGCGTCCCGAGATCGAGACGAGCTCCGGCCTGAGCGGGACGTCGAGGCGACGCAACGCCTGAAGCGCGCGCGAGTGGGCCTTGCCCATGAAGGCGTATCCGAGCATGGCGACCCCGATCGTCCCGCTCACGCCGCCCCCTCGAAGTAGCGCTGCGCCCGCTCCCACGCCGCCTTGCCGCACTGGGAGCCGACGCGCCGGCCCGCGAAATCGTCCGGCGTAACGTGGATGCCCATGTAGAGCCGCGACTGGCCTGCGGAGTCAGCCGCGTCGTAGTACGTCGCCCACTGGAGCTTGAGGTCGCGGCTCGGCCCCTCCTCGATCTTGAGCGCGCCGCGCGGGACGGGAACCTCGTAGAGGCCGCCCGGGAAGTACGAGCTGCCGGTGAACCCGGTGAGCACCTCCGCAGCCGACCGGCTGAAGGTGCTGTGGCCGGAGACGTAGCCCGCGAAGGCCGGTGTGACGAACGTCGGCAGCTGGTACGGGACCCAGTCGATCGCCCGGATCCAGCGAACACCGCTTGCCTGTGTGGCCGGATCCTCGGGGAAGCCGGCCCAGGCGTGGATGTACGTCTCGCCGCTGCGACGCTCGACGAGGCCGGGCACGTTCGGCAGCAGGTTCCGCTCGCCGAGGTAGCGAATCATCGAGATCGGCCGGACCGAGTCGTAGTGCCCCTTCAGGCCCCAGGCGGCAACCGCCGCGTCGTGGACGGCGCCGTTGAGCGCGAGGTAGAGCTTGACGTCCCACTCCAGGCGGTCGACCTCCGGGCCGCGCCCGCCGATCCTCCGCGCGAGCCCCGGCGAGTCGGAGATCTCGTTCGCGACGGAGTTCCAGTGCCCCGGCGGCGTCTCTGAGCGCGGGCCGTCCGCCCAGAACTCGGCCAGCGCGCGAGCGTAGTCGCCCCGGAGCACGACGTTCGGGGCGTAGGGCTTCCCGGTGGCGGGATTGACGTCGTGCCCGTGTCCGTCGTTCGCGCCGAGCGAGTTGCCGCCCCGCGCGCCCGGCCCGATGTCGAGCGAGACGCCGTTGCGGGGATCGAGCTCGGCGCTGCGGCTGATCACGGTGAGCGCGTCGCGCTTGTACCCGCGGCCGGCGTCGCCCTCGAGCCTCGGCGGCGCGCCCGGGTCGATCGGGACGCCGGCGTCGGAAGCCGGCAGCGCGAAGGCCGCGTACGTGGCCCCAGTGCGGACCGACGAACGACTGCACGCTTCCCGGCTGCGGGATGCCGTTCTGCGCCACGATGCGGGCGAGCGCGAGTGGCTGCCAGCTGTTCGGGTCGCTCATCTTCGTCCCGGTTCCTCGACGACGAGCGGCGGAGTTGGACGGCTTGTAGGTCGGATCCGCATAGCGGAGCGGCTCGTTCGCGCCGTCCTCCCGACCGCGCTCGATGTAGGCCGCCGCGATTCGGTTCCCGAGCGCAGCCGGCGAGTCGCCCTCCGTCTCGACGTAGTCGAGGCGGTAGCAGAGCCCCTCGAGCGTCGAGACGAGCTCGTCGAACGTCTCCTGGAGGCCCGAGGCATAGGAGTAGCGGTGGAGCAGGAGGCGATACGCGGCATAGCTGAGCGCCGTCTCGCGCGCCGCCTTCACGTCGTCGGCGTCAGCCTTCTCGCGCACGAGCCAGCCGTCGGCCTGCGGGTCGTACGCGGCCCATGCGTCCCACATTGCGGCGGAGACGTGGAACAGGTTCCGTGCGTGGACCGTCGGCGCAGGCGTGTCACGCTCGATCGCGTGGAGCAGCGCTTCGTTCCAGACGCGGGCGACCGAATGGCCCTCCCGGGGTTGCGGCGTGCAGTCGTCGCGGACGTAGTCGGCGCTCGTCGAGCCGCCGCCGAACGAGCAGGCGCCGGTCAGGCCGACGAGCAGGACGAGCGCCACGAGCCGCCTCACGGCGCGTCCACCTCGAGGACCTGGTTCGCCTCGACATTCTCGACCACCGTCTCCTCGCCGCCGGGCCAGCGAACACGAACCTCCGGAACCGAGCCTGCATCACCGAGCCCGAAGTGGAGCCGGGGGTCCTCGGACGAGAGGTAGCTGGAGCCGGCGTGCAGCTCACGGCGCAGCTTCCTGCCGTCGGAGAGCGTCACCGTCACCTCGGCGCCGGGCGGCGCACTCTCGAGCGCGACCTCGAGCCAACCCACTGCGCCGCGGTTCTGGAGCAGGACGAGCGGCTTGCCGAGCGGCAGGACGGCGACGTCGAGATCCCCGTCGTTGTCGTAGTCGGCGGCCGCGCTGCCCCGTGCGACGAGCCGGCCGACTCCCTGCACCGCATCGCGCACCTCCCGAGAGCCGGCCCTCCTGTCCTTCGGCCAACAGGTTCGGAAGACCTGGATCCGCTCGGCGTCCCGCCTGAGGTTCGTGACCGGGATGTAGCCGTTGACGAGCACGAGATCGAGGTCCGTGTCGTTGTCGAGGTCCGCCCAGGATGCGCCCCAGCCGGTCGAGCGCTCGAGGTCGATCCCCGCGTCGGCTCGGACATCCGTGAACGAAGGATCGTTGGCGTCGGGGGGATTCGATCGGTAGAGGGCGTGGCCCTGGCCACGCGAGTTGGAGACGAAGATGTCGGAGCGCCCGTCGCCGTCCCAGTCGCCGACCGCCACGCCCATGCCGGCGTGAGGGTCGGCCACGCCGGCGGCGGCCGCCCGCTCCTCGAAGCGGAAGCCGAGGCCGGCCGGGTCTGCGGCGACGCCGCCGGGCCAGGGCACGTTCTCGTAGAGGCGATTCGGGTTGGAGTCGTTCGCGAGGTGAACGTCGAGATCCCCGTCGCGCTCGAAATCGGAGAGCACGACGCCGAGGCCGTAGCCGAAGCGCACCACCTCGAGCCCGGCCTCGCGGCCGACCTCGCGGAAGCTCGCGGTCGCCCTCGTTCAGGAGCAGGAGGTCGCGGCTGCCCCGCGAAGGTGTTCGGGAAGCCCAAGTCGCGTTTCCGGGATCCGCGTCGCCTCGTCGACGTAGCCGCTGACGACGAGGTCGGGCAAGCCGTTCGCCGTCGAGATCGCCCGCGGCAGCGCCCGTGTGCCAGCCGAACACTCGCGCGGCGGAGTCCTCGTCCGCCTCGGCGAACTCCTTCCCGTCGTTCCAGAGCAGCGTGCTGCGATCGGCGCCCGTGACGTACAGGTCGGTGTGACCGTCGTCATCGAGGTCGGCAGCGACGCACCCCTGGCCCCGGAGGGCGACGCCGGCGCCCGTCTCCTCTGTCACGTCGGTGAACCGGCCGTCCTGATTCCGGAAGAGCCGCGTCGTCGGCAGCCCGCCTCGGGCTTCCCACTCGTCCCGCTCGTCGCGGGAGTGGCCGTTCACGACGAAGAGGTCGAGCCAGCCGTCGCCGTCGTAGTCGAGCCAGCAGAGCCCGCCGCCGGTCATCGCCGCCGCATCCGGCGGACACGTCCCGCCGGAAGGCGCCGTGCCGGAACCGGAGGCCTACCTGTCCGGCGACGTCGACGAACGCAGAGATTGCCCGGCTGAGCCGCCGGCCCGGACGAGGACTGGCTACCGCACGCAGTGAGCGCGACGAGCGCGGACGCCGCCGCGGCCAGGATGAGGCCGCGGCGCAGCGACTTCAGACGCCTCCACGCGCGGCGCGCCGCCGCTTCGAGAGGGCGTCGACCAGGACGGCACCGAGAAGCACGAGGCCGGTGATGACGAACTTCGTGCCCGACGCGAGCCCCATCAGGTCCATGCCGTTCTGGATCGAGGCGATCACGAGCGCGCCGAGCAGTGCCGCGATCACCCGCCCCACTCCCCCGAAGAGGCTCGTGCCGCCGATCACCGCGGCGGCAATGACGAGGAGGAGCAGGTTGCCGCCGCCGGTGTTGGTGGCGACCGACCGGAGACGGGAAGCGAGCATGATCCCGCCGACGCCGGCCATGAAGCCGCTGATCATGAAGACCACGATCCGGACGCGATCGACGTCGATTCCAGCCCGTCGCGCCGCCTCCGCATTCCCACCGACGGCGTAGACGTGCCGCCCGAAGCGCGTCCGGCTGGCGATGAACGACCAGAAGAGAAGGAGCATTCCGAGGATGAGGATCACCTGCGGCACGCCGCGGTCCTCGTTCAGGTACCAGACGGCTGCGAAGGTCACGACCGCGAGGCCGACCGTCTGCAGCACGACCAGCACCGTCGGCTTCCCCACCAGGCCCTCCGCCCGGCGTGCGAGCGCTGTCCGCAGCTGAAGCGCGGCGTATGCCACGACCACGACCACGGCCAGAACCCATCCCCAGAACTCGCTCAGGAAGTCGTTGGCGATCCCGACCACGGTGTCGTCCTGAATCCGGATCGTCCCGGCTGTCGAGTACTGCGTCGTGAGGATGAGGACGACGCCGGACCAGATCAGGAAGCCGGCCAGCGTCACGACGAACGACGGCACGCCGGCCTTCGTGATCACGAGCGCTGTCGCCAGCCCGATGGTCGTCGTGCAGAGAAGGCCGACCCCGATCGCGGCCCACCACGGCCAGCCCGGGTCGTCGGGGCGCAGCAGGAGTGTCATGACCACGGCTCCTACGGCGCTGACGAACCCGACGGCGAGGTCGATCTCGCCGATCAGAAGGACGAAGACGACCCCGATCGCCATCGTCGCGACGGCGGCCATCTGCAGGAGCAGGTTCGTGAAGTTCCGCGACGTGAGGAAGTTCTCGTCGAGGATCGAGAACGTGATGACGATCAAGACCAGGCCGACGATGATCGGAAGCGTCCCCAGCTCGCCGGCCCGCACCCCCTGCCACCACAGGCGCATGTAGCCCGAGAGCGTCTCGCGACTCATGGCGCTCGTCGACCGGCGGTCCTCCCGGAACGCGCGCGACGGGCGCGGCAGTGGGGTCTGAGCTCACGCGTCGACCTCCTCTCCAGGCTCAGCCGCGACCCCGATCGGGCGCCTCCATGCCGGGGACGTGCTCGAGCTTCCCGGCGGTGATCGCGTGGACGACCTCCTGCTGCGTGGTCTTCTCCCGCTCGAAGAGCGCCACGCGCTGACCGAGGCGGAGCACGGTGATCCTGTCTGCGACCTCGAACACGTCGTGGAGGTTGTGCGTGACGATTGCGACGCCGAGATCCCGCTCCGCCAGGCGCTTTACGAGGTTCAACACCTGCCGAGTCTGGGCCACACCGAGCGCAGCAGTGGGCTCGTCGAGAATGACGACGCGCGAGTTCCACATCACTGCCTTCGCCACGGCGACCGACTGCCGCTGCCCGCCCGAGAGGCCGGCGACCGTCTGCCGGACCGACTTCAGCGTCGTGACCGACAGGCTGTCGAGCGTCTCGCCGGCCGTCCGCTCCATCGACGACTCGTCGAGGACGACACCTGCGAGCGTTCGCTCGCGGCCGAGGAACATGTTCGCGACGACGTCGAGATTGTCAGCCAGGGAGAGGTCCTGGTACACGACCTCGACACCTCGCCTGGCGGCGTCCCGCGGCCCGTGGATGGTTACGTGCTGCCCGTCGAGGAGGACTTCGCCCTCGTCGAACGGATAGATGCCGGCGATGCCCTTGATGAGCGTCGACTTGCCGGCGCCGTTGTCGCCGACGAGCGCCATGACCTCGCCCGGGCGGATCTCGAAGTCGACCCGATAGAGCGCCTGCACGGCGCCGAACGCCTTCGAGGCGTTCCTGACCTCCAGGAGCGGGGTGTCGGCCACTGGGCTCTCCTGTCCGAAGTCGCTGGGAGGGCCGCCTCGCGGCGGCCCTCCCAGCACCTCAGTTCGTCAGCTTTGTTCCTTGCAGAAGTCGGTCTGCGCGGTGTCGCCCTTGCAGACTTCCGCGACAGTCCGGAACCCGTCCTTGATCACGGTGTCGGCGATGTTGTCCGCCGTCACGCCGATCGGCGTCAGCGCGAAGTACGGCACGATGCCGTCGCCCTCCGCCGTCCTCGCTCGGATTACCGTCCTCGGTCTTGATGCCGATCAGGTCGAAGTCGGCCTCGTACTCGACGCTATTGAGGTCGTCGCCGTTCCGCAGCGCGAGCGCAACCGCAGCGGCGAGCCCGGCCTCGGACTGGATCGGCTTGTAGACGGTCATCGTCTGCTTGCCGAGGAGGATGTTCTGAATCCCCGCTTCCGTGGCGTCCTGGCCGCTCACGGGTGCCTTCGTGATGCCGGCCGCCTCCATCGCGTTGATCGCCGAGTTGGCGAGCCCGTCGTTCGCCGCGAAGACGGCGTCGACCTTGTTGTCCGCGCCCGTGAGGATCTGCTCCATGATCGTCTGCGCCTGCTGGTTGTCCCAGCCGGGGACGTGCCGGTCGGCCACGAGCTCCCATTCGCCCGCGTCGACTTTCGGCTTGACGGTCTCGTAGTAGCCCGTGCGGAAGAGGAACGAGTTGTTGTCCTCCTCGCCACCGTTGAGCATCACGACGCGCGGCTTTGGCTTGCCCAGCGCGTCGATCGCCGGCCCGAGCTCCTCGCCCATCGTCTGTCCGACCTTGACGTTGTCGAAGCTCACATATGCGGCGCCGCCGGAGCCTCCCGTGTTGAAGCGGTCGTACTCGATGATCGGGACGTCCGCGTCCTTGGCGGTGTCGATGATCGTCGCGCCCGAGCCGGTGTCGATGCTGACGAACAGGATGACGCTGGCGTCGTCAGAGATCGCCTGCTCGGCCTGCGACTGCTGCTGCGACGCGTCGTTCTCGGCGTTCACGATGTTGTACTCGACGTCGGCCGCCTTGAAGGCCTCCTCGAAGTAGCGCCGGTCGTCCGACTCCCACCGGGGCGAGCGTGGCACTGTCGGGAAGGAGCACCCAGATTGGGCCGTCTCCACCGCCACCGCCCTCTTCGTCGTCCCCTCCGCAGCCCGCGGCAACCAGCACCAGAACTGCGACCAAACCGAGCAGGAGCCAGAGAAGCCTCGGCGTCCTCCTCCTTGACCCCGCGTCAAGCCTTCTCAAGACACTTCCTCCTCCGTGGGGGTACAGGTTCGCGAGCACGGACGGGCCGCCGTCCTTGGTCTCGGCGCCAACCTAAGTTCCACCGGAATCCGTGTCAACCGACCTAGGAGGACTTAACGACAGCGCTACGCTGCTGGCCGGCGGGGTGCCGGAGCGGTCGAACGGGGCGGTCTTGAAAACCGCTGCGGGTGATGAGCTCGCCGTGGGTTCGAATCCCACCCCCGCCGCTTGGTCTAAATCCAGCCCTCGCACGGTGACCCCGGGGCATAGGATCCAGCGCATGCGCGACCGGATCGTTGTCGGCGTCGACGGATCCGACGGAGCGCGGGTGGCCCTCGAGTGGGCCGTCGAGGAGGCACGACTGCGTGACGCCCCACTCGTCGCCGTTCACACCTGGCAAGCGCCGCCACTCGGGATGGTTGCCGGTTCATTCGACGCGCCTTCGACAATCGACCCCGAGCTGATGAAACGAGTCGAGGCCGGCGCGAAGCAGCTGCTCGAGCGCGAGCTCGCCGCCGTCGACACCTCGGGCATCGAGATCGAAAGCCTCGTCGAGGCTCGCAACCCCGCCGATGCGCTCCTCGACGCAGCCCGCGACGCCGGTCTGCTCGTCGTCGGAACGCGCGGCCACGGCGGCTTCAAGGGCCTTCTGCTGGGCTCGGTCAGCCAGCAGGCCTCACACCACGCACCCTGCCCGGTCGTAATCGTCCCGCCGCCCGACAAGGACTGACCTTCGCCGGACAGCGGCTGCTTCGCAGCCTCACGTGGTTCGATTCGCCGCTTTTCGGAAACCTCGTGGGCGGTGGAGGCCCGGAGCTCAGCTGCGAACGCTTCGCCCCGGACCGGTCGGGCGTTTCGGGGCCTCGCGCTCGTCTTCGTGCTCTCGTTCGTGAACCTGGTCGGCGTGATCGTGACCGCGACCGCGCTCGGAGGCGTGGAGCCATGGTCGCGCTGGCAGTTCGTCGGCATGTACGGCGTACTGGAGGTCGCCAACGGGCTCGCGAACATCATCTCTCCGAACGTCTGGCGGCTCCCGGTCGCCGAGCTCCAGACGAGCCGCCGCACCGAGGTGACCCTGGCCGCGTCAGCGATGCTGCTCCCGCACTGGGGCGGCCTTGCCCGCTCCGTGGCCGGCCTTGTCCTGATCGCACTCACTGCGCGGGTGGAAGGCGTCGGCCCCGCGACGGTCGGGCTTTTGCCGCTCGTCCTCGCGCTCGCCTGCGCGATCCTCGCGCTGTCGGCCGTTCTCGCCTGGCTCGGAGTCGCCAGGCCGGACATCGACGTCGTCCAGTTCGTAGTGCGCTGGGGCCTGCGGGAGAAGGAGCTGCAGCCGATCAGCATCGGCGCGTCGGTGCTCCAGTTCCTCCTCGCGATCGCGACGATCCCGCTCGTGAAGATCTTCCCGCCGTCGGTGCTCTACCAGCCGGAGATCGGTCCCTCCGCAGCCGCGTTGCTTTCCACGCTGGGCGTGTCGGCCGTCCTCGGAGGGCTCGCCTGCCTGCTCTGGTCCGGCCGCATCGAGTGGAGGGCGCCGGCGGAGCAGCAACGCGAGGCAGAAGAGCACGGGTGATCAGTGCACGCAGCTCGCGTTGCCGCGCCGCTCGGCGCGCCGTTGCGGTACGTCGCGCTAGAGAAGGAAAATGATCAAAAGAATGATCACGATCAGCAACAAAACGCCACCACCGATGTACATCTTCAACAACCTCCTTGGTCGCAGGTAATACGTCGCCGATACCCAGTCAGCCCAAGAAATCAACCTGCTAAACGCAAACGCTTTCATCAGCCGTCGGTTCAAATTCCCGCCGGCAGCGAAGGAGGAACCGGCGATTTGCCGAACCACTTCCGTCGGCGTTCCGAACGCGTAGGGACATCCCCGAGACGACGGAGGAAGCATGAAAGACCGGTCTCTCGCCCAGACCCTGGCGCTGCTCTTCGGCATCGCGTTCCTCGGCGCCGGGATCCTGGGCTTCATCCCAGGCATCACCACCAACCTCGGTGACATCAAGTTCGCCGGGAGCGACTCGCCCGCTGAGCTCCTCGGGATCTTCCAGGTGAGCATCTTGCACAACATCGTCCACCTGCTCTTCGGCGTGGCCGGCCTCGCGCTGTCACGCACGCACTCCGGGGCCCTCGCGTTCCTGCTCTGGGGAGGAGTCATCTACCTCGTCCTGTTCCTGTACGGGCTCTTCATCGACCAGGACAGCGACGCGAACTTCGTCGCCATCAACACGGCGGACAACTGGCTCCATCTGGTGCTCGGAGGCGGCCTGCTCGGCGGCTGGTTTGTCAGCAAGGGCGCCGCTGAAGGTGCCACCGACCGGCGGGCAACGACGCCGGCGGCGTAATACGTCCTAGCGGGCGGCCGCCTCTGCGTTGCGGAGGCGGCCGCCCTACTGTTGCGGCTCGTGGACTCCGACCGCCAGATCCTCGAGCACCTCGAGCCTCACCTGCGGGAGACTGAGCCGGACGGCGCGGCAGCGATGCTCGCGCTCGTCGCACGGGACTCCGTCGACCTCGACGAGCCTGCACTGGCCGCCGCGATCCGACGGGCGCTGCTCGTGCTGGCGTCGGGTGGAGACCTGCAGCGAGAGCTGACGCTCGACGACCGCGCGGTGACCGGGCTTGCCGCCGACCTCGACGACCCGGCCCGCCGAGTCGAGCTCGAAGCCGCCCTGCGCGGCCTGCGGGCGACCGCGGACGAGCTCCCGGAGGCGGCGACCGCACTCGACTCGCTGCTCGCGGACGGCGACCGCGCCTGGCGCGCCCTCGCCGCGGCACTCCTCGCCGACGAGCTCACCGACTAGCCCCTCCAGCGACTCCCCCAAACGGGATCAACTTTTTCGCCGCCGCGCCGATGGAAGGCCGTCACTGCGGATCTCGGAAGGAAGGGTCGCTTGCGCCGTCTCGTCGCGCTATCGATCGTCGTCGTCAGCTCGCTCGCGCTCGCCGGATCGGCCTCGGCTTCGCAGCTGATCGACCGGAATGCCGGCAACGTCAAGCTCAAGGTTTCGCGCGACGGCAAGGCGATGCTCACGTACCGCGCACGCGGCCGCCGCTGGGACGTGCTCGCGTGGGGCGCGCTCAACGCGCTTCATCCGACCACTGTGCGGAAGCAGGTCCAGTTCAGGCTCGACCGCGCCGGCGGCTGGGGCACCTTCGGCAAGAAGCTCGAGTTCGCGAACGCGTGCAGGCGGTACGACGGGCCGCCCCTCATCCACGTGGTGGCCGCCTGCAAGGCGCCTGACGGCTCGTACTGGGCCGTGCAGCGCTGGCAGCGCGCACTGCCCAATCTCGGCCTCTTCCCCTGGCTTCCCAAGCTGCGCGCCTGGGCGCTGCACCTGTCTCACTGGACCGGCCCGCTGGCTGTGCTCGAGGGCTGGACGGACTGGTCGTGGAACGGCCGGTACCACCACATCTTCGGCCGGCTGACCTACCTGGGACGACCCGTGCACGGCTTCAAGACGAACCAGTTCGGGGCCCGGAAGGACAAGTACGGCCGGCTCGTCTACCTCGACACCTTGAGGTCGAAGCACGGCCCGGGCTGGCGCCGCGAGAACTCCTTCGTGACGCACAAGGGCACCGGTGTCTTCTGTTACAACTTCCGCGCCCGCAACCCGCTCGAGGGCGGCTACGCCCACCCGCCGCACTATCGCGGCGGCCTCCGAGGCCCCGGGAACGGCGAGGCGTACCGCATGGTCGTGGAAGGACCGGGCGTGACGCCCGACGTGAAGTGGGAGGGCCGCGGGCTCGCGAACTTCGACCCCTCGAATCCTCTCCACATCGCGCACGAGCAGACGATGAACAACCAGCTCGACAGCCTGAACGACAACCTCTGCTCCCACCACTGAGCCGCGCTGTCGCTAGAGTCGGCGCACGGGGGATCCCGTGCGCCGACTCCTTTTTGCCGCCGTCATAGCCGCCGTCCTTGCACCGCCTGCCTCGGCGTCACAGCTGATCGACCGGAATGCGTCCGGAATCCGGCTGAAGGTCTCGCGCGACGGCAAAGCAATGTTGTCGTATCGCGCGCGGGGGCGGCACTGGGACGTGCTCGCCTGGGGCGCGATCAACGCGCGCCATCCTGGCAAGGCCCGCAAGCAGGTTCAGTTCAGGCTCGACCGCGCCGGCGGCTGGGGCACGTTCGGTCGGAAGCTCCGGTTCAGGAACGCCTGCAGGACGTACGACGGGCCACCGCTCGTCCATCTCGTCACCGCCTGTAAGGCTCCGGATGGGTCGTACTGGGCGGTCCAGAAGTGGCGTCGCACGGTCCCGAACCTCGGCTTCACGCCTTGGCGGCGGGATCAGCGCGCGTGGGCCGTCCACCTCTCTCACTGGACCGGCCCGCTCGCCGTTCTCGAGGGATACACCGACTGGTCGTGGAGCGGCCGCTACCACCACATCTTCGGCCGTCTGACCTACCTCGGGCGTCCTGTCCACGGCTACAGGACGACGAAGTACGGCGCGAGGCTCGACAAGTACGGGCGGGCCGTCTATCTCGACACGTTCGGCTCGAAGCACGGTCCCGGGTGGCGCCGCGAGAACTCGTTCGTCACCCACAATCCGACCGGGGTCTTCTGTTACACGTTTCGCGCGCGCAATCCGCTCGAGGGCGGTTATGCCTACCCGCCCGGCTACCGAGGCGGAGCTCGAGGCCCCGGGAACGGCCGGGCCTATCGGATGACGGTCGAAGGCCCGGGCGTCACGCCTGACGTCAAGTGGCAGGGCAAGGGGCTGCCGAGGTTCAATCCGCGCGCCGTTGCGCATCTCGCCCACGAGCGGGACATGAACGCCAAGCTCGACCAGTTCGGCGACCGGCTCTGCCACAAGCATTGAGCGACGACCTCCGCGGGGTCATGCGGCAGTTCCCCGCGGGCGTCGCAGTCATCACTGTCGACCTCGACGGCGAGCGCCTCGGGCTGACGCTCGGCACGCTCGTCTCGCTCTCGCTCGACCCGCCGCTCGTCGGCTTCGCCGTCAAGCAGGAGGCGGCGCTCCACGAGCTGCTGCGGCGCGCCGGCGACTTCGGCGTCAGCCTGCTCGCAGCGGGGCAGGAAGGAATCGCGCAGCACTTCGCTCGCGGAGTGCCGCCGATCGTCCTCTGGCAGGGCGTCGAGGTGCTCGACGAGCCCGGCCCACCGCTCTTGGCGGGCGCGGTGGGCTGGCTGCGAGGCCACGTGCTCGCCGAGCACCCGGCGGGGACGCACACGTTCTTCGTCGGCGAGATCTCCTCCGCCGATCCCGGTCCCTCCGACCGGCCGCTCGCCTACTTCGGACACGCCTACCACGGCCTGTGACCGACGCTGTCGTCTTCGACCTCGACGGCCTGCTCCTGGACACGGAGCAAGTCTGGGACGAGGTGCGCGAGGGTCTGGTCCGCGAGCGCGGCGGCCGCTGGCACGACGGTGCGCAGGCGGACATGATGGGGATGAGCTCCACGGAGTGGTCGCGCTACCTTCACGACGAGCTCGGGCTCCCGGAGCCACCCGAGGAGCTGAACCGGATCGTCGTCGAGCGGATGGAGGATCGGTATCGGCAGCAACTTCCGGTCGTCGACGGCGCCGCGGAGGCTGTCCGCCGCCTGGCCGGTCGCTGGCCGCTCGGGCTCGCGTCGTCGTCCAACCGTCCGTTGATCGACCTCGCTCTCGACCTGATGGGCGTCGCCGAGCTCTTTCACGCGACCGTGTCGTCCGAGGAGGTCGACCGGGGGAAGCCGGCGCCGGACGTCTACCTGGAGGCCGCGCGAAGGCTCGGCGTCGAACCCGAGAACGCCGTCGCCGTCGAGGACTCGGCCAGCGGCATCCGCTCGGCGAGGGCGGCAGGACTGGGCGTGGTCGCGGTCCCGAACGCGCACTTCCCGCCTGCGGACGACGTCCTAGAGCTAGCGGACGTGCGGCTGGAGTCGCTCGCCGGGCTTACGCCGCACGCCGTCGAATCAGCGTCATCCCGTCGCGGACCGTGAGCATCAGGCACTCGACGCTCTCGTCGGCGGCAACGTGGTCGTTGAAGGCCTTGATCGCCTGCGTGCTCTCCTCGCCGTCGTCCTCCACGACCCGGCCTGACCAGAGCACGTTGTCCGCGACGATGAAGCCGTCACCGACCAGCTTGGGCAGCACGGCCTCGTAGTAGTTGACGTAGTTCGGCTTGTCGGCGTCGATGAAGACGAGATCCCAGGGGCCTTCCAGCTCTCCGAGCGCGTCGAGGGCCGGGCCGACGCGGTAGTCGATGCGGTCGGCGACGCCGGCCTCCTCGGCATAGCGCCGGGCCACAGCTGTCGTCTCCTCGTTCACGTCCAGGCTCGTGATCCGTCCGCCGTACGGCAGCGCGAGCGCCATCGAGATCGACGAATAGCCGGTGAAGGTGCCGATCTCGAGGACGTTCTGCGCCCGCGAGAGCCGCACGAGCCAGCCGAGGAGCTGCCCCTCGAGCGGCCCAACCATCATCTGCGGGAGCTCGGAGATCGCTCGGGTCTCCTCCTCGAGCCGGCGGAAGAAGTCCGGGTCCGGCGTGGAGTGATCGGCGGCGTAGCGCTCGACGTCCTCGTTGACGATGTAGCTCATTCGACCCTCCCGACGAGGACGCAGGCGTTGTGCCCGCCGAGGCCCATCGCGTTCGAGAGCGCGACCTCGACGTCCGCGTCCCGCGCCTCGTTCGGGACGTAGTCGAGGTCGCAGGCGGGATCCGGGTGTTCGTAGTTGATCGTCGGCGGCAGCTTTCCGTGGTAGACGGCGAGCGCGGCCATCTGAGCCTCGATCGCGCCGGCGGCGCCGAAGCAGTGGCCCATCATCGACTTCGTCGACGAGACGGCGAGCTCGTAGGCGTGGTCGCCGAAGACGTCCTTGATCGCCTTCGTCTCGGCGGCGTCACCGAGCGGCGTCGAGGTGCCGTGCGCGTTGATGTAGCCGACGCGCTCAGGCTCGACACCGGCGCGCTCGATCGCCGCGCGCATCATCTCGGCGACGCCGATCGCCTCCGGCTCCGGCGCGGCGAGGTGGTAGCCGTCGTTCGAGGTGCCGTAGGCGAGCACCTCGGCGTAGATCGTCGCGCCGCGCTCCTGCGCCGCCTCGAGCTCCTCGAGGACGAGCGCGCCCGCGCCCTCGCCGATCACGAACCCGGCCCGTGTCGCGTCGAATGGACGCGACGCGCGCGGCGGATACTCCTCCTCGGCGGCAAGGCCGCGCATCGCGCAGAACCCGGCGAGGATCAGCGGGTGCATGCAAGCCTCGGTCCCGCCGGCGAGCATCGCGTCGGCGTCGCCCCGCCGGATGATCTCGGCTCCCTCACCCACCGCGTGCGAACCGGTGGCGCAGGCGGAGACGGGCGCATAGTTGGGACCCTTCAGCCCGAGCGAGATCGCGAGCTGGCCGCTCGCCGAGTCGACGAGCACGCTCGGCAGGAAGTACGGCGAGACCCGGGTCGGTCCGCGCTGCTGCAGGACCTCGTGCTGCTCCATGATCCCGAGGAAGCCGCCGATCGCGGATCCGAACGCGATCCCGACACGGCTCGGCACGTAATGCGAGTCGAGCCCTGCGTCCTCGATGGCCTGCCTCCCCGCCTCGACCGCGAGCAGGACGTTCCGGTCGAGCCGCCGTGCCTCCTTCGGAGAGACGACATCCGGCGGCTCGAAGCCTTTGACCTCGGCTGCGACGCGTACGGGGAACTCGCTCGCGTCGAACGACTGGATGAAGTCGATCCCGCTCTCGCCGGCGAGCGCGGCGCTCCAGGTTGAGGGCGTGTCGAGCCCGAGCGGGCTCACGGTCCCCATCCCAGTGATCACGACGCGTCGCACGGGGCCAGCTTAGGCGCGGCGCAAGGAGCTCTGCGCGGGACCATGCAGCGGCCCGAGCCGCATCCCCTTCACTGTGCCGCCCCGGGGCGAGGGACTGTCCCTCGCCCGCAGACCTGGTGCGAAGTAGTTGCAAAGAGCGTGGCCCGGGCGGACGGGGATAGCCTTGGCCCCCGTGCCGGGCCCCGACGTACCTTTCCCGCCGATGGAGGCGGAGCTCGTCTCCGAGCTGCCGGAGGGCGAGGGCTGGCAGTACGAGCCCAAGTGGGACGGCTTTCGCGGGATCCTCGAGAACGACGGCGGCGAGCTCGCGCTCTGGTCGCGGAAGGAGCGGCCGCTGCTGCGCTACTTCCCGGAGCTCCGCCCGCTCGGCGACCTGCTCCCGCCCCACTCCGCGCTCGACGGCGAGATCGTGATTGCCCGGGACGGCGTGCTCGACTTCGACTCGATGCAGATGCGGCTCCACCCGGCCGAGAGCCGAGTCAACCGGCTGGCGAAGGAGATCCCGGCCGAGTTCATCGCGTTCGACGTCCTCCTCTGGAAGGGCAAGCCGCTCCACGAGCTTCCGCTGAAGAAGCGGCGGGCGCAGCTGGAGAAGCTGGCGAAGGGCTTCCGGCTCTCCCCCTGCACGCTTGACCCAGAAGCGGCCGGGGAGTGGCTCGACACGTTCGAGGCCGCCGGTCTCGACGGCGTGATCGCGAAGCGGCTCGACCACCCGTACCGGCCGGGCTCCCGGGAGGCGGTGACCAAGGTGAAGCCCTACAAGACGGCCGACGCCGTGATCGTCGGCATCCGGTGGAAGAACAAGCCGGAGAAGATCGCGACACTCCTCCTCGGGCTCTACCGGGACGACGGCGGGCTCGACTACGTGGGCTCGGCCGCGGTCGCAGCATCGAAGCACGACCGGATCGCCGAGCAGGTTCTCCCCCTGATCGACGAGAAGTCGGACCGCCGCTTCTCGGAGCCCAACCGGTGGGGCACCGGCGACCTCGAGGAGCAGGCGGTGAAGCCCAAGCTCGTCGCAGAGGTGCGGTACGACAAGGTGCAGGGCAACCGCTTCCGGCACGGCACCCGCTTCCTCCGCTTCCGCGACGACAAGAAACCGAAGGACTGCACCTGGCGCGAGCTCCGCCCGCCGCGCAATCCGAACGACCCGACGTTCGAGAGCCTGCTCAGCTTCGCCGGTTGAGCATGTCCGCCGGCACCCCAGCGGGTCAGGACCGCCACCGCAGGAAGCCGATCGAGGCGACGTACGCCACCCCGGTCAACGCGCCGAGCTGGACGTACGGCGTTCCATCGCGCCCGTGCGCCCACTCCCAGACGCACATCACCAGGATCAGCCCGATGGCGAAGCTGCCGGCCAGCGCCGTGGCGTGAAGGTCGATCCTGGCCCAGTACTCGTCCCGACCGTCGCCGCGCAGCCCGCGGACGAGGTCAGAGCGGCCGCCCGCCAGGATCAGGAGCGCGACGACGCTCATCACCGCGAGGGACCAGAGCGCCCCGGCGCGGTCGTCGCCGATCCAGAAGCCCGCGAAGAAGACGAGCCCGATCAGCACCGAGAGACCCGGCACGAACCACTTCGTCCTATGAATTGCTGTTGTCATGGAAAACCTCCTCGACAGTCAGGGCAAAGAACCGTGCGAGCGCGAGCGCGAGCGGCAGCGACGGTGTGTATCGCTCGGTCTCGATCGCATTGATCGTCTGACGCGAGACGTCCATCGCCTCCGCCAGCTCGGCCTGCGAGAGGCCGCGCGCCTTGCGGAGCTCTCTGATCTCGTTCCGCACGATGTAAAGTTAGCTTGACACGCTACAGGTGTCAAGCCTGCTTTACATCACCGCTTCTTTCGGGCCGTGTCCCGTGAGGGCTGGACACGCTTCGGCTCGCCCGGCATCTTCGGGAACTGCGGCGGGTACGGCGCCTCGCCGACGCCCTCCTTCTCGTCCCGCTCGACCCACTCGAAGAGCTTCCGCAGGTCGCAGACGGCGTCGTCGATCTCGGCCTGCACGTCGCCGAGCTTCGCGAAGCGCTTCGGCATCGTCCGCAGGGTGAAGTCCTCGGTCTCGACATCTGCGAGCTCGTCCCAGGTGACCGGCGCCGAGACAGTCGCGTCAGGCCGGGCGCGCACCGAGTAGGCCGAGGCGATCGTGCGATCGCGCGCGTTCTGGTTGTAGTCGATGAAGACGCGGCGGCCGCGCTCCTCCTTCCACCACGCCGTTGTGACCTTCTTCGGCATCCGCCGCTCGACCTCCCTCGCGAAGGCCAGCGCGCACCGGCGCACCTCCGGGAAGGTCCAGTTCGGCTCGATGCGGCAGGCGATGTGGATGCCTCGGTTGCCGGACGTCTTCGGCCAGCCCGTGAAACCGAGCTCGTCCAGCACCTCACGAACGAGGAGCGCCACCTTCTTCGCGTCCTTGAACGTCGTGCCGGGCTGCGGGTCGACGTCGATCCGCAGCTCGTCGGGGTTGTCGACGTGGGCGCGCCGCGACGGCCAGGGGTGGAAGTCGATCGTTGCCAGATTGGCAGCCCACGCGACCTGCGCGACCTCGGTGACGCAGAGCTCGTCCGCATGCCGGCCAGACGGGAACGTGACACGCGCGGTCTCTATCCACTCGGGACGCTTCTCCGGCACGCGCTTCTGGTAGATCGCTTCCCCCTCGGCGCCGTCGGGATGCCGCTTCAGCTGTGTCGGGCGCTCGTACAGCGCGCGGACGATCCCCTCGGCCACGGAGACGTAGTACTGGACATGGTCGAGCTTGGTCGCCTTCAGCTTCCGATAGAAGACCTTGTCCGGATTGGTCACTTTGACCGTCCGGCCGCCGATCTCCAGCTCCACGAAGGGAGAGGCCATAGACGTATTTCACCCTTCCGGGGCATGCCCGTGTTGGCGGGTCCTGTCAATACCTGGAGAGCCGGTTTCCCCCTCACCTACTCCGGCACCTGCGGCGGCCCGCTCTCGACCCCTCGAGGCGGGTTTCCGCGTTTCTGGGGACGAAGTCGTCGAAGAGGGCGGCTATCCTGCCGCGTACGGAGAAGTGGCCGAGTGGCTGAAGGCGGCGCCCTGCTAAGGCGTTAGGTGGGGAAATCCCTGCCTCGAGGGTTCGAATCCCTCCTTCTCCGCTAGGAGGGGTGCCGGAGCGGTCGAACGGGGCGGTCTCGAAAACCGTTAGAGGTGCAAGCCTCTCGAGGGTTCAAATCCCTCCCCCTCCGCTCGACCGATCCCGTCTCAGGCGCAAGGCGCTTCTCCAGTCGCCCGCGGCCAGATCGTGTAGCTGAACGAGATCACGAAGTCGATTGCCAATACCAGCGTCCAAAGGGCGGCGACGTTGAGGAGCGCCAAGGTGCGGTCGAGGTCGCCGACGATCAGCACGCCCATTCCGAGGAGTGCCGTGCCGGTTGCCCAGGCGCTCAGGTGACGCAGCCACTCTCGGCGCTGGTGGGCCGCGTGTGAGCCCCCGGTGCGCGGCGGCTGCTCGGGCGGCGGCCCGCCCGCGAACCGGTGGGCGAACCGAACGTCGGCCCAGCTCACCATCCGCTGCCCCCACGCGACCGAGACTCCGATGTAGACGGCCGCGAGCGCATGCGCCAGGGCGGCATCGCCGCCACGACGCAGATCGACGGTCGTGGCGGCGAGCAGGGCGAGGTCGACTACCGGCGTTGCGACCAGCAGCGCCATCCCGAGCCGCGGGCGCCCGAGCACGTACCGGGTTGCGAGGCCCGAGACGAGGATCAGCCAGAACGCGATCTCGGCGGCGACGACGAACGCGAACATCCCTACGGCACCCGGGCATCGCGGCCCGCGCGGTAGACGGCGGTGACGAGCGCAATGCCGCCCAGCACGATGGCTGCCGTCAAGGCCGCCCGCAGCCACCAGGCATCGTCCGAGAGAAGGTTCTCCTTGCCCAGGTTCGCGGGAGCGATGACAAGGACGTAGATCCACCAGGGCGCCCACCTGCTTCCTTGTTCGGATCGCCCGATGGAAACGGCTCGAAGCTCGGTGCTCATGCGATCCTCCTTGGATCTAGTACGACTGTACTAAGCCATGATGGCACCCACCCGTCCTCCCGCGACAGGGGGCCTCCACGAGTCTCGTGGTAGAGCTAGTACGACCGTACTAGGATGAGTCGTTGGCCAAGATCGACACCGAATCGCGCCGCCGGGAGCTCGGGGAGGCGCTCTGGCGTGTCGTCCTCCGCGAGGGAATCGAGGCGGCTTCCGTGCGGAAGGTGGCGGCCGAGGCCGGCCTCTCCAAGGGATCCCTTCGGCACATCTTCCCGAGCCAGTCGGAACTGCTGAGCTTCGCGATGCAGCTCATGATCGAGGAGGTCGCGCAGCGCGTGGCGGCCGTCGACGCGTCGGGAGCGACCCGCGACGTCGTCGAGCGCCGACTCCAGAGCCTGCTCGTCCTCGATCCGAAGACTCGTGCGGCTATCGAAGTGTGGCTCGCCTTCGTGGCCCGCGCTCGAGTCGACGCGAATCTCCGGGAGCTCCGGGATCGGACCCATGCCCAGGTGCTGGGCCTCTGCCTCGACTCCATCGAGACGCTCCGAACAGGCGGAGCTGCACGAGATGAGCTGGACGTCGACCTCGAGGCCGAGCGGCTGCACGCGCTCATCGATGGGCTCGCGATGCACGCCACGGTCAATCCTGCGCTCACGACGGCGACCCGTCAGATCCGGATCCTCTCGCGACACCTCGACACGCTTGCCTGACTTCGCGCGAAGGGTCGCCGCCTCGCCTACCCTGTCTCACCTCGGAGAGGTGTCCGAGCGGTCTAAGGAGCGCGACTGGAAATCGCGTATGGGCTGAAAGGTCCGTCGCGGGTTCAAATCCCGCCCTCTCCGCTGTGTCGAGCATCCCCGCATGGGGATGCTCGCGCCTTTCCTCGGTCCTCGGTCGACTAGCTCTGCGTCAGGAACGCGACCAGGTCGTTCACCTGGTCTTCTGACAGCTGCTGGAACGACGGCATGACGCCGGGGTTGTAGCCCTCGGCCACCTCCGCGTTCGGCTCGACGATCGACTGGTGGACGAATTCGGCGTCCTTACCCTGGAGCGCCTCGTCGAGGTTCGGACCGACCGCACCCGAGCTCCCTGCCGCCTCGAACGTGTGACAGCCGCCGCAGCCATTCGATGCGAAGAGCGCCTTCCCGGCGGCAGGATCGCCTGCCGGTGCCTCCTCCTCGGCGGTCGTGGCCGGCGGCGTCGTCTCCGTCTGCCCCGTCTCGGTCTCGGCGGGCCCGGTCTCCGTCTCCGTCGGGCCGGTCTCGGTCTCGGTCAGCTCCGTTTCGACGTGTCCGGCCGCCTCGGCGCCTTCGTCCTCGGAGGCGAAGACGACGACGGCCCCGATCATCGCGACCATGAGGAGCAACGTCACGACGACGAAGAGGCCGAGGCCCTTGCGGCCGGGAAAGTCCGGCCGGTAGCGCGGGATCAGCAGCGCCGTGACAAGCGAGAAGGCGATGAAGACCGCCGCCGTCCCGGCGAGGCCGAGCTTCTGGTCGGTCGTCAGCCCGAGGAGCACGCGCGGAACCTACCGAACGGATTCAATTGACGGGTGGACCGCCTTCGTCAGGTGGTGGCGACTCTCGTCTCTGCCGGCCGAAACCCAGACGTCCGCCGCGTCGAGCTCGCGTGGGGCGCAGCGATCGCCGCCGAATGGGCCCACTTCGTCGCGCTCGGAGTCTTCGCGTACGAGCAGGGCGGAACGTCCGCAGTCGGGCTCGCGGGGCTCATCCGCCTGCTGCCGGCGGCGATCGTCGCCCCCTTCGCCGCCTCGTTAGGCGACAGATTCCCGCGCGAACGGTTCCTCCTCGCGATGATGCTGATCGGCGCGGTCGCCCTCGGCGGATCTGCGGTTGCCTTTGCGACGGGCGCCGACGTGCTCGTCTACGCCTTCGCGGCGATGCTCGGGCTTGCCGTGACGCTGATCAGGCCGGCTCTCCAGGCCCTGTTGCCGTCGCTGACGCGAACTCCCCAGGAGTTGATCGCGGCGAACGGCGCGACGTCGACGATCGAGAGCCTGGGGACGCTCGTCGGGCCGCTGCTGGCCGGGGTTCTCGTCTCGGTCGCGGATGTCGGGCTCGTGTTCGCCGTCGGAGCAGGTGTTCTGCTGCTCGGTGCGGCGAGCCTCCTGAGAGTCAGGGTCGCAGGCGCCATCGATTTCGGCTCCGCCGAGGAAGGGGGGGTCCGTCGGCGTGTTGCGGCAGGGATTCGAACCCTTGCCCTGGCTCCCAGGGCTCGGCTCGTGGTCGCGCTGATCTTCGCGCAGACCTTCGTTCGCGGGTGCCTCAACGTCCTGATCGTCGTCGCGGCGTTCGAGATCCTCGATGCAGGCGGTGAAGCCGTCGGCTACATGACGGCGGCCATCGGTGTCGGCGGTCTGATCGGCGGACTCGGTGCGATGACGCTCGGCGGAAAGCGGCTCGCCGTTTCCTTCGGGGTCGCGCTCGTGCTCTGGGGACTGCCGCTCGTCTTCATTGGCCCGTGGCCCGAGCTCGCTCTGGCGGTCGTCCTCCTCGCCGTCGTCGGCGCGGCCAACAGCGTCGAGGACGTGGCCGGCTTCACGCTGCTCCAGCGGCTCGTCCCGGATCAGTACCTGACCCGCGTTCTCGGAGTCACCTGGAGCCTCGCGATGGGCGGTGTCGCGCTGGGCTCGATCGCAGCCCCCCTCCTCGTCGAGGCGTTCGGCCCCCGGACGGCCTTCGTGGCCGTCGGCCTGGTCCTGCCGCTCCTGGCGCTCGCCGCCTACCGGCGACTCGCCGAGACCGACGACGAAGTCGCTCCGGCTCCCGAGCTGGAGCTCGTCGAGCAGGTGCCCATGTTCGGGCCGCTCTCCGTGGCCGCGAAGGAGCGGGTTGCCGCGAACCTCATTCCGCTTTCCGCCATGGCCGGCGATGTCGTGATCCGTGCAGGCGAGGTCGGCGACAGGTTCTACATCGTTGACCAGGGTGAGCTCGAGGTTTCCGCGGAAGGGCTGGAGAAACGCATCTCCCACGCGGAGTACTTCGGCGAGATCGCCTTGCTCCGGGATGTGCCGCGGACGGCGACGGTCACAGCGATGGCCGACAGCCGCCTCTATGCCCTCCAGCGGGAGGACTTCCTCGCGGCGGTAACCGGACACGAGGCGGCCCATGCCGCGGGCCACGCCGTCGTCGAGCAGCGGCTGGGAGGCACGGAGGAACAGGTGGGATCGGCTCGCGAGAGAGGCGTCTAGTCGGCGGCGAGCCGAGGGCGCTCAGCGAAACGCCGCGCAACCTCGAGCTGATCTTCGACCGTGTCAGCCCTCTAAGGCAGCTCCGTCATCGCGCTTCCGCCCCCACGACGGACTGGCTCCGCGGCGGCGAGCACTCCGCCGCCCGCGAGGAACTCGATGCCGGTCGCGGCGCCAATTTCACCGGCGTCCACGAAGTGGTGGCCGCGACCCTCGAGTGCCGTACGCTCCGGCGTCGCCAGGAACGCAGGCTCCGCGCCGGTGTTGACGGCGTTCCGCTGGCTCGCGCGCGGGTCGGCGATCGCCTGCGGAAGCGTCATGCCGAGATCGACGCGATCGAGAAGCATCTGAAGCACGGTCGTGATGATCGTCGCGCCGCCCGGTGAGCCGAGTGCGAGGAAGGGCCGACCGCCGCGGGTCACGATTGTCGGTGCCATCGAGCTCCTGGGGCGCTTGCCGCCCTCGACGCGGTTCGGATGCGTCGTCGAGTCGAAATTGAAGTCCGTCAACTCGTTGTTGAGGAGGAACCCGTAACCCGGGACGACGAGTCCTGCTCCGCCGG
>CAWHBN010000018.1:0-24203 GCA_963827705.1 uncultured Actinomycetes bacterium
TCGGTGCCCCGGGGGCCGTGCTCGCGCACAACGTCGACACCGCGGCGGGGCATCAGGCCGAGGACGCCGTCATCCACAGCCGAGCGTTCGAGACGCAGCTCAACCGGGAGACGCGGCTCCTGTCCGGCTGGGCGTCGCAGGCCGCTGCCGCCGAAATCGTCCCTGATCCCGCTCAGGTCGGACAGTGGGGACCGGTCGTCGACTGGCCCGTCGTTGGCATTCACGTGGCTCTGCTTCCGAACGGCAAGGTGCTCGCCTGGGACACCGTCGGCGATGCGGCGACGGAGACCTTTCCCGTTCACAACTTCACGCGAGCCACCGTCTACGACCCGATCTCGGGCACCCACACGCCGGCCACTGTCGATACAGGGTTTCAACATCTTCTGCGCCGGCTTCGCCCACCTCTTCGACGGTTCGCTGTTCATCGCCGGCGGCAACAAGAACGCGCAACTCGAAGGCATCGTCCAGACGCATCTGTTCAACCCTGCAACCAACGGCTGGAGCCTCGGGCCGAACATGGCCGCCGGCCGCTGGTATCCGTCGGTCACTCCGCTGACGAACGGCGAGATGCTGATCACGGAGGGCGGTCCCGACACCCCGGAGGTGCGCAAGACCGACGGCACCCTGCGAGCACTGAGTACCGCTTCGCTCAACCTGCCGCTCTATCCCTGGCTGGACGTCGCGCCCGATGGTCGCGTCTTCTACTCGGGGCCTGATCAGACAATGCGCAAGCTCGACCCCACCGGCGGCGGCGCGTGGCAGACATTCGGCCAGCGCGATGCGATCAACCGCGGTTACGGGAGCCACGCCGTCTACGACGTCGGCAAGACGCTCGTGGCCGGCGGTGGCCCGTCATCGAAGGACGCGCGCGTGATCGACACCAACGGGGCCACACCTCAGGTCTCCGCCACCTCGCCGATGGCCTTCGGCCGTCGCCAGCACAACCTCACCTTGCTCGCCGACGGGAGCGTGCTGGCGACAGGCGGCAACTCGACCGGGGCGGGGCTCATCGACATGAACGGCGGTGTCTACAACGCGGAGCGGTGGGACCCGGCGACCGGTCAGTGGACCACCCTCGCGGCGCAGGCCGTGACACGCCAATATCACTCGACTGCCCTGCTCCTCCCGGACGGCCGCGTGCTCTCTTCGGGCGGCGGCATCTGCGGCACCTGTGACCAGGTCCACTATCTGGCGAAGAACGCCGAAATCTTCACACCGCCGTATCTGTTCAAGAAGGACGGCTCCGGCGAGCTCGCACCGCGTCCCGAGATCACGGGTGCGCCCGGCAGCGTCAGCCACGGCGCCTCCTTCCAGATCACCACGCCGAACGCCGCGTCGATTCAGAAGGTCGGTCTGATCCGGCTGGGATCCCAGACGCACTCGGTCGAGATGGAGCAGCGCTATCTCCCGCTTTCCTTCACGGCCGGCGCCGGCACGCTGTCGGCGAGCGTTCCCGCGAACATGCACACCGCGGTCCCGGGCCCGTACATGCTCTTCATCGTCGATTCCGCCGGCGTCCCGTCAGTCGCCCGAATGGTCCAGGTCGACTCTGCGGCCCCGCCGCCTCCGCCGCCGCCGCCTCCTCCTCCGCCTCCTCCTCCTCCTCCTCCTCCTCCTCCTCCTCCTCCACCACCACCCTCGAATCTGCCGCCGAGCGTGTCGCTCACCTCACCCTCGCCCGGCACCTACACCGCCCCGGCCAAGCTGTCGCTCCGGGCGACCGCATCCGACCCCGACGGCAGCGTCATCCGCGTGGAGTTCTTCAATGGCGCGACAAAGCTGAGTGAGGACACGACCGCCCCGTACACCGGCCAGTGGAACGTCGGCGCCGCCGGCACGTACACCCTGACCGCACGGGCGACCGACAACTCCGGCGCGCCAACCGAACAGCAGTCCGGTCACGATCACGGTCAAGAAGAAGCGCTGAACGACGCTGCCAGCCCGCGTCTCGGGCGGCGCGCGCGACGCGTCCGAGTCGCGACGCGGGCGGAAGCGAGGGAAACAGACTTCCGGTTTTCTCACGTGGGCGACCTGACTTGTAGCCCTGACCGTCAGGGAGTAGGGTCGGCCGGTCGTCGGAAAAGGGGGACCGATGCGCTTCAAGGGCTGGCTGACCGCGTTCGTCACGGTAGGGGTGCTCGTCTGCGGGGTACCTGCGGCCGCAGACGTCGGAAGCGGCTCCGGGCCGCCCACCGCAATCGGTACCGGCGGCGCTGCCGCGTCGGTGGAGAAGCTCGCGACCGAGGCCGCGGTCGGCATCCTCCGCCGCGGCGGGAACGCCGTTGATGCAGCGGTCGCGTCGGCAGCAGTCCTCGGAGTCACCGAGCCGTTCTCGTGCGGAGTCGGCGGCGGGGGCTTCATGGTCATCCGCACCGCCGGTGGCCGGGTCACGACGATCGACGGACGGGAGACGGCGCCGATGGCGATGCATCCGACGTCGTTCTGGGAAGGCGGACGCCCCTTGCCCTTCAACGACGCGCGCTACAGCGGTCTCTCGGTCGGCGTGCCCGGCACGGTGGAGACGTGGGCCGACGCGCTCGAGAAGTACGGCACGATGTCGCTGGCCGAGGTCTTCGCGCCGGCGATTCACGTCGCGCGTCACGGATACGTCATCGACCAGGTGTGGTTCGACCAGGTGAACGCGAATCGCGACTGGTTCGACGACATCCCGGCGAGCGCGGCGTTGTTCCTCGATCCGGACGGAACTCCTCGAGACGTCGGGACCGTGTTCACGAATCCCGCGCTCGCAAAGACGTACGAGCGCATCGCGCATCTCGGCGCGAAGGGGTTCTACCGCGGAGCGGTCGCCGATGCGCTCGTCGAGACCGTTCAGCACCCAGTCGTCAGCCCGTCGGCAAACCACGTCTGGCGTTCCGGCGTGATGAAGATGCGCGATCTGCACACGTACGCCGCGCCCGAGCGGGCTCCGACCCACGTCAACTACCGGGGGCTCGACGTCTACTCGATGGGCCCGCCGTCGAGCGGCGGCTCGACCGTCGGGGAGGCGCTGAACATCCTCGAGGGCTACAACCTCGCGTCGATGACGAGGGAGGCCGCCCTGCACTACTACCTCGAGGCCTCGCGCTACTCCTTCGCGGACCGCAACGCGTACCTCGCCGATCCGGCCTACTTCGACGTGCCTCTCACCGGGCTGCTCTCGGACGAGTACGCAGCGACCCGGCGCGCGCTGATCACGGCGACCGCGGCGCCCGGGCCTGTCCCGCCTGGGGATCCGTATCCGTTCGAGGGCGGGGAGACGACCACCCATCTGACGACGTCGGACAAGTCCGGGACCGTCGTCTCGTACACGTTCACGATCGAATCGACCGGCGGCGCGGGACTCGTCGTCCCGGGTTACGGGTTCCTGCTCAACAACGAGTTGACGGACTTCAATTTCGACTCGACGACGCATCCGAACCGCGTCGAGGGCGGCAAGCGCCCCAGGAGCTCGATGGCACCGACAATCGTGACCCGCGGCGGTCGGCCCTTCCTCGCACTCGGCTCACCGGGCGGCGCGACGATCATCACGACCGTGCTTCAGATGCTCCTCGATCGCGTCGATCTCGGCATGACGCTTCCGCAGGCGATCGCCGACCCGCGCGCGAGCCAGCGGAACGCCGTCAACACCGGCGCGGAGCCTGCGTTCCTGGCGACGCCGGAGCGCACGGCACTCGAGGGTCGCGGCCACCACTTCGTGGACGCCGGTGAAATTGGCGCCGCGACCGGCATCGAGTTCCTCGCGGGCGGCGGAGTGCTCGCCGCCGCGGAGCCAGTCCGTCGTGGGGGCGGAAGCGCGATGACGGAGCTGCCTTAGAGGCACACGGAAGGTCGAAGATCAGCTCGAGGTTGCGCGGCGTTTTCGCTGAGCGCTCCTCGGCGTCGCTGCCAACTAGACGCCTCTCTCGCGAGCCGATCCCACCTGTTCCTCCGTGCCTCCCAGCCGCTGCTCGACGACGGCGTGGCCCGCGGCGTGGGCCGCCTCGTGTCCGGTTACCGCCGCGAGGAAGTCCTCGCGCTGGAGGGCATAGAGGCGGCTGTCGACCATCGCTGTGACCGTCGCCGTCCGCGGCACATCCCGGAGCAAGGCGATCTCGCCGAAGTACTCCGCGTGGGAGATGCGTTTCTCCAGCCCTTCCGCGGAAACCTCGAGCTCACCCTGGTCAACGATGTAGAACCTGTCGCCGACCTCGCCTGCACGGATCACGACATCGCCGGCCATGGCGGACAGCGGAATGAGGTTCGCGGCAACCCGCTCCTTCGCGGCCACGGAGAGCGGCCCGAACATGGGCACCTGCTCGACGAGCTCCAGCTCGGGAGCCGGAGCGACTTCGTCGTCGGTCTCGGCGAGTCGCCGGTAGGCGGCGAGCGCCAGGAGCGGCAGGACCAGGCCGACGGCCACGAAGGCCGTCCGGGGGCCGAACGCCTCGACGAGGAGGGGGGCTGCGATCGAGCCCAGCGCGACACCGCCCATCGCGAGGCTCCAGGTGACTCCGAGAACGCGGGTCAGGTACTGATCCGGGACGAGCCGCTGGAGCAGCGTGAAGCCGGCCACGTCCTCGACGCTGTTGGCCGCGCCGACGACGGCGAGGAGGACGACCGCCAGAGCGAGCTCGGGCCACGGGCCAATGAAGACGAGCGGCAGTCCCCAGAGCACGAGCGCGACCCCGAAGGAAACGGCGAGCCGCTTTCCGCCGAGCGTCATCGCACCGAGTCCGCCGATCAGACCGCCGACACCGATGGCCGCCGTCATGTAGCCGACGGCTTCACCGCCTGCATCGAGGATCTCGAACGCCGCGACGACGATCAGGACGTTGAGGCACCCGCGAACGAAGGTCTGCGCGAAGATCAGCGCGACCACGAGTCGAGCTCTGGGAGCCAGGGCAAGGGTTCGAATCCCTGCCGCAACACGCCGACGGACCCCTCCTTCCTCGGCGGAGCCGAAATCGACGGCGCCTGCGACCCTGACTCTCAGGAGGCTCGCCGCACCGAGCAGCAGAGCACCTGCTCCGACGGCGAACACGAGCCCGACATCCGCGACCGAGACGAGAACCCCGGCCAGCAGCGGCCCGACGAGCGTCCCCAGGCTCTCGATCGTCGACGTCGCGCCGTTCGCCGCGATCAACTCCTGGGGAGTTCTGCGTCAGCGACGGCAACAGCGCCTGGATCGCCGGCCTGATCAGCGTCACGGCAAGCCCGAGCATCGCCGCGAAGGCGTAGACGAGCACGTCGGCGCCCGTCGCAAAGGCAACCGCAGATCCGCCGAGGGCGACGGCGCCGATCAGCATCATCGCGAGGAGGAACCGTTCGCGCGGGAATCTGTCGCCTAACGAGGCGGCGAAGGGGGCGACGATCGCCGCCGGCAGCAGGCGGATGAGCCCCGCGAGCCCGACTGCGGACGTTCCGCCCTGCTCGTACGCGAAGACTCCGAGCGCGACGAAGTGGGCCCATTCGGCGGCGATCGCTGCGCCCCACGCGAGCTCGACGCGGCGGACGTCCGGGTTTCGGCCGGCAGAGACGAGAGTCGCCACCACCTGACGAAGGCGGTCCACCCGTCAATTGAATCCGTTCGGTAGGTTCCGCGCGTGCTCCTCGGGCTGACGACCGACCAGAAGCTCGGCCTCGCCGGGACGGCGGCGGTCTTCATCGCCTTCTCGCTCGTCACGGCGCTGCTGATCCCGCGCTACCGGCCGGACTTTCCCGGCCGCAAGGGCCTCGGCCTCTTCGTCGTCGTGACGTTGCTCCTCACGGTGGCGATGATCGGGGCCGTCGTCGTCTTCGCCTCCGAGGACGAAGGCGCCGAGGCGGCCGGACACGTCGAAACGGAGCTGACCGAGACCGAGACCGGCCCGACGGAGACGGAGACCGGGCCCGCCGAGACCGAGACGGGGCAGACGGAGACGACGCCGCCGGCCACGACCGCCGAGGAGGAGGCACCGGCAGGCGATCCTGCCGCCGGGAAGGCGCTCTTCGCATCGAACGGCTGCGGCGGCTGCCACACGTTCGAGGCGGCAGGGAGCTCGGGTGCGGTCGGTCCGAACCTCGACGAGGCGCTCCAGGGTAAGGACGCCGAATTCGTCCACCAGTCGATCGTCGAGCCGAACGCGGAGGTGGCCGAGGGCTACAACCCCGGCGTCATGCCGTCGTTCCAGCAGCTGTCAGAAGACCAGGTGAACGACCTGGTCGCGTTCCTGACGCAGAGCTAGTCGACCGAGGACCGAGGAAAAGCGCGAGCATCCCCATGCGGGGATGCTCGACACAGCGGAGAGGGCGGGATTTGAACCCGCGACGGACCTTTCAGCCCATACGCGATTTCCAGTCGCGCTCCTTAGACCGCTCGGACACCTCTCCGAGGTGAGACAGGGTAGCGAGGCGGCGACCCTTCGCGCGAAGTCAGGCAAGCGTGTCGAGGTGTCGCGAGAGGATCCGGATCTGACGGGTCGCCGTCGTGAGCGCAGGATTGACCGTGGCGTGCATCGCGAGCCCATCGATGAGCGCGTGCAGCCGCTCGGCCTCGAGGTCGACGTCCAGCTCATCTCGTGCAGCTCCGCCTGTTCGGAGCGTCTCGATGGAGTCGAGGCAGAGGCCCAGCACCTGGGCATGGGTCCGATCCCGGAGCTCCCGGAGATTCGCGTCGACTCGAGCGCGGGCCACGAAGGCGAGCCACACTTCGATAGCCGCACGAGTCTTCGGATCGAGGACGAGCAGGCTCTGGAGTCGGCGCTCGACGACGTCGCGGGTCGTTCCCGACGCGTCGACGGCCGCCACGCGCTGCGCGACCTCCTCGATCATGAGCTGCATCGCGAAGCTCAGCAGTTCCGACTGGCTCGGGAAGATGTGCCGAAGGGATCCCTTGGAGAGGCCGGCCTCGGCCGCCACCTTCCGCACGGAAGCCGCCTCGATTCCCTCGCGGAGGACGACACGCCAGAGCGCCTCCCCGAGCTCCCGGCGGCGCGATTCGGTGTCGATCTTGGCCAACGACTCATCCTAGTACGGTCGTACTAGCTCTACCACGAGACTCGTGGAGGCCCCCTGTCGCGGGAGGACGGTTGGGTGCCATCATGGCTTAGTACAGTCGTACTAGATCCAAGGAGGATCGCATGAGCACCGAGCTTCGAGCCGTTTCCATCGGGCGATCCGAACAAGGAAGCAGGTGGGCGCCCTGGTGGATCTACGTCCTTGTCATCGCTCCCGCGAACCTGGGCAAGGAGAACCTTCTCTCGGACGATGCCTGGTGGCTGCGGGCGGCCTTGACGGCAGCCATCGTGCTGGGCGGCATTGCGCTCGTCACCGCCGTCTACCGCGCGGGCCGCGATGCCCGGGTGCCGTAGGGATGTTCGCGTTCGTCGTCGCCGCCGAGATCGCGTTCTGGCTGATCCTCGTCTCGGGCCTCGCAACCCGGTACGTGCTCGGGCGCCCGCGGCTCGGGATGGCGCTGCTGGTCGCAACGCCGGTAGTCGACCTCGCCCTGCTCGCCGCCACGACCGTCGATCTGCGTCGTGGCGGCGATGCCGCCCTGTCGCATGCGCTCGCGGCCGTCTACATCGGAGTCTCGGTCGCGTGGGGGCAGCGGATGGTGAGCTGGGCCGACGTTCGGTTCGCCCACCGGTTCGCGGGCGGGCCGCCGCCCGAGCAGCCGCCGCGCACCGGGGGCTCACACGCGGCCCACCAGCGCCGAGAGTGGCTGCGTCACCTGAGCGCCTGGGCAACCGGCACGGCACTCCTCGGAATGGGCGTGCTGATCGTCGGCGACGTGGACCGCACCTTGGCGCTCCTCAACGTCGCCGCCCTTTGGACGCTGGTATTGGCAATCGACTTCGTGATCTCGTTCAGCTACACGATCTGGCCGCGGGCGACTGGAGAAGCGCCTTGCGCCTGAGACGGGATCGGTCGAGCGGAGGGGGAGGGATTTGAACCCTCGAGAGGCTTGCACCTCTAACGGTTTTCGAGACCGCCCCGTTCGACCGCTCCGGCACCCCTCCTAGCGGAGAAGGAGGGATTCGAACCCTCGAGGCAGGGATTTCCCCACCTAACGCCTTAGCAGGGCGCCGCCTTCAGCCACTCGGCCACTTCTCCGTACGCGGCAGGATAGCCGCCCTCTTCGACGACTTCGTCCCCAGAAACGCGGAAACCCGCCTCGAGGGGTCGAGAGCGGGCCGCCGCAGGTGCCGGAGTAGGTGAGGGGGAAACCGGCTCTCCAGGTATTGACAGGACCCGCCAACACGGGCATGCCCCGGAAGGGTGAAATACGTCTATGGCCTCTCCCTTCGTGGAGCTGGAGATCGGCGGCCGGACGGTCAAAGTGACCAATCCGGACAAGGTCTTCTACCGGAAGCTGAAGGCGACCAAGCTCGACCATGTCCAGTACTACGTCTCCGTGGCCGAGGGGATCGTCCGCGCGCTGTACGAGCGCCCGACACAGCTGAAGCGGCATCCCGACGGCGCCGAGGGGGAAGCGATCTACCAGAAGCGCGTGCCGGAGAAGCGTCCCGAGTGGATAGAGACCGCGCGCGTCACGTTCCCGTCAGGCCGGCATGCGGACGAGCTCTGCGTCACCGAGGTCGCGCAGGTCGCGTGGGCTGCCAATCTGGCAACGATCGACTTCCACCCCTGGCCGTCGCGGCGCGCCCACGTCGACAACCCCGACGAGCTGCGGATCGACGTCGACCCGCAGCCCGGCACGACGTTCAAGGACGCGAAGAAGGTGGCGCTCCTCGTTCGTGAGGTGCTGGACGAGCTCGGTTTCACGGGCTGGCCGAAGACGTCCGGCAACCGAGGCATCCACATCGCCTGCCGCATCGAGCCGAACTGGACCTTCCCGGAGGTGCGCCGGTGCGCGCTGGCCTTCGCGAGGGAGGTCGAGCGGCGGATGCCGAAGAAGGTCACAACGGCGTGGTGGAAGGAGGAGCGCGGCCGCCGCGTCTTCATCGACTACAACCAGAACGCGCGCGATCGCACGATCGCCTCGGCCTACTCGGTGCGCGCCCGGCCTGACGCGACTGTCTCGGCGCCGGTCACCTGGGACGAGCTCGCAGATGTCGAGACCGAGGACTTCACCCTGCGGACGATGCCGAAGCGCTTCGCGAAGCTCGGCGACGTGCAGGCCGAGATCGACGACGCCGTCTGCGACCTGCGGAAGCTCTTCGAGTGGGTCGAGCGGGACGAGAAGGAGGGCGTCGGCGAGGCGCCGTACCCGCCGCAGTTCCCGAAGATGCCGGGCGAGCCGAAGCGCGTCCAGCCCTCACGGGACACGGCCCGAAAGAAGCGGTGATGTAAAGCAGGCTTGACACCTGAAGCGGTGTCAAGCTAACTTTACATCGTGCGGAACGAGATCAGAGAGCTCCGCAAGGCGCGCGGCCTCTCGCAGGCCGAGCTGGCGGAGGCGATGGACGTCTCGCGTCAGACGATCAATGCGATCGAGACCGAGCGATACACACCGTCGCTGCCGCTCGCCCTCGCGCTCGCACGGTTCTTTGCCCTGACTGTCGAGGAGGTTTTCCATGACAACAGCAATTCATAGGACGAAGTGGTTCGTGCCGGGTCTCTCGGTGCTGATCGGGCTCGTCTTCTTCGCGGGCTTCTGGATCGGCGACGACCGCGCCGGGGCGCTCTGGTCCCTCGCGGTGATGAGCGTCGTCGCGCTTCTGATCCTGGCGGGCGGCCGCTCTGACCTCGTCCGCGGGCTGCGCGGCGACGGTCGGGACGAGTACTGGGCCAGGATCGACCTTCACGCCACGGCGCTGGCCGGCAGCTTCGCCATCGGGCTGATCCTGGTGATGTGCGTCTGGGAGTGGGCGCACGGGCGCGATGGAACGCCGTACGTCCAGCTCGGCGCGTTGACCGGGGTGGCGTACGTCGCCTCGATCGGCTTCCTGCGGTGGCGGTCCTGACCCGCTGGGGTGCCGGCGGACATGCTCAACCGGCGAAGCTGAGCAGGCTCTCGAACGTCGGGTCGTTCGGATTGCGCGGCGGGCGGAGCTCGCGCCAGGTGCAGTCCTTCGGTTTCTTGTCGTCGCGGAAGCGGAGGAAGCGGGTGCCGTGCCGGAAGCGGTTGCCCTGCACCTTGTCGTACCGCACCTCTGCGACGAGCTTGGGCTTCACCGCCTGCTCCTCGAGGTCGCCGGTGCCCCACCGGTTGGGCTCCGAGAAGCGGCGGTCCGACTTCTCGTCGATCAGGGGGAGAACCTGCTCGGCGATCCGGTCGTGCTTCGATGCTGCGACCGCGGCCGAGCCCACGTAGTCGAGCCCGCCGTCGTCCCGGTAGAGCCCGAGGAGGAGTGTCGCGATCTTCTCCGGCTTGTTCTTCCACCGGATGCCGACGATCACGGCGTCGGCCGTCTTGTAGGGCTTCACCTTGGTCACCGCCTCCCGGGAGCCCGGCCGGTACGGGTGGTCGAGCCGCTTCGCGATCACGCCGTCGAGACCGGCGGCCTCGAACGTGTCGAGCCACTCCCCGGCCGCTTCTGGGTCAAGCGTGCAGGGGGAGAGCCGGAAGCCCTTCGCCAGCTTCTCCAGCTGCGCCCGCCGCTTCTTCAGCGGAAGCTCGTGGAGCGGCTTGCCCTTCCAGAGGAGGACGTCGAACGCGATGAACTCGGCCGGGATCTCCTTCGCCAGCCGGTTGACTCGGCTCTCGGCCGGGTGGAGCCGCATCTGCATCGAGTCGAAGTCGAGCACGCCGTCCCGGGCAATCACGATCTCGCCGTCGAGCGCGGAGTGGGGCGGGAGCAGGTCGCCGAGCGGGCGGAGCTCCGGGAAGTAGCGCAGCAGCGGCCGCTCCTTCCGCGACCAGAGCGCGAGCTCGCCGCCGTCGTTCTCGAGGATCCCGCGAAAGCCGTCCCACTTGGGCTCGTACTGCCAGCCCTCGCCCTCCGGCAGCTCGGAGACGAGCTCCGCCTCCATCGGCGGGAAAGGTACGTCGGGGCCCGGCACGGGGGCCAAGGCTATCCCCGTCCGCCCGGGCCACGCTCTTTGCAACTACTTCGCACCAGGTCTGCGGGCGAGGGACAGTCCCTCGCCCCGGGGCGGCACAGTGAAGGGGATGCGGCTCGGGCCGCTGCATGGTCCCGCGCAGAGCTCCTTGCGCCGCGCCTAAGCTGGCCCCGTGCGACGCGTCGTGATCACTGGGATGGGGACCGTGAGCCCGCTCGGGCTCGACACGCCCTCAACCTGGAGCGCCGCGCTCGCCGGCGAGAGCGGGATCGACTTCATCCAGTCGTTCGACGCGAGCGAGTTCCCCGTACGCGTCGCAGCCGAGGTCAAAGGCTTCGAGCCGCCGGATGTCGTCTCTCCGAAGGAGGCACGGCGGCTCGACCGGAACGTCCTGCTCGCGGTCGAGGCGGGGAGGCAGGCCATCGAGGACGCAGGGCTCGACTCGCATTACGTGCCGAGCCGTGTCGGGATCGCGTTCGGATCCGCGATCGGCGGCTTCCTCGGGATCATGGAGCAGCACGAGGTCCTGCAGCAGCGCGGACCGACCCGGGTCTCGCCGTACTTCCTGCCGAGCGTGCTCGTGGACTCGGCCAGCGGCCAGCTCGCGATCTCGCTCGGGCTGAAGGGTCCCAACTATGCGCCCGTCTCCGCCTGCGCCACCGGTTCGCACGCGGTGGGTGAGGGAGCCGAGATCATCCGGCGGGGCGACGCCGACGCGATGCTCGCCGGCGGGACCGAGGCTTGCATGCACCCGCTGATCCTCGCCGGGTTCTGCGCGATGCGCGGCCTTGCCGCCGAGGAGGAGTATCCGCCGCGCGCGTCGCGTCCATTCGACGCGACACGGGCCGGGTTCGTGATCGGCGAGGGCGCGGGCGCGCTCGTCCTCGAGGAGCTCGAGGCGGCGCAGGAGCGCGGCGCGACGATCTACGCCGAGGTGCTCGCCTACGGCACCTCGAACGACGGCTACCACCTCGCCGCGCCGGAGCCGGAGGCGATCGGCGTCGCCGAGATGATGCGCGCGGCGATCGAGCGCGCCGGTGTGGAGCCTGAGCGCGTCGGCTACATCAACGCGCACGGCACCTCGACGCCGCTCGGTGACGCCGCCGAGACGAAGGCGATCAAGGACGTCTTCGGCGACCACGCCTACGAGCTCGCCGTCTCGTCGACGAAGTCGATGATGGGCCACTGCTTCGGCGCCGCCGGCGCGATCGAGGCTCAGATGGCCGCGCTCGCCGTCTACCACGGAAAGCTGCCGCCGACGATCAACTACGAACACCCGGATCCCGCCTGCGACCTCGACTACGTCCCGAACGAGGCGCGGGACGCGGACGTCGAGGTCGCGCTCTCGAACGCGATGGGCCTCGGCGGGCACAACGCCTGCGTCCTCGTCGGGAGGGTCGAATGAGCTACATCGTCAACGAGGACGTCGAGCGCTACGCCGCCGATCACTCCACGCCGGACGCGGACTTCTTCCGCCGGCTCGAGGAGGAGACCAGAGCGATCTCCGAGCTCCCGCAGATGATGGTCGGGCCGCTCGAGGGGCAGCTCCTCGGCTGGCTCGTGCGGCTCTCGCGGGCGCAGAACGTCCTCGAGATCGGCACCTTCACCGGCTATTCGTCGATCTCGATGGCGCTCGCGCTGCCGTACGGCGGACGGATCACGAGCCTGGACGTGAACGAGGAGACGACAGCTGTGGCCCGGCGCTACGCGGAGGAGGCGGGCGTCGCCGACCGGATCGACTACCGCGTCGGCCCGGCCCTCGACGCGCTCGCGGAGCTGGAAGGCCCCTGGGATCTCGTCTTCATCGACGCCGACAAGCCGAACTACGTCAACTACTACGAGGCCGTGCTGCCCAAGCTGGTCGGTGACGGCTTCATCGTCGCGGACAACGTGCTCTGGTCAGGGCGGGTCGTGGAGGACGACGGGGAGGAGAGCACGGAGGCGATCAAGGCTTTCAACGACCACGTCGCCGCGGACGAGCGCGTCGAGCAGCTGATGCTCACCGTCAGGGACGGGATGACGCTGATTCGACGGCGTGCAGCGTAAGCCCGGCGAGCGACTCCAGCCGCACGTCCGCGAGCTCTAGGACGTCGTCCGCAGGCGGGAAGTGCGCGTTCGGGACCGCGACCACGCCCAGTCCTGCCGCCTTCGCCGAGCGGATGCCGCTGGCCGAGTCCTCGACGGCGACGGCGTTCTCGGGTTCGACGCCGAGCCTTCGCGCGGCCTCCAGGTAGACGTCCGGCGCCGGCTTCCCCCGGTCGACCTCCTCGGACGACACGGTCGCGCGAAAGAGCTCGGCGACGCCCATCAGGTCGAGAGCGAGGTCGATCAACGGACGGTTGGACGACGACGCGAGCCCGAGCGGCCAGCGACCGGCCAGGCGGCGGACAGCCTCCGCGGCGCCGTCGACGACCGGAAGTTGCTGCCGATACCGATCCTCCATCCGCTCGACGACGATCCGGTTCAGCTCCTCGGGTGGCTCCGGGAGCCCGAGCTCGTCGTGAAGGTAGCGCGACCACTCCGTGGAGCTCATCCCCATCATGTCCGCCTGCGCACCGTCGTGCCAGCGGCCGCCGCGCTCGCGGACCAGACCCTCGCGCACCTCGTCCCAGACTTGCTCCGTGTCCAGGAGCAGGCCGTCGAGGTCGAAGACGACAGCGTCGGTCACAGGCCGTGGTAGGCGTGTCCGAAGTAGGCGAGCGGCCGGTCGGAGGGACCGGGATCGGCGGAGGAGATCTCGCCGACGAAGAACGTGTGCGTCCCCGCCGGGTGCTCGGCGAGCACGTGGCCTCGCAGCCAGCCCACCGCGCCCGCCAAGAGCGGTGGGCCGGGCTCGTCGAGCACCTCGACGCCCTGCCAGAGGACGATCGGCGGCACTCCGCGAGCGAAGTGCTGCGCGATTCCTTCCTGCCCCGCTGCGAGCAGGCTGACGCCGAAGTCGCCGGCGCGCCGCAGCAGCTCGTGGAGCGCCGCCTCCTGCTTGACGGCGAAGCCGACGAGCGGCGGGTCGAGCGAGAGCGAGACGAGCGTGCCGAGCGTCAGCCCGAGGCGCTCGCCGTCGAGGTCGACAGTGATGACTGCGACGCCCGCGGGGAACTGCCGCATGACCCCGCGGAGGTCGTCGCTCAATGCTTGTGGCAGAGCCGGTCGCCGAACTGGTCGAGCTTGGCGTTCATGTCCCGCTCGTGGGCGAGATGCGCAACGGCGCGCGGATTGAACCTCGGCAGCCCCTTGCCCTGCCACTTGACGTCAGGCGTGACGCCCGGGCCTTCGACCGTCATCCGATAGGCCCGGCCGTTCCCGGGGCCTCGAGCTCCGCCTCGGTAGCCGGGCGGGTAGGCATAACCGCCCTCGAGCGGATTGCGCGCGCGAAACGTGTAACAGAAGACCCCGGTCGGATTGTGGGTGACGAACGAGTTCTCGCGGCGCCACCCGGGACCGTGCTTCGAGCCGAACGTGTCGAGATAGACGGCCCGCCCGTACTTGTCGAGCCTCGCGCCGTACTTCGTCGTCCTGTAGCCGTGGACAGGACGCCCGAGGTAGGTCAGACGGCCGAAGATGTGGTGGTAGCGGCCGCTCCACGACCAGTCGGTGTATCCCTCGAGAACGGCGAGCGGGCCGGTCCAGTGAGAGAGGTGGACGGCCCACGCGCGCTGATCCCGCCGCCAAGGCGTGAAGCCGAGGTTCGGGACCGTGCGACGCCACTTCTGGACCGCCCAGTACGACCCATCCGGAGCCTTACAGGCGGTGACGAGATGGACGAGCGGTGGCCCGTCGTACGTCCTGCAGGCGTTCCTGAACCGGAGCTTCCGACCGAACGTGCCCCAGCCGCCGGCGCGGTCGAGCCTGAACTGAACCTGCTTGCGGGCCTTGCCAGGATGGCGCGCGTTGATCGCGCCCCAGGCGAGCACGTCCCAGTGCCGCCCCCGCGCGCGATACGACAACATCGCCTTGCCGTCGCGCGAGACCTTCAGCCGGATTCCGGACGCATTCCGGTCGATCAGCTGCGACGCCGAGGCAGGCGGTGCAAGGACGGCGGCTATGACGGCGGCAAAAAGGAGTCGGCGCACGGGATCCCCCGTGCGCCGACTCTAGCGACAGCGCGGCTCAGTGGTGGGAGCAGAGGTTGTCGTTCAGGCTGTCGAGCTGGTTGTTCATCGTCTGCTCGTGCGCGATGTGGAGAGGATTCGAGGGGTCGAAGTTCGCGAGCCCGCGGCCCTCCCACTTCACGTCGGGCGTCACGCCCGGTCCTTCCACGACCATGCGGTACGCCTCGCCGTTCCCGGGGCCTCGGAGGCCGCCGCGATAGTGCGGCGGGTGGGCGTAGCCGCCCTCGAGCGGGTTGCGGGCGCGGAAGTTGTAACAGAAGACACCGGTGCCCTTGTGCGTCACGAAGGAGTTCTCGCGGCGCCAGCCCGGGCCGTGCTTCGACCTCAAGGTGTCGAGGTAGACGAGCCGGCCGTACTTGTCCTTCCGGGCCCCGAACTGGTTCGTCTTGAAGCCGTGCACGGGTCGTCCCAGGTAGGTCAGCCGGCCGAAGATGTGGTGGTACCGGCCGTTCCACGACCAGTCCGTCCAGCCCTCGAGCACAGCCAGCGGGCCGGTCCAGTGAGACAGGTGCAGCGCCCAGGCGCGCAGCTTGGGAAGCCAGGGGAAGAGGCCGAGATTGGGCAGTGCGCGCTGCCAGCGCTGCACGGCCCAGTACGAGCCGTCAGGCGCCTTGCAGGCGGCCACCACGTGGATGAGGGGCGGCCCGTCGTACCGCCTGCACGCGTTCGCGAACTCGAGCTTCTTGCCGAAGGTGCCCCAGCCGCCGGCGCGGTCGAGCCTGAACTGGACCTGCTTCCGCACAGTGGTCGGATGAAGCGCGTTGAGCGCGCCCCACGCGAGCACGTCCCAGCGGCGGCCGCGTGCGCGGTACGTGAGCATCGCCTTGCCGTCGCGCGAAACCTTGAGCTTGACGTTGCCGGCATTCCGGTCGATCAGCTGCGAAGCCGAGGCCGATCCGGCGAGCGCGAGCGAGCTGACGACGACGATCGATAGCGCGACGAGACGGCGCAAGCGACCCTTCCTTCCGAGATCCGCAGTGACGGCCTTCCATCGGCGCGGCGGCGAAAAAGTTGATCCCGTTTGGGGGAGTCGCTGGAGGGGCTAGTCGGTGAGCTCGTCGGCGAGGAGTGCCGCGGCGAGGGCGCGCCAGGCGCGGTCGCCGTCCGCGAGCAGCGAGTCGAGTGCGGTCGCCGCCTCCGGGAGCTCGTCCGCGGTCGCCCGCAGGCCGCGCAGGGCGGCTTCGAGCTCGACTCGGCGGGCCGGGTCGTCGAGGTCGGCGGCAAGCCCGGTCACCGCGCGGTCGTCGAGCGTCAGCTCTCGCTGCAGGTCTCCACCCGACGCCAGCACGAGCAGCGCCCGTCGGATCGCGGCGGCCAGTGCAGGCTCGTCGAGGTCGACGGAGTCCCGTGCGACGAGCGCGAGCATCGCTGCCGCGCCGTCCGGCTCAGTCTCCCGCAGGTGAGGCTCGAGGTGCTCGAGGATCTGGCGGTCGGAGTCCACGAGCCGCAACAGTAGGGCGGCCGCCTCCGCAACGCAGAGGCGGCCGCCCGCTAGGACGTATTACGCCGCCGGCGTCGTTGCCCGCCGGTCGGTGGCACCTTCAGCGGCGCCCTTGCTGACAAACCAGCCGCCGAGCAGGCCGCCTCCGAGCACCAGATGGAGCCAGTTGTCCGCCGTGTTGATGGCGACGAAGTTCGCGTCGCTGTCCTGGTCGATGAAGAGCCCGTACAGGAACAGGACGAGGTAGATGACTCCTCCCCAGAGCAGGAACGCGAGGGCCCCGGAGTGCGTGCGTGACAGCGCGAGGCCGGCCACGCCGAAGAGCAGGTGGACGATGTTGTGCAAGATGCTCACCTGGAAGATCCCGAGGAGCTCAGCGGGCGAGTCGCTCCCGGCGAACTTGATGTCACCGAGGTTGGTGGTGATGCCTGGGATGAAGCCCAGGATCCCGGCGCCGAGGAACGCGATGCCGAAGAGCAGCGCCAGGGTCTGGGCGAGAGACCGGTCTTTCATGCTTCCTCCGTCGTCTCGGGGATGTCCCTACGCGTTCGGAACGCCGACGGAAGTGGTTCGGCAAATCGCCGGTTCCTCCTTCGCTGCCGGCGGGAATTTGAACCGACGGCTGATGAAAGCGTTTGCGTTTAGCAGGTTGATTTCTTGGGCTGACTGGGTATCGGCGACGTATTACCTGCGACCAAGGAGGTTGTTGAAGATGTACATCGGTGGTGGCGTTTTGTTGCTGATCGTGATCATTCTTTTGATCATTTTCCTTCTCTAGCGCGACGTACCGCAACGGCGCGCCGAGCGGCGCGGCAACGCGAGCTGCGTGCACTGATCACCCGTGCTCTTCTGCCTCGCGTTGCTGCTCCGCCGGCGCCCTCCACTCGATGCGGCCGGACCAGAGCAGGCAGGCGAGCCCTCCGAGGACGGCCGACACGCCCAGCGTGGAAAGCAACGCGGCTGCGGAGGGACCGATCTCCGGCTGGTAGAGCACCGACGGCGGGAAGATCTTCACGAGCGGGATCGTCGCGATCGCGAGGAGGAACTGGAGCACCGACGCGCCGATGCTGATCGGCTGCAGCTCCTTCTCCCGCAGGCCCCAGCGCACTACGAACTGGACGACGTCGATGTCCGGCCTGGCGACTCCGAGCCAGGCGAGAACGGCCGACAGCGCGAGGATCGCGCAGGCGAGCGCGAGGACGAGCGGCAAAAGCCCGACCGTCGCGGGGCCGACGCCTTCCACCCGCGCAGTGAGTGCGATCAGGACAAGGCCGGCCACGGAGCGGGCAAGGCCGCCCCAGTGCGGGAGCAGCATCGCTGACGCGGCCAGGGTCACCTCGGTGCGGCGGCTCGTCTGGAGCTCGGCGACCGGGAGCCGCCAGACGTTCGGAGAGATGATGTTCGCGAGCCCGTTGGCGACCTCCAGTACGCCGTACATGCCGACGAACTGCCAGCGCGACCATGGCTCCACGCCTCCGAGCGCGGTCGCGGTCACGATCACGCCGACCAGGTTCACGAACGAGAGCACGAAGACGAGCGCGAGGCCCCGAAACGCCCGACCGGTCCGGGGCGAAGCGTTCGCAGCTGAGCTCCGGGCCTCCACCGCCCACGAGGTTTCCGAAAAGCGGCGAATCGAACCACGTGAGGCTGCGAAGCAGCCGCTGTCCGGCGAAGGTCAGTCCTTGTCGGGCGGCGGGACGATTACGACCGGGCAGGGTGCGTGGTGTGAGGCCTGCTGGCTGACCGAGCCCAGCAGAAGGCCCTTGAAGCCGCCGTGGCCGCGCGTTCCGACGACGAGCAGACCGGCGTCGCGGGCTGCGTCGAGGAGCGCATCGGCGGGGTTGCGAGCCTCGACGAGGCTTTCGATCTCGATGCCCGAGGTGTCGACGGCGGCGAGCTCGCGCTCGAGCAGCTGCTTCGCGCCGGCCTCGACTCGTTTCATCAGCTCGGGGTCGATTGTCGAAGGCGCGTCGAATGAACCGGCAACCATCCCGAGTGGCGGCGCTTGCCAGGTGTGAACGGCGACGAGTGGGGCGTCACGCAGTCGTGCCTCCTCGACGGCCCACTCGAGGGCCACCCGCGCTCCGTCGGATCCGTCGACGCCGACAACGATCCGGTCGCGCATGCGCTGGATCTATGCCCCGGGGTCACCGTGCGAGGGCTGGATTTAGACCAAGCGGCGGGGGTGGGATTCGAACCCACGGCGAGCTCATCACCCGCAGCGGTTTTCAAGACCGCCCCGTTCGACCGCTCCGGCACCCCGCCGGCTAGCAGCGTAGCGCTGCCGTTAAGCGCTCCTAGGCAGGTTGACACGGATTCCGGTGGAACTTAGGTTGGCGCCGAGACCTAGGACGGCGGCCCGTCCCTGCTCGCGAACCTGTATCCCCCACGGAGGAGGAAGTGTCTTGAGAAGGCTAGACGCGGGGTCAAAGAGGAGGACGCCGAGGCTTCTCTGGCTCCTGCTCGGTTTGGTCGCAGTTCTGGTGCTCGTTGCCGCGGGCTGCGGAGGGGACGACGAAGAGGGCGGTGGCGGTGGAGACGGCCCAATCTGGGTGCTCCTTCCCGACAGTGCCAGCTCGCCCCGGTGGGAGTCGGACGACCGGCGCTACTTCGAGGAGGCCTTCAAGGCGGCCGACGTCGAGTACAACATCGTGAACGCCGAGAACGACGCGTCGCAGCAGCAGTCGCAGGCCGAGCAGGCGATCTCTGACGACGCCAGCGTCATCCTGTTCGTCAGCATCGACACCGGCTCGGGCGCGACGATCATCGACACCGCCAAGGACGCGGACGTCCCGATCATCGAGTACGACCGCTTCAACACGGGAGGCTCCGGCGGCGCCGCATATGTGAGCTTCGACAACGTCAAGGTCGGACAGACGATGGGCGAGGAGCTCGGGCCGGCGATCGACGCGCTGGGCAAGCCAAAGCCGCAAGTCGTGATGCTCAACGGCGGCGAGGAGGACAACAACTCGTTCCTCTTCCGCACGGGCTACTACGAGACCGTCAAGCCGAAAGTCGACGCGGGCGAATGGGCGCTCGTGGCTGACCGGCACGTCCCCGGCTGGGACAACCAGCAGGCGCAGACGATCATGGAGCAGATCCTCACGGGCGCGGACAACAAGGTCGACGCCGTCTTCGCGGCGAACGACGGGCTCGCCAACTCGGCGATCAACGCGATGGAGGCGGCCGGCATCACGAAGGCACCCGTGAGCGGCCAGGACGCCACGGAAGCCGGGATTCAGAACATCCTCCTCGGCAAGCAGACGATGACCGTCTACAAGCCGATCCAGTCCGAGGCCGGGCTCGCCGCTGCGGTTGCGCTCGCGCTGCGGAACGGCGACGACCTCAAGAACGTCGAGTACGAGGCCGACTTCGACCTGATCGGCATCAAGACCGAGGACGGTAATCCGAGCGAGGAGGCGGAAGGCGACGGCATCGTGCCGTACTTCGCGCTGACGCCGATCGGGGTGACGGCGGACAACATCGCCGACACCGTGATCAAGGACGGGTTCCGGACTGTCGCGGAAGTCTGCAAGGGCGACACCGCGCAGACCGACTTCTGCAAGGAACAAAGCTGACGAACTGAGTAGCTGGGAGGGCCGCCGCGAGGCGGCCCTCCCAGCCGACTTCGGACAGGAGAGCTCAGTGGCCGACACCCCGCTCCTCGAGGTCAGAAACGCCTCGAAGGCATTCGGCGCCGTGCAGGCGCTCTATCGGGTCGACTTCGAGATCCGCCCGGGGGAGGTCATGGCGCTCGTCGGCGACAACGGTGCCGGCAAGTCGACGCTCATCAAGGGCATCGCCGGCATCTATCCGTTCGACGAGGGCGAAGTCCTCCTCGAAGGGGAGCACGTAACCATCCACGGGCCGCGGGACGCCGCCAGGCGAGGTGTCGAGGTCGTGTACCAGGACCTCTCCCTGGCTGACAATCTCGACGTCGTTGCGAACATGTTCCTCGGCCGCGAGCGAACGCTCGCAGGTGTCGTCCTCGACGAGTCGTCGATGGAGCGGACGGCCGGCGAGACGCTCGACAGCCTGTCGGTCACGACGCTGAAGTCGGTCCGGCAGACGGTCGCCGGCCTCTCGGGCGGGCAGCGGCAGTCGGTCGCCGTGGCGAAGGCCGTGATGTGGAACTCGCGCGTCGTCATTCTCGACGAGCCCACTGCTGCGCTCGGTGTGGCCCAGACTCGGCAGGTGTTGAACCTCGTAAAGCGTCTGGCGGAGCGGGATCTCGGCGTCGCCATCGTCACGCACAACCTCCACGACGTGTTCGAGGTCGCAGACAGGATCACCGTGCTCCGCCTGGGTCAGGGCGTGGCGCTCTTCGAGCGGGAGAAGACCACGCAGGAGAAGGTCGTCCACGCGATCACCGCCGGGAAGCTCGAGCACGTCCCCGGCATGGAGGCCCCGATCGGGGTCGCGGCTGAGCCGGGAGAGGAGCTCGACGCGTGAGCTCAGACCCCACTGCCGCGCCCGGCGTGCGCGTTCCAGGAGGACCGCCGGTCGACGAGCGCCATGAGTCCGAGACGCTTTCGGGCTACATGCGCCTGTGGTGGCAGGGCGTGCGGGCCGGCGAGCTGGGGACGCTTCCAATCATCGTCGGCCTGGTCTTGATCGTCATCACGTTCTCGATCCTCGACGACAACTTCCTCACGTCGCGGAACTTCACGAACCTGCTCCTGCAGATGGCTGCCGTCGCGACGATGGCGATCGGGGTCGTCTTCGTCCTTCTGATCGGCGAGATCGACCTCGCCGTCGGGTTCGTCAGCGCCGTAGGAGCCGTGGTCATGACACTCCTACTGCGCCCCGACGACCCGGGCTGGCCGTGGTGGGCCGCGATCGGGGTCGGCCTTCTCTGCACGACGACCATCGGGCTGGCGACAGCGCTCGTGATCACGAAGGCCGGCGTGCCGTCGTTCGTCGTGACGCTGGCCGGCTTCCTGATCTGGTCCGGCGTCGTCCTCATCCTCACGACGCAGTACTCGACAGCCGGGACGATCCGGATTCAGGACGACACCGTGGTCGGGATCGCCAACGACTTCCTGAGCGAGTTCTGGGGATGGGTTCTGGCCGTGGTCGTGGTCGTGGCATACGCCGCGTTTCAGCTGCGGACAGCGCTCGCACGCCGGGCGGAGGGCCTGGTGGGGAAGCCGACGGTGCTGGTCGTGCTGCAGACGGTCGGCCTCGCGGTCGTGACCTTCGCAGCCGTCTGGTACCTGAACGAGGACCGCGGCGTGCCGCAGGTGATTCTCATCCTCGGAATTCTCCTTCTCTTCTGGTCGTTCATCGCCAGCCGGACGCGCTTCGGGCGGCACGTCTACGCCGTCGGTGGGAATGCGGAGGCAGCGCGACGGGCTGGCATCGACGTCGATCGCGTCCGGATCGCGGTCTTCATGATCAGCGGCTTCATGGCCGGCGTCGGCGGGATCATGCTCGCTTCCCGTCTCCGGTCTGTCGCCACCAACACCGGCGGCGGCAACCTGCTCCTCCTCGTCATTGCCGCCGCGGTGATCGGCGGCACGAGCCTCTTCGGGGGAGTGGGGCGGGTGATCGCGGCACTGCTCGGCGCGCTCGTGATCGCCTCGATCCAGAACGGCATGGACCTGATGGGGCTCGCGTCGGGCACGAAGTTCGTCATTACCGGTCTCGTGCTTCTCGGTGCCGTGCTGGTCGACGCCCTCTCGAAGCGGCGGCGCGCCGCGCGTGGAGGCGTCTGAAGTCGCTGCGCCGCGGCCTCATCCTGGCCGCGGCGGCGTCCGCGCTCGTCGCGCTCACAGCGTGCGGTAGCCAGTCCTCGTCCGAGCCGGCGGCGCAGCCCGGGAACCTCTCGTTCGTCGACGTCGCCTCGGACGTGGGGCTCCGGTTCCGGCACGGGGCCTTTCGCTGGGACGAGTCGCCGGACGCGGCGGCGATGACGGGCGGCGGGCTCTGCTGGCTCGACTACGACGGGGACGGTTGGCTGGACCTCTTCGTCGTGAACGGCCACTCCCGCGACGAGCGGGACGAGTGGAAAGCGCGAGGCGGGCTGCCGACGACGCGGCTCTTCCGGAATCGCGACGGCCGGTTCACGGACGTGACCGAGGAGACGGGAGCCGGCGTTGCCCTCCGGGGCCAAGGGTGCGTCGCTGCCGACCTCGATGACGACGGCCACACCGACCTGTACGTCACGGGCGCCGATCGCAGCACGCTGCTCTGGAACGACGACAAGGAGTTCGCCGAGGCGGACGAGGGCTCCGCCCTCAGGGTCTTCGGCTGGCACACGGGCGCCGCTGCCGGTGACATCGACCGCGATGGACGGCCCGATCTCGTCGTCAGCGGCTACGTCGACGAGGCCACGCGGATTCCGGAAGCGCCGCAGGGCTTCCCGAGCACCCACGCGGGCAGCCGGGACCTCCTGTTCCTGAACGAGGGCGACCGCGAATTTCGCGAGGTGGGGCGGGAGGCCGGCCTCGAGGTCGTGCGCTTCGGCTACGGCCTCGGCGTCGTGCTCTCCGATTTCGAGCGCGATGGGGATCTCGACGTTCACCTCGCGAACGACACCAACCCGAACCGCCTCTACGAGAACGTGCCCTGGCCCGGCGGGGTCGCCGCAGACCCGGCCGGCCTCGGGTTCCGTTTCGAGGAGCGGGCGGCGGCGGCCGGCGTGGCCGACCCTCACGCGGGCATGGGGGTGGCGGTCGCCGACTGGGACGGCGACGGGCGCTCCGACATCTTCGTCTCCAACTCGCGTGGCCAGGGCCACGCGCTCTACCGATCGAATCCCCCCGACGCCAACGATCCTTCGTTCACGGATGTCCGAGCCGACGCGGGGATCGACCTCGAGCGCTCGACCGGCTGGGGCGCATCCTGGGCGGACCTCGACAACGACACGGACCTCGATCTCGTGCTCGTCAACGGCTACATCCCGGTCACGAACCTCAGGCGGGACGCCGAGCGGATCCAGGTGTTCCGCAACCTCCTGGCCGAAGGGGAAGCCCGGCCTGTTCGACGAAGCGCGCGATGCGGTGCAGGGAGTGGGGAAGCTCGTCGCGCGGGGGAGCGCGGCCGCCGACTACGACAACGACGGGGATCTCGACGTCGCCGTCCTGCCTCTCGGCAAGCCGCTCGTCCTACTCCAGAACCGCGGCGCGGTCGGTTGGCTCGAGGTCGCGCTCGAGGGCGCGCCGCCCGGCGCCGAGGTGACGGTGACGCTCTCCGACGGAAGGAAGCTGCGTCGTGAGCTGCACGCCGGCTCCAGCTACCTCTCGTCCGAGGACCCCCGGCTCCACTTCGGGCTCGGTGACGCGGGCTCGGTTCCGGAGGTTCGTGTCCGCTGGCTCGGCGGCAGGGAGACGGTGGTCGAGAATGTCGAGGCGAACCAGGTCCTCGAGGTGGACGCGCCGTGAGGCGGCTCGTGGCGCTCGTCCTGCTCGTCGGCCTGACCGGCGCTTGTTCGTTCGGCGGCGGCTCGACGAGCGCCGACTACGTCCGCGACGACTGCACGCCGCAACCCCGGGAGGGCCATTCGGTCGCCCGCGTCTGGGACGAAGCGCTGTTGCACGCGATCGAACGCGACACGCCGGCGCCGACGGTCCACGCACGGAACCTGTTCCACGTCTCCGCCGCCATGTGGGACGCATGGGCCGCGTACGACCCTCAGGCCGACGGCTGGCTCGTGCGCGAGAAGGCTGACGCCGACGACGTGAATGCGGCGCGCGAGACGGCGCTCAGCTATGCCGCGTATCGCC
>CAWHBN010000019.1:0-39015 GCA_963827705.1 uncultured Actinomycetes bacterium
GACCTGGCAGCGCTCAGGGAGCGGATCGAGGAAGTCCGCGAGGTTGGCTGGGCGGCGGTTGACCAGGAGCTGGAGGAGGGCGTCCGATCCGCTGCCGTTCCGATCCGCGACGCCTCCGGCCGGGTCATCGCCTCGCTCAACATGTCGGTCCATGCGACGCGGATGACCATGCCGGCCCTTCGCCGGGAGGTCGTCCCCAAGCTGCTCCGGACGGCCGAGGCGATCGAGGTCGACCTCAGCGTTTCGAGAGGGCCGGCGAGCGCGGTCGGTAGCGCTTGACACGGTCTCGGCGCCGATGGGAGAGTGCGGTTCGGTAAACGGATAGTTGTTCTCATTGCGAACGCGAGGAGGAGCCTGAGATGACGGCCAGCGCAGTCGAGAGCCCCGTCCGCGGTCTCCACATCGGTGGGGAGTGGATAGACGCGGAGGGAGGGAACACGTTCGAGGACTGGGACCCCTTCACCGGGAACGTGGTTGCGAACGTGCCTGCCGGCACCCGCGAGGACGCGCGTCGCGCGATCGAGGCGGCCGCCGAGGCTTTTCCCGCCTGGTCGCAGGCGCCGCCCGCCGCACGGCAGCAGATCTTTCTCAAGGCGGCAGACATCCTGGAGTCGCGCGGGGAAGAGGTCGCCTCGTGGCTGACTCGCGAGACGGGCGCCACCTTCGGCATCTCGATGTTCCAGCTGCAGTTCGTGGCAGGCCTCTTCCGGCAGGCGGCCGCGCTGCCCTACCAGCCCACCGGCGAGATCATCCCGTCCGACACCGGAGCGTTCGCCATGGGGCTGCGACGCCCGGTCGGGGTCGTCGCGGCGATCGCGCCGTGGAACGTGGCGCAGATCCTGTCGGCCCGCGCGATCACCGCTCCGCTCGCGCTCGGAAACACGGTGGTGCTGAAGCCGTCGGAGCACTCGCCGTACGTCGGCGGTCTGATCTGGGGCGAGATCTTCTCCGAGGCCGGGCTTCCCGAAGGCGTGCTGAACATCGTCACGCATGCGCCCGGCGAGGCAGGGCCGATCGGCGAGGAGTTCGCAGAGCATCCGGCGGTCAGGGTGATCAACTTCACCGGGTCGACCGAGACGGGTCGCAAGGTCGCAGAGGCCGCCGGCCGGAACCTCACGCGCGTCGTCCTCGAGCTTGGCGGGTCGAACCCGCTCGTCGTCCTGGGCGACGCCGACCTGGAGTACGCCGTGGACGCGGCGGCGTTCGGCTCGTTCTTCCACCAGGGTCAGATCTGCATGTCCGCGCGAAGGATCATCGTGGAGAAGCCGATCGCCGACGATTTCGTCCAGCGCCTGGTCGAGAAGACGAAGGGGCTCAAGGCCGGCAATCCGAGCGAGCAGGACACGATCATCGGGCCGCTGATCACCGAGGACGCCGTCTGCGACCGTGAAGGGCCGGGTGGACGATGCGGTCGAGAAGGGGGCGAAGGTGCTCGTCGGCGGCGAGGCGGACGGCTCGGTCTACCAGGCCACGCTCCTCACTGACGTTTCACGGGACTCGGAGTTCGCGCAGGAGGAGACGTTCGGGCCGGTCGCGTCGATCGAGGTGGTGGCGGACGCCGACGAGGCAGTGGATCGTGCGAACGACACCGCCTACGGCCTCTCGGCGGGGATCATCACCTCCGATGCCGACCGTGGGCTCGCGCTGGCCCAGAGGATCCAGTCGGGGATCGTCCACGTGAACGACCAGCCGGTAGGCGACGAGCCGCAGATGCCGTTCGGCGGCGTCAAGGGCAGCGGCTTCGGTCGGTTCGGCGGCACGGCCGCGATCAACGAGTTCACCGAAATCCACTGGGTGACCGTCCAGAGCGGTCCGCACCCGTTCCCCTTCTAGACGCGGGGGTTCGGAATGGCGGAGATCGTCCCGCTCGACCAGGCGGTCGGAGAGCTCGTCAACGACGGCGACGTCGTCGCACTCGAGGGCTTCACGCACCTGATCCCGCACGCTGCGGGCCACGAGCTGATCCGGCAGGGCAAGCGTCGGCTGACCCTGGTCCGGATGACGCCCGACGTCGTCTATGACCAGCTCATCGGCATGGGTTGCGCGCAGAAGCTCGTCTTCTCGTGGGGCGGCAATCCCGGGGTCGGGTCGCTCCACCGGCTGCGGGATGCCGTCGAGCACGACTGGCCCGCCCCGCTCGAGCTGGAGGAGCACTCGCACGCAGGGATGGCGGCCGGCTACGCGGCCGGCGCGTCGAACTTCCCGTTCGGCCTCGTCCGGGGCTACGAGGGCACCGGTCTCGCCGAGCGGACGAACGTCGGCTGGGTGACGTGTCCGTTCACGGGCGAGCGGCTCGCCGCCGTCCCGGCGATCCGACCCGACGTCGGGGTCATCCACGCGCAGCAGGCGGACACCAGGGGGAACGTGCAGCTCTGGGGGATCAGCGGGGTGCAGAAGGAGGTCGTGCTCGGCGCCAAGCGCTCGATCGTGACCGTGGAGGAGATCGTCGAGGAGCTGGATCAGAAGCCCGGGTCGACGCAGCTGCCGGCCTGGACGGTGACCGCCGTCTGCGAGTGCCCCGGCGGTGCTCACCCGTCGTACTCGCACGGCTACTACGACCGGGACAACGCGTTCTACGTCAGCTGGGACGGCATCAGCCGCGACCGCGACCGGTTCCTCGCCTGGATGCAGTCCCACGTGCTCGACACGACGGACGTCGCCGAGTACCACCGCATCCTGCGGGAGAGCGAGGCGACCCGCGTTTGACGGAGGTGGAGTCCTACACAGCCGACGAGATGATGTCCGTCGCTGCCGCACGGCGGCTGAGGGACGGCGCGGTCTGCTTCGTCGGGATCGGGTTGCCGAGCCAGGCGGCGAACCTCGCGCGCACCACGCACGCACCGGACTGCGTCCTGATCTACGAGAGCGGAGCGATCGGCGCGAAGCCGAGCCGGCTGCCGCTCTCGATCGGCGACGGGGAGCTCGCCGAGACCGCGGACACGGTGGTCTCGGTTCCGGAGATCTTCAGCTACTGGCTCCAGGGTGGGTGGATCGACGTCGGATTCCTCGGAGCCGCGCAGATCGACCGGTTCGGAAACCTGAACAGCACCGTCATCGGCGACTACGACCAGCCGCAGGTGCGGCTGCCCGGGGCCGGCGGCGCGCCGGAGATTGCCTCCTGGTGCAAGGAGGTGTTCGTGATGCTCCGCCAGACGCCCAGAGCGTTCGTCGAGCAGCTCGACTTCCTCACGAGCCTGGGCCGCCCTCACGGGCAGCGCGGAGGCGTCGGCGTCACGTGCGTCGTCACCGACCTCGGTGTGCTCGAGCCGGATCTCGAGAGCGGAGAGCTGACGATGACCGCGCTCTACCCCGACGTCACCCCGGACGAGGCTCGCGAGGCGACCGCGTGGGAGCTCAGGCTCGCCGACGAGCTCCGGCCGGTGCAGCCGCCGACGGCGGAGGAGCTCGAGGCTCTTCGGGCGTTGAAGCCGGCGAACGAGGAAACTGTCCGGCGATGAGCCGAACGATCGCCGACTCGTTCGAGACCGTCGCCGACGGGCAGGACGCCGGCCAGCCCCCGTATCTCTATCCCGACTACCGCTCGACGGAGCTGCGGGCGCCGAAGCGCCCGCTCGTGATCCTCCCGCACACCCTGTCGGAGCTCACCGGGCCGGCGTACGGCCACGAGTCGATCGGCGAGCTCGACCACGACCTCACGCGCCAGCACGGCGGCGAGCCGCTCGGGGAGCGCATCAACGTCAGCGGCCGGGTGACCGACTCCTCGGGACGGCCGGTCCGCTCGTCGCTGATCGAGATCTGGCAGGCGAACGCTGCCGGCCGCTATCTCCACGAGGTCGATCAGCATCCCGCACCGCTCGATCCGAACTTCTCGGGCGCGGGGCGCTGCGTGACCGACGACGACGGGCGCTACAGCTTCGTGACCGTCAAGCCCGGCGCGTACCCGTGGCGCAACCACCCCAACGCCTGGCGCCCGGCGCACATCCACCTCTCGCTGTTCGGCCGCGCCTTCACGAACCGGCTCGTGACGCAGATGTACTTCCCCGGGGATCCGCTGTTCGAGTTCGATCCGATCTTCCAGTCCGTCCGCGATGCCCAGGCGCGGGAGCGGCTCGTGTGCAGCGTTCGACTACGACACCACGGAGCCCGAGTGGGCGCTCGGGTACCGGTTCGACGTCGTCCTCGGCGGACCGGCCGAGACGCCCATGGAGAGCTGATGCCCGCGACGACGCCGTCACAGACCGTCGGCCCGTACTTCACGCTCGGGCTCTTCGCTTCGCAGGCGGACAAGCTCGTCGAGCCGAGCGCCTCCGGAGCAGTCCGGGTGACCGGCCGCGTGCTCGACGGCGCGGGCGAGCCGGTTCCCGACGCGATGGTCGAGATCTGGCAGGCGGACGAGGAGGGCGGCTACCGGGACGACTTCGGCTGGGGCCGGTCGGGGTGCGACGCCGACGGCCGGTTCTCGTTCACCACCGTCAAGCCGGGGCGCGTCGGCGAGGCGGATGCCCCGCACGTGGTCGTGATGGTCTTCGCCCGGGGCCTGCTGAGGGCCGTGCTCACGCGGATGTACTTCCCGGACGAGGAGGAGGCGAACGCCGGCGATCCGGTCCTCTCCCGTCTCGACGACGGCTCGACGCTCGTTGCGAGGATGGTGGACGGCGGCGTACGAGCTCGACGTGCGCCTCCAGGGCGACGAGCAAACGGTCTTCTTCGCCGTCTGAGATGTTCGACCGGCTCTTCGTGCCCGCCGACGCCCGCGACGCGCTCGGCGACTCCGCGTGGCTCGCGGCAATGCTGGAGGTGGAGGCCGCGCTCGCGCGCGCGGAGGCGGCCGCCGGGGTCATCCCCGACGAGGCCGGGGAAGCGATCGGCGCAGCCTGCCGGCCGGAGTCGTTCGACCCTGCCGCCATCGCCGACGAAGGCCGTTCGCCGGGCAACCCTGTGGAGCCGCTCGTCCGCTCCCTGAGAGAGGCGGTCGGCGAAGACGCCGCGGAGTACGTCCACTTCGGCGCGACGAGCCAGGACATCCTGGACACGGCGGCGATGCTCGTGTCGAGCCGGGTGCTCGGGCTGATCCTGGAGCGGCTCGAGGTCGTTGCCGAGGAGTGTGCTCGGCTTGCGGACGCCCATCGCGCCACGCCGATGGTCGGAAGGACGCTGCTGCAGCAGGCGGAGGCGGTCACGTTCGGCCTGAAGGCCGCAGGCTGGCTCGTCGCCGTGCTCGAGGCGCGAACGGCGCTGGTCCGAGTGCGCGACGAGCGCCTCGCCGTCCAGCTCGGCGGCGCCGCCGGAACCGTCGCGCCGCTCGGTGAGAGCGGTCCCGAGGTGCTCCGGCTGTTCGCGGGCGAGCTCGAGCTGGCCGAGCCGGTCGCGCCGTGGCACACGAACCGGACGCGAATCGCCGAGCTCGGCTCGGCGCTTGCGATCACCGCGGGCGTCGCCGCAAAGATCGGGCTGGACATCGGGCTGATGAGCCAGAACGAGGTCGGCGAGGTCTCGGAGGCGGATGCCGGCGCGTCGTCGGCCATGCCGCACAAGCGCAATCCGGTCGGCAGCGTGCTCGCCGTCGCGTGCGCTCGACAGGCCGCCGCCCAGGCGAGTGTCCTGACAGGCGCGCTCGTCCAGGAGCACGAGCGCGCCTTTGGCGCGTGGCATGCCGAGTGGCCGGCGCTGGTCGGGGCTCTCGGCTACACGACCGGCGCGGTGGACGCAGCCCGCCGGGCGCTCGACGGCCTCGAGGTCCACGAGGAGCGGATGCAGGCGAACCTGGAGCAGAGCGGCCGCGAGCCGGATCCCGGCTCGGCCGAGGCCTTCGTCGAGCGGGCGCTGGCGAGCTACCGGGGGGTCGCGCACACATGAGGCTCCACTACCGGCTGGACGGAAACGCGAATGCGCCGGTGCTCGCGCTGCCGAGCTCGCTCGGTACGAGCACTGAGCTCTGGGCGGAGAACGTTCCGTACTGGACCGAGAGGTTCCGCATCCTTCGCTTCGACCAGCGCGGCCACGGAGGCTCGGAGGTTCCGCCCGGCCCGTACTCGCTGGACGACCTCGGCCGCGACTTCATCGGGCTGCTGGACGAGCTCGGCATCGAGCGGGTCTCGCTCTGCGGCGTCTCGCTCGGAGGCGCGACCGCGATGTGGGTCGCCGCGCGCGCGCCGGAGCGGATCGACCGGCTTGTCCTCGGCTGCACGTCGGCGAGATTCGGCGACCCGGCTCACTGGCTGGAGCGCGCGGAGACCGTACGCCGCGCCGGCGTCGAGCCCATCGCCGACAGTGTGGTCGCGCGGTGGTTCACCGACGACGCCGAGCCCGAGAACGTCGCCCGCTTCCGGGCGCTGCTCGCCTCGACCCCCGCCGAGGGCTACGCCGGCAGCTGTGAGGCGCTCTCCGGCTGGGATTTCCGCGACCGCCTGCAGGAGATCCGGGCATACACGCTGGTGATCGTCGGCGCCGAGGACGCCGCCGTGCCGCGCTCCGACTCCGAGCTCCTCGCCGAGCGCATCCCGCGCGCGCAGCTGCTCGTCCTCGAGGGGGCTGCGCACCTCGCCAATGTCGAGCGGGCCGAGTCGTTCTCGCGGGTCGCTGCCGACCATCTGTCCGCCCCGATGCGGGAGGTTGCATGAGCGACGAAGGCATGAAGATCCGCCGTGAAGTCCTCGGCGACGAGCACGTCGACGCGGCGATCGAGGCCACGACACCGGACACCGCCGACTTCCAGGATCTGATCACGCGCTACGCCTGGGGCGAGATCTGGGCGAGGCCCGGCCTCGACCGGCGCACGCGCAGCGCGATCACGCTGATGGCGCTCGTTGCACTGAACCGCGAGCACGAGCTTGCGATGCACATTCGAGCGGCGCTGCGGAACGGCCTTACGCGCGACGAGATCCGCGAGGTTCTGCTCCAGAGCGCGATCTACTGCGGCGTCCCGGCCGCGAACGGCGCCTTCACCATCTTCCGGGAGGTCATGGCCGACGAGGAGGGAGGAGCATGAGCCAGCGGACGAGCCCACCGTTTCGGGCCGACCATGTCGGGAGCCTGCTCAGGCCACAGGAGCTCTTGCAGGCGCGAGAGGACTTCGCGGCCGGGCGGATCTCCAAGGACGATCTCCGGCGGGTCGAGGACGAGGCGATCCGAAAGATCGTCGGGATGCAGGAAGAGGTGGGGCTTCAGTCCGCGACCGACGGCGAGTTCCGCCGGACGTCGTGGCACATGGACTTCATCTACCAGCTGGACGGCATCGATCCCGCCGACGAGCAGATCAGGGTCGCCTTCCACAACGAGCAGGGAGACGTCGAGTTCACGACGGCCGCGCTCAGCGTGCACGACCGCATCGGCCTGTCGACGACGATCTTCGGCGACGCCTTCGAGACGCTGAAGTCGATGACCACGAAGACCGTCCCGAAGCTGACGATCCCGTCGCCGAGCATGGTCCACTATCGCGGCGGCCGGGCCGCGATCAGCGAGGACGCGTACTCGGACCTCGACGAGTTCTGGGCCGATCTGGTCGCCGCCTACAGAGACGAGGTGCGACGGCTGGGCGAGCTCGGCTGCACCTACCTCCAGTTCGACGACACGAGCCTTGCCTACATGAACGACCCGAAGCAGCGGGCGTACATCGCGGAGATCGGCGGTGACGCGGAACACCAGCACGAGCACTACATCCGCCACATCAACGAGGCGCTCGCCGACCGGCCGGAGGGCATGAGCGTGACGACCCACATGTGCCGCGGCAACTTCCGCTCCTCCTGGGCCGCCGAGGGCGGCTACGACTTCGTTGCCGAGGCGCTCTTCAGCGAGCTGCAGGTCGACGGGTTCTTCCTCGAATACGACGACGAGCGCTCCGGCACCTTCGAGCCGTTGCGGTTCGTCCCCGAGGGGAAGATGGTCGTTCTCGGGCTCGTGACGACGAAGCGGGGCGAGCTCGAGCAGAAGGACGAGCTGAAGCGGCGCCTCGACGAGGCGTCGAAGTTCGTCCCGCTCGACCAGCTCTGCCTCTCGCCGCAATGCGGCTTCTCCTCGACCGTCGAGGGAAACGCGCTCACGCACGACGAGCAGGTCGCCAAGCTGCGCCTGATCGTCGAGACGGCGCAAGAGGTCTGGGGCTGAGGACCGAGCGGACGCAGGTCGGCATCGTCGGCGCCGGGCCGGCCGGCCTCGTCCTCGCTCACCTTCTCCACCTCGAGGGGATCGACTCCGTCGTCCTCGAGGACAGGAGCCGCGAGTACGTCGAGCAGCGGGTCCGGGCCGGGGTGCTCGAGCAGGGCACCGCCGACCTGCTGCGGGAGATGGGAGTCGGCGAGCGGCTCGACCGCGAAGGCCTCGTCCACGACGGGATCGAGCTGCAGTTCGCGGGAGAGCGGCACCGGATCGACTTCCCCTCGCTGACCGGCGGCCGGAGGATCACGGTCTACGGCCAGCAAGAGGTCGTGAAGGACCTGATCGCTGCCCGGCTCGAGACCGGCCGGCCGCTGCTCTTCGAGGTCGCCGACGTCAGCGTCGAGGGCTTCGACGGCGACGAGCCTGCCATCCGCTTCCGCCACGGCGGGGAGGACGTCGAGCTTCGGTGCGACTTCATCGCCGGCTGCGACGGCTTCCACGGGATCTCCCGGGACAGCATCCCGGCCGGGGCCCTGTCGGTCTTCGAGCGGGACTACCCCTTCGCGTGGCTCGGGATCCTCGCCGAGGCGCCGCCGTCGAACGAGGAGCTGATCTACGCCTACCACGACCGCGGCTTCGCGCTGCACAGCATGCGGACGCCGTCCATCGCACGCCTCTATCTCCAGGTGCGGCCGGACGAGGATCCCGGGGAATGGCCGGACGACCGCATCTGGGACGAGCTCGAGCGCCGGCTGGGGCTCGAGGGGTGGACGCTGAACACCGGGAAGATCATCGAGAAGGGCATCGCCGGGATGCGCAGCTTCGTGGTCGAGCCGATGCAGCACGGCCGGCTCTTCCTCGCCGGTGACGCGGCCCACATCGTCCCGGCGACCGGCGCGAAGGGCCTCAACCTCGCCGTCGCCGACGTGCGAGCCTTGGCCGCGGGGCTCGCGGCGTGGTACCGCGACAGCGACGACTCGCTGCTCGAGAACTACTCGTCGACGGTTCTCCGGCGGGTCTGGCGGGCCGAGCACTTCTCGTGGTTCATGACGTCGATGCTCCACCGGCGCGAGGACGCGGACCCGTTCGAGGTCAAGCTGCAGCTCGCCCAGCTGGCGTACGTCTGCGGCTCGGAGCGCGCAGCGGCGTCACTGGCCGAGAACTACGTCGGGCTCGAGGACTTCTAGGCGACCTTCGGGCGGGTCGACCTCTGGAGGTCGGCCCGCCCGCTAGTCGCTGTCTCAGTCGTCGTCGTCGTCGTGCCGGCGGTCTGTGAAGAAGTGCTGCCGGGCGACGTCACGAGCGATCTTCGGGAAGTGCTTGGCGCTCTTCTCAGTCGTCGAGCGGTAGTGGAGGCCGCCCCAGACACGGGCGTTCCCGACGTCGGCGACGAGGTCATCGAGCTTCTTGTACGTCCGCGTCGTCTGCGTGACGGTGCTGAAGACCGGGAGCTTCACGCGCTTCGTCCCGAAGTAGTTCCGGAGCGACTCGGTCACGGCGCCGGTGTAGCAAGCGTGGCCCGAGGGGTACTCCGGGTGGTTGCCGACGATGAACGGCAGCCAGCCCGCCTCAGGCGAGGTAGCCGGGTTCCCGTCGGTGTCTGCCCGCCCAATCGCGTGGTTCGGCCGCCAGAACATGTAGTGGTACTTCGCCTCCCAGCAGGCGAGCATCGTGTCCGCCGTCGCGACGTTCACGTAGCCCAGCAGCCGCGCGGACTCCCGCAGGTCGAGGCCGCGAGCGTTCACCAGGTCACGCAGGGTGCGGTTGAACTGGAAGAACGTCTGCTCGGTGTGGAAGCGGGCGGTCTCGCTCTGGAAGGGCGTTCGAACGGTGCTGTTGACGCGTCCGATCGACTGCACCTCAGCCAGGTCCCGGGCATACCGTCGGCTCGTCATCGCGATCGGGCCGCCGGGCCGGTATTCGGAGAGCGAGTCGTATGTGAACGGCCGCACAAGCGCGAGGCCGGGGGTGACCACCGGAGTCGTCGCGATCGGCTCGAAGACGCCCGGCCCGAAGGGAGGCTGGACGTACGGAACGACGTCGTCGAAGTGGTCGCCGGTCCTCATCGCCAGCATCCCGGCCGCGGCGGCGGTGCCCACCGCCTTGCCTCCGTCCTTTGCAGGCCCGTTCGGAATCGACGCCATGTACGCGTCGTACGCGAGCTGGACCGTCGCCGTCTGTGCCGGCACGCGGGCCACGAGGACGTCTCTCGCCGCCTGCGCGACGGCCGCATCCACCGATGCACGGGCGGTGCCGTGACACCGGTCGCGAACGGCTCGAGGCCTCCCTCGATCGAGGCGACGGCGTCGTACATCGCTCCGTGGACCATCCCGCCGAGCACGGCGCTGCTGGCGGGGGCCCGGCCCGACGACGATCGCAGTCGCCGCGACTTCGCTCCAGTGGACGACGGCGTTGTCACCGGGTGCCGCCGACGCTCCTCCAGGTCCCAGCGCCAGCACAGCGACAAGGCCAAGCATCGCTGCGGTACCGGCGCCGATTTTCATCCTTCTTGCTCTCATGCGGAGTTCTCCTCTCCGGTTGGGATTGCTTCGACGACTCGAATGGGGCCGAGGTCGGCGCGCTCGGCCGCGAGCGTGGCGTCCCGGCTCGACGGCGCGGCGAAGACGAAGAAGCAGATCTCGTCCGCGGGCACGTGGAACGCGCGCTGGAAGCGCACGCTGGTGCCCTCACGGGTCAGCTCGTCGGCCGCCGAGCGCGCTCTCGCCTCGCGCGCGGTCCGCTCAGCGGCGTTGCCCTGAGCGAGATACGTCTCGACGAGGTAGCTCGGCACGGCGAGGACGCTCGCAGCCGGGCGGCCCGCCGCGAAAGCTGGAAACCTCAGCTGTTTGCGGCGAAAAGGTGCGCGAGCTCGGCGCGCGAGCGAATTTCGAGCTTGCGGTAGACACGCGTCAGCGTTGTCTCCACGGAGTGCACGGTGAGAAAGAGGGCCGCCGCCACTTCTCGGTTCGTACGACCCTCGGCGACGAGCATGGCGATCCGGCGTTCGGCCTCGGTCAGCTCGCCTTTCGAAGCCGCTCGCCCGCCGATGCGCGCCAGCTCGGCGCGCGTCTGCTCGGCCCAGAGCGGTGCGCCGAGCCGCTCGAAACGTCCGAGTGCGTCCTCGAGCGTCGTGCGTGCGGCGCCGCGCTTCTTCGCGCGCCGTTGCGTTCGCCCGAGCGCGAGCAGCGTCCGGGCGTGGTGGAACGGATCGGTACTCCGGGCATGCTCGACGAGCGCTCGCTCGAAGCTCGCGAAGGCGCCCTCGAGATCGCCGCGCGCGGCGAGCAGGAGCCCGCGAATGCGCGCGAGGATCGCGAGCGCCCAGGCCCGGTCGAGCGCGGTCGGCGCGGTCGTCCCACGTGGCGAGAACCTCGTCGGCTTCGTCGAGCTCGCCGACCGCGATCAGCGCTTCGAGCAGATCGCCCAGCTCCAGGCGCTGGGCCGGCTCGAGCATGAATGCGTTGCGAAGCTCGTACGCGCGTCTCAGGTACGGGAGCGCCCCGGCGGCGTCTCCGAGTCGAGAGCTCGACGAAGCCGAGCACCCAGCTGTGGCCGGAGTCCGCGATGCCGATTCCCTCGGCTTCGGCCTGGGCCACAGCGCTCTGAGACCTGGCGCGCGCCTCGTCGATCCGGCCGCAGTGCGCGGCGATGATTGCTGCGGGGAAATCGTGCGGCGGGATCACTCGGCCGAGCTGCGTCCAGAGCTCCATCGAGGCGGTCGTGTATCGCTCCGCCTCGTCCCAGTTCCCTGCCCGCGCATTCGACGAGGCTCAGGAACCAGAACGCGTCGGCTTCGCCCGCGGAGTCGTTCCGCGCCTGGACGACAGGTCAGTACCTCCTGAAGAAGCGTCGCGCGCGCGGTCGAGGTCCGCTGACCAGCACAGCTGCCACCCGACTGACCATGTTGGACCGTCGTCGAGCGGCGACTCGGCCAGCGACCGCTCGAGAGCGAGCGCCTCATCCATCGTCGCTGGTCGCGATCCCGCGTCCGCTGTTGAAGTGCATGAGGCCGTACGCAGCGAGTGCGCGGCAGCGGAGAGCGGCGTCGCCGACGCGCGAGGCGGCGCGGACGGCGAGTTCGCCATGCTCGATGCCGCGCTCGATCCCCTCGCGTGAAGCGCATCAGTGCCGGCGAGGCGGAGGTGGATGGTCGCCTGAAGGGCATCGTCGTCCTCTGCTTCCGACAATGCCTCCCTGTAGAGCGCGACCGCGTCTTGCGGGCTTGGCTGGACGCCGGCGAGATGAGTCACGATCGTTGCGCGCTCGTTGCCCGGCGCAGATGCGGCACGTGCTTCCTCGAGCAACGCCGTCGCTCGCGTCGCTGTCCCCCGCGTGGTTGTGCATGTCGGCGGCGTTGAGCAGGCGCCGACGGGCGTCGGCCGGACGCGAGGCGGGCGTGAGCCTAAGCGCCTGCTCCGCCAGCTCGGCGGCCGCCGCCGACGCGCCGCGGCCGTTCGCCGACCGCGCGGCCTCCTCGAGGATCGAGGCGATCTCGCGACTCGGCTGGGCGGTGGCGAGCGCGAGGTGGCGAGCTCGTTCTTCGGCGGAGGGGGCGACGTCGGCGAGTCGTGCGTGAAGGGATCTGCGGCGCCCGGGCGTCTGGCGTGCGACCACCGCCGAGCCCAACAGCGGATGAGTGAATCTCACGTCCTCGCCGTCGAGCTCGAGCATCCTCGCGTCGAGCGCTTCTGCGAGCCCGGGGTCGAAGCGATCGTCGGAGCGCTTCTTCCAGGAGGGGGACGGTCGGGTCGGCCAGCGCGGCGACAGCGCGCGCGACCTCAAGCGCCGCGGGGCCGAGGCTGTCGATCCGCGCGTGCAGGAGCTCGTCGAGGCTCGAAGGGATCGGGAACTCCTCCCCGAGCGCGAGCGTGCCGCCTCGATGCTGGAGCGCGGCTGCAAGCTCGAGCGCGAAGAACGGGTTGCCGCGCGAGGTCTCCCAGAGCCTGATCAGCAGTCGGTCGCGGGAACGTCGCGTCGAGGCGGGCGCGGAGCAGCTCGTGGATCGCGCCGAGGCTGAGGCCGCCGACGTCGACGGTGCGCAACCGGTCGTGGGGCACGGCGCGGCGAAGCCACGTCCGGCACTTCGCCGCGGACCGCCAGCAGGGCGGCGACCGGCTCTCGATCCAAGCGGGCGAGCGCATAGCCGAGCGCCGCAAGCGACGCCGCGTCCAGCCACTGGACGTCGTCGACCGCGAGGCAGAGGGGACTGTCGCGCGCGAGCCGTCGCAGCGCTTCGAGGAAGGCGGCGGCCACGGCGCGGTCATCGGCGTCGATCTCGGCCTCGCCGAGCAGCAACGCGGCTTCGAGTAGCCCGCCGCTGGATCGGCGGCAGCTCGGCGACGACGTGGTCGGCATCTCCGAGCAGGTCGGACAGCCCCGCGAACGAGAACCGGGCCTCGGCTCCCGAGGGCCGAGAAGAGAGGATCCGGTAACCCCGGGCAGACGCCGCATCGATTCCGGCCAGCCACAGGGTGGTCTTGCCGATCCCGGCCTCGCCCGGCAGTACGGCCGCGCCAGGAAGATGCTCAGGCGCGTCGAGAAAGCGGACGATCGCTCCGAGCTCGTCGTCCCTGCCGACAAGCTGACGGGCGGCAACGGACACATGGCCATCCTGAGCCAAGTCGCAGAGTCCTTCAACTCGTCCACGTTTGGCCTGCGCCGTCCCGGGAAGGCCTGACCCAGTACCCAGACCCACAGGGGGGATACCGATGAAGAGGTTCAGGCTCACAGCTGCGGCTGCTGTGTCGATCCTCGCGGTGGTCGCGGCAGCCGCGGGCGGCGTGGTGGCCGCGACGCAATCAAGCGACGAACAGGCGCTCAGACCCACTCGCGAGCCGGCCGATCGCCGGATCGAGTCGCGGGTGGATCGCCTGCTCTCGAAGATGACGCTCGAGGAGAAGCTGCAGCAGATCCAGCTGCTGCCCGATTTCCTCGTCACCGACGAACAGGTCCGCAACGGGCTCGGCTCGGTGCTGAGCGTGACCGATCCCGCGAGGATCAGGGAGCTCCAGACGATCGCAGTAGAGCAGTCGCGGCTGAAGATCCCGATCCTGTTCGCCTTCGACACCATCCACGGTTTCCGGACGGTCTTCCCGATCCCACTCGCCGCCGGCGCGAGCTTCGATCCGCAGGTCGCGTTCGACGACCACACCTACGGCGCGCGCGAATCGGCGGTCGTCGGGCTGAAGCAGACCTACGCACCGATGATCGACGTCTCGCACGAGCCGCGCTGGGGGCGCATCGCCGAGGCGGCGGGCGAGGATCCCTACCTGAACGCGGTCCTGGGCGCCGCGCGGGTGAAGGCGATCCAGGGACGCGACTACAGCGCTCCCGACAAGCTCGTGGCCAGCCCCAAGCACTTCGCGGCCTACGGCCAGCCGGAGGCGGGCCGTGACTACAACACGACCGACATGTCCATCCAGCGGCTGTGGAACCTCTATCTGCCGCCGTTCAAGGCCGCGATCGACGCCGGCGCCGACACCGCGATGTGCTCGTTCAACGCCATCAACGGCGTGCCCGGCTGCGGCAACGACTACCTGATGAACGAGATCCTCAAGGGCGAGTGGGACTTCGACGGGTTCGTCGAGGGCGACTGGACCGCCGTCGCCGAGATGCGCGCCTGTCCGCCGGTGAACCCGAACACCGGCGAGTGCGGGCACGGCGTCGCCGAGGACGGCCCCGCCGCCGCGGAGCTCGCGCTGGAGTCGGGCGTGGACTCGGAGATGACGAGCACGCTCATCCGCGACTTCGGCGAGCAGCTGCTTCGCGATCGCCGGATCTCGATGAAGCGGATCGACGACGCGGTGCGCCGCATCCTGCGCGTCAAGTTCCGCGCGGGCCTGTTCGAGAACCCGTACGCGCCATACACGCCGGCCGAGGCCGAGGCGCAGATGCTGCGGACGGACGCTGTGGCGGCCGCGCGGAAGGCCGCGAGCCGCTCGATGGTGCTCCTGAAGAACGAGGGCGGGATCCTGCCGCTCGATCCCACGAAGAGGACGGCCGTGATCGGCCCGCTGGCCCGGAACGGCCACGACATGCTCGGCCCGTGGTGGGGCGCCGGCCGCGACGCCGACGTCGTCACCGTCTTCGACGGGATCGTGCAGCAGAGCCCGGGCGCGACGTACGCCCAGGGCTGTCAGCTCTCGAACACTGAGCCTCCGCATACCGATCCCGAGGGTTGCGGTAGCGAGGCCGGGTTCGCCGAGGCAGTCGCCGCGGCGAACGCCGCCGAGCAGGTCGTACTCGCGCTGGGCGAGACCCGCGAGATGAGCGGGGAAGCCGCGGCGCGCAGCACGCTCGACCTGCCGGGCAAGCAGGAGGAGCTGATCCGCGCGATCAAGGCAACCGGGAGGCCGTACGCGGTCGTGCTGTTCACCGGCCGGCCGCTCGCGCTTGAGGACATCGTCGGCGACATGCCGGCGCTGCTCCAGGCGTGGTTCCCGGGTGTGCAGGCCGGGCCCGCGGTGGCCGACGTCGTGTTCGGCAAGGTGAACCCGGGCGGCAAGCTGCCCGTGTCCTTCCCGCGCCGCCTCGGCCAGGTGCCGATCTACTACAACCACGAGCGGACCGGGCGGCCTTGCAACCCGGATGTGAAGTGGAACTCGCGGCACCGTGACATCCCGAGCTGTTCGCCGCTCTTCGAGTTCGGCTACGGGCTCAGCTACACGACGTTCGAAGTCTCGAACCTCCAGCTCAGCTCGTCGTCCGTGTCGAGGCACGGCAGCGTCAAGGCCTCGGTGACCGTGAGGAACACCGGTGGCCGGGCAGGCGACGAGGTCGTGCAGCTCTACATCCACGACCCGGTGGCGAGCATCTCGCAGCCGGTTCGCCGGCTGCGTGGGTTCGAGCGAGTAACGCTAGGCCCGGGCCAGTCCCGGACTCTCACGTTCACGCTCGACAAGAGCGACTTCGGCTTCTTCGACGACCGCGGCGAGCTCGTGGTCGAGCCGGGGCGGATCGACGTCTACGCCGGCGCGAGCTCGACGGCGACGCTCACCAGGTCGTTCACGGTGCGAAGGTAGGCACAGGGGTAGCTCGCCTTGCGAGCAGTCCAGGAGGCGGAGGCCCTCGTGGCGAAAGACCTACGAGGGCCTCGCCGTCTAGCCGGCCGGTTAGCCGAATCCGAGTTGCGGTGTCCTCCCGTAGGGACCTGCGGGGATGGCGACATCTGTTCGCAGGAGGGTGCGGCTTCGGGGTTCCGTTTCGCGGAGGCGCGAACGGGCTGCGAGCTCCGGCGTCGGCGCACTCTTCGACGAGTTCGCCCCGATGGTGCTGGCGGTCCGCCGCTACAACCTCCGTGATCGACTCGCTCCTCTCGCGAGCGCGACGGCGGCTCGTGGAGCAGCTGGGCGATGTTCCTCGGGCGCCCGCGGTGTGATCGTCGTTCCCGCGTCGCTTCGCGAGGAGCTCGCCCGTCTGATTCCGGGGCTGGACGCCGCGGCAACAACCGTGGGAGTCGGCGCCGGCGCTGCCACCGTCGCGAGCGTCGCGTCGGCGCCTGTCGCCGCCAAGGTTGCCGCGACGGGGGTTGCCGCCGTGGCGATCGGGCTGCCGATGCAGGCGACGGTTCGACCTGACTTCGGCCCGAGGGCCGAGGCTCCCGGCCACCTGCCGAAGCCCCGTCGAGGCCGCCGACCGGGGCCCGCCGCACTCCTGTTCGGCCGCCTGCTGCACCGCAGCCTCCGACGACACGGAGAGCGTCGGAAACTCCGGGCCGGGCTCGTCCAGCTCGGGCTCGAGCGGGTCTGACTCGAGCGGTCCCGGCCCGGGTGTCCAGCCACCGGATTCGGATTCCGGCGGGCACGGCTCCGGCGAGAGCTCTCCGAGCCCGGACAGCTCGGGGCCGGGCCCGGGGACGGAGTCGAGCGGCTCCGGATCAGGGTCGAGCGGCTCCGGGTCTGGCTCGGGCCCGGGCCACTCAAAGCTCCAGTGGCTCTGGCTCGGGCTCGGGCGGCTCGGACGACGACGACGACTAGGCCCGCTTAGAACTCGGGTTTCCAGCCCAACGCTCGACACCAGGCGAAGGCCAGGTAAGCGTCCGGCGACCTCGACCACTCAAGCCAAGCCCGGCTCATTGCGTCGAGGTCGCTCGCGGTTGCGAGTGCGTGCTTTCTCGCCAAGCGCGCGTACCAGCCGTCGCCGCAATCTTCCGCCCGCGCCAGGCCGAACGACTCCACGGCCTCGCCGGTGCCGTAACAGAAGTACTTGGAGGTCGCGGTGACACGGTCGAAGCGCGCGCGCTCCAGTAGGCCGCGGAGCTGTCGACCGCGATAGGGATCAGCAGTGTTCTCAAGCAGCCACATTCGTTCGCGGGTGGCGTAGAACCGTCTCAGGAGCTCGTGGCTTGGCCCTGCGAGAATCAAGCCGCCGTACTCGACGCAGGCGACGCCGAGGACCCCGCCCGGCTTGAGAATTCGCTTGATCTCGATGAGGCCGTCGAGCGGGCGGTCGAGCGTTTCGAGCATCGAGTGGCAGAGACAGGCGTCGAATTGATCGTCCGGAAAGTCGAGTGCGTAGACACTGCCGACCCGGAACTCGACATTCTTGATCTCGTGCTCGGCGGCGTGGCGCCTTGCGTCTGCGAACGCCTCCTCTGCCGGATCGACAGCGTCGACGTGTGCGACCGTCTCCGCCAGACCCAATGTGATCGTCCCCTGCCCGCAGCCGACATCAAGAAGACGGAAGTCGTCGTCCAGGTGCGGCAGCAGGAAGTCGGCGTAGTCTGCCGCGTTCCTGACTTCGAGAGACGCCTCGAATGCCGAACTCATCTCCCGCCCTTTGAGGCCGGAGCGTGCTCAACGACGTAGCTGAACGCCACGCTCCGGACTCTAGGGCAGTCTCGCGTGCTCGCCTCGACGCACACTCGTTGCCGATCGCACAGTGAAAGGACCCGCTCCCTTTGACCACTTCGACTCGTTTCGAAGTTTTTCAGCAGATCGACTCCCTCTCCGTGTGCGCGGGGTTCCGGGCGGGCATGAGGACGGCCGAAACCGCGCCGTCAGTCCGCGTTCGCAGCCGGAAGTCCGCCGACCCGATCACTCGCAGCAGCTCGCGAGGTGGTCGAACCATCCGTTCGGGGTGAAGCGGCCGCTTCGAAGTGCCGCGGCCCTCATCCGATCTGGGCGATGCCCACAGGGCACTCCGTCGTCAGAGTCGCAGGGTCACATGTGCCGCTGGCTCGCATACTCCGGCTCTCCGGTCCTCCTCGAGGAGCTGCTCTATGGACCCGAGAACTCCCTGGTCGTCCAGAGCCTGCACTCGCAGATGGGAGCGGAGGAGACGAACGGAGATGGATTCGGAGTCGGCTGGTACGGAGACAAGGAGACGGCAGCCGTGTTCCATAGCATCGAACCGGCGTGGAACGACCGGAACCTGCGCGCCCTCTCCGCGCACATCACGTCACGCCTGGTCTTCGCGCACATTCGCGCCTCGACCGGGTCGCCGGTTCAGCAGACGAACTGCCATCCGTTCCAGCACGGGCGCTGGATCTGGATGCACAACGGCCTGATCCGCGACTACCACGCGGTGAAGCGTGATCTCACGCTGGCCGTCAGCCCTGAGCGGTACCCGGACATCGAAGGCACGACCGACTCCGAGGTGATGTTCCACCTCGCACTGACGTTCGGGCTGGAGGAGGACCCTCCCGCCGCGGTCGCGCGCGTGATCGGCCTGGTCGAGCAGGTCGGCCGCAAGCATGGTGTCGAGCATCCGTTCCAGGGGACGATCGCGACGTCCGACGGTGAGCGCATCTGGGCCTTCCGGTACTCGAGCGAGCGGCAGTCCCGATCCCTCTTCTACAGCACGGACGTTCGTACGCTGCGCGCCGTGTATCCGGAGAACGAGCTCCTGCGAGAGGTGGGGGACGAGGCGCGGCTCGTCGTCTCCGAGCCGCTCGGCGATGCGCTCCCGGGCGCGTGGAATGAGGTACCGGAGGCGTCTTACGGAGTCATCCAACCCGGCCAGGACGAGCTGCATCCGTTCACGCCGGTTGCCGATCCTGTCGCCGCGGCGCGCGCCTGATGGGCCTGACGCATCCGAAGGGGCCTGCACCGCCCGGGAACGATCTCGCGGTGGCGCCCATCTTCACGCTGGAAAGCGAGCGCATCCCGCGGCATCGGATCCCGGACGGCGAGATGGCGCCGGACGTTGCCTATCAGATCATCCACGACGAGCTGATGCTCGACGGCAACGCGCGGATGAACCTCGCGACTTTCGTCACCACCTGGATGGAGCCGCAGGCCGAGAAGCTCATGGCCGAGTGCCTCGACAAGAACATGATCGACAAGGACGAGTACCCGCAGACGGCGGAGCTCGAGATGCGCTGCGTCAACACGCTCAGTCGCCTCTGGAACGCCCCCGACGCCGACCAGGCGACCGGCTGCTCGACGACCGGCTCGAGCGAGGCTGCGATGCTCGGCGGGCTGGCGCTCAAGCGCCTCTGGCAGCAGCGCCGCAGCGCAGCGGGCAAGGCGACGGACCGACCGAATCTCGTCATGGGGATCAACGTCCAGGTCTGCTGGGAGAAGTTCGCCAACTACTGGGACGTCGAGATGCGGCTCGTCCCGATGGAAGGGGACCGTTTCCATCTCTCGGCCGAGGAAGCAGTCGCGGTGTGCGATGAGAACACGATCGGCGTCGTTGCGATCCTCGGCTCGACCTTCGACGGCTCCTACGAGCCGATCCAGGAGATCTGCCAGGCGCTCGACGACCTCGAGGAACGGACCGGAATCGACGTCCCAGTACACGTCGACGGGGCCTCCGGAGCGTTCGTGGCCCCGTTCGTCGACGAGGAGCTCGAATGGGATTTCCGTCTCCCGCGGGTCGCCTCGATCAACGCCTCCGGCCACAAGTACGGGCTCGTCTACCCGGGCGTCGGCTGGATCGTCTGGCGGGACGCGGATGCTCTGCCCGAAGACCTGATCTTCTGGGTCAACTACCTCGGCGACAACATGCCGACGTTCGCGCTCAACTTCTCGCGGCCGGGCGCTCAGGTCGTGGCGCAGTACTACAACTTTCTCCGGCTCGGGTTCGAGGGGTACCGCGCCGTGCAGAGCTACGCGCGCGACGTCGCGACGAGCCTCGCGGACCAGATTGCGAAGCTGGGCCCGTTCGAGCTGCTCACCCGCGGGGACGAGTTGCCCGTTTTCGCATTCACCCTCGCCGAGGAGATCGACAACTTCACCGTCTTCGACGTTTCCAATGCCCTCCGGGAGCGTGGATGGCTCGTCCCGGCCTACACCTTCCCGGAGAATCGCACCGATCTCGCCGCTCTTCGCGTCGTCGTCAAGCGCGGGTTCGGACACGACATGGCCAACCTGCTCGTCGGCGACCTCCAGCGGCAGCTACCGCGGCTCCAGAAGCAGGCCGCACCGCTGCACGAGGGCACAGCCACCGGCTTCAGCCACTAGCTGCCTACGGCTCTCCAACCCGGTTGGGCGGCCAGTAGATCACTTCGGCCCGGCCGATGATGCTGTTCCGAGGAACGAAGCCCCATCGGCGCGAGTCGCATGACATCGTGCGGTTGTCACCGAGGACGAAGTACTTGGCGCTTGGGATCCGCGCCCACTCTCCCGTTTCGCCGTCGCGATAACCCGGCCGCAGGTAGGGCTCGTCCAGTCGGACGCCGTTGATGAAGACGTACCCGTTCCGCATCGACACTTCCTCACCGGGTAGTCCGACAAGTCGCTTGATGAAGGTGCCCTTAGCTCCGCAGGCGGCGTCGGCCTGGGCCGGTGCCTTGAAGACGACGATCTCGCCGCGCCGGGGAGCGTGGAACCGGTACACGAGTCGGTTCGCGATGACTCGATCCGCTACCCGCGCCTTACAGCCGCCGACGGGTTTTGCGCAGTGGAGAGTCGGCTCCATCGATGGCGAGGGAATCCGATAGGGCTTTGCCACCTCCGCTTGAAAGATCAACACCGCGCCGGCAGCAAGAGCGATCGTCAGCCCCCAATCGATGACGGTGCGGAGCCCTTTCGGAAGCCGCGACAGAGAGCGATCAAGGATGTGCACGAGACTCAGAATGCCAGGGTTTCTGCTCGATTGGCGGTGGCGCCGAATCACCCGTTCTGGTTGACGAGAGCCACGGCCGAGCGTCCTAGGGCTCGACCCACCGACCCGGGAGGTAGAACATGGCACGCGGAACCGGCACCATCGCGGCTCCGACGGCGAAGCGGTCGACGGCGGACGAGTCGAGCCCGTCCGCGGCCGACGTCCTCGTCGTCTTCGGAATCACGGGCGACCTGGCGAAGGTGATGACCTTCCACTCGCTCTACCGGCTCGAGGCCCGGGGGCTCCTCGACTGCCCGATCGTCGGCGTCGCCGTCGACGACTGGACCGACGACCAGCTGCGCGACGCGCGCGCGCGAGTCGATCGAAGGAACCGGAGAGAAACTGGACGAGAAGGTCTTCGACCGCTTCGCGGCACGCCTCTCGTACGTGAGCGGCGACTTCGGCGGACGCGTCGACCTACGAGCGGGTCGGAGATGCGATCGACGGCGCGACGACCCCGGTCTTCTACCTCGAGATCCCGCCCTTCCTGTTCGGCGCCGTGGTCAAGGGGCTGGCGGAGGCCGGCCTGACGGAGACGGGGCGCGTCGTGGTCGAGAAGCCGTTCGGCCACGATCGTGGAATCGGCCGCCGCGCTGGCCGACGAGCTGCACCAGTACATCGACGAGTCGCAGCTCTACCGGATCGACCACTACCTCGGAAAGATGGGTCTCGAGGAGATCCTCCATCTCCGGTTCGCGAACTCGATGCTCGAGCCGATCTGGAGCCGGAACCACATCGAGTCGGTCGCAGATCACCATGGCCGAGAGCTTCGGCGTCGAGGATCGCGGCCACTTCTACGATCCGGTCGGCGCGCTCCGCGACGTCGTCGTCAACCACCTGATGCAGGTCGTGGCGGCCTCCGCGATGGAGATGCCTCCGCGGCGTGACCCGGCGATGATCAAGGACGCCCTGGTCACGCTCTTCCACGCCGTCGCCGACGCCGACCCTGCGCACTACGTGCGCGGGCAGTACGACGGCTATCTCGACATCGACGGCGTCGATCCGAGCTCGACGACCGAGACCTACGCGGCGCTTCGGCTGGAGATCGAGAACTGGCGCTGGGCCGGCGTGCCGTTCTTCATCCGGACCGGGAAGCGCCTGCCAGGCGACCCAGACCGAGCTCCGGCTCGTCTTCAAGCATGCGCCGAACCTGGGCTTCAAGCTCCGCGTCGCTCCGCCGGAGCCGAACCAGCTCGTGGTCAGGCTCGACCCGACGACCGGGATCCAGCTGACTGTCGACGCACACCGCGCGGACGTCGCGGGGACGTCGGCGATCAACCTCGACATGGAGTTCGCGGAGGAAGGTGGAGAAGGGCCGACGCCCTACGAGGTGCTGCTGCACGCGGCGATGGTCGGGGACAGCACGCGCTTCACCCGCCAGGACGGCGTCGAGGAGACGTGGCGGATCATGCAGCCGCTGCTCGACGCGCCTCCGCCCGTTCACGCGCTACGCGCCGGGATCGTGGGGCCCGGAGGCGGCGGACAAGCTCGTCGCGGGGCACGGCGGCTGGCACGGGCCGTGGCTGGCGCAATGACGCGCCTCCGCGAAGCCAACAGAGCAGGCCGTCCAGAGCGCTGCGGCGCCCTCGCCGTTCCCGCCGATCGCCGAGTACGCGTTCCTCTCGGACTGCCACACGGGCGCGCTCGTCGCGCCCGACGGGGCGATCGACTGGCTCTGCGTCCCACGCTTCGACGCGCCGAGCGTGTTCGGCAGCCTGCTCGACCGCGAGGCCGGGTTCTTCCGCTTCGCGCCGTTCGGGATCAACCACCCGACCGCACGGGCCTACGTCCCGGGGACGAACGTCCTCGAGACGACGTGGAAGACGCCCAACGGCTGGATCGTCGTCCGCGAGGCGCTTGACGCTCGGCCCCTGGGATCACGAAGACGAGATCACGCCTCACACCCGTCCTCCTGCGGACGACGACGCCGACCACATGCTCGTCCGCACGGTCGAGTGCATCGAGGGGAGCGTCGAGGTCGAGCTCATCTGCGAGCCTGCCTTCGACTACGGCCGAACGCCGGCCGAATGGACGGCGGTCGACGGCGGCCGACAGGCCGCCGACGCGACCGGTGCCGGGCAGACGATCCGTCTCCAGATCCGATCTCCCTCTCGGAATCGAGGCCAACCGCGTCCGCGCACGGCACATCCTCAAGCCGGGCGAAAGCGCCTACTGCGCCCTCTCGTGGGCCAAGGACCTCGTCGCGCCGGACGACGCCGAGCAGGCGAAGGCGCGGATCGACGCGACGACGCGCTTCTGGCGTTCATGGCTCGGACGAGCGCGCATCCCCGACCACCGGTGGCGCGACCCGATCCAGCGCTCCGCGCTCACGATCAAGGGCCTGACCTACATGCCGACCGGGGCGACGGTGGCCGCGCTGACGACATCGCTCCCCGAGACGCCCGGCGGCGAGCGCAACTGGGACTACCGCTACACCTGGATCCGAGACACGACCTTCACCCTGCAGGCGCTCCACTACCTCAACCTGGACTGGGAGGCCGACGAGTTCATGCAGTTCGTCGCCGACGTGGAGCCGACCGAGGACGGGTCGCTGCAGATCATGTACGGGATCGACGGCCGGCGCGACCTGACCGAGTCGACCCGCGACGACCTGACCGGCTATGCGGGCGCACGGCCGGTGCGGATCGGGAACGGCGCCTTCGATCAGCGCCAGAACGACGTGTTCGGCGCGGCGCTGGACTCGATCCTGCTCCACAGTCGGCATAGCCAGCGCCTACCTCGTCGGCTGTGGCCGATCGTCCAGACTCAGGCGGAGTGCGCGACGCAGGTCTGGCGCGAGCCGGACCAGGGGATCTGGGAGGCGCGCGGCGCGCCCCAGCACTACGTGTCCTCGAAGCTCATGTGCTGGGTCGCGCTCGACCGGGCCGCGCAGCTGGCGGAGATCCGCGGAGACCCCGAGCTCGAAGGAGAAGTGGCGGGCGACCGCGGACGAGATCCGAGCGGACATCCTCGAACACGGCGTCGACGACCGCGGCGTCCTTCGCCAGCACTACGAGACGGATGCGCTCGACGCCTCCGCGCTGCTGGCGGCGATCTTCGGCTTCCTGCCCGGCGACGACGAGCGCCTTCGGGCGACCGTGAACGCGATCGCCGACGAGCTGACCGAGGACGGCTTCGTTCTGCGCTACCGCACCGGCGAGACGGATGACGGCCTCTCCGGGCAAGGAGGGCACGTTCCTCATCTGCTCCTTCTGGCTGGTCTCCGGCCTGGCGATCGTCGGCGACCTGCAGCGGGCGCGCGACCTGATGGAGCGTCTGCTGCGAATTTCGTCGCCCCTTGGGCTCTACGCCGAGGAGTTCGACGCCGCGACGGGGCGACACCTCGGGAACTTCCCGCAGGCGTTCTCCCACCTGGCGCTGATGGAGGCGGCGGCGCGAATCATCGTCCCCGAGATGATGGAGGAGTACTGAACGATGGATGACGCTACGACGTGATCATCATCGGGACGGGTGCGGGCGGCGGCACCCTCGCCCGCCACCTCGCGCCGTCCGGGAAAGCGCATCCTGCTCCTCGAGCGGGGGACTGGCTCCCCGCGAGCCCCAGAACTGGGATGCGGCCGACGTCTTCGCCGACAACCGCTACGTCTCCGAGGACACGTGGTACGACGACAAGGGCAAGACCTTCCAGCCGCAGATCCACTACTTCGTCGGCGGGGCGACCAAGCTCTACGGCGCGGCGCTCTACCGACTCCGCAAGGAGGATTTCGGCGAGCTTCAGCACCACGACGGCGTCTCGCCCGCATGGCCGATCGAGTACGAGGAGCTCGAGCCGTACTACACGCAGGCCGAGCACCTCTACGAGGTGCACGGCGCCCGCGGGCGAGGACCCGACCGAGCCGCCGGCGAGTGCGCCGTACCCATATCCGGCGGTCTCGCACGAGCCGCGGATCCAGCAGCTCTCCGACGACCTCGCCGCGGCGGGACACCACCCGTTCCACGCGCCGTGCGGGATCCGGCTGAACGAGGCGAACATGCCCTACAGCCACTGCGTCCGTTGCGCGACCTGCGACGGATTTCCCTGTCTCGTCCATGCGAAGTCGGACGCCGAGGTGCTCGGCGTGCGCCCTGCGCTCGAGCATCCCAACGTCACGCTCCTGACGAACGCGAGAGCGACGAAGCTCGAGACCGATCGAGCCGGAGGGCACGGTCACGGAGGTGGTCGTCGAGCGCGGACGGTGAGACCGAGCGCTTCGCCGGAGACGTCGTCGTCCTGGCGTGCGGCGCCGCCAACACGGCCAAACTGCTCCTCGCGTCGGCCAACGACCACCACCCGAACGGCCTCGCGAACGGCTCCGACCAGGTCGGCCGCAACTACATGTTCCACGACAGCCTCGCCGTGCTCGCGCTCTCGCGTGAGGAGAACCCGACCGTCTTCCAGAAGACGCTCGGCGCTGAACGACTTCTACTTCGGCAGCGACGACTTCGAGTTCCCGCTCGGGAACATCCAGATGGTGGGCAAGTCGTCGGCGGAGATGTTCCGCGGCGAGAAGCCGCTCGAGACGAAGCTCGCCCCCGAGTGGACGCTCGACCGGGTCGCCCGCCACGCAATCGACTTCTGGCTCTCCACCGAGGACCTGCCCCGCCCGGAGAACCGCGTCACCCTCGATGCTGAAGACGGCAACATCAAGCTGGCCTACTCGGAGACGAACGCGAGGCCAGGAAGCGGCTCTACGAGAAGCTCAAGTCGCTGCTGCCGAAGCTGGACATGAACCAGGGACACCTGATCCACCGCTTCGCCTACATGAAGAACGAGATCCCGGTGGCCGGCGTCGCGCACCAGGCGGGCACCTGCAGGTTCGGGACCGACCCGGACCAGTCGGTCTCTGGATCGCGACTGCAAGGCGCACGAGCTCGACAACCTCTACGTCGTCGACACGAGCATCTTCCCGAGCATCGGCGCCGTGAATCCGGCGCTGACAGCGATGGCGAACTCGCTCAGGGTGGGAGACCACCTGCTCGAGCGAATGGGGGCGGCTCAGCCGGTCGGGGCAGCCGCGACTGAGGAGCAGCATAGTGAGTTCTGCGGAGGCTGCCGCGCGATGAGCTGACTCGCGCGACGGGTCGGCGGAAGCGCAGTAGCCGGCAAGGAGGTCGCGGTCGAGCCCGGATGCGCGCGCGCTGGTCCTCATCTCGCTCATCATCGTCGCGGCAGTCGCCAAGCTGAACTGGCGGTGGCCAATGTCGCCTCCCGTCGATTGCGGAAGCCTTCGACTCGGGACAGGTCACGCTCAACCTGATCGCGGTCGGCTACTCGCTGGGGCGCGCCGCATCAGTGCTCTATGTCGGCGCAGTCGGCGACCGCTACGGGCGCAAGCTGATGCTGATCCTCGGCATGGCGCTCGTCGATTCCGGCGTGCCTCCTCGCCGCCTGGGCTCCGGGTGACGGTGCGCTTCGCCGCTCGTGTGCTCGGCGGGCTCTCCGCCGGCATGGCGTTCCCGGGATCGTGGCCCTGATCACGGCTCTCTGGTTCACGCGACCCGGGCGCACGAAGTCGATTGCACTGTGGTCAGGGTCGGTGGCGCGATCTCCTCCCTCGGACCGGTGATCTCCGGCGCCCTGCTCGAGGCGTTCTGGTGGGGCTCGGTCTTCCTGATCACGCTGCCGCTGGCCCTGGTCGCTCTGGTGATGGCCATGCTCTTCGTGCCGGCTCACGTCAACGAGGCTTCGGACCCCGTCGACAACCTCGGCGGCATCTGTCCGTGGTGCTGGTTGCGGCACTCGTGCTGTCGGATCAACTTCGCCCCGGTACCCGATTTTGGAACGCTGGCGCTCGGGCTGGGGGCATCGCGCTCGGCGCCCTGATCGCCTCCTGCTCCGGGAGCGGCGCGCGGCGAACCCGCTCAGTAGGATCTCCGGGTCGCATCGCGCCGCGTCTTCTGGCGTCGCAGCGACGGCTGGGGTCATCGTGTTCGGGACGCTCATGGGTGCGATGTTCATCGGTCAGCAGTTCCAGCAGAACGTGCTCGGTTACTCGACTTGGGGGCAGGCTTGTCGATCCTGCCGGCCGCCGCCTGTATGGTCGTGGTTGCACCCCGCTCGGCCAAGCTCGTGGAAGCCGCGGCGCACGGTTCCGCTGCTCGCCGGCTACCACATCTGTCTCCTCGGCTTCCTCACGAAACTGCTGCTCTGGAACGAGGGCATCTCCTGCGGCGTATCGGTCATCGCCTACTCGCTGGTCGGGATAGGTGTCGGATTCGCCGGCACGCCGCCTCGACACTCGTTCACCGGCTCCGTACCTGTGCAGCGCGCCGGCATGGCCTCGGGGACGGGGCGGCCTCCGGCGCCGGCCTGGGCGTCGCGATCGTGTTCAGTCGATCCTCGGCGCGCTGCTGACCGCCGGCTATGCGGCTGCGATCGGCGCGCGATGCAGCCTCGCCGGACAAGGAGGACGTCAGCGACGCGGGTCGCTGCCCAGCTGACGAAGTCGTTCGCGGGCGCCGGAGGCGATCGCGGAGCAGAATCCCGCAATACGCCGCCGCTCACGACCCAGATCGGCACGCTGCAAATCGCGCCGGTCGCCATCGCGGTGCTCACGGGCCTACCTCGCCGATCTCGGGATCGTGCGGCGCGGTGCTCATGTCCCTGGCGCGCAAGCGGGGCAAGCCCGCGCAGGATGAACAGAGCGTTGCCCGCGCAGTACCACGCCGAGGACACGTGACCGGCCCCTCCGGACTGCAGGTGGAGCTGGTACACGGCGACCAGCGCGCGGTGGTCGTCGGTGTCGGCGGCGGGCTTCGCACGTACTCCGTGGGCGAGCGGGAGGTGCTGGACGGATACGGGGTGGACGAGGAGTGCACCTCGGGCCGAGGGCAGGTGCTGATCCCGTGGCCGAACCGCATCGAGGACGGCACGTACGAGTTCGACGGCGAGCGCCACCAGCTGTCGCTCACGGAGCCCGAGCATCGGAACGCGATCCACGGCCTCGTCCGAGGGGAACCGTGGACGGTGGCCGAGCAGGAGCGCAGCCGGGTGCTGATGACGTATGCGCTCGAGCCGCAGCCGGGCTATCCGTTCTCCCTCGCGCTCGAGCTCGAGTACTCGCTTTCGGACGACGGACTGAGGGTGCAGACGACAGCGACGAACGTCGGCGGTGAGGCTGCCCCGTACGGATCCGGCGCCCATCCGTACCTGAGGGCCGGCAGCGCCACGGTCGATTCGGCGACCCTGCGAATCCCGGCCCGCACCGTGCTGCAGTCGAACGACCGCGGGCTCCCGGTCGGCAGCGAGCCGGTCGAAGGCTCGGAGTTCGACTTCCGGAGCCCGAGGCCGATCGGCGCCACGGTCCTTGACCACGCCTTCACCGATCTCGAGCGCGGCGACGACGGGCTTGCGCGGGTCGAGCTCGCGGATCAGGTCTCACTCTGGGTCGACGAGAGCTACCCCTACCTGATGGTCTTCACCGGAGATCCGCTCCCCGACGTCGCCAGGCGAAGCCTCGCGGTCGAGCCGATGACCTGCCCGCCGAACGCCTTCCGGACCGGGGATCACCTGATCCGCCTCGAGCCGGGCACCTCGTTCACGAGCGCCTGGGGCATCAGCCCGTCCTAGAGGACCGCGATCGGGTTGAGGGGGGATCCGGTGCCGCCGACGATACGGAGTGGGGCGGCGACGAACAGGAACTCCCAGCGCCCTGCCCGCTCACAGGCGGGGACGAGGTCCTCGAACTGGAGGTAGTCGATCAGGGGGAGACCCATCGCGTTCAGCGTGAGCGCGTGAATCGGGAAGCCGATTCCCTCGGTCGTGCTCGGTGCGGTGTCGCCGTTCCCGTCCGATCCGAGCACGGCGACGCTCCGCTCGGCGAGGTAGAGGACGGTGGTCGGGTGGAGCCCGGCTTTGGCCTTCGCTGTATCCCACGGGCCCAGCTCGCGGAGACGCCGTGCGTGACCCGTCCGGACCAGGAGGATGTCGCCCCTCCCAACCGTCACCCCCTGTTCGCGCTCCGCGGCTTCGAGGTCCTCCCGGAAGACGTGCTCGCCGGGCTCGAGCCACGGGACCCCGCGCAGCCGAGGCACGTCGAGCAGTACCCCCCGGCCGACGAGACCGTTCTTCACGGCCTCGATCGTGTTTACTCCGGCGGCCGTCCGGGTGAGAGCGGCGCTCGGCTTGCCGTTGTAGAAGGCGCCGTCGAACGCGACGTGGCAGAGCGCGTCGATGTGGGTGTGCGTGTCGTTGTGGTAGTCGACGCCGACGTAGTCCTTGGCGAACCGAAGCGTTCCAGATCCGATGTCGACGTCGGGGAGCAGGGTCATTCGGTGCTCCGCCGGGTGCGGGTTGTCGAGGCTCTCCTCCGTGTCCCACGGATGGCTGAGCGTGACCGTCTCCCCGCTGCCGACGAGCCTGGTGGCAGCGACGACGCGATCGGCGCTGAGCTCGTTGAGGGTCCCCAGCTCGTCGTCCTCGCCCCAGCGTCCCCAGTTCGAGACGGCCTTGAAAGAGCGCCTTGAACTCCGCGGCGGACACGTCGACTCGGCGTTCCTGCGTCATTCTGGCTCGCTCCGCCTCCTCGCGACGGCGCGGCGCATGAGCAGACTCTGAAGCGCGAGCGTGGCGACTGCGCCCACGATCATCATCGAGACGTTCGTGCCGAGCACGCCAAGTGCGCCGAGAGCCTCGTCGGTCTCGAGCAAGCCCGCCGCGACACCGAGATAGGCGGCCGCGGGGATCGTCGTCACCGAGATCGCCACGCCGACCCCCGAGCTGGCTCGCGTCTCGAGTGCCAGCATGCCCGCCATGCCGGCGACCAAGGCGACCGCGATCGTCTCGTTACTGACGGTCGTCAGGCTTCCCAGCGCCCCGGTCACTTCGATGTTGAAGTCCGACGGGAGGAGGTCGAGCTGATCCTGGACGAACGCGGCCATAGCGGCCGCGAGGGCCGCGACTCCGAGGCCCACGGCGAGCGTCAGGAGGGCGCGGCCCGCGAGTCCAAGCCGACGCGCGACGATGCCGACTCCGATCGCGGTGATCGGGAGCAGGTCGGGGCTGACAGCCATCGCACCGACGATCAGGATCGAGTTGTCGTCGATCACGCCGTAGCCGCCGATCACCCCCGCGGCGAACATGAACGCCAGGTAGCGCGCGATGGGTCGCGCGTTCAGCCAGGCCGTGCCGATGACGTCGGCCCACACCAGGCTCGCTTCGGCCGGTCCAGTGGCCAGCGAGCCGACGACTTCTGCGCGCGTAAGCGTGATGTCTGCATCCGGAACGCCGAGGCGGCGCACCTCCTCCAGCGTCGTGTCGACAGCCCTTGGGCGAACCGCTGCCGAGACGACGGAGTGCCTTGCCCGCGTCGCGTCGACGAGCCTGACCCGGCTGACGTCGACCAGCTCGTCGAGGCGGTCTGCGACAGTCGCCATCGCGGCCGACTTCCCGAAGACCTCGAGATTGATCACGACCGGAAGATCGTCTCTCCACGCCCTCCGCGTGTCGTCATGCGAACCGGATGACCCGGCTCGTCCGCCATCGAGGAATCACCCCCTCCGGGTGATGATCGAACCGGGCAAGGCGCACTAGGTTCGGTACGCCTTGAGCGAGGAAGGCACCAAACACGTCGTGATCGTGGGGGGAGGCTTCGCCGGCGTCGCCTGCGCCAAGGGCCTCGCGGACAAGAAGGGCGTCCGCGTCACGCTGCTCGACAAGAACGCCTATCACCAGTTCCAGCCGCTCCTCTACCAGGTGGCGACCGCGGAGCTCACGCCGGACGACATCGCATTCGACCTCGAAGACATCTTCCGCGGTCACGAGAACATCGAGGTGCGGCAGGCGGAGGTGGTTTCTGCCGACCCCGAGGCGCGGAGAGTCGCCCTTGCGGACGACAGCACGATCGACGGAGACGTCTTGGTCCTGGCCGCAGGCTCCCAGCCGAACTTCTTCCACACGCCGGGCGCAGAGGAGTTCGCCTTCCCGCTCTACTCGCTCGACGACGCCAGGCGGATCCGCTCGCGCGTCCTCCAGCTCTTCCAGGACGCGGCCGAGAGGCCTGAGCTGGTGGAGGAGGGCGCGCTCACCTTCGTCGTCGTCGGGGGAGGCGCGACCGGCGTCGAGTCGGCGGGGGCGCTCGCGGAGTTGATGCACGACGTCATGCCTCACGTGTACGAGCATCTGGCGATCGCGGGCGCGAGGGTGATCCTCGTCGACCTCGGCCACACCGTGCTCGCTCCCTTCTCCGACGAAGCGCACGCGTACGCGGCGAAACAGCTCCAGCGACGAGGGGTCGAGCTCAGGCTGGGCGTCTCCGCGAAGGAGATCGGGGCCGATCACGTCACCTTGAGCGATGGGACAACGCTCAAGACGCACCTCACAGTCTGGGGCGGCGGGCTCATGGCCGCTCCGCTCTCCGCTCAGTCGGGAGTGAGCCCGGGTCGGGGCGGGCGCCTCGACGTCCAACCTGACCTCACCGTCGAGGGCTCTCCGGGCGTGTATGCGCTCGGCGATTTCGCGAACCACCCGTCCGGCCACGACGACGCGCTCCCTCAGCTCGGCAGCGTGGCGCAACAGGCGGGCGACTCGGCGGCGCAGAACATTCTCGCGGGCATGGAGGGCAAGCACGCCCAGCCCTTCCATTACAAGGACAAGGGAATCATGGCGATGATCGGCCGGAAGGCGGCAGTCGCCGAGGTCGGCGAGCACCGACACGAGCTGCACGGCCGGATCGCCTTCGCAGCCTGGCTCGGAGTGCACGCGCAGCTGCTCGCAAACGCGGGCGCCGAGGTGAAGGCGTTCATGGCCTGGGCGGACGAGTTCTACGTGCGGCCCCACCATCGCCGGGCCGCGCTCCTCGACCCGTCGACGGTCGACGCACCCCGGATCGATTGGAACGCCGGCTGAAGGAAGGTTGACGGGCGTCTATTCGACGACGATCACGTCGCAGCCGGCGTCGCGCTTGATCTGGGATTCGACGTCCGCGCCGAGGAGCCGAGCGAAAAGGCTGTGGTGGTGGGAGCCGATCACGATCAGGGCGGCTTTGCGGTCCTTGGCCACTTCCACGATCTCGTTCGCGGGGTCGCCCGCGGCCCACATGTACTCCCCTGTGAGGCCTGCGGACTCGACTCGCTCTTTCGCCTCCGCGAGCACCGGTTCGAGCTCGGGCGGCTCGACGAGTGGGATCATTCGTGCCGGCGAGTCGTCCAGCGTGCCGAAGTTCTGCGGGCCCTCGGGGTTCAGCGGCATCTCCGCGACCGCGACGACGACGAGCTTGGCACCGTCTTCGCGCGCCTCGTCGATCGCGCGGTCGAGCGCTTTGCTCGAGCGCTCCGCTCCGTCGTAGCCGACGACGATCGTGGACGCCACGACGCAACGATAGGGCCTTGAAGCGGCCCGCGCCATCGTCCCGACGGGATGAAGCCGTGGACGCACAAATCATCCGCTCTGGACGATGTGATCGCGCCGCGCAACCAGGAGGGTGTTTGCCGTGACCCTGGTGGCCGACACCGCGGTCGATCTCGCGAGGCTCCAGTTCGCGACCACTTCGATCTACCACTTCTTCTTCGTGCCGCTGACGCTCGGGCTGGGGCCGCTCGTCGCCGTCATGCAGACCTTGTGGCACCGGACGCGCGACGAGCGCTGGCTGCGGCTGACGCACTTCTTCGGCACGCTCTTCCTGATCAACTTCGCGATCGGCGTCGCCACCGGCCTCGTCCAGGAGTTCCAGTTCGGGATGAACTGGTCGGTCTACTCGAAGTTCGTCGGCAACGTCTTCGGGGCGCCGCTCGCGATCGAGGGACTGGCCGCGTTCATGCTCGAGGCGACGTTCCTCGGCCTCTGGGTCTTCGGCTGGAACCGCCTCTCGCCGCGCGTGCACCTGGCGACGCTGTGGATCGCCGTAGCCGGATCGTGGATGTCGGCGTTCTTCATCCTGGTCGCGAACTCGTGGATGCAGCACCCCGTCGGGTACAAGATCGTGGACGGCGAGGCGCACCTGACCAGCGTTTGGGCGCTTCTGTCCAACGGGTTCGCGCTCCGCGCGTACCTGCACACGATCCTCGCCGGCCTGATCTTCGGGTCGATCGTCATGCTGGGGATCTGCTGCTGGCACTTCCTGCGCGGCAAGGACGTCGACCTCTTCCGCAAGGCGGTGAAGCTGGCACTGATCGTGGCGGTGCCGGTCACGCTCCTCCAGCTCATCGTCGGTAACCGCTTCGGCGCGGCCGTGACGAGCGCGCAGAGCATGAAGATCGCCGCTTCCGAGGCGCAGTGGACCACCTGCCAGCCATGCGGTTTCTCGCTCATCCAGGTCGGCGGGTTCACCGAGGACGATCAAACGCCCAGTTTCTCGATCACGGTCCCGCGGCTCCTCTCGTACATGGCCACCGGCTCGTTCAAGGGTGAGGTACAAGGCCTCACTGAGCTCCAGGCGCAGGAGGAGAGCCAGTTCGGCCCCGACAACTACATGCCGAACGTGCGCGTGATCTATTGGTCGATGCGGGTGATGGCCTATATGGGGATGCTGATGTTCCTCGTGGCCGCCGTCGGCGCCTGGCTCTACTGGAAGAAGAAGCTCGAGCGGGCGCGCTGGTTCCTCCGGACGGCGATCGTCGCGATCGCGTTTCCGTACATCGCCGCGACGGCGGGTTGGATCCTGACCGAGATGGGCCGGCAGCCGTGGATCGTGCAGGGCCTGCTCAAGACCGCCGACGCGCACTCGCCGGCGGTCTCGTCGACCATGCTCGTGTTTAGCGTCGTCGTGTTCTACGGCCTCTACCTGCTGCTGCTCGTGCTCGACATCTGGCTGATGCGCCGCTACGCGAAGGTCGACCCGCCCGGGCTCGACCGCGACGAGACCGGAGAGACCCCGATGCCTGCGATCGGATACTGAGATGGACCTTCCGGAACTCTGGTTCTGCCTGGTCCTCTTCTTCTTCGCCGCCTACTTCGTGCTCGAGGGCTTCGACTTCGGTGTCGGGCTGCTGCTGCCGTTCCTGCCGCGCAACGAGGAGGAGCGCAGCACGATGTTCCGCACGATCGGCCCGGTGTGGGACGGCAACGAGGTGTGGCTCGTGATCGCCGGCGCCGCGATGTTCGCGGCCTTCCCGGCCTGGTACGCGACGATGTTCTCCGGCTTCTACATCGCCCTACTGCTGCTGCTGGTGTTCCTGATCGTTCGCGTGCTCTCGTTCGAGTGGCGCGAACGGCACGAGGACTCGCGCTGGCTCGGCCTCTGGGCCTGGGCGAACACGATCGGCAGCCTCGGCGCCGCCCTGATCTGGGGTGTCGCGTTCTCGAACCTGCTCTACGGCGTGCCGATCAATTCCAGCGGGGACTTCGACGGCACCTTCTCGGATCTCTTCAGCCTGTACACGCTGCTCGGCGGGGTCGCGGTCGTGCTGCTCTTCGCGTTCCACGGCGCGACGTACCTCACGCTGCGCACGACCGGCGAGCTGTGCCGCCGAGCCGCGGCGGCCGCAGGTCGGCTCTCGATCGCGACGGCCGTCGTCGGCGCGGGATTCCTGATCTGGACCGTCGCAGTGGCGGTGGACCGCAACGACAAGGACGTCTTCCCGCCGCTGCTGCCCGCGCTGCTCGCGATCGCAGCACTGTTCGGCGCCGCCGTCTGCGTGCGGCTCGCCCGCAGCGGGTGGGCGTTCGTGCTCACGGCGGCCGGCGCCGTCCTCGTCGTGGCCACGATCTTCACGAGCCTCTACCCGCGTGTCATGGTCGCCAGCAACGACTTCGCCAACAGCCTCACCGTCGCCAACGCCTCCTCGGAGCACTACACGCTCAAGGTGATGAGCGTCGTGGCGCTGATCGTGACGCCGTTGATCCTGCTCTACCAGGGTTGGACGTACCACGTCTTCCGGGCGCGGCTGAGCGGCGAGGAGAAGCCTTCGCCGGCCGACCTCCTGCCTCGAGAGACCGGCGCCTAGGAGCGCGTTGAGGGCGCTCGACCCGCGCCTTGTCCGACGCGGGCGCGCCGTGCGGACGATGCTTGCCGCCGACGTCGCTCTCGGCGCCTTCGCGGCGCTTCTGGTCCTCGCCCAGGCCGTCCTGATCGCCCACGTCGCGGCCGGCGCCTTCGACGGCGAGGCGCTCGATGCGGTCACCGTGCCGCTCCTCGTCTTGCTCGTGGTCGTCACCGGGAGAGCCGTCGCGGCGTGGGGCTTCGAGGTCGTCGGACGCAGGGCCGCCACCGACGTGCTGTCGGGCCTTCGAATGGAGGTCGTCGAGCGGCGGCTCCGCGATCAACCTTCCGCGCTCGACGGCGCTGCGAGCGCCGAGGTCGCGACGACCGCGGTCGACGGCGCGGCGGCGCTCGAGACGACCTTCGCGCGCTACATCCCGCAGCTCGTGCTCGCCGTCGTAGTCCCCGTCGCCGTGCTCGTGCTGGTCGCCGCCATCGACCTGGTCTCGGCCGGGATCATGTTGCTGACCCTGCCGCTCGTGCCCGTCTTCATGTGGCTGATCGGCCGGTACACCGAGCGGAAAACGGAGGAGCGCCGCCAGGCGCTGGCGCTCCTCGCCACCCATTTCCTCGACGTCGTCCGCGGCCTGCCGACGCTCCGGGCGTTCAACCGCGGAGCGGCGCAGGTCGAGCGGGTCGCAGAGGCCGGTGACCGCTACCGGCGGACGACGATGAAAACGCTTCGCGTGGCGTTCCTCTCGAGCGCGGTGCTCGAGCTCGCGGCGACGCTGGGGATCGCGCTCGTCGCCGTGACGATCGGCGTCCGGCTGGTGCGCGGAGGGATCGGCCTCGAGGCCGGCCTGACCGTGCTGCTGCTCGCACCGGAGCTCTACCTCCCGCTGCGGAACCTCGCAGCGCAGTTCCACGCCGCCGCTGACGGACGCGCCGCGGCGGACCGGCTGCTCGACCTCGTCGAGCTCCCTCCGGCGGCGAGGTCCGGAACCGCTTCGCCGCCGAGCCCCGAGCTGGCGCCCGTGCGGCTCGAGGCGGTCACGTTCGCCTATCCGGCGAGACCCGGCCCGGTGCTCGACGCGATCGACCTGGAGCTCGCGCCGGGCGAGACGGTGGCAGTGGTCGGCCCGAGCGGGTCCGGGAAGAGCACGGTCGCGGCGCTGCTGCTGAAACTCGTCGAGCCGACGGCCGGACGGATCATGGTCGGCTCGCTCGATCTCGCCGCCTGCGACTCGCAGGCGTGGCGCGAGCTGCTCGCCTGGCTTCCGCAGCGCCCGACGCTCTTCCGTGCCAGCGTCGCCGACAACGTGCGGCTCGGCGATCCGCGGGCCGACGACGAGCGGGTGCGCCGAGCCGCGGCGCTCGCAGGCGCCGACGACTTCATCCGGGCGCTCCCGGGAGGCTATGACACGGTGGTCGGCGAGGGCGGACGCGCGCTCTCCGCCGGAGAGCTCCAGCGGATCGCGCTCGCACGAGCGTTTCTCCGCGACGCGCCGCTCGTCGTCCTCGACGAGCCGACGGCGAACCTCGACGGCGAGAGCGCCGAGATCGTCGCTGACGCCGTCGAGCGGTTGCGCGCGGATCGTACGGTCCTCCTGGCCGTCCACCAGCCCGAGCTGGCGGCGCGCGCCGACCGCGTCGTCCGCTTGGCTGCCGGCCGGATCGTCGAGTTGGCGGCGGAGGCTGCCTGATGCACGAGATCCGCCGGCTTGGAGCCCTCGCCCAACCGCCCCTGGGGTCCATGGCGGTCTCGATCCTCATGGCCTCGCTGGCGGTCGGCTTCGGGGTCGCGCTGATGACCTCGGCCGGTTACCTGATCTCGCGTGCCGCGGAGCAGCCGCCCATCCTCTCGCTGACCGTCGTGATCGTCGCCGTCCGGTTCTTCGGGCTCGCACGACCGCTCGCTCGCTACTGCGAGCGCCTTGTGTCGCACGATGCGGCCCTGCGGGCGCTGGCAACGATCCGTTCGCGGTTCTACGAGCGAATCGAGCCGCTGGCGCCGGCGCAGCTCCGCGAGTACCGGTCCGGCGAGCTGCTCGCCCGGATGGTCGGCGACGTCGACGCCCTCCAGAGCCTGTACGTCCGCGGGCTCGGCCCGCCGATCGTCGCGCTCCTCGTCGGAGCCGCGAGCGTCGCAGTGGCCGCCGTCGTCCTTCCCGCGGCCGGTGCGATCCTGGCCGTGGGCCTCCTGCTCGCCGGCCTCGTCGTGCCCCTGGCCGGCAGCGCCCTGAGCCGCGCGGCGTCACGCCGTCAGGCCGGGGTGCGCGGTCAGCTCACAGCTGAGCTCGTCGAGGTGCTCCGCGGCGCTCCCGAGCTCGTGGCGTACGGGCGCGAGGAGGAGACACTGCGCCGGGTGCGCGCAGCCGATCGTGAGCTCGCCCGGCTCGCCCGGCGCGACGCGCTCGCCGCGGGGCTCGCTGAGGCGCTCTCGATCCTGGTCGTCGGCGCGACGGTCGCGGGCGTCCTCGCCGTCGCGGTCGCCGCGCACGAGACCGCTGCCCTCGACCGCGTGCTCGTCGCGACCCTCGCCCTCCTCGCACTCGCCTCATTCGACGCCGTCGCCCCGCTGCCGGTCGCCGCGAGGGAGCTCTTCGGCTCCCTGGCGGCCGGCCGGCCGTGTGCTCGACCTGACCGATCGGGAGGCCGCGATTCGCGACCCGGCCGTCCCCGCGCCCGCTCCCTCCCGGTCGGACGTCGTCTCCCTGGAGGGTGTGACCGCACGGTACGAAGCCGGCGAGGAGCCGGCGCTCAGCGGATTCGATCTGCGCCTCGATCCGGGCCGGCGGATCGCGCTCGTCGGCCCGAGCGGAGCCGGCAAGACCACGGTCGTCAACCTGCTCCTGCGCTTCCTCGATCCTGAGGAGGGCCGGGTCACGATCGCGGGCCGCGACGCGCGCGAGTACCGGCAGGAGGACATTCGCGCGCTCTTCGCGCTCGCCGGCCAGGACGCTCACGTCTTCAACTCGACGATTCGCGCGAACCTCGCAGTCGCGGCACCCGACGCGAACGACGACGAGCTGTGGGCTGCGCTCCGGCGCGCGCAGCTCGCGGAGTGGGTGCGCTCGCTCCCGCTCGGCCTCGACACGCTCGTCGGCGAGGAGGGAACGCAGCTCTCAGGCGGCCAGCGTCAACGCCTGACGCTCGCCCGTGCGCTGCTCTCGGAGGCACCGGTGCTGATCCTCGACGAGCCGACTGCTCATCTCGATCCGGAGACCGCTCAGGCGCTGATGGACGACGTCTTCGAGGCGGCCGGAGAGCGAACGGTGCTCCTGATCACCCATCGGCCGGAAGGCCTGGAGCAGGTGGACGAGGTCGTCACGCTGCCTTCTCACCCGGGAGGCCCGGGCAGCTGCGCGAGCTGTACGACGGAGAAGACGAGCAGCACTGCGCCGACCGCGACCAGCGCCGTAGCGGACGCCGCGAAGCGGGAACTGCGTGCTGATCCCGACGAGGAAGAGGACGGTGGCGAGGAAGACGGTCGTGCGGACGTAGTCGTCCGATCGTTTGCCCGCGACTACGCCTGCGGCATGCGCCTTGTCTGCCTCTTGGTCGAGCCGCACCGCCCTCGCCAGCTCCGGCTGCCGGTACTGCGGCATGTAGGTCGGCCCACGGGGCGCCCGCGGATTCGACTCTGGGTTCGTCGCGCGCCAGGCGTCGAACGCAATCTGGAACTCGGGGCGGAAGCGTCGCTCGGCGAGCGCCATCGCCGGCTCGTTGCCCGCCGTATACGCCGCGAACCAGGCCTCGAAGGTCGAGGAGTCGAAGTTGCGCAGCTCCATCGCTTCAAGGTCGGCCCGGTTTGCCTTTGTCCGCGCAGTCGAGGCCTCGGCGAGCGCGACGCGCGACTCGGTGCTCCACTTCGCCGCCGCGTAACCCGACCAGCCTGCGAGGAGCGCAACCAGCGAAAGGAGCACGGCTTCCGCGATCGAGAGGATGCGATCGCGTTGTTCCTGGGTCGAGTGCCGTGCATGGTGCCCGATCTCCTTGCCGACCTCCGGCGTCCCGAGTCCCTCGGGCATTTTCTCGCGGCTCCGCGTCTAGG
>CAWHBN010000020.1:0-164437 GCA_963827705.1 uncultured Actinomycetes bacterium
CCGGGCGGGAGGCTATCCGCGCGGTCCCGGACTCGATCCGCCAGGGCGCCTACGCGCTCGGCTCGACGAAGTGGCAGGTCGTCTGGCGGCAGGTGCTTCCCGCGTCGATTCCGGGGATTGCGACCGGCTCGATCCTCGCGCTCTCCCGTGCGCTCGGGGAGACTGCGCCGCTGCTGCTCGTCGGAGCGCTCACGTACGTCTCGTTCAACCCCACGATCATGGGCGACTTCACCGCCCTTCCCGTGCAGATCTATCAGTGGATCGCACGTCCCCAGGAGGAGTTCAGGACGCTGGCCGCGGCGGGGATCATCGTCCTGCTCGCGATCCTCCTGACCCTGAATGCGTTCGCGATCTGGCTCCGGAACAAATACGAGAGAAGGTGGTGATCCCATCTCCGTCAAAATGGCCGACGTGAGCGTCAACCTCGCCGAGCAGGTCCGCGAGCTTCCCCCGAGGGAGTCACGCGACGTCGTGTTCGACGTCGACGACCTGGGCGTCGCGTACGCGGGCAACAAGGCTCTCCAAGAGGTCTCGCTCGAGATCTACAAGAACTTCGTGACGGCGTTCATCGGCCCGTCCGGCTGCGGCAAGAGCACGTTCATCCGTTGCTTCAACCGCATGAACGACCTGATTCCGACCGCCGCCGTGGAGGGCACGATCCTCTACCACGGCGAGGATCTCTACGGCCCCGACGTCGATCCGGTCGAAGTGCGGAAGCGGATCGGCATGGTCTTCCAGAAGCCGAACCCGTTCCCGAAGTCGATCTACGACAACGTCGCTTTCGGGCCACGCGTCCTCGGGATGACCGACGGGCTCGACGACCGCGTCGAGAAAGCGCTCCAGCAGGCGGCACTCTGGGACGAGGTCAAGGACCGCCTCAAGGCCGGCGCCCTGAGCCTCTCCGGCGGGCAGCAGCAGCGGCTGTGCATCGCGCGCTGTCTCGCGGTCGAGCCAGAGGTGATTCTCATGGACGAGCCGGCGTCAGCCCTCGACCCGATCGCGACGACGCGCATCGAGGACCTCATGCACGAGCTGAAGAGGGAGTACACGATCGTGGTCGTCACGCACAACATGCAGCAGGCGGCGCGGGTCGCGGACATGACCGCCTTCTTCAGCGTCACGCGCGGAGAAGAGGGCCAGCGCACCGGGATCCTCGTCGAGTACGACGCTACCTCCAAGATCTTCACGCAGCCCTCCGACAAGCGGACCGAGGACTACGTGACGGGCCGCTTCGGTTAGGAAATTCAGATGGGCGATCCGGTCAGCGCTGACTATGGTGGCGGAATGCGACGCACGTCCTTCCAGGAGGAGCTCGACCGCCTCGAAGCAAACCTGCAGGAGGAGAGCGAGCTCGTCCTCCGATCGCTCCGGGGCTCGCTGAACGCGCTCGAGCAGCAGGACGCCGAGCTCGCCGAAGAGGTGATCGCGTTCGACGACGAGGTCGACGCGCGGTACCTCGAAATCAGCCAGGGAATCGAGCAGCTGCTCGCCCGGCAGACCCCAGTCGCGGTCGACCTGAGGCTCGTGCTCGCCGTGCTGCACATCAACCTGGGTCTCGAGCGCATGGCCGACCTGGGCGTGACGATCGCGAAGCTCACGAAGCTCACCGCCGAGCTGCGCCCGGACGAGACGCTGGTCGAGGCCTTCGAGGAGATGGGAGCCAGGGCCGAGGAGATGACGCGCGTCGCAATGCGCTCGTTCGCCGAGCGCGACGTGGCCGGCGCCGAGAGCCTCGTCGACCTCGACGAGTTGATCGACCGCGCAAACCGCCGGGTCGTGAAGCACGTGCTCGAACTGGGGACCGATCCCTCGCTCCAGGAGTGGGGCCTGCGGATGATCATCGTCTCCCGCTGCCTCGAGCGGATCGGTGACCACGCCGTCGACATCGGCGAGCAGACTGCGTACCTCGTCACCGGCGAGTTCCGCGAGTTCACCGACGCCTCCCATCCCGAGGGCGTCTCCGAGCTAGGCGAATAGACCGCCGCGAGCCGCCGGCTCCGTTACGGTTCCGCGCGCATGAGGCTGTCGCTCGTCCCGCGGACGTCGGAGTTCTACGACCTGTTCACGGCCGCCGGGGAGAACGCTCTCGAGGCCGCGCGCCTGGTCGACGAGCGCTTCCGCACGTTCCCGGAGCGCGAGGTGCGCCAAGCACAGATCAAGGAGCTGGAGAACAAGGGCGACGACCTCACGCGCCAGATCATCGAGCTCCTGAACACCCAGTACATCACCCCGTTCGACCGGGAGGACATCTACGAGCTCGCGAAGGCGATCGACGACGTGGTCGACTTCATCGAGAACGCTTCCGAGATGCTCACCCTCTACAAGGTCGAGCGCCCGATGGAGCAGTCGCTCGAGCAGTGCCGGCTCCTCGTCGAGGCGACCGAGCACCTTTCCAAGGCCCTCGGAGAGCTGCGCGGGCTTCGTAACGCTGAGCGCCACCTCGTCAAGGTCAAGGCTCTCGAAGACGCGGCGGACAGTCTTCTTCGGGAGGCGATCGCCGGCCTCTTCGAGAACCACGTGGATCCCGTCGAGGTGATCCGCTGGAAGGACATCTTCGAGGCGCTCGAGGATGCAATCGACGCCTGCGAGACTGCGGCCGACGTCGTCGGCAACATCGTCGTCAAGAACCTCTAGGGCCAAGCAATGGAGCTCCTGCTCTTCGCCGTCGTCGCAGTCGCGTTGTTCTTCGACTTCACGAACGGGTTCCACGACTCGGCCAACTCGATTGCCACGTCGGTCTCGACCCGCGCGCTCTCGCCGCGGACGGCGGTCGTCAGCGCCGCGATCCTGAACTTCCTCGGGGCCTTCGTGTCCTTCGAGGTCGCGGCGACGATCGCGAGCGGGATCGTCGACCAGGAGGCCATCACGCTGGACATCGTCCTCGCCGGCCTCGTGGGTGCGATCACGTGGAACCTCATCACCTGGTACCTCGGGCTTCCCTCGAGCTCGAGCCACGCGCTCATCGGCGGGATGGTCGGCTCCGCCGTTGCCGCAGAGGGCCTCGGCGTCGTCCAGTGGCAGGGGCTGTGGGACAAGGTGCTCATCCCGTCGTTGCTCGCGCCCGTAATGGGGGCGCTCCTTGCCGCGGCACTCATGATCCTCGTGCTCTGGATCATCCGGAAGCGCGCGCCCGGCATCGTGAATCGCATCTTCCGGCGGCTCCAGCTCCTTTCCGGCGGCTTCGTCGCCTTCACGCACGGCACGAATGACGCCCAGAAGACGATGGGGATCATCGCGCTCGCGCTCGTCGCGTCCGGACATCTCTCGCCCGACTTCGAACGGCCGCCGCTGTGGGTGATCGTGGGCTCCGCGACCGCGATGGCCTTCGGCACCTACGCCGGCGGCTGGCGGATCATCAAGACGCTCGGGTCCCGCATCGCGAAGATCGAGCCGCCGCAGGGGTTCGCTGCGCAGACCGCTTGCGCGAGCATCCTCTTTACGACGGCCCACTACGGCTTCCCGGTCTCGACCACGCACACGATCAGCGGCTCGGTGCTCGGCGCAGGCGCTTCGAGCCGGCTCTCGGCGGTTCGCTGGGGCGTTGCAGGCAACATCCTCATGGCGTGGGTGCTGACGATCCCGTGCGCGGCTCTCGTCGGCGCCGGAATGCAGACGCTCACTCGAGTGCCTGGCGGCGCGGTCCTCGTCTTCGCCCTGACTGCTGCCATCGCCTCCACGTGCGTTCCTCGGCCGAAGCATCCAGGCGCGGCGGCTGCGCGTCCGGCCGGCTCAGGCTTAGTTCGCGGCCGTCGTTTCAACCGTTACCAAGCAGTCGAAGACTGGCCGATCGGCCGGTACGGATGGTCGGAGAGGCGAATACGGTCCAGTGCACTCAGTTTCTCTGAGGCACGTACAACTTCTGGAGGGGTCAATGAAACGTAGCGTTCTCGCGGGCGTGATCGCCCTCATCGGTGCGGCGACGCTCACATCGGCAGCCGCGGCGGCAGTCGCGCCAGGGACGTACAAAGGGAGCCTGCACCTGGCCAGCGGGGCGAAGATCCCCGGTTCTCCGGCGACGGTCACCGTCGTCGGCAAGAAGGTCACGATCAAGGCGCCGAAGTTCGGCGTCAAGTGCCAGGGGCCCAGCGGCAAGTACGACATGCCCTCGGCTCCGATCAAGTACCAGTTCAAAGGGACGCTCAAGGGCAACGTGGTGAGCGGCAGCTACATCCCGCCGCTCGGTGGCACCGGGGAGCACTTCATGGCGAAGGGCACCTTCTCGCCCGCGAAGAAGTCGTTCACCGGGACGCTGTCCTTCGTCGGCAGGTGCAAGGGCACCTCGATGATCAAGGCCAAGAAGGCCTGACCGTTCTCTGACGGGGCGGGTGAGGGGCGATGCCCTTTACCCGCCCGCCAGCACTTCGGTTCGGCCGCGATGCCTGACGGCGAGATCGCCCGCCACAGTGCTTAACAGAGCCGCAAGGACCCGTTAACCGGGCTGAAACCATGCTCAACGACGAGTCGGGTAGTAATTCCTCGTGCTGAGACCTCCCCGCGTTCTCTCTAGCGCGGCCCCGCTCCTCATCGCAGCAGTGGTGGGGGGCGGGGTGGCGCTCGCGGGTGCCGAGCTCACAGGCATCCTCGACGACACCGAAACCGTCCAGGTTCCGATCGCCGGGCCCGCGGTCGCGCCGGCCGACTTCGCACGGAGCCGACGCCTGTCGGTCAACGAGATCTACCGGCGAAGCGCGCCCGGCGTCGTCCAGATCACGACGACGAGCACGGTCGAGGTCGAGCCCGATCCGTTCCTGAATCCGTTCGGCTTCCCCGAGGAGCAGCGCCAGCAGGCGCTCGGGTCGGGCTTCGTGATCGACACGGCCGGGCGGATCGTCACGAACTTCCACGTGGTTCAAGGAGCCGAGCAGATCGAGGTGAGCTTCTCCAACCGGGACAGCGTGCAGGCGAGGGTCGTCGGCACCGACCCGTCGACCGATCTCGCACTCCTCAAGGTGAACGTGGACGCGCGGGCGCTGCGGCCTTTGGACCTGGGGAACTCCGATCGCGTCCGTGTGGGCGACTCGGTGGTGGCGATCGGGAACCCGCTCGGTCTTGAGCGGAGCGTGACGGCCGGGATCATCAGCGCCCTGCATCGCCCGCTCACGGCGCCGAACGAGTTCACGATCGACGACGTCATCCAGACCGACGCGTCCATCAACAGCGGAAACTCCGGCGGCCCGCTGATCGCGGCGAACGGGTCCGTGGTCGGCGTCAACACCGCGATCGCGACCGGGAACACCGGCGCACGCGGCAACATCGGGATCGGGTTCGCGGTGCCGATGAACACCGTCCGCAACGTCGTCTCGCAGCTGATCGAGAAGGGCCGGGTCGAGCATCCGTTCATCGGCGTGGGCGCCCAGGAGGTCGACCAGGAGATCGCGCAGCTCTTCAACCTCCCGGCCGAGCGCGGGTTGCTCGTCGTGCGGGTCTACGAGTCGAGCGGCGCGGCGGGCGCGGAGATGCAGGCGGGGACGCGCGAGGTCGTGATCGACGGGCAGAGCTATCTGCTCGGCGGCGACTTCATCGTCGAGATCGACGGCAAGCCCGTCTCACGGTCGGAGGACCTCCGCAAGGCGATCATGGGCAAGAAGGTCGGCGACGAGATCACGATCGAGGCCTACCGCGGCGACGAGAGACGCAGCTTCAAGGTGAAGCTGGGCCGGCAGCCTGCCGTCTCGCAGGATTAGCGCCCGAGCCGTGACGGCCGAGTCAGGATGATTCTGAGCCTGGTCCGAGGACGAACCGATCGTTCACGCCGGTCGGCATCAGCCAGAGGATCTCGACGGGCGGTTCGTATTCGAGGCAGACGCCGAGGCCCTGGGCGAGCTCCTCGGCCGAGACGACCACCATCGTCCGTGCTGCTGTCTCGAGTTCAGGCGGAATGCCAACGGTTTCACCAAGGTTCAAGGGCCGATGCCGATCAAGCAAGTACATCCCGACGCTCACGATGATGTGCACTGCAACTTCGTCCCATGTCGGGCGCAGCGCAAGCAGGATCTCTTGGCGACGCCCTTCAAAGAGGTGACGCCCGAGGCCGAACGACACGAGCGTGTTGATCCCTGACTCCGGCGAATCGGGCCACCGAAACGCCGAGAACGGGACGTTCCACTCTGGCTCGGCAAAACCCCCGCCCATGTAGCTGCCCAGCGACCGCTCTAGGTGTGGAAGCAGCGCGTTTTGCTTCTCGGTTTCCACCGATTGATTCGGTTCTACGGTTTGATCTGGAACTTCAGGACTTCGCGGTCGTTCATCGCGCGGTAGCCGTCCGGCACGTCCTCGATCGATCCGGTGCGGTCGAAGACACGTCCGGGCTCGATCCGACCTTCGAGCACGTCGGGCAGCAGCACCTCGATATAGGCGCGGACGGGTGCAGGGCCGCCGGCGATCGAAGCGTTCTTCCAGAACGCAACGCCGGCGGGTGTGGTGTCGCGCTCGGGGACGCCGACGCGACCGATCGCGCCGCCTGGACGGGCGATCGCGAGCGCGGTCTCAACGGCCTGCTCGAGGCCGACGCATTCGAGCACCGAGTGGGCGCCGTGCTGCGTGAGCTCGCGGACGCGCTCGACAGCTTCCTCGCCGCGCTCGCGCACGACGTCGGTGGCCCCGAACTCCTGCCCGAGCGCGGTCCGCTCGGGGTTGCTGCCGAGCAGGAGGATCCGCTCGGCGCCGAGACGCTTCGACGCGATCACACCGCAGAGCCCGACGGCGCCGTCGCCCACCACAGCGACGGTCTTGCCAGGGCCAACCTGCGCCGTCAGTGCCGCGTGGTGGCCGGTTCCCATCACGTCGGTGAGAGTCAGCAGCGAAGGCATGAGCGCGTCGTCCGTGCCGACCGGCAGGACCACGAGCGTTCCCTCCGCCTGCGGAACACGCACCGCTTCGCCCTGGCCGGCGTCGACGTCGACGTCCCCGTACCGGCCGCCATGCAGACACGAGCTCTGCAGCCCTTCGCGGCAGAAGACACAGGAGCCGTCCGACCAGAGAAACGGCGAAACGACCACGTCGCCGACCTTGATGGTCTCGACGTCAGCGCCGACCGCCTCGACGACGCCGATGAACTCATGCCCCATCCGCCGGCCGGCATCGTCATGCGGCATCGACTTGTACGGCCACAGATCGCTGCCGCAGATCGCGGCGCGCGTGACCTGAACGAGCGCATCGGTCGGGTCGATCAACCGAGCGTCCGCGACATCCTCGACACGGACATCGCCGGCTCCGTACATGACAGTTGCGCGCATACGCGGTGACCTCCGATCGTCAAGGAAGAAGGACGGGGACGGGGCTCAGCCCGGTGGCTTACGTCTGTGTCCCCGGTTTCTTGGCGAGTGAATCGTCGGCTGCGGGGATGTCCCCTGAGGGTCCGTCGCGCTAGTGCGATCCGTCGTCGACGATCGAGACCTGCGCGCTCAGCGAAGAGCCTCCTCGAACCGCGGGTCGTCGCGTACGGCGGCGAAGTCGTCGTCTCTGGGCGCGTCCTCGCGGAACCGCGGGAACAGCTCGACGGACCGTCGGAGGTGGGCGAACGTTTCGTCGCCGGTCTCGCCGGCGAGCGTCGCGAAGCACGCGTAGTTGTAATTCAAGCCCGCGTGGTCCGGCATGTGCTCGAGGCCACCGCGGACTGCTGCGAGCGCGTCGGCGTAGCGCTGTTCGCCGTAGGCCCTCATCGACTCTTCGTGGAATGGCCACGCCTCGCCCCAGTCGACCCCCTGGTACGCCTCGCCGGGTGTGGCTCCGACGGCGAGGATGGTTCCGTCCCCGGTCGCCTTCCGCCGCGACTCCGGCCCGACGAACACGAATGTTCCTGGCGGCGCGTCGACCGTCTCGCCGTCGACCTCGAAGGTCGCCTTCCCGTCGAGCACGATGTACAGCTCCTCCTGGCCCGTCCCGGCCTCGTCGTGTTCATTGATCAGCGTGCCGTCCTCGCCGGGCGTGTAGGCGTTGATTCCGAATGCGTGGATCCCGAGGTGCTCGCGCACCGGAATATCTCTGCCGCGCCGCTCGATGTCGTCGAGCGCGCGACTTGCCAGTTCGGCTTGTCGTTCATCCGATCACCTCCGTATAGCTCGCGTCGGTACGAATCGTCGATCGTAACCGCCTTTTACCGCGGCGAACTCAGGGCCTGCTCCGCGGCGGCTTTGACGCCCTCGCCCCACGTGGGGAAGGCGTGATGCATATGGGCCAGCGCCGCCTTGTTGGCCCCGTCCCGGGCACCCGAGCCGGAGCCGAGGACGATCAGGTCGAACTGCTCGCTCATTGCATCCCTCCACGGTAGGTTCGGCGCGTGGACATCTTCGCGTTCCTCGGTATCTCCGCTCTCGTGATCGTCACGCCCGGACAGGACACGGCGCTCGCGATCCGGAACTCGCTGCTGGGCGGGCGGCGGGCAGGCGTCTTCACCGCGCTCGGCGTCTCGACCGGGCAGGCCGTGTGGGCGCTGGCGACGAGCGCCGGGCTCGCCGCCCTGATCGTCGCCTTCGAGCCTGCGTTCGTGACGCTGAAGCTCGTCGGCGCCGCGTTCCTCGTCTACCTCGGCGCGCAGGCGCTGCTCGCGGCGATCCGAGGGACGCACGTGGAGCGACGCGAGGGCGGGGGGCCGCTGACGTCCGGAACCGCATTCCGCCAGGGCGTGCTCAGCAATCTCGGGAACCCGAAGATGGCGGTGTTCTTCACGAGTCTCCTGCCGCAGTTCGGGGCCGAGTCGTTCGGCGGGCTGCTGGCGCTCGGGCTCGTCTTCTGCACGATGACCTTCGTGTGGCTCTGCGGCTACGCGTTCGTCGTGGCGCGGGTCGGGGACGTTCTCCGCCGGCCGGTCGTGCGCCGGGTCTTCGACGCAGTCCTGGGAACCGTCCTCGTCGCGCTCGGGTTCCGCCTCGCGACCGAACGTCGCTAGTGATCGAGCAGCGGTTCGGCGAGAGCTCGGTGCTCTCGATCGGCGTCGAGGAGGAGGTCATGCTTCTCGACGCTCAGTCGCTCGCGCCGGTCGGCGCAATCCGAGAGCTCCTGGCGGAAACGGACGGCCTCGAGCTGCCGGGCACGCTGAAGACGGAGCTCCACGCGTCGGTCGTCGAGCTCAACACCGAGGTGTGCGCCTCGGTCGCCGAGGCGGTCGCCGCGATCGGTGTGCTGCGTGCGAGGACCTCGGAGGGGCTGGGTGACCTCGGCCTCGTGATGGCGGCGGCAGGCTCGCACCCTTTCGCCGAGCCCGAGGAGCTGCCGATCACGGACGAGAAGCGCTACGAGGAGATGGTCGGCTACGCGGGCGTGACAGCGCGCCGGCAGGGCGTCAACGGCCTCCACGTCCACGTCGGCATGCCGGGCGCCGAGGAGTGCATGACGACGCTCGAGACGCTGCTGCCATGGATGCCGTTCGTCCTTGCAGTGTCGGCCAACTCGCCGTTCATGTCGGGCCGGGCGACCGGACTTGCCTCGAACCGGGCGGAGATCCTTGCTCAGTTGCCGCGGAGCGGCGCGCCTCCGATCTTCGACGGGTACAGCGGCTGGGAGACGTGGATCGAGGGGCTCGTCGCGACCGGGCTGATGAAGGACTACACGCAGGTGTGGTGGGACGTCCGCCCACACCCTCGCTTCGGCACGCTCGAGATCCGCATGCCGGACCAGCCGACGGGCCTCGACAGGACGGCCGGCTTCGTGGCGCTGCTGCGGGACCTCTGCGCGTGGGCGCTCGAGCATCCGGCTGCGGAGCCCGCCGACCGCGGGATCTACCAGCAGAACAGATGGGCGGCGGCACGGTACGGGCCGGACGCGGAGCTGATCCACGACGGGCGTCTCGTCCGTGTCCGCGACCTGTACGAGGAGCTTCCGGTCGAGACCTCGCTCGACCCGTCGCTCTCCGAGGGGGCGCTCCAGCTCGAGCAGGGCGATGCGGGCGCGGCCTGCGCCGATATCGTGCGCCGCACATGGCCGTCGTGAAGGAGACGATCGAGGTCAGCGGCATCCGCTGCGAGCGATGCGTGAACCGCCTGGCGGCCGCCCTACGAGGCCACGACGGCCTCGAGTTCGCGACAGCCAACCTCATGGGTCAGGTCATGCTCGAGTGGGACGACGAGCGGACGAGCCGCGACGCCATCGTCGACGCCATGGCCGGCGCCGGGTTCAAGCAGCAGCCGGCTCTCTAGCGCTCTTCTTTCGGGACGTCCGAGAGCCGGTCGCCCAGGAGCGCCGGCGACTCGTCGGGCATCCCGTCGGTCGTTTCGGCCGAGCCCTCGCGGATCTTGGCCCGCTCCTCGACGGCCGTGTCCAGCCCTGCCTGCTGCTCCTGGTACTCGGCGCCGCGCGCCGGGTCGTCGGAGACCGTGTCGCCGTAGCCCTCGGTCGTGGGCGACAGCTCGGTGCTCGCGAGCCCGTAGTGGCGGTCGACGTCTTCGCGGTTGAAGCCGTCCTCCACTTTCGGGGACTCGCTGATGAGCTCTCCGGAAAGCGTCGTCCGAACTTCCTTGGCGTCCTCGTCGACGTCCACAGACGATTTTGGGACCGCGTAGCGGTGCTTCCGAAGCGTGCCGTGCTCGACGATCACGTAGTCGCCTTGCTGGTCGACGACGGTTCCCCATTTCTTGTCGTCGACCGCGGTGATGAAGTCATATTCAGTCATGGTCAGGGCTGTACCCGGAATAGCGGACCCCGAATCTCCGTTCTCCTAGCTGGGAAACACGGCTTGCTACGGTCGAGTCGATGAGCGACGCCTCGGAGAGCTCGGCCCGGCAACTCGCAACGGACGCGCGAGATCGCGTGCGTTTCGAAGAGGAGGCACTGGACCTGTCCGATCAGGTGTACGGCGTTGCGCGGAGGCTCGTGGGCTCCCGCGAGGAAGCGGAGGACCTCGTCCAGGAGACGTATGCCCGCGCGTTCCGCAGCTGGCGGTCGTTCCAGCCGGGCACGAACCTGCGCGCCTGGCTCTTCCGGATCCTCACCAACCTGAACATCGACCGCGGCCGGAAGGTGCAGCGGACGCCGGATCTCCAGCCGCTCGAGGAGAGCGACTACTTCCTCTACAACAAGCTCGAGGAGTCGGGCACCGACGGGTCGCCTCCCGACGAGCGGCGTGTCGTCGAGCGCCTCTCGCAGAATGACGCGGTGACCGCGCTCGCGGATCTCCCGCACGACTTTCGCGACGTCGTCCTGCTCGTCGATCTCGCGGATTTCACGTACAGCGACGCCGCCCAGATCCTGGACATCCCGATCGGAACCGTCATGTCCCGGCTGCACCGCGGGCGCCGGATGCTCAAGGGCGCGCTGGCGACCTCGGCCGCGGACGAGTCGTGATGTCGGGCTTCGCCTTCGATCCCTGCGACAAGTGCGAGCAGATGATGCAGCCGTATCTCGACCGTGTCCTCACCGACGCCGAGGTCCGCGAGGCGGAGGTCCACCTCGACGGCTGCGAGTACTGCCGGAAGCGCTACCGGTTCGAGGTCGAGTTCCGGACGTTCGTGCGGCAGGCGGTCTCCGAGCCCATGCCGCCCGAGCTCAAAGAGCGGCTCCGCTCGCTTCGCACGCCGCTCTAGCTCAGGGCTCGACGCGGCCCGACGATCACGACGTACCTCTCAACCTGCCGGGAATCTCATCGGCAAGATCGACGTCTCCTGGAGACCCGAGGTCGTCGCATGGGACGAGGACGGGCTCGAGCGCCCTGGCGCCCTCGTCGGGAATCCGGCTCCAGACGGAGCGTGCGAGCAGAACGGGGTGGCCGCGGTCGCCGCCGTACGACGCCGCGACGATCTCTCCGGCGCCGCCTCGCCAGGCCGCGACGACCCGGTCGACGGCCTCGGGGGAGAGGTCGGGCCCGTCGGCCAGGACGACGACGCCGGCCTCGACGTCCTCGTCCAGCGCCGCCAGGCCGCAGCGCAGCGAGGCGCCGGGCCCGAGCTCCCAGCCCGGGCAGCGGACGACGCGGGCGTCGGTCTCGAGTGGGTGTGCGCCGGTCACGACGAGGACGTCGTCCACCGAGCTCTCACGAACCCGGCGAAGCACCTCCGGCAGGAGCAGCGCCTGCTTGGGCCCGCCGAATCGCGACCCAGCGCCGGCGGCGAGGACGACCGCCGCGACCATGTTGTAAACGTAGCGCGACCGGCGGCGGCAGGCCGGGCTAGCTCCCGGAGACCTTCGTGCTCTCGATGACGATCTTCTCCGTCGGCCTCTCCGTGCGCGCGTTGCCGAGCTTGCCGATCTTCTCGACCACGTCCATGCCGTCGACGACCTTCCCCACCACGGCGTAGTCGGGCGGGAGGTTCGCGTTGTCCGCGGTCACGATGAAGAACTGGCTTCCCCCGGTGCCCGGCTGCTCGAACTGAGACTTCGCCATCGCGACGACGCCCTTCGTGTAGGCCGTGTCGGGCTTGGGCGCATCGATCGTCGTGTAGCCGGAGCCGCCGTTGCCGGTGGCGGTCGGGTCTCCGCCCTGGATGATGTAGCCGGGCACGATCCGGTGGAATCGCGTGCCGTCGAAGAAGCCGTCCTCGGCCAGGTCGACCATGGAGTCGCCGTTGCAGGGAGCGCTGACGGGGTCGATCTGGACCGTGAAGTTCCCGTGCGAGGTGGCGAACTCGATCCGCGGCTTCGAGTCGGGATCGAGCGGTTGGAGGTCGGGCGCCTTGGACGGATCCTGGACCTCGACGTCGCACGAGTCGACCGTGGGGCTCGCCGAGTCGTCGTCCCCGCCGCAGCCCGCGGCGAGCGCTACCAGGGCGACGAGGAGCAGGCCCGCGCGCTTCACGCGGAGACCTCGGCAAGCGCACGCCGAATGAGCGTCCCGAGCGATCTCCAGCTTGTAGGCGTTCTGCGGAAGCGGCGTCGCGGTGTCGAGCGCCTCCTCGCCGTCGAGGAGCCACGGGATCGGGGCCATGCCCGAGAGCGCGATGCGCGTCCCGGCGGCGCTGCGCGCCGTGGCGACACCGACGAGCGCGAAGGTGAACAGACGGCGATCCATCGCTTTGAGGTAGGTGCTCGCCTCCGGCGCGGGCACGTCGAGCTCGAGGATCAGCTCGCCGGGCTCGAGTGTCGTCATCTCGCGGTCGTCATCCGTCGGAAGGCGGTAGAGGTCCGCGAGCGACAACTCGCGTCGGTCTGTTCGCAGCGTCGCGTCGAGCGCGAGCAGGGCGGCGGCGGGATCCGAGGGATGCGCCGACGCGCAGGGCGTGTTCGCAAAGACGGCGTGCTCGCGGTGCACGCCCGCGCGGGCGAAGCAGCGGTCGCCGCCATGGAGCCAACAGGGGTACTTGAGCCGCCAGTACCAGCAGCGCGTCGACTGGAGGAGGTTGCCGCCGATCGTGCCCATCGCGCGTAGCTGCGGCGACGCCGCGAGCCGGCAGGCCTCGCGCAGCGCGTGCGGTACCTCCGGATCCGCTTCGAGCTCGCCGAGCGTCGTCCCTGCCCCGATTCTCGTGCCGTCGATCCCCCGCGGGACGACGGCTCGGACGTCGACGAGCGTCGTCGCGTCGACGATGCGATCGCGGAGGAGCGGCACGAGCTCGGTCCCTCCCGCGAGCGCCGCCGAGCCGGAGCCGTTCTCGAGGGCCGCCCGTGCGCCCTCGAGAGAATCAGGTCGCAGAAGCTCCAACCTGCTCCCGCTCGCTTGCCTCGCGCAACGCCCGCAACATCTCCTCGCGGCTGATCGGCAGCGAGCGGACGTCGGCGCCCGTCGCGTCGCGGATCGCGTTCGCGATCGCGGCCGCTGTCGGGATGATCGGCGGCTCGCCGAGACCCTTGCTGCCGAGGTTCGTGAGATGCGTGTCCGGCTCGTCCACGAGATCGGTCACGATCTCTGGGACGTCAGCGATCGTCGGAAGCTTGTAGGCATCGAGCGTCTGGGTCAGGATCGTCCCGGTCGCCGGGTCGATGAGCCGCTCCTCGGAGAGGGTGTGGCCAAGCCCCTGGATGACCCCGCCCTCGACCTGGCTCGAGGCACCGAGCGGGTTGATGACGCGGCCGACGTCGTGGATCGCAGCGATCTTGTCGACTCGCACCTCGCCCGTCTCCACGTCGACGGCGACCTCGGCGACCTGAACTCCGAAGGTCAGGATCCGCATGCCGGCCGGATTCGGGCCACGCGAGCCCTGGCCGAGGATCTGCCCGGACTCGAGTAGACCGGTGATCTCCTCGAGGGGCCACGAGCCGCCGTCGGAGCAGACGATCCGGCCGCCTTTCAGGGACAGCGAACGCTGCTCGCGGTCGTGGCGCTGGGCTGCGATCTCGATGATCTGGTGGGCGGCGTCGGCAGCCGCGGAGCGAACTGCCGGCCCCATCGAGGGAATCGTCGACGATCCGGCGGAGATCGTGGCGTACGGACCTCGCGCCGTGTCGCCGAGGGAGACCTCCACGTGGTCGATGGGCAGACCGAGCTCTTCCGCGGCGATCTGCGCCATGGCGGTCGCGCTGCCGGTGCCGATGTCCTGCATCGCGGTGACGACCGTGACTCGGGCGTCGGCGCCCACCCGGACCCAGGCGTACGACGGCGGGCCGCCGCCCCCGTACCAGACCTGGCTCGCCAGTCCGACGCCGCGCTTCCAGGTCCCGTCCGAGCTCCGGCGGACCGCCTCGCGCCGCTCCCAGTGCGGCTCGGCGCGCTTGTAGCACTCCAGGAGGTTCTTGGACGAGAACGGCCGCTCGTCCATCGCGTCGTGCTGCGCGTAGTTGCGGCGGCGGAGCTCCAGCGGATCGAGGTCGAGCTCCGCGGCCAGCTCGTCCATCAGGCACTCGAGGCCGAACGTTCCCTCCACGAATCCCGGCGCGCGGAAGGCAAGCATCGGCGGGGTGTTCAGCTTTGCCGCGTACTCGACGGTCCGGACGTTCTCGCAGGCGTAGAGCATCCGCATCGGCCCGCCGGTCGAGGCGAGCCAGCCGTCCCAGCCGGTCGAGTTGACGAACTCGCCGTCGAGCACCGTGAGCGTCCCGTCGGTGCGGGCACCGATCCGGAGCCGCTGGATCGTCGCATTGCGATTGCCGGCGTCGAGATTCTCCTCGCGCCGCGTCAGCGCGGCCTTGACCGGCCGGCCGGTCTTCCGTGCAAGCGCTGCTCCGACGAACGTGTAGTCCCCGGGACCGTTCTTGGAGCCGAAGCCGCCGCCCATGAAGCGGCAGACGACGCGCACGTGATCCGCGGGAAGGCCAAAGTGTTTGGCGACCCGCTCGCGGACGCCCCAGACGAACTGCGTCGAGATGTAGACCGTGAGGTGGTCGTCCCCGTCCCACTGACAGATCGACTGGTGGGTTTCCATCGAGTTGTGGAGGACGCTCTGCGTGCGGTACTCGGCCTCCACGACGACGTCGGCTTCGGCGAGGCCCCGCTCGATGTCGCCCCGCTCGTCGTGGTTGGGCTCCTCGACGAGCGCGTTGCGCCGGACGGCCTCGTCCGGGTCCAGCAGTGGCTCGAGCTGCTCCCACTCCACCTCGATGAGGCGCATCGCGGCGCGGGCCTGCTCGTCGGTGTCAGCGGCGACGGCCGCGACCGGAGCGCCCTGGTAGGCCGGCTCGTCGGTCAGCGGGCCTGTGCCGGGTCCGACCACTCCGCGCACGCCGGGTGCCTTCTCCGCCATCCGCAGGTCGATCTCCCGGACCCGCGCTCGTGCATAGGGACTGCGCAGGATGGCGGCGTGCAGCATGCCGGGCAGCTGGATGTCGGCGGTGTACTGCGCCTCGCCGCGTGCCCGCTGGTATCCGTCCTGCCGCGGCGCGGGACGCCCGACGGTGTCTCGCGGCCCTGCCGGCCACTGCTCCAGCGCGTCCTCGTCCACGACCACCCACTGCTCGGTGTAGCGGCCTTCGACCTCCTTCTCGGTCTTGATCAGCCTTGCCACGATGCGATTGCCTCCTCGATCTTCGGGTACGTGCCGCACCGGCAGAGGTTCCCAGCCATCGCGTGGCGAACCTCCTCCGGCGTCGGCGTCGGGTTCCCTGCGACGAGCGCGGTCGCCGAGACGATCTGGCCGGGCGTGCAGAAGCCGCACTGGAGCGCGTCGGCCCGGACGAACGCGTCCACCATCGGATGCTCGCGAAGACCCTCGATCGTCGTCACCTCGCCGTCGACCCGGTGGACGAGCGTGATGCACGAGAGCACCGGGACGCCGTCGACCTGGACGGTGCACGCGCCGCAATGGCCCTCGTTGCAGGCGATTTTCGTCCCGGTCAGGCCGACGTCCTCGCGCAGCCAGTCCGCGAGCGAGCGCCCGACCGGCGCATCCAGCTCGTGGGTCCCGCCGTTCACGCGAACCTCAGGCACCCGGCGTCACCGCGATGATGTCCGCGAGGTGGACGAGCGCGAAGACGGAGCGCCTCGTCGAGACCCGCTCGCCCTCCTCGTCGATCTCGGGCAGCGCGCGCCAGAGCTCCTGTGCCGCCGACAGCAGCTCCTTGATCCGGTCGAGCTCCTCGGCGTACCCGTTGCGCTCATGACAGGCGTTCATCGCGAGGCCCAGGACACCGATGGTGTCGGCCTGGCCCGTCCAGAGGAGCGGCGTCGCCATCGAGAGGTACTGGTGGACCCGAGCCAGCGCCATCGACTGCCGGAACTCGTCCCGCCCGCGCGGCGTCGACGGGGTCAGCGGCTCCTCGCCGTCGGCAATCCGGTTGGCGTTGCCGGCGAGCATGTCTCGGAGCTGTTCCTCGTTCAGTCCGGCGGTGATCGCCGTCCGGAGCGCGATCGTCAGCGACTGCGGCTGGCGGCCATAGGGGTAGTCCGACGCGTACAGGATCTGCTCCGGCGGCACCTGGTGGAAGAAGTCGAGGAGGTCGACCGGGCTCCAGACCGAGGTGTCGAAGAAGACGCCCTTGTGGCCGGCGAAGTGCCCGGCCAATGCGGCCATGTCCGCGATTCCGCCGTGAGCGATGATCAGCTGCGCGTCGGGATAGGTCTCGGCGAGCCGATGGAGGTGGTCGGCGATCGGAGGCAACCCACGCCCGCCGTGGATCAGGATGGGAACCCGGCGCTCGGCGGCGAGCTCGAACACGGGCACCAATCGCTCGTCGTTCAGCGCGAAACGCTGCGCCCTGGGATGGAGCTTGATCCCGCGCGCCCCGCGATCGAGGCAGCGGACGGCCTCGTCGATCGGCCCCTCGCCGGTCAGGTCGAGACGGACGAACGGAACCAGCCGGCCGTTCGAGCGCTCGGCATCGCGCAAGCTCCTGTCGTTGGGCGCCCGAAAGGCCGGCTCACGGTCCGGCTCGTCCATGCAGAACATGAACGCCCGCGAGATGCCGTACGTGTCCATGATCCGCTCGAGCTCCTCGTACTGGCCGCTGAAGCCGTCGATGTCGTGACCAAGATGGAGGTGCGCGTCGAAGATCTCCGCTCCTTCGGGCAGCAGCCGCCGAAGTTCATCGTCGTAGCTGGAGATCAGCGCCTGGGCGCGCGAGAGGGCCGCTTCCACGAGCGTTCAGTCTACGTTTGGTCGTCCAGCGCCAGCGGTGAGTGTGAACTCGGAAGGATGTCCGGGTCGAAGCGACTTCTCGAGCCTTCGATATAGGATCGCTCGCATGACTGATGTTCTGATCTACGCCGATTCCATGGGCAACGCCGAGATGCGGCACGAAGTGCCGGTTCCTGTGCCCGACCCGTTCCTCTACATCGAGAAGGACGGCGAGCGCCACGCCGTTGTCACCTCGTTCGAGAGCTCCCGCATCGAGCCCGTGGGCATCAAGGCTCACCCGCTCGAGGAGTTCGACTACGACGACCTGATCGCGCAGGGCCTGCCCCGCCACGAGATCCTGATGCAGACGATCGAGCGCGCGGTCGCGAAGCTGGGCGTCGAGCAGGCGGTCGTCCCGCCGACGTTCCCCGTCGGGCTGGCCGACCGGCTGCGGGCGCAGGGCGTCGAGCTGACGCCCGACCGCGAGTTCTTCGCCGAGCGCCGCCGGGTCAAGAGCGAGGTAGGGCTCGCAGGCATCCGCCGCGCCCAGAAGGGGACGGAGGCCGGCATGGCCGCGGCGGCGGAGCTGCTCCGCCGCGCCGAGGCTTCCAACGGCAGCGTCGTCCTCGACGGCGAGCCGCTTACCTCGGAGCGGCTCAAGGCGCGGATCACAGAGGTCTTCAACGAGCACAACCTCGTCTCCGACGAGATGATCGTCGCGATCGGAGGCCAGGCTGCATCCGGCCACGACATGGGCTCTGGCCCGATCGCGCCAGGCCAGGCGATCGTCATCGACCTCTTCCCGCGCGACCGCGAGAGCGGCTACTACGCCGACATGACCCGCACGTTCGTCGTCGGCGACATTCCGGAGGAGCTGGCGGAGTACCACCGCCTCGTCTACGAGGCCCTGCAGAAGTCGCTGGCCGAGGTGAAGGGGGGCGCCGAGGGCCGGGACATCTTCCAGAGCGTCTGCGATGTGTTTCACGAGGCCGGGCACCCGACGCAGCTCTCGAAGCAGCCCGGTGAGGTGCTGGCAAACGGGTTCTTCCACGGTCTGGGCCACGGCGTCGGGCTGGAGGTCCACGAGCCGCCGTCGCTCTCCCGCGACCCAAGCCAGCTCAAGGCCGGCGACGTGGTCACGCTGGAGCCGGGGCTCTACCGCGAGGGCTGGGGCGGCGTGCGCCTGGAGGATCTCGTGCTGGTTACGGAAGACGGCTGCGAGAACCTCACGCAATACCCGTACGATCTGACGCCGTAATGGCCACGGAGCAGTTCGGCTCTATCGAGACCATGCTTCTCGAGGATCGGCGGTACCCGCCGGACCACGAGTTCGCGGCGCAGGCAAACGCGCAGCAAGAGCTCTACGACCTCGACTTCGAGGAGCTCTGGGCGCGCGAGTCGCAGCGCCTCACCTGGTTCGAGCCGTGGACGACGCTGCTCGAGTGGGAGCCGCCGTACGCGAAGTGGTACCTCGGCGGGAAGCTGAACGTCTGCTTCAACTGCGTCGACCGCCATGTCGAGGCGGGACGGGGCGGCAAGGTCGCCTACCACTGGGAGGGGGAGCCCGACGGCGACCGGCGCGAGCTGACCTACGCCGACCTCCAGGCGGAGATCGTGCGCTTCGCGAACGCCCTGAAGGAGCTCGGCGTCCGGAAGGGGACGAAGGTCGCGATCTACATGGGCATGGTCCCGGAGCTCGCGATTGCGATGCTCGCCTGCACGCGGTTGGGCGCGCCGCACACGGTCGTCTTCGGCGGGTTCTCCGCCGACTCGCTCTCCGGCCGCATCAACGACATGGGCTGCACGGTGCTCGTGACCCAGGACGAGGCGTGGCGCCGCGGCTCGAAGGTGGCGCTGAAGCAGATCGCCGACGAGGCCATGGGCGACGCACCGGGCATCGAGAGCTGTGTCGTCCTGCGCCGGACCGAGGGTGAGGTCTCGATGGAGCGGGGCCGGGATGCCTTCTGGAACGACGTCGTCGAGGGCAAGCCCGACGACCCGCAGTCATGTCCCTGCGAGCCGATGGACTCCGAGGACCTGCTGTTTCTGATGTACACGTCGGGGACGACCGCGAAGCCGAAGGGCATCGCCCACACGACAGGCGGCTACCTCGTCGGAACCGCCTCGACACACCACTACATCTTTGACCTGAAGCGCGACGACGACGTCTACTGGTGCGCTGCCGACATCGGCTGGATCACCGGCCACAGCTACATCGTCTACGGGCCGCTGGCGAACGGCGCGACCTCCGTCATCTACGAAGGCACGCCGGACTTTCCGGACAAGGATCGATGGTGGGACATCGTCGAGCGCTACGGGGTCACGATCCTCTACACGGCGCCGACGGCGATCCGGGCACACATGAAGTGGGGGCCTGAGCACGCGCAGAAGCACGACCTGTCCTCGCTCAGGCTGCTGGGCTCGGTCGGCGAGCCGATCAACCCCGAGGCCTGGATGTGGTACCGCGAGCACATCGGGGGAGGACGCACCCCGGTCGTCGACACCTGGTGGCAGACCGAGACCGGGATGATCATGATCACGCCGCTGCCGGGGCTCACGACCACGAAGCCGGGGTCGGCGACCAGGCCGTTCCCCGGTGTGGACGCGGCGGTCTTCGACGAGCAGGGAAACGAGGTCGGGCCCGGCGGCGGGGGCTACCTCGTCCTCCGCAAGCCGTGGCCGGCGATGTTGCGCGGGATCTACGGCGACGACGAGCGGTACGTGCAGACGTACTGGTCGAAATACCCCGGTGTCTACTTCGCAGGCGACGGGGCGCGGATCGACGACGACGGCGACTTCTGGCTCCTGGGCCGAGTCGACGACGTGATGAACATCTCCGGCCACAGGATCTCGACGATCGAGATCGAGAGCGCCCTCGTGGATCACCCGTCGGTCGCCGAGGCGGCGGTGTGCGGCCGGATGGACTCGCAGACCGGCCAGGCGATCGTCGCGTTCGTGACGCTGAAGGGCGGCGAGGACGGCTCCGAGGAGCGGCTGGCCGAGCTCCGCGACCACGTCGGCACCAAGATCGGCCCGATCGCGAAGCCGGCGAACATCGTCTTCACCCCGGAGCTGCCGAAGACGCGCAGCGGGAAGATCATGCGGCGGCTCCTGCGGGATGTCGCGGAGAACCGGCCGCTGGGCGACACCACCACGTTGGCCGACCCGGCGGTCGTGGAGGAGATCCGAGAGCGCGGTACGAGCGAGCGGACGGAGGAGTAGATGGGCGGATACACGCACATGAGCGTCCTCGACGTCGAGGACTCAGCCGAGAAGTTCGGCTTCGGCGAGACGCACGAGTCGCGGTTCGGGCACGGCGACTTCGAGGCCGAGCAGACCGGCTTCAGCCTGCACCGCTTCAAGCCGGGGAAGCGGCAGCCGTTCGGCCACCGGCACGACGCGGCGGAGGAGATCTACTTCGTCGTCTCGGGCTCCGGCCGCGTCAAGCTCGACGACGACATCCTCGAGCTGCAGGCGTGCGAGGCGGTTCGCGTCGCGCCGGGCGTGATGCGTCAGTTCGAGGCGGGCGACGAAGGGCTCGAGATCCTCGCCTTCGGCCAGCGGCACGCCGAGGACCGCGGCGAGGTCGTCCAGGGCTGGTGGAGCTAGACCACCGGCAGCTCGGCGTCGACCTCTACAACGACACATGGCGGCTGCTCGAGAAGGAGCGGACGCCCGAGGAGGACGACGAGCTGTTGCACCAGGCGCACGCCTCGACCTATCACTGGTTGCAGGCGCCCGAGTGTGAGCCGAAGAACCGGGCGCGCGGGGAGTGGATCTGTGCCCGGGCCTATGCGGTGCTCGGTCGGGCCGAGCCTGCGCTCCACCACGCTGAACGCTGCCGGGCGATCGTCGAGGCGAACCCGGACAGCATGGACGAGTTCGACCTCCCGTTCGCCTACGAAGCGCTCGCTCGGGCGCATCTGGTCGCCGGCGCCGAGGACGAGGCCGAGCGGTACGAGCGGCTCGCTCGCGAGGCCGGCGCCGCGATGACCGACGCCGAGGACCTCGAGCATTTCGAGGAGGCGCTTTCCGGCCTGGAGAGGCCGATCTGACCCGCACCTGCTACCTTGACTCCAAGAGCAGAGCGAGTTCGGTTTGCGTTTCGGCGCCTTCCTCACCCGTTCGTGATCGGTGAAGGAGGTGTTTTTTTATGGCAAACGGAACCGTCAAGTGGTTCAACGACAGCAAGGGCTACGGCTTCATCACTCCCGATGAAGGCGCGAAGGACCTGTTCGTGCATCACAGCAGCATCGCCGGCGAGGGCTTCAAGTCGCTCCCGGAGGGCGCACGAGTCTCGTACGAGCAGCGCGAGGGCTCGAAGGGGCCCGAGGCGACCGACGTGACCCAGGTCGCGTAGTTCGCGAGCCGGCCGCGGCATTGCGCCGCGGCCGGTCTCTTCTAGGGAATGAGGGCTATGAGCGAGAACGGCGACAAAATCGAGCTGGAGGGCGAGGTCATCGAGGCCCTACGGGGCCGGATGTTCCGCATTCGGCTGGACAACGGGCACCAGACGCTGGGCTACCTCGCCGGGCGGCTGAAGCGATACAGGATTCGGGTCATGCTCGGCGACCGCGTACGGATCGAGCTCTCTGCGTACGACCTGAACCGCGGCCGGATCGTCTACCGTCTTGGCTAGCGTGGACGCCATCGGCCACGGAACCATGCTGTGGTTCAACGAGGTGAAGGACCAGGGCGCGCTACTGACCGACGACGGCATCCGGATCGAGGTGCCAGGTGAAGCGTTTTCGGACGGCGAGAAGCCACGCGGCCGCTGCGCGGGACTGGAGATCGAGTTCCAGGCGCTGACGGACCAGATCAGCGGGATTGCCTTCGTGCATGCCGCACCGCAGCGGCGAGCACGAATGCGGCGCCGTAGCTAGACGACGACGCCCGCGGAACTTCGTCCTCAGCCCGCGAGGATCTTCTCGAAGCGCTCCGCGTCGTCGAACGGCCCGATCAGCGCGAGCTTCAGCCCGTTCTGCCCGATCACGTCCTGCGCGACCCGCTGGACGTCCTCGACCGTGACGGCATCGATCCCTGCCAGCACGTCCTCCGGCTCCTCGACCTCACCCTCGAGCACCTCGCGCCGCAGCCCGAACATGATCATCCCGTGCGGGCTCTCGGTCGTGAGAACGAACCGCCCCTTGGCGACGTTCTTCGACTTCTCGAGCTCGTCGGCGGGCACCGGCTCGGCTGCGATCTTCTTCAGCTCGCGCGCGATCGTCTCGATCGCTTCGTCGATGCGGTTGATGTCGACACCGGCCTGGGAGTAGAGGGTCCCCGTGTCGGTGTACGAGTGGTTCGTCGCGAAGACGTAGTACGCGAGCCCGCGCCGCTCTCGCACCTCCGTGAAGAGCCGGGAGGACATCCCGGTGCCGAGGACCGTTCCGAGCAGCTGCAGCGCGTACCGGTCCGGATGGGACAGCGGATAGCTCGGCACGCCCATCGCGATGTGCGCCTGGTCCGACTCCTTCGAGTGGATCCGGACGCCCGGACCGCCGCCGTTCGAGTCCGGAAGCGGGTCGGCCCCGCCCGGGTCGCCCGGCTCGACCTCGCCCAGCATCTCCTCGACCTCCTGCCGGATGCCCTCGTCGAAGTTCCCGGCGATTCCGACGACCATCTTCGGCCCCGTGTACCAGCGGTCGACGTACTCGAGGAACGTCTCGCGCGTCGCGGCCCGCACCGTCTCCTTGCGGCCGATGATGTCCCAGCCGAGCGGCGTGTCGCCGTACAGCAGCTGGTGGTAGACGCCGCCGATGTAGTCCCGCGGCGTGTCGAAGTACATGTTCATCTCCTCGACGATCACGCCCTTCTCGCGCTCGATCTCCTCGGAGTCGAACTTCGAGTTGAGGAGCATGTCGACGAGGACGTCGAACGCCCGGCCCCGGTGCTCGGCGGCGCACTTGATGTAGTACCCCGTGTACTCCTTGCCGGTGAAGGCGTTGAACTCCGCGCCGATCCCGTCCACCTCGTTGCCGATGATCTGCGCCGTGGGCCGGTTCTCCGTGCCCTTGAAGAACATGTGCTCGGCGAAGTGCGCGATCCCGCTCGTCTCGGGAGTCTCGTAGCGGGAGCCGGCGGCGAGCATGATGAAGCAGGCGACCGACTGCACCTGCGGCATCGACGCAGACAGCAGCCGCAGCTCCGTTCGGCAGCACCTCTCGCTGGAAGACGGCCATCAGACGGCAACCTCCTCGCTCAACCAGCCCCGCCACTCCGCCGGGATCTCCACGCTTGCTCCTCTCTCGTAGTCGTAGCCGACGAGCACGCTCCTGCCCTCACCCGCAACGCGGCCGTCGGCGCGAATCTCGTACTCCAGGTCGAAGCTCTTGGTTCCCAACCTCGACGGCCTGACGCCGACCTCGACCTCCTCGCCGAACGCGATCGGCGACCGGAAGTCGACCTCCATACGGGCGAGGATGAGACTGTGCTGCGGGTTGTCGCCCGCACCGAGCGACGACAGGAACGCGATGCGGGCGGACTCCATGTACGTGAGGAACACCGCGTTGTTCACGTGTCCCATTCCGTCGAGGTCCCGGAAGCGCACGGTGTCGCGGTACACGAACGGGAAGCCGTCCACCGGCGGCATGGTATAGACGCCTTGATGAGCGGCGAGCACACTCGGAAGGCGATCTGGGCACAGCCGGAATGGCTCAGGCAGGTGCCGACCGACCAGCTTCTCCCCGGCTCGAAGATCCTCTTGACCGGCTGTGGGACCTCGTTCCACGCCGCTCAGACTGGAGGCGATGCAGTCCAGGCGCTCGAGCTTGTCCTGCGGCCCGAGCGGGACGCCGACGTGCTCGTCGCGATCAGCCACGAAGGGACGACGAAACTGACCCTGGAGGCGGTGCAGGCTTGGGAGGGTGAGAAGTGGGTGATCACAGGCGCGCCGGCGAGCCCAATCGCAGCCGCCTGCGACCACGTCGTCGTGGCGGCGCCGGAGATCGAGAAGAGCTGGTGCCACACGGCGAGCTATACCTCCGCGGTCGCCGCGCTCGCGGCGCTTCGCGGCCGCGACATCTCGGAGCTTCCGGAGGCTGTCGAGGAGGAGCTCGAGCGACCGGCGCTCGCGACCGATCACGAGCGCTACCTGATCGCCGGCGCCGGCAGCGCCTGGCCGACGGCGCAGGAGGCGGCGCTCAAGCTCCGCGAGGGGGCGTTCGTGGCGGCCGAGGCGCACCACACCGAGCAGCTCCTCCACGGACACCTGGCGGGTGTCGACGAAACGGTGCGCTGCTTCGTGCTCGAGGGCGAGGGGCGGGCCGCCGAGCGGGCGCGCGACGCGCTCGCCGCGCTCCGCGAGCTCGGCTGCGACGTGGAGTTCGTCCCCACGCGCCACCCAGTGGTGGACATCGTCCGCTTCCAGCTCCTGACGCTTGCGCTCGCGGAGAGGCGGGGCGTCAACCCGGACCACATCCGCACCGACGACCCGCGCTGGAAGCGCGCCCGGGCAGCCTACGACTAACGAGAGGGCGAGGCGAACCTCGCCCTCACACCGGTTTCGCTACTCGTCGTCATCATCCGCGCGCGCGAAGTCGACCCCGTGCGGCCTCGTCGGATACGGAAGGGTCGCGATGACGCGATTGCCCTCCCGGTGATCGATGACGGCGATACCCGGGCTCGCTCCCCCCTCGAACGCCGCGAACGTGAACCGCCCGTTGCGTGACGTCCACTGGTGCCCGGCGATCGTGTTGGTCTCGAGGCTCGGGCCGATCCCGAAGAGCTCGTAGTCGAACGTCCGGGTGTCGATGACAGCCATCTGCGCGGGCATCGTGCGGAGAGTGACGGTCAGCAACCGGTCGTGTCGCGCCAGTCGCATCGTGTCGGGAAGTCCGAAGGTGAACACGTCGATGCACGCGTCGTGGCGAATGAGATCGAGAACGCAGATCTTGTTGGCCGTTCGACGGCTCACGTACGCCGTCTCGCCGTTCCGCGTCACGACGAGCTCGTGTGCTCCGATGACCGCCAGCCGCCAGAAGATCTCACCGGTTCGCGGATCGAGCGCGACCACTTCGTTGGACGCATCGCTCGCGACGTAGAGGATCCTCCCTTTCGGCGAGAAGACCCCGGCGTGGGCTCGGCCGCTCTCGCCTGCCGGATCGATGTCCCACCGACCGAGGAGCGTGTCGGTTTGCGTATCCACGACAGCAACGTCGTCTGTTCCGTAGAGGCCGAACGCAACGAGCTTGCCGCCGCGGCTCGCATGCACGTGGTGCGGTCGCGACAGCGGTGGCAGGTCAATTCGGCCCGTGACGGCGCCAGTCCCCGCGTCGACGATCGCAATCGCAGGAGGCGTCCCGAACTCCTCCGCGACGTACAGCTTGCCCCTCGCGAACGCGAGATCGCCGGGCTGTGAGCCCGCTCGCATCGCCACGGTACGGACGACGTCTCCCGTGGATGCATCGAAGCCCTGGATCGTGTGCACGCCTCGATTCGCGGCCCAGATCGTTCCCTCGACGCTCGTCAGCCGATCCGGCGAGTCAGCGCCGGCGACGGATGCCGCCAAGCCGACGGCGGAGGTTGCAAGGACGCCGGCGAGCAGGGCAGTGACGGCGCGTCTGTAGTTGCCAAGCGCATGCCGGCGCATGGTGATACCTCCTGCGGTAGCGCTCTCGGCGGCCCTTGCTCGATGTCGCCGCCGTCGAGCTCGTGGGGGACCGTACGCCGACGAGGACCCCAACTCAAATACATATTTGGCCCGTCTCGTATAACTACAGGTGATGAATCTCGAGGCGAGGTTGCGAGCGTTCGCCGCGATCGCGCGCCGAGGGTCGCTCTCGGCCGCGGCCGAGGAGCTGTACGTCAGCCAGCCGGCCGTTTCGAAGCACCTCGCCGCGCTGGAGAGCGAGGTCGGCAGGCCGCTCGTCACTCGCGGCCGTGAAGGCGCAAGGCTCACCGCGGCCGGCGAAGTGCTGGCGGACTACGTGCTTCGCGCCGAGGCGCTGCTGGCGAATGCGCAGCGTGCGCTCGCCGCTGCCGAGGACGGCGACACAGGAACGCTGACGCTCGCCGCTTCCGGGATCCCCGGCACCTATCTGCTGCCCGAGCTGGTGGCGCAGTTCCGCGACCGTCACGCGGGCATCGAGCTCGAGTTCGACGTGACGACTTCGGACGGCGCGCTCGAGCTCGTCCGGGCCCACCGCGTCGAGCTTGGCGTCGTCGGTGGACTGACGCTTCCGCCCGAGCTCGAGAGCGAGCCGCTGCTCGATGACGAAATCGTCCTCATCGGCCCGACCTCGCTCGGCGGACGCCGTCTGCGGCCAAAGGAGCTCGAGGGGCTGAGATGGCTATCGCGCGAGGAGGGGTCGGCGACTCGAGCAGCAGTCGAGACGGCGCGGTGGGAGCTCGGGCTCCACTCAGTCGCCGAGCTGGAGTTGCAGTCGTGGGAAGCGGTGAAGATCGCAGTGGCCAACGGCGCCGGCATCGCAGCGATCAGCCGTCTCGCGCTCGATGTCGAGCTCGAGGCCGGGCGGCTCGTCGTCCTCGACGTCCCGCGCTGGGGCCTAGCGCGAACGATCTCGGTCGTGTATGCGCGTGGCGTGCCGCTGACACCGCCGGCAGAGAGGTTTCTCGAGATCTTGCGCGCGGCGTTTGTCCTGGACGAGCCGCCGCCGAACTCGAACCTGCCGGTCATCGACCAACCCGCTTAGCGATCCTCGAGCCGGTAGACGAAGCGGACCGCCTGCCAGAGCTCATCGATCGCGGCGCTCTTGTTGTCGACGAGGCCCGCATCGAGCCCGATCCGCTGCACGGTGTCGAAGTCGAGGTCAGTGTCGATCTTCGAGGCCTTCTTCGGCCAGGCGATCCAGAGGCCGTCGGCCGGGCGCATCGTCGCCTTCAGCGCGGGGAACCGCCGCTCCAGCTCCTCGCGGCTCGTCGTGAAGAAGACGACGACGTCGGCATCCGGCTTCGCACCGAGCTTCCGCGAGAGCGGCGTGGACGAATAGTCCTTACGAGAGTTCAGACCCGCCGCCGCCGTCGCCTCCGCCGCCGAAGTCTCCACCTCCGCCGAAGTCGCCACCTCCGCCGAAGTCTCCACCGCTGCCCCAGTCACCTCCGAAGTCGCCCCCACCGAGATCGTCGACGCCGGTGGCCGCACTCGCGTCCGGCGAGAAGGCCGAGGCGAGAAGGGCACCGCCGGCGGCGGCGCCGAAGAAGCCGAAAGCCCAGGGCTGGAAGTAGCCAGGCGCGTCCCACAGCGGGCGGCGTACCCCGCCGACAGAGACCTGGCGCGTGTCAGGCTCCTCGCCGGCGAGGACGCGCCGGGCGTCCTCCTCGCAGGCGGGGACGGTCATCGCGCCGCCGTGCGGCGAGATCCAGGTCACGTCCTGGACCGAGGAGCCGTGGCGAGCGTCGAAGAAGCACGGCGGCCGTCGCTCCGGCGCCGGCGCGCCGCTCATCAGCGCCTTCGCCGTCTCCATGTCGTAGCGGGAGTCTGCGATGGCCGCGGAGACCCGCGCGAGGTCCTCCGGAGATCGCGCGCGGTCGAACGCATCGTCGGCGCGCTGGTACGCCTCCATGCCGCGGAGGTAGGCCTCCTTCGCGCCGGGATGTGCCTCGACTTGCTCGTCGAGCCCGACGACGTCGTCGGCGAGCGCCACGAGGTCTTCGCGCGCGACCGCCTTGACTTCCCCGAGCTCGCGGTCCCGCCGCTGTCGCCGCCGGTACGCCCGGACCCCGAGGAGCGCCGCGATCGCCCCCCCGGCCGCGAGCAGCCAGGTGGGGAAGCCTCCGCCGCCCTCGCTCTCGCCGGACCCGCCGCTCCGTACGTCGCCGACGCGCTCGACGAAGTCGAGCAGTACGGCGGCAACCCCGTCCTGGTTGTGCGTCTGGAAGGCGCGGGTGGCAAGCGCCGGAGCCTGGTCGCGCGCGAGATCGTTGCTGACCGCGCGGAACTGGTTTCCGACCACGACCGCGTAGACGCCTGGCTCGCCCACGCGCCGGGTGAGCTCGACGGCGACCTGGGTGCTGGACCCAGCTTCCCCTCGCGCGGATTCAGGCAGGATCGCGATCGAGACGGGGGCGGCCCCTGCCTCGTCGATCGCATCCCGAAGTTGGTTGGCCTCAGCCTCTGTCAGCGCTTCGGTTCCGGGGTGGACGTAGACCGGGTCTGCGCGCAGACCCTCGGCGGCCTCGTCGAGCACGGTCGACTGGGCAGCCGCGGGCGAAGCAAGCGCGAGTGCCGCCAGCCCGGTCGCGATCAGGCGGCCCGCCATGCCTCCAGCAGCTCCCTCTCGCGCTCCGGCTTCATCCCCGCCTCGTCCGTTGTCTCCGCCGCGTCAAGCGTGCCACGGATCGTGTCCTCGAGCGGGCGGTGCGACAGGCCGGCCGCCTCGGCGCGTGAGACCTCGGCCTGATTCATCCCGATCCACTCGGGATCGGCGAGCCACATCGGGAGCTCCATCCACTCGCCCACCGCGTGCTCCGAGAGGAACTCGTCGGGGATCCAGACTGGTGTCGCGTCCGAGCCGGCCACCGACCGCGCGGAGTCGATCAGCTCCTGCCACGAGACGGCCGAGCGAGTCGCGTTGAAGGCGCCGCCCTCGTCCCGCTCCAGCAGCTCGACGAGCCAGCGGCCGAGATCGCGGACGTCGACGAACTGGACGGTGCGCTCGGGAGGCGCCGGCACGACCATCTCGCCGCCGCGCGCAGCCCGGTGCGGCCAGTACGTGAACCGACCCGTCGGGTCGTGCGGGCCCGACGATCAGCCCGGGCCGGACGATCGTCTGCCCGGTCGCCGTAGACCTCCCAGACGGCGTCCTCGCAAAGGGCCTTCAGCGCACCGTAGTTCTCGTACTCGGGGAGCATCTCGTCGGCAGGCATGTCGCCGAGCTCGGCCCTGGGCGAGTCCTCGCTCGGGCCTTCGCTCAGGTCCGAGTAGACCGAGACGCTCGAGACGAAGAGGTAGCGGCCGACCGAGCCCTTCAGCGCCTTCGCCGACTTTCGGACCACATGCGGGAAGTAGCCGGAGGGATCGACGGCGGCATCCCAGCGGCCACCCTCCAGCGGCGACAGATCGGTCGTCCGGTCGCCGCGGATCTTCTCGACCTCGGGGAAGAGCTCCGGGTTGGTCTCGCCGCGGTTGAAGAGCGTGACGTCGTGCCCCCGCTCGAGCGCCGCTTCGACGGTCGCGCGTCCGAGGAACTTCGTCCCCCCGAGAACGAGGATCTTCACCTTCTGGTGAGGCCCCGTAAGGATTGTTTGAAAACACTCGGGCGCGGCATGGGCCGTCGGTAGCTTGCCTGTGGAACCCATGGTCGGCGCACTCACAATCATTCTCCTCTTCGCGGCTGCCTGGCTGCTCGCTCGCGCGGCGGCGTTCGTCGCGCTCAAGGTGCTGGTCTGGAACGACCGGCGCTCGGCCGACCACGACCTCACGAAGGCCGGGAAGATGACCCGTCTCAAGCGGCGCGAGACCCAGGTCTCGATCATCCGGGCCGGGATCACCTACCTCGCGTTCGCGACAGCGGCAATCCTCTCCGTCGGCCAGCTGATCGGCGGTGTCGATCGCCTGACGGCAATCGCTGGTGCGTCCTTCCTCCTGATCCTGGTCGGCTTCGCGGTGCAGCGGGTCCTGATGGACATCATCGCCGGGCTCGCCATGTTCATCGAGCGCTGGTACTCGGTCGGCGACACGATCCAGATCCCGATGCACGAGCTGCAGGGCGTCGTCGAGGACTTCTCGCTCCGGCACACGCGGCTGCGGACGCTGGACGGCGAGGTGATCCACATCCACAACTCTCAGATCCCGTCGGTTCGGGTCCTCCCGGGCGGCGCGAAGGAGCTGCGGCTCGAGGTCTTCGTGACCGACCAGGAGAAGGGAATCGAGATGGTCGACTCCGTGGCATCGATCCTGCCCGAGGGCCCGACGACGTTCTTCCGCAAGCCGCGGATCGAGCAGGTCGACGAGCTGTCCGAGAGGCTGTTCCGGATCTCGGTCCGCGCGTCGGTGGCGCCTGGCCGCGAGTGGCTGGTGGACGGTTTCTTCGCCGACCTCATCCGGGAGCGTGCTGAAGAGGGTGTGATCGCGCACGGCCCGGTGACCCTCTCCGTGGACGAGTCGGCCGCGCGGAGCTACGCGCGCTCCTCGGCGCTCACACGCCGCAGCTTGGAATTCACGCCCGCTGTCCGGCGAGCTTCCTGAGCTCGTCGAGCAGGCGGTCGACCTCCTCGGCCGTGTTGTAGTGGACGATCCCGATGCGGACTGCGCCGTCCTGCAGGCCGAGGCGCTTCATCACCTCGGGCGCGTAGTAGTTCCCGTCCCAGACGAAGATGCCGCGCTCGCCAAGGTGCGCGGCAACTTCCGTCGGCGTCAGGCCGTCCAGGGTGACGGCGAAGGTCGGAACGCGGCCGTCCATCGTCTGACGTCCGTACAGCGTCACGCCCTCCGGAAGACCGGCGAGGAAGCGCTCGCCGAGCTCGCGTTCGTGGGCCACCATCGCCTCCAGCCCGACCGATTCGATGTACGCGACCGCTGCGACGAATCCGGCGAGCAGCTCGTGCTGCGCCGTCCCGGTCTCGTAGCCGGGGGCGGGGCGCACCTTGTAGGGCCGCCAGCGGTCTAGCAGCTCCCGCCGGGCGAACGCGAGGCCCAGGTGCGGGCCGTAGAACTTGTAGGGCGAGCAGAGGAGGACGTCGGCGCGGATCTCGGCCACGTCGATCGGCCCATGTGGCGCGTAGTGGACTGCATCGACCCAGGCGAGAGCGCCCGCCTCGTGGGCGAGCTCGCAGATCCGCGCCGCGTCGACCAGGGTGCCGAGCGCGTTCGACGCCCAGGGGAAGGCGACGACGCGAGTCCGGTCGGAGAGCTGCTTCTCGACGTCCGAGAGGTCGTAGTCCACGAACCGCACGACGAGCCCGAGGTCATGTGCAAGCTCGAGCCATGGTGCGACGTTGGCGTCGTGGTCGAGCCGCGTCGTGACGATCTCGTCGCCCTCCCGCAACTCGCGTCCGACGGTCCGCGTGAGCATGAAGTTGAGGTTGGTCATGCTCGGCCCGAAGATCGCCTCGTCCGCCGAGCAGCCGAGGAAGCGGCCGGCGGTCTCGTGCGCGGACTCCACGAGCTCACCCGTTCGCCGACTCGTCTCGAACTGTCCTCCGACGTTTGCGTTGGAGTTACGGAGATAGCTGGCGATCGCGTCGATCACCTCGTCCGGCACCTGTGTCCCGGCCGGTCCGTCGAAGAACGCATACGGCCGTCGCAGCGCGGAGAACCGCGCTCGGATCGCCTCGACGTCGAGCGTCACCTGCACGTTCTCAAAGCCTCGTCGTAGAACCGGAGGTACTCGTCGACATGCTCCCGCCAGTAGGCGGTGGAGTGCTCGCCGGGCGGCGTTTTCGCAGGAGAGTCGACGAGCGTGCCGAGCCGGACGGTGTTGTCCCGGAAGCTGTCGTCGCGACCAACGTCGAGCCACACCCGCGCCCCGCGAAACAGGCCCGGCCGCTCCTGCGCGAGCTCGAGCACGTCGTGGCGCTCGAAGTCCTCGGCATCGTCGAAGGCTCCCTCCGGTGTTTGCCCGCCGCCTTCCCAGAGAGCCGGGGAGTGCGCGCCGACGGCGCAGAAGCGGCGCTGGCGGGCCAGGTCGAGGGCGCCGAAGCCGCCCATCGAGAAGCCGCCGATCGCCTCCTTGCGCGGGTCGGTGTCCAGTCGCTCCCGGGCCGCCGGGATCGCCTCCTCGAGGACGTGCGTACCCCAGTCGAAGTCGCCGCGGTCGTGGTAGTAGCTGTGGTCGCCGCCGTCGACGAGCAGGACGGCGGGCGGGTTCGTCATGGCCTCGAGCGAGTCGACGAGCTCGGGCCAGACGAGGTCTTCCGGGGATCCGCCCCGCTCGTGCAGGAGGATGAGGAGTGGTGCGCCGTCGCGTCCTGCCGGGATGACTCGATGCCGGCGCTCACCCAGGACGAGCGGCTCCCCGATCACGGACGTGTCCTCACCACCTTGGTACCAGGACACGGCGATAGCAAGGACCGCGACGAGGATTCCCGCCGCGAGGATCCACTTCACAGATCGCGGCCGTTGACGCGCCAGCTGTACTTCGGCGCCGGATCGAGCGAGGCGCCGATGAAGCAGCCCCACTCGGCCCTCTCGAGCAGGTTGCGGAGCTCGTCGTCGGCGAGCTCGCCGCTCGAGCCGGACGTCGAGCTTGCACTCGATGCTGACGAACCCGTAGCGCTCCTGGTCCTCGCGCCGGGTCACCGTCCCGGACGCGTATGCGGAGGTGGTGACCTCGACATCCTTCTGCCGCGCGAAGTGCTCGAGGCTGGAGATCGAGCAGCGCGCGAGGGCGGTCAGGAGCAGGTGCTCGGCGCTGACGTCACCTCCGATCGTGACCGGATCCCCGTCCGCGGTCAGCTCTCCCCGCTCGTCGAGCGAGATCCAGTAGTCGAAATGCTTCGCGCGAACTGCCACCGTCCGGTGGGCAATTTACGGTCAGATCGTGCGGTTGCGCGTGCTGAACGAAGCGGAGTGCTATTCCCGCTGCTACGGCGACCGGGAAGAGGCTGTGCAGGTGATCGAGGTCCAGCCGCGATCGACGCGGTATGAAACGACGCTCAGTGGCGAAGACATCCGACGCCTCTTCGAGGTCCGGCTCGACGCGCGCGAGCCCGAGTTCGAGCTCGAAGCCGCCTAGCGCACTCCGGGCTGTCCTCTACGACTCGACGTACACCGTCAGGGGTTGGATGACGCCGTGGGCTTCCATCCGGGCTACGACCTCAGCAGGCGGCGCGGCCAGCATCGACTTCATCGCCTCGGCGTCAGCAACGTCGGCACAGATGGCGATGTTGTTGCTTCCGTCCTGCGCGACGTAGTCGACCACGTTGCTGCCGGTACCTGACTCGATGGCCGCGGCGCGTTCCGCCTTGCCTTGCAACCAGCGGTCGATGTCCTGGACGGCGTGGGTGATGACGACCTTCGGCATGTCGGCTCCTTCAGTGGCGAGTAGCGGTCTGGGTCGCCGACCCTACATGGGGCAGCCGTACGATCAGGAGATGGACGCCGTCAGCGCGGTCCCGGACGTTCTCGCGCCCGGCCTCCAGGTCGTCTTCTGCGGGATCAACCCGGGGCGCTGGTCCGATGCGGCCGGCGCGCACTTTGCGAACCCGCGGAACGACTTCTGGCGGCTGCTCCACGACGCCGGCTTCACCCCGCGTGTGTACGCGCCGGAGGAGCAGCACGACCTGCCGGCACTCGGCCTCGGGCTGACGAACGCCGCCTACCGGACGACGCCGGGGTCGGGCGACCTGCGCCGGGCGGACTTCGAGGGCTCGGCGGAGCGGCTGGAGGAGATCGCGCGCCGTCTGCACCCGGCCTGGATCGCCTTCGTCGGCAAGGAGGCCTACCGCGGAGCCTTCAACGAGCGGCCCGATCTCGGCGTCCAGGAGCGGCAGTTGGCAGAGACGCAGCTGTTCGTCCTCCCGTCCACGTCGCCGGCGAACGCGGCCGTGCCCTACGGGGAGCGTCTGCGCTGGTTCGAGGAGCTCGCCGCCCGTGCGAGCGGGAAGCCTCTTCGCGCCGGCGTTCGCGCGCTCGTGCGCGACCCGGTTGGACGAGTCCTGCTCGTCCGCTTCGACTTTCCCGACAAGACGGTCTGGGCGTGTCCCGGCGGGGGCGTGGAACGCGGCGAGTCCGACGAGGATGCGATCGCCCGCGAGCTCCGTGAGGAGGCGGGTCTCCGGGATTTCAGCCCGCTCGGGTGCATCTGGACGCGGACGCACTGGTTCCCGATGAGTGCCCACAGCGGACAAGCGGAGCGGATCTACCTGGTCGAGGCAGCGGGTGCGGAACCCAGGCCGGAGCTCGGGTGGGACGAGTTGCGAGCCGAGTGGATGACCGATATCCGCTGGTGGACGCGCGAGGAGATCGACGCGTACGACGGTGTCTTCTCGCCGCGCCGGCTCAAGGAGCTCCTACGCGAGCTCGACGAGCACGGCCTGCCGTCCGAGCCCGTCGACGTCGGCGTCTAGCGGTTCTTGATCGCGCGGCGGATCGAGCGAGCGACGTAGAACGCCGACTTGAGGAAGAAGAGCGCGCCGATGATCGCGCGCACCTGGTTCGCGTTCAGCGGCGTCCGCTTGCTGACCGGCTTCTCGACCTTCTGAGCGAAGCGCTGCCGCCAGCCGATGAGCGGCGCTTGGAGTGTCTGTGTCTTGTTCATGACGCGGTACTACCCACGCCAGCGGTTCGTAATCGGCGTGCGCCGGTCGCGGCCGAACGCCTTGGGGCGGAGCTTGACCCCGGGCGGGGCCTGGCGGCGCTTGTACTCGGCCCGGTCGATGAGCGCGATCGCGCGATCGACGACGTCCTGATCGAAGCCGTCGGTGGTGAGCTCCTCGTGTGAGCGGTCCTCCTCGACGTAGGCCTCGAGCACCTTGTCGAGCGCGGAGTAGGGCGGGAGCGAGTCCTCGTCCTTCTGGTCGGCGCGGAGCTCTGCGCTCGGCGCGCGCTCGATGATCGTCTCGGGGATCAGCTCGCGTCCGGTGCGGTCGTTCAGATGCCTGGCAAGGCGGAACACGTCCGTCTTGAACACGTCCTTCAGGAGCGCGAACCCCCCGGCCATGTCCCCGTAGAGGGTGGCGTACCCGACCGAGAGCTCCGACTTGTTCCCCGTCGCGACGACGAGCCAGCCGAACTTGTTCGAGAGCGCCATCAGCAGTGTCCCGCGGATGCGCGCCTGGAGGTTCTCCTCGGTGATGTCGGCCTCGCGTCCCTCGAAAACGTTCGAGAGCGCCTGCTCGTAGCCGTCGAAGATCGAGTCGATCGGAAGCTCGAGGAAGTCCGTGCCGAGATTCCTCGCGAGGAGCTCGGCATCTCGCCGGGTGTCCTCGGAGGAGTAGCGGGACGGCATCGAGACGCAATGGACGCGCTCCGGCCCCAGCGCCTCGACGGCCAGCGCCGCAGTCAGCGCGGAGTCGATCCCGCCGGAGACGCCGAGGACGATGTCGCCGAAGCCGTTCTTGTCCACGTAGTCCGAGAGGCCCAGCTCGAGCGCGCGGCGCATCTGCTCGAGCTCGTCGAGCGGCTCTGCGACGTACGGCTTGACCGGGCCCTGCTGCTCGCGCGGCCCGCCGAGATCGATCACGGGCGGGTCGGGGATCTCGCGCTCGCTCGCAAGCGCCCGGCGGCGGGCGTCGACGAGCCGGCGCGCGATCGCGGTCGAGACGTCGATGTCGACGACGAGGAGCGCCTCCTCGAACGACGGCGCGCGAGCGACGACCTCGCCCTCCTCGTCGATGACGACGCTGTGCCCGTCGAAGATCAACTCGTCCTGGCCGCCGACGGCGTTGACGAGCGCGACCCAGCATGCGTTGTCCCGCGCCCGCGTGATCAGCATCTCTTCGCGCTCGAGCCCCTTGCCGACGTGGAACGGCGAGGCGGAGATGTTCGCGATCACGTGGGCTCCCGCGAGTGCGAGATCGGTCGCCGGCGGGCCCGGCTGCCAGATGTCCTCGCAGACCGTCGGGCCGACGAGCGCCTCGCCCACGCGCAGCAGGAACATCTCCCGGCCGGGCTGGAAGTACCGCACCTCGTCGAACACGCCGTAGTTCGGTAGGAAGCGCTTCGGGTACACGGCCTTGATCTCGCCGCCCGCGCAGATCGCGCAGCCGTTGGCGAGGTCGCGATCGAGCCACGGAACGCCCACGAGCGCGGCGATGTCGGTCGTCTCCGCCGCGACCTGCTCGGCAGCGCGCCGCGCCTCGCGGAGGAACCCGGGGCGGAACAGCAGATCCTCGGGCGGATAGCCGGTGACCGCCAGCTCGGGGAAGAGGACGAGATCCGCCCCCGCGTTCTTCGCCTCGCGCAGTCGGCCGACGATCCGAGCAACGTTGCCGTCGAGGTCGCCGACGACGGAGTTGATCTGGGCAAGTGCGAGCCTCATAGTTTTCGCCTCACAGTCGAAAACATAGTGTACGCGTCGTGGAGCTCGTCATCGACCGGCATTTTCGCGGGCCGACGGAATCCGCGAACGGCGGGTACACCTGCGGCGTCCTCGCGTCGCTCTTCCACGGCCCCGTCGAGGTCACGCTCAGGCTTCCGCCTCCGCTCGAGCGGCCGCTCGAGCTGGACCTGGACGCCGGCCGCCGGAGCCTCGAGCTCCGCGACGGAGACGCACTCGTGGCCGAGGCCGAGCCGACCGGCCTCGACCTGGAGCTCCCGGAGCCGGTGGCCTTCGACGAGGCGGCAGACGCAGCGCTGCCCGAGGGCGACAAGGAGAGCGCCTTTCCCGAGTGCTTCGTCTGCGGCTGGGCTCGAAACGACGGGCTGGGGATCTACGCGGGACCGGTCGAGGGCCGTGATGTCGTGGCCGCGACGTGGACGCCTCACCCAGACCACGTCGCGCCCGAGTTCGTCTGGGCCGCGCTGGACTGTCCCGGCGCGTACGCCGTCCACAGCGGGGAGCGGGGGATGCCGGTGCTCGGCCGCCTGGCGGCGAAGGTGGAGCACCTGCCGCATGCCGGAGAGTCGTGCGTCGCGATGGCGTGGCCGCTCGGAGACGAGGGCCGGAAGCTCTACGCCGGCACCGCGCTCTTCGGCGAGGACGGCAGAGTGCTCGGCTCGGCCCGGGCGACCTGGATCGTCCCGCGAGAGGCCTAGTAACAGTCTGTTACAAGTCGCGGAACCGCCGCCAGCAGCGGCCTCCGGCGGCTAGTAACAGTCTGTTACTAGCCAGTTCAGCGCTGGAGCCGGATCGCGTTGAGGTCGTTCTCCACGATCTCGTCCGCGCGGCGGATCAGGTCCTCGATGTCGTCGTGCTCGGCGTGGATGTACCGGCCGCTCAGTGCGTCCGCCCGCCCGGAAGCAAGCACGCGCACGAGCCTCGGCGCCAGCTCCGGCGGCGTCCAGGGCGCGTCCTCTCCGAACGACTCGGTCATGTCGGTCTTCACGAGCCCGGGGCTGATCGTGAACACGGAGATCCCGTGCGGCTCGAGCTGGAGGGCCAGGCCCTCCGCCGCCCGGTAGAGCGCAGCCTTGCTGGCGCCGTAGGCGGTCGTGCTCTGGCCGGGCAGGTACGCGGAGCCGCTGCCTGTGTTGACGATCCGCCCGCGACCGCGCTCGATCATTCCGGGCACGACCGCGCGCCAGCACAGGAAGGCACCGAGGACGTTGATCTCGAACGCGTGCCACCACTCGTCGGGGTCGTCCTTCCAGGCCTCGCCGCCCCAGTGCGCGATCCCGGCGTTCGCGACGAGGAGGTCGATCGGCCCCAGCTCCCGGTCGACGTCGGCCACCATGCGCTCGACGTCCTCCTGCCGGGAGACGTCGGCGACGACCCCGAGGCCACCGATCTCACGCGCGACCTCCTCCACCTGGTCGGCCGAGCGCGCCGAGACCGCGACTTTCATTCCCGCGTCGGCAAGCTCGCGAGCGATGCCCGCGCCGATCCCGCGACCGCCGCCCGTGACGAGCGCGACCTGTCCGTCCATCCGGTCAGCCACGAGAAAGAGTCTTCCACGCCTCGATAGGGTCATGGCGTGACCCTCGCCGAGCTCGCCGTCACCGTCGGGATGCTCGGAGTTCTGGGGCTGGTCGCGAGCCGCTTCGGCCTGTCGGCGATCCCCGCCTACCTCCTCGCCGGCTTACTCCTCGGGCCGAATGAGCCCACGGTCGTGACGCTGATCAGCCCGTCGGAGGTCACGGAGTTCGTCGCCGAGGTGGGGATCATCTTCCTGCTGTTCTTCCTCGGTCTCGAGTTCACCCTCACCAGGCTGTCGCGAAGCCGACGCCATGTGGTCTTCGGCGGGCTCTTCGATCTCGTGGCCAACGCCGGCCTTGGCCTGCTTGTGGGCATCGCTGCCTTCGGCGTCAGCTTCGCGGCGGTGATCCTCGCGGCGGCGATCTACGTCTCGTCGAGCGCGATCGCCGTCAAGGGCCTGATCGACTTCCGGCGTCTCGCAGACGACGAGACCGACCTCGTCCTGGCGATCCTGATCGCGGAGGACATCGCGATCGCGCTCGTGCTGGGCTTCGCCGCGGGAGGCGGCGGCGCGGCCGGCGCCACGCTTGCGATCGTCGCCAAGGCGATCGGCTTCATCGCCGTCTCGCTCGCCCTCTCGAAGTGGCTCGCGGGGCCGATTGACCGGCTCCTGGACTGGCTGCCGCGCGAGATGTTCCTGCTCGCGGTGTTCGGCTTTCTGATCGGGATGGCGGCGGTCGCCGACGCTCTCGGCCTCTCCGAGGCGATCGGCGCCCTGATGGCCGGCGTCGTCCTGTCCGAGACCTCGATGCGGGAGGAGATCGAGGAGCGCTTCTTCAGCTTCCGGGACATCTTCGCCGCGCTCTTCTTCTTCGTCTTCGGGCTCTCGATCGACATCTCCGCGCTGGGCGACGTCGGATGGCTGCTCGCGCTCGCCGTTCCGGCCGCGGTGATCGGCAAGATCGCGACGGGCCATGTCGCCGGCAGGCTCGGAGGCTTCTCCGCGCGCCAGAGCTTCAACGCCGGCGTGGCGCTCATCGCCCACGGCGAGTTCACCATCATCCTCGCGCAGGTGGCCTCGGCGAACGACGAGCTGCTGGCCGACCAGCAGGCGACCCTGATCGCGTTCGCCGGGCTCTACGTCCTGATTACGGCGACCATCGGCGTGATCCTGATGAAGGAGTCGAAGGTGCTCGGTCGCCGTCTGTTCCGTGTCCCTACACTGGCCGAAGGAGGCTGACGCGTTGCCCACTCAACTCGAGGAGACCCGCCTTCCCGGGATCGGGACGAAGTTCACGATCCGGACCGGAGAGGGCTCCCGGCTCACCGTGATCCTCCACAACGACGGGAAGCGAGAGCTCTACTACTTCCGGCGCGGCTCCGACGACGAGCCTCGGTCGGTGATCACGCTGGACGACGACGAGGCGCGGCAGCTCGGCGCCGTTCTCGGCGGCGCCTACGAGCGGCCGAAGATCGTCGAGGAGCTCGAGATGGCGCTCGGTGAGCTGCTGATCGAGTGGACTCCGGTGCCGGACGAGAGCCCGTGGATCGGCAAGAGCCTGGCCGAGGCCGGGTTCCGGGCCAAGCTCGGGATCACGGTGATCGCGATCCTCCGGGAGCCGGAGCCTGTCACCGGCGCGCTGCCCGACGACGTGATCCAGCAGGGAGACACGCTGGTCACGGTCGGGAAGGCAGGCTCGTACCCGGCCTTCCAGCGCGCGCTCGCTACGGGCGATCTACCGCCCGAGCACTGACGCGATCTCGTCCAGCGCCTCGGGGTTCTCGAGCGACGACAGGTCGCCGGGGTCGGCTCCAAGCGCCTTTGCCCGCACGGCGCGGCGCATGATCTTCGCGCTGCGGGTCTTCGGCAGCGCGCTCACGAACACCACGCGGTCCGGGCGGAACGCCTTGCCGAGATCCCGCGAGACGAGCTCCGAGACCTCGCCGGCGAGCGCTTCACTCCCGTCGACGCCCGGCGCGGCGATGCAGAAGATCCAGGCCACCTCGCCCTTGACCTCGTGCGGGATCCCGACCGCCGCCGCCTCCAGAACGGAGGGATGCTCGACCGCTGCGGACTCCAGCTCTGCAGGGCCGATCCGCTTCCCCGCGATGTTGAGCGTGTCGTCCGACCGGCCATGGAGGAACCAGAAGCCGTCCTCGTCCACGGACGCCCAGTCGCCGTGCGTCCAGACGCCCGGGAACCGGCTCCAGTACGTCTCGATGTAGCGGTCGGGATCGCGCCAGAACCCTCGTGTCATCCCCGGGAAGGGCTTGCGGCAGACGAGCTCCCCGACCTCGCCGCTCGCCACCAGCGAGCGGCCCTCGGCGTCGACGACGTCCATCGCCATCCCGAGCGCCGGCCCGCCGAGCGAGCAGGCCTTGATCGGGATCGCCGGGGCCGGGGAGAGGAAGCAGGCGCCGACCTCCGTCCCGCCGGAGCAGTTGATGATCGGGACCCGCCTGCCCCCGACCTCCTCGAAGAGCCAGCGGTACGGCTCGGGGTTCCAGGGCTCGCCGGTCGTCACGATCGTGCGCAGCGAGGAGAGGTCGGCCTCGGGATCGCCGTGGGGGATCAGACCCCTCACGAGCGTCGGTGAGAGGCCGAGGATCGAGACGCGCTCCTGCTCGATCAGCCGCCAGAGGCGGTCGGGGGGCCAGTCCGGCGCGCCTTCCGCGAAGACGAGCGTCGAGCCCATCGCCTGCCCGCCCACCACCGTCCACGGGCCCATGATCCAGCCCATGTCCGTGGCGAAATGGATCGCGTCGTCAGGGCCGGCGTCCGCCTGGTAACAGACCTCTCGCGCGATCGAGACGAGGAAGCCGCCCTGCACGTGGACGACGCCCTTCGGCTTGCCGGTCGTCCCGGACGTGTAGGTCAGGAGGTACGGCGTCTCGGACGGGAGCTCCGCAGGAGGCAGCTCACCCGGTAGGTCGTCGACGAGCTCGTCCCATGGCGCCACCACCACGTGCTCGACCGATGGCGACTCGGCCCGCGCCTCCTCGAGGATCTCGAGCATCGGCACCTCTCGCCCTCGCCGCGAGGAGACGCGCGTCGTGATCGCGACCTTTGCCTCCGAGGCCTGGAGCCGCTGTGCGACCGCTGGCGCCGCGAAGCCGGAGAAGATCGGCACCTGGATCGCGCCGATGTGGGCGCAGGCGTGCGATGCGATCGCGACCTCCTGCGACATCGGCAGGAAGATCGCCACCCGGTCACCCTGCTCCACGCCGAGCCGCACGAGCGCCTCCGCCAGCCGGGTGACCTGGTCCGACATGGCGGCCCAGGTCAGCTCCCGCCGCGCGCCGTCCTCGGCGAGCGACACGGCCGCCACAGCCTCCGGGCGGCGGCGCGCCCACCGGTGGACGCAGTTCCAGGCGATGTTCACCTCTCCGCCCACGAACCAGGTTGCCCATTCCGGGCCGCGTGAAAGGTCCAAGACGCGGTCCCACGGCTTCGAGAACTCGAGGCCCATGTCTTCGACCGCGGCGGCCCAGAACCAGTCCGGATCCTCCTGCGAGCGGCGCACGAGCTCCCAGTAGTCGCCGATGCCGTGCCGGCGCATCAGCCGGACGACGTTCGCCCGCTCGAGCACCTCCTCGGTCGGCCGCCAGACGACCTCGCTCACCGATTGCCCTCGACGTGGAAGTCCGGAAGCCACTCGAGCCAGTGCGGCAGGTACCAGTTCCAGTCGCCGAGGAGCTTCATCGCTGCCGGCAGCAGCACCGAACGGATGATCGTCGCGTCGATCAGCAGCGCGATGGCGACCCCGAAGCCCATCTGCTGGAACATGACCAGGTCACCGACGGCGAAGCCGCCGAACACCGCGATGATGATCAGCGCGGCGCCGGTGATCAGCCGAGCAGTCGAGCCGATCCCGTGCACGACGGCCGCGTCGTTGTCACGGTTCTGCACGTACCGCTCGCGGATCCGGCTGAGCAGGAACACGTGGTAATCCATCGAGAGGCCGAAGAGCACGGCGAAGAGGAAAAGCGGCACCCAGGCCTCGATGAAGTCCACCTGCTGGAAGCCGAACAGCTCGTTGCCGACCCCCTTCTGGAAGACGAGGATGAGGACACCGTAAGCGGCACCCACTGACAGGAGGTTCAGCACGATCGCCGTGCCGGCGACCACGATCGACCTGAAGGCCACGGTCAGGAGGATGAACGACAACGTGAGGACGACCGTCAGCAGGATGGGCAGCCAGCGATCGGTCAGGGCGTAGTAGTCGATGCTCTCGGCCGTCTCGCCCGTGACGAGCACGCGTGCGCCGGGGATCTCCTCTTCACGCAGCGCCCGGACGGCATCGAGTGCCCGGTCGTCACGGCTGTCACCTGTCGGGAGGGCCTCCACCACCGCGAGCCGCTCCTCTGGGTGGAACTCAGCCTCGACCTGCCGGAAGGCGTCGTTCGCCCGCATGTCAGCGGCGAGCTGCACGATCCCCGCCCGGGTCTCAGGGCTCTCCACGTCGCCGTCGACGACGACCTCCACGTTGTCGGTCGTGCCGATGCCGAATGCTTCCTCCAGGGCGCTGAACCCCTGCTTCGACGCAAAGCGGTCGGGAAGCGTGCGGATTCCCGCCTCGCCCGTCGTGTAGCTCAGGACCGGGATCGAGAGCGCGACGAGGAACGCCGTGCTCAGCGTGAGACTCAGGACCGGCCGTCGCATCACGGCCCGGACGACTCCGCCCCAGAAGGGGCTCTCGGCTCCCGTCCCCCGCTCGGCGCCCCGGCCGATGAACGGAATCCGAAGGGCGTTGACCCGGTCACCGAGCAGGCTCAGCACGGCGGGGAGGAGGGTCAGGGCGGCGGCCACCGAGGTGAGGCCCACCAGGATTGCGCCCGCGGCAAGGCTGCGGAAGATCGTGTTCGGGATGAGCAGGAGCCCGAGCATCGCGATGACGAAGGCGCAGCCGCTGAAGAGCACCGCGCGGCTCGCTGTGGCGCCGGTCGAGGCGATTGCGTCGAGCTTGTCCCGTCCGCCCGAGCGCTCCTCCCGGAAGCGCGACACGACGAACAGCGCGTAGTCGATCCCCAGCGCGAGCCCCATGCCCGTGAGCATGTTGATGGTGAAGACCGAGAGCTCGAACGCGGTGCCGATGAGCGCCACGAGTCCCAGCGCGGTGAGGATCGCGACGATCGCGAGCGCGAGCGGAACCAGCCCGGCGACGACCGCGCCGAAGACGAGCAGCAGGACGATGAACGCCACCGGGAGCCCGAACTGAAGCTCTCCCTTCTGCAGATCCTCTTCAGAGAGCGTCAGGAAGTCGCGCTCGACTGACCACTCGCCCGTGATGAAGAGCTCGACCGAGGGGTCGTCGAACCCCTCGAGCACGTCGACGACTTCGGCCGCGACTTCCTCGTCCTCGAGGCCGACGGGCAGGACGAGCGCGCTGTCCGTCCGGGCGGCCGGCTCGTCGCCGACGTAGACCACGCCTGGCACGTGGCGGAGCTCGGTCGCCACGGCAGAGGCGGACTCCTCGAGCCCGGCGGGGTCGCCGGTGGCCCGGACGAGGACGACGTCGGTCGTGAACTCCGGGTCGGGCGGCAGGCGATCGCCGATCAGTTGGTAGGCCTGCTCCGACTCGGGATTGTTCAGCTGCTCGGCCTCGCCTGACAGGGCATCCCCCAGGAAGAAGACGACCAGGACGAGGGAGACGACGACGGCGATGATCCAGGCCCCGATCGTGAGTCCGGGACGTCGTGCGGCGGCGGTGGCGAGGCGCTCGGTCATTGACTCCGTAACTTAGTGACCGCTAACATAGCTGTCTCGATCATGGCACTGCATTTCATCTCCGAGGAGGCACGCAAATGGTGGACGCTCGCCGCTGTCTCCTTCGGGCTCTTCATGATCATGCTCGACAACACGGTCGTGAACGTCGCCCTCCCGTCGATGGCGCGCGACCTCGGCGCCGACCTGTCGGAGCTCGAGTGGATCGTCACGGGCTACGCGCTCACGTTCGCATCGCTCATGCTGACCGGCGGGAAGCTCGCGGACATGCTCGGCCGCCGGTTGATCTTCGTGGCCGGCCTCGTGATCTTCACCGGCGCGTCCCTGGCGTGCGGCCTTGCCGAGACCGAGCAGTTCCTCATCGGTGCACGAGTGGTGCAGGGCGCGGGCGCGGCGCTGATGAACCCGGCCACGCTCTCGATCATCGCAGCAACCTTCCCGCCCCGCCAACGCGGGATGGCGATCGGGATCTGGGCCGGCGTCTCCGCGCTCGCGCTTGCCATCGGCCCGCTCGTCGGCGGCCTGCTTACGCAGCATCTCGACTGGAGCTGGATCTTCTTCGTCAACGTTCCCGTCGGCATCGTCGCGATCGTGGCCAGCTTCGTGCTCATCCGTGAGTCGAAGGACGAATCGGCCGAACAGCGTCTCGACTTGCCGGGGCTCCTGACCTCCGGGATCGGCCTGTTCGCGCTCACCTACGGCCTGATCGAGGCGAACACCTTCGGGTGGACGTCGGGCCGGATCGTTGGCGCGTTCGTCGTCGCCGCCGTCATGCTCGTCGCCTTCGTGCTGCTCGAGACCCACCAGCGGCTGCCGATGCTCGATCTCTCGCTCTTCCGGAACAGGACCTTCACCGGCGCGAACATCGCCATCCTCCTGGTCGCGCTCGCGATGTTCGGCGTCTTCTTCTTCGTCTCGCTCTACATGCAGGGGATCCTCGGCTACTCGGCCGTCCAGACCGGAGCAGCGTTCCTGCCGCTGACCGTGCTGATCATCCTCGTCGCGCCGATCGCGGGGAAGACGTCCGATCGAGTCGGCTCGCGCTGGCTGATGACAGTGGGGATGCTCTTCGTCTCGGCCCAGCTTTTCTACTTCTCGCGACTCGACGAGAACGCCGCCTACGTCGACCTCCTCCCGGCGTTCATCGCCGGTGGGATCGGGATGGGGCTCGTGATGACGCCGAGCGCCGCGGCCGCAGTGCGCGCGCTCCCGGTCGACAAGTCCGGAGTGGGCTCGGCCGTTCTCAACGCATTTCGCCAGGTCGGCGGCTCCATGGGCATCGCACTGATGGGCGCGATCATGGCCCACCAGATCGGTGGGCTGAAGGGCCCCGAGGTCTTCCGGGATCCCTCGCGTTTCGTCGACGGGTTCTCGACTGCGCTGCTCGTGGCTGCGCTGATCGCCCTTGGCGGTGCGGTGGTCTCGTTCGTTCTCGTCCGGCCGCACGAGCTCGAAGAGCCCGACCGCCGTCCCGAGCCGATCGCCGAGGTCGGATGAGCGCCACGAAGCCACGGCTGACCGCCGAGGAGCGGCGGGCCGACGTCCTCGAGTGCGCGTGCGGGATCTTCTCGAAAGGCAGCTACCGCGGCACGACGACGGCCGAGATCGCGAGACAGGCGGGTGTGACCGAGCCGATCCTCTACCGCCACTTCCAGTCCAAACGCGCCCTCTACCTCGCATGTCTCGACTCGGCATGGGACGACACCAGGCAGATGTGGGAGCGAGCGGTCGAGGCCGAGCCGAACCCTGCTCTCTGGATCACCGCGATGGGCTCCGCGTATCTGAAGGCCGCGAAGGAACGCCATGGCCTGGTCGCCAACCTCTGGATCCAGGCGCTGACGGAAGCAAGCGACGACGCGGAGATCCGGAAGCACCTCAAGCGCCACATGCGCGAGGTCCAGGAGTTCGTCGTCGCCGTGATCGAGCGCTCGCAGGCCGCCGGCGGCATCCCGAAGAACCGCGATCCCGAAGCCGAGGCGTGGATCTTCGTCTCGCTCGGGCTGCTCGCAACGGTGAGCAAGCGCCTGGGCGGCATGCTCGACGCCGACATTCCGAGAATCACCGCCAGCCGCCGCAGCTGGCTCACCGGCTCCGACGTCTGAGCGGATGAGCCGAGGCCGGGCCGCGGTGGGCACCGTGGTCTTTCTCCTCCTGGCCCCGGGCGTCGTGGCGGGTGTGATCCCGTGGCTGCTGACGCGCTGGGAAGTCGACAACGCGCTCTGGATTCCCCTCCGGCTTGGCGGAGGAGTGATCCTCGCGAGCTCGGTTGGCGTCCTCCTGCATGCGTTCGCGCGATTCGTCGTCGAAGGAACCGGAACACCCGCGCCCGTCGCGCCAACGGAGCGGCTCGTCATCGGCGGCCTCTACCGGTACGTCCGCAATCCGATGTACCTCGCCGTCGTCGGCGCGGTCGTCGGCCAGGCCCTCCTCCTTGGACAGATGACTCTCCTCCTGTATGCGGGCGTGCTGTGGGTCGTCTTCTTCGCCTTCGTGCGCTGGTACGAGGAGCCCACGCTCCACCGTCAGTTCGGCGAGGAGTACGACACCTATCGGCGAGCAGTGCCGGGCTGGCTGCCAAGACGCACTGGGTATCGCCGATGAACGGGCTTCGCCGGTTCATTCACCAACGACAGCTAGGTCAAGGAAGCGCCGCAGCGCTTCGCGGCTCCATACAGACGAGCGGCCGAAAGGCCGCGAAAAAAGATGAACCCCCGGGCTGCGGCCCCCGGGGGTTCGTATCTCTAGCGGCGAGCCACCTCTGCGGCGACGGCCCGGAGGCTCTGACTCTGCGGCCCAGCCAACTCCTCCGAACCACCGTCGCCATATTTGGCGCGCCTCCCGAACAGCTCGGCTTGGGGGCTTCACTGCTCGGTGAACGGACTATAGGGGCGGTTCCGGGCTGAGTCAAGTACCTCGGTCAAGTGATTTTGCGATATCGTCGGTTGACCCAAAATCCCCCGTAGCCATGACCCTTTCGGGGGATCAAGAAGGCACGAGGAGTTGCCGTAATGTCAAGTAGTCGCAGCCGCCCAGGAGTTAGCCCGCCAGTGAACCGCACGATCCAGAACAAGCCGCAGGGTTTCGGTCGCCTCCCCAACGGAGGGCTCGGCCAGCGCCTGCGTACGCTGCGAGTCAACGCCGGCTTGACACAGACGGACCTCGCCGGCGACCGCTTCTCCAAGGAGTACGTCTCCCAGATCGAGCGCGGCAAGACCCGCCCGACCCAGGAGACGATCGAGTGGCTCGCCGAGCGGCTGAACGTCGATCCCGGGTTCCTCGCCAGCGGCGTCGCCGCGGACGAGCGCGGCCGGATCGAGGCGTCCCTGGCACGGGCAGAGGCCCTCAGCGAGAACCACGAGTATGCGGAGTCGCTCGAAGAGTTCACGCGCGTCTCGCCGACGATCGCGGGTATCGCCGCGGTCGAGCTCCAGGTTCGCTCCCTCTCCGGTGAAGCGTGGGTCCGGCTCCGCTTGGGCGAGGTGAAGGAGGCGGTTCAGCTTCTCACCCGTGCCCGCGCGATGGCGGAGGACACGATGTTCTCGGACGTCGACCGCGCAGAGATCCTGTACCGGCTCGGTGCCTGCCGCGTGGAGCTTGCGAGCATCCAGACGGCAATCAATCTCTTCAACGAGGCCCTGGCACTCGCCGAGAATTCCGGGCTTCCCTGCGACCGGCTCCGCGCGGAGATCTTCGGTTACCGGTCGCGTTGTTACCGACGCCAGCGCGACTACGAAGCGGCCCGTGAGGATCTCGAGCGGGCGCTCGAGCTCGCCGAGGCGCTCGAAGACCCCCGTTCGGTCGCACGGGTGTACTTCCACGCGTCGCTCGTCGCCGAGCGTCAGGGTCAGTGGGTCCTTGCGCGCCGGTACGCCGAGCAGGCGAAGGCACAGTTCGAGGAGATCGCTGATCGCAACGCGGTCGGCAAGCTGCTGAACAACCTCGGCGGGCTCAGCTTCCTGCTCGGCAAGCCTGAAGAGGCAGTCGAGCAGCTCAAAGAGTCGTTCCGTGTCCTGCTCGAGTACGGCACCGAGAAGGACGCGGCCTCGGCAGTCTCCTCGCTCGCGCAGGTGAGCCTCCGGACCGGCCAGATCGAGCCGGCGGAGGAGCAGGCGCGGCAGGCACTCAAGCTCCTCGGCGACCGCGTCGACGCGGTCGACGAGATCGGGAACGCGCAGCTCGTCCTCGGGCGCTCGCTCATGGAGCAGGGCCGCCTCGACGAAGCAGCGCAGGCCTTCGAGGAGGCCGAGCACAGCTTCGACCAGCTTTCCTCAGTAAGCCATCGTGCGGCCGCGTGGATCGCCAAGGGCGACCTTGCGGTGCGGCGTGGTCAGGACCAGATGGCCGCGCAGCTCTACAGGCGCGCTGCAGAAGCGCTCCAGGACTTCAGGTTCTAGGGAAGGGGGTGATTGCACTGAAGCATCGGGTCAAGATCTCACTCCTCGTCGCCCTGACGACCCTCGCCGCCATCAGCGGTGGAGGCTTCATCGACCAGTGGTTCACCTGCTGAGCCTTCGGCTCCAGCTGCCATCGCTGTGGCAGCCCGAGGGTGGCATCGCCGGTCAGGGGCTCGACTCACGGGCGGTCGCCTAGCACCACTTCAGACGCGCGAACGAGGAAACCGGATCCGTTTGGGGGAGCCGGGACCTCGTGCCATGGAAGATTGGTCGCACACACTCGGGTCTTCGTAGGACAGAGGATCGGGTCATCGAAGTGCGGTTCGTCGACCTCGCTCCTCCTCTCCCCTGATCTGCGACGGCGGCCTCCTGGCTGCCGTCGTTTTTCCGGAAGGCCGGAATACGGATGGTTCGGTCTCCGTTTGACGGGAACAAGCACCCTGGGCAGCATTCCGCGTTCCCACGGAGCCACCCCACTGGAGACCGCTCACGTCAAACTGACCGATCTCGCCTCGTGCGGCGGCTGCGCGGCGAAGTACTCGGCTGCCCGCCTCGAGGAGCTCCTCCAGGGATTCGTCCCGGTCGAATCGGAGGACCTGCTCGTCGGGCTCGATCCCGCGGACGATGCGGCCGTCTACCGGCTCGACGACGACCGGGCGATCATCTTCACGCTCGACTTCTTCCCGCCGGTCGTCGACGACCCGGCCGACTACGGCGCGATTGCGGCGACGAACGCGCTGAACGACGTCTTCGCGATGGGCGGCACGCCGCTCCTCGCCCTCTCGATCGCCGCCTTTCCCGAGTCCCTTCCGACCGAGATGCTCGGCGCGATCTTCTCCGCGGCGGACGAGCAGGTTCGCGCCGCCGGCGCGCTGCTCGCCGGGGGCCACACGATCAGGGACGAGGAGCCGAAGTACGGGCTCGCCGTGGTCGGAACGGTACGGCCGGACGCGCTCTGGCCGAAGAACGGCGCGAAGCCCGGCGACTCGATCTTTCTGACGAAGCCGCTCGGAACCGGGCTGATCATGACCGGGTTCAACCAGGGCGCCGCCGGCACGCAGCCTCTGGAGCGCGCCGTCCGCTGGATGCGGACGCTGAACATGGACGCGGCGTCCGTCCTGCGCCAGTTCGAGCCCAACGCAGTGACCGACGTGACCGGCTTCGGGCTGTTCGGGCACGCGCACGAGGTGGCCGAGCGCAGCGGCGTCCGGATTCGGCTGGAGTCGGAGCGGTTCCCGGCGATCGACGGGGCGCTCGACCTGGCGCGGAACGGAGTTCGGACGAGCGGGGATCCGCGCAACCGGGAGTTCGCAGGCCCACATCTCGACCTGGACGGCGCGCCGGAGACGCTCGTCGCGCTCGGGTTCGACCCGCAGACGGCCGGCGGCCTGCTCATCTCCGTTCCATCGGAGCGAGGCGCGGTGCTCGAGGCGGAGTTCCAGGCGAAGAAGCTGTTCATCCGGCGCGTTGGCCGGGTCGAGGAGGGTGCCGGAGTTGTCGTTGTATGACCCGTGGGATGATTCACGGGCGATTCCAGCCGTTCCATAACGGGCACTTGGAGTACCTCGCCGGCGCGGCCGATCGCTCGGACGAGGTCTTCGTCGGGATCACGAATCCCGACCCGGCGCGGATCCGGCCGGAGGAGAGCGATCCGCTCCGTCATCTGCCCGAGTCGAACCCGTGGAGCTACGCCGAGCGCCTGCTGATGGTGAAGGCCGCCGCAGGAGACCTCGGCCTCGACCTGGCGAGCCTCCACGTGATCCCGTTCCCGGTCAACGAGCCGGAGCTCTGGCCGGCGTATGTCCCTGACGGCGTGACGCAGTACATCCGGCTGTTCTCTGACTGGGGCGGCACGAAGCTCGAGCGGATGCGGGAGGCGGGCTACGAGGTCGTCGTGCTCGACGAGGGCTCCGAGAAGGAGATCTCGGGCGCCGACGTTCAGCGAGGCGTTGCGGGCCGACGGCGACTGGGAGTCCCTCGTCCCGCCCGGGGTCGCACAGGTCATCCAAGCGCTTTCGATCGCGTCCCGGTCTAGCCTCCGGCGATGCATCCGATCGTCGTCGTCCTGCTGGACGGGTTGGGAGACCGCGCGCACGAGAGCCTCGGCGGGCGAACCGCCAACGAGGCGGCCGCGACGCCCAACCTCGACGCACTCGCCGCGCGCGGCTCGACAGGCGTCCTCTACGCGGTCGGGCCCGGACGGGCCCCTTCGAGCGAGGTCGCGCACTGGTCGATGCTCGGCTACCGGCCCGATGAGTTCCCCGGTCGGGCGGTGCTCGAGGCGCTCGGCGCGCGGCAGGAGGCCGATCCATCGGATGTCTTCGCCTTCGCGGCGCTCCGTCCCGCGGACGAGCGGGACGGCGAGCTCTGGCTCACCGGCCGGCCGCGCCGCGGCGAGGACGACGAGGAGGCGCGCACGCTGCTGGAGCGCTGTGACGGCATCGAGGTCGACGGTCTCCGCTTCTCGCTCTCGGATCTGGGGCGCGGCGAGGCGATCCTGCGGATATCCGGCGGTGCGGACGACCGCGTGACTGATTCGGACGCCTTCTTTCGCGACTGGTACCCCGTGCTACGCCCGCAGCCCGTCGTGCCCGAGGCGGAGCGGACGGCCGGGGCCGCCGACGAGTGGATGCGCGAAGTCCTTCGCCGTCTCGAGGGTGAGCGCTTCAACGTGATCACGCTGAAGTGGTGGGGCCGCCCTCGCGAGGCGCCGACGTTCGCAGAGCGGCACGGCGTCTCGGGGACGTTCATCGCCGCCTCACGGTTCATGCACGGGCTCGCGCGCGCCGTCGGGCTGGCGCCGCTCGAGGAAGCGGAGTCCGAGGACGCGACAGCGGATCTCGCGCGGCGCGTTGACCTGGTCCGCGAGCGTCTCGATGCAGGCGACACGTTCGTCTTCTCCCACCAGAAGGCAACGGACGAGGCCGGCCACACCAAGGACCCCGCGATCAAGCAGCGGACGATCGAGGCGCTCGACGAAGCACTCGGCGATCTCCCCACCGATCGAGCCGTCATCTGCCTCACCGGAGACCATGCGACGCCTGCCTATCCCGACGTCATCCACTCGGGCGATCCGGTGCCGCTGATCCTGGCAGGCCCGGGCATCCGCGCCGACGGAGTCACCTCCTTCGGTGAGCTGCCCTGCGCCGCAGGCATCCTCGGTCACCTGCAAGGCCCTGACCTGATGCCCGTCCTGCTGAACGCCGCCGACCGCCCACTCTTCCTCGGCTCACGGCCGACGCCGTTCCCGGGCGCCGACGGCTACCCCGCGGTCCTGGAGCCGCTCCGCCCGTGAGAGTCGTCGAGGGTCGCATCCCGTTCCGCGGGTTCGAGACGTGGTACCGCGACGTCGGCCCAGAGGGCGGGATCCCGCTGCTCTGCCTCCACGGCGGACCGGGCTCGACGCACCATTACTTCAAGCCCCTGGAGGAGCTGGCCTCGGATGGACGTCGCGTCGTGGTCTACGACCAGCTCGGGTGCGGCAGCTCCGACCGGCCCGACGACCCCGACCTCTGGACGGTCGAGCTGTTCGTGGACGAGATCCGGACGCTTCGGGAGGCACTCGCCCTCGACCGGATCCATCTCCTCGGCACCTCGTGGGGCTCGATGCTTGCGATCGAGTACGTGCTCACCCAGCCGCCGGGGCTCGTCAGCCTGACGCTGAACTCGCCGCCGACGGCGGCCGAGACTTGGATGGCCGAGGCTGCCCGTCTCCGCGACGAGCTGCCGGAGCACCACCGGCGGGCGATCGCGGAGCACGAGGCGGCCGGCACCCTCGACCACCCCGACTACAAGGCGGCCGAGGACGAGTTCTGGCGCCGCCACGTCCTGCTGGTCGACCCGCCGCCGGACTTCGTCGAGCGTGGCAAGGCGGAGAAGGGCACGCCGGTCTACCGCGCGCTCTGGGGGCAGAGCGAGTGGAATGCCGACGGCAAGCTCCACGACTGGGACGTGCGCGACCGGTTGCACGAGATCCGGGTGCCGACGCTCGTCACCTCCGGTCGGTATGACGAGTGCACGCCCGCGCTGGCCGAGGCCGCGCAGAGCGGGATCCCGGGCGCCGAGCGCGTGCTGTTCGAAGAGAGCTCGCACATGGCCTTCGTGGAGGAGCCCGACCGGTTCCGGGAGGTCCTCACGGATTCTCTGAGCCGCGCGGAGTCGCGTTGACGCCGAGGCGGGTCCGGTGGCTGGCCACCGGCACCGTACTCACGCTCTACGTCATCGTCATCACGGGCTCGCTGGTGCGCCTCACCGGATCGGGCCTGGGCTGCGAGGCATGGCCCGGCTGTGAGGAGGGCGCGTTCTTTCCCGAGGACGATGTCAACGCCTACATCGAGTTCGGGAACCGAGTCTTCGGGATCTTCCCGATCACGCTCTCGATCCTGACCGCCTGGGCGGCGAGGCACCTGCCCCGCTGGACCTTCTGGACGGCGATCGCCGTCGCCGTGCTGACGGTGGTCGAGGCACCGCTCGGGCTCGCGACGATTCGATACGACTTGCCGCCCGAGATGGTGATGGTGCACTTCCTCGTCGCTCTGCTCGCGCTCGGGGGCGCGATCGTCGTCCTGGTCGAGTCGATCCGCAAGGAGCGCGGCGCTGCATCGCTCGAGTTCCCGCGAGAGCTCCGGATCGGTGCCGTCGTCCTCGCCGTCGCCTGCCTCGGGCTCGTCGTCACCGGGACACTGGTCACGAGCGCAGGGCCGCACTCGGGCGACCCGGACGTGATCCACCGCCTCTGGAATCTCCCCGACGCGCTGTACGTCCACGTCCGGATCACGGCGATCTTCGGTTGTGTCTTCCTGTTCGTCCTCGGCTACATCGTCGCCCGCCGCTCACTCGCCCCGCGCCTCTTCCGCTTCTCGCTCCTGCTGCTCGGCGTGCTGCTCGCGCAGATGGCGGTGGGCGAGCTCCAGTGGCGGCTGGAGCTCCCTTGGGGAATCGTCGCCCTGCACGTCGCGCTCGCCGCAGCCGTCTGGGCGCTGACGGTCTCACTTGCCGCGCTGCTCTGGCAGCCGCCGCGTTGGCTCGAGCCGCAGCGGGGGTAAGGTGAACTCGATGGCCGACGAGCTCCGGATCTCCGACAAACCAGCCCTCGACAGGCCGGTTCTGATCGCGGCATTTCGCGGCTGGAACGACGGCGGCCAGGGCGCGTCCCTCGCTGCCGGCTACCTCGCGCGACTGTGGGATGCGGAGCAGATCGCGGACGTCGATCCCGAGGGGTTCTTCGACTTCCAGGCGACGAGGCCGCACGTCAAGCTGGTCGACGGGCTGACGCGTCAGATCGACTGGCCCGAGACGGTCTTCTACCGCGCGCGCGTCGACGGACTCGATCGCGACGTCGTGCTGCTCCTGGGGATGGAGCCGAATCTCCGCTGGCGCGCGTTCGCCGAGATGGTCACTGGCTTCGCGGAGGACCTGGGCGTCGAGCTCGTGATCACCCTGGGGTCTTTACTGGCCGATATCCCGCACACGCGCCCGAGCCCGGTGACCGGAAGCGCGAGCGACGAGGAGCTCGTCGAGCGGCTGGGCCTGCAGGCCTCGCGCTACGAAGGTCCGACGGGCATCGTGGGGATCGTCCATGACGCGTGCAAGCAGCGCGAGCTGCCGTCGGCGAGCCTTTGGGCCGCGGTGCCGCACTACGTCTCGCTGACGCCCAGCCCGCGCGCCGCGCTCGCTCTCTGCGAGCGGCTCGGGGACATCCTCGGGGTCGAGATCGACGTCGAGGAGCTGCGCGAGGCCGCCGAGGGCTACGCCGAGCAGGTGACCCGGGCGGTCGCCGCCGACTCGGACACGCAGGCCTACGTCGAGGATCTCGAACGGCGGGCGGACGAGTTCGACGAGGAGGACATCCCGTCGGGCGAAGCGCTGGCCGCCGAGCTCACCAGGTTTCTCAGAGAGCGCGATCGCAAAAACGGCGAGCCGCCCGCAGCCACTGACCAGTAGCTAGGACGCTTCGGCGGCCGGCGTCGGCTCTTCGGCCGGCTTCTCCGGCTGGCCGCCGTTCTGGTTCTGGGCCTGCTGCTGGCCCTTCGCGCCCTTCTTCTTGCGGCGGCGGCGGCGGCGCGAGCGGCCCTGGAGCTTCGGCTGCGGAAGGTTCTCGGCGAGAGCTGCGGCGACTTCCTCGACGGTGCCGAGGCTCTCGCGCGCGGTGTCGATCAGCCGGGTCGCGCGGGGCGTGTACCCCTCGGCGGAGGCGAGCAGGGCGGAACCGACCTCTACCGGGAGGTCGCGCGCGGTGTTCACGAGCTTCGCGGCGTTCTCCTCGTGCCTGTGCCCCCGCGAGTTCGCCAGCGCGCCGAGCAGCCGCTTGGCCTCGGGGTACTCGGCGCTCGCACGGCGATCCTGGATCTTGCGGGTCGCGCGGGCGAGGCGCCACGTCCAGCGCCAGAGAATCTGCTCGGGCGCATCGGCCTTCCCGTCGGCGAGCCCCCGCAGCAGGATCCGCACGCCCTGCGCGCGGTCCTTCTCCCAGGTCGGCGCCTGCGTCACGAGCGTGACCAGGTCGTCGAAGCTCGCGCGGTCGACGCCCATCGAGACACGGTCGGCGAGCGCCGTCATCCGAAGGCGGCGGTTGGGGTTCTCCGCCGCGCAGGTGAACAGGAACTGCTCCAGGCACCCGCGGCTGGCGTGCCCGTCGGTCAGCTTCCTCACGAAGTCGACACGCTCCTCGAACCGCACCTGGCGGCCGGCGATCTGGGCCCAGAAGCGCTGCTCGTCCTCGTCGAGATAGCGCGGGTCGACTCGCTGCCACTCGCGCGCGATCACGCTGAGTCGGCGCTTGACGTCCGGCGTCACCGGGACGAGCCACGGCGCCGGCGAGAGCTTGCGGCGGGCGCGCCGCTGCGGCCGCCGGCGAGGCGCGGGCGTCACGCGTGCGCCCTCACGGTAGAAGTCGGCGTCGAGGAGGCTGTGCAGCGAGACGACGCGCTCGTTGTGCGTCGCTCCCTTCGGCGTGAAGTCGACGACGACGCCGGCCTCCTTCCGTGGATGCATCCGCATGATCCGGCCGATCCGCTGCTGGTAGACGCGGCGGCTCGCGGTCGGTGCAAGGTGCATGCAGACGGTCGCGCGGGGCGAGTTCCAGCCCTCGGCGAGCAGCATCGCGTTGATGAGGATGTCGATCTCGCCGCGCTCGTAGGCGGCGAGGATCTCCGCGAGCTTGACGGGCGGCGTTCGGCCGCTGACCGCCTCGGCCTTCAGGCCGGCGGCGCGGAACTCGCGCGCGAGGTTGTAGGCGTGCTCGACGCCGGCTGCGTAGACGATGCCCGGCGTCGAGTCGAAGCGGTCGCGGTAGAGGCTCGCAGCCGCCTGGTTCAGCGCCTGGTGGTCGAGGACCTCGGCCAGCGCGCGCTCTTCGAAGTCGCCGCCGACGATCGGCACCGAGTTGATCGCCGCCGCGGGCGGGACACGGAGGCAGCGTAGGGGCGCGATCAGGCCGCGTCGCGCGGCGTCCTGAAGCGGGAGATCGTCGACCGACGCGGGGAAGACGTCGGAGACCTGCTTCGCGATCAGCTGCTCGGTCGCCGTCATCCCGATGTAGACCGGCTCGGTGTAGCTGCGGATCGCGGCGCTCGTCTTCTCGCCGAGCGCGGTGTGCGCCTCGTCGCAGATCACCAGCTGATACGCACTCTTCTCGAGGTCGTTCACGTGGCGCGCGAACCAGGCGTAGGTCTGGACGGTGATCAGGTCCGGTCGCGGCGGCTTCTTCCCCTTGTCGACCGCCGGCTTGAGCCGCTCGCCGTACCCCTCGGCCGTGAGCTCGCGGTTGAACTGGGAGACGAGCAGGCGCCGGTGGGTCAGGATGAGCACGCCTTCGGTGCGCGCCGCCTCGACGAACCCGGCGGCCGCGATCGTCTTCCCGGAAGCAGTCGGGTGGCGGAAGCGATACCGCCTCGCAGCTCCTGCGTCCTCCTCCGGCGCCGGCGGAAGCTCGGCCTCGCCGTCGACCTCGAAGTCGTCCTCTTCGTCCTCGAGCTCCTCGACTTCCTCGAGCTTGGCGTGACCGTTCCCGTTCCCGTTCGCCGCCTTCTGGTTTGCCGCGATCAGCTCGGTGAGCATTCCCGCGAGCGCGTCGATCTGGTGACGGCGGAGCTCCGTCCCGGACTTCAGCCGCGGCGGGCGCTCGCTCAGAACCCGCTCGAGGCCGAGCATCAGCGCGTAGCGGATCTTCCAGTCGGGAGAGGGCCTGTCGAGACCGGCCTCCAGCTCGGCCAGGGCGTCGTCGAGCGCTCGTCGCCGGGCCGTGCCCGGCGCGAGCACGGTCTCGGGCTCCTCGTCCGCGTGCAGGAACGGCTCACCGGCCCAACTCTCGGCTCGGTGCGCGTCTGCGACGAGGGCGCGTGTCGCCTTGTTCGGAATAGTGGGTTGCTCGACGGCCTCTTGCACCATGCGCGGCACTGTCTGCGCCGCAAGCCTCCAAGGAAAGTTGCGCTCGCCCAGTCCCCGTGCGATGCGCTGGTCGGAGTGTAGCGGAGTTCCGACCTAGAAACCGCAGAGGTTTGCGTCGTGTGACAGGAACGTCACGGCCGTGTAGACCCCCAGCGGCCGGGTTGGGCTCAGGCTGGAGCTGGCGTGCGCAAGAGGCCCGCCTGATCCAGGTACCTCGAGATCCCGCCCAGGAAGAACGGCCAGCCGGCACCGAGGAGCAACGCGGTGTCGATGTCCTCGACGCCGGCCACGACGCCCTCGTCCAGCATGTGGTGAATCTCGTCTGCGATCGCCTCGAGCGCGGCCTGCTGGATCTCCTCGACGCTGCGCCGGTTGTCGCCCCGGACCGCGATCTCGTCCTTCCCGTCGGCGTAGTTCTCGAGGGTCTGGAAGAGCGGGAACCGGTCGGGATACGCCTCGTTGAGCGTGTGGAGGACGTGGTTTGCGACGCGGGGGCCGACCATCTGGAGGAGCACGGACGGCGCCATCGGCATCCCGAGCCGCAGAATCGCCTCGTCCGTCTCCTCGACCGTGTTGCCCTGCTCGAGCGCCTCCGTCAGCACCGTCGTCATGCGGGTCAGGACACGATTGACGACGAAGGCGGGTGCGTCCTTGACGAGCACCGGACGTTTTCTGAGCGACTTCGCGGTCTCCCAGGCGGTCGCGAGCGACTCGTCGTCCGTCTCGGGCGTCCGGATGATCTCGACGAGCGGGAGGACGGCGACGGGGTTGAAGAAGTGGAGGCCGACGACGCGCTCGGGGTGCTCGAGGCCACTGGCCATCTCGGCCACGGAGAGGGAGGACGTGTTCGTCGCGAGGATCGCCTCCGGAGAGACCACCGCCTCGAGTTCCGCGAAGACCTGCTGCTTTACCGACATCTCCTCGAAGACCGCCTCGAGCACGAGGTCGCAGTCGCCGAAATGGTCGTACGTCGTCCCACCCTCGACGAGCGAGGCGAGGAACCGCGCCTTGCCTTCGTCGTATCGGCCCTTCTGAACCTGGCCCTCGAGCTCGGCGTGGATGGAGCCGACCGCGCGGTCGACGATCTCCTGGTCGAGGTCGCGGATCGCGATCGGAACCTCGAGGCGCCGGAGGAAGAGGGTCGCGAGCTGGCTCGCCATCAGCCCCGCGCCGACGATTCCGACCTTTCGGATCGGGCGCGCCTCGGCGTCGGGCTTGCCGACGTCCCTCTTGGCGCGGCGCTCGACGAGGTCGAAGGCGTAGAGCGAGGCCTGGGCTTGGCGGCCGGGCAGGAGCTCCGCGACCGCGGCCTCCTCGGCCGCGTAGCCCTCCTCGAGGCTCCACTTGGTCGAGCCCTCGATCAGGTCGATGGCGACGTAGGGCGCCGGAGCCGCCCCGTGCAGCGAGTCGTCCAGCTGTCGCCTGGCCTTGGCGATCAGGTCTCCGACGGCCGTGTCCGAGGGACTGTCCCTCGGACCTGGCGCTTCGGGCCCTGTTCTTTGCACCAAGAGTGCAATGGAATCGTCGAGAAACTCCGCCGGATGCAGCACCTCGTCGACGAGCCCGAGAGACTCCGCCTCGGCACCGGTCAGCATCCGGTTTTGGCGTAGGGGATTCGCGACGATGAAGCGAAGAGCGGCGTCCACTCCGGCGATCCTCGGAACGAGTTGCGTCCCGCCCCAGGCGGGAAAGAGGCCGAGGAAGACCTCGGGGCAGGCGAAGTGCCGCACCGAGCTCGCGATCGTCCGGTAGTCGCAGTGGAGCGCGATCTCGACGCCGCCCCCGAGGCAGGCGCCGTTGATCGCCGCCAGGGTCGGGAACGGCAACGCCCGGATGCGCCCGAAGAGCTCGTGGCCGACGCGGCTACCCTCGCCAGCCTCCTCCGCCGAGACCCCGTAGAACCGGTCGATGTCCGCGCCGGCGCAGAAGACGAACGGCTTGCCGGTGAGCACCATCCCGGCCCATTCGGCGCCCTCCAACTCCTCCAGCGCTGAGGCCAGCGACTGCAGGGCCTCGGGGCCGAACACGTTCGGCTTCTGCCAATCCTCGCCGTTGTCCATCGTGACCAGGGCGACCGGTCCCGCGTCCGTCTCGATCCGGGAGAGCTTGAACTCGGTCGGCCGGGTCAAAGTCGTTCCCAGAGCAGCGCGGCGCCCATCCCCATGCCGACACAGAGCGCCGTCAGCCCGTACCGCACGTCGGGCCGCTCCTTCATCCCGTACGCCAGCTGGGCCATGAGCCGGACGCCTGTCGCCGCCAGGGGGTGACCGCAGGCGATCGCGCCGCCGTACGGGTTCAGCCGCGGATCGTCGGGCGCGACGCCCATCCCGTCGCACCAGCTCAGGACCTGCACGGCGAACGGCTCGTTCACCTCGAAGAGCCCGACGTCGTCGATCGAGAGACCGGCCTGCGCCAGCACCCGCTCGGTTGCGGGGATCGGGCCGATCCCCATCAGCTCCGGCTCGACGCCGGCGAACGCGAACCCGACGAGCCGCATCTTCGGCTCGAGCCCGAGCTCGGCAGCGGCTTCCTCCGAGGCGAGCAGGGCAGCCGTCGCACCGTCGGTCAAGCCGGCCGAGTTCCCGGCGGTCACCCGGCCGCCGACGCGGAACGGTGTGGGCAGCTCGGCCAGGCCTTCCAGAGACGTGTCCGGCCGCAGGAACTGGTCGCGGTCGGCGACCGTCCAGCCATCGTCCGTGAAGACGGACATGGGGATGACGGTCTCGCGCATGATCCCGTTCGACCACGCCGCCGTGGCCCGCCTCTGCGACTCGACGGCGAACCGGTCGGCATCCTCCTTCGTCAGCTGCGGAAAGCGGTCGTGCAGGTTCTCCGCCGTCGCGCCCATCGAGACGGCCGAGTCGTCGACGAGCCGCTCGGCGACGAAGCGCGGATTGAAGTCGACCTCGGCGCCCATCGGGTGGTGACCCATGTGCTCGACGCCGCCGGCGAGGACGACGTCGGCAGCGCCCATCGCGATCTCGCCTGCGCCGGAGGTCACCGCGGTCAGCGCACCGGCGCACATCCGGTCGAGCGCGAAGCCGGGGACCGTGTGCGGGATCCCGGCCAGAAGGGCCACGTCCCGCCCCATCGTCAGGCCCTGGTCGCCAACCTGCGCCGTCGCCGCGAAGATCACGTCCCCGATCCGCTCGGGTGGTAGCGACGGGTTCCGCCGAAGCAGCTCGCGGACGACCTTCACGGCCATGTCGTCCGCCCGCGTCTTCCAGAAGAACCCCTTCGGGCCGGCGCGGCCGAACGCGGTTCTCAAACCGTCGACGTAGACAACCTCGCGTAGCTCTCGCGCCACGCGGTGACAATAGCCCGGTGGCCCAGGACTGGAGCGCGCACCTCGAACGGCAGGAGCGGCGGTATCGCGACGGCGAGGAGCGCCTCCCAGACGATCCGGACGAGCGACAGCGCCAGCTGACGAGGATGGGAAACGCGGCCGGGGGTGCCGGGCTCGCGCTGCTGATGGCCGGCCGCCAGGACGAGGCGGGAGGCTGGTTCGACCGCGCAGCCCGTCGCTACCGCGAGAGCTACGAGCTCGCGCCGCCCGGGAGCTGGGGCAGGCCGATCGGCGCGATCAAGTCGCGAATCCTGGCCGGCGACTGGCCGGGCGCGGAGGAGGAGGCGCGGTGGGCACTCGCGGAGGGAGCCGCCGAGGCGGACTCGGCGATCGGCCGCTACGCGGGCGCCCTTGCCCTGCTCACCCTCGGCCGAGACGAGGACGCCCGTCCGGTTGCGGACTCACTGCGCGAGCGGGACGACTTCCCACGTGACGTCGCGGACGCGTTGGCGACGCTCGCCGCGGACGATGTCCTCGGCTACACGTCTGCGGTCGAGAGCGTCCTCGAATCGTTCGAGCAGCGAGACGAGTACCTCGAGGACATGCCGGTCGCGGACACGGTGATCGTCCTGCAGGCGCTGGCAAGCCGCCGCAACGTGGCGGCCGACCTCACGTCAGACCTGCTGCCCTAGTCGAGCCGCTAGTCGTGCGGATGCATGATGGCCGTGATGACGAGCTGGTCCGCGTTCTCGTCCTCGACCTCCTCGAAGCGAGGCACGAGCTCTGAGAGCACCTCGAGCGCCTTCTCGTCATCGACGCGCACGGCCACGCGAACGAAGCGGAAGCGGCCCTCGGCGGCATGCTCGGCCTGGGCCTTCTGCAGGTCGTCCATGACCGCCGTGTGCAGGTTCGACGCCCCAGCGGAGACAAGCTCCGGGGCCACCTTCAGCGTTCTGGCTGCGGCGCGATAGGGCTTCTCGCGCCCCTTGTCGCTCGGCACCTGCTGAATCAGCTCGGCACGGAGCAGCATGCGCACGTGGAAGTGGAGGTGGCCGGGATCGACGCCCAGCCTCTGAGCCAGCTCGCGGTTCGAGAGCGCCTCGTCGCTCTCCCCGAGCGCCTCGAGAACGCGCAGGCGCAAGGGGTGCCCGAGGGCCTTCAGCTGGTCTGGTCGATGGATCGTCAGCACTTCGGGAATCGTCTTGGGTTCGGGAGTCGCCATATCTGCGATCCCTATATATACGACTACGGCAGCTGTTGTCTAGTTAGGCAGACGAGCAGCGGCTGCGCGGTCGACGAGCACGATCGTCGTCCCGGAGTCCGATCGGACGAGCCCGGCGGGGGTCGCCGCGTCGGGCGGCGCGGCGAATGAACGCGCGACGGCGTCCGCTTTTTCTTCCCCGGTGATCAGGAAAAGGACCGTCTCGGATGCGTTCAGCTGCGGGATCGTGGCCGTCACGCGGTCGACGTCTGGACGGGGCACCGCGGCCGCTCGCCGGCCGAGCTCGTCGAGCGCGGGATCGTTCGGGAACAGCGACGCGGTATGGCCGTCCGGGCCGATCCCGAGAAGCGCGAGATCGAAGACGACGCCTCGGAGCTCGACGTCGTACGCGTCTGCGGCCTCCTCGGGCGACAGCTCGCCGAGCACGCGATGCTCGACCGCCGGCTTGCGGTCGAGACGGTCGAGGAGGCTCTCGCGGACGAGCCGGTAGTTCGAGCGCTCGTCGTCGGGGGGCACGCAGCGCTCGTCGGCCCACCAGACCTCGACGCCGCTCCAATCCGGCGCGAGCCTCGCCGCGCTCTCGTAGGCCGGGCGCGGAGTCGCTCCTCCGGAGAGCGCGATGTGCCCGCCGCGACGAGCCGACTCGGCCAGCAGGTCGGCGGCCTCGCGCACCGCCTCGGCAGCGCTCGCCGCGACCCGCAGATCCACGTCCATCACTCCTCGCCTGCCGCGAGCTCCCGTCCGCGCTCCATCGCTGCCTGGATCGCGTTCAGGAACGCCGCGCGGACGCCCGCCTGCTCGAGCTCGCGGATGGCACGAATGGTCGTTCCGCCCGGCGAGGTGACCATCTCGCGCAACTCGACGGGGTGCATCTTCTCGTCCCGGAGGAGCTTTGCCGTGCCGAACATCGTCTGGACCACCAGCTCGGTCGTGTCCTCCCGGGACAGTCCGAGCAGGATCCCGGCCTCGATCATCGACTCCGCCAGCAGCGCGAAGTACGCGGGGCCGGAGCCGGAGACCGCCGTGACCGCGTCCATGTACCGCTCGGGTACGCGCACGACGCGGCCGACGTGGAGCAGGACGTCCTCGGCAAGAGCGAGATGCTCGTCGTTGGCATGTGCGCCGGCGCACAGCCCGGCGACGCCCTCGTGAACCGTCGCTGGCGTGTTCGGCATTGCTCGGAGCACCGGCACTCCCGGCGCGATCCGCTCCTCGATCGCGGACGTCGGGACGGCCGCGGCGATCGAGAGCACGGTCTGGTCAGTGGACAGGATCCCGCCGATCTCCCCGAGCAGCGGGTCGAAGTCCTGCGGCTTGACCGCAATCACGACGACTCCCGCGCCGGCGACGGCCTCGGTATTCGAGGTCGTGACCCGGATCCCGTGCCGCTCCGCCAGCTCCTTCGCCCGCTCCTCCCGGCGCACGGTGGCGACGATCTCGTCCGGTTTTCGCCACTCGGTGCTGAGCAGTCCGGTCAGGAGCGCCTCGCCGATCTTCCCGGCGCCGAGGATCGCGATGCGCCGGGGATCGGCCATGAGCCCAGTCTACGAGGCCAGTTGCGACCGCTGTCGCTTCCAGCGTCAGCGCGCCGTGGCGGACGATCTCCTCGTGGTCGGCTGCACGGGATCGCGGGTCATCGCGCCCGTGGAGAGCAGGACGACGCGGCTCACGCGGCTTCAGGCATCCCGCGCTCGTAACGCACGGGAAGGAGGCCCCGGCCGAATCCGGCCAGGAGGTATGCGCTTGCGAGACCCTGCCACTCGCCGTACGGGGCCAGAAGCTCCGCGGTGTCCGGCGGCTCGGCCGGGCGGCCGAGGAGTGCGGTACAGAGCTTGATCAGCCCAAGGTCGCCGACCAGCCCGAGCTCGTAGGTCCCGAGCCCTTGGAGCCCGATGACGCCGCACGACCACGGGCCGAGCCCGCGCTCGCGCTCGAGCCGCTGGGCGACCTTGCGCGGGTGCAGTTCGCGCAGCCGCTCGAGGTCGATCGTCCGGCTTAGCCGGACGATCGTCGAGGCTTTCCGGGCCGTGAGCCCGAACCGCTGCAGCTCGACGGGCGCGCGAGCCGCGAAGCACTCCGGCGTGGGTGGGGCGCAGAACGCCCCGTCCGTCTCGCATGCCCAGCGGATCAGCCGGCGCTCGATCTTCCTCGCCTCCGACGAAGTGATCAGCTGGCCGCAGACGGCGCGCACCAGCGCCTGCGTCACGGACCCGACGCGGATCGGCCGCTTGCCGGGAAGCGCCTTGAGCGTGCGTCCCAGCATCGGATCGTCGGCGAACCGCTGAAGGAACTCCGAGTGGTCGGCCTCGAGCGGGAGCGTGGCGAGCAGCTGCTCCAGCGCCTCTTCCGAGTGCGATCGAAGCTCGATGCGCCCGTCGGCCTGCTGCCAAGCACAGGCCCGCGTGAGCCCGTCCTCGACCGCGAAGAGGCCGACGAGGACGCGCCCGTCGAAGCGCCGCGTGGCGTCGCTCGCCCACACCGCGGAGTCGCGCAGCGAGAAGGGACCGCGGGGACGAAGGGTCGCCTCGACCACGACGGCAACATTACGGGCGACAGCGGTCGGTCGCGAGCGGCCGGTCCGTACAGTCCGGCCCATGGGAAGAGCCGAACTGACCGGCTGGGCTTCGACCCAGCAGATCGGGACCGACGGGACCGTGGACTCGGAGCAGCGTGTCACCATCGACCGTCCCGTCGTCGAGTGCTCGGACCGAGGTGCGAGGGAGCTGGCCTTTCGCTACTGGATAGAGCTGCAGCGCTCCGGGCGCAGATTGATGTCGGTGCGGGAGCACGCCGGCGGGATCGACCTGCGACTCCTGGGTTTCGGGCCGGTCCTGATCGCGCTCGGCCCGGTCGAGACTGCGTGCTCGCCGGCGTCCGCGACCGCGAGGCACTCGATCCGCGGCGGGCTGCTCGTCCGGCGGAGCGGCGGGAGCATCGCGTTCGAGCAGGTGGTCGGCGAGCGGGTGGAGCTGCGGTCGACGATCGACGGCTTCCATCCGCGCCGGGGACCGTTCTACGTGCTGGTTCAGCGCCGGTTCCACCTCGCCCTGAGCCGGAGATACTTTCGGAGGCTCATCGGCGGTGACCCGCCGTGAGAGTGGTCCTCTTCGGCGCGACTGGCTTCATCGGCCGCGCGCTCCTGCCGGCCCTCGCGGCCGAACAGGAGGTCGTCGCGGTCTCGCGGAGCCCACAGCCGCCGCAGGAGGGCGTCACCTGGGTGCACGCCGATGTCACCGACGCGCCGGCGGTCCGGGGGGCGCTCGAGGGCGCGGACGTTGTCTACTACCTCGTTCACTCGCTCGGCTCTCCGGACTTCGAGGAGCGAGACGTGGCCGCGGCGCGGACGACGGCCTCCGAGGCTGAGATCGCCGGCGTCCGCCAGATCGTCTACCTCGGTGGGCTCGGCGTGGAGGGCGAGGAGCTCTCGCCGCACCTCCGGAGCAGACTCGAGACTGGCCGGGCACTCGCGTCCGGCGCCGTGCCGCTGACGACGCTGCGGGCGGCGGTCGTCGTCGGCAAGGACAGCGCAGCGTTCGAGACGATCGTCGCCTTGGTCGATCGCCTCCCGGTGATGGTCGCACCACGCTGGGTCTCGACCCCGACGCAGCCGATCGCGCTCGCCGACACCGTGCGGTACCTCGCGGCGGTCGCCGGGAGAGAGGAGACTCTCGGCGAGAGCTACGACCTCGGCGGTCCCGAGGTCATGACCTACCGCCAGATGATCGAGCGCGTGGCCGACATCCGCCGCAAGCGGCGGGTAATCATCGAGGTGCCTGTCCTGACGCCCTTCCTCTCCTCGCTCTGGCTGCATCTCGTGACCCCGGTCGGCGCATCGGTCGCGAGGCCGCTCATCGAGGGTCTGCGTAATCCCACGGTCGCCGAGGACACGCGCATCCACGACCTCGTTCCTTTCCCGCTGACGCCGTTCGATCGGGCCGCGCGCGAGGCGCTCGGCATGGTCGGCTGGTGACGCTATGCCAGGAGCAGGCGGTTCCCGGAGGGGTCCCCGACAACCGGCCCTTCGGGGGTCTCCTCGGGATCCTGGCCGGTTGCGGCCACCCGGCCGACGACCTCGTCGCGGCTGGCCGAGTCCGGCAGGACGACGGTCGCGAGCCGTAGCGACGCCGAGTGCTCGGGCGGCGGCGGGGCTCCCGCGCTCGCCCAGGTGTTGGCGCCGACGTGGTGGTGGTAGCCGCCGGCGGAGAGGAACGTCGCCTGCGAGCCGAGCGTCGCCATCTCGTCGAATCCCATTACGTCGCGATAGAACCGGAGGGTCTCCGCGATGTCGGCGACTTGGAGATGGACGTGGCCCATGACCGTTCCGCGGGGCAGGCCGTCGAAGGGCTCCCGCTCGGGATCGTCGAGCTCGCCGAGGAGGTTCTCGAGATCGAGCGGCTCGGTGGTCATCCTCGCGACCTGCCCCTCCCAGACCTCCCGAGGGCGGTCGGCGTAGATCTCGATCCCGTGCCCATCCGGGTCGCGCAGGTAGAGCGCCTCGCTGACGAAGTGGTCGGAGACCCCTGTCATCGGCACCTGCTCCCGGATCGCGTGGGCGAGCCAGGCGGCGAGGTCGCGTCGCTCCGGGACGAGGAGCGCGAAGTGGAAGAGACCTGTGTTGCGTGGCGCGGGCTGCGCACCCGGAACCTCGTGGAGCACGAGCAGCTCCGAGTCACCGCCGAGGGAGGCGCGCCCGTCGACCTCCTGAAGTACCCCGAGACCGATCGCGTTTCGGTAGTAGTCGAGCGAGCGCTCGAGGTCTGAGACCGTCAGCTCGACGGGCCCCATCGCTGGTTTCGGCCGGCAGGGTCGCCACCGGCTGAGACTAGCCCTCCTCGAGACCCGTGAGGACCTTTCGAAGCAGCTTGTTCAGTTGGGCGAGCTCGCGCTCGTCGAGTGCAGCCGCGAGCTGTGCTTCCTTCCTCGCCTGGGCGCTGAGCGAATCGGCCCAGAGCTTGTGACCCTTGTCGGTCAGCTCGACGTGGAGGGCTCGGCGATCGTCGAGATCGGGTAGTCGCTTGACGAGCCCGGCCTTTTCGAGTTGGTCGAGCCGATTCGTCATCGCGCCGCTCGAGAGGCCGTCCCGCTTCGCCAGCTTGCCGGGCGAGCTCCGGTGCGGCGGGTCCTCCATTGCCAGCTGCCGCAGGATCCCCCACTCGCCGTGGTTGAGCCCGTGCTCGGCGAGTGTCTCCTCCATTTGTCGATGGATGAGCTTCCCGATCCACTGGATCCGCTGGACTGCTCCCTCGATATCCAGGTCGATGGGTGGAAGCTTCGACGTCCAGGACTCGAGCATCCGATCAACGCGGTCGGTCTGAACTGCTGTCTTCGCCATGCTCCGGATTCTGTTCCAAATTTCTCTTGACGTCAAACTACCTCTACCGTAGACTCTCCACGTCAAGTAGTTCGATGTCGAGAATATCGACAAGAAGGGAGACCGCGATGCAGCCGATGGACGCAGAAACCAGGGCGTTGCTCGCGACCGAGCACGTGGCGCAGCTCGCGCGGTCCCGGAAGGGAGCACGTGCATGGTCACGGCAATTGCGAAGGCGTACGACATCGTCTCGCTCGAGGACCTCGAGCCCGGCCCCGAGCACGACGGTCGTGTCCCTCTCAACATCCGCCGGCACTTCGGCATCCAAGGATTCGGGGTGCGCGCCAACCGGTCGGTGGGCGACGGGCACGTAGTCGGCGAGCACGACGAGGTGGGGCTCGGCGCGAGCGGCCAGGAGGAGCTCTACCTGGTGCTGTCCGGGAAGGCGACGTTCAACGTGGACGGCGAGCCGATCTACGCGACTGCCGGGACCATGGTCTTCGTCCGCGACCCGGCCGCGAAGCGGAGCGCGATCGCCAAAGAGGAGGGCACGACGATCCTCGCGATCGGCGGCACGCCCGGCAAGGCCTACGAGCTCTCGGTCGGCGAGGCGATGAACGACATGTGGGATCCCTACCGGGCGGAGGACTTCGAGGGCGCTCTCGAGGCGCTCCAGCCGGTGCTCGAGGAGCGGCCCGAGGCGCTCGTCCTCTTCAACGTCGCCTGCATGGAAGCGAAGCTCGGCCGCGCCGACGATGCAATCAGCCATCTGCAGCAGGCGATCGAGGACGATGATCGGATCAAGGAGCACATCCGCAACGACGGGGACCTAGACTCGCTACGGGACGATCCGCGCTTCAAGGCGCTGACTGAATAGGAGGGAGCCGATGGCAACTGCAACGGAAAAGACCTACGTCGTCGCGAGGATGGACGAGCTCGAGCCCGCACCGCTCCTTGCGCCCGACGCAACGGATGACGGACGGCAACGCTTCGACGTCCGACGGCGTTTTGGCATTACCTCGTTCGGTACCAACGCGTACCGGGCACCGAGCGAGGTCGACGTCATCCGGGAGCACGACGAGATGCTGCTCGGCGAGGCTGGGCAGGAGGAGCTCTACATCGTCCTGAACGGCACGGCGACGTTCGAGATCGACGGTGACACCGTGGAGGCACCGGCCGGCTCGCTGGTCCTGGTGGAGCCGACGGCGAAGAGGAAGGCGACTGCGAAGGACGACGGCACAACGATCCTCGCGATCGGCGGGACGCCGGGCAAGGCGTACGAGCCGGCGCCTGAAGAGGCGGCGGAAGCCTTCAAGGCCTACAACGAGGGCGACTACGAGACCGCCGCCGCCAAGCAGCTGGTTGTGGTGGAGAAGCGGCCGAACGACGCCGTGGCGGCCTTCAACGCCGCCTGCTTCGAGGCCCGGGCCGGCCAAGCCGACGAGGCGATCGAGCATCTGCAACGGGCCGTCGAGCTGAACGACCGCATCAAGGAGCTCATCCGCTCCGACGAGGATCTGGACTCCATCCGCGAAGACCCGCGCTTCGACGTGCTGACGAAGTAGCGGGAAGGCACATCGGGCGCCTCCCGCGTGGAGGCGCCCCTGCTGCCTGCTGCGAGACGCTGCTATACCTCGTAGGGCCGCAATGGCCAAGCCCGTCGAACAGCTAGACCGCGTCGTCATCCGCTTCGCAGGCGACTCCGGCGACGGGATGCAGCTGACGGGTGCCCGCTTCACGAGTGAGACGGCGGTGCTCGGCAACGACCTCTCTACGCTGCCGGACTTCCCCGCCGAGATCCGTGCGCCGGCCGGCTCGCTGCCCGGCGTTTCCGGCTTCCAGATCCACTTCTCCGACCACGACATCCTCACGCCGGGCGACGAGCCCAACGTGCTCGTTGCGATGAACCCGGCCGCCCTGCGGACGAACATCCGTGACCTGCCCAAGGGCGGGACGCTGATCGTCAACCGCGACTCGTTCACCGACCGAAACCTGGAGAAGGCCGGGTACTCGGCGAACCCGCTCGACGACGGCACGCTCGCCGACTACCACGTCCACGAGGTGCCCCTCACCTCGCTGACCCTCGAGGCTCTGAAGGAAGTGAAGGTCACGAAGCGCGAGGCCGAGCGCTCGAAGAACATGTTTGCGCTCGGCCTGATGTCCTGGCTCTACCACCGGCCGAAGAGCGGGACGCTCGACTTCATCGCCAAGAAGTTCCAGGCCAAGCCCGAGATCGCCGAGGCGAACACGAAGGCCTTCAAGGCCGGCTGGGCCTACGGCGAGACGAGCGAGGACTTCCGCGTCACCTACGAGGTCGCACCCGCAGACCTCCCGCCCGGCACCTACCGGAACATCCGCGGGAACCAGGCGCTGTCGCTCGGCCTGATCGCGGCGTCCGTGAAGAGCGGCCTCCCGCTCTTCCTCGGCGCCTACCCGATCACGCCGGCGTCGGAGATCCTCGAGGACCTGTCGCGACGCAAGGAGTTCGGCGTCCGGACCTTCCAGGCGGAGGACGAGATCTCCGCTGTCGGCGCCGCGCTCGGCGCGAGCTTTGGCGGCGCGCTCGGCGTCTGCACCTCGAGCGGCCCAGGCGTCGTCCTGAAGATGGAGACGATCGGCCTGGCCGTCACGCTCGAGCTGCCGCTCGTGATCATCGACGTCCAGCGCGCCGGACCGTCCACGGGAATGCCGACCAAGCCCGAGCAGGCGGACCTCCTGCTTGCGATGTGGGGCCGGAACGCCGAGTCGCCGGTGCCGGTGATCGCCGCCTCGACGCCGGGCGGCTGCTTCGACACCGCCATCGAGGCCGCCCGGATCGCGCTCAAGTACCGGACGCCCGTCTTCCTGCTCTCGGACGCTTACCTCGCCAACGGCTCGGAGCCGTGGCTGATCCCCGACCTCGAGACCTACCCGGACATCCCGGTGGACTTCGACGACGCGCCCAACCACGAGGGCGGCTTCCTGCCGTACCTGCGCGACGCGGAGACCCTGGCGCGGCCGTGGGCGATTCCCGGGACTCCCGGCCTCGAGCACCGGATCGGCGGGCTCGAGAAGGCGGACGGGACCGGCAACGTCTCGTACGACCCCGACAACCACGACCACATGGTCCGGATCCGCGCACGCAAGGTCGCCGGCATCGCCGCGGACATCCCGGAGCTCACCGTTGACGAGGAGGGCGGCGAAGAGTTGCTCGTCCTCAGCTGGGGTGGGACGTACGGGCCGGTGGCCGCCGGTGTGCGTCGCGTGCGCGGCGAGGGCGGCAAGGTCGCGCACGCCCACCTGAGCTATCTGAACCCCTTCCCACGCAACACTGGCGACGTCCTTCGCAGATACGAGAGGATTCTGGTTCCGGAAATGAATCTTGGACAGCTCCTCAAGCTGGTGCGGGCCGAGTTCCTCGTCGACGCGGTTGGCTACAACCGGGTGCGCGGCCTCCCGTTTCGGTCGTCGGAGCTGGCTGAAGCCATGGAGGGGATGCTGTGAAACTGCGACTCGTACTGGGAGTGATGCTCGTCGGCCTGGCCTCGGCCTGCGGCGGCGGCGGAGAAGGCGGTGGCGCCGGTGGCGGCGGTGGCGGCGGAGGTGACACGGTGGCGGTGACGCTCGACGAGCAGAACGGCTCCGGCAAGTCGGGTACGGCAGAGATGTTCCCCGGTGCTGCGTCGACGGACGTGACGATCGAAATCCAGGGCACGTCGGACCTCGATCCGATCTATGTCCGCAGCGGCACATGCGAGTCGCCGGGGTCCGAGGTCGTGCACGACATCGGCTTCACGGCGGCGGACCTCGGCCAGGGCCAGATCTTCGTGCCGCTCAACGAGGTCGCGACAGGCGAGTTCATCCTCACGATCGAGGACGACAAGACGATGAAGCCGATCATGTGCGGGGTGATCCCGGCGCAGTGAGCGAGACCAACGGCGGAAAGGGTCCGCTGATCCAGCTGACGGCGAAGGACTTCAAGTCCGACCAGGAGGTCCGCTGGTGCCCCGGCTGTGGGGACTACGCGATCCTCGCCGCGATGCAGCAGTTCATGCCCGAGCTCGGCGTGCCGCGCGAGCGGATCGTGTTCGTGTCCGGGATCGGGTGCGCTGCGCGGTTCCCGTACTACATGCAGACGTACGGGATCCACTCGATCCACGGGCGCGCGCCCGCGATCGCGACCGGCCTGTCGTCGTCGCGGCCTGACCTGTCCGTGTGGGTCGTGACCGGCGACGGCGATGCGCTCTCCATCGGCGGGAACCACCTGATCCACGCCCTGCGGCGGAACGTCAACCTCAAGATCCTCCTCTTCAACAACCAGATCTACGGGCTGACCAAGGGGCAGTACTCGCCGACCTCGCCGCTCGGGACGCATAACAAGACGACGCCGTTCGGGTCGCTGGACTACCCGTTCAACCCGGTCTCGCTGGCGCTCGGCGCCGAGGCGACGTTCGTCGCGCGCTCGATCGACACGGACAAGGCGCACCTGACGGGCGTGCTGCGGAGGGCGGCCGAGCACAGGGGCTCGGTCTTCGTCGAGATCTACCAGAACTGCAACGTCTACAACGACGGCGCGTTCGACGCGGTGCGGAACGACAAGGCGAACCAGATCCTGCTGGAGCACGGTGAGCCGATCCGCTTCAGCGGCGAGGGAGAGACGCTCGAGCAGGGAGTGGTCTCGCGGCCGGAGGGCGGCGTGGAGATCGTGGACGTGAAGGCGGTCGGCGAGGAGGCGTTGCTCCGGCACGACGAGAGTGCGGAAGACCCGTCCCTCGCGTTCGCCCTGTCCCGCCTGTCCCACACGCCGGTCGGCCCGACGCCGATCGGGATCTTCCGCGCGGTCGAGCGCCCGGTCTACGACGAGCTGATGGCCGAGCAGATCGAGGTCACGAGGCGAGAGCTCGGCGAGGGCGACCTGACGAAGCTGCTCCACGCCGGCGACACCTGGAGCATCGCCTAGGCGCGAGGTTCGCCCCGTCCTCGCGCCTCTTCGGCGCGAACGAGAGGACGCTTCGAGTGCGGCGTAGCTGGGAATCAGAGCTTGATGCTTCGCCGTGGGCTGCTTGCCGTATTCCTGATTGCCCTCGCCTGCGTCGGTCGCGAGCGCCGCGCCGGACGCGCGGAACGGACAGCTGCTGTACCTCCGGCCGCTCGGCGGCAACAACCCTCCCTTCGGCCGCCTCTTCGTCTCTTCGTCGGACGGATCGGGCGCGCGCGACATCACGCCTGCCGGGATCAAGGATGTCCAGGGTGCGGCCTGGTCTCCCGACGGCCGCCGGATCGCGATCTCGGCCATCGCCGACAACGACCACGACGGTGAGATCTTCATCCTCGCCGCCGACGGGCGGCTGATCCGGCAGGCGACGAACAACCACCTCTCCGACCGTCACCCGACCTGGTCGCCGGACGGTCGGCGGATCGCATTCGCGAGCATCCGCACGGGGCTGCGACAGATCTACGGGATGCGGGCCGACGGCACCCGGCAGCGCCGGCTCTCGCACCAGGGCGAGGACTGCGAGGATCCGGCCTGGTCGCCGAACGGGCGGTGGATCGTCTTCACGTGCCAGCTCGGGTACTGGAAGCTGATCCGGATGCGCCCGGACGGCTCGGGCGAGCGCCGGCTGCTGCCCGGCTATCCGCTGACCGAGACCAACCCGAGCTGGACGCCCGACGGTCGCATCGTCTTCTCTCGCGGCGCCAAGTCCGCCCGCGGACGCGGGATCTTCATCACCGGCGTGAACGGCAAGGGCCTGCGCCGGCTCAACCCGCACGGCGGCGACCCGTTCGTCTCGCCGGACGGCCGGCTGATTGCGTTCGCGTGGATGCCGGACGGCGCGAACCAGGAGCTCTTCGTGATGCGGAGCAACGGCACGGGCGTCAGGCAGATCACGGCCACGAACGGCGTCATCGAGTGGAACGCCGACTGGCAGGCGGTCCGTTAGCACGCCGAAGCCCGCCGGGGTCTCGGCGGCCTGCGGCTAGCTGGTGATAACGCTTCGCGCAAGTGAACCGGCCCTAAACTCGCCCAAATGGAGGTAGACGCGTGGCTGGAGCGCTACCGCAGGGCGTGGGAGTCGGCTGATCCCGTGGCCGCGGCAGGTGAGGACGGCTGAAGGTCGTCGTCACCGGTGGAAGCGGGAAGGCCGGGCGGGCGGTCGTCCGAGATCTGCTCGAGCACGAGCACGACGTGCTTGCGGTCGACGTCGCCCCAGCTGCCGAATCACCTGCGGCGTCTCTGCTCGCCGACCTGACCGACTTCGGCCAGGCGGTCGAGTGCCTGGCCGGCGCGGACGCTGTCGTTCACCTCGCAGCGATCCCTGCGCCGCTGATTCACACCGAGGAGACGACATTCCGGACGAACATGCTCAGCACGTACAACGTCTTCGAGGCGGCGAGGCTGCTCGGCCTGCCCCGGGTCGTCTGGGCGTCGAGCGAAACGATCCTCGGTCTGCCCTTCGAGCGCGAGCAGCCCGCGTACGCGCCCATCGACGAGGAGCACCCGGCGTATCCGGAATCGAGCTACGCACTCTCGAAGCTCCTGTCTGAAGAGCTCGGTCGGCAGCTGCATCGCTGGACCGGTACGCCTTACGTCGCGCTTCGCTTCTCGAACATCATGGAGCCCGACGACTATCCGCAGTTTCCCTCGTTCTGGGACGATCCGCGCATACGACGCTGGAACCTGTGGGGCTACGTCGACGCCCGCGACGTCGCTCAGAGTTGCCGGCTCGCGCTCGACGCCGACGTGGGCGCGGAGCACTTCATCGTCGCCGCCGCCGACACCGTCATGAACCGTCCGAGCCGCGAGTTGATGGCCGAGGTCTACCCGTCGGTCCCGTATCGCCCGACCGGGGGCGAGTTCGACACGCTCCTTTCGATCGAGAAGGCCCGAAGACTGCTCGGCTACGAGCCGCGATGGTCCTGGCGCGACCACCTCGCGGACACCTGACTGCTCCCTAGCCCACGCGGAGGCGCCAGATGTCCCGGCCGCCGAAGCTCCCGACCCAGAGCTCGCTCGCGTGGTCGGGGACGACGAACGGGCCGGTGCCGACTCGCACCGTCTCGACGATGCGGTTGCGCGCGAGGTGGATCCGCGTGACCGTGTTGCTCATCTGGTTGGGCACCCAGAGGCTGCCGGCCACGATTCCGCCGTCGACCGGCCCTCGGCCAACTCGCTTGATCAGCGCGACGCGGCGGTTCTTGCGCTCGTCGATCTTCGCGACCGAGCGGTCGAGCTTGTTCGCGGCCCAGACGAAGTAGCCGCGGGATGCCAGCCACTCGGGGGAGGCGCCGCCCGTTGCAACACGGCGTACGACCTTGTTCGTACGGGGGTTGATCCTGACGATCGACTTGCCCGAGGCGTCGCCGACCCAGAGTGCCGAACGAGTAGCAGCGAGGCCGGCGGGTGCGCCGACGATCCGAATCCGCCGGACGACGCGGTTCGTGGCCGGATCGATCCTGTGGATCGTCCCGTCGTTGTAGTTCGTCACCCAGACCGAGTCGAACGCGAAGAGGACGTCGTACGGTGCGATCCCCACGGGGATCGTGGCCGAGACCGTCGCGGTTGCGGGGTCGATCCGCTGAACCGTGTTCCCTGCATTCGTCATGACCCAGAGCGAGCCCGCGCCGGCCGCGATGCCGCAGGGGCCGCCGTCGGTCGGAATGCGGTTGGTGACTGCGTTCGTCGCGGGGTCGATCCGGACGACCTCATTCGTCCTGAAGACTGTCGCCCAGGCCGCGCCGGCCTCGAAGGCGACGGAGCACGGCCCGCCGCCGCCGACGTCGATCTTCGCCACCACCTCCGTCGCGCGCGTCGCGCCCTGCGCGCACGCGGCGAGCAGGGCGGACGCGATGATCGCGACTGCGGCTTTCAGCATGTCGGCAAGATACTCCGGTGTCGGAGGAAAAGCTACGGTACCGGAGTTTTTTTCTCGTTAAGCTCGGCCAGCTCCTCGCGCAGCGCGTCCTCGAGCGCCTGGAGCCCGCGGCGAATGTCGTCCACGGGGAGCGATAGCCGCTCCGTGACGTTCTTGAGCAGCTCGACGAACTGGGGCTGGACGGCCCGGAACGCCTTCCAGCCTTCGTCGGTCAGCCGGAAGAGCGCCGACCTGCCGTCGAGCGGGTTCTTGATCCGCTCGGCGTGGCCCCGCTCGACCAGTCGGTTGAGCCGGTCGGAGACGGTCGTCAACGGCACGCCCATGCGCTGAGCCAGCGAGGTCGGGCTGGGCTCGCCGCCCACGGCGAGCAGCGTGTAGAGCAGGAAGTCGTCGCCGGCGTCGGAGCCCTGCATGTACTCGAGCAGAAGCGTGCGGGCCACGGTCCCGGTCGTCGCCAGGTCGAGGAGCACGGTTCCGAAGCGAAGCTCCGTCACCGGATCAATAAAGCACGAAGCCGGAGCTTCTCCTAGAACACCAGATAGAGCACTTCGCCGACGAGAGCCGGCTTCTCCGAGTCGCGAATCTCGATCTCGACGCCGAGGCGGTAGAGGACGCCTTCGCCTCGGCGCTCGCTGGAGCGCAGCGTCGCCTTGAGCCGGACCTGCGAGCCGACCGGCACCGGCGCGGTGAACCGGATCTTCTCGGTTCCGTAGTTGATGCCCATCCGGACATCGGTCACGTTCAGCACCTGGGAGACGAAGTACGGGAGCATGGACAGGCTGAGGTAGCCGTGAGCGACGGTCGTCCCGAACGGCCCCTGCGCGGCCATCTCCGGGTCGACGTGGATCCACTGGTGGTCGTGCGTCGCCTCGGCGAAGAGGTCGATCTGCTTCTGGTCGATCGTTTCCCAATTGCTCGTGCCGAGCTCGCGCTCCTCGGAGGACTCGAGCTCGGCCAGGGTCAGCTTGGTGCTCATGCGGTCGCTTCCTCCCGTAGTCGTTCGCGGAGCTGCTTGCGGTCGACCTTGCCGACCGGCGTCAGCGGCAGGGCCGGGACGACGTGCACCTCGCGCGGGTACTTGTAGCCGCCGATCCGCTCCTTCGCGAACGCGACGAGGTCGTCCGTGTCTGTCTCCTGGCCCGGGCGAAGCTCGACGAAGGCGACGACCTCCTCGCCGTGAGCCTGGTCGGCCCTGCCGACGACTCCGGCCGCTGCGACCGCCGGGTGCTCGAGCAGCGCCTCCTCGACGTCCCTCGGAAACACGTTGAAGCCGCCGCGGATGATCAGATCCTTCTTCCGATCGACGATGTGGAGGTAGCCGTCGTCGTCGAGGTAGCCGAGGTCTCCGGTGCGGAGCCAGCCGTCCACGATCGTCTCGTCGGTTGCCTCCGGCTGATTCCAGTAGCCGAGCATCACCATCGGCGAGCGGACGAGGATCTCTCCCACGTCGTCCTCGCCGTCGATCCGCACCTCGGTGCCGGGCACGGGCTTGCCGACGGAGCCGAGCCGCGACTGGCCGGGGCGGGTCGAGGTGACGAGCGCGGAGCTCTCGGTCAGTCCGTAGCCCTCCCGGACCTCGAGTTGCGGGACCCGCCGGATCAGCTCCTGCGCGAGCTCTGTCGGAAGCGGCGCGCCGCCCGAGACGATGTGGCTGAGATTCGAGAGGTCGTAGTCCTCGATCGGCTGTGCCAGGAGGAGCTGGATCATCGACGGAACGACTGCGGAGATTTGCGTCCGGTGCTCCTGCGCGAGCTCGAGCCACCCGGCGGGGTCGAACCAGCGCATGAGCACGGCCTCGCCCTGCTGCACCGCGTGCAGCCCGACGACGGTCACGAGCAGTCCGTATGCGTGCGAGAGCGGCAGCGCCAGCAGGCCGCGCACGACGCCCGGGATGTGGCCCGCGTCGTGTCCGGCCTTGCCGGCGAACCAGAGGTTCTCGTGTGAGAGCAGCACGCCCTTCGACCGGCCCGTGGTGCCGCCTGTGTAGAGCAGCGCCGCAGGATCTTCCGGCGCCCGCGGGACGATCTCGGACGGGTCGGCCTCCTCCAGCGTCGGGAACTCGTCCGTCGTCACGCAATGCGCTTCGGGCGGGACGTTGCCGGCGAGCTCGGGGCTCGCAAGGACGAGCTTGGCGCCGGAGTCCTGGAGGAGCAGCTCCAGCTCGGCGGGCGGGACGAGGAAGATGACCGGCGTGACCACGGCTCCGGCGCGCCAGATCGCGTTGTAGGCGATCGTCACCTCCGGACAGTTCGCCATCAGGACGACGACACGGTCTCCCGGCTCGATCCCGGCCCGGCGGAGCCAGCCCGCGAGGCGAGCAGCGCGCTCGTGGAGCTCGCCGGAGGTGTGCCACCGCCCCTCGAACCACAGCGACTCGTAGTCGCCGAGCCGCGCGAAGCACTCCTCTGCGGCGCGCGCCAGGTTGTGTTCAGCCAACGCGCATCGACCGGCCGCCGGCCTTGGCCATCATCGCCACCATCCCCTCGGGCTCCGCACCGTCCGGGAAGCGCTCCCTCAGCTGCGCGAGCAGCGCGTCGGCGTCCCAGCGCTCGTCGGCGGAGATGAGCTCACCCGCCTCCCAGGGCCGCAGGACGTTGACGGCGCCGCCCCAGACGAAGAAGCACTGCCCGGTGATCTCCTGCGCCTCGTCCGCGCAGAGCGCCACAACGAGGGGCGCCATGTTCGCCGGGTCGAGCGGGTCGAAGCCCTCATCCGGCACCGCGAGGCCGCCGAATGTCTCCTCGGTCATCCGCGTCCTCGCGTTCGGGGCGATGCAGTTGACCGTGATGCCGTAGCGCGCGAGCTCCTGCGCCGCGATCAGCGTGAAGCCCGCGATCGCAGCCTTGGCGGCGCCGTAGTTCGCCTGCCCGATGTTCCCGAACACGCCCGACGGGCTGGACGTGTTGATCACGCGGGCGCGGAGGGCCTCTCCTTCCTTGGCCCGCTCTCGCCAGTGGGCGGCCGCGTGCCGGGTTGGGCCGAAGTGGCCCTTGAGGTGGACGGCGATGACGGCGTCCCACTCGTCCTCGGTCATGTTCACCAGCATCCGGTCGCGCAGGATCCCGGCGTTGTTGACGAGGATGTCGAGCCGGCCGTACTGCTCGAGCGCCTGGGCGACGAGGTGCTCGGCGGCATCGAAGTCGGAGACGTCGTCGGCGTTCGCGACCGCCTCTCCGCCCGCGGCGGCGATCTCGTCGACGACCGACTGGGCCGGCGTCGTGTCCGCTGCCCTCACCGGCCAGCGAGCCGCCGAGGTCGTTGACGACCACGCGGGCTCCCGCCTCTGCGAGCGCGAGCGCGTGCTCCCGGCCGATGCCGCGGCCCGCGCCGGTCACGATCGCAACTTTCCCTTCGAGCGACGGCATGCGAGAGGATCGTACGACGCATGGACTTCGAAGGCAGCCAGGTACAGAACGCGATCTACGTCTCCGGCGAGTCTCCGTGGCCGATCTCGCCGGACGAGTGGGAGGCGCGCGCGGCCGAGACCCTGGAGCCCGGCCCGTTCGACTACATCGCGGGCGGGGCCGGCTCGGAGTCGACGATGCGGGCCAACCTGGAAGCGTTCGAGCGCCGGCGGCTCCGTCCCCGGATGCTGACCGGAAACCGTGTCCGAGACATCTCCGTGGAGGTGCTCGGGACGCGCTCCCCGGCGCCGTTCCTGCTCGCACCGATCGGCGTGCTCTCGATCGCGCACGCGGACGGTGAGCTTGCCGTCGCCCGCGCAGCCGCTTCGACCGGAGTGCCGATGGTGCTCTCGAGCGCGGCCTCGCACTCGATCGAGGAGATCGCCGAGGCGATGGGCGACGCGCCGCGCTGGTTCCAGCTCTACTGGGTCAACGATCGCGACGTCGTGGCCAGCGTCGTCCAGCGAGCCGAGGCGGCAGGCTACGGGGCGCTCGTCGTCACGCTCGACACGCTGATCCTCGGCTGGCGCGACCGAGACCTGCGCAAGCCGTACCTCCCGTTCGTGACCGGTGAGGGCTGCGCGCAGTTCTTCTCGGACCCTGTCTTCAGGAGCAGGCTGGCGAAGCCGCCGGAGGACGACGTGCTCGCGGCTGCCGTTGCGATGCTCGCGACCTTCCCGAACCTGGGCCTGACCTGGGACGATCTCGCCTGGCTGCGGGGCTTGACCGAGCTGCCGCTCCTCGTCAAGGGCGTGCTCACCGCCGAGGACGCGCAGCGGGCGCGCGAATGCGGCGTCGACGGGATCGTGGTCTCCAACCACGGCGGCCGCCAGGTCGACGGCGCCGTCGCGGCGCTGGATGCTCTCGTGGAGGTCCGCGAGGCGATCGGGCCCGACCCCGTGGTGCTGATGGACGGCGGGATCAGGCGCGGCTCGGACGTGCTGAAGGCGCTGGCGCTGGGCGCGGACGCCGTCCTGCTCGGCCGGCCGTACGCCTACGGCCTTGCGGTCGGCGGCCAGGAAGGCGTCGAGGCCGTGATCCGCCACCTGATGGCGGACACCGACATCACTCTTGCGCTCGTCGGCGGGCGCGAGGCCCGTAACCTCGACCGTTCATGGATCGCGGCGTAGTTCTCAACGAGCTCGAGCACTTCGGCGTCGAGGAGATCGAGCTGGACGAGCCTGGCCCGGGCGAGGCTCGTGTCCGGATCGAGGCGACCGGCGTCTGCCACTCCGACCTCCACGTCGTGCGAACCGGCCACAACCATCCGCTTCCGGTGCTGCTCGGCCACGAAGGCGCCGGTGTCGTCGAGGCCGTCGGCGAGGGAGTCGAGCACGTTCGCCCGGACGACAGGGTGGTCGTCGGCTGGCGGTCCCCGTGCGGCGTCTGTCGGTGGTGTCAGCGCGGCGCCGAGCATCTCTGCCGCACGCCTCCGATGGCGGTGGGGCGGATGCATTCGCGCGACGGGCGCGACCTGATGGGGGTCTTTCGCGCCGGAACGTTCGCGACGAGAACCGTCTTGCACGGCACTTCGCTGGTCCGCCTACCCGTGGAGCTGCCGCCCGAACAGGCCTGTCTCCTGGGTTGCGCGATCGCTACCGGCGTCTGCTCGGTGCTGAAGACGGCGGAGGTCTGGGAGGGCGCCCGGGTCGCCGTCATCGGCTGCGGAGCCGTCGGCCTCTCGGTCGTCCAGGGAGCACGCGTGGCCGGCGCCGAGGAGATCCACGCGATCGACCTCGACGAGCGGAAGCTCGAGGCCGCGCGCAGGTTCGGGGCCACGCACACAGGGGACGCCGAGGCCAAGCGGCTCGACTTCGTGTTCGACGTCGTCGGGCTGCCGCAGACGGTGGCCCAGGGGCTGGCGATGCTCGGCCACGCCGGGACCCTCGTCTACATCGGCCTGCCCCAGCCCGGCGCCGAAGCGACGTTGCCGCTCGAGAGCGCCTTCGACCGGCGCGTGCGGATCCTCGTCTCGCACGGCGGCGACCACGTCCCGGCGGAAGACTTCCCGCGCCTCGCGGAGCTCGCGGTTGACGGCCGGCTCGACCTCGCCGGCATGGTCACCAAGCGGATCACGCTGGACGACGTGGGCCAGGCGTTCGCGGACATGGAGTCCGGCGAGGTCATCCGCTCGGTGGTGCTCCTGTGAGGCTCCCGCCGCCCGTCGCCGAGCTGATCGGCATCGAGGTCGTGGAGGCCGGCGCCGGCACGTGCACGATGAAGCTCGAAGCCGGCGAGCAGCACTCGAATCCGATGGGGACGATCCACGGCGGGATCCTTTGCGACCTCGCCGACGCCGCGATGGGCATGGCGTTCTTCTCGACCCTCGAGGAGGGCGAGTCGTTCACGACGCTCGAGTTGAAGATGAACTTCCTCCGGCCGTTCTGGACGGGTCAGCTCGTGGCGCACGGCGTGGTCATCTCACGCGGCAAGACCGTGGGGCTGGCCGAGTGCCGTGTAGTCGACGACAAGGAGCGCCTGATCGCGCACGCAACGAGCACCAACATGGCGCTCCGGGGAGACGCCGCGAAAGGACGCTAGGCGCCCGTTTCGACGATTCGGTCGATCAGAGCTGGGTAGTCGGCGTCCGTCTCGGGATCCCAGCCGGGAGTCAGATGCCGCCGCCGGAGGAGCTCAGCGCCGTCCGGGTCGCGCCGCAGAGAGGACCTTGACCTGCAGCGAGCGCACGAGCTGGTCGAGCTGCCGGCGTGCGTGCAGCGCGCCGAACGCCTGATCGTCGACCGAGCGCCGCAGACGGGCGGCGAGCTGCTCCGACGCGCCGCTGCGCTCGACCACGAGATCGACGGCGTCCAATCGCGTGAGGTCGCGGAGGACCTGCGCGCAGAGGACGTTGTGCGTCCCCTCCCAGCTCTCGAAGACGATTGCGTCGCGGTAGAGCCGGGGCAGCGGCGAGAAGTCCTCGATCGTCCCGTTGCCTCCGAGCGCCTCGATGCCGCGCCGGGTCACCTTCGTCGCCGCCAATGACGTGACGAACTTGTTCGCGTTCACGAGGACGCGGTGCCACGCCGTGTCCTCCTCGCCCGCTTCACCCTTGTCGATCCGGTCGACGAGCTCGGTCAGCTCCATCGTCGAGGCGAGCGCCGCATCCGCCTCGGCCTTCATCACCGCCAGGTTCTCGCGGACGAGGGGATAGTCCGAGATGACGTGGCCGAACGCCTCGCGCTCGCGGGCGAACTCCGACGCAACGATGGTGGCGCGGCGCATCAGGCCGGCCGACCCGAGCGCGTTCAGCCAGCGGGAGGTGTTCAGCACGCCGACTGCGGTTCGGAAGCCGTCCTCCAGCGGCCCGAGCGGATACGCAGCAGCGCCATCGAACTCGATCTCCCCGGTCGCGAGGGCGCGCGTCCCGAGCTTGTCCTTCAGCCGGCGGATCCGGAATCCGCCGCCCGAGCGAGGCACGAGGAAGCAGCCGATCCCGCGGGTCCCCTCCGGGGCGCCCCGCGGCCGGGCGGTCACGAGGAACTGGTCGGCGTCGGCGACCGAGCAGAACCACTTCTCCCCGTGCAGGCGCCAGCCGGCCCCGTCGGGGATCGCCTCGACCCGGTTCGCGCCGACGTCGGACCCGCCGTGCCGCTCCGTGAGGAACTGCGCGCCGCGCTCCGCCTGGTCGTAGTCGGTCTCGATGAGCGGCGGGAGGAACCGCTCGCGCAGCTCGTCGGAGCCGTGCGTCTTCAGCGCGCGAACGAGCCCCGCTGTGCAGACGACCGGACACGCATGGCCGCCTTCTCCCGCGTGCGCGAGGAGGTAGAAGAGCGAGGCCTGCTCGGGTGCAGCAGCGCCGACGATGCCGGAGGCCCAGATCGCACGGCCGGCCCGGTGGTAGGCGGGATCGAACTCGATCTCACCGTTCTGGAGGAGCCGTGGCAGGTTCCGCTCGGACTCCTCGACCGCGGGGTCGACCACGTCCATCACGACGTCGGCGAAGTCATGTGTTACCGCCGGTAGCACCGGTATAGGCTAACGCCGTGGAACTTGGCGACAGCCCTGACGAAGCGGCCTTCCGGGAGGGAGTCCGCGCCTGGCTGCGGGAGAACCTGCCCGCAGGCGAGCCGCGGGAATGGAGCCGGAAGATCTACGACGCGGGCTATGCCGGCCTGACCTGGCCCGAGGAGTACGGCGGCAGAGGTGCTCCGTACAGCCATCAGGCGATCGTGCTGGAGGAGTTCGCCCGCGCCGAGGCGCCGTCGCACATGGGCGTGATCGGCCTGGGCATGGCCGGCCCGACGATCATGGCGCACGGCACCGAGGAGCAGAAGCAGCGCTACCTCTCGAAGATCCTCTCGGCGGAGGAGATCTGGTGCCAGGGCTTCTCCGAGCCGGGAGCGGGCTCCGACCTGTCGGCCGTTCGAACCTCGATCGACGCGCGCAACGGCTCGTTCGTCGTCAACGGGCAGAAGGTGTGGTCGTCGTTCGCGCACATCGCCGAGCACTGCATCCTCGTCGGCCGAAGCGACCCGGACTCGCAGCGCCACGATGGCCTGACGTACATCATCGTCGACATGAAGGCGCCGGGCGTCGAGGTGCGCCCGCTGCGCCAGATCACCGGCGAGGCCGAGTTCAACGAGATCTTCCTCACGGACGTCGAGGTGCCGAAGGAGAACCTTCTCGGCGAGATCGGCGGAGGCTGGCAGGTTGCGATGACGACGCTCCTCCACGAGCGCGGAACGCTCGGCTTCGCGCTCGGCGGCGCGCTGGAGCTGCAGGTGCAGAAGCTCGTCGCGCTCACGAAGGAGAAGGGCGCCGACGATCCGATCATCCGGGACCGCGTCGCCCAGGAGTGGATCGAGCTCCAGGCGCTGAAGATGACGAACTACCGGTCGCTGACGACGCTGATGAAGACCGGGATCCCGGGCCCCGAGGGCTCCGTCTCCAAGCTGCACTGGTCGGAGCAGAACCAGCGGCTGACCAAGCTCGCCATGGAGATCCTCGAAGGCGAGGACGACGGCTACTGGCGCCACCAGCAGCTGCGGAGCCGCGGCAACACGATCGAGGCGGGAACCTCCGAGATCCTGCGAAACATCATCGCCGAGCGCGTGCTCGGCCTCCCGAGGAGTCGCTAGTGCAGTTCGCCTTCACCGAAGAGCAGGAGCTCCTCCGCCGCGAGGCGCGTGACGCCCTGGCGAACGGGGGCTGGTCGCGCGACGAGATCGGCGCGGCCGACCTCAGCTTCGTCGACAAGGCCGTCCTCTTCGAGGAGGGCGGGCGCGCAGGCGTGGGCGAGTCGCTCTTCGACGAGGACCGGCCCGAGGACGAGCGCCTGGCGACGCTCGCGCTCGAGGCGGTCGGGATCGGGAAGAAGGCGCTCCACCTCGCGATCGAGTACGCGAAGGACCGGGAGCAGTTCGGGCGGAAGATCGGCGTGTACCAGGCCGTCTCCCACCAGCTCGCCGACACCTTCGTCGAGACCGAGCTTGCCCGCTCGCTCGCCTACTGGGCCGCATGGTGCGTCGCCGAGGACGACGAGCAGGCACCGATCGCGACCGCCGCCGCGAAGTCGTACGCGTCGGACGCTGCGGTTGCCGCGTGCGAGCGCTCGATCCAAGTGCACGGCGGCATCGGCTTCACCTGGGAGCACGTGCTCCACGAGTACTACAAGCGTGCGCTTTGGATCCAGGCGTACGGCGGCCACGGACGCGTGCACCGCGCCCGGATCGCCTCCTGGCTACTGGATTGACCCGCACGGCCATCGTCACCGGCGCGTCGTCGGGGATCGGACAGGCGTGCGCCGCGAGGCTTGCACGCGCAGGGTGGCGCGTGCTGGCCGGCGTTCGCCGCGAGGGTGATGCACCGGAGGGAACCGAGGAGATTCTCCTCGACGTCACCGACGCCGAGCAGATCCGCGGTGCCGCGGAGCGTGTCGACGAGTTGGACGGGCTCGTCAACAACGCGGGGATCGCCCTCGGCTCGCCGCTCGAGCTCGTCCCCGTCGACCAGCTCCGCTACCAGCTCGAGGTCAATCTCGTCGGGCAGGTCGCGGTGACGCAGGCACTCCTGCCGGCGCTGCGCCGCGCGAAGGGCCGGATCGTCTTCATGGGCTCGATCGCCGGACGGAGCGCGCTGCCGTTCCTCGCCCCCTACGCGGCTTCGAAGCACGCTCTGGAGGCCGTGGCGGATTCGCTGCGACTGGAGCTGAAGCCGTTCGGCATCCCGGTCTCCATCGTCGAGCCGGGCTCGATTCGGACCGCTATCTGGTCGCGCTCGGCCGCGCGCGCCGACGAGCTCGCCGCGACGGCCGACTCGGAGCTGGCCGAGCTCTACGCCGACCGGGTCGCCGCGTTCAGGAGCCTCGCGCTGAAACGCGGCGAGGGGGGCGCTCCGGCCGATCGCGTTGCCGAGGTCGTCGAGGAAGCGCTCACCGCCGAGCGGCCGCACGCGCGTTACCTGGTCGGAAAGGACGCGAAGCTGCGCGCGGGGTTCGAGCGCCTCCCCGACCGGCTTCGCGACCGGATCTACGAACGAGTGCTCCTCAAGAGCTAGGAGGGTCGATGGGCTATACCAAGGGATCGTTGGACGAGCTGGGCGGGGGACCGGGGTTCCGCAAGGTCCGCCAGGCGCTGAACGTGACTGCGTTCGGCGTCAACGGCATCGTGTACCCGCCCGGACAGGAGGGCTTCCTCCACTACCACGACAAACAGGACGAGCTCTACTTCGTCCATCGTGGGCGCGCGCTGTTCGAGGTCGACGGCGAGACGTTCGAGCTCGGGCCGGGCGGGGTCGTCCATGTGGAGTCGACGACACCTCGCAAGATCTCGAACCCCGGCGACGAGGACCTCGTGATGCTCGCAGTCGGTGGCAAGGACGGGTATGTCGGGCGCGACGGCCAGCTCGTGGACGTGGACCGCGACCTGCCCCGCCGCCAGGCCTTTACCAGCTCTGAGAAATAGAGGACGATCTTGACTGGGTCTACCGAGGAGGCAACGGCTCGATGAACGGCTTGATGATGGACTACCAGCTGGCGGTTCCGCAGATCCTGAATCGGGCGGAAACCTTTTTCGGCGACCAGGAGGTCGTCACCCGCCTCCCGGACAAGAGCTTTCACCGCTACACCTTCCGAGACATGGCCGGTCGGGCCAAGCAGCTCTCGACCGCCCTGCAGAAGCTCGGCCTCGAACGCGGTGACCGGGTCGCCACGTTGTGCTGGAACCACTATCCGCACCTGGAGGCGTACTTCGGGATCCCGGGCGGCGGGTTCGTGCTCCACACGCTGAACCTCCGGCTCCACCCTGACGACCTGGCCTACGTCGCGGACCACGGCGACGACAAGGCCGTGATCGTCGACCGCAGCCTGCTTCCCCTGCTCGAGCAGTTCATGGAGCGGACGAAGATCGAGCACGTCTTCGTCGTCGAGGACTCGTACGAGGAGCTCCTGGCGACTGCGAGCCCGGATGAATGGGAGGACCCGCAGCTCGACGAGCGCGAAGCGGCTGCGATGTGCTTCACGAGCGGGACGACCGGGCGCTGCAAGGGCGTCGTCTACTCGCACCGATCGACCGTTCTGCACGCGCTCGGCGTCGCGACGACCTCGCCCCTCGGCCTGCGCGTCGCGCACGGCGATGTGTTGCTGCCGGTGGTGCCGATGTTCCACGCGAACGCGTGGGGCTACCCGTACCTGGCGGCCATGCTCGGCACGAAGCTCGTGTTCCCCGGCCCGCACCTGGACCCCGAGAGCCTGCTCGAGGACTTCGTCCAGGAGAAGGTGACCTGGACGGCAGGCGTGCCGACGATCTGGCTGGGAATGCTGCAGATGCTCGACGCCAACCCCGGCAAGTGGGACCTGTCCCACATGAAGGGGATGCTCGTCGGAGGCTCCGCCGTCCCGCGCGCGATGATCGCCGCGTACAAGGAGCGGCACGGGCTCAGCGTCGTGCAGGGCTGGGGAATGACCGAGACCTCGCCCGTCGCGTCGGTCAGCGACTTCATCGGCGACCTTCAGGACGCCGACCAGGACACGCAGCTCGACTTCGTCGCGATGGCGGGTGTCCCGCTGCCGTTCGTCGACATCCGGGTCCGCGCGGGCGACGAGGAGGTCCCGTGGGACGGCGAGTCGATGGGCGAGCTGGAGGTTCGGGGGCCGTGGGTCGCGTCCGGCTACTACCAGGACGACTCGCAGGCGGACCGGTGGACCGACGACGGCTGGTTCAAGACCGGCGACATCGTCTCCATGCACCCGCGCGGCTTCATCCAGATCAAGGACCGGTCGAAGGACGTGATCAAGTCCGGCGGGGAGTGGATCTCGTCGGTCGAGCTCGAGAACGCGATCATGTCCCACCCGGCCGTGGCCGAAGCCGCGGTGATCGCGATCCCGGACGAGAAGTGGGCAGAGCGACCGCTCGCCGCCGTCGTGCTCAAGGAGGGCGAGACGGTGAGCGCGGATGAGCTGAAGGAGCTCCTGGCGCCGAAGTTCGCGAAGTGGTGGCTGCCTGATCGCTTCGAGTTCGTCGAGGAGATCCCGAAGACGAGCGTCGGAAAGTTCAAGAAGACCGAGCTGCGGGAGCAGTTCGCCCAGGAGCAGGTGCCGGCGTCTTCGTAGGCCGATCGTGAAAGCAGTCGTTCTCCGCGAGACGGGCGCGCCGGACCGGCTCGAGCTCGAGGAGGTGCCCGACCCCGAGCCGGAAGCCGGCCAGATCGTCGTGCGCGTTCGCGCCGCCGGGGTGAATTTCGCCGACGTGCTGGTGCGACAGGGGCGCTACCCGCAGCCCCCGGAGCTGCCGACAGTCCCGGGCTCGGAGGTCGCCGGCGAGGCGGACGGCCGCCGCGTGATGGCGCTTCCGCGAGGCGGCGGCTACGCGGAGGCGATCGCCGTGGACGAGAACCTGGTCGTGCCGCTGCCGGAAGGCGCGTCGTTCGAGGAGGGCGCCGGGTTCCTGCTGACGTACCTGACGGCCTGGATTCCGCTGACGCGGCAGGTTCGTGTCGGTGATGGGTCGGTCGTGTTGGTTCACGCGGGCTCGGGCGGTGTCGGGTCGGCGGCGATCCAGGTCGCGAAGCATCTCGGCGCCCGCGTCGTGGCGACTGCGAGCACGGAGGAGAAGAGAGCGGTCGCACTGGACCAAGGGGCGGACGAGGCCTTCGGCTACGACGAGTTCGCCGAGAAGGTCAGAGCCGACGTCGTGCTCGACCCAGTCGGCGGCGAGGTCTTCGCGCAGAGCTTCGGCGTCCTGAACCCGCTCGGGACGGTCGTCGCGATCGGATTCGCCGGCGGCTGGTGGGAGTCGCTTGACCCGGCGCCGCTCGTCGGCCGCAACCTCGGGCTGCAGGGCTTCTATCTCGGACGCCTGATGCGTCACAACCCCGACCTCGTGCGCGAGGCGATCGGCGAGGTCGTCGAGCTCTGGTCGTCCGGCGCCGTGAAGCCGCTCGTCGGTGCGACGTTTCCGCTCGAGCGCGCGGCCGACGCCCACGAGCTGATCGAGGCGCGCCGCCATGTCGGCAAGGTCGTCCTTGTTCCCTAGAACGGTGCTCGTGACGGGCGCTGCGGGCGGAATCGGCCGCGCGATCATCGAGCGGCTGGAACAGGACGGGGCAGAGGTCACCGGCCTCGACGTGAAGGACGGGTTCGACGTCACCGACTCGGCGGCGTGGGAGTCGGTCGGCCGGTTCGACCTGGCCTGTCTCAACGCGGGTGTGACGACCGGCACGGCGTCGATCGCCGAGCTGACCGACGAGGAGTACCGGCGAGTCATGGCAGTGAACGTCGACGGTGTCCTCTTCGGCGTGCGCCGCCTCGCAGGCGTCATGGGCGACGGAGACGCGATCGTCGTGACCGCGTCGCTCGCCGGCCTGACCGGAGTGGAAAGCGACCCGATTTACGCGCTCACCAAGCACGCCGTCATCGGCCTCGTCCGCTCGGTCGCGCCGCGGCTCGAGGAGTCCGGGATCCGGATCAACGCCGTCTGCCCCGGGTTCGCAGACACGCCCATGGTCACGGGCGAGTTCCGCTCGGCTCTCGAGTCGGCTGGCTTTCCGCTCCTGCGTGCCGAGGAGGTGGCCGAGGCCGTGCTCCTCGCCGCGCGGAGCGAGGGAACCGGCGAGGCGTGGATCGTCCAGCCCGGCCGGCAACCCGAGCCGTACCGGTTCCGCGGCATCCCGGGCCCGAGGGTCCCCGGCGCGGAAGGCATCGCCCCGCCGCCTCTCTAGCCAAGTAACAACTTGTTACTTGGGAGGTTCGGCGCTGAGTTGGCACGTTCACGGGGTCCTCTCGGCGGCAGAGTCGAGTGGTGCCACGATTCGCTGCGCGCATGTCGCCACGCGCTCCTCGAGGCGCTCGTCAAGGCCGACGGTCCGTCGGTTCCGATCGCCGAGACGTGCCGGCGCGTTGGACGCGAGGCCGACCGAATCGGCGTCGCCAGGCCGAGCTATGAGCGCGTTCGCCTACTCGTCCACGAGTCGCGACGCATCCGCCGCGGTCCGAGCACTGCCAGCGTCCTCGTGGACGTCGCCTTCCGCGTAAGGCCGCCGGAGGCCGTTCTCGACCACATCTCCGGGATCGGCGTCCCGGAGCTCGGGCCGCGCGCTCGAGGCAAGTAACAACTTGTTACTTGCCGGGTTCGCGGTCGGCCACCTTGACGAGGGCCTTGCCGCGGTTCTCGCCCCGCAGCATGCCCATGAAGGCTGCCGGGGCGTTCTCCAGCCCGTCCGTCACGTCCTCGCGCCAGGTGATCTTGCCCTCGGCAACCCAGCGCGCCAGCCGCGGTGCCGCCTCGTCGAAGCGATGCGCGTAGTCGTTGATCAGGAAGCCTTGCATCCTCGCGCGGTAGACGATCAGCGCCGCGGGATGGAAAGTCGGTTCCGGGCGCTCGAGGTTGTACTGGGAGATCTGTCCGCAGATGACGATCCTCGCGCCGATGTTGAGGCGGCGGTGGACGCCCTCCGACACGCCGCCGCCGACGTTGTCGAAGTAGATGTCGACGCCGTCGGGGCAGGCCGCCTTGAATGCCTCTCGGAAGTTCTCGTCCTTGTAGTCGATCGCCTCGTCGTAGCCGTAGAGGCGACAGTCCGTGCACTTGTCGGGGCCGCCCGCGATCCCGACCGTGCGGCAGCCGGCGAGCTTCGCGATCTGCCCGACGACCTGCCCGACGGCGCCCGCGGCACCGGACACGACGACGGTATCGCCGGGCTTCGGCTTCCCGACGTCGAGTAGCCCGAAGTACGCGGTCATCCCGGTCGCGCCGACGGCGTGCAGCGCGAGCGTGGGCGGGTCGAGGAACTCGGGAACCCTTCGAACCGAGCCGGCTCGGACTACCGCGTACTCCTGCCAGCCGAGCTGTCCGACGACCAGGTCGCCGATCGAGAACCGTCCGTCCTGGCTCTCGACGACCTCCGCCAGCGACTGGGACGTGATCACGTCGCCGAGCTCGAGCTTCTTCGCGTACGAGCGCGCCTCGCTCATTCGGCCGCGCTGGTAGGGATCGACGGAGACCCAGAGCACGCGCACGAGGACCTCGCCGGGCGCGGGATCTCCAACCTCCACCTCGTCGAGGACGAAGTCCGCATCCTTGGGAAAGCCCTGCGGCCGCGCGGCGAGCGTTACGCGCCGGTTCGTCTTCACGAGAACCGCCATGTGCCTCCTTTCTCGAACTCCTTCAGGATTCGCCGGCTCACGACCATGCGATGGACCTCGTCCGGCCCGTCGTAGATCCGGGCAGCGCGCGCCGAGGCATACATCTCCGCCAGCGGGGTCTCGTCGGTGAGCCCTCGTGCGCCGTGCACCTGGATCGCGCGATCGATCACGTCGTGCAGTGCCTGGGCGGCATAGAACTTGATCACCGAGACCTCGACCCGAGCCTCGTCGCCCTCGTCGATCTTCCGCGCCGCGTCCAGCGTCATCAGCCGGCAGGCATGGATCGCCGCTGCCGAGTCCGCGATCCAGTTCTGGACGGTCTGCTTGTCGGCGAGGCGCGAGCCGAACGCCTCGCGCTCCAGCGAGTACGAGCACATCAGCTCAAACGCGCGCTGCATCTGTCCGAGCCAGCGCATCACGTGGTGGATCCGGCCCGGCCCCAGCCGCTTCTGCGCGATCCGGAACCCGTCGCCCGGCTCGCCGAGGGTGTTCGCGACCGGCACGCGGGCCTCGCGGTACCAGACCTCGCAGTGCGTCGACCAGCCGCTGCCGGCATGGCCCATCACGGGGATCGGCCGGACGACCTCGACCCCAGGGGTGTCCGCCGGAACGAGGATCTGCGACGCGCGCCGGTGCGGCTTCGCGTCCGAGTCGGTCACCGCCATGACGATCCCGAACGCCGCGCCGTCGGCGCCGGACGAGAACCACTTGTGCCCGTCGATCACCCACTCGTCGCCGTCGCGCCGCGCTGTCGTCCGGAGGGTCGTCGGGTCCGATCCGGGCACCTCCGGCTCGGTCATCGAGAAGAACGAGCGGATCTCGCCCGCGACGAGCGGTCGCAGCCAGCGCTCCTTCTGCTCCTCGGTCCCGAACAGATGCAGGATCTCGGCGTTGCCGGCGTCGGGCGCCTGGCAGCCGAACACGAGCTGCGCGTACGTCGACCTTCCGATCTCCTCGTTCAGATGCGCGTACGCGAGAAAGCCCAGGCCCGTGCCGCCCGCTTCGGGCGGGACGTGTGGGGCCCAGAGCCCCTCCCCCTTCGCCTTCGCCCGAAGCGACTGGATCAGGTCGACGTCGTCGGAGTGGAGCTCGCGCTCGTTCGGGTACACGTGCCGCTCCATGAACGCGCGATAGCGCTCGCGCAACTCCTGGATCTCTTCGGTCGGAGCGAGTTCCGTCACCGCCACCGGGTTAGCATCGCACGCGTGCGGCTCGGCTTCTACATGGGGTACGCGCCGCCCGGGACGAACCCGACGGAGCTGGTGGCGCTCGCGCAGGAGGCCGAGACGCTCGGCTACGACTCTGCCTGGGCGGCCGAAGCGTGGGGAACGGATGCGGTAACCGTCCTCTCCTGGCTCGCCGCGACCACGACGACGCTCAAGGTCGGCTCGGCGATCTTCCAGATCCCGGCGCGAACGCCGACGAACACGGCGATGACCGCAGCGACGCTCGACCTCATGTCGGGCGGCCGCTTCCTCCTCGGGCTGGGCCTCTCGGGGCCGCAGGTCGTCGAGGGCTGGCACGGCGAGCCCTGGGGGAAGCCGATCACGAAGATGCGCGAGTACGTGGAGATCGTCCGGGCCGTGCTGCGCCGGGAGACCATCGAGCACCAGGGCGCTCATTACCAGGTGCCCTACACCGGCCCGAACGCGACTGGGCTCGGCAAGCCGCTCAAGCTGATGGCCCGTCCGTTGCGGCCTGACGTTCCGATCTACCTCGCGGTCTTCAAGCCCCGGTCGGTCGAGCTCGCCGCCGAGATCGCCGACGGCTGGCTGCCGATCTTCTTCTCGCCAGAGCGCGCTCGTCAGACCTTCCCCGCGCCCTTCGGCCGCGAAGACGGGTTCGACATCGCGCCCGCGGTTCCGGCGGTGGCAATGGACGACGTCGAGCTCGCACGGGATGTGCTCCGGCCCTACTACGCCCTCTACGTCGGCGGCATGGGCGCCCGCGGCGCGAACTTCTACAACGACCTCGTCGCGAGCTACGGGTTCGAGGCCGAGGCGAAGCAGATCCAGGACCTCTTCCTCGACGGCAAGCAGCGAGACGCGGCCGCCGCCGTGCCCGATGCGCTGATCGACGAGCTCGCGCTCGTCGGACCACCCGATCGGATCCGGGACCGGCTGGCCGCCTGGAAGGATTCGGGTGCGACCACGCTCCTGATCTCGACCCGCGACTCGGCGACGCTCCGCGTCGTCTCGGAGGCTCTCTCATGAAGCTGTTCGATCTCACCGGCAAGACGGCGATCGTGACCGGAGGAGGCAAGGGCATCGGCCGCCAGATGGCCCAGGGCCTGGCCGAAGCCGGCGCGAACGTCGTCCTCTGCGCACGCCAGGCCGATCGCTGCGAGCAGGCGGCCGCCGAGCTGGCGGAGCAGTTCGGGGTGAAGGCGCTCGGGCTCGGCTGCGACGTCCGCGACACGGAGCAGGTTCAGGCCGTCGTCGCGCGAACAGTCACCGATTTCGGCGCCGTTGACGTGCTCGTCAACAACGCCGGCGTCGTGTGGGGCGCGACTCCGGAGGACATGCCGCTCGAGGGGTGGCAGAAGGTCGTCGACGTCAACCTCACCGGCGTCTTCCTCTTCTCCCAGGCAGCCGGGCGAGTGATGATCGGCGGTGACGGAGGAGCAATCGTGAACATCGCGTCCGTCGCCGGGCTTCACGGCGCGCCGCCCGAGATCGTGAACACGGTCGTCTACCACGCGACGAAGGGCGGGGTGATCGCGTTCACGCGCGACCTCGCGTGGAAGTGGGCGCCGCATGGCATTCGGGTGAACGCGATAGCGCCGGGCTGGTTTCCCTCGGACATGGCGAACTTCGTGCTCGAACATGCCGGCGAAGAGCTCGTTCGCCGGGTTCCGCTGCGGCGCTTCGGCGGGGCCGACGATCTGAAGGGACCGGTCGTCTTCCTCGCCTCGGACGCCTCGGCGTACGTGACCGGCCACACCCTCGTCGTCGACGGAGGCCAATCGGCTTGAACGGCCCTGCCCCCTGGGCAGGCGAGCTCGAGGCCCGGCTCGGGCGTCGCGTCGAGGCTATGCATCTCCTGCCGGGCGGTGCGTCCAAGGAGGCCTGGGCGATCGAGACGGACGAGGGCGGCCTGCTCGTTCGGCGGGCGCTCGGCGGCGTGATTCACGAGGCGACGCTGTCGCTGGAGCACGAGTTCGAGGTGCTCCAGGCCGCCGAGGAGGCCGGCGTCAGGGTGCCGCACCCTGTCGCCTACCTCGGCGAGCTCGCCGGGCGGGAGGCCTTCGCCATGGAGTTCGTCGAGGGCGAGACGATCGGCAGGCGGATCGTCCGCAATCCGCCCACCGGCCTCGAGACGCAGCTCGCGGACGAGCTCGCGAAGATCCACGCGATCCCGCCGGAGCGCCTGCCCTTCCTGCGCGCCTCCGACATCGTCACGCGCTTCGAGCACGAGCTCGACTCGGTCGGCGATCCCCACCCGGCGCTCGAGTACGGGCTCTGGTGGCTGCGGGAGCACCGGCCAGAGCCGCTCGCCGACGTCGTGGCCCACGGCGACTTCCGGCTCGGCAACGTCGTCGTCTCCGAGCATGGCCTCGTCTGCATCCTCGACTGGGAGTTCGCCCATCTCTCCGATCCGCGGGAGGACGTCGCGTGGCCGCTCGTCCGGGCATGGCGTTTCGGTGCGGACGACCGGCGGCTGGGCGGAGTGGGCGAGGTCGGGCCGTACCTCGAGCGATACGAGGAGCTGACGGGCCGCTCGATCTCCGAAGAGGAGCTCTACTGGTGGGAGGTCCTGGGCAACGTCAAGTGGGGTGTCGGCTGTCTCACGCAGTGCAAGCGTCACCTGACCGGCCTCGACCGCAGCGTCGAGTACGCGGTGCTCGGCAGGATGGCCGCCGAGATGGAGTACGAGCTCCTCGACCTGATCGAACATGCCTGACCGCCCGGCCGCACCCGAGCTGATCGAGGCCGTGTTCGAGTTCCTGTCGGGAGAGCTGCTCCCGACAATCGACGACCACCGCCTGAAGTTCCGGACGCTCGTCGCGATGAACGCGCTCGGCATCGCCCGGCGGGAGCTCGAGGCGGGGGAGGAGGGCATGGGCGAGGACGAGCTTCGCGACCTCGCGCGGCGGATCCGGGCCGGCGACGTCGACGACGGTCTGCACGCTCGCCTGAAGGAGCACGTCGCGGAGAAGCTTCGCGTCTCCAACCCCGCTTACCTCGAGAAGTACGAATGACGCGGCGCCGGATCTACCTGATGCGCCACGGCAGAGTGGCGTATTTCGACCAGGGTCGTCCGCTCCCGCCGGACGACGTCCCGCTCACGTCGCAGGGGCGCGAGGAGGTCGGGGCGGCGGCGGCCGTGCTGGACGGGATCGCGTTCGACCGCGTGATCACGAGCGGCCTGCCTCGGACGGTCGAGACGGCTCGGATCGTCGCTCCCGGCGCCGAGATCGAGTCCTGGCCGGAGCTGCGCGAGATCGAGTCGGGGCGGCTCGCGGACATCCCGGAGGACGAGCTCGAGCGCACGTTCGTCGAGGCCTGGAGGGACGTCGTCCCGGAGGAGGCGCGCTTCCTCGGCGGCGAGTCGGTCGGGTCGCTGCTCGACCGGGTGATCCCGGCCGTCGATCGACTGCTCGCCGACACCGACTGGGACATCCTCCTCGCGGTGCTCCACGGCGGCGTCAACCGCGCGATCCTCTCCTACGCCCTGACGGGCGGGCGCGCGTTCCTCGGCAACTTCGAGCAGTCGCCGGGCTGCATCAACGTCCTCGACGTCGGTGACGACTGGGTTGTTCGCGCCGTCAACACCTCGCCGTCCGACGTCGCGCACCGAGTCAACCGGTTGCGGACGATGGAAGAGCTCTGGAGCGAGTTCAAACCGGCGCTGACGCGGCGGGGTATCGCAGACGACCTCGCGTTCCGCGCCCGGTGTGAGCGATCACGCCGGGCGCAGGCTCTCGAGGCGCTCCCGGATCGCGCGGCGCGCCTCGTCGAAGACCGTCGGGTCCCGGAAGAGCTGGAACTGCGAGTTCGCCGACTGCGCAAAGGCGTCGAGTTGGAAGGCGATCGTCCGCGCGCTCGTGTCCGGAGTCAGCTCGCCCGCGTCCTGCGCCTGGTCGACGGCGTGCTCGAGGTACGAGAGCCAGGAGCGGATCATGGCCTCGATGCGGTCCCGCACCGGGCCCGGTCGGTGGTTGAACTCCGCCGAGGTCGCCGCGAAGAAGCAGCCGCCGGGGAACACCTGGCGCTCGGAGTAGTCGACCATGTGGTCGCACAAGGCCCAGACACGGGGAAGTCCTTTGGGCGCCTCCCGGGCGGGATCGATGACCTCCTCGCGAAAGAGCGCTGCGGCGTGGTCGACTGTCGCCAGCTGCAGCTCCTCCTTCGAGCCAAAGTGGGCGAAGAGACCGCTCTTGCTCAGCTGGGCCGCCTCGGCGAGCCGGCCGATGGACAGCGGCTCGAGTCCCTCCTGGGTAGCCAGCTCCGCCGCGCGCGTCAGGATCGAGTGCCTCGTTCGCTCGCCCTTCGTTTTCAGCACGGTCGTCTGATTCTTTGCTGCCGACCATGTGCAAAGTATAGAGGGTTCCCTTGACAGAATAGTACGATCGTTCTATTCTCTCGGCCATGGAGCTCGACCACCTCACGGTTTTCGTCCGCAGCTACGCGACGAGCAAGCCGTTCTACGAGGAGACGCTGGCGCCTCTCGGGCTTGCCCTTCTCCTCGACTGGCCCGACGAGCACCGCGCCTACTTCGGCCGGCCGGGGAAGCCGAGCTCCCTCTGGCTCGTCGAGTCCGAGCTCGCCGGCAGGTTGGAGATCGCTCTCACGGCCGACGACGTCGGTGTCGTCCACGCGTTCTACGGCACAGCGATCGCCGCAGGAGGGCGGGCCGGTTGGGAGCCGGGAGTCCGTCCCGAGTACAACCCCGAGTACTACTCGGCGCGGGTTTTCGACTTCGACGGCAACTCGCTGGAGGCGGTCTTTCGCGGCGAGGCGACGCCCGCCGTCCTGCAGCGCCCCGCCGCCGCGTAACCTCATTCCCCGTGCAGGAGCTCGGAGAGATGATCCCGTTCGCAGGGCACCTCGGAATCGAGGTGTCGGCCGCCGAGCCCGAGGAGGTGCGCGGCGGGATGGACTGGGCGCCCGAGAAGTGCACAGCCGCCGGCGTTCTCCACGGTGGGGCGCTGATGGCCTTCGCCGACACGCTGGGAGGCGTCTCCGCCTTTCTCAACCTTCCGGACGGCGGAGGGACGACGGCGACCGTCGAGTCGAAGACGAACTTCTTCCGCGCCGTGCGTGAAGGCCGGCTGGAGGGCGTGACCCGCCCGCTCCACGTCGGCCGGAGCTTCATCGTCGTGCAGACCGACGTCTACGACACGCAGCAGCGACGCGTCGCCCAGGTCACACAGACGCAAGCTGTGATCGGCTAGTCGGAGATCCTGCGTCGCAGGAAGTCGAACTGCTCCTCGTGCGCCCGGCGGGCGAGGGGGAGCGGGAACGCGAGGAATGCGTGGACGCACTCCGGCCAGACCCGCAGCTCTGCCTCGTTGCCGGCGGCGCGCCAGCGCATCGACATGAACAGCGAGTCGTCGAGCAGGGGGTCGAGGTCGCCCACCGAGAAGTACGCGGGCGGCAGGTCGTGCAGCTCGGCGTAGAGGGGGGAGATGTCGGGGTCGCGGAGCTCCTCGAAGCTCCGGTCGCCGACGAAGGATCGTGCGAACCACTTCATCGACGGCGTCGACAGGATGTACTCGCGATCGCCCCAGTTGACCTGGCTCGGCGTCGCCGTGAGGTCATAGCCGCCGTAGACGAGATTCGCGGCACGAAACGCGCCCGTGATCCCGTGGCGGTCCCGCAGTCGGAGCAGGGTCGTCACGGAGAGATGCGCGCCGGCCGACTCACCGCCGATCGTGAACAGCTCGGGCACGCCGAGCTCACGCTGCCCGTGCTCGAGTAGCCAGAGCGCGGCGTCCTCGCAGTCGTCCGGAGCGGCGGGATACGGATGCTCCGGGGCCAGGCGGTACCCGACGCTGACCGCGCACAGGCCGGTGGCCTCGACCAGTGACCACAACCGGACGTCCTGCTCGTCGCACTCGCCGAGCACCCAACCGCCTCCGTGCATGTGCAGATAGACGCCTGCGGCTTCACGCTCGGGTGCCAGCACGCGCAGCCGGATCTCGCCGTTCCTGGTCGGGATGGCCATGTCCCTGGCCTGCGGCACGAACTCGAGCGGCGGAAAGACGCTCCTGTTCTCGCGCCTCGCCTGCCGTGCGACGTGCGGCGGAACGGTGTGCACGGGAGGCATCTGCGCGAGGCGCATCCTCAGCTCCTCGTTGAACGCTCTCGACTCTGCGAGCGCCGCCTCGTCGACGTCGGCTTTCACAGGCGCTCGACGAGCATCGCCATCCCCTGGCCGCCGCCGACGCACATCGTCTCGAGCCCGATCGTGCCGTCGAGGGTCTGGAGATCGTTCAGCAGCGTGCACATGATCCGCGCTCCGGTCATCCCGTAGGGGTGCCCGAGCGCGATTGCACCGCCGTGAGGGTTCAGCTTCTCGCCGAACGGGTCGATCCCGAGCTCGCGGCTGACCGGGAGCACCTGGGCGGCGAAGGCCTCGTTCAGCTCCACCACGTCGACGTCGTCGATCGTCATCCCCGCCTGCTCGAGCACCTGCGCACGGCGCCGATCGGGCCGACGCCCATGATCTCCGGCTCGACGCCCGAGACCGCCGACGCGATGATCCGGGCACGCGGCTGGACACCGAGCTCCTGCGCCTTCTCCGCGCTCGTGACGACGACCGCCGCCGCTCCGTCGTTCAGCGGGCACGAGTTTCCGGCCGTGACCTTGCCGCCCGGCCGGAAGGCCGGCTCGAGCTCGGCGAGCTTCTCGAGCGTCGAGCCGCGGCGCGGCCCGTCGTCCGCGGACACGCCGTTCCAGGGAGTGAGCTCGCGGGCGAAGAACCCGCTGTCCTGCGCCGCCACCGCCCGCTCCTGGGAGCGCTGCGCGTACCGGTCCATGTCCTCCCGGGAGACGTCCCAGCGCTCTGCGACGTTCTCGGCGGTCATTCCCATCGGGATGTAGACGTTCGCGATCGGCGCGTCGTCCCCGAACAGCTTCGGGTGCAGCTCCTCGGCGTCCTTCGGGTAGCCGTCGACCTGCGTGATCGACTCGACGCCGCCCGCGACGAACACGTCGCCCTCGCCGGCCCTGATCGCGTGGAACGCCATGCGGATCGTCTGTAGCGAGGAGGCGCAGAAGCGGTTGACGGTCGTCCCCGGGACGCTCGCCGGCAGGCCGGCAAGGAGCGCCGCGCGCCGCGCGAGGTTCATGCCCTGCTTCTGCTCGGGGAAGCCGCACCCGAGCATCACGTCGACGATGTCGCCCCGGTCGAGCTCGGGGACCTGCTTCAGCGCGGCGTCGATGGCGAAGGCCGCGAGATCGTCCGGTCGGGCGTCCACCAGCGAGCCCTTGCGGGCGCGCCCGATCGGTGTTCGCGCCGCCGAGATGATGACTGCGTCAGACAAAGGCGTTCTCTCCTGTCAGCTGGCGACCGATGATCAGTTTCTGGATCTGGCTCGTTCCCTCGTAGAGGGTCGTAACGCGCGCGTCCCGGAGGTACTTCCCGACCGGGAACTCGTCAACGTAGCCGTAGCCGCCGTGCACCTGGACGGCGGCGTTCGCGGACCGGACGGCCGCCTCGCTTGCGTAGTACTTCGCGATCGACGACTCGAGCGTGTGCCTGGTCCCGGCGTCGGCGGCGAGAGCGGCCTTCCAGGTGAGCAGGCGGGCAGCGTCGGTCTCGACGGCGATCTCGGCCAGCAGCTCCTGCACGAGCTGGAACGAGGCGATAGGACGGCCGAACTGGCGCCGTTCCGCCGCGTAGGCGAGGCAGGCTTCGAGGCAGCCCTGGCCGATGCCGACGCAGCCGGCCGCGAGGGAGATCCGGCCGTTGTCCAGCGCCGAGAGGGCCACTTTCATGCCGCCGCCCTCCTCTCCGAGCACGTTCTCGGCGGGGACTCGCACGCCGTCGAGAGTCAGCTCTCCGGTGTCCTGCGCGCGCAGGCCGAGCTTGCCCTTGATCTGGTGCGCCGAGAAGCCGGGCGAGTCGGTCGGGACGAGGAAGCACGTGATCCGCTCGCCGGTGCGCGCGAACACGAGCGCCAGGCCGGCCCAGGTGCCGAGCGTGATGAAGATCTTCGAGCCGGTGATCGACCACGAGTCGCCGTCGCGCTCGGCGGTCGTCGCGAGCCCGCCGGGGTCGGATCCCGCTCCCGGCTCCGTCAGCGCGTAGCAGCCGAGCACCTCGCCAGTGCCGAGGCGAGGCACCCACTCCTCCCTCTGCTCCTCGGTGCCCCACTTCAGGATCGTCTTGCCGACGAGCCCCACGTTGACGGAGACGATTCCGCGCACGGAGGAGTCGACCCGGCCGAGCTCCTCCATCACGAGGCAGTACGAGACCGTGTCGAGCTCCCAGCCGGCGAGGAAGCCGACCTCGGCCAGCTTCGCGACGATCCCCCGGTCCATCGTCTCGTCCCGGTCCCAGTCGCGCACATGCGGCGCGATCTCGCCGTCGACGAACGCACGCGCCGAGCTGCGGATCAGCTCCTGCTCGGGAGTGAGGGTGAGATCCACTCGTCGGCGCTCCTACGCGCGACGGGGCCGCAGGTGCGGCCCCGTCGACGTTCCTCGGTCGGAGCGGTTCAGCGGCCCTGATAGAGGGCGCTGATCTCCGACCACGTGCCGTTGTTGTAACGAACGACCTTCCCCTGGGAGATCGGGAAGCGGTCGGCCTTCGTGGTCTTGACCTTGACCCCTGCCAGAGCGTAGGGGTTGACCCAGTTCATGTTGGCGGTCGCTGCCATCAGCGACGCGCGGGTCGGGTTCTTCCCAGCCTTATACATCAGCTTCACGAAGTCGTGCCCCTTCGCGACGCCGTAGTAGTAGAAGCTGTTCTTGATGTTGATGTTCTCCGGCCCGTACTTGGACATGATGTTGCGGTACGCCTTGATCGCCGGGTCCCGGTTGTACTTGGGGTTCGTGTTGTTCTTCAGATACCCCGTGCTGATCGTTCCGTTGAGGAACTCCTGACCGACGGAGCGGGCCGCCGCCTGCATGACGCCGTCCGTTGCCGCGACCGAGTTGAGCACGATCTGCTCGGGCTTCCAGGCAAGCCCCCGGGCCGTCGCTAGTGCGCGGACGGTCGGGGTTCCCGCGGTCGTGAACAGGACCCACGTCGTCGCACTCGTCGCCTTCTGGCGGGCGATCTGCGACGCGTAGCTCGTGTCCGTGACCTCGTACCCGAGCTCGGAGACGATCAGGTTCGACCTTGACCCGAGCCCCTGCTTGATACCCCGCAGGTAGTCCTTCCCGTAGTCGTCGTTCTGGTACAGGATCGCGATCCGCCCGTTCGGCTTGTTCGCCCGGAGCCAGCGTGCATAGATACGGCCCTCGGCGACGTAATCGGTCTGCCAACCCGAGGTCCACGGGAACTGCTTGTACTGCAGGCCCCAGTAGCTCGCGCCTGTCGAGACGAGGATCTGTGGGATCTTCCTCGCGTTGAGCATCGGCCGGATCGCCAGGTTGTTCTCCGTGCCGAGAGTTCCGACGACTGCGAAGACCTTGTCCTGAAGCACCAGCTTGTTGTGCAGCTGGACGGCCTGCGCCGGGTTGTACCCGTCGTCGTACGTCTTGAAGATGATTCCGCGGCCGTAGACGCCGCGCTTTCCGTCCGGACCCCTCCGGGCGTTGACGTACTTGAAGTACGTCTGCATCCCGGCTTCGATCGGGGCATACGACGACACAGGGCCGCTGAACGGGAACGTCCCGCCGATCGTGATCGCTCGGCTCGTGATTCCCGGAACTGCCTGTGTCGTGGTCCCAGCGTGCGGTCGCGCGAGCGCTCCCGGCAGGCCCAGGGTCAACCCCGCGCCGAGCGCAACGACCGTCACCAGCACCTTCTTCATGCGTTTCTCCTCCCTGAGGCCACTAAGTGATTGGGTAGCCTAGTACACAAAGGGTTACGCAGGGTAACGCCAAGCTGGATTACTTTTCGGCGGCTGCGTTGCGGAGGGACGAGAAACCGTCCCAGAGGATCGTCGTCAGGTACTCGACGAGTTGGGCCCGTGGCATCGTCCTGCTCTCGAGCCACGACGTTCCCGCCGCCCTGACCATCCCGATTACGCACTCGGCCCAGGGCTTGGCGAACCCGGGATCGAGACCGGCGCGTTGGATGTTCTCCACGGCTGCGAAGGCGCAGTTGGCGACGTGGCGATGGCGAAAGTCCGCCATCAGCGGAGCGGTCCGCGGCTGCTCGCTCGCGTGGAGGAGGAAGCGGTAGCGCTCGGGCTCCCGCTCGACGTACGAGAGGTACGCATCGATGGTCGCCGCGAGGCGGCTGCGCGGATCGCCTGCCTCGACTGCCGACCGGAGGGCGACAACGAGCTCGGCGATGTATCGCTCCGTGAGCGCCATGTAGAGGCCGTCCTTGTCGCCGAAGTGCCGGTAGAGGACGGGCTTCGTGATCCCCGCCTCGGAGGCGATGTCGTCCATCGAGACATGGGGGCCGTCGCGCTGCATGACCTCGTCCGCCACGTCCAGGAGCTCTCCTCGTCGCCGCTCGCGCACGCGCGCCCGCTCCGAATCCCGCCTCCTGGTTGCCGGTGTCTGGGTTGCCATGGTTACCGACGTTAACGGTTTCAGGCGCCCGGAGGCGCGGCGCGGCGCAACCTTCCGCCGCGAACGATGTTGGCGAGCGCCCGGAACAGGCCGGCGACGCCTCCTGGAAGCAGCAGCATGACCACGATCAGGAACACCCCGAAGACGACCGCCGGAGCCTGGTCCCCGAGGCTGAGATCGAAGAGCGGCGGCTCCTGCGAGTAGATCGGGAGGAACTCGAAGAGGAGCGCTCCGAAGACGACCCCGGCGAGCGAGCCGAGCCCGCCGATGACGGCAGCCGCGAGCAGCAGGATCGAGAGTGAGACCGGGAAGGTGTCGGGGTTCACGTACGCCGTCTCGATCGCAAACAGAGCACCCGCCGCGCCCGCATAGAAGGACGACACGCCGAACGCGAACGACTTGTAGAGCGCGGAGTTGACGCCGGCGGAGACCGCAGCGACCTCACCGTCGCGGATCGAGCGCCACGCCCTCCCGATCCGGCCTCGAACCAGCAGCCACGCGAGCAGGAACAGGATTCCGGCCGTGACCCAGGCTTCGTAGTAGAGCCAGTGGCGAGTTGAGATGTCCCAGCCGAACGGGGTCTCAGGGAGGTTCAGATTCAGGCCTCCGCCACCGCCGGTGACCTCCGCGAAGCGCTTCATCAGGATCGGAAACGAGACCGCGATCGCGAGCGTGGCGAGCGCCAGCGAGATGCCTCCGAGTCGCAGCGCCGGGATGCCGATGATGAAGCCGATGACGCCGGTGACGAGCGCGGCGATCGGGATCGTGAACACCGGCCGCATCCCGTCGCCGATCGGGATCCAGTCCGGTGGGTCGAGCATGTAGAGCTCGAGGCCCGGGCGGCCGAGTGACAGGAGAGCGGCCACATAGGCCCCGACACCGACGAACGCGCCGTGGCCGAGTGAGATCTGGCCGCTGTAGCCGGTGAGGATGTTGAGCCCGAGGAGCGCGATCACATAGATCGCCACGAGCGTGAACTGGAGCAGCCGGAACTCGCCCATGAACCTGGGCAGGAGCGCGACCACGATGACGGCGAGGACGAAGAGCGCCGGAGCGATCGACTTGCGGAGAAGCGCGCGCCAGCTCATCAGACGCGCCTCACCACGCGGTGGCCGAACAGGCCCTGCGGCCGGATGAGCAGCACGAGCAGCAGCACCGTCAACGCCGCCGGCAGCCGCAGCTCGCCGCCGATGAAGTCGACGTAGGTCCCGAGGACGTTGATCAGCACGCCGAGCGTGAGCCCGCCGACGACCGCGCCGACCGGGCTGTCGATGCCTCCGAGCACGGCGGCGGCGAAGGAGTAGATCAGGATCACCAGCATCAGGTTGGGATCCAGGAAGGCGGTCGGCGCGGCCATCATTCCCGCGACGGCGCCGAGCGACGCGGCCAGGCCCCAGCCGAGCGCGAGCATCCAGCCGACGCGGACACCCATCAGGCGGCTCGCCTCCTGGCTGTTCGCGACGGCGCGCATGACGAGACCGAGCGTCGTGAAGCGGAAGAACGCCCAGAGCACGAGGACGGTCGCCAGGCAGACGCAGAGCACGCCGATGTCCTGGTACGAGATCACGACGCCGGCGATCTCGGTCGTCCCGTTCGGGAACGGGCTGTCGAAGGCCTTCACCTCGGCGCCCCAGATCCAGCCGGTCAGGCCGTTGAGCGCTATGAGTAACCCGATCGTGACGATCACGATCACGATCTCGGGCCGGTGCTCGACCGGCCGGATGATCGTCCGCTCGATCGCCGCGCCGCCGATGAACGCAAACACGAGGGTCAGCGCGAAGGCGGGCCAGTACGACAGCCCCTGGTTCATCAGCGACCAGGCAATGAACGTCGTGAACGTCGCCATCTCTCCCTGAGCGAAGTTGAGGACGTCCGTCGACCGGTAGATGAGAACGAGCGCGAGCGCGAGGCTGGCGAAGATCGCTCCCTGCGCGAGCCCGCTGACGACTTGTTGGAGGAAGGCAGCCATCAGTAGCCCAGGTAGCTCTTCCTGACGCCTTCGTGGCGTGCGAGCTCGTCGCTCGTGCCGTCCACAGCCACCTTTCCGACCTCGAGGACGTAGGCGCGGGCCGCGACCTCGAGGGCGATCCTTGCGTTCTGCTCGACGACGAGCACGGTCAGCCCGTCGTCCTCGTTGAGCTTGCGCACGATTGCGAACAGCTCGCGGACGACTGTCGGCGCCAGCCCGAGCGAAGGCTCGTCGAGCATGAGCAGGCGCGGGCGGCTGACAAGCGCGCGGCCCAGTGCGAGCATCTGCTGCTCGCCTCCGCTGAGCGTGGCGGACGCCTGGTCGCGGCGCCGCTCGATCCAGGGAAAGTACCCGACGACCCGCTCGGCCGCTTCGGCGAAATCTCCGCGCCGGCCGGCTGCTCCCATCCGCAGGTTCTCCCAGACCGTCAGCTCGGGGAAGAGACCTCGACCCTCCGGGACATGGGCGATGCCGAGCCGCGCGACCGATTCGGTCGACTTGCGGGCGATGCGGCGGCCGTCGAAGGTGATCTCGCCGGAGGTCCGCGTCATCCCGGAGATGCTGCGAAGCGTCGTCGTCTTCCCGGCGCCGTTGGCCCCCAGCACGGCGACCACCTCGCCTTCGTCGACGTTCAGCGAGACGCCGTGCAGGGCGCGGATCGGGCCGTAGCGGGCGAAGACGTCCGTCAGCTCAAGCAGCGGCATCCTCGCCTCCGAGATAGGCCTCGATCACGCCCGCGTCCTGCTGGACCTCGGCCGGCGTCCCCTCGGCGATCTTCCTGCCGAAGTTCAGGACGTGCACGCGGTCGCAGATGCTCATGACGAGCGCCATGTGATGCTCGACGATCAGGAGCGTGAGGTCGTAGTCCTTCCTCAGCTTCCGGATCAGCACGCCGAGCTCCTCGACCTCCTCGTGGTTGAGGCCGCCCGCGGGCTCGTCGAGTAGGAGCAGACGTGGGCGCGAGACGAGCGCCCGCGCAAGCTCGATGCGCTTGAGCGTGCCGAACGGCAGGCCGGCGGCCGGCCGCTCGGCATGTGGCCCGAGGCTCAGATAGTCGAGCGTCTCGTGCGCCATCTTCCGGCCCTGGCGCTCGCCGAACGGATGCATGCGCGTATGCGCTCCGACCATCACGTTCTCGGTCACGGTCATCGTCGGGAACAGCACGACGTTCTGGAACGTCCGCGAGACACCCGCCCGGACGACGCGGTAGGGGCGAGTGCGTAGCAGGTCGCGCCCTTCGAGGACCACACGACCCGAATCGGCCTTGTACAGACGGGTGACGACGTTGAAGAGCGTCGTCTTGCCGGCGCCGTTTGGGCCGATGAGCCCGCCGATCGTGCCCTCCTCCAAGGCGAGCGACACATCGTCGAGCGCAACGATCCCTCCGAAACGCCGCGTCACGTTCTCGACAGCGAGGAGTGCCACGGGGCGACGATCATAAAGCCGAGTGGAGGAGTTGAATACGGACATGGTCGAACTCGAGGGTGGAATCCGCCGCCAGACCTTCGCCTTGCCGCTGGGCATCGACCACGTGCACTGCTACCTCCTGCCCTCCTCCGGCGGCGGCTGGACCGCGGTCGACACGGGGCTCGGCCTGCCCGATGCGGGGACGCGGTGGGCGCAGGCGCTGGACCGCCTGGACGGGCCGGTGCAGCGGATCGCGATCACGCATTTCCATCCCGACCATGTCGGGGCGGCGGCAGATCTGGCCGAGCTGACCGGCGCTCCTGTCTTCCAGGGCGTCGACGACTACGACCAGTGCATCCGGACCTGGGGAGAGCTTCGGGTGGCGGGGCGGATGCCCGACTACCTGCGGGTTCACGGCACGCCCGAGGAGGATGTCGAGTCGTTCGAGGAGGAGGGCCGCGCCTTCGTGCAGTTCGTACGGTTCGTGCGCGACCCGGAGCGCCTCGAGCCCGGGGGCGAGCTGGACGGTTGGGAGGTGCTCCACCTGCCCGGACACGCCGACGGCCACCTCGCGTTGCTGCGCGACGGGATCCTGGTCGCAGGCGACACCTTGCTCGGATCGATCACCCCGAACGTCGGCCTCTATCCGGACTCCAGGCCCGATCCGCTTGCTGACTACCTCACGTCGCTGGAGCGCATCGCTGAGCTCGCCCCGAGGATTGCGCTGCCGGGCCACGGCGAGCCGATCGAGGATCCCGCCGGCAGGGCGCGCGAGCTCATTGCGCACCACAGGGAGCGTCTCGACCGCACGGCAGATGCGCTCGACGGCGATCCCGTGAGCGCCTACGACGTCTCGCTCACGCTGTTCCCGGACCCGCTACCTGCGACGCTTCGCCGCTTTGCGCTCGCGGAGACACGTGCGCACCTCGAGTACCTCGTCCGGCGCGACGGTGCCAAGCGGGTGGACGGGGACGAGCGCGTCTCGTACCTCGCCTAAACCACGAGGCCCGCCTTGCGGGCGGGCCTCGATGGTGGAGAGAGGGTATGGAGAGAGGAGCTGTTATTCCCCGTCGTCGGGGTGCGAAGTCGTCACGGTCTTGACGATCTCGCAGTTGACGTGCACGTCGGACTCCTTGGAGTTGAGCCAGACGACGTCCTTGTCGCCGGGACCGCAGTCGATCGTGTCGACCTTGTGGTCGCGGGCGAGTGCGTGCATGCGGTCGTTGCCGGCGCCGCCGTTCTCGACGTCCGCGCCACGGCCGACCCAGATGCGGTCGTCGCCGTTGTCGCCGTTCACGACGTCGTTGCCCCAGCGGCCGCGGAGGACGTCGTTGCCCTCGCCGCCGTTGATCGTGTCGGTGCCGACACCGCCGCGCATGCGGTCGTTTCCGCCCTCACCGTTGAGGGTGTCGTTGCCCCGCTGGCCGAAGACGAGGTCGTTTCCTTCGCCGGCGTTGACGGTGTCGTCACCGCCGCGGGCGTGAATCCTGTCGTTGCCGATGGTGCCGGTCAGGGTCTCACCGTTGTTCGTCCCCTTGATGACGACGACACGGTGAGCGACGGCGGCGCTCACGATCGCGAGCGCGAGAAGCGCGGCGAGCGAGAGAACCGTGAGTCGAATCTTCTTGGTCACTGCTGAGAACCTCCTTGGCGACGTTGACCGGAGTCTTCCCAGCGGGCATGAGGGAGCCGTAGTGCTTCTGAAAGGATTTCGCGCCGAGTTGTTAGGCCTGTGTAAGAACAGCCCGGTGGTGCCGGCCGTACACCTCCCGTAATGCCACGAGGGTCATGACGAGGCCGGTGCCGCCCGCGACGAGGAAGGCGAGCTGTGTGCCGCCGACCTCCGAGAGCCAGCCCGTGAGGAGCCCACCGAGCGGCGCGAGCCCGGCGAACGCGAAGAGGTAGAGGCTGAGGACGCGGCCGCGGAGATGGTCGGGCGCCGACAGCTGGAGGAGCGACTGGCTGTTCGCCGTCCACAGTGTGAAGCAGCCGCCCACGACGTAGAGGAGCGCCGCGCAGGCCGCGACAGTGTCGAGTGGCGCGAGGGCAAGCAGCGAGAGGCTGAACCCGCCGACGCCGAGGAGGAGCGCCTTCCAGCTCGCCCGGCCGAGGCCCGCGGTGAGCAGCGCGCCGGTGAAGGCGCCGGCGCCGAAGCACGCCGAGAGCAAGCCGAACGTCCGTGGGCCGGCTTCCAGTGTCTCCGACGTGAGCACCGGGACGAGCACGTGGAAGTTGAAGCCGACCGTGCTCACGACCATCGTCATCATCAGCACCAGCCGCACTTGGGGCGAGTGCCGCGCGTAGGAGAGGCCTTCCCGCACGCTTGTCAGCACCGTCGGATGGTTCTTCGGCCGATCGAGCTTCACGAGCTCGCTGACCCGCATGAGCCAGAGGCTCGTCAGCACTGCGAGGAAGCTGACCGCGTTGATCGCGAAGCAGACGCCGACGCCGAACGCGGCGACGAGGACGCCGGCAAACGCGGGGCCGATGACGCGCGAGCCGTTGAAGAGGCTCGCGTTGAGCGCGATCGCATTGGGGAGCTCTTGGCGGCCGACCATCTGGAACGTGAGCGCATGGCGCCCAGGAGCGTCGAAAACGAGCGCGGTACCGGCTGCTGCGGCGAGCGCGTATGCGAGCCAGACGATCTGCGCGCCGGAGAACGCCAGCGCCGTCAGCGCCAGGGCGACGACCATCGACGCGGTCTGCGTGACCATGACGAGCCGCCGGTTGTCGAAGCGGTCTGCGACGACACCGGAGAAGAGGCCGAAGACGGTGAAGGGCGCGAACCGGCAGAAGGCGAGGAAGCCGACCGCGACGGCCGAGTGCGTGAGCTCGACGACGTACCAGGCGAGGGCGATGTTCTGCATCCAGGTGCCGACGAGGGAGACGACCTGTCCCGTGAAGTACAGCCGGTAGTTCCGGTGCTTGCGCAGGCTTGCAAAGGTGCGGCGGAAGGCGACGGTCACTCGTCCTCCAGGAGCTGGACGAGCGGCTCGAGCGCCGCGTCGATCGCCTCGAGCTCTGCAGGCTCGAGCTGCTTCAGGCGGGCCGCGAGCCAGGCCGTCCGGCGGGACTTGACCGAGCGCAGCACCCGCTCGCCCTCCTCTGTCACGGACAGGCTCTGGCGCCGGCCGTCGGCCTCGTGCTGCGTGCGGCGGACGAGGCCTGCCCGCTCCAGGCGCGCGACGTGCTTCGACATCGCCGCGGCGGAGATTCGCTCACGCGCGGCGAGCTCGTTGACGCCGATCCCGCGGTTGCGGCGGATCTGGATCAACAACGTGACCTGCCCGCCCGTGACACCGAGCGCGTGGCTCTCTCGACGGAGCTCGCGCGCGAGCTTCAGCAGCGCCGGGCGGAGCCGGTTCGCGACGTCGGTGTGAGTCTGCGTGGCAGCCAAGTCGTTAACCAGGTTAACAATCTTTCGCCGGTTTCCGCATGGGTCTCGCGGGTACGCTTCCCGCTGCCATGCCACGCGATGTCCGTGAGGAGCTGGCCGAGAACGTCAGGGAGCTGGCGCAGCGCCTGCGGAGAACGGCAGCGCGCGAGCCGCCGTTCGACTGGGTCGCGGAGCAGCTCGGTTTCAACCGGCCCGAGCCGGCGAGGTCGCTGGAGGAGCTCCAGGCGGAGCTCGACGCCCTTGTCGGCCTCGCCACGGTCAAGGAGCAGGTGCGCGCGCTCGTCGCTTTCCTCCAGGTGCAGGCGCGCCGGCAGGAGCACGACCTTCCCGAAGTCGCAACGAGCCAGCATCTCGTCTTCTACGGGAACCCCGGCACCGGCAAGACGACCGTCGCCCGGCTGCTGGCGCAGACGTACCGGGCGATGGGGCTGCTTCGGCGCGGACATCTCGTCGAGGTCGACCGCAGCGGGCTCGTCGGCCAGTACGTGGGAACGACCGCGCTCAAGACCGAGCGGGTGGTCCGGCGGGCGCTCGACGGCGTCCTCTTCATCGACGAGGCCTACGCGCTCGCGCCCGAGGCGGCGTACCACGATTTCGGGCCGGAGGCGATCGAGACGCTGCTCAAGCGGATGGAGGACTACCGCCATCGCCTGATCGTCATCGTCGCCGGTTATCCACGGCCGATGGGCCGCTTCCTCGACTCGAACCCGGGGCTTCGGTCTCGCTTCTCGCGCGAGATCTCGTTCCCCGACTACTCGACGGACGAGCTGCTCGCGATCACGCACAAGTTCGCCGGCAATCACGCGTACGAGCTCACCGAGGGCGCCGAGCAGGCGCTGCGCTCGGTGTTCGACTCGGCGGTGCGGGGCGAGGGCTTCGGCAACGCGCGCTACGCGCGGACGATCTTCGAGCAGGCGCTGAACGCCCAGGCGCTGCGGCTCGCGGGGCTGTCCGGACGCCGGCTGGAGGAGCTCGGCCCCGAGGAGCTGACCACGCTTACGGACGAGGACGTCGTCTCAGCGGCGACCGCCCTTGGTGAGGGGATCGAGTTGCCGACCGAGCGCGCTCGCTGGTTCCGGCGCCGCGCGTCCTAGGTCGGAGGAACCGCATCGGAGGCGCGGACCAGGAACGGTCGTCGGCAGACTGTCTTGAGGAAAAGTTCGGCGAAACGAGCATCGCACCACGGCGACGAGCAACGTTCCGCCAAACTCTCCTGAGTGCGCATCGCACTCCTGACCGCTGCGCTCCTCGGCGCCCTCGCCGTCGTGCTCGGCTTCGCCCTCACACGTGACGACGACGAGCCCGCCTTCCGCGGAAGCGTCCCGCCGGAGGGACTGGTCCTGCCCCAGGCGGTGGCCGACTCTCCCGGCGTCGCCGGGAAGGCGCTTGCGGTGACCTTCCTGGACACCCAGTGCACCGACGCCTGCCCGATCGCCGCCTCGCAGGTGGCCGAGGCGATGCGCCTTCTCGGAGACGATCGCGGCAGAGTCCTCGCCCTCGCTTACAGCGTGGACCCGCTCAACGACACGCCGAAGAGCATCCGCGACTTCCTGGCGAAGAACCGCGCAACCGGCGAGATCCGCTACGTCGACGGCTCGGTCGCCGAGCTGCGTCCGATCTGGACGGAGTTCAAGATCATGGCCTCACACGAGACCGGCAACAGCAACATGCACTCTGTTCCCGTTCGCGTCTACGACGCGGAGGGCCAGTGGCGCTCGACGCTCCATCCGGGCGTCGACCTGACGCCTGCGAACCTCGCGAACGACCTTCGGGCGGCGCTCGAGCGAACGTAGGCCGCACGGAGTCGGCCGCCAGCGCCGCAGCCGGACCGTTGGCTCAGCCGCTCTTGGTGTGGGATGCGCGCGCTGAGCGCGTCGAAGCCCTCGGCGAACGTGGCGGTCGCAGGCTCGTCGACGGGGATGGCGTCGCCGTTTCGGCGGGAGAGCAGGCTCTGGCCCAGCCGCGCAAGCGCCTGTTCGCGTTCTGCGAGGTCGGCGGAATGGCGCTCCAGGCGCTCGGCCGCTGCCCGCTGGCGCTCTTCGTCCTTGCGGATGCGCCTCTCGCGCGCGGCCAGATCGTCGAGCTTCGCCGGCAGCTCGGCTTCCTGCGACGAGACGAGCTCCTCCCGCTCGCCGACGGAGCGCTCGAGCTCGGCGGCGCGCTCCTCCCGCCCGAGCAGCCCTTGCTCGCGCGTCGCGAGCTCGCTCTCGCGCTGTGCGACCTCGGTCCGAGCGCTGGTTGCTTCCTCGTTGAGACGGCCCGACTCGCCGTCGCGCGCGTCGAGCTCGAGCTCACGCGCCACGAGTGCCTCTGTGCGTCGGTCGAGCTCGGCGGCCTTTGCCTCGAGCTCGAGTGCCTGCCGCTCGAGATCGCTCTCCCGGCGGCCGATGCGCTTCTCGCCTCGGTCGACCTCGGACTCCTTGCGCTTCTGCCTCCCCTTCAGCAGCTCGGTGTCGGCGACCTTGGCGCGCAGGGCGGAGATCCGGTGCTGCCGCTCCCGTCTTGCTTCCAGCTTGCGGGCGATCCGGTGCATGCGCTGTTCGAGGCGCTTCTCCCGCTCCGCGAGCTTCTGTTCCCGCTCCGCGAGACGCGCCGCGGCCTGGGCGAGCTCGCGCTTTGCGCGGGTGAGGTCCTCGAGCGCCGCTGCACGGTCGCGCTGCCGCTCTTCGATCGTCTGCCGGTCGAGCATCGTCCGTCTCTCGGGTCGGGAAGGGAACGTAGCACCCGTCGTTAGAAAGGAGAGGGATGCGCGCCAAAGTCTGGATCGCGCTGGGAACGATCTACGTCGTCTGGGGGTCGACGTTCCTGGCCATCGCCGTCGTCGTGCGCGACCTCCCGCCGTTCCTCGCCATGTCGCTCCGCCACCTCGTCGCGGGTGCCCTCCTCTTCGGATGGGTGCTGCTCCGGCACCGGAACCGCGACCCGATCGGCTGGCGCCAGTGGCGTGCGGCGTTCGTCTTCGGCGGCGCTCTCTTCCTGCTCGGTCACGGCTTGCTGGCCTGGGCACAGCAGGATGTCCCGTCCGGGATCGCCGCACTTCTCGTCGGGACGATCCCGCTGTGGTTCGCGATCCTGGCGTGGATCTTCATGGGCGAGCGACTCGGTCGTCGGGCGCTCGCCGGTCTCGTCCTCGGGTTCGCGGGCCTCGCGCTGCTCGTCGATCCCTCGGGCCAGGAGGGCGCCGAGCCGATCGGCGCGCTCGCGATCGTCATAGGCGCGCTCGCCTGGTCGGCGGGCTCGATCTACTCCCAGCGCTCGGCGCTCCCGAAGGACACGCTTCTGGGCGCCGCGATGGGCATGCTCGCGGGCGGCGCGCTGCTCGCGGTCGTGAGCGCGGGACGAGGGGAGTGGAACGACGCGACGTTCTCCACCGACGCGCTGCTCGCGACCGCCTACATGGTCGTCGTCGGCTCCCTGATCGGCTTCAGCGCCTACGTCTGGCTGCTGAAGACGGTCCCGGCGTCGACAGTCTCGACCTATGCGTACGTGAACCCGGTGATCGCCGTGCTGCTCGGTTGGGCCTTCAACGACGAGGTGATCACGGGCCGGACGCTGGTCGCCGGCGCCGCCATCGTCGTCGGCGTCGCGCTCATGGTGAGCCGGAGCACGGAGAAGCAACCGGCGGATGGTCGCGAGCCCAAGCCGGAGCCCGGACTAAGCTCGGCGCGTGGCTGAAGTCCAGGACGTCCTCGCGCGCCTCTCCCTCTTCGCGGACGTGCCGCCTGCGCGGCTGGAGGCGATCGCCCATCGATTCGACGAGGAGGTCTACCCGGAGGGCGAGCGCGTCCTGCGCAAGGACCTCAAGGGCTCCGGGCTGTTCGTGATCCTCGACGGCGAGGCGGTCGTGCGGATCGAGGACATCGAGGTGACGCGGTTCGGGCCCGGCGAGTTCTTCGGCGAGATCTCCTTGCTGACGAGCGAGCCGCCGGTCGCCGACATCGTGGCGCTGACGATGCTCCGCTGCCTCGTGATCCCCGGGCCCGAGTTCGAGCGGTTCATGCTCGAGAACCCCCGCATCCTCTACCGAATGCTGCAGGCGGAGGCGCGGCGGCTCCGGAACACCACAGAGTGGAAGAGCGGCTCCTGAGCCCATTCCCGCCGGGGGACTACGACGCCGTCGTCGTCGGCACCGGGCCGGCCGGACTCCAGACGAGTTACTGCCTGACGCGCGCCGGGGTGACGAATCACGCGCTGCTCTCCGCCGACGACGCGCCCGGCGGGATGTTCCGCAGATTCCCGGTCTTCGAGCGGCTGATCAGCTGGACGAAGCCGGATGCTCCCTGCGAGCGCCAGACGCGCGAGTACGAGTGCTACGACAACAACAGCCTGCTCGCTGACGAGCCGGAGGCCCGCGGCCTGATCGCCGGCTTCATGGACCGGAGCTTCGACGTCCCCGCTCGAGGCGAGATGGAGGCGGCGATCGTCGACTTCGTCCAGCGGGTCGGCATCCAGGCGCGCTACGGATGCCGGTGGACGGGAACGAGGCGCGAGGAGGACAGGTTCGTGCTCGAGACGACCGATGGGGAGTACCGCGCACGGATCGTCGTCTTCGCGATCGGGATGACCGAGCCCTGGTCCCCGCCGCTCAAGGGCGCCGAGCACGCGACGCACTACGCCGACACGGGCTCGGCAGCTTCGTACCGGGACAGGCGCGTCGTGATCATCGGCAAGCGCAACTCGGGGTTCGAGCTCGCATACGGGCTGCTGCCGTGGGCAAGCGAGCTGACGCTCGTCTCGCCGCGGCCGGTGGACATCTCGGTCCTCGCACAGTCGCCGCTCCGCGCCCGTTACCTCCAGCCCTACGAAGAGTACGTCCGGGGCAGCGCGGGCACGTACGTTGTCGACGCGTCGATCGTCGGGATCGAGCGCGGCGCCGACGGGCTTCGCGTGACCGCCGATGCGACTTCGTGGGAGGGTCGGCTCTCCTTCACGGGTGACGACGTGATCCTGGCGACGGGCTTCAGGGCTCCGCTCGGCGACCTCCGCGAGCTCGGTGTCGTCACGGTGCTGAACGACCGCGTCCCGGCCCTCTCGCGCTTCTGGGAGAGCGTGTCGGTGCCGGGGATCTTCTTCGCGGGGAACATCACGATCGCCTCGCGCGGGCTCGCGAAGGAAGGGGTCGCCGCCAACTCGAGCTCCGTGAACGGGTTCCGCTACAACGCGCGGGTCCTCGCCAGGCACATCGCCGAGCGGCTCGGGTTCGAGCAGCCGAGGCCGACGCTCGCCGGCGACAACGTCGTCCCGCTCTTGGTCGACGAGCTGGCACGGGGGCCGGAGGTCTGGATCCAGAAGGGCTACCTCGCACGTGCGCTGTCCTTCTCCGACGACGGGATCAGGGACGAGGGGATCCTGCCCCTGGAGGAGTTCGTGGACGGAGGCGGCGGGCCGGACGCGGCGGCCGTCGCGGTCGAGATGCGCGCGGACGGGACGATCTATCCGGCGGTCTACGTGCGCCGGGGCGGGGAGCTCGAGGAACACGAGCTCGACCCGCACCCGGTGCGTGCCTTCGACGGCGACCCGTACCGCCGTGACGTCGAGCGGCTCGTTCGGCCGCTGCTCAGGCGCTCGTAACAGTCTGTTACTAGCTGCTGCACGCCCGGAGCCAAGAGGCGCCAGGGCCTAAGTAACAGACTGTTACTTAGGCACCGCCGGCTCTGGATCAGCTTCGGGCTCAGGCTCAGACATGTTCTCGTCCTCCGACGAGCACGCGCTTCACCGCGAGGTTGTCGTCGACGACGGTGATGTCGGCGGGAGAGCCTGTGACAAGACCGCCTGCATGCTCGCCGACCACGCGAGCGGGCACGGATGACGCGGCATCGAGCGCGCTGCCGAGTGGCACCCCCAGCGCATGCAGGTTCCTGACAGCCTCGATCATGGTCAGGGAGCTTCCGGCGAGCACGCCGTCCGGTCTTCGAGCGACCCCGTCGCGGATCTTCACCTCGAAGCCGCCGAGGGTGTACGAGCCGTCATTCAGGCCCGCTCCAGCTACGGCATCAGTGACCAGGGCCACCCGACCTCCCGCGGCGTTCCAGACGAGCTTCGCTGTCTCGGCGGCGAGGTGAATGCGGTCGAGAATGATCTGGACGACGACGTCCGGCCGGGCGAGGGCCGCTCCCGCGATCCCCGGGTCGCGGTGACCGAACGGCCGCATCGCGTTGAAGAGGTGCGTGACGGTCCGAACGCCGGCGTCGAAGGCGGCGTTTGCCTCCGCCGCGGTCGCGTCCGTGTGTCCGAGCGAGACGGTGACGCCGCGTCGGAGCAGGAGGCTGATGAGGGCGTCGGCCCCCCGAAGCTCCGGCGCGACTGTCACCATCCGGATCCGACCTGTGTCGAGAAGCCGCTGGAGGAGGGCCAGATCGGGGTCTCTGCGCGCCAGGCGAGGGTGCGCGCCGAGCCGCTTCGGGGAGAGAAACGGGCCTTCGAGGTGAACACCGAGGATGCGCGGGCCGCCGTTCGTGCCGGCCGGGATTTCCTCTAGCGCCGCCTGGAGCTGCTCCTCAGGTGCGGTGATGAAGGTCGGGAGGTAGGCGGTGACGCCCGTACCGAGCAGCGCTTCGCCCGCTCGTTGGTAGGCGGCGGTGTCCGAGCTCAGGAAGTCCACCCCCCCGAAGCCGTTGACCTGGAGGTCGACGAAACCAGGTGATGCGATGCCGCGCCCGCGGCGGATTGCCAGCCCGTGGCGGCCGACGAGGCCGTCCACGATCTCAAGGTCGCCAGGGACGAGGGATCCTTGCAGGAGGGCCGCTTCCACGCCGAGCCTCATCCTGAGCGTCGCCTTAGTCCTCGCCGCGCACCGGGTCACCAGCCAGGATCGTTTCGAGGTACGCCAGGACATCCTCGAGGTCCTGGCCCGAGACGAGATCGGCCGGCATGATCCCGCTCCCGTTCTCGATCGTCGCCTGTGCGTCCTCGCGCGCGACGCCGCTCCCGGCCAACGTCGGGCCTACGCCTCCACCGGCGCCGGCATCGCCGTGGCAGCCCGCACAGTTCTCTGCGAACAGCGTCTCGCCGCGAGCGGCGTCACCCGCGACAACCGGTGACGGAGCCGACGCCGCTTCGTCCTTCGCGAGATGGAGCTCCGCCAGGAGGTAGACGCCGGCGGTCACACCGACGAGCAGGATCGCGGGAACGACGACCAGACGAGCACGCCTCGACATGCGGCGATCGTAATAAGGTCGGGCAGTGCCGGTCGGGAGCCTCGAGTCCACCTACACGGACATCGTCACCTCGGTGTTCTCGACGCCGATCGCGTTCAAGGCCTGGTTCGCGACCGCGGCCGCGATCCTGGCGGTCGTCCAGGTGCTGACCGGCGCGCGCATCTTCGGGAAGCTGCAGCGGTTCGTCCCGGTCGCACCGCCGAAGGTGAACCGGATCCACCGCTGGTCCGGGCGCCTCGCGGTCCTCGCCACGATCCCCGTGGCGTTTCACTGCATCTTCATCCTCGGCTTCCAGTCAACCGACGCACGTGTCTTCGCGCACTCGCTGCTCGGGTCGTTCGTCTACGGCGTCCTGGCAGTGAAGCTCTGGTACGTCCACGACCGCGACCACCCTCGCTGGCTCGTGCCGCTCGCGGGCGGGACGCTGTTCACGGTCCTCGTGGCGCTTTGGAGCACCTCGAGCCTCTGGTACTTCACCGAGGTTCAGTTCGGCTTCTAAACCCGGCCGCAGCGCCGGGCGGGCGGGAGCCGCCGGCCGAGCGACGTGGCGGCCGCCCACTGGACGAGCCGGGCGGTCCGCGGCCGGATGCCGGACGGCGGCTTGCCGCCCATGGAGCGGCGCTCTGAAGAGCCGGCCGTAGACGACCAGCGCAGCCGTGTAGGTGCCGAGCTCGCTCGGGTGGAACCCGTCGCGGCCGTACAGCGGAGTCCCCGGCTCGCAGTGCCAGGCTCTCCGCCAGGCGTCGCCGCCGGGGAGCAGCTCCGCCTTCGCGCTCGCGGCGGCCCGGCGGTACGACGCGATCACCTCGGTGAGCGCACTTCGCCGGTAGGACTCGGGCCACACCGTCAGCAGCGCAAGGCGCGCGCCATGGGCCCGCGCCTCCGCCGACCAGCGCAGCGCGAACTCGCGCAGGTTCGCCTGGCTCTCGGGCAGCGCGGACGGGCCCTGCTGCATGACCACGACGTCCCAGCGTCCCCCCGCGAGGGCGGCGCGCGACTCGTCGTGGTTCCAGTGATCCTCGAGCGCGTACCCGCCCGGCGCGACCGTGCGGTACTCGAGCCGTCGCCCGGCACGGCTCGCAATCCGCGCGACCGTTGCCGGAAGATCGTTCGTCGCTGTCAGGCTGTTGCCGAGGAAGAGCACGCGGAGCGACGACGGCGGCCGGGCCTCGGCCGACGAGCCGCTCAGCCCGAGGGCGGCGGCGACGGCAAGCACTACGACGAGGCGAATCACGGCCGGGACGGTACCCGCCGCCCACGGGATAACGTCGGCGCATGGAGCCTGCGGCCGACGAGCGGACTGTTCGGGTCTCCACGCTCGAGCTCTTCTTCGACCTCGTCTTCGTCTTCACGCTCACGCAGCTCACTGGGTTGCTGGCGGACGATCCGACCTGGGCGGGTCTCGCGAAGGTCGTCCTGCTGCTCTCGGTCATCTGGTGGATCTACGACGGCTACGTCTGGCTGACGAACACCGTCGCGCTCGACGTCCTCGGGCACCGGCTGCTGCTCCTCGGCGGCATGGCCGGATTCCTGCTCATGGCGCTCGCGATCCCCACGATGTTCGACGACGGAGGCGTCGCGTTCGGCCTCGGCTACCTGGCGGTCGTCTCGCTCCACGGCTGGCTCTACCTCCGCGCGACGTCGGCGTCCGAGGCCGAGGCGATCCGCGGGATCGTCCCGTACAACCTTGCCGCTGCGCTGATGCTCGTCGCGGCCGGGCTGACGGACGGAGCGCTCATGTGGGCGCTCGTCGTGGCGCCGGCCGTTCTCCTCTGGTTCGTGCCCTACGTCGCGCGACTGGAGGGATTCCAGGTCGCCGCCTCCCACTTCGTCGAGCGCCACGGGCTCGTGGTGATCGTCGCGCTCGGCGAGTCGATCGTCGTGCTGGGCGCCGGCGCGGGAGGGGCGGAGGTCGGGCTCGAGCTGGGCCTGATCGCGATTCTCGGTCTCGCGCTGAGCGCCGCTCTTTGGTGGACGTACTTCTCACACGAGGAGGAGCTGGAGCACGCGATGCTCGAGACTCCGCCGAGCGAGCGGCCGCAGAAGGCGCTCCTCCTCGGCTACGCGCACTTCTTTCTTCTGCTCGGCGTCGTCCTCGTCGCCGCCGGGCTGAAGAAGTCGATTCCCGACCCGCTCGGCGACCTCGGCTGGGAGACGGCCCTCGCGCTCGGTGCCGGCGCCGCGATGTTCGTCGCCGCGGACACGGCGATGCTCCGAACGCTGCGGGTCCCTTACGGACGCGCTCGCGTCGTGGCGGTCGTCGCGGCCCTCGCGACGCTTCCCATCGGCCTCGCCTCCACGGCCGCGCAAGTCGCGGCCCTGGCAGGGATCGTCGCCCTCGCTAGCGGCCGACCGCGCGGCGATACCGCCACACCGACAGCACGCTGAAGACGGCGATGATCGCGAACGACCAGGCCACCGCGAGCCAGATGTCGTTGCCGGCCGGGGTCCCCACGAACAGGGCGCGGGCGGCGTTCACCATGGTCGTGAAGGGGTTGTGCTCCGCGATCGGCTGCAGCCAGTCCGGCATCGTCTCCACGGGCACGAACGCGGACGAGATGAACGTAAGGGGGAAGAGGATCGTGAAGCCGTAGGCGTTGGCGGCCTCGGGCGACGACGCCGACAGCCCCATGAACGCGAACACCCACGAGAACGCATAGCCGATCAGCAGCAGGAGCGCCATGCCGGCCACGATCTCCGGGAAGCTCGTCGCGAAGCGGAAGCCGACGATGATCCCGACCGTGAACATGATCACGAGCTGGATCACGTTCGTCCCCACGTCAGCGAGGATCCGTCCGGAGATCACCGCCGGCCCCCACATCGGCAGCGAACGGAAGCGGTCGATCAGACCCTTCTTGAGGTCCTCGGAGAGCCCGAGTGCGGTCACGAAGCCGCCGAAGACCATCGACTGGACGATGATCCCCGGAATCAGGAAGTCGACGTAGTCGAGCGGCGCCGTGTCGATCGCACCGCCGAACACGTAGACGAACAGCAGCACGAACATGATCGGCTGGATCGTGAAACCGACCAGCAGGTCGGGCTGGCGCGGGATCCGCTTCAGGCTGCGCTTGGCGAGCACCAGCGTGTCCCCGATCGCGTACTGGAAGGCCGTCATCGCCGCTCGACCTCCGCGGCCTCCTCCTCGTCGTGCTCGACCGCTCTGCCCGTCAGCCGCAGGAACACGTCGTCGAGCGTCGGTCGCCGCACCGCGATGTCGTCGATCGTCAGGCCCGCGTCGTCGAGGCGCCGCACGGCCTCCGCGATCGCTCCGCTTCGCTCGCGGAGCGGCACGCTGACCACGCCGTTCTCGGACGACGGCGACTCGCTGGCGATCGGGGCAAGCACGGGGATCGCCTCCTCGCCACGATGGCCGTCGCAGAGATGGACCTCGAGGCGATCGCCGCCGACCTGCGCCTTCAGCTCGTCCGACGTGCCCTCCGCGATCACGACCCCCTGGTCGATCACGGCGATCCGATCCGCGAGCCGGTCGGCCTCGTCGAGGTACTGCGTCGTCAGCAAGACGGTCGTCCCGCCGGCGACGAGTGCCTCCATCGCGTCCCAGAGCCCGATGCGGCTGCGGATGTCGAGCCCCGTCGTGGGCTCGTCGAGGAAGAGGACCGGCGGGCGGGCGACGAGCGCAGCTGCGAGGTCGAGGCGGCGCCGCATCCCTCCCGAGTAGGTGCGGACGAGCCGGCCGCCGGCATCGGTGAGGTCGAAGTCGGCCAGGAGCTCGTCGGCCCGCGCCTTGGCGGCTCGGCGGCCGAGGTGGTAGAGGCGGCCGACCATCTCCAGGTTCTCCCAGCCGGTCAGGTTCTCGTCGACGGCCGCGTACTGGCCGGCGAGCCCGATGCTCTCGCGCACCTTCGCCGGCTCCCGCGTCACGTCGAAGCCCGCGACGGAGGCCGACCCCTCGTCCGGCGCGAGAAGCGTGGTCAGGATCCGCACCGCGGTCGTCTTCCCCGCGCCGTTGGGGCCGAGCAGGCCAAAAACGCTGCTCGCTTCGACTCCGAGGTCGATTCCGCGGAGCGCCTCGACCTTGCCGTAGCTCTTGCGAAGGCCCTGAGTCTCGACTGCGACGGCGGCAGCAGCCACGCGATCACGCTACCTGCTCGCGGGTGGGTCGACGACGTTCCGCCGGGACTACGCTCGCTCCGTGCGGATCTTCCTGGCGGGCGCGACCGGTGTGATCGGAGTGCGGCTCGTCCCGCTGCTCGTGGACGCCGGTCACGACGTTGCGGGGATGACGCGCTCACCGGGCAAGGCCGGCCTGCTCAAGGAGCTCGGGGCCGAGCCCGTGGTGTGCGACGTCTTCGAGGCGGAGGGCCTCCTGCAAGCGGTGACGGCGTTTCGCCCAGGAGTGGTCATGCACCAGTTGACCGACCTCCCGGACGATCCTGCTCGGATCGGCGAGACGGCTGCCGTCAATGCGCGCGTTCGGCGAGAGGGAACGAGCAACCTCCTCGCGGCGGCGCGCGCGGCAGGCGCCCCCGAGTTCATCGCGCAAAGCGTCGCGTGGCAGCTGTCTGGGGAAGGCGGCGCGTCGATCGCGGATCACGAAAGCCTCGTGCTCGCACGCGGCGGCGTAGTCCTCCGCTACGGGCGGTTCTACGGGCCGGGAACGTACTACGAGCGGAACCTGCCAGAGCATCCGCGGGTTCACGTCGACGACGCGGCCCGCCGTACCGTTGCGGCGCTCGGCTCCGAACCCGGAATCGTCACCATCGCGGACAGCGACCGCTAGGCGGCCTCGACGATCACGAGCTGCGCATCGCGTGCGCCTGGACTACGAGGTGTTCCTGCTCTCGCGGATTCGCGAGGAGTAACGCCGGACCGGCGAGACGCACGCCGCGGTGACGAGCGGGCTCGCGAAGACCGCCCGAGTGATCACGGCCGCGGCCGCGATCATGGTCGTCTTCCTCGCGTTCATCTTCAGCACGGACGCTTCACGCAGGGCGGCTGAGCCGCAGGATCGCCCCGGCGTAGCGGCCGGCTTCCCGGATTCCGAGCTCGCCGGGCGGGAGCTCGACGACGAACGAACGGGAGGCCGGCATTGCGCCGGCCTGCCACGCGGTCGCCGCGCCGGGAGGCCGCCGCAGCCGGGCGAAGCGCATCCCGGCGAGCCCCGCGAACCGCCTGGCGATCGGGACGCTCGGGCCCCAGGCGCGCACCAGCCCTTGCGGCTGGTGGAACCAGATCGTCACGTCGGGGCGGAGCCGGCGGATCAGCCGCATCGCGAGCCTCGTCTCGACCTCCGAGGCGGGCGCCGGGCCCGCGGTGGCGATGCCCCTCCACGTGCCGGGGAAGTTGCGGTTCAGGTCGACCCCGCGGGCATTTCCCCGCCGCTTCGCCGTGTGTCCGTCGGGGTTCAGATCCTGGACGACCGTGATCGAGCCACGCCTCGGCGGCCGGGCGTGCAGCAGGCGCGTGGCCACGACGCTGCCGGCGCACTCGTTCCCGTGGATGCAGCCGAAGACGAGGATCCTGGGCCGGCCCGCGCCGAGCGTGAACGTTCGGATCGGCTGGCCTCGGGTGCTGAGGCCGACCGGCGCCGACGAGACGCCGTCGCCGGGGAGTCGTACGTGGAGGTGGTTGTCGTGGTGGGCTGGAAGCACTTCGACGACCGCGGGCGGTCCGCGCAGGCCGGTGTTCGGGCCGACGAAGATCTTCGCCGCGCCGGCCGCGACGAAACGGTTGACCAAGTCTTGCGCGAGCGGCCGGTCGATCTGACGCGGACCTGCCGGCGGGCGCTCGCGTCGATCGCTTCGCGGGTAGTAGACGTCGACGTCGAGCCCGTTCTGGTGTGACGCGTGGCCGATCCCGCCGTACCGTGCGCCGAAGTCGCCGCCGTGTGGCCGCGAGAGGTCGCCGACGCCGACGCGGGGCGCTCCCGGATGGGCCGCCGCATATTCGGCGAAGACGGCGAGCGTCGTCCGCACGAGCCGCGCGTTCCCGTACCGCCTCCACTCGCGGTTGGGAGACCGCTTCCGGATGGAGTCCCACGTGAAGTGGTGCTCGCCCTGCGCCTCGAGCCGGACCCCGCCCGAGAGGCGGCCGTCCCACGGAAGCCCGAGCGAGCGAGACGGCGCCACGGCCGACGCGGCGCCGGCGGCGAGTGCGAAGGCGAGTACGAGGCAGCCGGCGATCCGGCCGAACGGCATGCACGTGAACTATCAAACCCGCGTAGGATCCGCCGGTGAGCTTCGACGACTGGATGCTCGCGCTCCACGTCCTCAGCGCGTTCTCGTACGTCGCCGGCGTCGTGCTCTTCTGGGTGCTGATCGTCGCCGTGCGGCGGACGGACACCCCCGAGCGGACGCTCAGCTTCGCTCCGGCCAGCAAGGTCGGAAACGCCGCGATCGGAATCGGCGCCGGCGGCACGATCGTGCTCGGGATCTTCCTCGCGTTTTCGATCGGGGACTACGACATCTGGGATCCGTGGATCGTCGCCGCGATCGTCCTCTGGTTCGTCGCCGCCGGGATCGGCCAGCGTACGGGCAAGGCCTATCTCGTACCCGTGCAGAAGGCCCAGGAGCTGAACGCAGCAGGCCAGACGGGGCCGAACAGCGAGTTGCTGGCCCTCAACCGGACCTCTCAGGGCCTCGTGCTGCAGTTCCTCGCGAGCCTCGTCCTGGCCCTGATCCTCGTGGACATGATCTGGAAGCCGGGCGCGTGAGCACGCTCTTTGCAACCGTCCGCGAGGACTCGCAGAACTTCCCGTTGTTCGTCCATGTCCTCGGCGCGACGATCCTCGTCGGCGGGCTCCTCAGCGCCGCGTCGATCATGACGCTGGCGCGGGGAGATGTCCGCTCGCTCCGGCTCGGCTACTTCGCGCTCCTCGCAGTTGCGCTTCCCGGCTGGTTCATCATGCGGATCGGCGCCCAGTGGATCTACTCGGAGCAGGGCTGGGACGACCTTCCCGAGGGCATCGACGAGCCGGCCTGGCTCGGGATCGGCTACACCGCCGCGGACCTCGGCGGGCTCATCCTGCTCGTGTCCCTGATCGTCGGCGGCATCGGCGTGTACCGGCTGCGCGCGGACAAGGGCTCGGGCCTCCTGCGGGCGACGATGATCCTCTCGCTCATCCTCCTTGCCGCCTACGTCGTCGCCGCCTGGGCGATGGCCGGCAAGCCGAACTAGTGACACACCACCGGCTGGTCGTAGTACCGCCGCACGCTCGACCCGATGCGGTCGACGTCGGTGCCGTAGACGTGGATCGAGATCGCCGTCTCGTGCCCGACGTTGCGCACGCGGTGGATGTCGCCCGGCGGCGCGAAGCCGCTCACCGAGCCGGTCTCGTTCGTGCTCGAGCCGACCTCCACGAGTGTCCCGGTCTCCTCGTCGAGCGTGAACAGCTCCTCGTACTCGACGCCCTGGACGACGGTGAAGACGCACCACGTCACGTGGTCGTGGATCGGCGTCGCCTGTCCCGGTCGCCAGACGAGCGCCACGATCGAGAAGGACTCCGTCCGGCTCGGTGTGCAGGACGTGGCTGCGGTACGCGTCCGGGTCTCCGCGTCGCAGCTCGGGCGGCGAGCACGCGGTATGACGGGCGGCTGCGCTCGAGCTCGCGGGCGACGAGACGCGCGGTCTCCTGCCAGTCCGCGTGCCTGTCGACGACTGAGCGAATCGCCCCGATCAGCCCGTCGAGCTCCGAGGCGGGCGGCGCTGCGGTCGTGAGTGCTCGCGTGCTCACCTAGGCGGCCTCCTCCACGGCTGCTGCCTCGATCGGCTCCTCGGCCTCCGCCCCCGGGACGCCGACGCGGAGCAGGGCTCCTCCGATGACGGCCGCCGCGAGCGCGAAGAGCGCGCCGACGAGGAACGCTGCGTGGTAGCCGCCTGTGAGCGCCTCGAGCGGGCCCTCGCCGGACGCGGCGAGCGTTTCCGTCCGGGAAGCGGCCAGGCTGGCGAGGACGGCGAGGCCGAGCGCGCCGCCCATCATGAACGCGGTGTTCACGACGCCCGACGCGAGGCCGGCGTCGCTCGGCGCGACATCGCTCATCGCGGCCAGGAGCACCGGGTTGAACGCCATACCGGCGCCGAGCCCGAGCAGGATCATGGGCGGGAGCACGTCCACGACGAAGTTCCCGTCCACCGGCGCGCGCGCGAACAGCAGCAACCCAAGGGAGGCGAGCCCGAGGCCCACCGCCAACGGCGGTCTGATCCCGAAGCGCATGACGAGCTTCGCGGAAAGCCCCAGCGACAGGAGCCCCATGATCAGGTTCCCGGGCAGGAACGCGAGCCCGACCTCGAGCGGGCTGTAGCCGAGCACCAGCTGGAGGTAGAGCGCGGAGAGGAAGAACCACGCGAACATCGCCGCGGCCCAGAGCACTCCGACCACGTTCGAGATCGCGAGGTTGCGCAGCCTGAAGAGGCCGAGCGGCACGAGCGGCGCGGCCACGCGGGCCTCGATCGCGAGGAAGACGGCCAGGAGCACGCCCGCTGCGCCGAGCACGCCGAGCGTTCGGGCCGACGTCCAGCCCTGCTCGTTGCCGTTCACGATCGCGTAGACGGCGAGCATCAGCGACGCGGTGATCGTCACCGCGCCGGCGACGTCCAGCCGCCCGCTGGGAGCCTCACCGCGCACTGCCGGGATCAGCACGAGCGTGAGCGCGAAGACGGCGATCCCGATGGGGAGGTTGACGAGGAAGATCCAGTGCCAGTCCAGGACGTCGGTGAGGATCCCGCCGAGGAGCACGCCGATACTGCCGCCGCCCGCGGCGACGAAGCCGAAGACTCCCATCGCCTTGGCGCGTTCACTCGGCTCCGTGAAGAGCATCACGATCAGCGACAGGGCGACGGCGGAGACCACCGCGCCGCCGAGGCCCTGCACGGCCCGAGCGACGACGAGGGCTTCCTGCGAGGTCGCGAGGCCGCAACCCAGCGAGGCGAGCGTGAAGAGCGCGATCCCGATCAGGAACAGGCGCTGGTGGCCGAAGAGGTCGCCGAGCCGGCCGCCGAGCAGGAGGAACCCGCCGAAGGTCAGCAGGTAGGCGTTCACGACCCAGGCGAGCGAGGTCTCGGAGAAGCCGAGGTCCTCGCGGATCGACGGCAGCGCCACTCCGACGATCGTCACGTCGAGGACGATCATCAGGTCGCCCAGGCACAGCACGACGAGTGCCAGCCAGCGGTTGCGTCCCTCGATGTTCAACGGTCGCTCAGCTCCATGTCACTGAGACCGGAGAGGCGCCGGAAACTCATCGCTCGAGCTCCCTGCCCAGCGCGTCGAGGAGGGATCCGGTGCCGTTCTCGCGCTGCGACGGGTCGTCGAGGCCGTCCAGGAACGCGCCCTGCTCGGTGAAGACGAGCTTCGTGCCCTCGCCGCCAGGCGTGAGCTCGACCGTCGCCAGCGAGACCGAGATCCGGGCCTCGCCCATGAGCACTTCGTACGAGTAGACGATCCGCTCGTCCGGGACGATGTCCTGATAGCGGCCTTCGAAGGTGAAGCTTGTGCCTTCCATCGTTCCGGTGCTGACCTCGCGGCCGCCGACACTGAAGTCGAGCTCGTGATCCCAGTCGTCGCCGCCGAACCAGCGAGCCTTGGCTACCGGGTCGGCCCAGGCCTCGAAGACACGCGCCGGCGGCACGGCGTAGCTCCGCTCGACGGCGAAGGTCGCGTGAGTGACGGTTCGTTCGCTCATTTCGTCCTCTCTTGTTGAACGGCTTGGTGCTCGAGGTAATCCCCGAGCCGGTCGAGTCGCTGCTCCCAGTCGGCGCGTCGGGCGGCGATCCACTGCTCAGCCGTGCCGAGCGCCGCCGGCTCGATGTGGCAGGTGCGCACCCGCCCGACCTTCTCCGTCCGGACGAGGCCGCTCCTCTCGAGCACACCGAGATGCTGGAGCACGGCCGGCAGCGAGATCGTCAGCGGTTTGGCGAGCTCGCTGACAGACGCGGCTCCGCGGCTCAGGCGTTCGACGATCGACCGCCTGGTCGGGTCGGCCAGAGCATGGAAGACGGGGTCGGCGGCCGCAATCGATTGGTTAAGCATCTACTTAAGTATTAGCAGATCGCGAGATCGCCACGAGGTGGGCCGTCTCCTCGCCGTCGTTGTGGATCCGCCGCAGCGGCAGCCCGACGAGCCAGAAGGTCTCGCCGCTCGCAAGGCGGCAGCGCCGGCCGTCCCGCCACTCGAGCTCGATCTCGCCCCGCGCGACCACGACGAGAGCATCCCGCCACTCGGGGTCGTGATAGATGCGGTCGCCGCCGGGCTCGACCGAGACCGCCCGGCACTCGAAACCGGACGGGACGTCCATCAGAGCGTCGGCGGAAGCCTGAGCGCCTCGAGGAGCTTCTCCTCGAGCGCGAACACGGTGATCTCTCCGACCACGCCGTCCTCGATGCGGAGCACGTCGACGGCAAGCGGCCTGTACACCGTGTCCCCCGCGCGCTTGACGTAGACGGCGACCGCCGGCTGCTGGTTGGCGCTCGTCGCGACGCAGCGCAGCGTGCCCCATTCGTCGTCGCCGAATCCTCCCTGCACCCAGGCGTCCACGATCTCCCAGTTGCCGACCCACCACGACGGGGTCGGCGGCATCGCGCAGTACGCGTCCGCGCGGAGCAGTCGGACCATTGCGTTCGCGTCGCCTCGTTCGGTCGCTTCCATGTAGCGCTCGAGGAGCTTGCGTTCCTCCTCACTCGGCTCCGAACGCGCTGTCCACTCGAGCCGTCGAGGCGGGAGGTGCCGCCTCAGCTTCGCGCGGGCCCGCTGGAGCGCGCTGTTCACGGCGGCAACGCTCGTGTCGAGCAGCGCAGCGCACTCCGCCGCCGACCAGCCGAGCACGTCTCTCGAGATCAGCACGGCCCGCTGTTTCGGAGGGAGCAGCTGGATCGTCGCGATGAAGGCGAGCTCGATCGTCTCCTTGGCGACGACCTCGGCGTCGGGCTCCTCGTCGTTCGAGGCGACATCTTCGAGCAGCCGGTCGGGATAGGGCTGGAGCCACGGAACTTCCGCGAGCGGCCGCCCGTCTTGCGGGGGCGCGACCTGCGGCCGGCGCGCGAGCGCGTCCAGGCAGGCGTTCGTCGCGATGCCGTAGAGCCAGGCGCGGAACGAGGAGTCGCCCCGGAAGGTCTCCCGCTTCCGCCAGGCGCGGAGGAAAGTCTCCTGGACGGCGTCCTCCGCATCCTCCAGCGAGCCGAGCATCCGGTAGCAGTGCACCTGGAGCTCGCGCCGGTGGCGCTCCACGAGCGCGGAGAACGCCGCCTCGTCGCCGGACCGCGCAGCAGTGAGGACTCCGGTTTCCGCCACGTTCAGGCTCATCATCGAATATGACGGGCGCTTGCCGGAAAAATCATCGGATGGCCGCTGACCCGCCCGTCAAGTCCTTCGCGAGCCAGGATGCCTGGGAGCGGTGGCTGGACCGAAACCACGGGAACGAGGGGGGAGTCTGGCTCAAGGTCGCCAAGAAGGCGTCCGGCAAGCGGACGGTCACCGTCCCGGAGGCGCTCGAGATCGCGCTCTGCTACGGCTGGATCGACGGCCAGCGGAAGTCGTTCGACGAGGACTACTTCCTCCAGCGCTTCACGCCGAGGCGTCTGCGGAGCAGGTGGTCGAAGATCAACCGCGACAGCGCCACGGCGCTCATCGAGCAGGGAAGGATGCGGCCGCCTGGGCTCGCCGAGGTCGAACGTGCGAAGGCGGACGGGCGCTGGGCCGCCGCGTATGACAGCCCGAGCAAGATCCAGCCGACGCCGGAGCTGCTCGCGGCGCTTGAGGCGAGCCCGAAGGCGAAGGCGCTCTTCGAGGAGCTCGACAGCCAGAATCGGTACGCGATCCTGTACCGCGTCCACGACGCCAAGCGGCCCGAGACCCGCACTCGCCGCATCGAGAAGTTCGTCGAGATGCTGAGCAGGGGCGAAACGCCCTACCCGCGCCGGTAGCTCGGCGGCCCGACGGGAAATTGGCATCCTGGGGCCATGCCGCCGGACCTCGCCATCCGCCTCCGCGGAGCCGTCAAGCGCTACGGCCAGATCACCGCCGTCGACGGGCTCGACCTGGACGTGCCGATGGGAACCTGCGTCGGGCTGCTCGGTCCGAACGGCGCCGGGAAATCGACGACGATGCGGCTCCTCACGGCCCAGTCGATCGCGGACGAGGGCGAGATCGAGGTGCTCGGGTTCAAGCTCCCGGGGGAGTCGAAGCAGGCGCGTGCGCAGCTGGGCGTGGCGCCGCAGCTCGACAACCTGGACACGACCCTGACGGTCGAGCAGAACCTGCTCGTCTTCTCGCACCTGTACCGGATCGACCGCTGCGATCGGAAGGAGGCGATCGAGCGCGCCCTCGTGATGTCGAAGCTCGTCGAACGGCGCGGCGACCGCGTCGACAAGCTCTCCGGCGGCATGCGCCGGCGGCTGCTCATCGCCCGGTCGCTCATCCACCGGCCGCGGCTCGTTCTGATGGACGAGCCGACGGTCGGGCTCGACCCGCAGGTTCGCCAGGAGCTCTGGGCGCTGATCGATCTCCTGCGCTCCGACGGCACGACGATCCTCATGTCGACCCACTACATCGAGGAGGCGCAGCGGCTCGCCGACACCGTGATGATCATGTCGCACGGCACGGCGGTCGCCTCGGGCACGCCGTCCGAGCTCGTGCTCGAGCACGCCGGACGCGAGGTGCTGGAGGTCTATGGCCCGCCGGCGCGGCTCGCGGAGGTCGAAGCCGAGGCCGGGTCTGCGGGTCTCAGGACTCGTCGCACCGGTACCAGCGTCTCGATCCTCGACGTCGACGGCTTCCGGGGCTTCGACGGCGTGCGCCGCGCGGCGAACCTCGAGGACGTGTTCGTCCTTCTCACCGGCGAGGAGATCGCGTAGTGGCCGCGGCCGCCAGGGCACCCCGGATCGGCCGCCTCGAGCGCCGGGCGCTGACCGGCGTCCTCGTCCGTGAGGTCGTCAACTACTCCTCGTACTGGAAGTCGAGCACGTTCTCGTCCACGGTCGAGCCGACGATCTACCTGCTCGCGTTCGGGTTCGGGTTCGGCTCGCTCGTCAGCACGATCAACGGCGTCTCCTATGTCGACTTCGTCGGCACCGGGACGGTGGCCACCGCGGTGCTCTTCTCGAGCGCCTTCCCGGGGATGTTCGGGACGTTCGTCAAGTACCAGTTCCAGCGCACCTACGACGCGATCCTCGCCGCTCCCGTCGACACAGAGGAACTGGTCAGCGCGGAGGCGATCTGGATCGCGACACGCGCCGGCGTCTATGGGTGCGTCCCGATGATCGTGGCGATGTTCTTCGGGCTCGACCCGGCCTGGGGCATGCTGGCCGTGCCGTTCATCGCCTGGATCGCCGGCTTCGGCTGGGCGAACTTCGGGATCTCGATCGCCGGCTTCTCCAAGTCGTTCGAGAACTTCAACTACGTCGTCAGCGCCGTGCTGACGCCGCTCTTCCTGCTCGCGGGGTCGTTCTTCCCGCTGGACGGATTCCCGGAGTGGCTCCAGGCGCTTGCCCAGCTGAACCCGCTCTACCATCTCGTCCAGCTCCTGCGCGACGCCGTGCTCTACGGCTGGGCCGGCTGGGTCGACGTCGCACACCTCGCCTTCCTCGTCGGCTTCGGAATCCTGATGTGGCGCATTGCGATCGTCGCGATGACGCGCAAGCTCGTCGACTGAGCGCCGAGGTCCTCAGTCAGCCGCGCGCTGAACCGCGCGCTGCTGGAGCGCCAGCACCTGCTCCGCCGCGCCGACATGCCGGTGAAGGACATGGTCGAGCACCTCGTCGGGCTCCAGGCCCAGGAGATCATGCCGCCGTACTACGGGCTCTGGTCCCGACTCGACGGCTTCGACCCGAACGAGCTCGGGCGGCTGCTCGAGGAGCGGGAGGTCGTCCGGCTCTGGCTCATGCGCGGGACGATCCATCTCGCCACCGTCGAGGACGCGCTCGCGTTCAAGCCGTTGACGCAGGTCGTGGCGGAGCGGCAGCACAGGGGCGGTCACTACGGCCGCCGGATGGGCGGCGCCGACATCGAGGCGCTGGTGGAGACGGCGCGCGAGCTGCTCGCCGAGGAGCCGCTCGGCGGGCGGGAGCTCGGTCGACGTCTCGTCGCGCGAGGGTTCGGCGATGACCCCGAGGCGATCGGCAACGCAGCTCGCACGCATCTGCCCCTCGTCCAGGTCACTCCCCGCGGGGTCTGGGGGCAGCGCGGTCAGGCGAAGCTCGCGACGATCGAATCGTGGACTGGGAGCGAGCTCGAGCCCGAGCCCTCGCATTGACGACTTCGTCCTGCGCTACCTCCGGGCATTCGGGCCGGCGTCGGTCGCCGACATCCAGAACTGGTCCGGCCTGACACGGCTGAAGGACGTCGTCGAGCGGCTCCGCGAGCGCCTGGCCGTCTTCCAGGACGAGCGCGGGAGAGAGCTCTTCGACCTTCCCGATGCACCACGGCCCGACCCTGACGTCCCGGCTCCGGTTCGCCTCCTCGGCGAGTACGACAACGTCCTCCTCGGGCATGCCGACCGGACACGGATCATCCCGGCCGACTTTCCCTGGGCAGCGATGCTCGCGCCTCGCCGTTTCGTGAGCAGCCTGCTCGTGGACGGCGTGCTCCGTGCGACCTGGTGGCTCGAACGGGAAGGCAACGCCGCGGCGATCCTGGGCATCAGGCCGTTCGGACGGCTCTCCAGGCAGGACCGCGACGAGGTCGAGGCCGAGGCGCAGCGCATGGTCGACTTCGCCGCGGCCGAGGCGACGACCAGGGACGTGCGCTTCGAAGACCCGGTTCGCTAGGAGACGCGCTCGTCGACGAGGACGTCGTAGCGGTCGACGCCGGTCCTGCGCCCGGAGAACTGCTGCATCAGGTCGCCGAGGGCGCGCGGCATGTCCTCGTCGAAGACCGGCTCGGCCGCGACCGCGTTCTCCTCGGTGTCGAAGAAGCTGATCGAGAGCGACTTGCCGGAGCTGGAATCGGCGAGCTCCATGTGCCCTTGGATGCCTTTCAGGCCCTTGATCAGCGGCTTGACGATCTCCATCGCCTGGCCCATGAGCTGCTCGTCGGCGGCGGGATCGGTGCTCTCGAAGCTGGCGACTCGAGCAAACATGGTTCCTCCTACGGTTGGGCTTTCCACGATATGGCAGTGCGGCGTACGCTTGTGCCCTGGCCGAGCGGCGACCCAAGCACCTGGTTCTCATCCTGGCGCGCGAGTTCGCGTCCAACCTTGCGACCCCCACGCTGATCGTGAACGAGGCGGGGCGGCTCGTCTTCTTCAACGACGCGGCAGAGGCGCTCTTCGGCCGGCCCTTCGCCGGGGTCGGCGAGGTGCCGATCGACGAGTTCACGGCCAGCCTCAGGCCCCGGACACGGGACTCGGAGCCGCTGCCGCCCGAGCGGAGGCCGGCCAGGATCGCACTCGAGGAGCGCCGTGCGAACCACGAGACGTTCATGATCACGAGCGCCGACGGCATCGATCGGGAGATCTCGGTCACGGGGGTCCCGCTCTTCGCCCACGCCGACGAGTTCGTCGGGGTCATGACGATCTTCTGGCGGGAGTAACGTGGAGGCCGTATGCAGCTGAAGATCTGGGGCTGCCGCGGTTCCGTGCCCTCGCCGGGCCCGACCACGGTGATCTGCGGCGGCAACACGTCGTGCGTCGAGATCTCGCTCGACGACGGCACGGTGCTCGTGCTGGACGCCGGCACCGGGATCAGAGATCTCGGCGACGAACTCGTCGAGCGGGGAGTACGCCGCATCCACCTCCTGCTGACGCATCTGCACCTTGATCACGTCGAGGGGCTCCGTTTCTTCGCACCCCTCTTCGACCCGAAGGTCACGATCGACGTCTGGGGGCCGCCGTCGACCGTGGGGAGCCTCGAGGACTCGATCGCGCGGACGTTCTCGCCGCCGCTCTTCCCGATCGATCTCGGCGTCGTGCCCGCGCAGGTGGCGTTCCACGACGCGCCGCGGCAGCCGTGGAAGTTGGAGAGCGCGCTCGTCACGGCGGCGCTGGTCGTCCATCCCGGCCCGACTCTGGGCTACCGGATCGAGGCCGACGGATCGAGCGTCGCATACCTGCCCGACCACGAGCCGGCCCTCACGGGCATCGAAGAGCGGCCGTCGGACTGGATCTCCGGAGCCGCGATCGCGGAGGGCGTCGACGTGCTCCTCCACGACGCGCAGTACTTCGAGGACGAGTACGCGGAGCGGATCGGCTGGGGCCACTCGAGCGTCTCCGACACGATCGCTTACGCCCAGGCGCTCCGGGTTGGACGGCTTGTGCTCTTCCACCACGAGCCGCACCACTCCGACGACGTTCTGTCGGGGCTCGAGGAGCGCGCGCAGGACCTCATCCGCCAGGACGGGGGCCGGTCGACGCTCGCCCGCGAGGGCATGGTCGTCGAGTTTTCCTAGCCGACGTCGGCGAGAAAACTGATCGTGCGCTGCTTCAGCAGCGTCGCGGCGCCTTCGTCGTAGTCGGCGAGGCTCTCGTCGGCGAAGAGGTGTCGATCGCCGGGATACAGGAACAGCTCCGCGCTCTCGACGGTCTCGTCGAGCTCGCGGGCGGCGTCGAGATCTCCCTCGAGCGCAAACTCGTCGGCCTCCATCAGGTGGATCTGGAGCGGAAGGCCCTGCGGCCACGGGCCGCCGAACTCCGAGGGCGGGATCGCGCTGTGAAAGAGCAAAGCTCCCTTCGCGCCCGGCCTCGTCTGCGCCAGCTTCTGCGCGGGCATCGCCCCGAGCGAGAACCCGGCGTAGACGATGTCCTCGGGCAAGCCGTCGGCGCTCAGAACGCCGCGCTCGATGATCGTGTCGAAGCCGACCTCCCTTGCGTAGCCGATGCCTTCGTCGAGCGTGGCGAAGGTCTTGCCGTCGTAGAGGTCGGGCGCATGGACGACGTGTCCGGCGCTCGCGGAGCTCGTCGGCGAACGAGAGGCACCCGTCCGTCAGCCCGTGCGCATGATGGAAGAGCAGAACTTCGGCCATCGCGGCGGCAGCTTACTCAGGTGACGAGGCGGCGGGCGCCGACCAGGCGGCTGCCGTAGTGCGATCGGCCGAGCGGGACGATCTCGACCGTCCTCCCCGACTGCGGCGCATGCACCATCCGGCCGCGCCCGATGTAGAGGCCGACATGGCCGAGCCCGGAGAAGAAGAGGACGTCGCCGGGCTTGAGACGCGAACGGGACACGTTCCTCCCCAGCCCGTAGAGGGCGTACGAGCTGTGCGGCACCGAGATCCCCAGCCTTCCGTACGCCCAGTAGACGAGCCCGGAGCAGTCGAAGCCGCCGGCCGGAGACGACCCGCCCCAGCGGTACGGCACGCCGACGGCATGAAGCGCAGCCTTGGCCGCGCGCTGACCCAGAGTCGGCTTCGGCTTCGGCGGTTCGCGCCGTGGCGGGCCGTCGAGCCTCGCGGACGCCGCCGGAGCGACGCAGGCGAACACGATCGCGGCAAGTGCGAACGCAAGCAGACGGCTGCGGAAACGGGGCGGCATAGAGGGGAGAGGAACGTCGGGCTGCGCGAGCAGAAGCGCGAGTGCGCGGCCCTGGCCTGTTCGTCAGCGCAGGATGGTAGTTACAGAATCGGGTTTGTCCACTCCTACGACGTAAAGAGTCGGTTAGGTCGGCTCTGAGGCAACCGCCCGCGATCCTCGTACGCTGACGCACATGTCCTGGCTTCCCGATGGATTCAGCCATCCGCAGCGTCTGGACCTCCCGACCGGCCACCACCTGCGGCCGATTCGCGAGTCGGACGTCGACATCGACTACCCGGCGGTGATGGGCTCTCGCGAGCGGCTGTGGGCGAAGTACGGCGCCGCCTGGGGCTGGCCACCCGCAGACATGTCGTACGAGGCAGACAGGGAGGATCTCGCCCGCCACGAGCGCGAGATCGCGGCTCAGGAGACGTTCAACTACGCGGTGCTGGACGAGGCCGAGACGGCGCTCCTCGGCTGCGTCTACATCGACCCGCCCGACGACGACTCGCCGCCGGGCACGGACGCCGTCGTCTCCTGGTGGGTCGTCGACGACGCGGTGGGCACCGACCTGGAGCGCGCGCTCGGCGAGCTCGTCCCGCGCTGGCTCGCCGAGACCTGGCGCTTCAGGTCAGTGCACTTCGCGCCGCCCTAACGCGTCGCCTCCGCGGGAACGCCGCGTGGCTCCTCGCCGTCGTGCGGCGGCTCGATCGTGACCTTGGGAAGGATCCGGTCGAGCCAGCCCGGGATGTACCACGCCTTCTCGCCCAGCATCGTCAGGAACGCAGGGACGAGCGTCATCTTCACGAGCAGCGCGTCCGTGAGGATCGCGACCGCCAGCAGCAGCCCGAACTCCTTGGAGATCCGGTCGGAGGTGAGAATGAAGGCCGCGAACACGGTGCCCATGATCAGTGCAGCGGCGACGATGACTCGACCGATCGCCGCAATCCCGTGCTCGACCGCGTCCCGTGTCTTGAGTCCGTGGACGTGCTCCTCGCGGATGCGGCTCATCAGGAACACCATGTAGTCCATGGAGAGCCCGAAGATGATTGCGAACGCGATCGGCGGCACGAAGGTTTCGATCGGGCCGGTGCGGTCGAGCCCGGTCAGGCTCATCCCGTGGCCCTCCTGGATGACCATGGTGAGAACGCCGAACCCGACGAACGAGGAGAGGATCGTCGTGATCGCGGCGGTCAGTGAAATGACGATCGACCGGAACGCCATCGCGAGCACGATGAACGTGACGCCGATGATGTAGAGGAGGAAGAGCGGGAGCCGCTCCATGATGCGGTCGGCGATGTCGATGAACGCCGCGTTCAAGCCGGAGACATAGACGACCGCGTCGCCACCCTCCGTTGCCGCCGGCGCGACGTCACTCCTCAACGTGTCTACGAGCTGCTCCGTCTTCTCGTCCTGAGGGGCCGAGTCGGGGGTGACGAAGACGAGTGCGACGGTCTTGGCGTCGTTGAACTGCGGCTCGCCTGCCGACGCGACGCCGTCGAGATCTCGGACACCCTCGTAGACCCGCTGCGGCGCTTCAGCGTCGCCGTTCACGTCGACGACGATCGGAATCGGTCCGTTGAAGCCGGGCCCGAAGCCCTCTGCCAGCAGGTCGTACGCCCGGCGAGCCGTCTGCGTCGTCGGCTGGGTTCCCTGGTCCGAGGCGCCCAGGCGAACGAGCGCCGACGTGGCTGCCAGGCCAAGGAGCACGAGCAACATGACCACGAACACGCCACGAGCGTGCGCCGTCACGAATCGTCCCCAGCGAGCGATCAGGGTCTTCTCCCGCGCCGCCTCGGAGTCGTCGATCGGGCGGAGGAACGGGACCTTCAGACGGTCGATCTTGTGGCCGAGCTTGGCCAGCACGGCGATCAGCAACGAGTTCGCGATCAGCACCGTGGTCAGGACGCCGAGCGCGGAGCCGATCCCGAGCTTGGTCACGAAGTCGAGCCCGAAGAACGCCAAGCCCGTGACCGAGATCGCGACGGTCAGTCCCGCGAAGATCACCGCCCGCCCCGCGGACGCGCCGGCCTCGGCGGCGGCATCCTGCGGTGACAACCCTTCGTGCAGGTACTGCCGGAAGCGGGTGACGATGAACAGCGAATAGTCGATCCCGACGCCGATCCCGATCATCGACACGAGCAGCGGCGTGATCGTGTTGATGTCGGTGAGGCCAGCGAGGACGAAGAGGAGGAGGAACGCAGACATGACGGCGACGATCGCGAGCGCCAGTGGGATTGCCGTCGCCACGAGCGTCCTGAAGACGACGAGCAGCACGATGAGCGCCGCGAGCAGACCGAGCAGCTCCTGCGTCCCCTGCTCGATCGGGGGGAACTCCGCGTCGCCGTTGAACTCGGCGGTCACGCCGGCCGGTTCGACCGTCTCGCGGACGGCATCCTCTACGGCGACGACCCGTTCCCGATCCTTGTCGAAGATGACCCGGTCGAACTGGGCCTCCGCGTAGGCGATGCGGCCGTCGTCCGAGAAGGTGTTGTCGCTGAACGGATCTCCCACGCTTTCGATGCCGGCATTGCCGTCCGGATCCGTTCCGGTTGGCTTGAACTCATCGGTCTTGACCTTCGCGATCGCGGCCTCGACCGCAGCCTTTCGCTCCGGGGTGTCGAGCCGTTCTCCCGCGGGCGCCGCGAACACCAGGTTCAGCACGCCGCCCTGCTCCTCGACGAACTCGGACTCGATCAGGTCGGTTGCCTTCTGGGTGTCCGATCCGGGGATCTCGAAGTCGTCCTTGAGGCTCCCGCCGACGGTTCCGACCAGGACGACCAGGAGAGCGATGATCCCGACCCAGGAGAACACCACCCGCCAGGGGTGGGTCGCGCAGGCGCGCATCCAGCGCGAGAGCCCGCCGCTCGAAAGTCGCTCGTGCGCGAGGCGCCGATCGGCCATGTGCGCTTCAACGTCAGGCCGCGCCGGAGGATTCCCTTCGGGATGCTGGTTCTCGCTCATGGGGGGTCGCCCTTCCTCGTCGTTTCTGTCGCCGTGGGTTCTACCTAAGACGGGCAAGCGGGCCGGAACTCATCGGTCGAGCCGAGGGGATCCGCGAGGATCGCCGGCGTCCGTGGGGCTCCGGGAGCATCCGTAGGCTGCGAGCGTGGCGGAGAGGCTCGTCGACGTCGGCGGACGCCGCCTGTGGACGTGCGTAACGGGCGAAGGCGCGCCGACGGTCGTCTTCGAGGCAGGCGGAGGGGACGACTCGTCCGTCTGGAGGACGATCGAGACCGAGGTGCGCCGAAGGAACGGCGTGACAACCCTGGTCTACGACCGCGCGGGGCTGGGCAAGAGCGATCCGCCTCCCGAAGGTGAGTACCGAATCGGCGATGAGGCTGCGGCGCTCGTGCGAGTGCTCGACGTCCTGAGCCCGGCCGAGCCGATCGTGCTCGTGGCGCACTCCTACGGGGGATTCGTGGCCACGCTCGTCGCGGGCGATCCGCGCATGGCGGGTGTGGTGCTCGTCGACGCGAATCTGCCCGCGTACTTCGACCAGGCCGTCGTCGAGCGGCTGGTCGCCACCTACACGCCGCAATTCCCCGAGCTGGAAAGGCGGGCGCCGGACCTTGCGAGGGTGATGATCCCGCTCATGCGCGCCTATCCCGACACGGCTCGCGAGGTGCGCGCCGTCGACTACCCCACGACGTTGCGGACGATCGACGTCGTCGCGGAGCGTTCGTGGGGTGAGACCACCGAGGACAACGACGCCATGCGTCGCGTGCACGCGGACTTCGTGGCGGCAGCCCCGGAGGCGCGCGAGCTGGTGCTTGCGCGCGGCAGCGGGCACTACGTCATGCGGGACCGTCCCGAGATCGTGCTCGATGCGATCGCGAGCATGCTCGAGCGTGTGCGGACCGTTGACTGACTCGACGGGAAGCGACCGGCGGTTGAAGGCGTACGATCGGGCCGTGGCCTACGACGGGGAGCTCGCCGCGCGGATTCGCGACCTGATCGGCGACGAGCCTTCCCTGACTGAAAAAAAGATGTTCGGCGGCCTTGCCTTCTTGATCGGCGGCAACATGGCCGTCGGGGCGAGCGGCCAGGGCGGGATCCTCGTGCGCGTCGACCCGGAGGAGTCTGCCGAGCTCGTCGCGACGACGAACGCGTCCTTGATGGAGATGCGCGGCCGCCAGATGCAGGGCTGGCTCCGAGTCGACGCGGACGCCCTCGGCACAGACGACGAGCTGGCGAAGTGGGTGGAGCTCGGGACGACGTATGCCCGCTCACTGCCTACGAAGGCGTGACCCAACCACATCCGTGACGTGTTCAGGCACTGGACGTGCACTCACGGCTCGAGGCCGTCGCCGTCGCCGTCGCACCTGACCGAAGCCTGACTAGTGCTCTGAGTCGCTCGCGAAGAGCCCCGTCTGGTAGGCGAGCACGACCGCCTGGACGCGGTCGCGAAGGTTGAGCTTCTGGAGGATGTGCGTGATGTGCGTCTTGACCGTCGCTTCGCTGATGTAGAGCTCTTGCGCGATCTCCGGGTTGGAGAAGCCGGCGGCGATCAAACGGAAGACCTCCTGCTCTCGCGAGGTCAGCTGCTCGAACTCCTTGGGAGGCGTGGGACGCGGGAGGCGCGTGAACTGCTCGATCACGCGTTTCGTGACCGCGGGCGAAAGCAGCGCGTCTCCGGCGGCGACGGTGCGGATCGCGCCGATCAGCTGCTCCGGAGGATCGTCCTTGAGCACGAAGCCGCTGGCTCCGGCGCTGAGTGCCTCGTAGACGTACTCGTCGAGGTCGAACGTCGTGAGGATCAGGATCCGCGCGCCGTTGCCTGCTGCGAGGATTCGACGGGTCGCCTGGAGCCCGTCGAGCTCGGGCATGCGGATGTCCATCAGGACGACGCTTGGATGGAAGCGGGCCGCCTTGTCGATCGCCTCGAGGCCGTTGCTCGCCTCCGCGACGACTTCGATCTCCTCTTCGTCAGCGAGGAGCATGCGAAAGCCGGCGCGCACCATCGACTGGTCGTCGACCACGAGGACGCGAATCGTCATGGCCGGTCGCCGCCGAGTGGGAGGCGCGTGCTGAGCAGGAAGCCCGCGCCGTTCGCGGATCCTGCGGTCATCTCGCCGCCGTAGATCTTGACGCGCTCGCGGATGCCGACGAGGCCGTGGCCGACGCCGTTGGTGGTCGCGGCACCTCGGCCGTCGTCGAGGATCTCGATCTGCAGCTCGTTGGAGCCGTAGCGGACGGTCACGTCGGCGTGGCTTGCATGCGCGTGTTTCAGGGTGTTGGTGAGTCCCTCTTGAATGATCCTGTACGCGGAGAGGTCGACCCCGCGCGGTAGCGGAAAGCGGTCGCCGTCGACGTGAAGCCGCACGGGGAGGCCGGCGCGGCCGACCTCCTCCACCAACGAGTCGAGGCGGTCGAGACCCGGCTGAGGCGTCAGTTCGAGGGCCTGGCCGTCCTGGCGCATCGCCCCGAGGAGGCGGCGCATTTCGGTGAGCGCGGTGCGGCCGGCCCGCTCGACTCCCTTGAGGGCCTCTCTGTCCTCGTCGAGAGCTTGCGGGAGCTTGTGCCGGACAGCCCCGACCTGGAGCATCATCACGCTCACTGCGTGGGCGACGACGTCGTGGAGCTCGCGCGCGATCCGCGTCCGCTCCTCGGCGACTGCGACGCGTGCCGCTGCCTCCCGCTCCTGCTCGGCCAGAGTCGCGCGCATTTCCGCCGCTTCGGCCTTCTCGGCTCGCTCGCGGAGAGCAAAGCCCGCGACCCAGCTGACCGCGAAGTCGATGGGAACGAAGATGAGCTCGCTCGTTGTGTGACCCGGGATCTGGGAGACGAGGAGCGCCAAACTGCCGAGGATGACGACGAGGCCGATGCCCGCCTGCCAGGCGTTGCGCAGGTTCCCGAGCAGGAACGCGACTGCGAGCCCGACAACGAAGAAGGCCTCCGAGGGACGGGACCAGCTGCGAGTCGATGAACGAGATCCCGGCCGCGAGCACGAAGTACGCGAGTGGAGCCGGCGAAGGGAAATCGCCGGCGAGCGAAGATCGGGAGCACCAGGACCGCGATCGCCGGGATGCCGAACCACAGAGTCGTGCGTGCGGAATCGCGTCCGACGATCAGTTCGAGCATGGCTGAGATCGCCAGGAACGCAATCAGCAGGTCGAACCAATAGATACGCGCGATCGACCGAAGCTTGTTCACACACCGAAGGTACTGAACGCCGCCGATCCGCGCCTCATACCCGAGTAGGAGGCGCGAATCCGCTGTTGGTAGGAGCTCGAATCGGACTTGGCTCCGACGACGCCACCGCGCCGCGCTCCTAGCGTCAGCGGCATGGCGTCATCAAGCCAAGGAGGAACCGGAATGGCCCCCAACGGTCAACCCCATCTCAACCTGGCGGCGCGCATGGGCCGCTGGAGCGCCGGCCACTGGAAGACGGCCACGTTTGGATGGCTTGCGCTCATCGTCATTGCATTTGCGATCGGTGGCGCGGTCGGCACCAAGACCATCGATCCGAACACGGCGGGACCGGGTGAGTCCGGTCGCATGGACAGGATTCTCGAGGCCGGCTTCAAGCAGCCCGCCGGCGAGAGCGTCCTGGTCGAGAGCGACTCGCTCCGGACGAACGATCCCGCCTTCAAGGCCGCCATCGAGGACGTCGTCGCAGGCGTTTCGGCGCTGGACGTGGTCCAGAACGTACGGTCGCCGCTCGACCCCGCGAACAGCGGCCAGATCGCCGAAAGCGGGCGCGCGGCGCTCGTCGAGTTCGACATCCGCGGCGACAAGGACGAAGCGTCCGACAAGGTCGCCCCTGTGCTCGATCGCGTCGACGAGGCGCAAAGGGCGCATCCCGAGCTCTTCATCGGCGAGTTCGGAGACGCCAGCGCCGTCTATGAGACCGATGCGCTCTTCGCGGACGACCTTGCCAAGGCGGGCCTCTACTCGCTCCCGATCACGCTGATCATCCTCGTGGTCGCCTTCGGAGCGCTCGTGGCGGCCGGCATCCCGCTGCTGCTGGGACTGACCGCCGTCATCGGGACGTTCGGGCTGATCGCGCTGGCGAGCCAGGTGCTGCCGATGGCGAATGAGGTTTTCGCGATCGTGCTCCTGATCGGCCTCGCTGTCGGCGTCGACTACTCGATGTTCTATTTGAAGCGGGAACGCGAGGAACGGGCTGCCGGGCGCAGCGAGCGGGCGGCACTCGAGGCCGCCGCGGCGACGTCGGGCCGCTCGGTGCTGATCTCGGGCGTGACCGTGATGGTCGCAATGGCCGGGATGTTCCTGACCACGGACTCGACGTTCGCCTCGTTCGCCGTGGCGACGATCATCGTCGTTGCGCTGGCGATGCTCGGCTCGCTGACCGTGCTGCCCGCGCTGCTCTCGCGGCTCGGCGACAAGGTCGACCGGGTGCATGTTCCGTTCGTCCGGCGCTTCCGCCGTGACGACGGCGAAGGTCGGATCTGGGGCGCGATCATCGACCGTGTGCTCAGGCGCCCGGTCGTTTCGACGGTCGTCGCGGGCGGACTGCTCTTGGCGCTGGCTGTGCCCGCGCTCCAGCTCAAGATGGTCAAGCCGGGGCCGGACACGTTCCCAGACTCCCTCCAGGTCGTTCAGACCTACAACCGGATGCAGGAGTCCTTCCCGGGCACCGCGCTGCCGGCCAACGTCGTCGTCAAGGCTGCGGACGTCAACGCACCCGCGGTTCGCGATGCGATCGAGCAACTGGGGCAGCAGGCGCTCGCGAGCGGCCGCATGCAGGAGCCGATCACGGTCGAAGTCAGTCCTGACGCAACGGTCGCCAACGTCACGATCCCGATCGCCGGAACCGGAACCGACGACGCATCGGTCGCAGCGCTCGAAGCGCTTCGTGAAGACATCGTCCCGGCGACCGTGGGCGCGCTTCCGGACACCGAATCCGGCGTGACCGGGCTGTCCGCCCAGTGGAAGGATCAGACCGACGAGATGACCTCGAAGCTGCCGCTCGTGGTCGCGTTCGTCCTCGTGTTCGCATTCGGGCTGATGCTGGTCGCCTTCCGGTCGCTCGTGGTGGCGGCGAAGGCGATCGTGCTGAACGCGCTCTCGGTCGCCGCGGCGTACGGCGTCCTGGTGATCGTGTTCCAGTACGGCTTCGCCAAGGATCTGCTCGGCTTCAGCTCGACGGCCGGGATCGACCCCGTCGTGCCGCTGTTGCTGTTCGTGATCCTGTTCGGGCTTTCGATGGACTACCACGTCCTCGTGATCGGTCGCATACGCGAAGCGTTCAACGGCGGCGCGTCCATGGACGACGCGATCTCGCTCGGGATCAGGCGCACGGCCGGCGTGGTCACGAGCGCGGCCGTCGTGATGGTCGGCGTCTTCTCGATCTTCGGCCTGCTCTCGCTGCTGTTCTTCAAGCAGTTCGGCGTCGGGCTCGCGACGGCGATCCTGATCGACGCCACGATCATCCGTGGCGTGCTCCTCCCGGCGACGATGAAGCTGCTCGGCGAGTGGAACTGGTACCTGCCGAGCTGGCTCGAGTGGCTTCCTCGGCTCGAGGGCCGCACGTCCGAGCCCACGCCCGAGATCGGGCGCGCTCAGACCTCCGCCTGAGTCCCAAAGATCCCGCCTCCTACCCAGGTAGGAGGCGGGATCACTCCGGCCGGCGTCTCTAGGGGAACCGCGCGCTGCCGGGGTTGAGGTCGAGGCGCCCGCCGTCACGGCACTCCGCCGGGACGCGGTACTCCGCGGTCGATCCGATTCGAAGCGAGTTCTCGACGAGCTGCCGGCGCATCATCCGCCGCGCCGTGTCCGCCGAGACGCCGAGGCGCTGTCCGAGCTCGACGCCGGACTGCAGCGCGTAGCACTCGGTGACCCCCTCGTCGGACACGCCGCGGAGATGCCACGCCTCGTGAGCGAGAACGGCGAGAGCCCTGGCGCTCTGGTTGAACCTCACTTCCCCCTTGAAGGCCAGCCGGTAGAGATCGAGGCAGCGCTCCGGAGTCAGGTACGCGAGCTCGCCCCCGACGGCGGCAACGCCGTCGGCGTGCTGGACGGCGCCGACGAACTCGCCCGCTTCGTCACATCGGATCGTCACCGGCTTCCCCGCGATCTGTGAGGCCTCCTGGGAGTAACGCGCCGCCGCCTCGGCGCGTGTGCTCTCGTCGAGCCCGTTCCAGCCGGTGCGGCTCTCGACGAACCAGAAGACCAGTGCCAGCGCACCGATGAGACCGAGGCCTACGAGGAGTCTCCGAAAGGGCAGGCGCATGCGCTCGCGATCCGGATCTGCAACAACGGTCGGCGCTGCCACATCCTCCTCGGGGAGCTCCCGCGCCTCGTCGATGATCGTCCTCAGCTCGTCGTCCGTCTCGCCCGAGTAGGGGATCCACAGCTCTTCGCCGCCTTCTCGAACGAGCAGCAGCTCCTCCGCCTCGTCGTCGTAGCCGAAGCGCTCCCGATCGGCATCCTGCGGTCCACGGTCGGAGCGACGGGCCGGGGCCGACCGGAGGGCGCCGACGAAGAAGTTCAGCTCGAGGCCCAGCGCGATCAGGAACGGAAGCCAGATCGGCACGGCCGCCCGCAGCGCGTACGGCCCGAAGATCCAGGTGAGGACGAAAGCGGCCATCCCGAGGCGCAGGAGCGTCGGGGTGCTCGGGAGGCGATCCAGCGGTATTCGCACGCTTCGACGGTAGTCCCCGCACGCCGGGCCGGCGAGGGGCCGATCAGTCCTGGTCGTACTCGTCGTGGCGTCGGATCCACAGCTGGAACGCGTCGCCCTCGTCCCGCCCCTTCGGCGCCCGGTCGAAGATCCCGTAGTAGCCCATCAGGAACTCGACGCCGCGGGCCCCGGTCGCATAGGTCTGGTACACGGTGCCGTCGTCGAGGACGAAGACGCTCAAGCCCTGGCCCTCGGTGAGGTAGCCAGTGACGTCGGTCCCGCTCGAGTTTGCGTTGTGCTCGACGATCGGCGGCGCTCCCGCCTCGAGCATCGGCGCGAACGCCTCGCGCGTCTGCTCCTCGGTGCGTGAGCGGCCGAGGTCGAAGTTGAAGTCGCTGCCCGCCGCCGAGGCCCAGGGCATGTTCCAGCCCATCCGTCGCTTGTACGCCTGCAGCTTCTCCAGCGGCGCCTGGGAGACGTACACCATCGTTACGTCGCGCGCATGCAGGTGTGGGAGGGCCCCGTCGACGGTGTCGGCCATCGACGAGCACGTCGGGCAGCCCGCCTCGTAGCTCGGGCCGAACATGAAGTGGTAGACGAGGAGCTGGGAGCGACCGTCGAAGAGCTCCGCCAGTGTCCGCGTGCCCTCATCGGTCTCGAACCGGTACTCCTTCTCGACCGGCACCCAGGGGAGCTCGCGGCGCTGGCGCGCAAGCTCGTCGCCCATCCGTGTGTGTTCCTTCTCGCGTTGCAAGAGTTCCTCCCGAGCCGCTTGCCATTCCTCGCGGCTGGCGATCGTGTGATTCGTCATCGCGGCTGCCTCCTGTTCGTCCGACGTCTCTCGGTAAGACTGCCGCAGGGCGCCGGTGCCACGCCGCGAACTTGTCCTGGGTTCAATTCTTGACTTCGGGAGGAGACTCCGGGAGTGTCCCTCTCTAGTCATGAAGCCGAACGGGGAGGAGGAATGATGCGACTTAGGAGGACCGGAGTTGCGTTCGCCTGCGCGTTGGCATTCGCCGCGACGGTGGTGGGTGTTGCCATCGCCGACCCGAGCAACGGCAGCGACCCGCTGACGTACTCGTTCACCAATTGCACGGACGGATCGAGCTTCGAGGCGATCAAACAGCGCAGCGAGGGTGCGGCGCTCTTCCTGGCAGACGGCAGCGGAATCTTCGTCGCCATGGCGGCCATCAGTGACCGTGACCAGATCGCGCCCGATGGCACCTTCATCGAGGAAGGCACCGTGTTCTTCGAGACGCCGGGGTTCTCGGGCCGGAACAAGCGTCCGACGATCACCTGCACCAACTTCTCGCCGCTCTCGCAGACCTGGGCGCGGGTCACCGGATACATCGCACGGTCGAAGTAGGGTCCGAGGGAACGACAAGCTCCAGCGGAGCACCCCCAGGCTAGGAGCATCGTCAGCCTGAGCGAACGAGAAGCGCGCGAGTCGCGCGATCGGTATTCCTGCTCGCGTCCGCCACGCTAACGGGGATCACAGCGGCGCGCGGCCGGCGTGCGCGGAACGTGAGAAGAAGCGATCCACTCAGTCCGAGCGCGGTCGCGGCCAGCGCCGCGCCGGTCAGCAGGAGGCCGGACGCAAGCGCGAAGTTGATCGCGACACTGTGCGAGACGCCGAGCGCGTACAACACTCCGGCCGTCGTTCCCATTCCGGCGACGGCTCCACCGGCCGTGATCGGAAGGATTGCCGTCGCAGCGCTCATGCAGAGCACGACCAGCGCGAGTGTCGGCGAGAACCCGACGCCCAGGGCGCTCAGCAGGAGAGCGCTGCCGAGGGCGCGCGACGTCCAGCAGCCCAGGAGCAGGAGACCTGCGACGAGCGTCTCCCGCGACAACCGGGTGCTGTCCACGACGCGCCGGTAGACGTTATGGAGGCGGCGCGAGCGTCCGACGATCGGGAGCCGTGCCACCCGATGTCCTAGCGTGAGGATCCCGATACAGCCGATGCAGAACAGGACGACGACGATCAGCGGCGCGCGGAGGACCGGGCCGGACGTCGCGAGGGCGGAGACAGCCAGCGGAAGCATCGCCACAGCGTCGACCATGCCGAGGGCAACGATCGAGACGGCAATCGTCTCGAGCCCCAACCTCACCCCGCCGAGCCGGCGCAGGGTGGAGATCTTCACGACGTAATCGAGCCGGAAGGGCAGGATCACTCCGCTGGCAGCGGCTGCCCCGCAGGCCGCGAGACAGCGGGCGCGGTCGGGGCGCTCGCGGCTGGGGAACAGCAGGTGCCATCCGAATGCGCGGAAGCCGAAGCTGGCGAGATAGGAGCATCCAACGAGGAAGACCAAGGGGGCGTGCGCGCCCTCCAGGGGCCAGCTGGCGTCGCTTAGCCGTCGAGCGACGAGGACACACGCGCTCAGCGAGAGAAGACTGAACGCGAGTCCGCCGAGGAGCCTCCGACGATGGGGACTTTGGCGGATACCGCGCCACGGTGCCGCGGGCCGGCTCACGACGACCGCGGGACGGACTGCGACTGTTTCGATCAAGAGACACTCGCGATCGGAATGTGCCAGCGCGGGTCGAAGTGCCCGTGTCTGCGGGGCGCTTCGATCATCGCGGCGGCGAGCTTCTGCCAGCTCCATCGGAGGCCGGCGAATGAGGTGCAAGCTTCACGTTCGCGGCCACGGTCGGGTCGCTGTGGCGCGCGACGCCGCAGTCGGGGCAGCGCTTGAGGTGTGCGGAGTTCAGCTGGTACGGGCCGAGTGGCGTCCGGCAGTTGCAGTGCCACAGCCCAGGCTTTTCCCTCATTCGGCGTTTGGGCTGGACGTTCGAGTTGAACACGACCCAAGCGTCCCTTCTATCCAGCGAGGTCTTTGGCGACGGGCGGGATCGGGGCCTTGCCGTTCGTCAGCGCGATCAGTTGCGGGACGAGCGCGGTCACGCCGCTCGTCCGCTCGATGCTCCGAGGTCCGCCGGCCCCAGCATCGTGTAGGAGCGATCCCCGACCGACAGCTTGGCCGAATCGATGCCGTCCGCCGCGAGCCACGACTCGACCACGGCGATGACCTGGACGACCGACCGTGACTCCAACTCCGAGTGAACGCGGACCTCGTTGCGCAGCCCGTCGAACGAGACAGACGACCGGTCGAATAGTGCCGCCAGGCGCCGTAGCAGCCCATGCGCGCCGGCGGTGTCTGCAACGGCGACGCGAATCTCCACCATCAGATCCTCCAGGGTCGAAGCTTGGTCGCCGACCGAGGCGTTGGGGCCGGCCAGGTACTGCTCCAACCCGCTTTGCTGAGGGTGGACCTTTCGCGGCGCCGATTGCTATGGCCCGCGCGATGATTCACTGCGCCGATCGCTGAGGCGCTGCGAGGAAGAGCGTAGCACCGCGCTCCCCGGCGATGGGGTCGATTTACGCCGGGCGGTCGGCAGCCGGCGCAGGTTGGGGGAGCGGCGGCGGCAGCAAGATGTGGCTGTCGACGATCGCCTGGGCGATGTCGACCAGCTTGTGGCCGTTGTGTTGTGAGTGGTCGCGCAGCATCTCGAACGCTCGGTCGGAGTCCACGGCGTGGCGGGCCATCAGGATCCCCTTCGCCTGCTCGATCGTCGCTCGGCGCCCGAACGCGCCCTGCAGGCTGTGGTACTCGGCGAACCGCTGCAGGGTGATGTCGATCGCGCTCTGTAGCTCCTCCGGACTGCCGTCGACGATGTAGGCGAAGACTCCACGCTTGGCAGCCTCGTGGACGTAGGCGGGGTCCTTGGCCGAGAGCAGCGCGATCACCGGGCAAGATGCCTCGCGCACGATCTCCGAAATCAGCTCGAGCGCATGCTCGGAGTGCAGTCCGAGCCCGACCAGGGCGACATCCGGCCGCTCTCTCGCGGTCACCGCCCCGACCTCTTTGACGTAGATCTCGCGCGCGATCACCTCGTGCCCGAGGCCGGCCACGACCTGGGCGAGCAGTTCGAGCCGTTCCCGCTTCTCGTTCGCGATCAGAACACGCAGATGCCGGATCTCGTCCTCAACCACCGTTAGTGAAATTTAGCGCGTCCAGGTGTGTCGGCTGCCGACGCGGACGCGCTAGTCTTAGCGCTGCGGCGCCTCAACCACCGGCGCAGCGGATCGGCCTGCGGGGCCAGAAGCGATCCGGCCCCGCGAGATTGCGCCCTCCGTAGAGCACGCGGGAGGAGCTGGCTGACCTCGGCGCCCAGGCGGCGATCGAACTCACAACGGGAGAGTCGGATGATGGCGATCACCGGCACCGAACAGCGGCCGCGGGCTTGCACGAGTTAGGCGAGATGGGTGAGGTTCGCCGATCACCGCTGAACCTGAATTCATTGCTCGCGGCGGTCGAGGCGGCGCCGCCGGTCGCAGCGGTCGATGTGCTCGCCGCCGCGCTAGCGGAAGCGATCGGTGCCCGCGAGGTCAGCTTCCTGATCGCTGACTTCAGTGGGCGGTCGCTGATCCGACTTGGCTACTCGGGCGGGACGGGGGCAACGCGGTTGCAGGGGAGGGAGACTGCGGAACGGGTGCCGTTGGTTGGGACGCCGCACGGGCGGGCGTTGGCCGCCCAGGCCGTCGAGGTGATTGTCGAGGATCGCGGCGCTCGCTTGTTCGCGCCGGTGACCAGCCGCGGTGAAGCGGTCGGTGTTCTGGAGTTGGGACTGGAGGACTTCCCGGCTGAGCAGACGGTGGCCGATGTGGCTCTGGCGGCGCACTTCTTAGCGTACGTGGTGATTGCAAACCGTCGGTACACGGATCTCTTCGAGTGGGGACAGCGATCGGTACCGCTGTCATTGGCGGCGGAGATTCAGCATCGGCTGTTGCCTGGTGCCTTTACCTGCGAGGCCGGGCAGTTCACCCTCGCCGCCTGGCTGCAGCCGGCGGGTGAGATCGGCGGTGACACCTTCGATTTTTCGCTGGAGCGAGACACGCTGCATGTGTCGCTGACCGACGCGATGGGCCATACGATGGATGCCGCCCTGTTGGCCACGGTGTTGGTCGGGGGTCTACGCAACGCACGTCGGCGGGGGGTTGAGTTGGCCGAGCAGGCGCGGCTGGCGAACGATGCGCTGGCCGAACATGCGGGCGAGGGGCAGTTCGTTACCGGCCTGCTCGTGCGGATTGACCTGACCGGTGCGACGGCGGGCATCGTCAACGCCGGCCATCCGCCGCCGCTACGGCTGCGGGCCGGGCAGGTCGAACAGGTTCCGCTGAAGGCCGACCGCCCGTTCGGCCTACAGCCCCGACGCGGCTACCGGGTGCAAGCGCTGCAGCTGGAGGTGGGCGACCGGCTGATGTTCGTCACCGACGGCATGCTGGAGCGCGAGGCCGCGCGCATGAACATCGGCGCCATCCTGACCGCCGGCATGAACATGCACGCCCGCGAGGCGGTGCAGCACCTCACCCAGGCGGTCCTCCAGGCAAGCGGCGGTCAGCTACGCGACGACGCGACCGCGCTGTGTCTCGACTGGCATGGCGGCCCTCCCCGCGACCGCGACGCCACTTCGGGAGCAGACCGCGAAGGGCGACTCCATCAAGCAGACTCGGTCTGAACGCGCAGGAGCCGCCGTTTGCGCCTACATCGGGCGGCGCCGCCGACCCTGGATCAGCGCGTGGTTGAGCATCGTTTCGTCGTCGTCCTCGCGCGCGACGACGACGACCTTGCTCCAGACGCCCGGATAGACGACCCGCTCGCTGTACATCTGAGTCCGAAAGCCTTCGGTGTAGACCCGGGGAAGAGCGTCGCCGGCGCCGTACATACGCCGCCCGCCGTCGCTCCCACGGATGACTGCGACAAGCTCGCGTGTCTCCTCGTAGTCGTCAGCTGCGACGAACTCGGCTAGCGGCCGCTGCGGGGATCCGCCGCTCAGGAAGGCGACGACGTACTTTCGGTCGCGCCCCCACTTGTTCTTGCGCATCGTCTCGCCAAGTCCGATCTGAACCGCGCCTTCGGCGCGCGTCACGCCCATGAACACGCGGTAGCGCGAGTAGCGCTCGCGCTCTTCCGGCCATTGATACGACTGGCCCTCCCGCTCCTGTACGAGCCGCCAACCCTCGGTGAGATCCGCCCTCGGCCCGCGGGCAGGATCGGCCCCTTCGCCGGCTGCGCCATCGGCATCAACAGGCTTGATGATCGGATTGGGGAAGCCCGCCTGCGCGAGCTGAATCAGAAGTGGGCCGAGCTCCCGATCCGGAACGCGCTCCAGTGTCACTGAGAAGGGCACATTGCCTCGACTCTACATTGATAACGTATGAAAACGTAGTGCCGTAAAACTACGTTGTCAAGAAATCTGCTACAGTACCCGGTGCGCGAAGACCCAGACGGAAGCCGTTGAGGCTCCGAGGATTCTCCTCTTTCGACTGTCACACCGGGCCCAAGCGCATCAAGGAGAGCTCAACCGGCAGGTTCTTCAGCCTGAATCGTGACAGTTAGGAGCATCAATGCATGCCACCATCCGACGGTACGAGGGCATCGACCAGGATCGCACGGAGGAGCTGACCAGGAAGGTCGGCGAGAGCCTTCTGCCGCGCCTGAGCGAGATGCCGGGCTTCAAGAGTTACCACCTCATCGAGGCCGACAAGGGCGTCATGAGTTCCGTCGACTTCTTCGACACGTCGGTGCAAGCCGACGAGTCGACCCGCGTCGCAGCCACCTGGGTGCGCGAGGAGAAGCTGGAGACGGCACTTCCGAATGCGCCCAAGGTCACGGGCGGCGAAGTGATCGTGGAGAAAACAAACGAGCTCGTCCGCGCGTAACTCCGACCGCTGCGGGGGAAGGCCCGCACTGCGGGCCTTCCCAAGTCCCGAAGACGTCGTTCTGCACATCGCTTTGCTGAGTTAACGGCCCAGCGAGGCCGACCCCATAGAGGGAGGCCGTCATGGCCGAAGCACTTCTAACCAGGAACCAAGAGATCGAGCGGACACTCCAAGAGAAACGCAAGCAGGGCTACCGAATCGAGTCTCACAACGACACGCAGGCGGTGGTCCTGATCAGGGGTCGGCGCCGGTTCTTCAACCTGCTCCGAGGGGACGACTTGCGCTACCGGCTGTCCTTCGACGAACATGGCCACGCCAGCAGCCGAGCCATGGCGTAAACGTCGCCGAGAACGTTCGATGTAAGGAAGGCCCGCGCTTGCGGGCCTTCCTATTGGTCCTAATCGGCTGCTCGTGCGATCGGTAGTAGGCCGGAGAGCGCCCCTCCCTCGCCGAAGTACTAGAACGAGTCCGCGAGATCCTCCAGCGCGCCGCGCAGGCTGGCGTATTGCGGGCCGCGCAGCTGCTTGATTGCAGCCTGGAGCTGCGCCTGGGCAGCAGCGTTCTTGCCCTGCTCGCGGAACCTTTCGGCCTTGTCGAGCGCCTTGTCGACGTTGTTGGAGATGTTCGCGGGGATCGCGTCGGCGCGCACGAGCTGGTCGAGGAAGGACCGGACGACGGCGAAGCTTGGCTCCCACTCGATTCGCGGCTGGTGCTGGGGCGTCAGGCGCTCGAGATGCACCTCTGCTGCCGCGTCGATCTCGTTCTGGGACAGTTCGGGCGTGGGCGTTAGTCGCCAGACGTCGAAGCCGCGGGCGATCTCGGATCCGTAGACGGCGCCGTTGAAGTAGTAGGTGGACCACAGGCCTCCAAGAATCAGGTTCGTTCCCGTGCTGATTGGCCCGCGGTCGTAGTAGCCGATCTCCTTCGGGTTGGCCGAATCGGTGAAGTCGATCACCGACGCGCCGCCCTGGTACCAGGCCTGAACGATGATGTCGCGGCCTGGGACGGGCACGAGGGACGGCAGGTGGGAGACACAGTTCTCCTGGAGCGTCTGGGCCGCCGGCATCTTGATGTACGAGCGGAAGACGAGCTCGCGGTCGACGATGTCGTAGATGGCGTCCGCGCCCCAGCTCGGGTCGTCGGTAGCCCGGCAGCGTGGGGTGGTGCCGCCGCCCCACTCGTCCGTGAAGATGACCTTGCTGCCGTCGTTGCTGAAGGTCGCGCCGTGCCAGTAGGCGAACCTCGGGTCCGAGACCTCGTCGATCCGGCGGGGGTTTGCCGGGTCGCTGATGTCGATCAGGAGGCCGTTGCCCTCACAGGCGCCGGCGGCCAGCCCGATCGCCGGGTAGGTCGTCAGGTCATGGCAGGAGTCGGTCGTCGGCGTCGGCGACCACGCTGTGCCCGAGGGATGCAACGGGGTCGGCAAGCCGTTCTGGAGCGCGTTGATCTGACCAGCTCGCTGCGTCGCGGAACAGCCGCGACTCGTTCACGACCGCCGCGTTTTGCGGCGCCGCGAGCGGAACCTTGATCACCTCGATCCGCCACTGCGAAAGCTGCTCATCGAACTGCGGCGTGGTAAGCGGGGTTCCCTGCGGAAGCGCCTTGCAGCTCGGCATCTCAGTCGTCGAGCGGACGCCTCCTGTCCCCGAGACGTACACATAGATGTTCTCGTCGTCGCTGGGACTCTTCAGCAGCGTGTGCGTGTGCGAGCCGCGGCAGGTCTGGACCGTCGCTACCTGCACAGGCGCATCGAGGTTGCTGATGTCGAAGATGCGAACCCCGCGGAATCGGAGCGGGTCCCCCGTTGGGACGCTCGGCGAGCCGCAGTCCGTGCGGGCACGCGTTTCCTCAGCAGACATGAAGAGCAGGTTCCCGTAGACGGAGACCTCCCCCTGGCCGCCCGGGCAAACCACAGCGGTGCGGATCACCGGGTTGGCCGGATCCGTGACGTTGTAGATCTGGAAGCCGTTGAAGTTGCCGACGAACGCATGATTTCCCTGGAGCGCCAGGTCGGAGTTCACAAAACCGAAGTCGCCCGGATTCGCCGGGTTGAAAAAGCCCGCCGGCTTGGGGCGGTTCGCGAGCAACTCCATGCCGAGCGCCGCAACACCCGGGGTTTCGAAGCCAGGAGCGAGGCCGACGCGCGGATCGGCCCCCTGCGCAGAGGCGACAGACGTCAGCAGCGCGGCCGAAAGAAGCAGCGCACCGAAAATGACGAGGGCCGATCGGGGCCGACGGTTGCGAAGCGATGCTGGGCGAAGCTGGTTCACTGACAATCCCCCCTCTTTCACGCCGCAGCCATGGCGAATACCGACACTAATATCGCAGCGTGGCTCGCGTCAAACGACACCTCCTCCTGGTAGTGGCGCTGGCAGGCATGGTCGCCAGCTCGGGCTGCTCCGGCTCCGACGACGACCAACAGGGGACGCCCGCGCCGAACATCGTCCAGCCAGGAGCTCCAGGCGAACCGGCCCGGACTCTCACGCCCGAGGAGCTCGACGCGCTCGAGCCGCAACGGCACACCGCCGAAGACGTCGAGTTCATGCAGGCCATGATCCATCACCACGCGCAAGCGCTTTGGATGACGGACCTCGTCGAAAAGCGCAGCAAGAGCAGGGATATCGCGCTGCTCGCCAGGCGCATCGAGGTCTCGCAGGAGAGCGAGATCGCCCAGATGCAGAGCTGGCTGGAGGCCCGCGGCGAAGAGGCGCCGGTCGTGCACCGCGCCCACGGCCACGCCCACGGCGTCGGTGCCCGGCTCATGCCCGGCATGCTGAGCGACTACGACATGAACCGCCTACAGGCCGCGAGAGGCATTGCCTTCGACCGACTGTTCCTCCAATCGATGATTCGCCATCACGAAGGGGCGGTCACGATGGTGAATCGGCTCTTCGCCCGCGACGCAGGCGCCGAGCCAGAGGCCGGAGCCTTCGCGCGGCACGTCGACGCCGACCAGCAGTTGGAGATTGCTCGGATGCGGCGAATGGTCGCCCAGATGGCCGTTTCCGGTTAGAAAAGCGCGAGCGGTCCTTGACTAGCTTTCGCGCGTGGCCGACGCCGTGCGACAGACAAAGGTCGCTGCGTGGCGCGAGAAGCGGGGCTAAGCAGGACGACATGGCGCGCGCGTCGGATCAATTGCCGTCCAGCATCGATCTTCGAGGAACGGGAGCGACGGGACTCGAACCCGCGACCTCCGGCGTGACAGGCCGGCGTTCTAACCAACTGAACTACGCCCCCTAGCGCAGGGTACGCAGTCTAGCGGCGCCTAGATTGCGGTCAGGCCCAGCTGGCGGAGCAGCGTGACGCCGTCGGAGTAAACGTCCTTCCGGGCTACGAGGCCGTCTGCGATCGGGATCACGTCCATCCCTCGGTACTCGACGGTCTTGCCGGTCGGCTCGACCTCCATCCCGGCGCGGTTCATCTTCCCGAGGTGCGTCCCGCGCGCCGTCCACTCTTGGACGACGAGGTCGTCACGGATGTAGCGCCTGCGGGTCTCGAACTCGAGGTCGGGGAAGACGGAGAAGATGCCCCGGATCGCGTTGCCGATCGCCTCCGGGCCGACGTTGACGTCTCCGGTCGTGTGGTTCTCGAACACCGAGTCGGCGGTGTGCATGTCCACGATCGCGTCGACGTCGTGGGCGTTCCACGCGGCGTTGTAGCGGTCGATCAGCTCCTCCAGGGCCGTCCCGTCCATGAGGCTGGCTAGCGTACCCCGCAAGTGACCCGCCTCGACTGGATCATCCTCGCGGTCGTCGCAGGCACGGCGCTCCTCGGGTTATGGCAGGGCCTGACGCTCAGCGTGCTGTCCGCCGCAGGCGTCGTGGTGGGCGCGCTCCTCGGGGCGAGACTTGCTCCGCACGTGCTCCCGGCCGGCTCGGAGTCGCCCTACACGCCGCTCGTCGCGCTGATCGGTGCCGCCGCCGGCGCGATCGTGATGGAGCTGATCGCCTCGTCCGTCGGCGTCGCGATCAAACAGCGGCTCCGGGCGAGCCCGCTGCGGCTTGTCGACGCCGTCGGCGGGCTCGCGTTCGGCATCGTCATTGGCCTCGCCGTGATCTGGATCCTCGCGGCGGTGGCGCTGCAGCTGCCCGGACAGGTGGAGCTCAGGAGGGACGTGCAACGCTCCGCGGTCGTCCAGGAGCTCAACGAGCTGCTTCCGCCTCGCGAGGTGCTGAACGCCCTCGCGCGGGTGGATCCGTTTCCGTCGATCACCGGGCCGTTGCCTGCGGTCGATCCGCCGGATCCGCTGGTCGTTCGCGACCCGGAGGTCCGCGCGGCGCTGCCAAGCGTCGTTCGCGTGCTCGGGACGGCGTGCGGCCTCGGGATCTCCGGTTCCGGCTGGGTCGCCGGTCCCAACATCGTGGTGACCGACGCGCACGTGATCGCCGGCCAGATTGACACGACAGCGGACGGTAGGCCGGCGGTTGCGGTCGCCTTCGATCGCAGGAACGACATCGCGGTGCTTCGCGTCAAGGGTCTGAACCGTCGGCCGCTCCGGCAGGTCGATGCACCACAAGGGACGCCGGTCGCGATCGCCGGCTATCCGGCCAACGGCCCGCTCACAGCCACACCGGGGCGTCTTGGTGGGACGGCGACGGTCCTGAGCGAGGACGCGTACGGCAACGGGCCGGTCACGCGGAGGATCACCAGCTTCCGCGGCCGGGTGCGACGCGGAAACTCCGGCGGCCCGCTGCTCGACGGCGACGGCCGAGTGGCGGGCACCGTCTTCGCCTCGCGTACCGGCACCAACGCCGGCTACGCCGTCCCGCCCGACCTCGTTCGCAGGGCTCTGGCCGGCACCCGTGGCCGGGTCTCGACGGGACCCTGCGCTTCCTAGGCCGCGTCCGCCAGGAGCTCGAGGATCCCGAGCGGCCGCCGGAAGGGCGCGACGAGGTAGACGCCCTCCGCCCGGCTCCGTGAGGCCTCGACGAGCTCGCGCGCGAGCTCCATTCCGACTTTCGGCCCGTCGGGGCCTGCCGCTCGTAGCGCTTCCTGGATGTGATCCGGGACGACGATCCCAGGCACCTCGTTGTGCAGCCGCAGCGCGAGCGGGTGGCTCCACACCGGGAAGACGCCGACGAGCACGGGGATCGGCGAGGGCTCGCCGAACCGCTCGAAGAACTGGTCGAGCAGCTCGAGGTCGAAGATGATCTGCGTCATCGCGAAGTCAGCGCCGGCGTCGAGCTTGCGGCGGAATCGCTCGACCTCGACGTCCAGGTCGTCCGCGGTCGGGTTCACTGCGACGCCCGTGAAGAACGACGTCGCCGCGTCGATGGCACGCCCGTTGAAGTCCTCGCCGCGGTTGAGATGGGAGATCAGCTGGGTGAGCCCGATGGCGTCCACCTCGTAGACACCGCTCGACCCCGGGTAGTCGCCGACCTCGGGCGGGTCGCCCGTGACGGCGAGGATGTTGCGGATCCCCTCCGCGTGCGCACCGAGCAGCTGGGACTCGAGCCCGAGCACGGTCGCGTCGCGCGTCGTCAGGTGCGGGATCGTCTCGAGCGCGGTCGAGCGCTCGATCGCCGTCGAGAGCATCAGCGCGCTCATCCCCGCCCGTGCGGTGGCGTTGTCGTTGATGTCCACGAAAGAGGCGCCGCCGTCCTCGAGGGCGGCCGCGATCTCCAGCATCCCGCGGTGGTTGCCGCCGAGCGGCGGATCGAGCTGCACGGAGGTCACCCATTGGCCCTCGCGGAACATGCGCGCCAGGCGCGTGTCCTCGGCCTGTTCGACGACCGAGAGCGTCACCTCTCGCTCCTGGATCACGAGCGGGGAGGACGCCGCGCGCTCCGCCTTGACGGCCGCGGCGATGGCGCCGATCTCGGTCGGAGTCGTGCCGCAGCAGCCGCCGATGATCTTCGCTCCGAGGTCGCGCGCGTGCGCCGCGAAGTCGGCGAAGTAGTCCGGCGTCGCGTGCGGGAAGACCACGCGGCTCCCGGACAGGCTCGCAAGGCCCATGTTCGGCATGGCCGCGAGGGCGAGCTGGCCGTCGGCGTCGTGCATCTCGTTCAGGGCCGTCAGCGCCGCGTGAACGCCCACGCCGTGATTGGCGCCGACCGCGGCGAGGCCCACTTCCGCAAGCGCCTCGACCGCCTTCCGTGCGGTGACGCCGCCCAGCGTCTCGCCCTGCTCGTCGAACGTCAGCATGGCCACGACCGGCAGGGACGAGATGCTTTTCACGGCAGCGAGCGCGGTCAGAAGCTCCTCGAGCTCGAAGAAGGTTTCCACGAGGAACAGGTCAACGCCGCGGGCCTGGAGCGCGCCGGCCTGCTCGGAGAAGATCTCGTGACGCTCGTCCTGTGTCAGCTCGCCGTGGTCGCCGAGCGGGCCGATCGAGCCGCCGATGTAGATGTCGCGGCCTGCGATCTCCCGCGCCTCGCGCGCAAGCTTCGCGCCGGCGCTGTTGATCCGGCCGACCTCGTCCTCGAGTCGGTGGGCGGCCAGCTTCCGTCGGTTTGCGCCGAAGGTGTTCGTCTCGATCAGGTCGGCGCCGGCATTGATGAAGCTGACGTGTAGCGAGACCACGGTTTCGGGCGAGGCAAGGTTCGCTTCCTCGGGGAAGCGCAGGCGCGGGACGGCGCCGGAGATCAGCGTGCCCATGCCTCCGTCGGCCACGACAATTGGGCCGTTTTGCAGGCGTTTTTCGAACGGTGTCGCCATCGAATCCACTCTACGCCGAACCGGGCCAGGCGGTCATCTCGAAGACGTTAGGTGAAGCGCCGTAATCAACCGCAAAAAGGGTGATGGATCAACCGACCCCTCATACCGAGAGTAGGTCTACATCCGATGCAGGCCCGATGCGGCGGGGCCTGGTCGGACGACAAACCGAGAGGCCCGATGCGGCGGGGCCTATCGGACGAGCGGGGCCCGTTGCGGCGGGGCCAGCTCGAGACTCAAAGCGGCTCTCTACTCGAGAGAATCAGGCGGGGCCGGGCGGCGGCCCTACCTGAGCACGAGGAGCCCCTCACGGGGCTCCTCGCTTTTGCCCTAGTGGAGCGTCCGGCCCTCCATGCCGCCCGCCACGACGACGACTTGGCCGCTGACATGGCCGGAGAGCTCGTCCGAGCTCAGCACGACCACCTGGCGGGCGATGTCCTCGGGCGTCGCGATCTTGCGGAGGGCCATCGTCCGCGTCACGCGGTCGATCACCTCAGGGTCGTCGACCTCTGGCCGGGCCATCGGCGTCTTCGTCCAGCCCGGGCACACGCAGTTGACCCGCCCGGCCGGGGCGATCCGCACGATCTCGTTCTTCATGCTCAGGAGGAGCCCGTAGGCGACCGCCGACTTCGCCGCCGCGTAGTCGGCGTGACCCGCCTCCCCGAAGATGCCGGCCGTCGAAGCGACGAGCACAAGGCTCCCGCGGCCGGTCCGCTCGACCGACCGAAGGAACCCGCGCGACGTGAGAAACGTCGAGGTCAGGTTCTCGCGCAGCGTCCGCTCCCAGCGCTCGAGCGGCAGCGACCAGACCGGAGCGTCCTCGGCCGGCCAGACTCCGGCGACCGCTGCGCAGACGTCGAGCTCGCCGGCCTCCTCGAACAGGCGCTCAGCCTCGTCCTCGCGCGTCAGGTCCGCCTGCACGAGCATGACGTCGCCCAGCGCCTCGGCCCGTTCCCGGCCCCGGTGGTAGTGGGCGACGACCTCGGCGCCCTCCGCGAGGAAGGCCGCCACGCAGGCGGAGCCGATCCCTCCGGAGGCGCCGGTGACCAGGACGCGCTTCCCGCGCAGGCCGGTTTCCACACTGTGAAACTACCGCCATGCGCGTTCACATCATCAGCGATATGGAGGGAGTCGCCGGAATCGTCCGCCCCGAGCAGACCCTCGGCGGCCACGAGATGTACGAGGAGGGCCGCAAGCTCTACACGGAGGAGATCAACGCCGCCGTTCGAGGCGCGAAGGCCGCCGGAGCCAAGGAGATCGTCGTGATGGACCACCACGGCGCAGGCAAGGCGTGGAGCTTCAACTCCCTCGTGCACGACCTGCTCGACCCTGCCTGCGAGTACGTCGTCCAGTCCAGCTGGACGCAGTACACGGAGTTCCTCGAGGGAGGCTGCGACGCGTGTCTCCTCGTCGGCATGCACGCGATGGCCGGAACGCCGGACGGGGTCATGAACCACACCGTGTCGGGCCGCGAGTGGCACAACCTCCGCTTCAACGGCGTCCTCGTAGGAGAGTCGGCCATCAATGCGGCGATGTGCGGCAACTGGGGCTGTCCCGTCCTTCTCGTCACGGGAGACGACGCAGCCTGCCGCGAGGCCAAGAAGCTGCTCGGCGAGGGGCTGACCACGGTCGCGGTGAAGAAGGGGCTCGGTTCACGCGCAGCGCGAAACCTCGCTCCCCAGCTTGCGCGGGAGGTGATCGAGGAGGGCGCCCGGGAAGCGCTGAAGGACCTGAGGGCGGTCGATCCGTACGACCCAGGCCGCCCGGCCGAGATCGAGGTCGACTTCGTCGGCACCGGCGAGGTCGACAAGTACCGTGGTCGCACCGGCGTCGAGGTCACCGGCCCGCGCTCGATCGTCGTCCGTGCGGAGGATTGGTGGACGGCGTGGCGCAACCTTTTCTTGGAGCCGTCCCTGCCCTGATCGTAAGCTATGGCTCTGTGGATGCCGTTCAGGCGATGGGCTTGCGCGTGGAGTTGACCGACGCTCAGCTGGTCGCCCGGTGCCGGACGGGCGACGCCGACGCCTGGCGCGAGCTCGTCGACCGCTTCTCCCGCTACGTCTACGCGATCGCCGTTCAGGGCTTCAAGTTGTCCGAGCACGACGCAGAGGACGTCTTCCAGGAGGTCTTCGCCCGCGCCTACGAGCACCTGCACAAGCTCCGTGACGACGAAGCGATCCGCCCCTGGCTCGCGCAGCTCACCCGGCGGCTTTGCATCGACCGGTTGAGGGCCGGCTCGATCGAACAGCTCGACGACGACATCGAGATCGCTGACGCCGACGACATGATTACGAGGCTGGACGAGTCCCTCGCCGTGCACGAGGCTCTCTCGGCTCTCCCGGACAACTGTCAGGAGATCCTCGATCGCTTCTTCGCCCGAGACGAGAGCTATCACACGATCGGCGACGCCCTGGCGCTCCCCTCCGGCACGATCGCGAGCCGGATCTCCCGCTGCCTGACCAAATTACGGGTCGAGATGGAGGGAAGAAACCTGGGCGCTTCCGCGTCTTGAACTTTGGTGACGACTATGCCCAGTTACGACGAAGAAAAGCTTGGTGAGATCTTGAGTGCGCTTCCCCCAGCCCCAGAAAGCTGGGTGAAGGCCGCGCAGGACATCCCGCTCGCCCAGCGGGGGCTCGACGAGATCGTCGAGCGTGCCGACGCCGACGACGAGTATCGCCGTCGCGTGATCGAGGATCCCGAGGCCGCCCTGGAGGAGGCCGAAGTGGTCGCGCACGCCGAGACGATCGAGATCCTGCGCCGCCGACTCGACAAGTAGCGCAGAATCGAGCCCGTGGAAGCCACGGGTGACCTTCTTGATCTCTCCCTGCGTGAATTCCTCGAGGCCGTAGCCTCCGAGGATCCGACGCCCGGCGGCGGGACGGCCGCCGCTCTGGCAGTCGCGATGTCCGCCGGGTTGACCGCGATGGTCGCCCGCGCCTCGGGCGACTGGCCCGAGGCCGGCGCGGCCGTGGCGCAGGCGGAGCGCCTGCGGAAGCGGATCGCACCGCTTGCGCAGCGGGACGCAGAGGCCTACGAAGAAGCGCTGGTCTCCATGACGCTGCCCGAGCGCGTGGAGCCCGTCGTCCGCGACATGGCGGTCGGCGCGGCGTTGTGGCGCGCGGCAGAGGTTCCGATGGCGATCGCGGAGGCCGGGGCCGACGCAGCCTGCCTGGCCTCGCTCGTCGCCGATCGCGGAACGCCGGCGCGCCGCGGGGACGCCGTCGCCGCGGCGCTGCTGGCGGAAGCCGCTACGTGGGCGGCCGCGAGCCTCGTCAAGGTGAACCTCACGATCGCCGCCGAAGACAAGCGGACGGAGCAGGCCAGGAGGCTGGCCGACACCGCCTCGAGCGCCGCCCGCCAGGCCGTTCAAACGCTGGGCGCGGCGTAACATCGGTCTATGGCCGAGCCGGCACCAGAGCGCCCGCTCCCGGCGTGGAGCCTCCCCGCGGGGACTGCAGAGTCCCTCGCGCTGCCGACCGAGTGGCCCGGCCGGGTCACGCGTGAGTGGGCGTGGGGCGGGTCGACCGGCAAGGGCGTGAAGGTCTGCATCCTCGACAGCGGGATCGAGGCCGACCACCCCGACGTCGGAGAGCTCGCGGGCGCCGTCGCCGTCGAGGTGGGGGAGGGTGACGAGATCACGGTCGTCGAGGACGTCGAGGGCGACCTCTGCGGCCACGGAACGGCCTGCGCCGGGATCGTCCGCTCGATTGCAAAGGACTGTGAGCTCTTCAGCGTCCGTGTCCTCGGCGCCGGGTTCACCGGCAGCGGGACGGCGCTCCTCGGCGGCCTTCGCTGGGCCGTGGAGCAGGGCTTCAACGTGATCAACATGAGCCTTTCGACGACGAAGAGCCAGTTCGCCGGTCTGCTCCACGAGGTCGCCGACCTCGCGTACTTCCGCCGGACCGTGCTCGTGGCGTCGGCGCACAACATGCCCGTCGAGAGCTACCCGTGGCGCTTCTCGTCCGTGATCTCGGTGGGCAGCCACGAGGAGCCGGAGGCCCAGACCTTCTACTACAACCCCAGCCCGCCGGTGGAGTTCTTCGCCCGCGGTGTCGACGTCGAGGTCGCGTGGCTCGGCAAGGCCAGAGCCCGGTCGACCGGGAACAGCTTCGCGACGCCGCACATGAGCGGGATCTGCGCGCTGATCCTCGGCAAGCATCCGGAGCTGACGCCGTTCCAGCTGAAGAGCGCGCTCTACCTCACCGCGAACAACGTGGAGGGCCGCGATGAGTGATGACGACCTGCGCGCAGCGGTCGCCGCGGGGGTGCTCGCCTCGGAGGACTCGCATCGGGCACTGCTGCAGGCGACCGTCGAGGTTGCGCGCGGGATCTTCTACGCCAAGGCCTCCTCGGTGCTTCTCTACGACGAGCGGACGGACGAGCTCGTCTTCGAGGCGGTTGCCGGTGAGGGCTCCGACTCGCTGATCGGCGAGCGCTTGCCCTCCAGCACCGGCATCGGCGGCTGGGTGCTCGTGACGCGGCAGCCGATCGTCCTCGACGACGTCTCGCAGGATCCGCGCTTCGCCGAGGATGCGGCGAAGAAGACGGGGTTTGTCCCGAAGGGTCTGATGTGCGTTCCACTGATCCACGGAGAGGAGCCGCTGGGGGTGCTCTACGTGCTCGACCGGCCGCAGCAGTCGCGGTTCTCGCTCGAGGAGATGGAGCTCCTCGGCCTCTTCGGGCACCAGGCGGCAATCGCGCTCGACCTGCTCCGGAAGGCGCGCCGCGCAAAGGCGGTGCTCGAGGACGCGGACTCTGACTCCGCGCTCCTCGCTCGGGTCGCGGAGAATCTCGAGGAGCTCGACGGGCAGCGCCGCGCCGCCGGCGTCGACCTGCTCCGCTCGCTCGAGGCCCTCTTCAAACACTGAGGCCGGGGTAGGTCCCGGCCTCATTCAACGCGGAAGCTTTTCGGTTTAGGCGTCGTTGCGAGCGGGCGCGTCGTTGCGATGGGCTTCGTCGTTGCGATCCATGTGCCCCATCTGGTGCGCCTCGACGTCGTCGTTGCGAGCTGGCGCGTCGTTGCGATGGGCTTCGTCGTTGCGATGGGCTTCGTCGTTGCGATCCCTCTGCCCCATCTGGTGCGCCTCGACGTCGTCGTTGCGAGCGGGCGCGTCGTTGCGATGGGCTTCGTCGTTGCGATCCCTCTGCCCCATCTGATCCTCGGACATTCCCTGGTCTCCTTTCGCGTTGATCGGCCGCATTCGAACCACAAGACGGCGGTTCGCACCGGAATCTTCCCACGTTCGAGTCGAAAAACACAGGCGGCCGTGGAATGCTGCGCGGGTGAGAGCGCTGCGGAGACGCTTCGAGGACTCTGCACGCTCGTTCGGCCAGGTCTTCGCGAATCCGAACATCCGGCGGATCGAGGGCGCCTGGGCGGCGTCGATCATGGCCCACTGGGCCTACGGCATCGCCCTCGCGGTGTACGCGTACCGCGACGGGGGCGCCGCTGCGGTGGGCCTCGTCGGGCTCGTCCGGTTCCTCCCTCCGCGGTCGCCTCGCCGTTCGCGGCTCGGTCCTCGGCGATCGGTACCGCCGCGAGCGCGTCATCTTCGTCGCAGAGTTGGTTCGCGCCGTGCTCCTTGCGGCCACGACCGCGGTGGTCGTGCTGGAGGGCTCCCCGGTGGTCGTCTACGTCCTTGCCGGCCTGGTCGCCATCGCGTACTCGGCCGTTCGTCCGGCGCAGGCGGCCCTGCTCCCGACCGTAGCGAAGACGCCGCAGGAGCTGACGGCTGCGAATGTCACCTCGAGCACGATCGAGAGTCTCGGGGTCTTCGGCGGCCCCGCGATCGGCGGCGTGCTCCTGGCCGTGACCAGCGAGCAGGTTGTGTTCGGCGCCACCGCCGCGGCTTTCCTGCTAGCGGCGCTACTGGTCAGCCGCGTCCGGGTCGAGACCCAGCCCGAGCCCCGCGAGCGGCGAGACGCCGTCTGGCACGAGTTCACGGCCGGCTTCGTCACGATCTTCCGCGAGCCCGGGCTTCGCGTCCTGGTGGCGCTGCTCGCCGCGCAGACGTTCGTCGCCGGAGCGCTCAACGTCCTGATCGTCGTCACCGCGCTCCAGCTGCTCGATCTCGGGGAGGACGGAGTCGGGTTCCTCAACTCGGCGGTGGGGATCGGAGGACTGATCGGCGCGATCGTCTCGGCCGCTGCTGATCGGACGGCGCCTGTCGTCCAACTTCCTGATCGGGATCGTGCTCTGGGGGATCCCGATCGGCCTGATCGGCGTCTTTTCCGAACCCCCTCATTGCGCTCCTGCTCCTTGCCGTCGTCGGGCTCGGGAACACGCTTGTCGATGTGTCCGCGTTCACGCTGCTGCAGCGCGCAGTACCGGACGAGGTGCTGGCCCGCGCCTTCGGCGCTGTCCAGGGTCTGTGGGTCGCGACGATCGGGATCGGGTCGATCGTGGCGCCGCTCCTGATCGCTGCAGTGGACATTCGCGGCGCGCTGATGATCACCGGTGCGCTGCTGCCGATCCTGGCCACGCTTCTCCGCCGGCGGCTCGCCCAGCTGGACGCGGTGCCGGTCCCGGAGCGGGAGCTCGAGCTGCTCCGCGGCATCGAGCTGTTCGCGCCGCTGCCGCAGCCGACACAGGAAAGTCTTGCGCAGGTGCTCAGCCCTGTTCGGCTCGCCTCGAGCGACGAGCTCTTCAGGCAGGGTGACGTCGGCGACCGCTTCTACATCGTCGCCGAGGGTGACGTCGAGATCGTCATCGACGGGCGTGTCGTCCGCGAGACAGGGCCTGGCGGCTACTTCGGTGAGATCTCGCTCCTGCGGGACGTTCCGCGCACGGCAACGGTGCGCGCAAAGGGCGATGTCGAGCTCTTTGCGCTCGACCGCGACGACTTCATCGCGGCGGTGACGGGCCACGACGCGAGCGCCGAGGTCGCGGACTCGGTGATCGCCACTCGGCTCGGGTCGCTCCGCCCGGGGATGGCCTCCGTCTAGACGTCTTTCGCGACGCTGATCCGCAGCACGGAGGGTCGGTAGCCGAGGTGCTCGTTCAGCGCGAGCATGTCCGCATTCGTCGTGTCGTTGGAGGTGACGATCGTTCGGACTCCGGCCTCCGCCGCCCAGCGAATCGTCGCCTCCTTCGCCAGCCGGGCCAGGCCTCGCCGGCGAAACTCCGGCGCCGTCCCGGTCATCTCGTTCGCCGCACGAGCCCCCTCGCGGTCGGCGGTGAGCCAGGCGAAGGCCGCCGGCCGGTCGCCCACGAGGACGACGGCGCTCAGGTCGAGGTCGAGCTCCGGATTGCCGAGCGTCTCGGGAAGCCAGTCCTCGAACGCCATCGCATGCGTGTAGTCGTCGGGCATGTCCCGCTCGGCGGCGTCGTACAGCTCGAAGAGCTCGCGTTCGCGATCGCGCACCTCGCGCAGCCGGACGACTGAGACCTCGCCGGCGGGCTCGGCTTTCGCGCCGGCCGCCGAGCCGACCTCGAGTTCCCAGTACTGCTCGCTCCGTCCCTCTTCGAACCCGAGCCGCCGGGCGAAGGACCGCGCGTCCGGCTCGTCGTCCCGGACGGTCGATTCGAGGCGACGTGCGCCGCGGCCGACGATGTGCGCCGCGGCCGTCTCGAAGAGGCGCGTCCCGAGGCCGCGACGGCGGTAGGCGGGCAGCACACCCGACCAGATGCCCGCGATCCCCTCCGCCTGAAGCGCCCAGCGCAGGCGCGAGTTCGCGAACCCGACGATCTCCCCGTCGGGCTTCGGCGACCCAGGCCCGCATCGCGGCGCGCTCCGGCTGTTTCTCGATCCAGTGGACCAGGCCCGGCGGGGTCACCACCTCTTCGGCCCAGAGCTCCCGGAAGAGCGGCATCGTCGCCTCGGCGTCCTCGGGCAGCCAGGGGCGGATCTCGGGCTCAGCCAAGGCCCTTGGCGCGCAGCTCCTCGCGAGCCTGCTCGGTCTTCTCGAGGCCCTCGAGGCCCATGCCCGCGGAGGATCTCCGGCGCCTTCGTGAACTGCACGTCCTCGTATCCGACGACCTCGACGTTGTTGCCCCATGGGTCGCGGATCCGGTTGCCGCTCACCTCGGCTCCGGCCTCGCGTGCCGCATCCAGCGCGCCCTGCTTGTCGTCGACGACGAGGCCGAAGTGGCGGTGGTCGTCAGGTGCCTGCCTTCGGCCCTCGGAGAGCGCCAGGAACTGGTCGCCGAGGTCGACGAACGCCATCCGCCCGGCCCGGCCGCGGAGCGAGAGCTCGAAGATGCGGCCGTAGAACTCCAGGGCCTCGTCGACGTTCCCGACCTCCAGCGCGACGTGGTTGATTCCGACAGGCTTCACTCTGATTGGAGCCTCCAACGCAATGGGAGCTGAGTCGCCGGGCCGCGCTGGACGGCGCGAGGCCGCGTCCTCAGTCGCGCCCGTATCGCTACGGATACGGACGCTCCCTGCGTCCTTGCCTCGCCCCGCCCATCGCACCCCGGCAACGAGCCCCATTACGTTAGAGGCTCCATGATCGTCTCGCTCCACATTGCCACGGGGGCCCTGGGCGGCGCCCTGGTTCGCTCGCCCATCGCGGCGGCGGTGCTCGGGCCCGTCCTCCACTTCTACGGCGACCGCGTGCCGCACGAGGACATCGACTCGAGGCGTTTCGAGATCGGCAGCGGCGTCGCCGGCGTCCTCGCCCTGGCCCTCGTGCGCGGGCCGCTCGATTCCGCGACGGTCGGGGCGGTCGCCTCAGCGGTGCCCGACATCGAGCACGTGGTTCGGCTTCCGCGGCCGGGAGGGCGCAAGCTCTTCCCCAGCCACCGGATCCCGGGTTGGCACCGGCCGGGCGGCCTGACCGCCGAGACGCAGCTGCTGATCGCGGGGGCCTTGCTCGGCGCCGTTCTGGCCGCCGGTTTCAGGCGCTAGCCGACCCTGAGACGTACCCCTTTTGGGGGGCGAACGCGTGCGGCAATGACCCACAATGCGACTACGTCCCCGTTGGGGGTCTGCGGCAAGGGGAGGTTTGCGGCGTTATGGGCACGATCAGGGTGGTCCTCGCGGAGGATCACGCATTGATGCGGGATGCCATCAAGCTCGTCCTCGACGGAGTCGAGGACGTCGAGCTGGTCGGTGAGGTCGCGAACGGAAACGACCTGCTTCCGCTCATGCGAGAGGTCGACGCAGATTTCGTCCTCCTCGACGTGCAGCTGCCGGGCGCCGACGGTCTGGAGTGTCTCGCCGCGCTGGCGAAGCACCACCCGCAGGTGAAGGTCGCCATGCTCTCAGCGGTCGACGATCAGCGGGTGATCGAATCGGCCTTCCGGCGCGGGGCGAGCGGCTACATCCTCAAGTCGGTCAACCCGTACGACCTGCCCGGAGCCATCCGCCAGATCGTCGAGAAGACGGTCATCCATCCCCCCGTGGCGGGCGGCGCCGCGCCGGAAACGCTGCCTGGAGGCCTGTCGGCGAAGGAGGTCGCGGTGCTGGCAGAGCTTTCCCACGGGCACACCAACAAGCAGATCGCCGCCAGCCTCTGGCTGAGCGAGCAAACGGTCAAGTTCCACCTTCGCAACGTGTATCGGAAGCTCGGGGTCAACAGTCGGACCGAAGCACTCCGGTACGCGTACGAGCACGATCTGGCGGCGCT
>CAWHBN010000021.1:0-132358 GCA_963827705.1 uncultured Actinomycetes bacterium
GCCCGGCCGCGCTAGGTGGGGAGCTAGCGGTTCCCTGAACCCGCAATCCGCTCCAGCGGGGCTGAATCCCCTCCCGAGGGGGTCGCGTCCGAGACACGGGCTTCGGGTGCAAGTGTTGACGGTCAGGTCCCGCGCACTGTGAGTCTCCGAACCGCGTCAGGTCCGGGAGGAAGCAGCGCTAAGGAGTGCCTCGCAGGTGCCGCGGACAGCCTGACTCGAGCGAGCACTCCCTGCACCGGCTCGAACGAGCCCACAACGGAAGGTGCGTGGCCGGGCGAACTTTCCACAGGGTGTGTCTGATCTAATCGGGGTGAGCCCGTCGTGACCGCGCTCTATCGCAAATATCGCCCGCAGACGTTCGACGAGGTCGTCGGCCAGGAGGCCGTCGTGCGCACGCTTCGGAATGCGATCGAGACCGAGCAGATCCGGCAGGCGTACCTCTTCGCCGGGCCGCGCGGGACCGGGAAGACATCGCTCGCGAGGATCCTCGCGAAGGCACTGAACTGCGCGCAGGGGCCGACGACGACTCCCGACGGCACCTGCCACTCGTGCGTCGCGATCGCGAACGGGACCTCCTTGGACGTGATCGAGATGGACGCCGCCTCGCAGCGCGGGATCGACGACATCCGGGAGATCCGCGAGCGCGTCGTGCTCCAGCCGGTCGAGGGCCGCTACAAGGTCTACATCCTCGACGAGGCGCACCAGCTGACGGATGCCGCCTTCAACGCCCTCCTGAAGCTGATCGAGGAGCCTCCTCCCCACCTCGTCTTCGTCTTCTGCACCACCGACGTCTCGAAGATGCTCCCGACCGTCCGATCGCGGTGCCAGACGTTCGTCTTCTCGCGGCCGCGGCTCCCGGACCTGATCCGGAAGCTGCGGCGGATCGCGGACGCCGAGGGCATCGAGGCGCCCGACGCAGCACTGGCGCTCGTCGCCCGAGGCGCGCGAGGCGCGTACCGGGACGCCGAGTCGACGCTCGACCAGCTGGCGGCGGCGACCGGCAACCAGGTCACGGTCCAGGCCGTTCTCCAGCTCCTCGGCGCCGTCGAGGAAGAGGCGCTGTTCCGGCTCTGCGACCTCGTGGTCGACAGGGACACGGCCGGCGCGCTGCAGTTTCTCGAGGAGCTCGCCGAGCAGGGACAGGACCTCGGCCGGCTCGTGACCGACCTGCTCGAGCACTTGCGCCACCTGCTGCTCGTCCAGCACATGGGCGAGGTGCCGGACTCTCTGCCGGTCACCGAGGAGACCCGGGAGCGGCTGCGGGCCCAGGCAAACCAGCTCCCAGGCCCGACCGTGATCCGGCTCTGCGACCTGCTCGCGGTCGCGGTGGACGACATGCGCCAGGGCGGCGACCCGCGGCTGCCGCTCGAGCTTGCGCTGATCAAGGTCACACGCCCAGGGGCCGACCTCGACCGCGAATCGCTCGCGTTCCGGATCGAGCAGCTCGAGCACCGCGCACCCGGGACGGTTCCGATCGCGGCGCCCGAGGAGGCCGCACCGCCCGACGCCGCTGCCGAGCCTCCCTCTCCGCCGCCGCTCGAGCTCGACCAGCTGAAGGCGGCCTGGCAGCGTTCGGTGATCCCGGCCGTCGAGGAGCGCTCTGTGCCGACGGCATCGGTGCTGCGGGAGGCGCAGCCTGCAGGGATCGCCGGCGACACGCTCACCGTCGAGTTCCCGGCCGCCGCCTCCTTCCACCGACAGCTTGCCGAGGAGCCGAAGAACGCGACGCTGCTCGTCGATGCGCTCTACGAGGTCACGGGCCGCAGGTTCGCCGTCGCGTTCGAGGTTGGCGAGAACGGGGAAGCCGAACCGGTGCAGGAGCGCCGTCTGAGCGAAGGAGAGTTCGTGGAAGAGGTCAAGCAGGCATTCGACGCGCGGGAGGTCACGCCCGAATGAGCATGCCCGGCGGAATGGACATCAACAAGATGATGCAGCAGGTGCAGCAGATGCAGGCCGAGATGGCCCGCGTCCAGGAGGAGCTCGCGACCGAGACCGTGGAGGCGTCCGCCGGCGGCGGCGCAGTGAAGGTCACGGCGAACGGCGCCGGCGAGATCGAGAAGATCGAGATCGCGGCCGAGGCGATCGATCCGGACGATCCCGAGCTGCTGGCCGACATGATCGTCGGCGCCGTCAACGAGGCAATTCGCGCCGCGAATGATCTGGCGCAGTCCCGCCTCGGCGGCCTCACCGGCGGCTTGGGGCTGCCGGGCCTCTGAGCCGCCTACATCAGGCCCGCAACGGCGACATCGGCGGCGACACGACGCTCTCGCTCGAGCGCGATCGACTGCATCAGCAGGTACGTCCGTGGATCGGGCTGCGGGAGCGACCACTCGCGCGCGAGTGCGCCGATGTCGACCAGATTCTGGTCTACATCTTCCCCACGCCAATCGGCGGCGAGCTCCCGACTGGCGGGGCCCCAAAGCGCGGTAGCCCATGCCGTTGGCGCGGACGGCGATCGTAAACCCTCGAGGAGCACGGGCTCAATCTCAGAGCGCTTGGGCTGCGCCGCGAGAGCCGCCACGACTCCTGGGTCGAGAAGTGGATGACAGAGTTCGACCCGTCGCGTCGCGCCCATTCGCTGGAGCTGGCCGATCCGAATACGGACCTGACGAAGCCGTAGCCACCATGCGGGGTCGCGCTGCGCCCTCCGCCGACGCACGGCGTCCGCCATCCAGAGTGTGCGCACCTCACGCCTGGCAGACGGCCGGAGCCACGACAACGGCCGGAAGTCCCTGAAGACGAACGCGGGTACGCCGCCATCTGCCCTGCTGTACCCGACGCCGGTGAGCAGCGAACCACCGAACGCCCAGTCGAGTAACGGCGTCCAGAGGTGCGCATCGGATGGCCAGAGGTAACCGTGGCGGCGGAGAACAGCACTGGCCATGCGGCCTACAAGGTCGCACTCCTCCTCGATCTGCATTCGGACCCACTCCGTCAGTCCGAGACGAATGACCAGGCGTTCCTGAAACGCCGATTCGTCGCCATTCGCCGAGCCACGCATTCGGATCGTTGCCGGGACGGGTAGCTCGAGCCCTTCACGTCGTGCGAGCTGGACGGCAACGGCAAGAACGAGCGACGAGCCTCTTCCGCCCGTGAAGCTCATCACGCAGGGTGGGCGAAGGAGCGCCGGCAGTATGGCCCGCTCGAGCGCAGCCAGGGGCGTGCCCGCGTCGATGTCGCCCGAAGTGGGGACGGGCTCAGGTGGACTGAACCCGAGGACGAGACCCGAGGCAACGTCCAGCGGTGTCAGCTCGCAGTCTGCCGGCGGGGGACTCACGCTTCCCTGACCGTTCCGTGTGGCGTCTCAATGGGGTCCTTGGAGAGCGGCTCGCTCATGTGTGCCTGCGCGAGCCGCTCAGCGAGCGCTTCGCGCATGACGCCCTCCGCCAGCTCGAGCCACATGACCGCCGTCCTCGTGGACTCGCCTGTCTCAGCTCCAGGTAGTCGGGTCGCCATCGGCGTCTCGCCGCTCCGTGCGACCTCTCCGTTCCGCAGCGCCATCTGCCTCCCACTCGCCCCCTTCACGAACAGACACTAAGGAGGTGGCGGGTCGTTTCCAAGGCTAGAAACGGGGCGCCCGCCGCGAACTATCGCTGGTCGTTTGGGGGGACAGATCGGTCGCATCGGCGTGCCTCGACGGACTTGCCCGGAATCCCGGAAACCTGCGGAGGCACTGACGGGTAAGCGGGCCTCCCCGCTTGGTCTCCGGGGCTGCCCGCTTACCCAGGAGCGGAGCTGTTGGCTCCGCCCCTCGCGTTGCAGGCCGCGGCCAGCCCGCAGCGCAGTGTCCTACCGTACCCCGGCGCGGCTCCGCCTCCCACGCGACGAAAGTCGAGTCGGCGGACAGGGTTCGCGCCAGCCTCGAGCTAGGCGATCCGAGAAATCCACCGTCGACCACGACGCAGCCACAGGTTCTCCACAGAGGTCTCCTATACACCGGGAGGTACGAGCGCACAGTAGAAGCCGAAAATTCTGCCCAAATCTCCAAAAACTAGACCAATCGCTAGGTCAAAACCCTTCCCAAACTACTCGAAGTACGTTATTAACCGTCGGACGGTGTTTTTTCCACAACTTCGAAAGGCGGCCCTTTCGGTGAACGGTACTTCTGAGCAGGTCGGAGTCATCTGCGACTCCCATCCCATGTGGCTCGACGCAGTCGAGCAGGTCCTTCGTCGCATCGCGATTCGCGTCGTCGGCAAGACGACGTCCACGTCCGAGGCGCTCTCGCTGGTAGAGCAGCATCGCCCGGACCTTCTGATCACCGAGGTCGAGGGCGTAAACGGCGACCTGAGCGGCCTGGCGCTGATCGAGCGCTCGCGGGCCGCCGTGCCGTCGGTTCGCCCGATCGTCCTCTCGATGCACCAGGAGTCGCAAGTCATCGACGCGGCGCTCGTCGCCGGCGCGTCCGCGTACGTGGTCAAGACGGCGCACCCCGAGGACCTAGCCTCGGCGGTGCGGCAGGCGTTCTCGCACTCTGTTTACCTCGCCGGGCGGCCGAACCTTGCGCCGGCCCCGGTGGCAACGATCGTTGAGACAGCGGACGAGCCGGGCCTGACGCGGCGCGAGCTCGAGATCCTGCGACTCGTGGCAGATGGGCATTCGAACGCCCAGCTCGCCCGGATGCTCTGGGTGACCGAGCAGACGGTGAAGTTCCACCTGTCGAACATCTACAGGAAGCTCGACGTCGCGAACCGCACCGAGGCGAGCCGGTGGGCCCAGCTCCACGGGCTGCTCGACGGACGCGCGGCGAACGGGTCCGCACCGGTGCTGCTCACGGCGACGGCGTAGTCGTTCTCTAGGCGTCGGAGACGACGAGGCGGGCGCCGCAGGTCGGGCACTCGTACTCGTCGTCCCCGGTCGCGCGATTGTCCTCTGAGAGCTGGACCCCGCGCCCGCAGGCGGGGCAGGGGACGAAGACGAGGGCGGCCCACGCGTCGTCGGTGCGGAGGGTGCGTTCGTGTGGCTGTCGGCTGGCCATGACGGGGGGTACGTCCGGCCGCAGTTGAGTCCAGGGTACCCCGCCCAGAGACGGCCGGCAACGGTTTTCGGCCCTATCGGGTCCGATCCGGACAGGCACAATGGCCGCGTGCTCAGCCCGGCGATCGAGAATCTCGTCGCGCAGCTGACGCGGCTTCCGGGGGTGGGCACCCGGACCGCGCACCGGCTCGCGTTCCATCTTCTCCGGACGCCGACGGACGAGGCGTTCGCGCTCGCCGGCGCGCTGCAGGAGGCGAAGGAGCGAGTGCGGTTCTGCGACGAGTGCGGCAACTGGACCGAGGACGAGATCTGCGAGATCTGCCGCGACGCCCGGCGCGACCGGGCCGTCATCTGCGTCGTCGAGCAGCCGGCGGACGTCATGTCGCTGGAGCGGACACACGAGTACCGCGGCCTCTACCACGTCCTCGGCGGCGCCCTGTCGCCGCTTGACGGCGTCGATCCCGAGGATTTGCGGATCGACGAGCTCTTCCGCCGCGTGGACTCCGACGGCGTCGTCGAGGTCGTCTTGGCCACGAACCCGAACACGACCGGCGAGGCGACGGCGTCCTTCATCGCCGACCGGCTGCGCGGCCGCGTACGCGTCACGCGCCTGGCGAGCGGGCTCCCGGTCGGCGGCGACCTCGAGTACGCCGACGAGGTCACCCTGGGCAGGGCGCTCTCGGGCCGGCGGGAAGTTTGATGGCGACTACGCAATACGAAGGGATTCCGGCGGTCGCCGGCGAGGCCCCGGGGCCGTCGGGCACGGTCGTCATGAAGTTCGGCGGCACCTCGGTCGCGGACACCGCGCGGATCAAGGCGGTCGCGCAGCGCCTGGTCGCGGCGCGCGAGGGCGGGAACCGCGTCGTCGCCGTCCTCTCCGCGATGGGCGACACGACGGACGAGCTGCTGCGCCTCGCGCACGAGGTCTCCCACACGCCTGCGCCGCGCGAGGTGGACATGCTGATCTCCGTCGGCGAGCGGGTGTCCTGCGCGCTCGCGGCGATGGCGATCCACGACCTCGGCCACGAGGCGATCTCGTTGACGGGCTCGCAGGCCGGGATCGTCACCGACACGGTGCACGGCCGCGCCAAGATCGTGGACGTCCGGGCGCGCAGGATCCACGAGGCGCTGGACGCCGACCGGGTCGTTCTCGTCGCCGGCTTCCAGGGCGTCTCGACGGCCTATGACGTGACAACACTCGGTCGAGGCGGCTCGAACCTGACGGCGGTGGCGCTCGCCGCCGCCCTCGGCGCCGATGCGTGCGAGATGTACACGGACGTGGAAGGCGTCTTCACGGCGGACCCACGGGTCGTCCCGAGCGCCCGAAAGCTGCACGCGGTCAGCTACGAGGAGATGCTGGAGATGGCCGCGTCCGGCGCGAAGGTACTCCAGCTACGCTCGGTCGAGCTCGCGCGCAACCACGGCGTCAAGCTCCACGTCCGCTCCAGCTTCAGCGACGCGGAGGGCACCTGGATCCGGGAGGAGGACGAACGGATGCTCGAGAAGGCGATCATCTCCGGCGTGACGCATTCGCTGGAGGAGGCGGTGTACCGCGTCGACGGCGCGGCGCCTTCACGGCTATTCGAGGCGCTTTCCGATGCGGGGCTGAGCGTCGACACCATCCTCCAGACGGGCGCGGACATCGTCTTTTCCGGGCCGATCTCCGACGCCGCGGACACCTCCGCGGCGCTCGACCGGCTCGGTGTCTCGTGGTCGTCCCGCGACGACCTCGGGCAGGTCAGCGTCATCGGCGCGGGGATGAAAACGCATCCGGGGGTCGCCGGCAGGACGTTCGCGACACTCGGGGAACTCGGAATCGAGCCAGAGATCGTGAGCACCTCCCCGATCAAGATCTCCTGCTTCGTCGACCGCGACCGGGTCGAGGACGCGGTGCGCGCGCTCCACAGCGCGTTCGAGCTGGACGCCGAGGAGGCCGTCCGTGCCCACGAATGAGGCCCGGATCGGCGTCGTCGGCGCCACCGGAGTCGTCGGAACCGTTGCGCTGGAGCTGCTCGCCGAGCGCGGGTTCTCCGACGTCCGCGCGTACGCGTCCTCCCGGTCGGCCGGCTCCGAGGTGCAGTACGGCGGCCGTTCGCTGCGAGTCGAAGAGGCGACGCCGGAGCGGCTCGCGGAAGACGAGCTCGACCTCTGCTTCTTCTCGGTAGGGACGGGCCCGAGCTCGGAGCTCGTGCCGCCGACAGCTGACGCCGGCACGACCTGCATCGACAAGTCAGATGCGTTCAGGCTCGCCGAGGGCATCCCGCTCGTCGTCGCCGGCGTGAACGACGACGCGATCGACGGCGGGCGGATCGTGGCGAACCCGAACTGCTCGGCGATCCAGCTCTCCTGTGTCCTCAAGCCACTCCATGACGCGGCAGGCGTGCGGCAGGTGCGGCTTGCGACCTACCAGTCGATGTCGGGTGCGGGGGACGCCGGTGTCGAACGTCTGCGGGCCGTCGAGCCGATGCAGGCCGATCTCTCGATGGATTGGGACCTCGTCGGCGACGAGTTCGACGAGGAGCTGAAACTCCGCGAGGAGACCCGGAAGATCCTCGGCCTGCCGGACCTGCCGATCCAGGCCACCTGCGTCCGCACGCCGGTGCTCGTCGGCCACGGCCAGGCGATCTGGGTCGAGACAGAGGAGCCGCTCTCGCCGGAGCAGGCGGGCTCGATCCTCGAGGCGGCGCCCCACGTGGCGCTCGAAGACTTCCCCACTCCCGGCTCGGCGGCCGGGCGGGACGAGGTGCTCGTCGGACGGATTCGCCCCGGGTCGAACGCGGGCGAGCTCGCGCTCTGGGCTGTGAACGACAACCTCCGCAAGGGCGCCGCCCTGAACGCGATGCAGATCGCGGAGCTGATTCTGGCTCGCGAGCCCGTTTCCGCCTAGTTGCGGTAGATGCCTGCGTACGGGTCGTCGAGCAGCCCGCTGCGCAGCAAGGCGATCACCTCGTCGATCCCGTCCGGAACCGTGCGCTCGGCGCGGAAGCCGAGGCGCTCGACGATCCGGTCGAACGAGACCCGGTAGTCGCGGGGATCCTCTTCCTTCTTGACGAACTGGATCTCCGCCGTCGGAACGCGCTCGCGAAGGAGCTCGACGAGGTCGAGCTTGCGGTAGTTCTCCTCGTTCGCCCCCACGTTGTAGACCTGTCCTGCCACCTGCTCCGTCGGGGCCTCGAGCGCGGCGAGCACCGCAGCTGCCGCGTCCCGCACGTGGACGTAGGGGCGCCAGAACTGCTCGCCGTAGACGACGAGGTCGCCCGCCAGCAGGACGTCGCGCGTGAACTCGTTGACGGTCAGGTCGAAGCGCATCCTGGGCGAGACGCCGTAGACAGTGGCAAACCGAAGGCAGCACGTCTCGAAGCCGTCGGTGGACTGCTCCAGGACGTCGAGCTCCGCCTCCACCTTCGTCTCCGCGTAGAGCGAGACGGGGCGCAGCGGCCAATCCTCGGTTGCGGAGGCGTTCGGATCGTCGAGCTTTCCGTAGTTGCTGCAGGTCGACGCGAAGACGAACCGACCCACGCCTCGGTCTCTTGCCGCACGGACGAGCTCGCGCGTTGCGCCGACGTTGATCGCCTTCGCGAGAGCGGGCTCCCGAGCGCAGGCCGGGTCGCCGACGATCGCCGCCAGGTGGACGACCGCGTCGACGTCCTCGACCGCCCTTCCCATCGCGTCGGCGTCCGTGACATCTGCGCGGACGAACTCGAACTCGTTCTCGCCCCAGACAAGCAGCAGCGACGGCGCAGGGCCATGCGCGAGCGCGTCCACGCCCCTCACCTGGTGGCCGGCGCGCAGGAGAACGTCCACGAGCACCGAGCCGACGTAGCCGGCGGCTCCGGTGACGAGAACGTGCACGCTCAGCCCGCCGCGCGGGCTCGGGGACTCGAAGCGCGAACCGCCGACACGAGCTCCTCGGCGACCAGCGCGACCTGTTCGTCGGTCAGGTGCGGATAGAGCGGCAGCGTGAGGATCCGCTCTGCGAGCGCATCGGTGCGCGGCAACGGCCGGCGCAAGAGCTCGCGGAAGGCGGTGAACGAATGGATCGGCGGGTAGTGGACGCTCGTCTGGATCCGCCGCGACGCCAGCGCCTCGCGCACCTCGCCGCGGGGAACGTCCGCAGGGAGCAGCACGACGGCGAGGTGGTGGGAGGACGAAGCGCCCGCAGGCTGCCGGCCGAACGGCATGGTGATTCCCTCGACGCCGTCCAGGAGCTCCCGGTAGCGCTCGACCACGCGCGCCCTCGCCGCGTTCCCTTCGGCCAACCGCCGAAGCTGGACCAGCGCCATCGCGGCCCGGATCTCGTCCAGCCGGTAGTTGAAGCCGTGCGTGACGACGTCGTACGAGTGCGCGTGTCCGCGATGCCGGTCCCAGGTCAGCGTCGTCATGCCGTGCGACCGGAGCAGCCGGAGGCGCTCGGAAAGCCCGTCGTCGTTCGTGACCAGCATCCCTCCCTCGCCGACCGGAAGGTTCTTGTTCGAGAAGAAGCTGAAGCAGCCGATCGCGCCGATCGAGCCGCACGCGCGGCCGTCGAGCGTCGCCCCCGGCGCGTGGGCCGCATCCTCCACGACCGAAAAGGCGCGGCCCGCCGCCAGTGCGAGCACCTCATCCATAGCGCACGGGTGGCCGCCGTAGTGGAGGGCAATCACGGCCTTCGTCGACGGCGACAGGGCAGCTTCGAGATCGCGCGGGTCGAGGTTCAGGTCCTCCTCGCCCACGATGTCGCAGAAAACCGGCATCGCTCCCGTGTGGACGACGACGTTGGCGGCGGCGACGAAGTTGAGCGACGGGAGCACGACCTCGTCTCCCGGCCCGCAGCCGCAGGCGACCAGGGCCGCGTGGAGCGCGACGGTCCCGTTGGCTACCGCGAGCGCGTGAGCGGTCCCGCAGAGCAACGCGAACTCCCGCTCGAGCTCGGCCACCCTCGGCCCCATGCTCCACCAGCCCGACTCGACGGTTTCGCGAACCGCTTCGGCCAGCTCTTCGGAGACGTCCACGTCCGAAAGCGGAACGACCCAGGTCTCCATCTAGACCCGTCCCTCGTCGGGGAGGAGCTCGCCGCGGATCTCGTCGAAGCGTTCCTGCGCCAGCTCGTAGTCCTCGCGCTGCCCGATGTCGAGCCAGAAGTCGGACGAGCGGTAGGCCGCGACCGGCAAGCCCCGCTCGAGCAGGACGTGCACGACGTCGGGGAAGTCGAAGTGCTCGCCGCTCGGGATCAGGTCCACGACCTCCCGCTCGAAAACGTAGACGCCCATGCTCACGTCGTACGCAATCGTCGGTTTCTCGTCGTAGCCGACGATCCGCGTCCCCTCGAGCCCGATCACGCCGAACTCGATCGGAACCTCGCGCTCGAGCGTCGCGACCGTCGCGGTTGCGCCGCTCGACTCGTGAAAGCTCACGAGCTTGCGGAAGTCGAGCGCCGTGAAGAGGTCTCCGTTCATCACCAGCAGCCGCTCGGACGGATTCGCGAGCGCGGCAAGTGGGCCGGCGGTGCCGAGCGGTTGGTCCTCCCGCAGGTACTCGAGCTGCACTCCAAACCGCTCCCCGTCCCGGAAATACGCCTCGATCAGCTCGGCGAGGTACCCCACCGCAAGGTGGACCCGCTGGAAGCCGGCCGCCGCGAGACGACGGAGCAGGATCTCCAGCACGGGCATCTCCCCGATCGGCATGAGCGGCTTCGGGAGGACGGTCGTGTACGGCGCGAGCCGCGTGCCCCGGCCGCCGGCGAGCACGATGACGTCGATCGAGTCGTGCTGCCGACTCAACTCGGGCGGCTCGGTCTCATCCCGGCGCAATGCTACGTCGCGCGCCGGTCTCATCCCGCCGGAGACGCCTACGGGCGGCGCGGAACCGGCGCCGGCTCCGGCTCGAGCACCTCTCGCACGCGCCGGAGAAGCTTCGCGGGCGCCTTCTCCTCGACCGTGACGAGACCGCCGAGCTCCAGGCGTGCCAGCTCGACGCGGCCGAGGCGCCGCACGCTCCGGAATCCGAAGTCGGCGAGAAAGTCGCTCGGGAAGACCGTTCGGTGGATGAGGAACCGCTGCTCGATCGACTCGCCCTCGGCGTACCGGTAGCCGAACGCCTCGATCGCCTTCCCGCCCCGCTCGCGCACGTCCGCGATCGCAGCGAGGAAAAGGGACTGCATGACCCACTGCGCCGACCCCACCACGAGGTAGGCGCACGTGATCAGCACGGCGTCCTCGTCCGGCGGGCCTGCCGGCAGCGTGTCGGCACGCGGAAAGAGCTCCGAGGGCCCGTACTGCATCGACCCCAGCACGCGGCCGTCGTCGTCCGCGTACACCGTGCCCCACGCTCCCCAGTCGTCCTCCGCCCGTTCGATCCACTTGCGCTTGGACGTCGTCCGCCCCGGGCGCGACTGCCAGAACACGCAGTCGTGGCAGACGGTGGGCACGCTGGGCAGCGTCGCGCCGGTGAGACCCCGAAGGCGAGTGGTCACTCCCCGGATTCTAGGAGGGCACTTCAGCGCGAGACTCGCCGCGGGAGCGTGATGCGTGGATGCACGGCAAAGGCGAGGGTCGCGTTCATATCGGCTGAGATATGGGCGCGGCACTCGGCTGCGGCCGGGCGCCGCGCAGCGCGCTCCTGCGGCTCAGTCCTCGTGCTGGAGTGCCCTCCTCAAGACCAGCTCGTAGGCGGCAGGCCTCGCGAAGAACCGGAACGGGACGAAGGTCGTCCCGAGGCCGGCGGAGAGATGCAGCAAGCCGCCCGGCCGCTCGTACAGCCCCTCGACGTACGTCCATCGCAGATGGGCGAGTCGGAGACGACCGCGCGGGTACGGCACCGTGATCTGCCCGGCGTGGAGATGGCCGGACAGCACGAGATCGAACACGCCGGGCTCCAGCCGGTCGATGACCTGCGGGAAGTGGCACAGCAGGATCCGCAGGTCGGCGGCGGGATCGGCGAGCCGCTCCGGCTGCGCCGTCCCCCGCCGGTACGAGCGCGGGTCGACGCCGACGATCTGCACCTGTCGCCCGCGAATCTCCGCCGTTTCCGCTTCGTCGGCGAGCAGGCGGGCCGGGCCGAGCTCGTCCAGCGCCACCGGGCGCGAAAACGGATCCTTCGTGACCGCGTAGTCGTGATTCCCGAGCACCGCGTAGGCATTCGGCAGCCGCCCGACGAGCGCGCGCAGCTTCGCCTCACCGCTCGGCCGCGACAGCAGGTCGCCCGAGATCAGCGTCAGGTCCGGCTTCCGTGCCTCCACCCAATCAACCGCCCGCTCGACGGCGCGTATTCCGCGGGACGGCGGCCCCAGATGGAAGTCCGAGAGGTGCGCGATCCGCAGCCCGTCGAGCTCCGGCGGCAGACGCCGGATCCGAACCGGCTCCACCTCGAGCCGGACCCAGCCGGCCTCGAACCACCCCCATGCTGCCGCCGCGGCTCCGGCGCCGGCCAGGCCGAGCAGCGCCGCCGGAACCAAGGTCTACGCTTCGAGCTTCTCGAGCACGGGCGTCACCGGGACGACGTGACGCTTGAACTTGAGCTCCGACGCCTCCAGCCCCGCCGCGACTCCGATCAGCTGGGAGAGGTGGAGGATCGGCATCTGGAACTGCCGGCCCGTCGTCGCCTCCAGCTTCTGCTGCCAGGCGTCGAGCGAGAGGTGACACAGCGGGCACGGCGTGACCATGGCGTCGGCCCCGGCCTCCATCGCCTGCTCGATCGGCTGAATCAGCTCCCCCAGGGCCGTCTCCTCACGCGCCTGGATGATCGGGAACCCGCAGCACTTGATCTTCGCCGGATAGTCGACGGGCTCGCCGCCGCACGCCTGGATGATCGCCTCGAGCGACCACGGCCGGTCGGGGTTCTCGAAGCCCAGGAGCTTGGACGGCCTGAGGATCTGGCAGCCGTAGAACGGCGCGACCTTGAGCCCTTTCAGCCCCTTGTGCGCGGTCTCCTGGAGCCGCTCGTAGCCCTCCCCCTCCGCGATCAGCCAGAGGAGGTGCTTGACCTCGATGCCGCCGGAGTACGCAGGCACGCCGACCGCCTCGAGGTTTGCGTTGACCCGCTCGCGCAGCTCGTCGTCCTTCTGGAGAGCCACGTTCGCCTGCCGCAAGTTCAGCGTGCAGACGTTGCAGACCGTCATCAGCGTGTCGGCGCCGGTCGCCTCGCCGTAGGCAAGGATGCGCGCGTTCAGGTGGAGGTAGTAGTCCGGCTCCGCCTCGTGGATGTCGCCGGCGCCGCAGCAGGTGACCGAGTCGAGCTCCTCGAGCTCCAGGCCGAGGCGCGGCGCGAGCGCCTTCGTCGACGTGTCGAGCTCCTTCGCCGACAGCGCTGCGAGGCAGCCCTTGTAATACGCCACCTTCACGCTTCGCCTCCCTTTCCGGCCGTGGGCCGCTTGCCCGGGGTGACGTCGGCCTGCGTGCGACTGCCCCAGCCCTCGCCGGCGCCCTCGGGATGCTCCTGGTCGATCTTCGCCAGCGCCCGCTCGGACTGGACGATGCCGAGCGCGCCGCGCCGACCCTCGTTCCGCACGATGTCGTACAGGCCGCGCGCCTCGTGGATCCGGTCGGCGACGTGCGGCGGGATCGGAATCGGCACCTTGCCGTGGCGAAGGAGACTGAGTGCGAACTTCGTCTCCTTGATCGCCGAGACGATGCCCTGCGTCTTCGGCACGAGCTCGGTCTCGCGGAGCCAGCCTGTCGTCTTCGCAGAGATGACGAACCAGCGCGCGTGTTTCGCGCCCATGTCGTGGTCGATGCCCTCGTTCATCGACTCGGCGCCGAGCTTCGCGATCGCGTCACGTGGGTCGACGCCCTTCGGGCAGCGCTCGTTGCAGAAGTAGCACCTCGTGCAGTCCCAGATCCCGTGCTCCTCGTTGAGCTTGTTCAGACGGGAGATCTGATCCTGCTCGCGCGGGTCGCCGACGAAGCGGAAACCCTTCGCGAGCGCGGCCGGCCCGAGGAAGTCCGGGTCGGACTCCATCGAGTTGCACTCGGAGACGCAGCAGCCGCACATGATGCAGAGCGCCTCCTTGTGGATCACGTTCATCGCCTGCTGGGAGACGATCCGCTCCTTCTCGGCGACCTCGTCGTAGCCCGGGTCGAGCCACGGCTTGACCGCGCGGATCTTGTTCCAGAACGGGCCCATGTCCACGACCAGGTCGCGGACGATCGGGAGGTTGCCCATCGCGGAGATCACCGGGACATGGCCGCGGTCGACGATCGGCTTCATGCGCTCCTTGCAGGCCAGCACGGCGGCCCCGTCCATGCGCATCCCGCACGAGCCGCAGATCATCATCCGGCAGCTCTTCCGATAGGCGAGCGAGCCGTCGACCTTGTCCTTGATCAGGTCGAGGACGTCGAGGAGGCACGCCCACTCGGGCGCCTCGACCTCGTAGTCGCGGAGCTCGCGCTCACCCGTAGAGGCGTCGAAGCGCCAGATCTTGAGCGCGACCGTCATCGTCGCGTACTCGCTGCGGACGAGGGACTCGGTCGCCACTAGTACGTCCTCTCCTTCGGCTGCCACTTGGTCATCGTCACCGCTTTCCAGTCAAGCCGAACCTCTCCGTCGGGGCCGAAGGTCGTCATCGTGTGCCTGAGGAAGCTCTCGTCGTCGCGGTCCGGGTAGTCGTGCGGCCGGGCGTGGGCGCCTCGGCTCTCCTTCCGCGCGAGTCCCGCGACGACCATGCACTGCGCGAGGTCGAGCATGAAGCCCAGCTCGATCGCCTGTGTCAGGTCGTTGTTGAAGATCTCGCCCTTGTCGTCGACGACGACGCGCTTGTAGCGCTCACGAAGCCGCTCGATGATCCGGCCCTGCTCCAGCATCTGCTCCTCGCGCCGGAAGACGCCGAAGTTCTCGTGCATCGTGGTCGCGAGCTCGTCGCGGATCGACCACGGGCGCTCGCCCTCGCTTCGCGCCAGCAGCTCCTTCAGCTCGCGCTCGGTGTCGGCCTCGACCGCCGGCGGCACGCTGATCGTCGTGTGCGTCAGCGCCCACTCGGCTGCCGCGCGCCCGGCGCGCTTTCCGAAGGTGATCGTCTCCATCAGCGCGTTCCCGCCGAGCCGGTTCGCGCCGTGGACGGAGACGCAAGCGCACTCGCCGGCCGCGTAGAGGCCCGTCACCGACGTCAGTCCGTCGAGATCCGTGTCCACGCCGCCCATGTGGTAGTGGGCGCCGGGCCTGACGGGGATCGGCTCGTAGATCGGGTCCACGCCGGCGTAGGTGAGCGAGAGCTCGCGCGTCCCGTGCAGCCGCTCGTTGATCTTGTCGGCGCCGAGGTGGCGCAGGTCGAGGAGGACGTTGCCGTCGATCCCGTGGCCCTCGTCGATCTCGGTCTGCTCTGCACGCGAGATCACGTCGCGGCTGGCCAGCTCCATCGCGTTCGGCGCGTAGCGCTTGAGAAAGCGCTCGCCCTCGGCGTTGAGCAGGTACGCGCCCTCGCCTCGGCAGCCTTCCGTGATCAGGATTCCGGTCGGCGCCAGGGTCGTCGGGTGGAATTGCATCATCTCCATGTCCTTGAGCGGGACGCCGACCCGCAGGGCCATCGACATCGCGTCGCCCGTGCAGGAGTAGGCGTTCGTCGTGCCCGTGTAGAGCCGGCCCGCGCCGCCCGTGCAGAGGATCACCGTCTTGGCGCCGATCGTCTTCAGGCCGCCGTTGAGGAGATCCCAGGCGATCACACCCTGGCAGCGGTCGTCGTCGATGACGAGCTTCCACGCGAAGAACTCCTCGTACGTGCGGATGTCGCGCTTCATGACCTGCTCGTAGAGGACGTGGACGAGGACATGGCCCGTGATGTCGGCGGCGTACGCCGTGCGCGGCTCGCCCGCCGCGCCGAACGGGCGCTGTGCGATCCGGCCGTCGTCCGTGCGCGAGAAGACCGCGCCCCAATTCTCGAGCTGGTAGACGTCGTCGGGCGCCTCGTCGCAGAGCACCTCGATCGCGTCCTGGTCGCCGAGGTAGTCCGAGCCCTTGACCGTGTCGAACGCGTGCTTCTCGGGATCGTCCTCGGACGCATTCCCGAGTGCGGCGTTGATCCCGCCCTCGGCCGCGCCGGAGTGGCTGCGAACCGGGTGGATCTTGGAGAGGAGCGCGACGTCGGCCCCCTCGTCGAACGCCTCGATCGCGGCGCGCATCCCTGCGCACCCGGCGCCAACGACGAGCACGTCGTGCGTCGCTTCCACTGCGATCGGACGCTATCGGATGGCGGCCGACCACCGCCTCGTGACAGACGCCGCTAGGAGGGTTTGGCGTGAAAGTGCTCGTCGCTGGGGTGTGATGCTCGTTTCCAGGCAAGGACGCAGGGAGTGTCCGTATCGATGAGATACGGGCGCGACTGAGGACGCCGCCTGGGAGCGAGCAGCGCGGCCCGGCGGCTCAGCTGCTTTTGCGCCAAACCCTCCTAGAGGATTCGGCCGAAGAACGGGTCGTACCGGGCGAACACGACCCGGCCGAGCTTCACGTTCGAGACCCGGCCACCCCGGATCCCGAAGTACGTCATCACCGCGCCCTTGGCGCGCGATCCGAGGTAGCAGTACCGATGCGGCGTTCGCTGCCACGGGTAGGGCGACGGCGTTCGCCACGTCAGGCAGCGGACGCCGCGGACGGCCGCCCGCAGTGCCCGCTCACTCGAGCCGACGCCGACGGTCGTGCCGTCGACCTTGTAGCGGCCGTTGAGCACCTCGAAGCGGGTGACGCGGCTGCGCGCAAAGAGGACGCGCAGCGAGCCGCCGTAGTACTCGTAGACCGGGGCAGACCGGGTACCGTCCAGGCTCGGCGGCTGACCGAGAATGCGGCGCACCTCGTCCGTCTTCATCCCGAGCCTGGCGAAGTCGACGCCCTTACCCGCCACGATTCCCGGCGTGGACGGAACGACGAAGCGGGTCGCCGGCGACCACTCAATCGCGTCGTCCGGGCACTCGTCGGCCTCGGGCGGGCAGGGCGGAGCCGGCGTCACCGACGCAACGTGGACGTACCACGCGCCGGGCGCGAAGCGGTCGCCGGCCGTCCAGGACGTCTGCCGAGGGTTGAGCGGAGACTGCTCGTCTGCATTCCGCCAGAAGGTGTTCGGATTCGCGGGGACCGAGCGGATGAACTGGATCGTGTCGGCGGTCGAGCCGGGCACAAGCGTCCAGGAGACGGCAGGCTCGCCGTACTTCACTCGAACAACGGGAGTCGAGGGCGGCGCCGCAGCGGCGGGTATCGCGGCAATCGCCGCAAGCGCAGAGATGGTCAACGTTCGTACGAGCAGTTTCATCAGATCCCCGTGCGTCCTCGGACGGTCGACTGTAGTGCGGGATCCGGGCGGCTTCAACCCCTCGTTCGAACAGGCATCATCTGGCCGTGCCCGAGGCGGGCCACGCCGACTAGACGCGCGGGCCGGCGGCCGCCACTGCCTCGCCGGCGTCATCCGTGAACTGCTTGAAGTTGTCGCGGAACATCCGGGCCAGCTCCCGCGCCTCGCGGCCGTAGGCCGCCCGGTCCGCCCACGTGGAGGCCGGATCCAACAGGCTCGAGTCGACGCCTGGCACCGCCACGGGAACGTCGAAGCCGAAGAGCTCGTCAGTGCGGTATTCGGTGCCGTCGAGCTCGCCCGAGAGCGCAGCCTTCAAGAGGCCCCTTGTCGCCTTGATCGGCATCCGCTCGCCCTCGCCGAACGGCCCGCCCGTCCAGCCGGTGTTCACGAGCCAGACGGTGACGTGCGGATGCTGGTCGAGCTTGTCCCCGAGCATGTGCGCGTAGACCGACGGCGGCTGCGGGAGGAACGGCGCGCCGAAGCAGGCGGAAAACGTGGGCTGCGGCTCGGTGACGCCGATCTCGGTGCCTGCCAGCTTCGCGGTGAAGCCTGAGAGGAAGTAGAACATCGCCTGCTCGCGCGACAGGCGCGCGATCGGCGGAAGGATCCCGAAGGCGTCGGCGGTCAGGAAGACGACGGCGCTCGGGTGGCCGGCGCGCTTGGCCGGCAGCGCGTTCGAGATCTGCTCGAGCTTGTAGGCGGCTCTCGTGTTCTCGGTCTTCGAGTCGTCGTCCAGGTCGAGGACGCCGCGCTCGTCCACGACCACGTTCTCGAGGACCGTGCCCCAGCTGCGCGTCGTCCTGAAGATCTGCGGCTCGGCTTCCGGCGAGAGGCGGATCACCTTCGCGTAGCAGCCGCCCTCGATGTTGAAGATGCCTTCCTCGCTCCAACCGTGCTCGTCGTCGCCGATCAGGTGCCGCTCGGGATCGGCCGAGAGCGTCGTCTTGCCCGTTCCCGACAGCCCGAAGAAGACGGCGACCCGGCCGTCGTCGTCGACGTTCGCCGAGCAGTGCATCGGCAGAACGCCCTCGAGCGGAAGGCGGTCGTTCATGAGCGTGAAGATCGACTTCTTGATCTCGCCGGCGTAGAACGTGCCGCCGATCAGCACCTCCATACGGCCCGGGTGGAGGACGACGAAGGTCTCGCTGCGCGTTCCGTCCTCGGCGGGGTCGGCCTCGACGGCCGGCGCATGGAAGACGACGGCCTCCGGCTCGTGCTCCGCCAGCTCATCCTCGGTCGGGTCGATGAAGAGCGTCTTCGCGAAGAGCGCGTGCCAGGGGCTGTACGTGATCACGCGCAGCGCAAGCCGGTGCTCGGGATCGGCTCCGGCGAAAGCGTCCACGACGTAGAGGTCCTGATCCGAGAGGAACGAGGTCACCTTGTCGCGCAGGTCGTCGAACGCGTCCTCGGGCAGCTCCGCGTTCACCTTCCCCCACCAGATGCGGTCTTCGGTGCCGGGCTCGCGAACGACGAACTTGTCGTTCGGTGAGCGCCCCGTGTGCTCGCCGGTGTCGACGACGAGCGGCCCGCCCTCGGCGAGTGTCCCGTCCCCGCGCTTGAGCGCGTGCGAGTAGAGGAGCGCGACCGTCGGGTTGTGGTGGACGGTGCCGCCGGCCTCGATGCCGTGCTCGCTCAGGTCGACTTGTCCGCGCAGGTCCTCGATGATCGCCATGGGAGTTCTCCTTGAGTTCCCGGCGTTGGGCCGGTCTCAAACGGGCTGCATATCGTATGACAATGGACGTTTCGCCGCCCGAGCCCCCTCTGACCGACGGCGTGGTGACCCTCCGACCGTGGGGTGAGGAAGGAGACGTCGAGGCACTGGTCGATGCCTGCAACGATCGGGCGATCGCCGAGTTCCTCGACATCATTCCGCAGCCCTACACGGAGTCCGACGCCCTCGCCTACATCGCCAACACCCGGGAGGGGTGGGCGTCGGGCAGGACGACGAACTTCGCCGTCGTGACAGGCGGAGCACCGATCGGCTCGATCGGCGCCCGCTGGCTCTTGGAGCCCGAGGACGGAGTCGAGGTCGGCTACTGGGTTGCGGCAAAGGCACGGGGACAGGGCCTGTGCACCCGAGCCCTGAAGCTCGTCTCCCGGTGGCTGTTGGAGGACCACGGCGTCATGCGCCTCCAGCTCCGCGCCGACGTGGAGAACGCAGCGTCGAAGAAGGTGGCCGAGAACGCCGGCTTCATCCGCGAGGGAGTGCTCCGCTCGAGCCGCTATAACGCCCGGCTCGACCGCCGAGTGGACTTCGTCATGTACTCGCTGCTGCCCGGCGAGCTCGCTCAGTCGTAGGCGGCGTCCACCCACTGCGGCCCGCCCCAGCTCAGGTCGATTGGGAAGTCGTGAACCACGTGCGCCCAGATGATCCAGGCGAACCAGCGCGTCGTGCCGTAGAAGAAGCTCGCTCGGTAGAGGGCGACGAGCGCCGTCTCCGGCAGCCAGCGTCCCATCCAGCCCCAGAAGCGGGGGTCAGCCGTGACGATCACGTCATGGAAGTACTCGCGCTTGAGCATCCGCCACGAGATCAGCCCGTACACGACGAAGACGCCGTCCCAAACGAACCCGAGCCCGCTGAAGTAGGCCCCGGCGTCCGTGAGCCGCCCGTACTGGCCGGCGTAAGCCCAGGCGCCGATCCCGAACGTCTCGGTCGAGAACGGAAAGAAGAGCATCGTCCCGATCGTGTCGCCCGCGTCCGTCAGGGCGTGCGCCCAGTGTCCTAAGAGGAAGCTCCAGGCCCAGAGGCGGCTACCGAAGATCAGCCAGATGAGCGAAGCGATCAGCACGCCGTAGCCGAGGGAGTGGGTGAAGCCGACGCCTGGCCACCCGCGGTGGAACTGCGCCGGGTCGTCGGCCCTGAGCTTGATTCCGAGGACGTCGATCCCGTAGACGAACCACTTGCTGAGGACGTCGGGCGAGTAGGAGCCGATCAGCAGCGGGACGAAGGCGACCTTGACGCCAAGGTGCTTCTGGATCGCATATGGCTCGAGATCGTGCGCCGCCCAGCTCATCGCAGCCGCCGGATGAGCGAAGGCAGGATCCAGACGACGAGCAGGAGGAAAGCGGTGCCCTCAACCCACGAGAGGAGCACCCGAGGGAATGCGACGCCAAGCGCGATGTAGGCGACGGCCGCGATGAGGTAGAGCCTGAGCTCACTCATCGCTGATCCGGTAGATCACGCCGCGGCCGTAATCGGCTACGAGAAGCCCTCCTTGCGCCCGTCGACCGCGACCGCGGACGGAGGTCACGCCGAGGGCGAGAATCGCTGCGAGGCAGGACGCCACCTTCACGGGCGCGAATCCTGCCTGTATGGAGACTCAGGCGGCGATCGACCGCTTCTTGGCCAGTCCGGCGCTGTCCGACTCGACCCGGCGCGCCTACGGCGTCGACCTGGCGGAGTTCGGCTCTTGGCTGCGGGTGCGGAAGGCGTCCGTCGACGACGTCGACGCCCGTTTGCTCGCCGACTACGCCGCCGAGCTTGGAGCGGCGCGCCGTGGCCGAGAGCCGAGCAAGCTCGCGCCGGCGACGATCGCACGGAAGCTCGCGGCTGTCCGCGCCTTCCTCCGCTTCACGCTGGGAGCCTCGAAGGTCCCTGACGCCAGGCTTGCGCCGCGACGGCCGCGGCGGATTCCGGAGGCCCCGAAGCAGGAGGAGATCGAGGCCGAGCTCGAGCGGTTCGCCTCCGGCGACCCGCTCGCGATCAGGAACCGCGCGCTCGCCGAGCTCGTCTACTCGGCGGGACTCCGCAGCCAGGAGGCGGTCGACCTCGACCTTGCCGACGTCGAGTTCGACCAGGAAGCGCTCCGCGTCCGCGGCAAGGGCGGCAAGGAGCGGGTCGTCCCGCTCGGCGAGGAAGCCGCGTACTGGGTCGCGTTGTGGCTCCGAGAGCGCCCGAAGCTGGCGCGCGGCGCGCACGACGCGCTCTTCATCTCCGCTCGCGGCCGGCGGCTGGACACGAGCACGCTCCGGAAGCTCTTTCCCCACCCGCATCGCCTGCGGCACGCCTTCGCGACCCACCTGCTGGAGGGCGGTGCCGACCTGAGGACGATCCAGGAGCTGCTCGGCCACAGCTCGCTGTCGACCACGCAGATGTACAGCCACGTCGACGCGAAGCGGCTCCGAAAGGTCTATGACCGCGCCCACCCGAGATCCTGAGCTCGAGGGTTTCCTCGCTCTCTCGACGGCGCGCCTCGCCCCGCGTACGGTCGAGGCGTACCGGCGCGACCTCGAGGCGCTTGCGCGCTGGCTCGGCCATTCGCCGTCGACTGTCACGACCGAGGAGCTCGAGCGCTACCTCGCCGAGCTCCGCGCGCAAGGCCTCTCCGGGGCGACGATCGCCCGGCGCATCGCGTCGCTCCGCTCGTTCTTCCGCCACCTCGTCCTGATCGGCGCGACCGACGCGAACCCGGCAGCGGAGCTCGAGCTGCCGCGCCGCACGCGGCGCCTGCCTCGCGCGCTGTCTCCCTCCGAGGCCGAGCGCCTGATCGACGCTGCCGCAGGCACGACGCCGCGCAGCCTTCGCGACCGCGCACTCGTCGAGCTCCTCTACGGCGCCGGCCTCCGCGTGAGCGAGGCGGTCGGGCTCGACAAGGGCGGGGTCGACCTCGACCAGCGGCTCGTCCGGACGATCGGCAAGGGCGGCAAGGAGCGCGTCGTGCCGGTCGGCCGCGAGGCCGTCGATGCGCTGCGCCGCTACCTCGCGCGGGGCCGCCCTCACCTGGATCGCCGCCACCGCTCGGAGCTCTTCCTGAACGCCCAGGGCGGGCCCCTTACGCGGGCAGGGGCGTTCCTGATCCTGCGGAAACTGGCGGGCAAAGCGGGCCTCGAGCCCGAGCGCGTGCACCCCCATCTGCTGCGTCACACGTTTGCAACACACCTCCTTGAGGGAGGAGCAGATCTAAGGAGCGTTCAGGAAATGCTCGGACATGCCGATCTGGCTACCACGGAGCTCTACACCCACGTAACCGACCGGCGGCGCCGGGAGTTGTATTTCCAGGCGCATCCGCACGCGAAACGAAGGTCGAAATGATCGAGATGACCACCGAAACAGCTCTCCTCCTCGCCTCCAGCACCGGCGTCGGCGTGCTGATGATGAGGGCGGGGATCGAGAAGAAGATGCTCGAGTGGCGCAAGACTGAACGAACGTGCGCCGGCTGCGGCAAGCGCCTCAATCGCCCAGTTTGCACCTGCGCCTCGTAGTCCGCTAGCGCGCTCGGCTCTTCTTCGTCAGCATCGCGGCTGCCCGCTTGGCGGTCTCGCGCAGCTCCTTGTCGTGCTCGTCGTCATCGGCGATCCCCTCGAGCATCACGATCGTGTCGCGGTGCGGCGAGCCGTTCTTCAGCACCATGATCGCGAGCCGCCGGACTGCCGCATTCGGATCGTGCGCCGCGAGGTTGTGGAGGAGCGAGCGGTCGGCGTTGACATCGCCCGGGTGGTCCCGCGAGAGCAACTCGAGCGAGAGGAGCGCGGACCCGCGACTCGCAGGGCTCTCGTCCTCGAGCCCGCGGCGGAGCAGCTCGAGCTTCTGGCGATAGCGGAACTGCCCGATCGCGCGGTAAGCCAGCGCGCGCTCGCGGAAGTCGGGGCTGCGTGCAGCGCCTTCGATCTCGTCCTGCCACTTCGTCCTGCGCGCCGCGAGCTCACGCTCCTCGCCTCGCTCGGCCAGTTCGGCCGCCTCGGCAGCCGCTGAGGCCAGATCAGACAGCGGAGAGCGAGCGAGGGGCCGGGCCGACGTACTTCGCCGACGGCCGGAACAGCCGGCCGGTGCGCTTCTGCTCGAGGATGTGCGCCGACCAACCGGCCACACGCGAGCACGCGAACATCGCCGGTGCGAGCGGCGGCGGGATTTCTGCGACGTCGAGGACGATCGCCGAGTAGTACTCGACGTTCGTCGCAAGCACGCGGTCGGGGGACTTCTCCTGGAGTGCCTTGAGTGCGACCTCCTCGAGCTGCTCGGCGACCTCGACCTGCGGCGCCCCGAGCTCCTTGGCCGTCCGCTTGAGGATGCGCGACCGGGGGTCCTCGGCGCGGTAGATCCGGTGCCCGAAGCCCATGATGAGCTTGCCGGCCGCGAGCCTCTCCCGGACCCAGCGCTCTGGGTCGCCCATCTCGGTGACTTCCTCCAGCATCGGCTTCACGTACGCGGGAGCCCCGCCGTGCAGAGGTCCCGAGAGGGCGCCGACGGCCGACGAGAGCGCGGCACCGCAGTCTGCTCCGGTGGACGCGGTCACCCGGGCGGCGAAGGTCGACGCGTTGAGGCCGTGCTCCGCAGTGCAGATCCAATACGTGTCGATTGCCTTGACGTGGTCGGGATTGGCCTCGCCGCGCCAGCGCAGCAGAAATCTCTCTGCGGCGGTCTCTCCCTGCGCGACGACCTCGTCGGGCGCGGGCTCCCGTCCGTCGGCGACGGCGGCCGAGCGGGCGACGATCCCCATCATCTGGGACGAGAGCCGCCCAAGGTCCTCGCGGGCCTGCTCGTCCGAGATCTCGTTCAGCTTGCCAAGGCTCCATTCGCCGGCGAGGCGCGCAGTCTCCGCCTGGAGGTCCGCCGGCGCGTTCCCGCTGAGCCGAGCGGGCTCGTAGGGCTCCGGCTCCGGCATCTTCGAGTCAAGGTCGTTGTCGACCAGCAGCCCCCAGACGTTCTCGTACGGGTACTGGCCGACGAGCTCCTCGATGTCGATTCCGCGGTAGCGGAGCTGCCCGCCCTCGCGATCGGGCTCGGCAATCTCCGTCTCGACGGCGACGACACCCTCGAGGCCTGGCTTGAAGTCGCTCATACGGCGGAGAGCGTACCCCGAAGACCCGGTGACGAATCGGTAGAGTCGCCGCCGCATGGCCCACCGAGTCACCCTCATCCCCGGCGACGGAATCGGGCCGGAGCTCACGGAGGCGACGCGCCGGGTGCTGGAGGCGAGCGGCGCAGAGTTCGACTGGGACGTCCAGTACGCCGGAACCGACGTGATGGACCAGAACGAGGGAAACCCGCTGCCCGATCACGTTCTCGATGCGATCCGCGAGACTGGGGTCGCGCTGAAGGGGCCGATCACGACCCCAGTCGGCAGCGGCTTCCGCTCCGTGAACGTTGGCCTCCGGAAGGCGCTCGACCTCTACGGCCAGGTGCGGCCCTGCAAGAGCTACGAAGGCGTGCGATCCCGCTTCGACGACGTCGACCTGGTGCTGATCCGCGAGAACACCGAGGACCTCTACGCCGGAATCGAGTACGAGCAGGGCAGCGCCGAGGCCGAGGAGCTGATCGAGTGGATCGAGAACCACGGTGGCAAGCTCCGCCACCGCGACGCGGGGATCTCGATCAAGCCGCTCTCGGTCACCGGCACGCGCAGGATCGTCCAGTTCGCGTTCGAGTACGCGCGCAAGAACGGACGCCGCAAGGTCACGGCCGTGCACAAGGCGAACATCATGAAGTTCACCGACGGTCTGTACCTGCGCCTCGCCCAGGAGGTCGCCGCGGAGAACTCGGACATCGAGTTCGACGACCGGATCGTGGACAACATGTGCATGCAGCTCGTGCAGCGGCCCGAGGAGTACGACGTCCTCGTCTGCCCGAACCTGTACGGCGACATCGTCTCCGACCTCGCAGCCGGGATGATCGGCGGCCTCGGGATGGCACCCGGTGGCAACTTCGGCGAGAGCGCGGCGATCTTCGAGCCCACGCACGGCTCGGCGCCGAAGTACGCCGGCCAGAACAAGGCGAACCCGATGGCGCAGATGCTCTCAGGCGTGATGATGCTCCGGCACCTCGAGGAGCACGAGGCCGCGGATCGGGTCGAGAGCGCGATCGCGGACGTGATCCGCGAGGGGAAGAGCGTCACGTACGACATGAAGCCGACGCGCGACGACCCGACGGCCGTCGGAACGAGCGAGGTCGCGGACGCGATCATCGAGAAGCTCGGGGTGCGCGTTGCGTAGGAAGGTGACGGTCGTGGGAGCCGGGAATGTCGGTGCGACCTGCGCGCAGGAGCTCGCACGCGGCGACTACTGCGACATCGCGCTCGTCGACATCAAGGAGGGCCTTGCAGAGGGCAAGGCGCTGGACATCAACCAGGCCGCGGCGGTGCTGGGCTACGAGCCGCGCGTCGTGGGCGCGACGGAATACGACATCACCGCTGGCTCCGACGTCGTCGTCATCACGGCCGGAGTGCCGCGCACCGGCGACATGAGCCGGGACGACCTGGTCTCGACCAACGAGAAGATCGTCGGATCGGTGACGCAGTCGGTGGTCGGGCAGTCGCCCGACGCGATCCTGATCGTCGTCTCGAACCCGCTCGACGCAATGTGCCACGTCGCGAAGAACGTCTCGGACTGGCCGAAGAACCGCGTCTTCGGGATGGCGGGGATCCTCGACACCGCGCGGTTTTCGGCCTCGATCGCCTGGGCGACGGGGGCGTCGATCAAGGACGTCACCGCGATGGTGCTCGGCGGGCACGGCGACCAGATGGTCTCCGTCGTCTCCGCGACGACGGTCGGGGGCGTGCCGCTCCGGAAGTTGCTCGGCGACGACACGATCCAGAAGCTCGTCGAGCGCACCGCCAAGGGCGGGGGCGAGCTGGTCTCGCTCCTCGGCACCTCCGCCTGGTACGCACCGGGCGCGGCGGCCGCGCAGATGGTCGACTCGATCATGCTCGACGAGAAGCGCGTCCTCCCGTGCACCGCGTACCTGGAGGGCGAGTACGGCATCGACGATCTGTACATGGGCGTGCCCGTGATGCTCGGCGCTGAGGGAATCGAGGAGATCTACGAGCTCGACCTGTCCGACGACGAGCGGGAACAGCTGCGGGCCTCGGCGGAGGCCGTGAGAGACGTCGTCGGCGTCCTCACGACCTAGGCCGCGCCGTTCGGCCGCAGGGGCGGACGTCCCGCGAAACCGCCCGGTCTACGACAGAAGCGGGCCGAAGCCGTGCCCTCTCCGCCATCATTGAGCCGTGCGCGCCCCAGCCAGCCTCGCAGTGACGGTTCCTTGACAGAGATGACGCACGCCCGGCACGGAAGACCCGGCCGCGCGAGCCACGTCCGAGGGACAGTCCCTCGCGCCCGCGCGGCTCGCGACGCAGGCGCGTCCCGCGCGCGCCTCGAACCTCGCCGAGCGCGATCCGGCTCGCATTCGCACCGTCGTCGCGCTGTCCCCACTGTGGCCGTGACTCCAAGACGGTCCAGGGCGTCTGCGCGGACTGCTGGGGGAGCAAGGGAGGCCGGCAGTTCCGGACCCGCGACGACGAGCGGGGCTGGCCGCAGGCACTCTCGCCGACCGTGGTCGGCGCCCTCCTCGCCGCGCTGCCAATCGCGATCTTGGTGCTCCTGTGGATCTTGGCCTGAAAGGCCGCACCGCAATCGTCTGCGGGGCGTCACAGGGCATGGGCCTCGCGATCGCCGAGGCCTTCGCCGCAGAGGAGATGAACGTGGCGATGTTCGCGCGCCGCCGGAAGGTCGTCGCGGCCGAGGCAGAGCGGGTCGGAGCGCTGGCCGTGCAGGGCGACGTCACGAACCCGCAGGACTGCGAACGGCTCGTCGAGAAGACGGTCGAGGCCTTTGGAGGCGTGGACGTGCTGATCAACAACAGCGGCGGGCCGCCCCGCGGCCCGGCGCTCGAGGTGAGTGACGAATCGCTCGAGGCCGCCGTCGCCCTTCTCCTCGTCTCGGCGGTCCGGCTGACGAATCTCTGCCTGCCGCACCTGCGCCGAAGCCCGGCCGGCCGCGTGATCAACATCGAGTCGAGCACCGTCAAGGAGCCCGCCGACAACCTCGCACTCTCGAACGCCGTCCGCCCGGGAGTCGTCGGGTGGGCGAAGACGATCTCGCGGGAGCTGGGCCCCGAGGGCATCACCGTCAACACGATCGCCCCCGGCCGGATCGACACGGAGCGGCTCAAAGAGGTCTACCCGGACGGGCCGACCGCCGAGGATCTCAAGACGATCCCGCTCCGCCGCCTCGGCCGTCCCGACGAGATCGCCTCTGTCGTCTGCTTCCTCGCGTCCGACGCCGCGTCGTACGTCACCGGCTCGGTGATCCAGGTGGACGGCGGCCTGATCCGCAGCCTGCTTTGAGAAGGCTCTCGTGGCCGTTCTGGCTGATCGGCGCCGGCATCGTGCTGCTCGCCGTTGCGGCAGCCCTCTACATCGTGCCCTCGGACCGGTACATCTTCCTCCCCGACGATGCCCGCCCGCTCGCGCCCCGCGTAGAGGTCGAGGGCGAGAAGCCCGACAGAAACGGGGGCGGGATCTACTACGTGGCGGTCGACATCCGGAAGGCGTCGCTGCTGGAAAAGGCGTTCCCCGGGCTCTTCGAGGGAGCGACGCTGGAGCCGGCGTCCAACGTGCTCGAGGAGGGCCAGGACGAAGGGTCGCGCCGGCGCTGCGAGCTGGCCGCCATGAAGAAGAGCCAGGAATATGCGACCGCGGTCGCGCTCCGGGAGCTCGAGTACCGGATCCCCACGAAGCTGCTCGGCGTCGCCGTCGAGGGAACCTTCCCCGGCTATCCGGCCGCCGGGAAGCTCCGAAGCTGCGACTGGATCAGGGCGGTCGACGGCACGCCCGTCCGCCGCGCGCAGCAGGTCACCCGCGCGCTGGCCGCGAAGAAGCCGGGCCAGCTCGTCAGGCTGCGCATCGAGAGGGACGGCGAGCGCAGCACGGTCGTGCTTCGTGCGGCCCGCGATCCCCGCCAGCGCAACCGTGCCTTCGTCGGCGTCTCGGTCACCGACGTCTTCCAGGTCGCGGAGGCTCCTGTCGACGTTGAGATCGACCTCGGTCAGGTGGGCGGCCCTTCGGCGGGGCTGGCGTTTGCGCTGCAGATCATGGAGGAGCTCGGCGAGGACGTCGACCGCGGCTACCAGCTGGCGGCGAGTGGAGAGATCTTCCTCGACGGCTCGGTCTCCCGCGTCGGCGGAATCAAGCAGAAGACGATCGGCGCGAGGCGTTCCGGGATGGATCTCTTCCTCGTGCCTGGGGATAACGCGCCTGAGGCGCGCCGGTACGCCAAAGGCCTCCGCATCGTCCCTGTGGAGAGCTTTCAACAGGCGTTGCGCGCACTGGCAACCCTGCAGCCGAAGGCATAGAAATCCCAGGAATCCGGCGGTTTTCGGACCGTGCGGAAATTGCAGAGATTTTGTCTCCGGCCCTCTTGCAACACGAGGTTCGAGGTCCCAAGATGCCCCGCCAGGAAGCGCCACCTTTCAGGAGGTTCGAACGCGGAGATGACCAAACGAGCCGAGGCGAGTTGCGACGACTGCTACTTCCGCAGGGCGGGACTTTGCGCCCTCCCCCTGGACTCCCCCTGTCCAACGTTCCGACCCGCAAAGCCTCGCACGCTGCGGCCGCCGCAACAGCCTCGGCTCGTGCCGCGTTCCTCCGAAGCGATCCCCTCCGCCGCCTAAGTCCTAGACTCGAGCCCCATGCGTTTCCGCAGGTCGCAGGGCGACGGCACCGACACCTTCCAGCCGCGCCTGTGGTTGATCCTCGTCGGACTGATCGCGATGTTCCTCTACCTGCTCGCGTTCATCTCGATGAACGACGACCAGATCGACATCGACTTCGTGTTCTTCACCGCGACCGTCTCCCTGATCTGGGCGATGGTGCTGATGGTCGGGTTCGGCGTCCTAGGCGGCGTGCTGCTGTCGCAGCTCTACCGCAGGCGACGCGGGGACAAGCCCCGCCAGGCGCCGGACAGCCTCCCGTAGCTGCGCCGGCGAGGCGAAGCTGTAGGCCAGCCGTGCCGAGCTCCGGCCGCCCCCGGCCCACGGATAGAAGTCCGGCCCTGCGATGAACGAGACGCCGACTCCCTCCGCGGCGTGGAGGACAGCACGAGCGTTGGCGCCGCCTGGGAGGTCGAGCCAGAGGAAATAGCCGCCCTCGGGCCGGCTCCAGCGCGCGCCGGTCCCGCCCAGATGCTCGTCGAGGGCGGCGAGCAGCGCATCCCGCCTCGCGCCCAGGAGCGAGCTGACGAGCTGGACGTTCCGCTCCAGATGGCCGCGCCGGAGGAACTCGTGCACGGTCGCCTGCGCGAGCAGTGCCGGGGTGATGTACGTCGACGCCGCCGCCGACTCCACCGCTCGCGCGAGCCGCTCCGGCAGGACGAGATACCCGACTCGGATACCGGGCGCCACGGTCTTCGAGAACGAGCCGGAGAACACGATGTGCTTCCCGCCGTCCAGCTCGAAGAGCGTCGGCGGCGCCTCGCCCTCGAACCGAATCGACCCGTACGGGTCGTCCTCGAGGACGAGCAGGTCGTGCGCCGCGGCGAGCTCGACGAGACGACGGCGCCGCTCGGCTGAGAGCGTCCGGCCGGTCGGATTCTGGAATGTCGGGATCACGTAGAGGAAGGCGGGTCGCCGCCCGCTCCGCAGCTCGACATCCAGCGCCTCGACGTCGAGCCCGCCCTCGTCGCACCGCACGGGCGCGACCTCGGCACCGAGCGAGCCGAGAATCCTGAGCGGCCGGTCGTAGGTCGGCGCCTCGACGAGCACCCGCTCGCCGCCGCCGGCGAGCACCTGCGCGAGGAGCGCGAAACCCTGGAGCGATCCGTTGGTGAGCACCACCCGTGCCTGGGAGACCCCGTGCTGCTCGGCGATCCACCGGCGCAGCGGCGCGTAGCCCCCGGCCGGCCCGTAGGAGAGGATCGTCGCGCCGTCCGCCTGCACCGCGGCCCGGGCGCACTCGGCGAGCTCCTCGACCGGCACGCATTCCGGCGCAGGGACCCCGCGGGCGAGCGAGATCGTCTCCATGCGTCGAGAGTAGGACGCTCGTCGGATGTCAGCGAAGGCGCAGTCAGGCGCGCGCGCCGACGACGTCGGCGGCGAGTTGAGCCACCTCGGTCGGCGTCGTGCCGACCCGCACGCCGCAGGCCTCGAGGGCTTCCTTCTTGGCCTGCGCCGTACCGGAGGTGCCGGAGATGATCGCGCCGGCGTGGCCCATCGTCTTGCCCGGCGGTGCAGTGAAGCCGGCGATGTAGGCGACGACGGGCTTGGTCATCTCCGCCTTGATGTACTCGGCGGCCTTCTCCTCCTCGGCGCCGCCGATCTCGCCGACCATGACCACGATCTCGGTCTCCTCGTCGGCCTCGAACTTGGCGAGGACGTCGATGAATCCCGATCCGACGACGGGGTCGCCGCCGATGCCCACGATCGTCGAGTTCCCGAGCCCGAGCTGTGTCAGCTCGTGGCCGATCTGGTACGTGAGCGTGCCGGAGCGGCTGACGAGCCCGATCCGGCCCTCGCGGAAGATCTCCGCCGGGATGATCCCGACGTTCGCCTTCCCCGGAGAAAGCGCGCCGGGGCAGTTCGGGCCGAGCATCGTGATGCCCTTCGGACGGATGTAGTTGTAGACGCGCAGCATCTCGTGGGCCGGGAGCCCCTCAGCGATGCAGATCACGGTCTCGACGCCCGCGTCAACGGCCTCGTAGACGGCGTCGGTCGCGAAGCGCGCCGGGACGAAGACCATCGCCGTGTTCGCGCCCGCCTCGCCCACCGCCTCGGCCACGGTGTCGAACACCGGGATGCCCTCGACTTCGCTTCCGCCCTTCCCGGGTGTGACGCCGGCGACGACGTTCGTCCCGTAGTCGCGATTGCGGACACCGTGGAACGACCCCTCGCGGCCGGTCAGTCCCTGGACGACGAGCTTGGTGTCGTTGTCGACGATGATCGGCCATTACTTACGCCCTCTGATCACCAGACGGTCGAGCATGATCCAGCCGTCCTGGATCCGGTCTCCAAGCAAATCGCGGACACGCTGCGCGTCTTCCTCGCTGGTGCCCGCCCGCTCGAGCCAGGGCTCGACCTCGATCGGCTTCTCGAGGCGCCGCACCTCATCGACCTGCAGGCCGGCCGCGGCGAAGAAGCTGCGCCACTCGCCCTCCGACCAGTTCTTGACGTGCGAGGGATCGCGCAGGCGATCCGCCCGCTCGGCATCGTCGTCGAGGAAGAGGTTGTCGACGACGATCACCCGGTCGCGGCTCACCCTGGCCATCTCGGACACCGCCTTGGGAACGTCGTCGAAGTGGTGCGCAGCGACGCGGCAGACGACGACGTCGAAGCTCTCGTCGGCGAACGGGATGTCTTCACTCCTGCTGACCACATCGGGCTGCATACCGGGAGCGGAATCAACAGTGACGACGTTCACGCCCGCCTCCCGCAACCGGCGCGCCACGTGACCTCCACCGGTGGCGACGTCGAGTGCCGTCTCCGCGCCTTCCGACCACTCGACGACGAGATCGAGGTCCTCGCCTTCGCGATGCGCTTCGGAATCGCGGTAGAGCTGCGCGCGCTCGCTCCAGCTCATGCCGCCAGCTCCACGGCCCGCTTTGCTGCGTCGAGCATCGTCGGCTCGACATGGAGGTTCTTCGGCGCGGCATCACGTAGGAGCTCTCTCCCCTCCTCCGCATTCGTGCCGTCCAGTCGCACGACGATCGGCTCGCCGATCGTCATCTGCTCGAGCGCCTGGAGGATCCCGCGCGCCACCTCGTCGCAGCGGGTGATCCCACCGAAGATGTTGAACAGGATCGATTTGACCTGCGGGTCCGCGCTGATGATCTCGAGCGCGTCGACCACGCCCTGTGCGTCTCCACCGCCGCCGAGGTCGCAGAAGTTCGCAGGCCGTCCGCCGGCGAGGGCGACGACGTCCAGCGTGGACATGACGAGACCGGCGCCGTTGCCGAGCACGCCCACCTCGCCGTCGAGCTTCACGTACGTGACGTCCTTCTCGCGTGCCTTCCGCTCCTCAGCCGGATACGCCTCGAGGTCGCGCATCTCCGCGATGTCCGCGTGCTTGTAGAGCGCGTTGTCGTCGACCGTGAACTTGGAGTCGAGCGCCTTGACATCGCCGTCGGGCGTGACGATCAGCGGGTTGACCTCGCAGAGCATCGCGTCGGCTCCGACGAAGGCCGCGTACAGCCGCTCGGCGATCTTCGCGATCTGCTTTTGCTCGCTCTCGTCCTCGATCCCGGCGCCGTAGATCAGGCGGCGAGCCTGATACGGCTGGAAGCCTTCGAGCGGGTCGACATGGAGCTTCGCGAGCGCCTCTGGACGCTCGGCGGCGACCTCCTCGATGTCGACTCCGCCCTCCTTCGTGAACATGAACAACGCCTTCTTCTCGCCCCGGTCGAAGGTGAGCGAGAGGTAGTACTCGCGCTCGATGTCCGAGGCAGACTCGATCCACAGCTTGCGGACGACATGGCCGTTGATGTCCATCCCGAGGATCGCCTCGGCGTGCTCCTCGGCCTCTTCCGGCCCGCTCGCGAGCTTGATCCCGCCGGCCTTGCCGCGGCCGCCGGTCAGCACCTGCGCCTTGACGACGACCTGGCCGCCGAGCTCGTCCGCCGCCCTGCGTGCCTCCTCGGGCGAGGTCGCGAGCCGCCCCTCGGAGACGGGGATGCCGAAGCGCTTGAAGAGCTCCTTGCCCTGGTACTCGTAGAGATCCATGACCGGGGCGCGAGTCTATCCATCGATTACGGCTCCCTCGATGCGCCTCTAGACTCGGCCCCTCAGCCGCCGACTTCCAGGAGGGACGATGGACGAGACCAAGTCACCGCTCACCGACGAGGAGATCCGCACGGGCGCTGCACAGGACATCCGCAGCGAGACGGCCGACGCAGACATGGACGACGCCGACTCCGATTCGGACGACACCGACAGCGACTCGGACGACACCGACGCCGACTCCGACGACACAGACTCGTAGCCGTAGCGCCCTCGGGCGCTGTATCGAGCCGGTCGGCGAGGGCGAGTTCCTCGCCGAGCACTGGGAGCGCAGGCCGCTCGTCGTGGAGCGCGACGAGCCGGGGCGCTACGACGACCTCCTCTCGGAGGCCGAAGTCGAGCGCCTCGTCACGTCGGGCGGGCTGCGCTTCCCGGGATTCCGGCTCGTCAAGGCGGGCGAGCAGCTCGCCGTCCGCGACTACACGGGGGACATCCCTTGGCGCCCGAGCAGCTTCACCGGGACGGCCGACGTCGATCGCGTGCTCGCCGAGTGGGAGCGCGGCGCGACGATCGTGCTCCAGGGGCTGCATCTGCATCGGCCCGAGCTCGGCGCCTTCTGCCGCTCGCTCGAGCGCACGCTGGGGCATCCGGCTCAGGTGAACGCGTACTACACACCACGCTCCGCGCAGGGCCTCCCAGTCCACCACGACACCCATGACGTCTTCGTCCTGCAGGTGTCCGGCGAGAAGCGCTGGCTCGTCTATGAGCCCGCGCTCGAGCTCCCGTTGCGAAACCAGAAGTACACGGCCGAGATGGGCGGCCCGGGCGAGCCCGTTCACGATCTCGTCCTCCGGCCGGGAGACATGCTCTACCTGCCGCGGGGTTGGCTCCACGAGGCGCTGACCTCCGACTCCGACTCGCTCCACCTCACGGTCGGCGTCAACGTCGTGACCTGGCTGGACGCCTTCAAGGCGGCGTTGGAGGAATGCGGTGACGAGCCGGGCTTTCGGCGATCGATCGGAGACGGCGGCGTGGAAGAGCTCGTTGACGCTCTCCGCGGCCGCCTGACGGCCGACGCGGTCGAGCGCCGCGCAGCGGAGAATCTCGCCCGGACGCGGCGCCCGATCCGGGACGGTCAGCTGTCCCAGCTACGCGCCATCGAGGAGCTCGACGTCGACACCGAGGTCGAGCTCCGGGAGACGGTGCTCGTCCACGCTTCGGAGCAAAACGGCTCCTTCGAGCTGACGTTCGACGGTAAGGAGGTGGCGTTCCCGGCGCGCATCCAGGACGAGGTCTCCTGGGTTCTCGAGCGCGACGACCCGTTCACGGCCGCCGAACTCCCGGGCGACCTCGACGACGAGAGCCGGCTGGTGCTCGTCCGCCGCCTCGTCCGCGAAGGCCTGCTCCGAATCAGCGCGGCGTAGCGACGTAGCGACGGGGCCGCCGCGCCACCGCCGAGCTGCAGGTGAGGAGCGTGAGCTCGCCGGCCTCCTCGACGACGTCGACCTCGCGCGGCCCTACTCGGGTCTCGAAACGCACCGTCCAACGGTGGTCGCCCTCGCGCGACACGCCGGCAAGGGAGAGATCCGCGAGCCCGGTCAGACCTTCCTCGACACGAATGCGCCGCTCCGCCGCCTGGACGTTGAAGGGCCAGCACGAGCGGCCGCGGTACCGGTCGAGCGCGAGCTGCCCCGAGAAATGGTGGTCGAGGACGTCCCCCACGTCGTCGCGGTCGACCCGCCCGTAGTAGATGCCGTGCGGGAGCGTGAGGAGATTTCCGGCGAACCGGTCGCCGCCAACGTGGGTGCACTGCCAGGCGGACGACTCGTCCAGCAGCTCGCTGATCCCCTCCCAGAGCGGGCGCCCGTACCTCGCGCAGCAGCGGTCGTGCTTCCCGTGCGTGCAGACGAGAAAAAGAGGCTCGTCGAGCTGCTCGGCGGCTTCGAACGGGTCGATCCGGCGAAGCTCCTCGTGCTCCTCCACTTCGAGGCCGGCAAGTCGTTCGTGCCCCACTCGCGAGTCGGCGACGTAGGTCGCGACGCCTTCATGATGGCGCCGGTCGGGACGGCGGATAAAGAGAAGTCGCGTGCGCGGGCGGGCTGCGACGAGCTCGCGAAGCCTCGCCTTGACCTGGTCGGAGAGACCGCTCCCCGCAAGGGCGTCATGGCTCCAGAGGCTGCGATATTCGACGAGCAGCCAGTGGTCGATGCGACTCGCCGTGGCCCCGAGCGGCTCGTCGTTCTCTCGTGCGATCTCGGAGCAGAACGGGCGCTGCGCCTCGCCGCTACTCACTCTGGACGACGCAGATCACCTGGCCGGTCTTCACCGCCTGCCCGGCCTCCACGGAGAGCTCGGCGACCCGGCCCGCCCGGTGCGCGGTGATCTCGTTCTCCATCTTCATCGCCTCGACGACGCAGAGCACCTGGCCGGGCTGGACCTCGTCGCCCTCGGCGACCTCGACCGCGAGCACGGTGCCCTGCATCGGGCTGACGACGGCGTCGCGCGCCGCGCCGGGGTGCGCCCCTGCGGCCACGCGCTCTCGCCGCCGCCGGACGAGCTCGGCGTGCGGAGGCTCGGGGAGGTGGAGCTTGAGCTCGTAACGGCGCCCGTCCAGCTCGGCGTTGAGGACGCGCTCGCTGGTGGCGGCACCGTCCGACGCCGCGGATACCTTTGTTGCCCGATGAGAAAACTCCTCAGCACGCTTCGCAAGCTCGTCCGACTCCACGATGCCGTGACACGTCTCGCCCTGGGCGAAGCACGGATGCTCGAGCAGTGCCTGATGGAAGCCGAGCAACGAGGTCACGCCTTCGATCCGGTACTCCCCGAGCGCGCGGAGCATCCGGCGACGCGCATGCTCTCGGTCGACTCCGTGGACGCAGAGCTTGGCGACCAGTGGGTCGTAGAGACCGACGACGTCACTCCCCGCCTCGACGCCGGAGTCCACTCGCACGCCCGGACCGCCAGGCTCAACGTAGCCCGTGATCCTCCCCGGGGTGGGCAGGAAGCCGTTGGACGGATCCTCCGCGTTGATCCGGCACTCAATCGCGTGCCCGGTCAGCCGGACGTCCTCCTGGCGCAGCCATAGCGGCTCCCCGGCCGCGATCAGCACCTGCTCGCGGATGAGGTCGAGCCCCGTGACCAGCTCGGTGACCGTGTGCTCCACCTGGATCCTGGTGTTCATCTCGAGGAAGAAGTACTCGCCTTCCTGCGAGAGCAGCCCCTCGATCGTCCCGGCCGAGCGGTAGCCGACGGCCCTGGCAGCGTCGACGGCGATCTCCCCGATCCGCTCGCGGAGGTCCTCCGACACGGCAGGCGACGGCGTCTCCTCGACCAGCTTCTGGTGGCGACGCTGGATCGTGCAGTCGCGCTCACCGAGATGGACGACGGCGCCGTGCGCATCGGCCAGCACCTGAACCTCGACATGCCGCGGGTCCTCGAGGTAGCGCTCGACATAGACCGCCGGATCGGAGAAGTAGGCCTCGCCCTCCCGGCGGGCCGACTCGAAGGCGCGCTCGACCTCGTCCGCCGAGCGAACGACCTTGAGGCCCTTCCCGCCTCCGCCCGCCGACGCCTTGATCGCGATCGGCCAGCCGAGCTCGTCCCCCAGCTCGCGAACGTCCTCGGCCGTCGAGACCGGCTCCGTCGTCCCGGGGATGATGGGAACGCCGGCGGCCTGCATCCGCTCGCGGGCGGCGACCTTCGACCCCATGACGTCGATCGCCTCGGGCGGTGGGCCGATCCAGGTGAGCCCGGCGTCCTCCACGGCGCGCGCGAAGGCCGCATTCTCGGCGAGGAATCCGTAACCGGGATGGATCGCCTCGGCGCCGGAGCGCTTCGCGGCGTCGATCACTCGCTCCTGGACGAGGTAGCTCTCCGCCGGCGGTCCAGGCCCGAGCAGGTACGCCTCGTCGGCGGCACGCACGTGGAGCGAGTGGCGATCCGCCTCCGAGTAGACGGCGACGGGCGCGATCCCGAGCTCCCGCAGCGTGCGGAAGATCCGGATCGCGATCTCGCCACGGTTGGCGACGAGCACCTTCGAGAAGCCGGCCACGACGGGCATATTGTGTCGTTATGGGGCCGGCCGATCAGCTGACGGTCGCACGCATGGCGGCGGCGCCTGTGATCGTGGCGCTTTTCGCGATCGATTTCGACGGCCACGAGTACTGGGCGACGGCGCTGTTCGCAATCGCCATGGCGACCGACTGGGTCGACGGCTGGCTGGCCAGGCGCAGCGGCAGCTCCTCCGCGATGGGCTCGCTCCTCGACCCGGTCGCGGACAAGATCCTCGTGCTGTCCGTGCTGATCGTGCTGCTCGGCGAGGGCATCTTCGCCGGCTGGGTCGTCGCCGCGATCGTTGCACGGGAGTTCCTCGTCTCGGGGCTCAGGCTGGCTGCGCTCGAACGCGGCGTCGTTCTCGGCGCACGGGACCTCGGGAAGCTGAAGACCGGGACGCAGTCGATCGCCGCGATCCTCGGAGGGTTTGCAGCCGCCGGCGCGATCGACGAGTCGATCGCGTGGTGGGCGCTCGTCGTCGCGCTCGTCGTGACCTGGGTGTCAGGGCTCGACTACGCCCGGCTCGCCCCACGGCTTCTCCGCAGCCCCGCCTAGGTCGTCGAAGCCGGAGCGCCACCAGGCGCTGAGCCATCCGGATGCGGCACCTTCCTCCTCGGCAAGCGCGCGATCGAGTGCGGCGAGCAACGCTTCGCGCTCGTTCTCGTCGGCCGGCTCCGGCTGAACGCTCCAGGGCACTGTCCCTAGCCTAAAGGTCGAACTGGCGAGTTCGACCTAGCGGGCACGCGGCGGACTGCTTCCCCGGTGCCACCTGCTCGGCCGAACGATCGCGCTGTTCGGCGTGAGCTCGCACGGCGCCTTCGATTGCGGGCTTCACGGTCCGGCCGCGAAGCGTCGAGGGAGCTCCTTGCCGCCGGAGTAGCTGTGGAGCTTGCATACACGCCACGCAGAAAGGCTTTACACCCGCAAAGAGCGAATGACCCGAACGGGTGATGCCACGGCTCGGGCGAGACGCAACAATGCCTCTCTACAAACGGGAAAGGGGAGACTCAATGCTCGAGTGGCAAGTACGTCTGCTGACCCTTGTGGTCGCCGTCGTCGCGGTGACCGACGAAATCATCAGCGGATACAACTGGAACTGGTAGCGGCGAAGGCAACATGCGACGTCTGCCGCCGCGCGTCCTCGTTCTCGTAGCGCCCGTCTGGGCCGCCGGACTTGCCGTAGCCACGGCTGCCGCGGTCGCGTTCGCGCTGACCCCTCACGACCTCTCCGAGATCGCCGGGCCGCTGGCGTTCCTGCTCGCGTCCACGCTCGCAAGCCGCTACCCGGTGCCGATCGAGGGCGCCGAGAGCGGCGGCGTCACGCTGTCGTTTGTCTTCGGTGCGAGCGGCATCGTCCTCTTCGGCTGGGAAGCCGGCGTGCTAATTGCCCTGGCCGCTCCCGCCATCGTCCAGCTCCTCGAGCACAGGCCGCTCGAGCGCGTCGCCTTCAACGCGTCGGTGTTCGCAATCGGAGCAGGCGCCGCGGCACTGCTCGTCTCCTTCGTGGACGGATCGGGAACCGCCGCGATCCTCTCGGAGGTGGGGATCTCGGCAACCACGCAGTACGCGCTCAACCTGCTCTTGGTCTCTGCCGCGGTCGCAGTCACGGCCCGCAGGCCGTTCGCCGAGCTCGTCGTCTCGTCGGCTCGCGCGACCTCGATTCCATTCGCCTTCATGGGATCCGCCGCCCTCATGCTCGTCGTGCTCTGGCAGCGCTCGCCGGTGCTCTCGGCCGCACTCGTCGGCCCGCTGCTGGCGATCTCGCTCTACCAGCGCTCCGCCTACCAGGCGCTGCGCGCGATGCGGCTCGCGCTGACCGACCCGCTGAGCGGGCTTGGCAACCACCGCAGCTTCCAGGAGCGGCTGAAGCACGAGCTGCTCCGCGCCGAGTCCGGCGACGAGCCGTTCACGCTCTGCATGATCGACGTGGACGACTTCAAGCGGATCAACGACCTCTACGGGCATCCGGTCGGCGACCGTGTGCTCGCCTCCGTCGGCCGCCGCCTCCGCCAGAACGGCGAGGCCTTCCGTCTCGGAGGCGATGAGTTCGCGCTGCTCCTCCCCGGCGTGACCGCGGACCAGGCTCTCTCGACTGCATCGTCCGTCCTTGCCCGCATCGGCTCGCTCGAGCTGGCCGAGGTCGGCTCGGTGACCGCCAGCGCCGGCGTGGCAGGGTTCCCGCACCAGGCGATCGACCGGGACGAGCTGATCCGCCTCGCGGACAGCGCCCTCTACTGGGCGAAGGAGCACGGGAAGAACCGAGTGCACGTCTATCGGCCCGACGTCGTCGAGCTCGCGGAGCTCCGCCGGCTCGCGCACGGGCCCGACCGCGCTGCCCGATTCCGCGCCGCGGCCAGCCTCGCGAAAGCCGTGGACGCACGTGACACGTACACAGGCAGCCACTCGACCCGCGTCGCAGAGCTCAGCGCCTGGATTACGCACCGCCTCGGCCTCGACCGGGAGCAGATCGAGCTGACTCGCCTCGCGGCGAGCCTCCACGATCTCGGCAAGCTCGCGATCCCGGAGGAGATCCTGCAGAAGCCCGGCCCGTTGTCCGATCCGGAGCGCCTCGTGCTTCAGCGCCACCCGGAGATCGGCCACCGGATGCTCGAGAGCCTCGGCGTCGACCCCGTCGCGGAATGGGTGCTCCACCACCACGAGCGCTGGGACGGCACGGGCTACCCCCACCGGCTACGCGGCGAGGAGATCCCGCTCGGCGCCCGAATCATCTTCGTCGCGGACGCCTACGACGCGATGACCTCGGATCGCGCCTACCGCGGCCGGCTGACCCCGCGCGAGGCGATCGAGGAGCTGGAGCGCTGCTCCGGCACGCAGTTCGATCCGGAGATCGTCGCCGCCTTCGCCCGAGAGCTGGCCGACCGGACGCCGGCACTCGCGGGAGCCGCGGGCTAGTCCTAGAGCGGAATATTTCCGTGCTTGCGGCGCGGACGCGGCTCGCGTTTCGTGAGCGTCGTCTCCAGCGCGTCGATCAGCACGGGCCGAGTACGGCGCGGCTCGATCACGTCGTCCACATAGCCCCGCTCCGCGGCCACGAAGGGGTTCGCAAACTGGTCCCGGTAGTCCGCGATCAGCTCGCGGCGCCGCTCGTCGGCGTCGTCGGACTCCTCGAGCTCCTTGCGGAAGACGATGTTGACAGCGCCTTCCGGCCCCATGACCGCCACCTCTGCGGTCGGCCACGCGAAGTTGAAGTCCGCCCGGATGTGCTTCGAGCTCATCACGTCGTACGCGCCGCCGTAGGCCTTCCGCGTGATCACCGTCAGCTTCGGCACCGTCGCTTCGCAGTACGCGTAGAGCAGCTTGGCCCCGTGCCGGATGATGCCGCGCCACTCCTGGTCGGTCCCCGGTAGGAAGCCGGGCACGTCGACGAACGTCACGAGCGGGACGTTGAACGCGTCGCAGGTGCGGACGAAGCGCGCCGCCTTCACCGAGGAGTCGATGTCGAGCACACCTGCGATCGAGTGCGGCTGGTTGCCGACGATCCCGACCGAGTGTCCGCCGAGCCTGGCGAACCCGCAGACGATGTTCTCGGCAAACCGGGCATGCACCTCCAGGAACTCGCCGTCGTCGACGACCCTGCGCACGACTTCCTTCATGTCGTACGGCTTCGTCGGCTCGTCCGGGATCAGCGTGTCGAGCTCTGCGTCCTCGCGGTCGGAGGGATCGGCGGAGGGGAAGTGCTGCGGCGGGTCGAGGTTGTTCTGCGGAAGGTACGACAGGAGGTAGCGCGCATCCTCGAGGACGCTTTCTTCGTCCGCCGCGGTGAAATGCGCGACTCCCGACTTCGACGCATGGGTCGCCGCGCCGCCCAGCTCCTCGAAGGTCACCTCCTCCCCGGTCACCGTCTTCACGACGTCGGGGCCCGTAATGAACATGTACGAGCTGTCCTCGACCATCAGGACGAAGTCCGTCATGGCCGGCGAGTACACGGCTCCTCCCGCGGTCGGGCCCATGACGAGCGAGATCTGCGGGATCACTCCCGATGCCTGGACGTTGCGCCAGAAGATCTCGGCATAGCCCGCCAGCGAGACGACGCCCTCCTGGATCCGGGCGCCGCCCGAGTCGTTGATCCCGATCAAGGGGCACCCCAGCTTCAGCGCCAGGTCCATGACCTTGCAGATCTTCTCGGCGAACGCCTCCGAGAGGCTCCCGCCGAAGATGGTGAAGTCCTGCGAGAAGACGAAGACCTTGCGGCCGAAGATCGTCCCGTAGCCGGTGACGACGGCGTCGCCGTACGGCCGGCGCTCCATCATCCCGAAGTAGGGATTCCGGTGGCGCACGAAGCGGTCGAGCTCGACGAACGAGCCTGGGTCGAGCAGCTTCTCCAGCCGCTCGTGCGCGAGCAGCTTCCCCTGGCTCCGGTGCTTCTCGACGGCCTTCTCGCCGGCAGGATGCAAAGCCTCCTCGCGCAGCTGCTGGAGCCGCTCCAGCTTGCCCTGGGTCGATCCGGTGCGATCGTCCGTCGCCGCCACGATGGTGAGCCTAACTAGAGTCGCTCCAATGCTCGACCGCTCGACGATCTGGCCCTACGAGGACGGCAAGCCGGGCGAGTTCTACTACCAGCGCTACGCCCACCCGGCCGGAGCCGAGGCCGAGCGTGCCCTCGGCGAGCTCGAGGGAGGTCACGCGCTGCTGTTCCCGTCCGGATCCGGCGCCACGACGGCGCTGCTCCTGACCTTCCTCGAGAGCGGCCGGACGGTCGCGATCGCGAAGGACGCGTACTACGGCACGGGGACACTGATGCGGGCACTCGAGCGCTGGGGGCTCCGCATGGTCGAGTTCGACCAGACCGGGCCGCCCCGCCCGAAGGTATCGACCTCGTATGGCTGGAATCGCCGTCGAACCCGCTGCTGACCCTGCCCGACCTCGACGCGGCGTCCGCCCACCCGGCACCGGTCGTGGTCGACTCCACTGCGTCCACCCCGGTCTACCTTCGCCCGCTCGAACAGGGCGCGGACTTCGTCCTTCACAGCGCGACGAAGTTCCTGGGCGGCCACCACGACGTGCTGCTCGGCGCGGTCGTGTGCAAGTCGAGAGACGACTACGAGCAGCTCCTGCAGTTCCGCAGCCGCTCGGGGATCGTTGCTGCGCCGGACGCCGCCTGGCTTCTGCGGCGGAGCCTGGAGACGCTCGAGCTCCGGATGCGCCGGCACACCGAGAACGCAACAGAGATCGCGCGGAGGCTCGAGGCGCATCCGGCCGTCGAACGCGTGCGCTATCCGGGCTTCGGTGGGCTGCTGAGCTTCGACGTGGCCGGCGGAGCGGATGCCGCGCAGCGCGTCGAGCAGTCGGTCCGGACGATCAAGAACGCCACGAGCCTCGGAGGGACACGCTCGGTGCTCGAGACCCGGGCGCGCTGGGAAGGGGACCGCGTCCCGGAAAACCTCGTCCGCCTGAGCGTCGGGCTCGAGGACGTCGAGGGGACTTGGGCCGATCTGGAGCAGGCGTTCGGGCGCTAGTCAGGGCCGCCGCCGCGCGGAAGATCACGCCGCCGAGCGCGAGAAGCAGAAGCGCAAGCAGGAGCGCGGTCAAGAACAGCCCCCACTTGAGCTTCTGCATTCTCATATTCGGCGCTTAGACGCTCGCCTCGAGCGCAACCTCGGCCTCGGCGGGCACGTACGTCGCCTCGTAGCCGAGCAACCGGCCCAGAGGGGCGCCCAACGTGAGCCCGGTCCGCTGCATCCATGCAGGCGGGAAGGGAAGACGGACGTCGTCGAAGTGATGCTTCGCGATCACCGCGAGGTGGAGCGGATTCGGCATCCCCTTGCGGTTCGTCTTGCCGTCGGCGGCGAGCCCGAACATCGTCTCGATCAGCTGCTCGAACTGCATCGCCGGCCTGACTTCGCACACGAAGTGCGCCTCTTCCTCGCCCGCGTTCCAGAACTTGTGCGCTGTCCCGGCGGGAACCGTGATCCGCTGGCCGGGGCCGGCGAGGACCTTCTTACGGCCGAGCCGAAAGCCGACCGTGCCTCGCAGCACCTGGAAGCGCTCCTCCTGGGACGGATGCACGTGGGCCGCGGCCACGAAGGCGTTCGGCTTGAGGAACGCCTCGAGCACGACTGCTTCTCCGTTCGTCTCCGCCGAGGTCTTGCGAAAGACGAGCCGCTCGCCCGTGACCGCATTCTCGATGACGTCTCCTGCCTGAATCATGTGCTTGCTCCTTTCGTCGGGTTGTGAACAAGACGATCGGAGGGCGCGCTTACGAATCGCTTACGGCACGCTTAGCGCGATGGAGCACGGAGGCGGGGCACGCGTCGAGTTCAAGCTGCTCGGCCCGCTCGAGGTCGAGCAGGACGGCCTCACCCTCGCCGTAGGCGGCCGCCGTCAGCGGGCACTGCTCGCGATTCTCCTCCTCCACTCCAACGAGGTCGTCCTTCGCGAGCGCCTCATCGATGCTCTCTGGGGCGAGCATCCTCCGGAGAAGGCCGCCAACTCGCTCCAGGTGGCGGTACACGCGCTCCGCAAGCTGCTCGGCGCCGACCGGATCGCCACCCGCGGCGCGGGCTACCTCCTTCGCGTCGAACAGCGCGAGCTCGATCTGCAGCGCTTCGAGGAGCTCACCGAACAGGCGCGAGGCGAGGTTCCCGCCGCCGCGGCAGAGACGCTTCGTAAGGCGCTCGCACTCTGGAGAGGGGCGCCGCTGTCGGATCTCGGCGAGACGGCATTCGCCGCTGCCGAGCGCGGGCGGCTCGAGGCCCTCCAGCTCGCGGCGGTCGAGGATCGGATCGCCGCCGAGCTCGCCATCGGCCGCCACGCGGAGCTGATCCCCGAGCTCGAGGCGCTCGTTGCCGGGCACCCGTACCGCGAACGGTTACGGCGTGAGCACATGCTCGCGCTGTACCGCTCTGGACGCCAGGCCGAAGCGCTCGATGCCTACCGGCGGGCTCGCGAGACGCTCGTCGAAGAGCTCGGAATCGAGCCGGGGGCCGAGCTGCAGGAGCTCGAGCGGGCAATCCTGCGCCAGGATCCGGAACTTGCGCTGCCTGCGGCGCGTGCGAAGAGCAACATTCCCGCGCCGCTGACGCCCCTCGTGGGTCGTCGGCTCGAACTTGCCGCCCTGACCTCCCTCGTTCGGAGCGCCGACGCTCGCCTGCTGACCCTGACCGGCCCCGGCGGAACCGGCAAGACGCGCCTTGCGCTCGAGAGCGCCTGGGAGCTGATCTCCGACTTTCGCGACGGAGTCTTCTTCGTCGACCTCGCTCCAGTCGTCGACCCGGAGCTGGTCGCCACCCAGGTCCTCGGAGCGCTCGAGGTGGACGAGCAGCCCGGCCGCCCGGTCATCGAGACGCTCAAGCACGCTCTTCGCGATCGCCGACTGCTGCTGCTGCTCGACAACTTCGAAGGGGTGACCGACGCCGGCCCACTCGTCACCGAGCTGCTCGCGGCCGCGCCCGAGCTGAAGGCGCTCGTGACGAGCCGGGTCGTGCTCCACCTGTCCGGCGAGCACGAGTACCCCGTTCCTCCACTTGCCGTTCCCGACCTGGAGCACGACGACGAGCAGGCCCTTGCGCGGAACGAAGCGGTTGAGCTCTTCGCAGCCCGCGCCCGCGCGGTCAGCCCCGGATTCCGCCTCACCGCGGCGAACGCGCGGATCGTCGCGGCCATCTGCGTCGCACTCGACGGTCTCCCGCTGGGGATCGAGCTCGCTGCCGCCCGCACCAGGCTGATCCCGCCGGAGGCGATGCTCGAGCGCCTCGAGAGCCGGCTCGAGCTGCTGACCGCGGGACCGCGCGACGCCCCCGCGCGACATCGGACCCTCCGCGCCACTCTGGACTGGAGCTTCGATCTGCTCGAGGAGGAAGAGCAGCGGTTGCTTGCGAGGCTCGCCGTCTTCTCCGGTGGCTGCACGCTCGAGGCCGCCGAGGCCGTCTGCGACGCGAGCCTCGCTGCGCTCACCTCGCTGGCCGACAAGAGCCTGCTCCGCCGCGACGAGACGGACGAGCCGCGCTTTCGCATGCTCGAGACGATCCGTGAGTACGCACTCGAGCGCCTCCAGGCACGTGGTGAGGAGGAGGACCTGCGCCGCCTTCATGCGGAGCACTTCAAAGAGCTCGCTGCGCGATCTGCGGCGGAGTTGCGCGCGGGGAAGTCGAGCGGGAGCATCTACGGGCGGCTCGAGTCCGACCTCGACAACATTCGTGCCGCGCTCGGCTGGGCGGATACCGACGCCCCCGAGCTGATGCTCGAGCTCGCAGGGCTGCTCAAGCTCTTCTGGCGCGTGCGAGGCCACCTCGACGAGGGGCGCCGGTGGCTGGACACGGCGCTGGCCACGGGAGCTCCGCGACAGCCGGCCGCGCGAGGGCGCTCGAGGCTGCCGGCGCCCTTGCGCAACGGCGCGGCGACTACGCGTCGGCCAAGGCGTTGTGGCAGGAAGGGCTGGAAATCTGGCGCGGCCTGGGCGACGACGAGGGCGTCGCTCGCGCACTCGGCGACCTCGCCAGCGTGTACGACCTCGAAGGAGACGCAGACCGGGCAATTCCTCTCTACGAGGAGAGCGCAGACCTCCTCCGCAAGCTCGGGCTCGAGTACGAGCTCGGGACGGTCGTCTCGAACCTCGGCGTCTGCCTGATGAGCCAGGGTCGGCTGGACGAGGCCGCACAGTTGTACGAGGAGGCCGTCGAGCTCTGCCGTGCATCCGGACGAGCCGAGCAGCTGACCATCTCGCTGTTCAACCTCGGCCGGGTCTCGATGCTCCAGGGCCGGCATGAGGCTGCCGCAGGGTGGTTCGAACGCGCGCTGGAGACTGCTCGAGAGCTCGGCTACAGGGAGATGATCGCCTACTGCCTCAAGGGCATCGGCGAGGTGCTGGCAGCCCGCGCTGCAGGCGAGCAAGCGGCCCGCCTGCTAGGCGCCTCCGATCGGCTCTTCCTCGAGCTCGGAGCCCACGTCGAATCAAGCGAGCAGGCGACGTACGAGGTAACCGTCGAGCAGCTGAAGGAGGCGCTCGGCGACGATGCCTACAGCAGTGCGCATGCGGAAGGGAAGGGCATGTCGCTCGACCAGGCGCTCGCGCTCGCACTCGGCAGCACGTCCTCTCGCTGAGCGTTCCATGGCGGCCAGACGACGTGTTGGCCGACCTGGCGCAGGCGCTCGGCGGCTAGGGAATCGTCACGACCTGGTTCGCCGCGATGTTCGCGCGCCGGACCATGCGGCCGCCGGGCAGGCGAACGACGAGCGCCTTCACCCTCGCGGCTCGACCGAGGCCGAAGTGCAGGCGCGGGTCCTCCGACGAGAGGTAGCTGCTCCCTGCCTGGGCCTCTCGCACCAGGCGTTGCCCTCCTGGGAGCTCGAGCGTCACCCGGGCGCCCGGCGAGAAACGCTCGAACGCAACCTCGAGCCAGTGCCCGCGCGAGCCGGCGTTCCGGAGCAGCGCCAACGGCCCGGCGATCGAGTTGATCGCGACGTCCACGTCGCCGTCGTTGTCGTAGTCCGCCGCTGCGAGCCCTCGCCCGTTGACACGCAGGCCCGCCGTGCCGAGCACACCCTCGCTGGCGTCGACGATCTTCCCCTCACGGCTCTCGAGCACCTGAACGGGCTCTGCGTCGCGGGCGGGGTTCCGCACCGGGATCGCCCCGTTCGCGAGCGCGACGTCCAGGTCGCCGTCGAGGTCGAGATCGGACCACGCGACGCCCCAACCGGCGAAGCGGGTGTCGAACGCCGGCGCGAAGGTCCGCCGTGCATCCGTGAATCCGCTCCCGCGACTGCCGAAAACGCCGTGCAGCTGCCGGTGTGAGTTCGTCACGAACAGGTCCGGCCGCAGGTCGCGGTTGAAGTCCGCGGACGCGACGCCCATGCCCGCCTGGCTGTCGGCGACGCCGTTGCCCGGTCGCTCCACCAGCCGGAACCCGAGCGGCCCGGAGGCGGGGACGTTCTCGAGCAGACGGTTCGGGTCGGTGTCGTTCGCGACGTACAAGTCCAGCCGTCCGTCGTCGTTGTAGTCGGTGAAAACGACACCGAGGCCGTGGTCGACCTGCTTCGCTTCGACGCCTGCCTGTTCCGCGACCTCGCGGAACCGCGAGCGCCCCTTCGCGTCCGGGCCGAGGTTGAGGTAGAGGCGGTCGCGAACGGGCCAGTAGTTGCTCGGGAAGCCGCCCGCTGCGCCCGGCACCGGGTTGTTCAGGTCGGCGTAGCTCGCCACGTAGAGATCGGCCCTGCCGTCCCGGTTCACGTCGCCGACCGCGGCGCCGCTGTTCCAGCCGTAGGTCGTGATCCCCGCCGCGCGGGCCCCCTCGACGAACGTCCCGTCGCCGCGGTTCCAGAGCAGTGCGTCGTAGCCGGTTGCCGTGACGTAGAGGTCGGTCCGGCCGTCGCCGTTCAAGTCTCCTGCGACGCAGCCGTTCCCCCGCAGCGAGACGTTCGCACCCGAGCCGCGGCTGACGTCGACGAACCTGCCGCGCTCGTTGTGGAAGAGAGCGGCCCGCGGCGTGCCGCCGCGTCGCCTCCACTGCGTGAAGTCGCTCTCGATCGAGTACGAGTTGACGACGAAGAGGTCGAGCCAACCGTCATCGTCGTAGTCGATCCAGCAGAGCCCTCCGCCCATCGAGGCGACCGGGTCGTTCGAGTTCTTGAAGCGGAACGCGCCGTGCCGGAAGCGCAGCCCGGACTCCGCCGCGACGTTCTCGAGCCGGAGCCCCGTGGCCGGCGCCGGCTCGGGCACGGCGGCCGGGGTTGCGAGGACCCGCGGTGTCGGTCCGCGCGAGCCGGCGATCAGGTAGCGGCCGTTCGAGAGGACGAGCTCGAGCGTCTGCCGGTACGGGGCGCGTCTTCCCCGCGCCTGCACGGTCGGCGGCGACCCGCGGTAGGAGACGAGCTCGACCGTCCCCTCGACGTCGGCGACGACGAGCGGCGGCCCCTGCCCCTCGTCGCGCTCCAGCGTGACCGTCATGCGGTCGAGGTCGTACTCGGGAACGGCGACCGTCTGGCCGGCCGCGTCGATGCTCGCCCAGACCGAGGCGAGCCGTGCCCCGGCGGCGCCGGCCGTCGCGCGGTCGGGATCGCGGAGCAGCACGGCATCCGCCTCGTTGCCGAGGTTCGCGACGACGTCGCGTGCGATCCGCTCCGCGCTGCTGCGGTCGAGCTTCGTCGCGACGTCCTCCGACGGCAGGACGGTGACGTCGGGGATCGCCCGTGTAGGCGCCACGCTCGCGGACGCCTCGTCGGGGCGGGCCGGGATGCCCGCAAGCACGACGAGCCCGACGAATGCGGCGACACCGGCGGCGGCATAGGTCCCGAGACGGGCGCGACCGCCCTCGAAGCGCAGCGGAACCTGGAGGAAGACGAGCACCGGCCGGATCGCGCACGCGATGAAGAGCGCGCCGAGCACCGCGAGCTTCGTCGCGAACTCGGTCGTCTGCGGCGCGATCAGCATCACGGCGAGCAGTCCGATGCCGATCGCGTACGCCCGTCGGCCCGCGCCCGTGCGAGGGATCGTCCGCGGGTCGGTGATCATGAAGAACAGGAAGACGAGGATCTCCGGCGAGAAGACGAGCGCGCGCCAGAACTCCCAGCCCGTGATCGGGCCGAGGTGCCAACGCGCCGTCATCTCGTGGCCGCTCGCCGCGAGCACTGCCAGCCCGCCGGCGAAGGCGAGCCAGAAGCCGACCGCGATCTCGAGCAGCTTCAGCCGCGAGAGGATCGAGAGGCCGCCGACGGTGATGATCACGAGCGCGAAGGCGAGCGCAACGGACATCGGCCCCCACCAGAAGTCGAGCGGGTCGGCATGCTCGGGGCCGAGCAACAGGAAACAGAGGACGAGCCCGAAGTTCGATGGGTTGAAGACGTGTGAGCCGCGGAACTTGATCACGTACTTCGAGAGCAGCGAGATCGCCGCGGTGCCCGCGAAGATCCACCAGCCGTTCATGCTCCACCAGTCACCGTGCTCAGTGCCGGGGACGCGGAGGATGAACGCCACGCCGTTCCCGGTCAGCAGCGCGCTCGCCGGCCACATGAGCACCCGCTGGGTGCGGAACGTGATCGCGATCTCGAGCACCGCGCAGGTGAGCACGGAGACGAGGATCTGGGCGATCGAGAGATTGAAGCCAAAAGAGGTCTGCCCCAGGACCTGCAGCGAGATGATCACGGCGGCGAGGTGCAGCCGCGGGTCGCGCACCGTCGGCAGCAGCACGGGGTACGTCGTGCCTCGGATGCGGATCACCGGCCGGCCTGCATCGACAGCAGCGGACGCGCCCATCGTGCGCATGCTAGACCTGCGCTGGCTGCGAACTTACGGTGGTCACGACCGAAGGGAGAGAGAGCCGTGCCGCACATCGACCTGCCCGAAGACGTCCCCGGGATCCGGAGCGCGATGATGTTCCGGCCGGAGACGGCCGCACCGCTCAGTCAGCTCGCCGAGGTGCTGCTCCGCGGGGACAACACGCTCAGCCGGGGCGAGCGCGAGCTGATCGCCGCGTACGTCTCGAACCTGAACGAGTGCACCTTCTGCCAGACCTCGCACAGCTGGTTCGCGGCGAAGCAGCTCGAAGGGGGCATGGAGCTTGTCGACCAGGTCAAGCTCGACCTCGACGGCGCGCCGATCGACGACAAGATGCGGGCGCTGCTCGAGATCGCGGGAAAGGTTCGAGACGACGGGCGCACGGTCACGTCCGCGGACGTCGAGAAGGCGAGGCGGAAAGGCGCGACCGACGTCGAGATCCACGACACGGTCCTGATCGCCGCGGCGTTCTGCATGTACAACCGCTACGTCGACGGGCTCGCCACCTGGACGCCGACCGACCCGCAGATCTACGACGAGATGAGCGACCGGATCGTCGAGCAGGGCTACGTCCGCGTGCCGGGCGTGGCGGCGCCCGCGTAGCGTCCTGGCCGAGAGCCGGAGGTCGGACTCGAACCGACGACCACCGCTTTACAAGAGCGGAGCTCTACCAACTGAGCTACTCCGGCGCTGCCCACATGGTAGAGCCGCAAAGGAGGGGCGTCCGGCCGGCGGCGGGATGAGCCGGCCGGACGCCCGGGCGTGCCGGCTAGCTGGCCGGCGGGATGAGCACGCCGTCGATGACGTGGATCGTGCCGTTCGAGGCGCCGATGTCCGTCTTCGTGACGCGCGTCGTGCGGTTGAGGTAGACGCGCTTGCCCTTCACTCCGATTCGGACGTACGCGCCGTTCAGCGTCTTGACGCGGCGCAGCTTGACGACCTGTGCCGCCTTTACATCGCCCTTCACCACGTGGTACAGCAGCACCGCGCGGAGCTGGGCCTTGTTGCGCTGCGAGCTTGCGAAGGGTCGCCTTGGGCACCTTCGCGAACGCCTTGTCGGTCGGCGCGAACACGGTCAGCTTGCCGGGCGCGGAGAGCGCACCCGCCAGGCCGGCCTGCTTCGCAAGGGCGATCAGGGTCTTGAACTGACCCGCGCCGGCCGCCGTCTGGACGATGTTCTTGTCCGGTGTCGTCTGCTCGGCCGTCGCACCTGCACCGCCGACTACGGCGATGGAGGCGAGAGCTGCGGCGCCGAGCGCCGCGATCGAGTAACTAAGACGATTCCTTTTCATGCTGTGTCTCCTTCTCTGTCGAGGTTGATGACGTCCTAGGCGGCGGCCGTCCGGGCATCGCGCCGCTCGCGGGACGCGAGCGCCGGAAGCCTGGTCGCCTGGTAGACGGCCGAGAGGCCGACGAGCCCGTAGATGATCCGGCTGACAGCGTTCGTCTCACCGAACTCCAGGCCGACGATCTCGGCGACGAGATCGAACTCCGCGATCGCCACGAGACCCCAGTTGAGCCCCCCGACAATGAGCAGGAGCCCGGTGGTGAAGTCGAGTGCCTTCATGCTCTTCTCCTTTCCGTGTACCGTTTCTGTCCAGGGAATGTACAGGGTAGGTCCAGGTCTGTCAAGACTCTGTACAATTTTCGTACAATGATCTCGATGCCAAGCAGCGACGGCTATCTCCGGATCGGTGAGCTGAGCAGGCGCACGGGCGTTGCGCCCGAGCTCTTGCGCGCGTGGGAGCGCAGGTACGGCCTCCTCCGCCCCGCACGCTCGGAGGGCGGTTTTCGGCTTTACTCGGACGCAGACGAGCAGCGGGTCGAGCGCATGCGACAGCACCTGCGCGAAGGGCTGGCCGCGGCTGAGGCTGCCCGGCGCTCGGTCGAAGGCATTGCCGAACTGAAGGAAGTCTCTTCCGAGGAAGGCCGGCCGGAGCTCGACACCGGCGCGCTGCAGCTACGAACGACTCTGGACCGCTTCGACGAAGCCGGCGCTCAGGCGGCGCTCGACGCCCTCTTTGGTACGTTCACCGTCGAGACCGTCCTCGGTGCCGTGATCCTCCCCTACCTCGTCGACCTCGGCGAGCGGTGGTCCAGCGGCGAGGCGACGGTCGCGCAGGAGCATTTCGCCAGCAACCTCATCCGCGGGCGGCTGCTCGGGATCGGGCGCGGCTGGGACTCGGGCGAGGGGCCGCGCGCGGTGCTCGCCTGCGCGCCGGGCGAGCTCCATGATCTGGGACTGATCGCATTCGGCCTCACGCTCAACCGCAAAGGCTGGCGCATCACATATCTCGGCCCCGACACGCCTGTCGAGAGCCTCGTGGACACCGCCGGTCGGCTCGAGCCGGACCTCGTCGTGGTGGCCGCGACCTCGAAGCGACGACTCACCCCACTCGTGGACGCCCTCACCGCGCTCAGCCGCACAACGCGCGTCGCGGTTGCCGGTTCCGGCGCCGCAGCCGGAGTGGACGGGCTTCAGACGCTGAGCGAAGACCCGGTCACGGCCGCGCTGAGCCTCTGACCGCTACTGCAGGACCTGGCGCGATTCCTGATGCTGCAAGATCTTGCGCTTGACCCGCTGGAGGGCGTTGTCGATCGTCTTCGTGTCGACGGTCAGGCGCTCGGCCATCTCCTCGTAGGACGAGCCCTCGAGGTACAGGCGAAGTGCGTCCGACTCGAGCTGCGAGAGCCCGGTACCGAGGCAGAAGACGAGGCTCTGGAGCTCCTCGGTCGAGATGACCATGATCGACGGCTCGTCCACGCCCGGGCCGGGTAGCGCGTCGCCCAGGGTGCAATCGCCCTCGGACTCCTGCCCCGCCGGCGTCTGTGAGAACGAGACGTACGTGTTGAGCGGCGAGTGCTTGAAGCGCGTCGCCGTCTTGATCGCCGTGATGATCTGCCGAGTGATGCAGAGCTCGGCGAAGCTGCGGAACGAGGTCTCCTTGTCGGAGCGGAAGTCCCGAACCGCCTTGTAGAGCCCGATCAGGCCCTCCTGGATCAAATCCTCCGAGTCGCCGCCTGCGAGAAAGTACGAGCTCGACTTGAGCCGGACGAAGCCGGTGTACCGCCGAATCAGCGTGTCCATCGCCTTCGTGTCGCCGTTCCTGGCGCGGAGGACGAGCTGAAGGTCTTCGAGCTCCCGCTCGGCCCTCTGGGCGGAGTACGTGCGCGTGACAGCTCTGGCGGCCATGGCGGTTTCGCTCGGGTGAGCGAGTCTCACCCTCAACGTGAACTGGAACGTAGCAGTCAGTTGACAACATTACAAGGGTGTTGCAGTGGTCCTGGTCCAACCGGACCATTGCGCTGGACCTGAAACGACCGGTCCTAGGAGGGGCCTTCGGCGCGCCGAAGGCGTTCCAGGCGGTCGCGCGTCGCGGGATCCAGGCGGTCCCGCACCCGGCTTGTGCTGTCCTCGCTGTGCTCGACCGATTCGAGCGTCGAGGCGAACTCACGTGAGCTGATCTTCGCCACCTCCTGGCCGGAGGTCCCGCGAACGGCGGCGTCCGAGGAGACGAGACACACCCGCTCTTTATCCCGGTGCTCGGCGGCCAGGCGCTCGAGGACGGCGTCTGCGTGTGGCGCGAAGCGAACCTCCAGCGGGCCGTACTGCTCGTCCGCTCCCACGCCGTCGAAAACGACGACCCCCCGCGCTCCACGGACGGCGACGAAGCTCGCGAGCGAGTCGATCAGCTCGTACCGCTCCTCGAGCCCGGCGGCGTGGAGGACGTTGTAGCCGTCGAACAGGTAGAGCGTCGGCTCAGGCACGGCGCCGCCTTCTCGCCTCGTAGACGAGCAACGCGGCCGCCACGCTGACGTTGAGGGAGGTCACCCGGCCCAGCAGCGGGATCGAGACGATCTCGTCGCACGTGCGGCGAACGAGCGGACGGAGGCCCTTCCCCTCTGCCCCGAGGACGAATGCGGCGCCGCCCTGGCCGAAGTCCGCGTCCCACAGCCCGACGTCGCCGTCGGCCGCAGCTCCCCAGACCCAGAGGTTCGGGCCCTTGACGTCGTTCAGATAGCGGGCGAGGTTCGGCACCACGGCGACCGACAGGTGCTCGACCGCACCGGCGGAGGCGCGGCAGACGGCCGGGGTCACGCGAGCTGCGCCGTGCGCCGGGACGACGACTCCGGTGGCGCCGGCGCCCTCCGCGCTCCGGATCACCGCGCCGAGGTTGTGCGGGTCCGTGACCTGGTCGAGGCAGACGAGGAGGGCTCGCTCCGTGCCGGCGAGCTCGTAGGCGTCGGCATAGCGGTACGGCTCGCACCGGGCGAGCACGCCCTGGTGGTCACGGCTCCCGATCGCCTCGGTCAGCTCGCGCTCGGGCTTCACCTGAACGCGGACGCCGTTCGTCTCCTTGAGCCATGGCTCCGCGGTGAGAGCGCGCTCGGTCGCCCAGAGCTCACGCACTCCGCGCGGGCCGCGCAGCGCCTCGCGAACTGCGTTGCGTCCGTAGACCTGCTCGGTCGTCATTTCGGGACGAGCCGGAAGCCGTCTTCGACGTCTCGGACGATCCAGCCCTCGGACTCGATCTCGCCGCGGAGACGATCCGCCTCGCCGAAGTCGCGGTCGGCGCGCGCCTGCTGCCGCCGGCGAGCGAGAGCCACCACCTCCGTCGGCGCCTCTTGCGACTCTGCAAGGGCGCCGAGCCCGAAAAGCTCGAGCCCACGGCGCACCAGGTCGTGGTCACGCCAGCCGTGCATGATCGCGAGCGCATCGGGGGTGTTGAAATCGTCGTCGAGCGCGGCCATGAAACGGTCCCACTCGCCCTCTGGAGCCGGCTCGGACGGGTTCCGGAAGACCTCACGAAAGCCGTCGGCCCGGGCCGCAGCCTGTTGCAGCGTCTCTTCGGAGAAGTCCATCGGCTTCCGCCAGTGCGCGCCGAGGAACATCAACAGGAGGGTTTCGCGCCCCCGCTCGTCGAGCGCCTGGTCGATGGTCACGACGTTGCCGAGCGACTTCGACATCTTCGCGTCGGTGAAGCTGAGCATCCCGTTGTGCGTCCAGATCCGGGCGAACTCGTGGCCGAGCGCGCTCGACTGGGCCAGTTCGTTCTCGTGGTGGGGGAAGACGAGATCGAGCCCTCCGCCGTGGATCTCGAAGACCGGACCGAGCAGCTCCTCGGCCATGACCGAGCACTCGATGTGCCAACCGGGCCTCCCTTTTCCCCAGGGCGAGTCCCACGAAGTGTCCTCCCCAGGCTTGTTCGCCTTCCAGAGGGCGAAGTCCCGCGCGTCCTCCTTGAGCGGGTTCGGCTCCTGCTCCTCGACCTGGTCGGGCCGCTGCCCTGAGAGCCGGCCGTACGCTGGATCCTTGGCGACCCGAAAGTACACGTCTCCTTCGACGGCGTAGGCGTACTCCCGCTCGATTAGCTGTTCGATGAAGCGAACGATCTGCGGGACCATCTCGCTCGCCTTCGGCTGGTGGTCGGGCATCCCCAGGCCGAAGCCGGCTGTGTCCTCGAGGTACCACGCCGTCACCTGCTCGGCGAGCTCGGCGCTCGCGCCCGGGGCGGCCTCGTAGATCTTGTCGTTGATGTCGGTGATGTTGTGGACGAGGGTCGCGTCGTACCCACGCTCTCGCAGCCAGTTCCTGAGCCACATCCCGACGACGAACGGGCGCGCGTTCCCGATGTGGGCCCGCGCATTGACGGTCGGGCCGCAGAAGTACATGCGCACCGGCCCGGGCGGATCGGGTAGCGGATCGAGCCTACGAGTGAGTGTGTTGTAGAGCCTGGTCGACACGGCGCAGAGCTTCCTCCCGGGGCAGGGCGGCCAGTATTGCCGCTAGCTCCGGGCCTCTGTCGCGGCCGGTCAGCGCGACGCGCAGCGCGCGGAGGTCGCCGCCGACGGCCTTCAACTCCCGGACGACCGCACGGGGCTCGCCGTCCGCCAGCTCCCGGAAGCGCTCGAGGGTCTCCGGCGCGGCGGTCGCGCGCGCCTCGGGCGCTTCGAGCACCTGGGCGGCGTAGTCGCGCGCCTCGCTCAGGTCGCGGGCACCTCGGGCGACGGGCACTGCTGCGGACGGAATCTCCGCTCGGGCCGCCAGCTCGTCGTCGCTCATCGCCTCGATCGCGTCGACCGAGAGCCGGCGGATGCGCGGGAGGTCGTAGTGGACGTCGTGTCGCGGCAGCCCGAGCTCTTCGAGGTACGCCTGCACGGCCTCGGCCGGGATGCCGAGCTTGCGCAGCGATGCGACCGTCGCGCCTTCGGCCCGCTTCGAGAGCTTCTTGCCGTCCTCGCCGAGGATCAGGCCGTGGTGGACGTACTCCGGCGGGGTCGTCCCGAGCGCCTCGTGGAGCCGGCGGTGCAGGTCTTCGTTCGGGCGGTGGTCGTTTCCGCGGTAGACATGCGTGATCCCGAACTCCGCGTCGTCGACGACGCTCGCGAGGTGGTACGTGGCCGTTCCGTCCTCGCGGAGGATCGTCGTCCGGCCGAAGCGATCACCGCCGAGGCGCTCGGCAGCCGCGCGGTAGAGGTCCTGCCGCTCGCTCTGCCGCACCGGCCCCTCGTCCCACGAGATGTCGAGCCATTCGAGGTCGCCGAGGATCGCCTCCTCCCCACCCGAGACATTTCGCGCCGGGTCCGTGTCGTCGATCCGCAGGAGGAAGTGGTCGCCCTCCCGGCGATTGATCACCGCGCTGAGCGCGTTGCCGACATGGAGCGAGCCGGTCGGGCTGGGGGCGAAGCGGACACGCTTCATCGCGTCAGATCCAGCCGCGCTCGACGTACAGGCGCCGTCCCGCGGCGAGCGCCTCTCGGATTTGGCCGAGCAACGTGTCGTCGAGACGCTTGACGTAGAAACACGACTTGCCCTTCAGAAGCCCGAGCAGCTCCGGACCGAAGAGCTCCTGTCGCTCCGGCTCGGCATAGACCGGCATGTAGTAGAAGCCTACGTAGCTCTTCTGGACGATCAGTCCGGCGAAGAAGACCTCGCTTCGAGGCCGACCGTGGATGACGGCTTCCTTCTCGGACCAGAGCTGGTAGTCGCGCTTGGCACGCACACCGCCCGCCCGTTCGACGAACGGCGGGGCGTGCTCGGCCAGCAGCGGCTGCAGACGCTCGAAAATCCCGTCGAGGTCCTCGGCCATGACGCGAATGTAACGGCCGCCCGGCTTCGAATGCGACCAAGAAATTCTGAGTTGCACACATCTCGCCGGTGGCAGGAAGCCACGAGACGGCCGGTGACCGCAGCGGTGCCCCGAGTAGTGGCGCTGACTAAACAGCGCAGCGCACCGCCGGGCGATGAGGATCGCCGGCGATGCACTGCGCCCGCTCGGTCAGCAGTTGTTCGGTGCGGGTGATACGTCGTTTCTGAAGGCGGTGGTTCCTGGATTGCCGGGCACCAGATAGGTCGCCCAGAGCTCGACCGGGTCGATCGGTGACACGTTTCTCGCGATGTGAATGTTGGCATCACCACGGTCGATGAAGCTGTCGCCTGCCTCGTAGACGGTGCCTGTGCACGTCGGGTCGTCGGCGTAGATGACCCTGAGCGCGCCTGACTTCACCGTCACCAGAACGGGGCCAGGATGGCTGTGCCAGCCCGTGGAGCCGCTTCCAGCGATCGTGAGCTGTTGTGTCGCGACGTCGACGGAGCCCTTGGTCTTCAGATGGATGCCCGCCTTGCTGTTGACGACCTGGTGCTCCTCGAGCGTCCCCCGTGCATGCACCGGCGCGAGAACCCCGACGCCGGGTGTCGCGAGTGCGCCGCCGACAAGCAGCAGGCCGGAACCGAGCACGATCGCCAGAGTCGCCCGGATGTTCCCCCGGCGCCTCGTTTCGCCTCCTGAATGCCTCTTCATCCCATGCTCCTCTCTGTCCTTCGACTGTCCGCAGCACAGCCTCTTGGCTGGAGGACAGGCCGTGGGTGTCCCTGGAGCGTCCCGCGGAGCCGGGCTGGAGTCCATTCGTCATTCGTCGTATCTTTGAAGGCCGTGCCTGACCTCACGAGAGCCGATGCCGAACGCTTGCTGGACTTCGTCGCCGAGGCGGAGACCCTCGGCGGGGACGAGCCCTTTACCGGGGAGCTGCTCGTCGAGCTCGGGAGGCTCGTGCAGGCCGACTGGGTGACGTACTGCGAGCTGGACCGCGTTCGGAAGCGGAACGTCCACCATGGTCGGTCGACCAGGAGACGAGGACGACGGCGAGAGTGATGAATCCGACTCGCTCTTCTGGGACTTCGTCATCGAGGCACACCCGGTCTGCCTCCAACACCAGCGGGGAGACACGCGCGCCCTCAAAGTTTCGGACTTCTACTCGCTCAGAGAGCTGCACAAGACCCGGCTGTACGAGGTCTGGTTCCGTCCCCTGGACATCACGCACGAACTGAGTGTCCCGATCCCCTCCCCCCTGTGGCACACGAAGACGTTCCTCTTCGACCGTGCTGGCAACCGGGACTTCACCGAGCGTGACCGGCTCGTCCTCGATCGTCTTCAGCCACACCTCGCCCGTCTCTGGCGACAGGCACGAACGCGCCGTCTCCTCGCGGCGGCGCTTGCGGCCGTGGAGCGGTCGTCAGCGAACGACGCCAGGGGCGTGGTTCTCATCGACCGTGCCGTCCGGATCGAGTTCGCCTCGGCGTCGGCGCGGCGACTCCTGCGTGAGTTCTTTCCCGGTTGGCGAGGCACACGCCTTCCCCGAAAGTGCGAGGAGTGGCTCGAATCCGGCGCGAAGCAGGCGCTCGTCCGGGAACGCCGTGGGCGAAGGCTCATCATCGAGCGCTCCGGAGGCGCCCTTCTCCTGGAGGAGAAGCAAGCCGACGTTCTGACCGCTCGCGAGCGCGAGGTCCTCGCCTGGGTCGCCCGCGGAAAGACGAACAGTGAGATCGCGCAGCTGCTCTGGCTCGCGCCGAGCACGGTGCGCAAGCACCTCGAGAACGTCTACGCCAAGCTCGGTGTGAGCACGCGCACGGCTGCGGCCGCGACGTTCCTCGGGCTCCTCGACGCCGAGGCGTCCTGAGGTGTCGGCGCTTGCTGCCGGAGACGGGGAGCGCCTGACTTCGGTTCGTTGCCGATGCCGAGAGCTACGGTCGGGGATCAGCAGGTCACTCCGGAGCTTCTCGCCGAGCTCGGCACGCTCGTGCACGCCGACTGGGTCGGTTACTCGGAGCTCGACTACGAGCGGCAGAGCCTCGTGTTCGACCGCCGAGCGCCTGGGAGATGACCCGGTGGACGACGAGGACTTGGCGCCCCGATTCTGGGCAGAGTTCGCCGAGATCCACCCGATTCGCCAGGCGGCCCTGAAAGGCTATGTCGGAGCGCTTCGCGTCTCGGACTTCGGTGGAAGGCGTGCCCTCAAGCGGTCGCGCTTCTACAACGAGTGGATGCGACCGTTCGCCTGCGAGTACGCGCTCGACCTCACCGTCCGCTCGAAGCCGAACCGCACGCACACGTTCCATTTCGACCGAACCGAGGGTCGCGACTTCGCCGAGCGCGACCGCGCGGTCCTCGACGCGCTCGAGCTGCGCGACGACATGCTCGAGCGGGCGCTCGACTTCGCCGCCACGCTCCAGCGGCGAGTCGAGGACGGCCCGGTGAACTACATCTTCCTCGGCGACTTCAACATCATGGGCATGCAGTACCGGTACGTCCGTGAGCGCGACATCGTCGCGACCCAGGAGCTACGGAAGCTCGAGCAGGGAGCGAAGCGGAAGAAGATGAAGGTGCTCGACAAGGACGAGCCGAACACCTGGTGGGGCGGCGGGAAGCTGGCTCCCTCGAACCTCGACTTCGTAGTCGCCCGCGACCACATCCCGTTCAAGAAGTTCGGCGGCTCGGAGGTGTCGGTCCGGGGCTGGCCCAAGATCGCCGAGCCCGACGAGCAGCTCCGGTGGGTTCGGGAGATGTCCGACCACGGGCTGCTCTTCTTCGAGGTGCAGCGGCCGCCGCAGTAGGCACCATCCGTTCCGTGGAAGCCGAGCTACTGGCGTGGTTCGAGGAGAACCGGCGGGATCTTCCGTGGCGGCGCCGGCGCGACCCGTACGCGGTGCTCGTCTCGGAGGTGATGCTCCAGCAGACACAGGTCGCGCGGGTGGTGCCGCGCTTCGAGGCCTGGATGGAGCGGTGGCCGACGGTCGAGTCGCTGGCCGGCGCCGGCCTCGACGACGTCATTCGCGCCTGGCAGGGCCTTGGGTACAACCGGCGGGCGGTTTCGCTGCACCGAGCCGCGCGGATCGTCGCCGAGAACGGCTGGCCGACGGACCTGACCGAGCTGCCGGGCGTCGGCGCCTACACGGCTGCCGCGGTGCGCCGGTTCGCATGGGACGAGCCGGTGCTGCCGATGGACACGAACGTCATGCGCGTGATCGAGCGGAGCGGTGGCGAGTTCGGGCCGGCCGCGGCGGAGGCGCTGATGGACCTGGGCCGCGAGGTGTGCCTTGCCCGGGTGCCTCGTTGCGGGGCGTGTCCGCTCGCCGCCGGATGTCCCTCGCGCGGCCGGAGCTACGAGCCGCTTCGCAAGCAGTCGCGGTTCGAAGGCTCGTTCCGCCAGCGCCGCGCCGAGACCTTGCGCCTCGTAGCAGGCGGTCGCTCGCGCGGCCTGGATCGCGAGGCCGTCGATTCCCTCATCCGCGACGGGCTCGTCGTCGACGACGGTGGTTCAGTCGCGCTGCCGCACTAGTACGACCGCCTGAGCGGCGAGGCCTTCGCCTCGGCCGGTGAAGCCGAGGCGGTCCGTCGTCGTGCCGGACACGGCGATCTGGTCCGGCTCCACGCCGAGGGTCTCCGCCAGGCGAACGACGAGTTCCGCCCGGCGTTCTGCGACCTTCGGGCGCTCGCCGATCAGGACGCAGTGTGCGTTGACGAGCTCGTACCCCGCTTCGTTCACTCGACGGTAGGCGCGGCTCAGGAGCAGGAGCGAGGAGATGCCGGCGAGCTCGTCGTCGTCCGAGGGGAACATCGCACCGATGTCGCCGAGGTTCGCCGCGCCCAGCAGCGCGTCGATGAGCGCGTGGGCGACCACGTCGCCGTCCGAGTGCCCCGAGAGCCCCGGCAGGTCCGGGAACTCGACGCCGCCAAGGACGAGCGGCACGCTCGCATCGAACCCATGCGCGTCGACGCCGATGCCGACTCTCATCCCAGCGGCTCCTGTCGCCGCTGCCTCAGGTCGAAGACCGTCAGGGTCTCGTAGCCCGCCTCGCGCGCATGGTCGACCGCCCGGTCGAGATCGCGACCGACGTTCTCGGGGACATGAGCGTCCGAGGCAAGCGTGATGGCCGTGCCGCGCGCGCGAGCTTCGCGCAGGAGCTCGGGGTTGGGATACAGCTTGGTGTGCGGCTTGTAGAGCCCCGCGCTCGAGACCTCGAGGCAGACGCCGTCGAGCGAGCCGGCGACCGCCTTCCAGTCCCACGGAATCTCGGGGCCGTTCATGCGGACGAGATCGGGATGGGCTGAGCGAGTCGAAGAGCCCGCTCGTTGCGGCGGCGGCGAGCGTCTCGTAGTACCGGCGCCATGCCTCTTCCACTCCCACCTCTCTGATCAGTGTCGGCTCGCCGTCGATTCCTTGGTCGTCGATGAAGTGAATCGAGCCGAGGACGTAGTCCCACGGGTAAGGAGCGAGCAGTGCCGCCGTCTCCTCCTCCCGTCCACGCACATAGTCGACCTCGATCCCGAGCTTGACCGGCATGCCTCGGCGCTTGGCCTCTGTCACCGCCTCGACGTACTGCTCCATGTCGTGCGTGCAGTGCCTCAGCTGGGACGGCACGGTCCACAGCGCGCGGGTCTGAGCGAAGTAATAGACGTGCTCGGTGAAGCCGATCTCGTTCAGGCCCCGCACTGCGGCGGCGTCGACGAAACGCTCGACGCCCTCGACCGTGTGGTCGAGCGACTCGTCCGGCGCTCGGAGATGCATGTGGTAGTCGACGATCACGTGTCGTTCGGGATTGCGTCGCCGAGGAGGCGCTCGACGGCCTCAAGGTCCCCGGGCTCGCTCACCTTGATGAGGAGCGGGTCGCCGGGCACCACCTTGACCCTGCCCCCTCGGGCTTCGACAAGGGCCGAGCAGTCCGTCGCTTCGTCGTCGGAGAGCGCTCCGCGCAGGACCGGGGCGACGAACGCCTGCGGTGTCTGCGCGACAGCGAGCCCTTCCCGCGCCACGGTCTCCACGACGCGGTCGGCCTCGACGCGCTTGATCGTGTCCGCGATCGGCAGGACGGGGATCGCGCCGTCCCAGCCCTCATTCAGTGCGGTCAGCACGCGCTCGATGACCTCCTCCGGCAGAACGGGCCGCGCAGCGTCGTGCACGAGGATGGCGGCAGCGTCATCCGGCACGACGGCGACAGCGGCTGCGACCGAGGCCGCCCGGGTCTCGCCGCCGGTGACTGCCTCGGCGACCTTCCCGCAGCCGAGCTCCTCGGCCAGCAGGATCACCGGCTCCTCCCAGTCGGGCGGCGCAGCGACCACGATCGAGTCGATCCAGTCCGAGGCTTCGAGCCGTTCCAGGCTCTCGGCCAGCAGCGGACGATCCCGCAGGTTCGCGAACGCCTTCGGCCGGTCCAGGCCGAGTCTCTCGCCGCTTCCCGCCGCGGCGATGACGGCCCAGACGCTCATGGGCTGACTCCTACGCGGCCGCGCCGGCCTTCGCGCGCGACTTCTTCTTGTCCGTGAGATCGGAGACGAGGACGCCGTCCAGCCACTCGGCCGTCTCCTCTTCGTCCATGCCCTTGGCGTACATCAACTCGCTGATGAGGATCTTCTTCGCCTTGACGAACATCTGCTTCTCGCCGGTGGAAAGCCCCTTGTCCCGGTCGCGCAGTGAGAGGTTCCGCACGACCTCGGCCAGCTCGAAGATGTCGCCTGTCTTCATCTTGTCGCGGTTGTGCTTGAAACGGCGGTTCCAGTTCTTCGGCATCGTGGTGCCGTTTCCGGTCAGCGCCTTGACGACTTCCTTGACCGTGTCCTCGTTGATGACCTTGCGCAAGCCGACGGCGTCGGCGTTCTCGGCTGGCACGTTCACGGTCATGTCGTTGTGAAGGATCTGGATCGTCAGATACTCGCGCTTCTCTCCGAGCACCTCACGGGTCTCCTTCTTCACGACGGTGCCCGCCCCGTGGTGCGGATACACCACCTTGTCGCCGACTTTGTACAAGCCCGACCTCCCCACTCTGCGTCGTTTACGTCAAGCAGCCGGCGGGTAACGTTCCGCCGGCGAGCGGGTCTAGTATAGCTAACGATTGGTAAAAAAGCCAGGTTTTCCAGGGATTTTGTGGCCCTCGCCGGAAAACCCCTGCTAGCGAGCAGGTTCTACCGCCGCCTCTTTCCCGGCGAGCCCAGCGCCGACCGCCCGGCGAAGCGAGTCGACGGCCTTCACGTCCACGCCGCGCTGCGCTTTGGTTCCGGCCGGCACGATTACGGTGCGCAGCCCGAGCTTCGCGCACTCCTCCAGTCGGCGCTCGGCCTGGGACGCGGGACGCAGGCGACCGGTGAGCCCGATCTCCCCGAACGCGGCGACGCCGGCCGGGACAGGCGCGCCGCGCGCCGCCGAGGCGATCGCCAGCGCGATCCCGAGGTCGGCGCCCGGCTCGTCGATCCGCACCCCGCCGGCGACGTTGACGAAGACGTCTGCCTGGCCAAGCGAGATGCCCGCGTGTCGAGACAGCACCGCGACGATCATCGCCAGGCGCTTCGGGTCGACGCCGGTCGCGACGCGCCGGGGCATGGCGAGGTCGGTCGGCGAGACCAGTGCCTGGATCTCGAGCAGCAGCGGACGCGTCCCCTCGAGCGCGCAGGCGACCGCGGAGCCCACCTCTTCCTCACGGGACGCCCCGAAGACCTGTGAGGGGTCGGGAACCCCGACAAGGCCGGCTCCCGTCATCTCGAAGATGCCGAGCTCGTTCGTGGAGCCGAACCGGTTCTTCGCCGCCCGCAGGACGCGGTGAGCGTGATACCGGTCGCCCTCGAACTGGAGCACGCAGTCGACGAGATGCTCGAGCACCCGTGGGCCCGCGACCGAGCCGTCCTTGGTGACATGACCGACCAGGAACAGAGCGACGCCGGACTCCTTGCCGACGCGAAGGAGCCGCGCGGCGGCCTCCCGCACCTGTGAGACCGACCCTGGAGCCGAGCCGACATCCGGCGAATACAGCGTCTGGACGGAGTCGATGACGCAGACGGCCGGCCGCTCACGTTCGAGCGTCGCGCAGATCGCGTCCAGGTCCGTCTCGGCGAGGATCTCGACCCGCTCCGCGCCGCCGAGGCGCGTCGCTCGGAGCTTGACCTGCGCCTTCGACTCCTCGCCGGTGACGAGCAGCGCCCGGCGGTTGCGGGAGATCGCCGCGAGCGCCATCAGCAGGAGCGTCGACTTCCCCACGCCCGGCTCGCCTCCGACGAGCACGAGCGACGCCGGGACGAGCCCTCCGCCGAGGACCCGGTCGAGCTCGGCGACGCCCGTCGGGATCCGCTCCGCCTCCTCCACCTCCACGTCGACCAGCCGCAGCACCGGACGCGGAGCGGCCCCCTTCCCCCTCGAGGCGGCGGGTGGCGCCTCCTCCACCAGTGTTCCGAAGCTGCCGCAGCCGGGGCAGCGGCCGAGCCAGCGACCGGTCGACTGGCCGCATTCCGAGCAGGCGTACTTGAGGGCGGGTTGGGCCACGGAGCGTCAACTCTAGGCCGCGATACGGACGTCCCTTGTGTCGATTTCGTGACAAGTCACGGCAGGAAACGCAACAAGTTGCAGCAAGAATTAACCTCGTGAAGAGGATGGTCCCGATCGCCATGGCCGGGCTCGCTACAGCCTCGGCACTGTCGTGGACCGCGGCTGCCGCTGCGCCTCCGGAGCCCCGAATCATCTACCGGACGGTTCGCCTCTCCGCTCCTGCAAGGCCGCCGGAGCTGTACTCGATCCTTCCGTCGGGCCAGGGGCGCCGGCTGCTCATCCGCGGTGGGGAGCAGGCGGAGTGGTCACCCGGCCGCGCGAGGATCGCCTTCTCCCGCGGAATTGTCGGCAAGTCCGGCATCTGGGTGATGAACGCAAACGGAAGCCGCGCGCGGCGGCTGACGACAAGCCCCGGGGACGGCGAGCCGACGTGGTCGCCCGACGGGCGGCGAATCGTCTTCCGGCGCTCCTCGGCGACGAACTTCGACCTCTGGGTCGTGCCTTCGGGCGGCGGCAGGGCCGTGCCGCTCCTCCGCACTCCGATCGCGAACGAGCTCGACCCGGACTGGTCGCCCGAGGGAAGGCGGATCGCGTTTCAGAGCTCCCGGGGAGGCCAGATCCAGATCTGGGTCATGAGCCTCTCCTCGAAGGTTGCGCGGAGGCTGACACGCGGCGCGGCGAGCTTCTCTCCGGACTGGGCGCCCGATGGGCGCCGCATCGCGTACATGACCGGCGGCCGGATCGCGATTGTCGACTCCAACACTCGCCGTGTGCGGATCTTGCCGAGCGGGACGCCGAGGAGCGCCGACGACCCCGCATGGTCCCCTGAGCGGCCGGCGCATTACCTTCCAGCGCGGAGGGCAGGTTCTGACTATGCGCGCGGACGGCGGCGACCGCCGCTATCTCACGCGCGCCGCCTGGGGCACCAACGGCGAGCCTGACTGGTAGCGACGGAACCGGAGCGACGGCTCCGGTGTAGGAACCACGATGTTGCGTGTCGCCGTCGCCGCGCTGGCCGCACTCGCGCTCGCCTCCACGGTGTCAGCCGCCAGGGAAGGGCGGATCACCGCGCGGCTGCAGCCCGGCGCAGTCGCCGGTACAGCAAACCAGCCGTGGACGGCGACGGCCGTGGTGCGCGACGGCAAGCGCATGTTTTCCGGGCGAGTGATCTTCTCCATCGCCGGCGAGACCGGGCATCGCGCCATCCCCGCTCGGCGCACCAGGCGGCCGGGGCGCTACAGCGCTCGCATCGTGTTTCCGGCAGGCGGGCAATGGAGCGTCAGCCTTCGTGCAGTCGGACGGACGATCCGGCTGCTCAGGGTCGACGTCAAGGGCGCCGGCCCACGCATCTCGCGACCTCACGGCTTCGAGCTCGCCGAGGACCACGGAGACCTGCTCGTCCCGGACATGGCCGGAACAGGCTTCTACGAGGTCTCGCTCCGCACACGTGCGAAGACACTGGTCGGCGCCGGATTCGACCACCCGATGTTCCTGAACTTCGGCCCCGGAGGCTTCCTCTACGTCGCGGACGAGGCTCGGATCTGGCGGTTCGAGCCCGACGGCTCCAGGACGCCGATCGCCGGAAACGGGGCACGGGGGCTGGCCGGCGACGGCGGGCCTGCGACCTCGGCGCAGCTCGGTGGACACGGCGATTTCGCCTTCGATGCCGCCGGGAACCTCTACATCGCGGAGTACGACAACGGCGTCCGGGTCGTGACGCCCGACGGACGGATCGACACGCTCGGCGGGATCGGCCGAGAGGGCTATTCCGGCGACGGCGGCCCCGCGCGGCTCGCCGCCTTCGGAGCGCCACACGGGCTCGATGTCCTCGCCGACGGAACCGTCATCGTCGCCGACAGCCACAACGGGGTCATCCGGCGCATCGACGGCGCGACGCGGATCGTCACGACGATCGCTCGCGGCTTCTCCGCCCCGGTCGGCGTCGACGCGAGGCCCGACGGCTCGATCTACGTCGCGGACGCGAGGCTCGACCACGTCGTCCGCATCGCTCCCGACGGGAGTCGGACGCAGCTCGGCCGAGCGCTGCAGCTGCCGAGCTCGGTCGTCGTCGACCGCGCCGGCAGGTTCGTCTACGTGAGCGAGTTCGACGGCCGCCGCATCAGCCGGATCGACTCCCGGAGCGGACGGGTCGCGGCCCTCGTTAGGCCTTGACGACGATGCTGCCGGCGATCTTGTCGTGCAGCGCCTGGTTCGTCCTGTCCCAGAGCGGCCAGAGGTAGTCCAGGAGGATCGGCAGGATGAAGAGCGCCAAGACGAAGATGATCGCGTACCGGCCGAACGCGCGGCCGTAGCCGATCGATCCGCCGGCCGAGTCCTCCTGCACCGCGATGCCCAGCCATTTCTTTCCGAGCGTCTGACCGCTCGCGCGGCCGTGCATGACCGTGTAGTAGACGAACGGAAGAACGAGCGTGAGCATGTAGGCGATGCCGATCACAGCCCAGGAGTTGTCGTCCTCGGCCTCCGGATTGCCCGCCGCCAGGGCGACGACGACGATCACGATCAACGGCACGACGAGGACGAGCGTGTCGAGCAGGTACGCGCCCACTCGACGACCCCAGCTCGAGTAGTCGCTCCGTATTTCCGTCGGGGCGGCCGCAGCTTCGCGCTCGGCAGCCTCGCTCGGGTACGTGGGCAGATCGCTCATGCCTGCCCGGTACCCGGCTTCCGCAGCTGTCAAGCTTGACGCCGTGGAAGCGACGGACGGCCCGGTCAACGTCGGCGACTACGAGCAGCTAGCCCGCGAGGCCCTCGACGAGGGCACCTTCGGCTACTTCGCCGGCGGGGCCGGCGACGAGCACACGCTTCGCCACAACGTCGAGGCGTTCGACCGGTGGCGCCTTCGTCCACGCGTGCTGGTGGACGTCGGCTCCGTCAGCACGGAGACGACCGTGCTCGGCCAGGACGTCTCGATGCCGGTGCTCGCCTCGCCCGTCGCCCACCAGCGCATGGCCCATCCCGACGGGGAGCTCGCCGTGGCCAGGGCCGCGGCGGCGGCCGGGACGATCATGTGCGTCCCCACGTTCGCAATGGCGACTCCCGCGGAAGTCGCCGCCGAGGCTCCGGAGGCGTCTCGCTGGTTCCAGCTCTACTGGCACCCGGACCGGGAGGTCACGACGTCGATCCTCGACCAGGCTCGCGAAGCCGGGTGCACTGCGATCGTCTTCACCGTCGACCTGCCGAAGCTGGGCCGGCGCGAGCGGGACCTCCGGACAGGATTCACGCTCCACCCGGGCTACCGGATGGGCATCTACGGCTCCGAATTGGGCGACCTCGGCACACTCACGCCGGCCACCGCCACCGAGCTGGTCGACCCGCGGTTGACCTGGCGCGACCTCGAGTGGCTCCACGAGACGGCACGGCTTCCCGTGATCGTGAAAGGGATCCTCACGGCGGAGGACGCCGAGCTCGCCGTCTCCCACGGCTGCGCCGCGGTCATCGTCTCGAACCACGGCGGACGCCAGCTCGACCGCGCGCTTGCCTCGCTCGAGGCCCTCCCGGAGGTCGTCGAGACCGTCGGCGACCGGGTCGAGGTGCTGATGGACGGCGGGATCCGCCGCGGAGTCGACGTTGCGATCGCGCTGGCCCTCGGTGCCCGGGCCGTGTTCGTCGGACGGGCCGTGGTCTGGGGCCTCGCCGCCAAAGGCGAAGAGGGCGCTCGACACGTCCTCGAACTGTTGCGCGCGGAGCTGGAGCTCACGCTCGCGCTGCTGGGCTGCGCCTCACCCGAGGATCTCGGGCGAAGCCACGTGGCTAGAGCAGAGCGCTAGCTGTCGTCGGAGGGCTCGGTCGCCCTCGCCGTCCTCGGCCTTCGGCTCCTCCGGCGGGACGGTGACCTTCTCCGCCTCCACCGGCGGGGCGCCGGGGATGATGGTGATGTCGACCTCGTCGTCGTTCTCCGGATGCCGGTTGACGAGGATCGTCGAGCCGGGCTCGATGTTGCGCCCTAGGACGAAGTCCGCGAGCGGATCCTCGATGAAGCGCTGGATCGCGCGGCGCAGCGGCCGAGCGCCCATCGTCGGGTCGTAGCCCTTGTCGACCAGCAGCTCCTTGGCCTCCTCGGTGAGCTTGATCTCGGCCTGGTGCTCGGCCATCTGCGCCTCGAGGCGGTGCATCTGCAGGTCGACGATCGTGAGGATCTCCTCGCGGCGTCAGCTTGTGGAAGACGATGACCTCGTCGATCCGGTTCAGCAGCTCGGGCCGGAAGACCTTCTTCAGCTCGCCCATGATCCGGTCCTTCATCTCCTCGTAGGAGAGGCCGGACTCGTCGCCGAGCGAGAACCCGAGCGTCTGGTTCTTCGAGATCGTCCCGGCGCCGATATTCGAAGTCATGATCACGATCGTGTTCCGGAAGTCGACCTTGCGCCCCTGGGCGTCGGTCAGCTTCCCGTCCTCCAGGATCTGGAGGAGGATGTTGAACACGTCGGGGTGGGCCTTCTCGATCTCGTCCAGCAGGACGACCGAGTACGGCTTGCGGCGCACGGCCTCCGTGAGCTGGCCGCCCTCGTCGTAGCCGATGTAGCCCGGAGGCGAGCCGACGAGCCGGGACACGGAGTGCTTCTCCATGTACTCCGACATGTCGACCTGGATCATCGCGTCCTCGTCGCCGAACAGGAACTCGGCGAGCGTGCGCGCGAGCTCGGTCTTCCCGACGCCGGAGGGGCCGAGGAAGATGAACGAGCCGGTCGGGCGCTTCGGGTCCTTGATGCCGGCGCGGGCGCGGCGGATCGACTTGGAGACGGCGACGATCGACTCCTCCTGGCCGATGACGCGCTTGTGGAGCTCGTCCTCCATGCGGATCAGCTTCTGCGTCTCCGCCTCGGTCAGCTTGAAGACCGGGATGCCCGTCCACATCGAGACGATGTCGGCGATCTCGTCCTCGCCGATCAGCGGCTTCTCGGAGGTCTCCTCGTTGCGCCAGTCCTCCTCGAGGTCGCGCTTCTTCTGCGTGAGCTTGCGCTCCTTGTCGCGGAGGCTCGCGGCCTTCTCGAACTCCTGCGCCTCGATCGACGCTTCCTTCTCCGCGCGGACCTTCTCGATCTCCTCCTCGAGCTCGCGGTGCCGCGGCGGCGCGCTCATCGTCTTGATGCGCATGCGCGAGGCGGCCTCGTCGATCAGGTCGATCGCCTTGTCCGGCAGGTGGCGGTCCTGGATGTAGCGGTCGGCGAGGATCGCCGATGCGCGCAGCGCCTCGTCCGCGATCGTGCAGCGGTGGTGCGCCTCGTAGCGGTCGCGCAGGCCGCGCAGGATCTCGACGGTGTCGTCCACGGACGGCTCGTCGACGCGGATCTGCTGGAAGCGGCGCTCGAGCGCTGCGTCCCGCTCCAGGTACTTGCGGTACTCGTCGAGCGTCGTCGCGCCGATCGTCTGGAGCTCGCCACGGGCGAGCGCCGGCTTCAGGATCGAGGCCGCGTCGATCGCGCCCTCGGCGGCGCCGGCGCCGACGAGATTGTGGAGCTCGTCGATGAACAGGATGATGTCGCCGCGCTGGGTGATCTCCTTCATCACCTTCTTCAGGCGCTCCTCGAACTCACCGCGATACTTCGAGCCGGCGACGAGCGCGGCGAGGTCGAGCGTGTAGATCTGCTTGCCCTTCAGGAGCTCGGGAACCTGGTTCCCGGAGATGCGGGCGGCGAGGCCCTCGACGACGGCGGTCTTGCCGACGCCGGGCTCGCCGATCAGGACCGGGTTGTTCTTCGTGCGGCGCGACAGGATCTGCATCACGCGCTCGATCTCGGTCTGGCGCCCGACGACGGGGTCGAGCTTGGCCTCGGCGGCGAGCTTGGTCAGGTTGCGGCCGAACTGGTCGAGGAGCTTGGAGCTCTTCGCCTTCTCGCCGGCGCTGCCCCCGCCCTGCTGGCGGCGGCCGGGGCCGGAGAGCATCCGGATGATCTCGTTGCGGATCTTCTCGGCGTCGGCGTCGAAGTCGAGCAGGATGCGCGCCGCGACGCCCTCGTTCTCACGGACGAGCCCGAGCAGGATGTGCTCGGTGCCGATGTAGTTGTGGCCCAGCGAGAGCGCCTCGCGCAGCGCGAGCTCGAGCACCTTCTTCGCGCGCGGCGTGAACGGGATCTGGCCGGTCGTGACCTCGTCGCCCTGCCCGACGATCCGGGCGACCTGGGCGCGAACCTCCTCGACCGTGATGTCGAGCGACTCGAGCACGCGGGCCGCGAGACCTTCTTCCTCGCGGAGCAGTCCGAGCAGGATGTGCTCGGTGCCGATGTAGTTGTGCTTCAGCGCCCGCGCCTCGTCCTGGGCGAGGACTACGACCTGACGAGCCCGTTCAGTGAATCGCTCAAACAACCTTCGACTCCCCCTTCCACGACGTTTCCTCTGAGAGACCGGGACTGCCGGCCACAGATCGAAGGCCGGGCCATCGTAGCTCAGTGATCGGCGCCCACGTCGAGCGCGTGAGCCGTGGTGAAAAGTCTTTACGACTGCGTAACCGCATCTTCCTCAAAAGGTTTCGGCCGAAAGGCCGGAGTGGTTTAGCTCGTCTTCCGGACGCGGCTGCTCGGAGGGCTACTCGCCGCTCCGGGAGGCGCGAAAGACGGAAGCGATCGTGAGCAACAGGATCTTGAAGTCGAGCCAGAGCGACCAGTTCTCGATGTAGTAGTTGTCCCACTCGACCCGATCGGCCAGCGAGGTCTTGCCGCGGAGCCCGTTCACCTGCGACCAGCCCGTGATCCCCGACTTGACCCGATGGCGGTCGCCGTAGCGGTAGACGCTCTCCTCGAAGAGCCGGACGTAGTGGGTCCGCTCGGGTCGCGGGCCGACGATCGACATGTGGCCGACGAGCACGTTGACGAGCTGCGGCAGCTCGTCGATCGACAATCGGCGCAGGAAGGCCGTCACCGGTGTCCGGCGGTCGACGCCTTCTACCCCTCCGGGAGCCGTGTCCTCAGCCAGCGGGAGCTCTGCGCCGTCGTCACCTTCGGGTGCCCGCATCGTCCGGAACTTGAGCATGTCGAACTCGCGCCCGTCGCGGCCCACCCGCCGCTGCTTGAAGAACAGGGGCCGGCCGAGCGACAGCCAAACGGCGAGCGCCGCACCGAGCATCACCGGCGAGGCGAGGACGAGGAGCCCTGCTGCGAGCAGGCGGTCGGCGGCGTATTTGATGCCGAACCGGAGGCCCTTCGGGTTCGGACGTCGAGCCATCACGAGCGGAACGCCGCCCACGTAGTCGATCGTCAGGCGCTGGCTCATCCGCTCGAACAGGCGGGGGACGAACGCCACGTCGAGCCCGAGCTCCTCGCACCGCTGCACGAGTCGCAGCAGAACCTCGTGCGGCGCCGTCGAGAAGGTCACGATCACCTGCTGGACGTCGTGGTCGGCGACGACGCGCTCGAGGTCCCAGCTGGCGCCGAGCACCGGGAGCCGGACCTCGCCGTCGGCGGCCGCCATCGGATCGCGGTCGAGGAAGCCGATCGGCCTGAGGCCGAGCTCGGGCTGAGACTGGAGGCGCTTCGCCATCAGCCGGCCGATGCGGCCGGCGCCGACGATGAGCGTCGGACGGAGAGACTCACCACGCCGCCTCGCCTGGACCTGGGACCAGTGGAGCGCGACCCGGCCGGCGGCGAGATAGACCGTCGCGAACGCCCACGGTCGGAGGCTCTGAGCCGAAAGGTCCACCGGCTCGGTCGTCAGCGCGCGCAGCGTCAACACGGCCATTGCAGCGAGCGACGTCGAGGTCACGACGTCGCGGAGATCGTCGAGGATGTCTGCGCGGAGGCGCGGCCGGTACATCCCGCGGACGGCGAAGGCTGCGACGACCAGGACGCCGAAGAGGGCGAGCCAGCCGACGGGCGCGGCGTCGACACCGGCGGCCTGCGAACCAAGGGACGACGCGAGCGCCGCAGCGAGAAGCATGCCGCCGTCGAGACCGAGCCGGGCGAGTGACCAGCCGACCACGGGACGAAGGCGCAGCGCGCGCCGACGCGCCGGGACAGCTTCCAGGGGTTGGGGCTTCAGCGCCCGTGGGGGCGCAGACGGGGCTGTCGGCTCGATCATCCGCCGACTACTTGAGCCTTACTCGGCTCAGAGAGCCGTCGCCGCAGTCCTGCTCCGATGAGGAGCAGTGGACCGCCCACGGCTGCCAGCAGGGCAGCGTCGAGGGCGGAGAAGGGAACGCGCCGATCCGTCTTGCCGGTTGCCTGCGCCGGCGCGGCCTCGCTTGCCTGAGGCACGCGGATGGGCTCCCTTGGATGTTCGTCGGTGCCGACCGACGGCGGGGGGTCGAACGCACGCTCGATTTCGGCCCGGGTGTAGTCGCCCGTCGAGCTGTCCGTTGTCCGCCAGGTCGCGGTAGATCTTTTGAGGCGTCGCCGCATACGCCGTGCCCGCAGTGAGGAGTGTGAGGAGTGCGAGAAGTGAAGCTGCGGCGACCGCCATCAGTCGCCGGTTCCGTGCCATTGTTACCTCCGTAGCCCCCAAGCCGAGTGCCGCCGCGTCCGCAGTTCTATCTCATCTTCTCTACCGGACAACGTTTCGGCAACCCCAAGGGATACTCAGTACCCCGTTCGAGTGAACATGGAGTCGGACCGTCGGCGGGCCGAGCATCTACGCTGGCGTTCGGTGGCTCGCACGGCTCTCGTCACAGGTGGTGCTGGGTTCATTGGCTCGCATCTCGGCGAGCTCTTGCTCGACGAGGGTTGGGAGGTCTATGCGTTAGACGATCTCTCGACGGGTTCGGAAGCCAATCTTTCCCATATCTATCGAAATCCTTATTTTCATCTCAGTGTTGAGTCGGTTTTAGCAACTTCGGTGGTCAGCGAGCTGGTGCACAAGGCCGACGTCGTCTTCCACCTCGCGGCAGCGGTCGGCGTGCGGCTGATCGTCGAGCGGCCCGGACACACGCTCCTCACCAACGTCCGCGGAACCGAGAATGTCCTCGAGTACGCCGGGCGCTTCGGCAAGCCGATCCTGATCGCCTCGAGCTCCGAGGTCTACGGCGACCATCCCGGCGAGGATCTGCCCCTCCGGGAGGACGCGCGCCGGATCTACGGCCCGACGACCGCCAAGCGCTGGGCGTACGCGGACTCCAAGGCGATGGACGAGTTCCTCGCGCTCGCACGCCACGATGAGGAGGGCCTCCGCTGCGTGATCGCCAGGCTCTTCAACACGGTCGGACCCCGGCAGAGCGGCGAGTACGGGAACGTGATCCCGCGGTTCGTGCAGGCCGCGCTCGCCGGCGAGCCGCTCGAGGTGCACGGCGACGGATCGCAGACGCGGTGCTTCTGCCACGTGCGGGACGTGGTGCGGGGGCTGGAGCGGCTGATGGCCGTGCCGGACACGGCCGGAAAGATCTACAACGTCGGCTCGACCGAGGTCGTGACGATCCTCGAGCTGGCCGAGCGCGTGCTGCGCGCCACCGGCAGCTCGTCCGAGGTCGTCTTCGTCCCGTACGAGCAGGTCTACGGCCACGGAGTCGAGGAGATGTTCCAACGCGTCCCGTCCACCGACAGGATCCGCGCCGAGCTCGGATGGGAGCCGACGGTTGACCTCGACGGGATCTTGGCCGGTTGCTTCTGTCACGTGCGGGACGTGGTACGCGGGCTGGAGGGGCTGATGTCCAGACCGGACACGACGGGACGGATCTATAACGTCGGGTCCACGGAGGTCGTGACCATCCTCGGCCTGGCCGAGCGAATTCTCCGCCTGACGGGGAGCTCCTCCGAGGTCGTGTTCGTGCCGTACGATCAGGTGTACGGCCAGGGGATCGAGGAGATGCACCAGCGGATTCCGTCGATCGAGAAGATCCGCGCGGCGACTGCGTGGGAGCCGACCGTCGACCTCGACGGCATCCTCGCCGAGGTGATCGAGCACGTCGGCATGGCCCGGCAGGGCGATGTGCCGTCCGGGCAGCCACCTCAGCCGCGTAACCGGCCTCCAGCGGCCACCGGCCGGCGTTCGCAGTTCCAGTGAGGCACTCGCCGCTGGGCGGACCGGAGGTCGGCCTCGGGGATCCTGCTAAGCCTGCACGAGGCGATCGGCGGCTTGACGACACGTTCGCCGAGCGTGCCTAGGACGGCGACTACTCGTGGCGGGCACAACGGCGGGCGACGCTCCATTTTTCGAGCCGCGCCGTGTCGCTTACCGCCTCAAGGCGGCTACGTGGCGCGTTCCGTCAGGCCCGAGCTACGCATTGGCTACGTCTCGCTCTACTCAAAGACATCCCGAGCACACGCGCCGGATCTACGGACGGACGACCGCCAAGCGCGGGGCGTACGCCAATTCGGAGGCCATACTGCCGCCATGAGCCGGAGGCGTACAGCCCACCTCGTAAGGATCCTCGCAGAGGTCGTCGAGGACGCGCGAACCCGCAGGGTGACGTCGCCGGCGCGGCTTTCGCATTGAGCACCGACCCAGAGCTAGACGTTGTCTTTCTCTGCACTGGCAATCGTTTCCGGAGCCCAATGGCCGCGGCGCTCTTCGCCAAAGCGACAGTCGGGCTTCCGGTGCAAGTGCGTTCACGCGGCACGCTCGATATCGAGTCGCTGCCCGTCTTTCCGGAGGCGCTGGAGGAAGCGGCGCAGCTGGGGATCGACCTATCGTCCCACCGCGCTTGCAGTCTCGCCGGTGAAGACCTTTCGCAGGCAGACCTCGTGCTCGGATTCGAGCGAATCCACGTGGCGGCAGCGGTCATCGAAGCCGGTGCGGATCGAAAACGCACCTTCACGCTTCCCGAGCTTGTCGAGCTCTTGGCGACTGTTGCCCCTCCCTCCAGCCTCGACCCGATTGAGCGTGCACGAGCAGCACTCCAGGCAGCTCATGACGCACGGCGTCCGGCGCACGAGGTCATGCTAGAAGTGGCAGATCCAATTGGGCGTCCGCGCCGCGTACAACGCGAAACGGCCCGACACGTGCGAGACCTCGTAAACGAGCTCTTGGGCGGGCTGTTCGGTCGCTAGCCGGCGACGGCGGGAATCCCTCGAATGAGGGACACTCACTAGTGGCCCCGCTCGATGAAAGCTCCGTGCGGCCGCGTCCCCGCCGCCCTGCAATTCGCCGACCCGAGACTGGCAGCTCTGCTGGTCTTTATCGCCTGGCGGCTGTACGCCAGGGTTCGAACGAACGGCGTGGGCGCTTTCAAGCTCACGCGCGAGGTGCGCCCGTCTGTGCAGGCACTCCCTCTTGTCGCCGTCGTGCGTCATCGGGGCGCGACGGCGAAATCGCCCGTCCCCACGGTCCGCCGCCGCTGAACCACCGCAACCGCGTGGCAGACTTCCAGGCGTGCGGCGAGCCCGGCAGCGACCCTGAAGGTTCTCTTCCTCAACGAGGGCGACCTCGGGGCCGGCGTGATGGGTCACGTGTCCCTCGAGGCCGCAATACGGACAGGCCTCGAGGGGGTCGATGACGTCGAGGCCCGCTTCGTGCGTCTCCCGCCGATGGGGCGAGCGGCCTTGCTCCTTTCGAACAACCTGCCGCTTCTTTCTTCCTTCGATCTTGATGCCCAAACGATTCGGTGGCACGCAACTCAGGCCGTGCGAGCGCGACGAGCCTTGATGCCTGAGTTGGGCACATTTCGACCGGACGTCCTTCACGTGAACAGCCACACAATCGCGTTCGGGCTTGCCGGCGTCATGCGTCGTATTCCAACCCTTCTCTCTCTCGATGCGACGGTCGAGGACTGGCACAGGCTCGGCGCGTGGCGGAAGGCACGACGCCACTCACGCCTCATGCTTGAGCCCAGCCTCCGGCGCGAGCGGCGCGCGCTGGCGGAGGCGGCAGCGGTCCTCGCGTGGACCGACTGGGCGCGCGACGCAGCCGAGCGCGCCTGCCCACAAGCGCGCGTGCGGACGCTCAATCCAGGCGTCGACCTCGAGACGTTCCGGCCGGCTCCTCACCGGTGGCGTGAGCGGCCGACGGTTCTCTTCGTTGGCGGACGCTTCGGGCAGAAGGGCGGCTTCGATCTGATCGACGCCCTCGCTCCTCATCTCGGCCGCACCGTTGAGCTCGACGTCGTCACGCCTTCCGACGTGGCGCCCCGCCACGGGCTGCGAGTGCACCATCTGCGACGCGATGATCCGGCCTTGGTCGAGCTCTACCAGCAGGCCGATGTCTTCTGTCTGCCGACGCACGCGGACTCGATGGGCTGGGTGATCCTCGAGGCGATGGCGTGCGGAACGCCGGTGATCGCCTCCGCCGTCGGCGGAATCCCGGAAGTGCTCGACCACGGCCGAACTGGTGTCCTGGTCGCGCCGAAAGACGTCACAGGACTTCGCGCCGCAATCGAACAGCTCCTAGCCGATAAGGAGCGGCGAGCCGAGCTCGGCCGCCGCTCGCGCACCGTCTGCCAGGAGCGTTACGACGCGCGCAGGCAGACGGCGGAGCTCGTGCGGCTTACGCGTCTAGCGGTCGAGCAGAGGGCGTAGCCGCTCGAACAGTGGACGGCATGCGACGTCCCAGCCGGTCGTGCCTGCCATGGCGGCGACGAGTTTGGCCTCCCGGGCATGGCGGGCTGCGACGTCCGTCAAGACCTCCGAGATCGAGGTCGCCAACGCGGCTTCGTCATTGGCGACGACAAAGCCTGTCTCCGCCCGAGGCGGCGCCGAGCGCGCGGAGTACGGTGAGCCGACCACGACGCGGCCATAGGCAAGAGCTTCGACCACCTTCAGTTGCGTGCCGCCGCCGGACTCGACCGGGGCAACCACTACCGCTGCAGCCTCATAGTGCGACCGCAGATCGGCCACCTGGCCTGCGATGCGCACACTGTCGCCCGTGAATCGGCCAAGGCGCTCGTCGGTACCGGTGCCGACGACATGCAGTTCCGCGTGCGCTACGCGCTCACGAACCCGGGGCCAGACGTTCTCGATCAGCCGCACAGCAGCCTGCTCGTTTGGTTCGTACAGGACGTTCGCTACGAAGAGCACCGTGCCCTCTTCGGGCGAGCGGCCCAAGGGGTCTACTGCCGGAGGCGCGTTCGGCACGACCACGACGTCGCCGCCCCACTTGGAAATCAGCGCCGCGTCATCTGGTGAAACCGCGAGAGAAAAGGTGGACTGCCGTGCGACGCGACGCTCCCAGATCTCCGCCTTGGCGTACTCCCATAGCGCCGACGCGCGATGGATCCCCTGGGCGACGGCCGCTATCGATCGCAGCCGATGCGACTCGACATTCTGGAAGTCGGTAATCAACGGCAACGCGAAGGGCGGTGCGGCGGCGGCGATATAGCTCTGGCCATAGAGCACCACTCGCGGCGCCACTCGCTCGACGATGTCGCGTAGGCGCCTGCGGCCAGCGGCATCCAGCGCGTCGAGACCGAGCCTCGGCCGCAGATCGGCGAAGTGGCGCAGGGCGCCAGGGCGCGGTGCACCTGGAATCGAGATCCGCTCAACGCCCGGTGGCGCCCAGGTGCCCAGCGCTGCCTTGTGCTCGTCCTCGCCCCAGAACGGCTCGACGAGCGTTACGTCGAGTTCGCGGGAAAGCGCTTCGACGATTCCACCCGTGCGCACCCTGCCGCCTGTCACTGCCGGCCACGTCGGCTCAGCGGCAACGAAGAGGACGTCCGTCACAGCTCGGAGGCGAGCAGCTTCGCATCCGCAGAAACCACGATGATTGAGCGGTGCGCGTCGGACTTGACAATCGCCTCGTCGAATACGGCGCGGGAGGCACTGCGACCTACGCCCAGCAGCTGGTGCGCGAATACGCATCGATTGGCGCGGACCACCAGTTCTACGTCCTGTACAACCGCGACGCCGCCGGTGCTGATCTTCTCGGGCCGAACTTTCATCCGGCGCGCATCAGGACGACTCCCAAGCACCGAGTCGAGCAGTGGACGTTCCCTCTCGAGCTTGCGCGGTTGCGCCTCGACGTGTTGCACAGCCCCGACTTCATACCACCCCTCCGGCTCCGAACCTTCGCGTCCGTAATCACGATTCACGACCTCGCCTTCATGCACTTCCCCGAGATTCACGACGAGCTGGGCAAGCGTTACTACGGACAATTGGATCGTGCCGTGCGCGTCGCTGAGCGGATCATCGCCGTATCGGAGTCGACTGCGGCGGACGTACGAACGCTGCTGCGTCCCGACCCAGGACGCTTACATGTCGTGTACGAGGCGGTCGACCCTTTTTTCGTGGGTATCGACGCCGAGCGCGACGCAGAGGAGCTGGCGGCCTCACGCGCTGAGCTCGGGCTCGAAGAACGCTTCATCCTGTTCGTCGGGACGATTGAGCCGAGGAAGAACATTCCCATGCTCATCCGCGCCTACGCCGGGCTCCGCGAGCGGCTTCGCGAGAGCGCACCGCCGCTCGTACTCGCGGGACCGCGCGGGTGGCTCGCGGACGAGGTCTATCGGCTCGTCACGGCGCACGACCTCGCTGGCGTCGTCGGGTTCACCGGACGCGTGTCGAAGCGACGGCTCCGCGCCCTCTACGGGGCGGCAACGATCGTCGTTCTCCCGTCTCTGTACGAGGGCTTCGGCCTGACGGCATTGGAGGCGATGGCGTGCGGCGCCCCGGTCCTCGCGAGCGGGAATGGCGCAGTCGGTGAGGTCGCCGGTGATGCCGCCGTCTATGCCGACGCGAGGGACCCAGCGGCATGGACGGACGCGATGGAAGAGCTCCTGGCCAACGAGGTTCGCCGGAGGGCCGTAATCGAAGCCGGCAGTCGTCGCGTCGGAATGTTCAGCTGGGAGCGCGCCGCGCGCGAGACACTCCACATCTACCGCCTGGCCGCCGAAGATGCCGCCTGAGCCCGTGGGCGCGCGCCTTGCGCGAAACGTAGCCGTGCTCTGGGGCACACGCGGCTTCGCCCTTGCTCTACAGCTCGTCTCGTTCGCATTCCTGGCGTCGTACCTCGGACCAGACCGTTTCGGCGTCTACGCGTTCGCGCTGGCGATGGCCGAGCTTCTCAGGATCCTTTCCAACTTCGGATTCGAGACTGTTGTGACACGGGATGTGGCGCAGCAACCCGGCCGCGAACGCGAGCTCGTCCCGGCGTTGTTTCACCTGCGGATTCTGGCCGGGGTGGCCGCGTACGGCTTGCTGCTACTCATCGTCTTCACCGCCGGCTACAGCGGCAAGCAACGCGAGGCCGCGCTCGCCGCCGGCACGCTGCTGGTCTTGTTCTCGATCGAGAGCTTGATCGTGCCCTTGCAGGTTCGCCTCGCGATGGGCTGGGTCGCGGCCGCCGACATGGTTCGCGCCGTTTCGTTCCTCGTAGGTGTCGTCGCGCTCACGCGTATGGATGCCGGACCAGTCGGGTTCGTCTGGCTATACGTCGTGGTCGGGGTCATCGCCGCATGCGTCTCGGCCGCCGCGGCGCTGCGACGTGCCGAGTTCGACTGGCGTCCGAGACCTCGACTCTGGATGCCGGTCGTCCGGACAGCCTGGCCGATCGGGCTCGCCGGCCTCTTCATCGCTCTCTACTACCGGATTGACATGGCGTTCCTCGCGCGACTCAAACCGCCCGAGGACCTCGGGCAGTACGGGGCCGCGTACAGATTCCTAGAGACCTTCGCAGTGCTGCCCGCGCTCGCGATGGCGGTGATCGCGCCCGTGCTGGCGCAAAGCTTTACCGAGTCACGCCAGATCCTGCAGCGCCGGTTCGAACGTGCCGTACATCTCATCATGGTGCTCGTCGTTCCCGTTGCAGTCGTCGGCGGCATGACTGCGTGGCGGGTCGTGCCTCGGTTGCCCGGGTTCAGCGAGTACCACGGAGCCGGCGTTGCGCTGTCGATTCTTTCCCCCGCTGCGGCGGCGCTCTTTCTCGCGACGATCGCGCAAGCCGTGCTCGTCGCGGCGCACCTCGAGGGACGTCTGCTGCGCTTGGCTGCGTTCGGCGTCGCCGTCAACGTCGCACTCAACGTCGCGCTGATACCGCCGTACTCGTACGTCGGGGCGGCGGTAGCGACCGCTGCTACGGAGGCGGCAGTGCTTCTGCTCTCGGCTCGCGAGGTGCGCTCGAAGCTCGAGATGCCGTGGCCGCTGGAGCGGTTCCGGCAATCGCTTGCCGCCGGTGCAGCCTGCGCGGCGGCGCTCGTCCCTGCGTATCTGGTCAACCCCTTTCTGCAGCTTGGGATCGGCCTCGCCGTCTATGCGATTTCCGTGGTCGTGCTGGGCACGCTCAACCGCGATGACCTGGCCGGTTTGCATCCATTCGCTCGCCGCGTACAGTCGCCGGCGCAATGAAGATCCTGATCGTCGCAACCGAGACGCTGCTGCCGGCCAATTCGGGAGTTCGCCAGCGCATGCTCCACCTCGCCCGTCAGCTTGCAGCAGAGGGACAAGTTGAGGTGGTGGCTCTCGGCGAGCCGGAGACGGACGCAAGAGAGCCCTTCGCGCTTCGCCACGTCGGAGCGCATCGTCCGCCGCTTCGGGCACTCTCCCGCGGCGTACGCCGCACGTACATGGAGGCGAAGCTGGGGGCCAACAGCCTCGCGCTTTCCGCTCGGCCGAATGAGTGGAGCAGCGTGCAGGCGGAATTCCCGTACACGGTCTTTGCCGCCAAGCGCGTCGACGCTCCGCTCGTCATGGATGCGCATAACGTGGAATCGGACGTACTCCGTTCCGTTGCCGAGGATGAGGATCGGCTCGTCCATCGGCGCCGCTGGCGTTGGGAGGCGGCCAAGACCGAGCGCCTCGAGAGAAAGGCGGTCTCCATCGCCGACGCGGTCTGCGCGTCGAGCGATGACGATGCCGCGACACTCGAGGCCTACGGTGCCCGCCGACTGGTTATCGTCCCGAACGGGGTAGATACACGAGCCGTCGAGCACCGTCTCCCGCCTCGTGGCCGGAAACTCCTCTACGTCGGCCACTTCGGCTACCGCCCAAATCTGCGCGCCGCCGAAGAGCTCGTGACGCGCATCTTTCCCTCGGTACGCGCCCGCATACCGGACACCACCGTCCAGCTGGTCGGCCGCAAGGCCTCTGAATCACTACGGCACCTCACGGGGCCGTCCATCCACATCGCGAGCGACGTTGAGGATGTCGTGTCGTTCCTGCATAAGGGGGACGTCTTCGTGGTGCCTCTCCGTAGCGGCGGGGGCACGCGTCTGAAGGTGCTCGAAGCCATGGCGGCCGGCATTCCGGTCGTTTCGACTCGCTTCGGCGTCGCGGGCTTGGCGGTGCGTGACGGCGAACACGCACTTCTCGCCGACACCCCGGCGGAACTCGCGGCAGCGGCGTCGAGGCTGATCGAGGACCACGCGCTGGCCGAGAGCCTTTCACGGGCAGCCCGCGAGCTCGTCGAGCAGCGCTACGACTGGCGCCAAGTCGCACGCCCACTCGTGGATCTCCACGCGAGTCTGGCGCTCGATCAGTGAACGATGCCACTGTCGTGATCCCCACACACGGCGAGGCGAGCTCGGTGCACCGCCTAGTCGTTGCTTTAGCAGAGCAGGCCGGGAGTGCGCCCCTACGCGTCGTCGTCGCAGACGACTCCAGCGAGCCTCCGCTCGAGCTTGACGTAGGCAGGGTAGACGGCCTCGAGCTCCGCGTAGTGCGTGCCAATACGAACCGAGGTCCGGGCGCCACTCGAAATCTCGGCTTGGCGCAGGTTGACACAAGCTGGGTTGCATTCCTCGATGCGGACATGCTGCCGGGCCCCGCCTGGGTCGAGCGCCTCCGCGCGATCGCCCGCGATGACAACTTCGACGGCGTGGAGGGCCGTGTGGACCTGCCACCCAAAACGAAGCCCACGCCCTTCACGCACACGACGGAGTTCCGCCTAGCTGGAACGCACCATGGCGCCGGCAACGTCGCGTTTCGCACCGAGGTCTTGCGCGATGCGGGTGGATTCGACGAACGGTTCTTCGACGCGCGTCGGAAGCTCCACTTCCGGGAAGACACGGAGCTCCACTTTCGCCTTGCGGAAACGGGGCGAACCGTGGCCTACGACCCCGATTTGGTGGCGCAGCACGTGGTTCACGAGGCGTCGTTTCTCACGCCAATTCGGCTAGCACGGCGCTACTTCTTCGATGCGCTCCTCGCACGCGAGCATCCAGAGCGCTATCGAGCCCTGGTTCGCTCGCGTGCTCTCGGACCGATCTCGCTCAGACTCATGCGCCACCTCGCTGCGGTGGGCTTCCTCATCGGTCTCGGTCTTACCGCGTCCGGCTTCGCAGTCTCGTCGACGGCGCTGGTCGTTATCGGAGTACTGGTTTCCGGCCTGGGATGGGCCGCGACAGCCGTGGCTTTGGCTTGGAAACGGACGGTGAAGATCGCAGACCTTCACCGTCTCGCCGGCGTCGCGATCCTCGTACCCTGGGTCTACGCGTTCCACTTCTACCGAGGCGTCGCACGCTTTCGTCACCACCCTCGGTTTTGACGTCGCGGCTACCGTCCTGCATGGGCGACGAAGTTCCAAACGCGTCCGCGCTCGAACGTCTCGGTGAATGCGTCGACGCTGAGCGGGCCGTCGCCGTCGATGTCGAACACGCGGAGCCCGGCTTGACCGCAGAGAAGCTCGTGGACATCCGCAGGGCGCGTACCGTACGCGGGCGCGGCGCCCTTGCCGTGCTCGAAGATCACCACCGGCTTATGGCGGGAGATCGTCTGCATCGCGCCCCGCAGGACTTCGAGTTCCGCGCCCTCCACATCGATCTTGATCAGCGCCGGAACATAGTCCTCCGGTAACGACGAATCGAGATCCTCGACGGGGACATCGATCTGCCGGCGCGTGACGTGATGCGAATACGCTCGTTCCCGGAATCCGCTCAGCGCCGGTTCACCGCTCACGTCGACGAACGCCTTGTTGCCGCGATGATCCGAGAGGGCCGCCCTCCGCACGTCAACCCGCGGGAACTCGTCGACGAGCCGAGCGTGGAGACGCGGGATCGGTTCGTACGCGATGTGGCGGCCCAGCGGCGCATACCGCACGATTCGACGCAATACCGTTCCCCTGAACGCGCCAACGTCGATGCAATTCGAGTCCTCTGCGAGCGTAAAGGCAAAGAGCAACTCGAAATGGCGCTCGTCGCGGCGGTCTCGCATCGTGGTCGGGAGGTCGACCGTGAGCGCTCTTGCGTAAGCGAGGGCCTTTCGCAGCATGGATTCGACTCTACTGAGGGCTTCCTAAGATGTGCCAGTCTTGAGCGAGCGCGCACATCTGCTTGCCTACCTCGACCACCTCGACGCGATACGAGGCGGAGACCGGCGCGGAGACGCGACGGTGCCGCTCCCTCGCAAGATCGGCAAGCGACTCATTCCGGCCGATTCCCGATTGGGCGCCCGACTTGCCGCGACGAGACTGGCGAGGCCGCGCGAGCGCCGCCGGGCGCGTGAGTTCGCGCGCAGGCCCCCACTCAGACTTCATCTGGGCAGCGGCGTCGAGTACAAGCACGGTTGGGTGAACGTGGACCTCCTGGGGGACCGGGTCGATCTCGCGTGGGACCTGACCACGCCCTTGCCCTTTCTGGACCGCGCTGCAGAGGCGGTCTTTCACGAGCATCTCCTCACGCTGATCGACCTCCGAAAGGGTCTCGCGCTGCTCGACGATGCCTTTCGCATGCTCGCCCCGGGCGGAGTCCTCCGGATCGGCGTTCCCGACCCTTGGCCGGAGCGATCGTCCGTCGCCGAGGGGGACGTCCTTCCCCGGCTTCTGGGGGTTCAGGAGATCTTCTACTACCCAGGAAACCGCGCGATGTACGACGCTGAGACGCTGGAACTGGCGCTGCGTGCTGCGGGCTTCCGGGAGATAGAGCAGCTCGGCTTCGGCGAGAGCCGAATCGTTACCTGCCCGGATAGCGCGCGGCGGCGGAAAGGCACGCTCTACGTAGAGGCCGTGCGCTGAAGCCCTCGCTCCGCAGTGGCGATCATGCCGAGAATCGCGGCGAGCACGATCGTGAAGCGCAGCGAGACACCGGTGAACGAGCCGGTCGTCTCGACGACGGCCAGTCCGCAAAACGCCGCGACGAGGCCCAGCCCGGCACTTGCTATGAGCGGGTCCCGATGAAGCAGAGAGATGCGGTACGAAGAGCGAATCGCGACGGCCATCAACAGCAGGTACGAGATCAGACCTGCCAGACCGAGCTTTAGCCAATACCAAAGAACGATGACATGCGTGTAGAGCGTGTCGTCCTCGTGCCGTTCCGGAAGTGGGTCGCGAACCTCCCACGGCACCCCTAGTCCAAGGCCCGTGATCGGGTGCTCGCGCAACGAAGCGATGACGTTGCGCTGTTCGACGAGGCGATAGCGATCCTCCGTCGTCGAGCGAATCTGAGCAGGTCGTAACGACCTCGCGCGGCTCACGACACCACCGTTCGTTTCGTTCACGGTTGCCCCTCCGTGGCTTACGGCGAGAGCCAGGGCGGCCACGACGCTCGCCACGGCGAGAAACAACAGCTTGGGCGCGGAGCCACGGGACAGCAGCAGCACGAGCAGAAGCCCGAGCACAGCAGCAATCCAGAAGCTCCTTCGGAAAGACAGCGCGAGCGCGGCTATCACGGGCAATGAGCCCCAGAGGGCCCACCGCGGAAGCGGAGCGCGGGCGAGTACCGCCGCCGCGACGGTCATGAGAAAGACGAGCATCAGGAGGTTTGTGGCCGGCTCGTAATACGTCAGCGTCGTCCCGCCGAATGGTCGCCCTTCACCTGCAACCCATGCGGCGGTTCCCTCCACCCCTTTGAAGACAGCGAACAGCCCGGAGGCGATCAACACGCGGCGCACGCCCTCCTGGGAGCGAACGACGTTGACGACGAGAAAGGGCGTAACTACGAGGTAAGCCAACACGCGAACGGAATCCACAATGTCATTGACCGAGCCTCCGTCGAGGTAGCCAGTAACCGAGCCGATGGCCACGGACGTCGCGAGCAGAACGAGTGGAAGAGTGAGAGTCCCCGCCGTGCGAACCTCCAGGCCGCGCGTCCTGAGATCGACGACGACGGAGACCACCAGCAAGAGCAGGAGTAAGTCCGTCGGAAGCAACGGACCGGCGAGCCCGTCGTAGAACCGCGCGCCGTCGGCGAGAAAGCCTTGGCGGTCCCCTTCCACCAGGATGATGGAGCTGAGAACAAGTGCGAGCACGACGCCGGGTCTCCGCACCAGCAGCAACCCAGCCGCGAGAAGCAGCGCCGCCAGAGCAAGCACAGGTCGCCCAGAGGCAATCACCACGCCGCACGCGAGCGACGCCGCCAGAGCTCCGGTCAGACCACTGATATTTCGCGCGATGGCCTGCTCGCTCATGCAGCTCTCGCAGGCGAGGCAAGCTCACGCACCACGGCTCGCAGCTCCTCGCGAAAGCGCTGTGGCGAGAAGCGCTCGGCAAGGGTTCGGATCTCTTCGGAGTTCAACTGCGTTCCCTCAGCGCGCTCGATCGCCGACCGAAACGCCGGCGCGGTCTGTTCTTTGACCAGCCATCCGGTGACGTCGTCCTCGACGATGTCGAGGGACCCGCCCGCCGCGTACGCAACGACTGGCGTGCCGCAAGCCTGCGCCTCTGCCGTCGAGATGCCGAAATCCTCGTCCGCCGGCACGACGAGCGCACGCGTCGACCGGTAGAGACGACGAAGCTCGATTGCGTCCACCTCTCCCATGAACGTCACGTTCGGCGTGGCCGCTGCTCGCAGTTGCGCCTCGAGATCGCCCCGGCCGACAACTACAAGGCGCTCCGGAATGCCGGCAAACGCCTCCACCGCAACGTCGGGGCGCTTGTATGGGACGAGCCGTCCGACGTAGAGAAAGTGATCGCCTCGCGGGCCCTGCGGCGTGAAGAAGTCAGTGTCCACTGGAGGGTGAATGACATCCGCATCGCGGTCGTAGTAACGCTGGATGCGCTCGCGGACGGCATGCGAATTTGCGACGAAACGCGTGACGCCTCGCGCCTTGCGGCGATCCCAGCGTCTGAAGAGGGCGACTCCGACGCGGGCCGGTTGGCGAAGCGGTCTCGGAAAGCGAGCCGCTTCCGCGGTGAAATCCCACGCGTAGCGCATGGGTGTGTGGCAATAACAAAGATGAGGAACCTCCGGATCCACGCGCACGGCCTTTGCACAGGCATGGCTACTCGAGATAACGACGTCGACGTCGCTGACCGACCGACGGAGTCGCCACGCTGCAGGCATCGCGGGCACGAGCCATTCGTGTCGTCTTCGCGCCGCGCGCGGGAGATACTGTAGGAGAGACGGTTCTGCGCCGCGAAGCAGCTCTGGAACTTCCTCTCGCGAGATGATCGTCGTCAGAAGACGCGCTCCCGGGAACGCCTTCAGCATCTCCAGAACACAGCGTTCCGAGCCGGCGAAGCGGACGAGCCATTCGTGCGCGATCGCGACGCGGGGCGCGTCGTGGCCGAGCGCGACGTCACGCGGCTCCCTCGTGTCAGACGACGCTTGCACGGCCGCGGCGTCTCCCGAGCAAGCGTGAGCGCCTGCGCTCGCCGGCGGCGGCCGGCCGGGTGCGGCCGTAATACGAGGTTGCCACCTCAACGTCCGACCCCGTGACGACGAAGCCCAGTTTCGTAGCAGGAGCGAGCTCAAGGGCACGGTTGAGCTCACGCAATGCAGGTCGTCGGAGCGTCCCGATGCGGGTCACCGCGATGATCGCGTCCACCCGCCCACTGAGGATCATCGCGTCACCGACGTGAAGGAGCGGCGGCGCGTCGATGATGACGACATCGGCCATCTCCCGAAGGCTCTGGAGCAGCGTCGCAACGGCTCGGTTGCCGACGAACTCTGCGGGATTTGGCGGCTGCGTACCCAGGGGGAGCACCCCGACGACGTAGTGACCGTCCTCGCCGTGAGACGGGCGTGGCTCGGCGTGGGCGGGCACCCTCGCGACTGCCTCTTCGAGCGGTACCAGGCCAAGCGCCGCATCAGTGAGGCCGACCCGCTCCTCCAGATCGAAGAAGCGGCCGAGAAAGGGCCGGCGCACGTCGAGATCAACAGCGATCACGCGGCGGCCCTCCTGCGCGAGCGCGAGCGCAAGATTTGCCGCCGTCGTGGACTTGCCCTCACCCGGCTCCGCGCTCGTGAGCATGATCGTCTTCGCTCCGACATCGAGATTGACGAAGGCGAGGTTCGTGCGGAGGAGCCGAAACGCCTCTGCCTGTGCGCTCGCTGGATCCGCGGCCATGACGAGCTCATCCTTCGAGCGCAGCCGTCGAGGCGGCGGCGGTAGCCGCCCGAGCAGAGGCAACCGAAGCGTCGACGCGATCTCGTCGTCGGAGCGCACACGCGTGTCGAGCATGTCCCAGAGGAACGCAAGCAGAATCCCGAGGAAGAGGCCGAAGCCGATGGCGAGGATGCCGTTGCGAACCGGTCTGGGGGCAACCTGAGTCGCGGGCGAAGCTTGGCTCACGAGGAAAGCGTTCGAAGTCCCGAGCGCTTGCAGGGTCGCGAGCTGCTCGTCCTTGTTGACAAGCGCGTCATAGAGAGAGGACTGCCGATCGCCGGCCTTGACGAGCGCGTCGATGCGTTGCCGCACAGAAGCGCGGACCCGCCTGATCGCAGCGGTCTCGACCGAGCTCCGATAGTCCAAGAACTCGCGCGCATACGTCGTCGCGAGCCTGGAGGCGAGCGCTTCATTGCCGTCGCGCACGGTGAAACGGAGCAGATCACGGTTGTCATCCACGGTGACCGAAGACTCGTCGAGCAGCTGCTTAGGGGATCGCGTCGTTACGCCGGCGGCGGTAAGCACCCGACGCGCCAGCTCGGGCGTCCGGGCCATTTCAGCGAGTGTCCGCGCAGTGCGATCCGCTCCTTCGACGCCGAGGAAGAGGTTCGGGTCCTGGGTGCCGGTCAGGCTCGCGGCAAGGTTCTGCCGAGTGAGGAGCACTTTCGCCTGAGCTTCGTGTTTGGGCTCCTGCTGCAGCGAGAACAGGACTGCGGCGGCCGGAACGATCAGGAGGGGTAGCACGAGGACCCACTTCCGGCGCCGCAGAGCAGCGAGCAGGCCAAACTCGCCGACGGACGCTTCGGATGTCGACGGCTCGCTCCCTCGCAGCATGCTCAAACGTTGGGCGACGGACGCGCCCCCGCTTTCCGGCTTGGGAAGTCTGTACCGCTCGTCCATGGGGCCCCTCGTCTCATAGTACTCCGCGCCTGGTCTATCTCCCGGTCAGCCGCAGCCGCCTCGGCCGGCCGGGAAAAAAGCCTCCTGGACAGCCGTCTCATGCCCACCACCCTTCGCCGTGCCGCCGTCAACGACGTATGCAGCCCCGTTGCAGACGATCGCCTGGATCCCGTGCCGCGCGGTCGGCATCGGCGCCAGCCTGCGCCACGCATCCGCCTGCGGATCGTAGGATTCGACCGCGTCGCTTGCGCCAGCATCGGTCTCGCCGCCGATGACCACTATGCGCCCCTCGATCACGGCCGCCGCGAAACCGCCGCGTTGTGTGGGAATCGGCGCCAGGCCGGTGCTCCAAGCTCGCCGCGAAAAGTCGTACGCGTCGGTCGGCGAAAGCGTCGCGTCGATATCCACGGTTCGTCCCCCGACTGCATAAAACCTGCTGTCGAGGACCGCAGCGTGGAAGTGCTCGCGGGCTCGTGGCATGTCGGGGAGCCTCGACCAGCGGTCGCGAACTGGGTCGTAGACGTCGAACCACGGCACGGCCCGACCGTCCTGGAGACCGCCGGCATAGTAAATGAGGCCGTTGTGCACAGCGACCCCGCCCGCACCACGGGGGCGGGGCATTGCTGCTCCCTTCGAGAACGTATTCGTCCGGGCGTCATAGACGAGAACGCTCCCGACCTCCGGCTCTGGCCAACGCCTGAGTCCGCCGATGTAGTAGATGCGGTCGCCAACCGCCACTGCCTGGATGTGATCGAGCGCCTCCGGGAGCGGGGCGACGTCTCGCCACGCATTCGTGCGAGGGGCGTATTCCTGTTGACGTCGGCTTCGTCCGCCGGCGGCGTAGAACTTATCGCGCACGCGGACGTACGAGACCTCCGCGCGCGGAAAGCCGGAGGGCGCGAGCGAGACCCAGCGTCCGGGGAGGACATCGTCGGGCTCGAGCACGGTAATGCCGCCCGTTGTGTGCGAGACGATCCAGATCGTTCCCGGAAACGGATCCGCATCGCCCTCCGCGACGATGTCCAAGGGGATGCCCGGGAGCTTCCGGAAGGTCTCTTTGCGGTCCACCTCCGTGCCGTCCTCGTTGAGCTCGAGCCGCGAGACGGTTCCGTCGAAGCTCACGGTGAGGAGATCGCCCAGCAGCGCCCCGTCGAGGTTCCCGGCCGAGTACTCGGTCAGGCCGTTCGTCGACCCGACGAAATGCGCAATCCCGCGCTCCGAGATCGGGATGAACTCGCACTCCCGCGAGTTGACGCTCTCGATGGGTGACTCATTCCGCCCGCCGAAAACATTCACGCGACTGCCGCGAGTGGGATTCGGGTGACCTCCGTAGTAGCCCCTCTCGCTCACGTGATGGAGCGTGTCCAGCTCATAGGTGCCACCCTCCCGCCGCGCGTTCGTGCAGCCGGCGGGCACGTCTCCCCAGCCCGCATTCGCACCGTTGTCAACGACGAACATCTGCCCCTTGCGGGTGAGCACGACGTCGTAGGGATTCCGGAACCCCGTTGCGTGGAGCTGCACCGGCCCGCCCGGAACGAGGCGCGCCTGATTTTGGCCATCGTCGCCGCCGAAAGGATCGTGTGAGCCACTGTCTCCATCGTCCAGTGTCGGGAGGTTGTAGGTCTCCATGCCGATTGCGCGCAGGTCGATGCTGAGGACTGCGGAGGAGAGGGCGTACTGCGGCAAGACTCCGAAGTGCGACGATGGCGCGCCCTTGTTCACGTTTCCGCCCTGCGCGACGTACAGCGTCTGTCTTGCCCTATCTATGGCCAGCCCGTTCGTCGAGTGGTTCTCGCGCGATCGCGGAAGTCCACGGACGAGATCTCGCCGCTGCCAGCCGCGGTCGGTCCGCGTGAGTAGCGAGAGGACGCCAGAGTTCGTGTCCGCATCCGTGGGCTCGAGTTTCTCGCCGCCGCCGATCCGCGGGTCGCTAGAGGTGGCGTAAATCTCGGGAGCGCTCGGTAGGCCGGTAACGAGAATCCCGGTCACCTGGCGGTCCTGGACGTTCGGAGCAAGGCGGCCATCGTCGTTGTGATTCGGTATGGCCCGCACGGCATCGATCACCTCGGTAGCCGTCACGCGGTACCGATTCGGGCCGAGGCGGCGAACCGAGTAGACCTTGATGCGCCCGTCCTGCTGTGCGACATACAGCCGTCCGTCGGGCCCGAACTGCAGCGACGTCGGCAATCGCGAGCTCGCGCCTTCGAGAACGCTGCTGCTGAAGTTCTCACGGCCCGGCTCCGAGGTGAGGAGATCGTGCAGCTCCTCGCGCGTTTCCTGAATTCTCTTCTTCGTGACATAGACGAGATAGCCGCGCGCGAAGTGGCTATCGGGAGCGAACACCATGATCACCGACGAAACGGCGAGCACGAGTCCGAACACCACGATGAGCGTGGCGCAGAGGATCAGGAGAAGTCGCCGAATCCGGCGCCGGCCTGGCGGGCGCGATGCCGCGCCCGTCTGACGGCGGCGCGGACTCACGGCCGCGCTCCCGGCCGCCGTAACATCCTCGCTCCTCTCCGCCACGGCCGGAATCCCCGGTGCGCGAAGAGCATCTTGACTCGGAAGACAGCGAGGCTGTCGCCCCGGTATACGCCCACCCGAGACAGCGCGAAGGCGCCGGCTGAGCGATCTACGGCGAAACCCACCTCGTAGCCTGCCGCTGCCACCGCGCGGCACGCATGCGCGTCGAAAGCGCCGTGCGGATAGGAGAATGCCCGGGGCAACCTCCCGAGGAGATCGGCGAGGTGCTCGCGCGCTTCGCTGCATTGCCGACGCAGCTCCTCTTCATTCAACTCGGTTAGCCTTCGGTGGTCGAGTCCGTGGGCACCGATTTCGAAACCGGACCGGTGCAGCTCTCGAAGCTCGTCAGCGGAGACGATCCGCTCGGGGCTCGTTTCTTCACCGAGCAAGGCCGGCGAGACGAAGAGCAGCGCGGGCTGCCTCCGTCGGGCGAGGATCGGCTCCGCAATCTCGAGCACCGACACGTAGCCGTCGTCGAGGGTCAGGAGATACGGTCGGCGAGTGCTGCCGTTCTGCCGCGCAGCGAGAAAACCGTCGAGATCGACCGGCTGAAACCTTCGTTGCTCCAACAGGGCCAGCTGTCGCTCGAAATCAGTCTCGAGAACGAGGAGATTGTCTGGGTCGCCTTCCGGACGAGCGCGGCAGAAGCCATGGTAGACGAGGCAGATGGGCTCCATTGCTATTCCGTGCTGCCGTGGTGATTGCGCGACCTGAGCGCAGGAAACAGGATCACGTCCCTGATCGTGTCCCGTCCGGTCAGCACCATCGTCAGCCGGTCGATCCCGACGCCGAGGCCGCCCGTCGGGGGCATTCCGTACGCCAGCGCCTCGACGTAGTCCGGGTCACCCTGCTCGCCGCCGACCTCTGACGCCTGCTGCGCGAACCGCTCGGCTTGCTCGTCCGGGTCGTTCAGCTCGCTGAAGGCGTTGCCCAGCTCCGTGCCGCCGACGAAGAACTCGAACCGCTCGACGATCGAGGGGTCGTCGTCGGTAGTCCGGGCGAACGGGGACAGCTCGACCGGGTAGTCATGGAGGATCGACGGCTCGATCAGGGCCGGCTCGACGAACGAGGTCAGCGCGTGGTCGACGAGCTGCGCCCAGCTCCGGTCGGCCTTCGTGTCGATTCCCCGCTCCTCGAGCCGGGTGCGCAGATCGTCGGCGTCACGGGTCCAGAGCCCGTGCTCCTCGAGCGCGTCGAGCAGCTTGACGCGCCGCCAGGGCCGCGCGAGATCGACCTCGTGGCCGCGGTAGCTGACCTTCGTCGTCCCGTTGATGGTCTGCGCAAGGTGCTCGACGAGGCGCTCGATCCGCTCCATCGTGTCGCGGTAGTCGGCGTATGCCTCGTACCACTCGAGCTGCGTGAACTCGGGCTGGTGCTTGTAGGAGATGCCCTCGTTCCGGAAATCCTTGCTGAGCTCGTAGACCTTGTCGAGGCCGCCGACGATCAGGCGCTTGAGGTAGAGCTCGTCGGCGATCCGGAGGTAGTAGTCCTGGTCGAGGTTGTTGTAGTGGGTGGCGAACGGCTCGGCGAACCCGCCTCCGTAGCTCGGCTGGAGGATCGGCGTCTCGACCTCGACGAAGCCCTCCGAGTCGAGCCAGCGTCGGGCCTCCGCGACGATCCGCGTTCTCGTGAGCGCGAGCTCGCGCGACTCCTCGTTCATCAGGAGGTCGAGGTAGCGCTGGCGGTACCGCGTCTCCGTGTCCTGAACGCCGTGGAAGGTGTCCGGCAGCGGCCGCTTGATCTTGGCCAGCAAGCGTCAGCTCGTCGACGGCCAGCGACGGCTCGCCGCGCCGTGTCTTCGTAGGACGGCCCTCGGCGCCGACGATGTCGCCGAGGTCGAGGTCGACGGGGCCGGTCCGCTCCCGCGCGCAGAGCAGCTGGATTCGCCCCGACCGGTCGACGAGGTCCAGGAAGACGAGCTTCCCCATGTCCCGCCGGGCCATGACCCGGCCGGCTATGCGCCTGCTCTCCTCGGCCTCCTGCCCGGCCTCGAGCGGCTCGGCCTCCTCGCGGACCGACGCGATCTCGACACGGTCCGGGAACCGCTTCGGCAGCCCGCTCATGGCGGCCGAGTCTATGCTTGGCTAGCCCCAGACCAGCCAGCCGACGAACAGGCCGCCGACGAACGAGGCGGCGCCGGCGGCAAGAGCAACCGTGGGGAGGCGCTCAGCGGGGTTGCGTGGCTTGCGACGCTCGTTGAGGCTGGGCAGCCCGGCCGGAACGTACGGCGGGGCGTCCAAGCCGAGCTGGCGGAACGACGAGACCCAGACGTCCTCCGGCGGCGCTCCGAGGGCGCGCAGCGCCTGCAGCGCCACACCTTGGCCCTCGTGGAGAAGCGCGATCAGGAGGTGCTGCGTGCCGATCGCGTGGTGACCAAACGTCTCCGCGTCCTCGATGGACATCTCGAAGATCTTCTTCATGCGGGGCGTAAGTGGAAGCTGGCCAGCGGGCGGCTCCTCGTCCCCCTCGCCGATGTTCTCGACGATCCACTCGCGAGCCGCTGCGAGCTGAACCCCGTGCGCTCCGAGCGTCGTCGCAGCGCGGCCGTTCTCGCGCAGGAGCCCCAAGAGCAGATGCTCGGTGCCGATGTAGCCGTGCCGGAGCTTGCGAGCCTCCTCCTGGGCGAGCACGACGACCTGCCGAGCGCTCTCGGTGAACCGCTCGAACATCGATCGAGGGTAACGCCGAGCCCGGCTAGCCCCGGCCTCGGATGTCTCGAATCAGGCGGCTTTGATCTCGAGAATTTTGTACTTCAGGGCCTTGCCCTTGGGCGTCGAGACCTCGACGGTCTCGCCCTTCTTCTTCCCGAGAATTGCGCGGCCGACAGGCGACTCGTTCGAGAGCTTCTGCTCGAGGGGGTTCGCCTCCGCGGAGCCGACGATGTGGTACTCGACCGTCTCCTTGGCGGCGACGTCACGCAGCCGGACCTTCGATCCGACGCTGACGACGTCCTTCGAGATCTCCTTCTTGTCGATCACGCGGGCCGCCAACAGACGCTCCTCGAGCTGGGCGATCCTGTGCTCGAGCATCGCCTGCTCGTTCTTGGCGTGGTCGTACTCGGCGTTCTCGCTGATGTCGCCGAACTCGCGCGCGATGCGGATCCGGTCGGCGACCTCTCTGCGCTTGTCGGTCGAGAGATACTGGATCTCGTCCTTCAGCTTCTTGTAACCCTCGGGGGTGAGGATCACTTCCTTCACGTCAATGGCCTCCTGACCCAAAAAAACGCGCGGCCCGAAGAAAGGCCGTCGCGGAAGGCGCGCATGGTAGCGACGCCGGAGGACGACGTCAACAGGCATTTCGCTACCTTTTCCCGCTCTGTGCAGGTAAATCTTCGGACACCCTGGAGAATCCGCGATGTCGAGATCCCGACACGCGTCGTCCTGGCCCCGATGGCAGGTGTCAGCGTGCAGGCATTTCGCCGTCAGGGGCGCCGGTACGGGGCCGGGCTCGTGTGCTCGGAGATGGTCAGCTGCTCGGGGCTCGAGCACCGGAACGAGCGCACCCTCGGCTATCTCCGGATCGCGTCCGACGAGCATCCGCTCGCGATCCAGATCTTCGGCGGCGACCCGGCGGCGATGGCCGAAGCGGCGCGCATGGTCGAGGCGGCAGGGGCCGACCTCGTGGACATCAACTTCGGCTGCCCGGTCAAGAAGGTGACGAAGACGGGGGCCGGAGCAACGTGTCTCGGCGAGCCCGATCGCGCGGCCGCGATCGTCCGGGCCGTGGCCGAGGCGGTCTCGGTCCCGGTCTCCGTGAAGATGCGCCGGGGCCTGGAGAACGGCTCGCGCGCCTGCCTGGAGCTCGGCCCGCGGCTCGTTGACGCGGGCGCGGCGACGCTGACGCTGCACCCGAGATCCGCGAAGCAGATGTACACCGGGGAGGCCGACCACTCGCTGACGGCCGAGCTGGTCGAACGCGTGGACGCTCCGGTCATCGCCTCGGGCGACGTGACCTCGCGCGCACGTGCTCAGACGCTGCTCGCCACGACCGGCGCGGCCGCCGTGATGGTCGGGCGGGCCGCGCAGGGCAACCCGTGGGCGATCCGCGAGATCGTCGGCGACTCGGACGAGGAGCCGACCCGGGAGGAAGTCGTCGCCGAGCTCGTGCTGTTCATGCGTGAGACCGCGCGGGAGCTCGGCGAGCGCAAGGCCACCGGCTTCCTGAAGAAGTTCTATGGCTGGTACCTCGGCCGGGGCCGCTTCCCCAGGTCGTTCAAGCAGGAGCTCGTCGAGCTGGAGACCATCTCGGAGGTCGAGGAGCGCCTGTTCGCCGCCGCGCCGGGCGCACACTTCGTCCTCTCCCGCCTCGAGCAGGAGCACCCGCGCCTGGACGAGGTCGAGCTCGACCTTCCGATTTCCATCTACGGCGGCGGCTAACCAGGAGATTCGACCGGGCGCCTAGTGGGAACCACCCATCTCGACCCACGAAAGGGGTGCACGAGATGGCAACAGAAACCAGGGAAAGACAGGACACGCGGGTCGACGAGAAGGTCGATACCGCGAGACCTGTCGAGACACGCACCGAGCGCGAGACGAGCACGGATCCGTACGCCGGGATTCATGCGGCGCGCGAGCGCTTCGGCGGCATTGACATTCCCGCGAGCGCTCGTCGGGATGCTGACAGCGCTCTCGACGGTGATCATCCTCGCCGGGCTGGTCGGCGCGGCCTTCGGCGTCGTCGGCTACCAGACCGGGCTGGAAGAGAACGCCGAGGACCTGTCGATGGGAAGCCTGATCGGCGGAGTGGCGATTCTCTTCGTCGCCTACCTCATCGGCGGCTGGGCTGCGGGCCGGATCGCACGCTATGACGGCGCCCGTAACGGCTTCGCAACCGGCGTCTGGACGCTGGTCTTCGCCGCGATCCTCGCGGGTCTCGGCGCCTGGGCCGGCGCGGAGTACGACGTCTTCGAGAACGTCGACCTGCCGCAGTGGTTCGACAGCGACGCCTTCACGACGGCCGCGATCGCCAGCGGGATCGGCGCAGTCGTGGCGATGTTCGTCGGCGGGATCATCGGCGGCTTCTGGGGCGAGCGGTACCACCGCCGCGCCGATGCCACGATCGCCGACACGCGGCGCTCGACCGTCCGCACCGATCATCGGACGGACGACCGGGTCACGCACGACGACGGTGATGTGCCCGCTCCGGCGGCGTACGACCGCACGCGCGACACGAACGACGACGGCAACGTGCCCGCGCCGGCGGCGCACGACCGCACGCGCGACTGAATCGCAGTAGGGGCGGCTTCGGCCGCCCCTACCGATTCCGTTCCCAGAGAATCCTGAGCCCCTCGAGCGTGAGGAAGGGGTCGACCTTCTCGATCGTGCGCGCGTGCGGGACGATCAGATCTGCGAGTCCGCCGGTCGCGATCGCGGGCGCCTCCGCGCCGAGCTCGCCACGGATCCGCGTCACGATCTCGTCGACCTGGCCCGTGAACCCGTAGACGAGCCCCGACTGGAGCGCCGACGCTGTCGTCTTGCCGATCACCGTCTCCGGCGCCGAGAAGTCGATTCGGAAGAGGCGGGCCGCGCGCGCGAACAGGGCGTCCATCGAGACCTCGATCCCGGGAGCCAGGACGCCGCCGACGTACTCGCCCTCCGAGTGAGACGACGTCGAAGTTCGTCGAGGTGCCGAAGTCGACGACGATCGCCGGCGCGCCGTACCGCTCCAGCGCCCCGACGGCGTTGGCGATCCGGTCCGGCCCCACCTCGCGCGGGTCGTCGTAGCGGATGGGGATGCCGGTCTTCGCCCCCGGGCCGACGACGAGGACGGGCGCATGGGCCCAGCGCTCACCGAAGTCCTCGTACGCCTGGACGAGCGGCGGCACCGTCGAGCTGAGGCAGATGCCGTCCACCGCGTCGAGGTCGAGCAGACCTGAGAGGAGGACGCCGAGCTCGTCGCCCGTGCGGTCGCGCTCGGTCGCGACACGCCAGTGCTCGCCGAGCTCACCGTCCTGGAACAGACCGAAGACGGTCTGCGTGTTGCCGGCGTCTACTGCAAGGAGCATCGGCTAGGCACTGACGCCTCCGGCGTGGCGCTCGCGGTGCGATGCCGGAGGGGACAGTGTTTCTAACACGGCCCCGGAGAGCAGCGTGCCGCGAGCGCCACGAGGCGGACGGCGGAGCCGGGCTTCGCCCGGCTTGGCCGACTGCCGGCCGGTGGCGTCAGCAAGAACTATTCGTCGTCGCGGAGGGGCTCGCCGAGCTTCTCCGCCAGAGTCTCGGCGGTCAGCTTCGGCTCCTCGCCCTCGCCGCGCAGCTCCTCCACGGTGACGTCGCTCGAGGTGTAGACCTCGGCACGCGGGATCATCCGTGTCGGGCGGTTCTTGTCCCAGACCCAGACGTCTTCCATCCGCAGGTGGAAGAACGGGTAGCTCGGCTGCGGGACGTAGCGCAGGTCGAGCGTGTTGCAGAGGTAGGTCGCGTCCTGGGTGAGAACGCAGTACCGGAACAGGCCGAAAACAGCCGTGTACTCCTTCTTCAGCTGGAGCTCGAGCTCCGCCTCGAACTCGTCGAGCTCGTCGAGATGCGACATGCGGGTCATTGTAGTCTCGCAAGAAGGGCCTGCACCGGGCCCTGTCCCGGCACCTCGAGGCCGGGATCGAGCTCGGCAAGCGGCTCCAGGACGAACAAGCGCTCGCCCATGCGCGGATGCGGGATCCGGAGCTCCGGCTCGTCGACGATGCGGCTGTCGTACAGGAGGATGTCGAGGTCGATCGTCCTCGGCCCGAGGCGGGGGCCGTGGCGCGTGCGGCCGAGGTCGCGCTCGAGATCGAGCAGGACGCTCAGGAGCTCGAGCGGCTCGAGCTCGGTCTGCAGCCGCGCGACGCCGTTCAGGAAGCGCGGCTGGTCCTCGTACCCGACCGGATCGGTCTCGCGCAGGCGCGAGACGCGCTGAACGTCGATCCCGTCGTGCGCGTCCAGGCGGGCGAGGGCCACGCGGATGGTCGCCTCGCGTTCACCCAGATTCGCGCCCAGCCCTAAATAGACAAGCGGCATCTCCTCGCTATCGTGTCCATTAGTGCGCCGTCTTGGGGTCCTCCTGGCGTTGCTCCTCGTAGCTGCGCCAAGCCCGGCGCAGGCGGCCCCGGCTGCCCGGGTGCCGGGCGACCGCGAGGTCGCGGCGCTCTCGGAGTTCGGCCACACGATGCTCGGCCTCCGCGCCGACGCCGGCGCCGAGCGGCTGCTGGCGGCGAACGGCGGCACGATCGTCGCCCCAGACCTGCACATCTGGCGCCTCCCGAGCGGCACCGCGCAGCGCCTGATCCCGCGGCTCCGGCGACAGGGAGCCCTGCGTTTCGCCGAGCCGGACCGGCCGATCGCCCGCAACTCACACCTTCCCGGCGCGGATCCGCTCGCGGCACCGCCCATCGGCTGGCACCTCTACCGGATCGGAGCTGACCGGGCGGAGCCGCCCGGGCCTGGAGTTCCGCTGACGATCATCGACTCCGGCCTCGACATGAACCACATGGAGTTCCGCGCCCGCCCGAACACGACGGTCCTGAACGAGCAGCAAGTTGAGCTGGGCGATGAGTACCACGGCACGATCGTCGCCTCGACCGCAGCAGCGCCGATCGACAACATCGGCGCTGTCGGCGTCTACCCGCAGGCCGTGCTCCAGGCGTACGACCTCTGGTTCCTCTCGGAGTCGCTGATCGTCCAGGGGATCAGCCGGGCCACCGCGGCGAGAGCCGGCGTCATCAACCTGAGCCTGGGCGGCGACGAGCCGTCACGGGCGATGTACGAGGCGATCGTCAACGCGTTCGGCCGCGGCTCCATCGTCGTCGCTGCCGCCGGAAACGATCGACTCCGCGAGGACCCGCAGATCTACCCGGCCGGTTTCCCGCACGTCCTGACCGTGGGCTCGACGGATGTCAGGGATCGGCCGTCGGCCTTCTCCAGCTCGAGCCCGGCTGTCGATCTTGCCGCGCCGGGCGAGCAGATCCCCTGGCAGCACCCAACCGATCCGACAATCCACCAGACCGTCAACGGGACAAGCTTCTCCTCGCCGCAGGTTGCGGCGGCGACGGCGTGGGTGTGGACGGCGCGGCCGGGGATCGAGAAGACGCAGCTCTTCGACCTGATGCGGCGCTCCACACGCGACGTGGCGCCCCCCGGTTTCGACCGGCGAACAGGCTTCGGCATCCTCGACATCCCCACCGCCCTCAAGCGGGCGCTGCCGCCGATCGACCCGATGGAGCCGAACGACGACGTCGATCACGTCAAGGCGCACGGGATCTTCCGCGCTGCTGCCCGACCGCTGACCGGTCCCGGCCGGCGTCGTGCCTCGCTGACCGCGCGTGTTCATGCGAGCGAGGACCCCGACGACGTCTATCGCTTCTGGGTTCCCGCGCGGCGCGAGGTGACCGCAGTCGTGCGGCCGACCGCCGACGTGTCGGTGGCTGCATGGGCGGCGGGTACGCGAAGCGTCTACGAGCGCGGCGGCGCCAGGGCCCGCGACCTGCTCGCCGGAAGCGCGCTGCGCGGCGGACGGACGGAGACGATCCGGATCGAGAACACCCGAAGCCGCGGGTTCTACGCGTACCTCGACGTCTTCCCGGCCAAGGGCGAGCGCTCGAGCCGGTATGCGCTGCAGATCAGCTCTCGCGCACTGCGGTAGCGGCGGAGTACTCGACGGTCAGGCCGGAAGGCGCGATCCCCGGCTTGCGCACACGGACCTCCACGCGGCTCGCCGCAAACCGGGCGGCGAGCTCGTCCGCCACCGCTGCGGCCAGCTTCTCGATCAGCCGGTATTCGCCCGCCTCCGACACCTCGCGTACGCAGGCAGCGACGGCGCGATAGTCCACGGTCGCTTCCAGCCGGTCCTCCGGAGGCTCGTCGACAGTCAACGTGATGTCGTAGAAGAACGTCCGCCCCGTCTCCCGCTCGTCATCGTCGACGCCGTGACGGCCGAAGACCTCCAACCCGACGAGCTCGACGATCACCCGACCACCGCCCTGGCCGCGGTCAGCGCCTCCACGTGCTCCTTCACGTCGTGCACGCGGAGGATCGTCGCACCGCGCTCGTAGGCAGTCACGGCCGCCGCGATGCTGGCCGAGAGCGGACCGGTGGTCGCGTCCGGATCGCCGAGGATCCTGCCGAGCGAGCTCTTCCGTGAGAAGCCGACGACCACCGGCCGGCCGAGGTCGGCGATCTCGTCGAGGCGGCGGATCAGCTCGAAGTTCTGCTCCACCGTCTTGCCGAACCCGATCCCGGGGTCGACGCAGATCCGGTCCTCACTGATCCCGGAGTCGACCGCGAGCTGCACACGTTCCTCGAGGAAGCGCCTGACGTCCGACACGACGTCGTCGTAGGTCGGGCTCGCCTGCATGGTGCGCGGCTCGCCCTGCATGTGCATCAGGCAGACATACGCGTCCGCCTCGGCTGCGACCTCGGCCAGCTCTGGATCCGCGCGCAGTGCCGTCACGTCGTTGACCATCTCTGCACCGAGCTCGAGCGCCCGGCGCGCCACGTCGGCCTTCGCGGTGTCGATCGAGACGGGCAGGCCGGTGAGGCTCTCCAGCACGGGCACGACGCGGCGGAGCTCCTCGTCCAGGGACACGCCCTCGGACCCGGGTCGGGTCGACTCCCCGCCGACGTCGACGATCGCTGCTCCCTCTTCGACCATCCGCCGCGCCGAGTCGACCGCGTCCTCGGGGCGGAAGTTGACGCCGCCGTCCGAGAACGAGTCGGGCGTCACGTTGACGATCCCCATCACCGACGGGCGGACAAAGCGCTGCTCCAGCGCCATTCGCACGCCTGAGAGCCTAGGGCTCGGGCGAATCGGCCACGGGTAGGAGCAGGTCGATCTCGTCGCGTCGACGGTAGGACTCGATGCTCGGCCGTGTCTCGTCCGGATCCGCCGCCTTCACGAGAGCCGCGAACGTGGGGGCGATCTGCTCGTACACCTCCGGAGGCTCGCCGCGAAGCCGCGCTCGCAGATACCGGCCACCGGGCAGGGAGCCCGGCTCCAGCCCCAGCCTGGCCGGCTCGTCGCCTTCTCTCACCTGGACGCACACGCGGTACTCGCGTGCGGACTCGTAAAACGCCCCGAAGAACCTGCGGCCGCGGAGCTCGACCAGCGCCTCCAGGCGGTCCCACCCGCGACGGATCTCGTCGACCTCGTCCGGGGTGCGCAGGAACATCACGGGAGTCTCCGTGCGTTCGACCAGCGTTGCCGGCACGCCGCCGGGAATCGGCTCACCCATCTCGCTGGAGACCGTAGCGAGGTGAGCCTCCCAACGCGAACCCCTGCTTTGGCGCGTTCCTAGATCGAGCCGGAGAAGGTGTCGCACACGGCAGGCCTGCCCTGTTCGTAGCCCCGCGAGAACCAGCGCCGCCGCTGCTCCGACGAGCCGTGCGTCCAGCCTTCGGGATTGACCTGGCCCTGCGTCTGCTCCTGGATCCGGTCATCGCCGATCGCGGAAGCCGCGTCGAGCCCCTCGTTGATGTCCTGCTGGGTCAGTTCCTCGAGGAGCCCCTGTTGCACCGCGTTGGCGGCCCAGACGCCTGCGTAGCAGTCCGCCTGGAGCTCCGAGCGGACGGCCCGGCTCTCGGGCCCCTGGCGGTCGTTCCCGATCTGATCGAGCACGCCGAGCTGGTTCTGGACGTGATGACCGTACTCGTGAGCAATCACGTACGCCTGAGCGAACGGCCCGCCACCGGCGCCGAAGCGGGATTGCAGCTCGTCGAAGAAGCCGAGGTCGATGTAGACCTTCTGGTCGCGCGGGCAGTAGAACGGCCCGACCTGGGAGCTCGCGAAGCCGCACTGCGTCTGTACCTGCTCGGTGAAGAAGACGGTGTTCGCGTACGGATACCGGCGGTTGCTCCGCTCGAAGGTGCCGTTCCAGAAGCCCTGAACGCTGTTGACGACGCCGACGATCCGGCAGTCCTGCCGCTCGTTTGCATCCTGGCCCGATTGGCACTCCTGCGAGACCTCGCTCGGCGTGTCGCCCTGCCCGACTTGCTGCTCGTCCAGGGGCGCGAGTTGGCCATCGAGGCCGCCGCCTCCGCCGAGGACGGTCAGCAACAGATAGACGACGACGGCGACGATGCCGATGCCACCGCCACCCACGGCTAGCCCGCCCGGAGCCATGCGGCGCCCGCGAACGTCGGTGACCTGACCGGGATCGAGCTTCGCTCCACGCCGAAAGCGCATGACGCTCTCTTACCCGCGCCCGGCGCACCGGGAAACGGCGGAGCGGCCGGCCACGTCGCTGACCGGCCGCTCCTGGCTCCCGCTAGCGCTTCTTCTTCGGCGGGCGGACGTCGACGACGAGCGGCTTCGTGCCCGCTCCCACGTGGTCGGCCGTGCCAAGTACATGCCCGACGAACACGGACTTCTTGGAAACGCGCCAACGGGTGACGAACGTGCCGTTCGAGGCGACGATCGCAACCTGCGAGCGCCACACCCCCGAGATGCGCATCGAAACGACCGCCTGCTCGCCGGCAACGGCGGAGGAGAGCCGGCCGCTGACGGTGATCGTGGCGGGCTTCGAAATCCGCCTTCCCCGGGTCGTGATCGTGAGCGTGCGTGCCGTACCGACGTCGCCGCCGCTCGTCGTCGCATAGAGGAAGTTGGTGCCCGCGAGTGCGTACGCGGTCCCGCCGGCCATGTCGACGTCCCTGACGAACGCCGGGCTGACGAGCTGCGGCCGCCAGCTGGCTCCGCCGTCGGAAGTACGGAGCACGAAGCCGCGTGCCTCGAGCCCGACCCTCGGTACGACGACGTAGCCGTTCCGCGAATCCGCGAAGTCGACCTGGGTCATCGGCCTTCCGCTCGAGACGAGCTCCGTCCACGTTCGCCCCGCGTTCGTCGTCTTCCAGAGCCGGAAGCTCACGTCGACCAGGTAGCCGGTCTGCGTCGACACGAACGAGATGTCGTGAATGCGGCTTTTCGTCGGCCGGCGGAGTGGCCGCCAGGTGAGGCCGCCGTTCGGGGAGAAGAGCAGCCGCAGCCGTCCGGCCGCGACGATCCCGGACCCGGCCGTGTCGGCCATCAAGAGGCCCGCACCACGCAGGTCGCGGTCGGACACGGCCGAGAACGTCTCGCCGCCGTCAATCGACCTGCGGATGCCGCGCGCGCCGATGACGACCACGTGGTTTGCGTCCGTCGCGACGAGGTCCCGTGCTCCCACCGGCGTGCCGGTGTTCAGGAGCCGGTAGCTCGCGCCGCCGTTGTCGGACCGCTGGACGGTCCCGTCGTCCGCCAGGACATAGAGGCGCGAGGCGGTCGGCGCAGCCACCGCCCTGATCCCCAGCGAGGTCGGTGGGCTGACGTTGGCCCAGGTCTGCCCGGCGTCGGTCGTTCGTGCGAGGGCGCCTGCGCGGCCGCCTGCGTAGGCGATTCGGTCGGTCGCCGCTTCGAGGACCGTGAAGTCGTCGGTCAGGCGGCCGCCGACCACGCGCCAGGTGTCTCCTCCGTCATCCGAGATCACGGCGCTGCCGAAGTTCCCTACGGCGAGGCCACGCGTGGCAGACGCCAGCTCCACCGCGAACGCCGACTCAGCGGGCGGCGTGGCAGCGGTGAACGTGTCACCGCCGTCCGTGGTCTTCACGATCCGGTTTCCCTGCCGCATCGCGAGCAAGCAGTTGTCGGCGTCGGAGCAGCGGATCGAGCCGAAGTCTCCGCCCGGCACACCGGCCACCGCCTTCTGCTCCCACGTCGCGCCGCCGTCGGTGCTCTTGAGCAGCTGGAGGGCCTGGCCGACCGCATAGAGCGTTGTGGCGTCCGCCTGCTCGAGGCCGAAGAGCGGCAGGCTGAACCCCGCCACCTGGGTCCAGGTGACTGCGCCGTCCGTCGTGCGCTGGATCGAGCCGCCGGAGCTCGCGAAGCAGGTCGTGTCGCTCGTGCAGAGCAGGTCCGTGGCGGGTGGAATGACCGGCACGGCCGTGCGGCGCGTGAACGTCTGACCGCCGTCGGCGGTCGACAGCACGGCGTTGTTTCCGAGCACGAGGTACCCCACGTTCGACGATGGGAACGAGAAGGCTCCGACCGGTGACGGACAAGTCAGATCGCTCGCCGAGAACGGAAGCCGCTGGAACGTCGCGCCGCCGTCGTCGGACCGGCGAAGCGAGCAGCCGCCGCCCACCACGATCCGGTCCGGCGAGCCGGCCATGCGTACCCGGCGGAGGTCGAGGGTGAGCCCGGTCACGACGCCCGACCAGCTCGATCCGGCGTTCGTGCTCTTGAGCAGCGTCCCGAAGGCGCCGGCTGCGTAGCACGTCGTCCCGCCGCAGACGAGGTCGGTCAGGTTGTTCGGTCCGAGCGTCGGATTGCCCGAGTACCAGCCGGAGTGCGGTGTGTTCACTCCGGCCGAGGCACCGGCGATGAGCGTCAGCGCCGCCGCCACAGCTGCGGCGGTCCAGGCGCGGCCACGCGAATGGAAGAGCGTGTGCATGAGAAACCCCTTTCCCGCGTCCGCTGCGTCGGCGGCGAGACGCTCCGTGGAAGGAGATGATCGTTACTTGCCGGCGGCCCGCCTACAAGGGGCTACGCAGGACTTTTCAGGCTATCCGTACTTTTTCCGAGCTGTTCCGAACGCTTTCCTAACGAACCTCGGTCCGCGGCCGCCGCTGGATCAGCCAGAGACCCGCGATGATCGCCGTGCCGCCGATCGCCAGGCTGACGGCGAGCTCCTCGCCGAGCAGGAGAACCGAGGCCAGCACCCCGAAGATCGGCACGAGCATCGCGAAGGCGGACGCACGCGCGGGGCCGATGCGGCTCACGCCCTCGTAGAACAGGACGAACGCGAGGACGGTCCCGAAGACCGCGAGGTAGAGCATCGGCAGCCAGCCGTCGGCCCCCGCATCCTCGAGGTCGTTCCACCCCTGCTCGGCCAGGCTGAAGGGGATCAGCATTGCCGTGCCGGTCGCGGTTGCGTACAGGGTCGACGTCACCGCCCCGAAACGGGCGATCGCCGGCCGCCCGATCAGCAGATAGATCGCCCAGCAGAACGCGCCGGCGACGAAGAGCGCTGCTCCCGCGAGCCTGTCCCTCTCCAGCGGACCGCCCGGATCGACCACGAACACCAGCCCGGCGAAGGCGAGGGCGAGGCCGGCGGCTGCGGAGCGTGACACTCGCTCACCGAGCACCGCCCAACCGAGGAGGACGGTGAACACCGGCGCGAACCCCGGCACGATGATCGCCCCGTCCGATGCCGGCGCGAGCTCGAGGCCGTAGAGGAAGAACACGTTGTAACCGGCAACCGCGGTTGCACCCATCGCCAGCACGAGCGGAAGATTCGCCCTGCCCGGCGCCCGAATCGGCCCGTGCCGCGCGCCGGCCCACAGCGCGAGCAGCGCCGTCGCAATCGAGAACCGCACGGCCGCAACCGTGAACGGCGGCACCTCCTCGACGGCAAGCTTCCCCGCAGGCCAGGTCCCGCCGAAACAGACGGCCATGCCGAGCAGACAGAGGTAGGCAGTCCGGGCAGACGCCATTCAGCAAGAAACGGCGCGGCTGCGAGTTCTCTGCCGTCGAGGCGACGGGTTAGGGCTTCGCCGGATCCGGGGGCGGGGGCTGCATCATCGCGCCCGGCACCGGGAACGGCTTCGGCGTGGGCGCCGGCTTGCGCTCGCGGCTCGGCTTCTCCTCCGGCTCGGCCGCCGGAGTCTCATCCGGAAAGACCTCTTCCTCCGCGGCGCCCTCGAGCAGCCGGAGGAACTGATCCTTGTCGATCGTCTCGCGCTCGATGAGGATCGCCGAGAGGCGGTGGAGCTCCTCCATGTGGTCCTTCAGGACCTCGTGCGCGCGCAGGTGCGCCTCCTCGATCACGCGGCGGATCTCCTCGTCGATCTCGCGCGCGACTTCCTCTGAGTAGTCCGGCTCTGCGCTCATCTCGCGCCCGAGGAACGGCATGTCGTGGTTCCGCCCGAGCACGCGCGGGCCGAGCTTCTCGCTCATCCCGAAGCGCATGATCATCTGCTTCGCGGTGCTCGTGACCTTCTCGAGGTCGTTCGCCGCGCCGGTCGTGACCTCGTTGAAGACGAGCTCCTCCGCAGCGCGACCGCCCAGCGTCGCAGCCAGCTGGTCCATCAGCGTCGACTTCCGCGTCAGGTACCGGTCCTCGCGCGGAAGCGAGATCGTGTAGCCGAGCGCCTGGCCGCGCGAGATGACCGAGATCTTGTGGACGTCGGTGTCCTGGTCGAGGTAGTGGCCGACGAGAGCGTGGCCCATCTCGTGGTACGCCGTGACCTTCCGCTCCTCCTCGGACAGGAGCCGGGTCTTCTTCTCCGGGCCGGCGATGACGCGCATGACGCCTTCCTCGAGCTCCTCCTGCCCGATCGTCTTACGCCCCCGGCGCGCCGAGAGCAGCGCTGCCTCGTTCACGAGGTTGGCCAGGTCCGCGCCGGTGAAGCCGGGAGTTCCGGCGGCGAGGGAGTCGAGCTCGACCACCGGGTCGATCGGCTTGCCCTTCGCGTGAACCTCGAGGATCTTCCTGCGGCCTGCCCTGTCGGGTCGGTCGACGACGATCTGGCGATCGAAGCGGCCCGGGCGCAGCAGCGCCGGGTCGAGGATGTCCGGCCTGTTCGTGGCCGCGATCAGAATGATGTTGTCCTTCAGCTCGAACCCGTCCATCTCGACGAGGAGCTGGTTCAGCGTCTGCTCGCGCTCGTCGTGGCCGCCGCCGAGGCCGGCGCCGCGATGGCGGCCGACCGCGTCGATCTCGTCCATGAAGACGATGCACGGCGCCGCCTGCTTCGCCTGCTCGAAGAGGTCGCGGACGCGCGAGGCGCCGACGCCGACGAACATCTCGACGAAGTCGGAACCGGAGATCGAGAAGAACGGAACGCCGGCCTCGCCCGCGACGGCGCGCGCAAGCAGCGTCTTGCCGGTGCCGGGCGGCCCGTAGAGCAGCACACCCTTCGGGATCCGCGCGCCGAGCGCCTGGAACTTCTTCGGGTTCTCGAGGAACTCCTTGATCTCGTGCAGCTCCTCGACGGCCTCGTCCACCCCGGCCACGTCCTTGAAGCCGATCTTCGGCGAGTCCGGGGTCATCCGCTTGGCGCGGGACTTCCCGAACGACATCACCTTCGAGCCGCCGCCCTGAACCTGGTTCATCAGGAAGATCCAGAAGGCGATCAGGATCACGAACGGCAGGAGCGAGGTCAGGAGCGACCACCAGGGCGACCCGCCGACGGCCTTCGAGTCGAAGTTGACGCCTTCTTTCTTCAGCAGCCTCTCGAACACGACGAGCGATTCCGGGCTCGGATAGGCGACCTTGAGCTTCTTGCCTTCCTCTTTGCCCCCCTGCGGCTGGTACTCGACCGTCAGCTGCTGCTTGCTCGGGTTGGCGACGATCTCCTCGAACTGGCCGGGATTGTCCGCGACCTGCGTCTGGAGCTCGGAGTAGGTGACCTTCTCCTGCTTCTCGCCCTTCATCAGCGTCTGGCTCGCCAGATAGACGAGCAGCACAATGACGATCAGCGGAAAGAGGGCAGAGCGGAAGAACCGATTCATAGGCGGTCTATCGGCCAGGGTAGCAGCGGGATTAGCGGCAGAGCATGCTCCGAACGGGGTGAATCACAGGCCGGCGGCGGCCTCGTCGCCGAGCACGCCGACGTAGCGGAGATTGCGGTAGCGCTCGGCGAAGTCGAGCCCGTAACCGACCACGAACCGGTTGGGGATCTCGAAGCCCGTGTACCGGACCGGAACCTCCACCTCGCGGCGCTCCGGCTTGGTCAGGAGGGCACAGATCTCGAGCGAAGCGGGCCCCCTCGCACTGAGCGTTCTCGTCATATACGAGAGCGTGAGGCCGGAGTCGATGATGTCCTCGACGACGAGGACGTTGCGGCCCTCGATCGACTCGTCCAGGTCCTTGAGGATCCGCACGACGCCCGAGGAGTCCGTCGAGGCGCCGTAACTCGAGATCGCCATGAAGTCCACCTCACACGGCACCGTGATGTGGCGCATCAGGTCGGCCATGAAGAACACGGCGCCCTTGAGCACTCCCACCAGCAGCAGGTCCTTGCCCGCATAGTCGACCGAGATCTCGGCGCCGAGCTCGGCGATCCGCTCGCGCAGAGCGTCCTCCTCGATCAGCACCTCGGCGACGCCCTGCTCGACCTCAGTCTTGAACGTACTCAGCGTGCACCCCCTCCGCCTCGACGATCCCCGGCACCGCGACCACCTCGCCTCCCCTCACCACGAGCGGCCAGGCCTCCCGTTGCGAGCGCGGAACCTTGGCGTCCACGAAGACATCCTGCAGCTTCTTCGAGCGGTTGGCGAGCCGGTCCCCGGCACGCCACCCACGGACCTTCAGGCCCGGGACCGACGAGCTGATTCTCCAGGGGCCCCAGCGAACCTCTCCCTTCAGGTCGACCGGTCCGCGTTCGAGCCAGACATGGTCGTACTCTCGCACGGCCTGCACGCCGCCGCCGAGGTCGACCCGCGCCGAGCCGACGGCACTCCCCGTCAACGCATCGAGCGGGCTCGGACGGCCCTCGGCGAGCGCAAGGAGATTCCTCTCCGCACGCTCGTCGAGCCGGTGGAGCAGTGGCAGGATCTGGTCGCGGATCAGCCCGCGCTTCGTCTCCGGGTTGGTCGAGTCGGTGCGGTACGGGAGCCCGACGTCCTCGCAGTACGCCTGCGTCTCCTCGCGCCAGACGGCAAGCAGCGGACGGACGACGCCGTCCTCGCGCTTGGGCTTGATCCCGCCGGGCTTCCCGCTCGACACCAGCCGGTAGACGACGGTCTCGACCTGGTCGGTTGCCGTGTGGCCGGTGGCGCGCAGCCCTTCGGTCGCGAACGAGTAGCGGAGGTCGCGCAGCTCGGCCTCGGTCGAGGCCGGGGGAGCCTCCACGACCTCGGCCCCGAGGCGCTCGGCGCAGAAGCTCGCGTCCTTGTCCGACTCGTCGCCGCGCAGACCATGGTTCACGTGCAGCGCGGAGACCGCGTACCCGAGCTCGCGCAGGGAGTGCCACAGCGCACACGAGTCCGCACCGCCCGAGACGAGACACGTCACCTCGCCGCCGGCCGGGATCAGGTCGTGGCGCCGGATCTGCTCCTCGACGCGCTCGAGGAAGTCCATCTCCCTATTGTGGCCGCCGGTGCTCCAGGTAGGACGCGACCATGAGCACCGCCCACCTCGCAACCCAGAGGCCGACCGCGAGCAGCAGAAGCTTCCTCACGGGTACACAGGGTCCTGAACCCATTCTTCGATCCGCTCCGCGGCCTCGCGGAGGCTCGGCTCGTAGAGGATGTGCGGCTCCGCCGGTGTGATCAGGGGCATCTTCGCCGAGGGCCTCCGTCCGTCGGCCGCGGCGAGCGCGAAGGCGACCGGGAGCGAGTGGCAGACGACGAGGATCGTCTCCTCATCGCGGGCGAGCAGCACGCGGAAGCCGCGGGCGTAGCGCTCGGCGATCGCCGCCCGGGCCTCACCCCGGCCCGGCGGGACATCGAGCGGCCCGTGCGACCCGGCCCACTTCCGGTACTCCGCGAGCGGCTTGCCTTCGAAGGAGCCGTAGAAGGGGTCGTTGAGGTCGCGCAGGACGATCCGCGGCACCGGCCGGTCGCCCAGCGCCAGGTCTGCTGTTTCCCGCGTGCGACCGAACTCGGTGACCACACAGAGGTCGATCGGTTCGCTCTCGAGGCGGTCGTACAGCAAGCGGGCCTGCTGCTTTCCCACCTCCGTCAGCCCGACGACGACGGACGGGTCGCCGTTGACGAGTGCACGGGCTGAGTAGTCGCTCTCGCCGTGCCGGACGAAGATCGCGCGTTCCACTAGAAGAGGACGGAACGGTAGGTGCCCACGTGCGCCATGCCGACCGCCTCGTAGAGGCGGATCGCCGCCGGATTGTCGGCGCGAACGAAGAGACAGACGCGCGGCACGCGTTCGAGCAGCAGCCGCACGAGGTCGCGGAGCCCGCGCTGCGCGTACCCCTGTCCGCGCACCTCGGGGTCGACCCAGACCTGCTGAAGCTGGACGGCGCGCGGCGTCCACGCCGACGCCTCTGCCTTGAAGAGGATCGTCCCCTTCTCGGACCAGATCCACGAGCGACCCTCCTCGATCTGCTGCAACGTGCGCCGGCGGAAGCCCTCCGGGTCGGCCGCCATCGGATCGAGCCCGAGCTCGCCCTCGTGGGTCGCGACGCAGGCCGGAAGGAGCAGCTCGAAGTCGGCGCGCGTCGCCTCGCGGATCCGGGTCTCGCCTGGCTCGGGCGCGTCGGAGATCGCGAAGACCGGCTGACCCGGCCGGTCCTCGCGAGGCTCCTGCATCCGTGAGCGCACGGCGGCCCAGAGATCCGACACCGCCTGCTCGTTTCCGATGATCATCTTCGGCCGCGCGGCGACCGCCACGTCCGCAAACGCCTCACAGCCGTGTCCTGACGGAACGAGATTTGCGCCGACGTGACACAGCGCCGTCACAGCCCCTCCGTCGACGGTCGCGACCAGGCGGCCCGGACCGCGCCTGGCGACCTCCTCGAGGTACACGCGCTCGATCGGATCCCCGGCGCAGAACTCGAGGACCCGACCCAGATCCGGCTCGACCAGCCGGTTTGCTCTTGCAACCATCTAACCCTTTACGGTGGTGTCAATCTTCGCTACGCTGATCGCATGCTGCCCGATCCCGGAGATAGGGAACCCGCCCCGGAGCCTCTCAGGCTGGTGCAGGCCTTCGTGAACACGGTCGATGTAGAGAACGGCATTGAAGAGCTCACGGATCCGGCGAGCCTCCACGACGTGCTCATCAGAATCGGCGCGCTCGACCCCGGTGCGCCCCCGCTGAGCCAGGTTGACCTCAGCCGCGCGCTCGCCGTGCGCGAGGCGCTCCGCAACCTGCTTCACGTCAACGTCGGGCTCGCGGCCGATCACGCCGCGCTCGCTCTGCTCGACCGCACCGGCTCGACCGGCGGGCTCTCCGTCCGCTTCGCGAGTGACGGCACCTCGCGCCTGACTGCGGACGGATCGACGCTCGACGGCGCGCTCGGGCGGATCCTCGCAGTCGCCTACACGGCAATGGTGGCCGGCAACTGGACGCGGCTGAAGGCCTGTCCGCGCGACGTCTGCGGCTGGATCTTCTACGACCGCTCGCGCAACTCGTCCTCGCGCTGGTGCGCGATGTCCGTCTGCGGCAACCGGACGAAGACCAAGCGCTTCCGGACGCCGGCGGTGGCGCAATGATGGGGTTCCTTCGCTCGCCGCGGAAGCGGAAGCGGCTCGCGTACGCGATCGTGATCCCGCTCGTCCTCGTCGGGCTCGTCGTCGCGGGGGCCGAGTTGCTGCCCAAGGCGGAGGAGGACGCGCCGGAGGTCTTCAGCAACAAGGAGGCCTACAACGTCGCCGCCCACGAGAAGCCCGTCCGCCTGACGCGCGCGGACCGCAAGCTCGTCAATCAGACGATCGACACGCTCATGAACGACGGCGTCAAGCGGCGCGATCCCTCGGCGGTCTCCGAGGTCGTGACGCCGAACCTTCGGAGCCAGGCGAGTCGAAGCGACTGGCGCCGCGGCGACATCCCCGTCTATCCCTACCCCGCCCTCGGCAAGAAGTTCCACGGGTGGACGATCAACTACTCGCAGCGGAACCACCTGAACGTCGACCTGCTCGTGATGCCGTCCAAAAACCGCGCAACGCTCGGGCCCGTCGCGCTGACGATCGATCTCCGGAAGATCCAGAGGAAGTGGCGCGTGGACGGCCTCTTCCCCGTCGCCACCTTCGCTCCGCTCCCGCCGCAGGGGAACCGCGGCCCGGTCATCTCGACCTACGACCTCGTGCCCGCCGCGGCAGGGTCAGCGCCGACCGGCGCCCATAGCCGCCTGAGCTACGCGTACTTCGCCCTGCCCGCTGCGATCATCGGCGGCGGCATCGCGTTCGTCGTCGGCTTCTTCGTCGTGCGGGCGGTCCGCGACCGCCGGGCGCACCGCCGCTATCTGGCACAGCGCTCGCTCCAGAGCCAATAGGCTCCCGCCCATGCCGATCCACGTCCGCGCCGAGCCCGGCGACTACGCCGAGGCCTGCCTCCTCCCGGGCGACCCGCTCCGCGCCAAGTACATCGCCGAGACCTTCTTCGACGACCCAGTGCAGCGGAACGAGGAGCGCGGGATGCTCGGCTACACGGGAACCTTCGAGGGCAAGCCGGTCTCCGTGCAGTCGACGGGAATGGGGTGCCCGACCGCCGCGATCGTGATGGAGGAGCTCGTCCAGCTCGGCGTCAAGCGGTTCCTCCGTGTCGGAACCTGCGGCGGGCTCCAGCCGGACATGCAGCTCGGTGACCTCATCATCGCCATCACCGCGGTGCCGTCCGACCGAACCGTCGAGAAGCTCGTGAACTTCGAGCCCCATGCCCCGACCGCAGACTTCGGCCTCGTCCACGGCGCCGTCCACGCGGCCAAGGAGACGGGCAAGAGCGTCCGCGTCGGGCCGATCGTCTCCAGCGACCTCTTCTACAACCCCGACGACGGCCAGTACGCGCGCTGGTCCGACCGCGGGATCCTCGCGGTCGAGATGGAGGCCGCCGTCCTGTTCACGATCGGCGCCCTCCGGAAGGTGGCCGCCGGCTGCCTGCTCACCGTCAGCGACGTCGTCGTCGAGGGGGAGTTCGTGCGGATCTCTGACGAGGAGATGAAGGCGGCGGTCGACCAGATGACCGAGCTGGCGCTGCGGACGATCACATCCGAGAAGCACTGAAGACCGCGCTCCTCGTCAACCCGGCGTCCGCGAACGGCAAGACTGGGAAGCGCTGGCCCCAGCTCGCCCGCGCCGCGCACGCGGCGGGACTTCGCGGAGAGGCGATCTTCTCCGAGCGCCCGGGCCAACTCGGAGACCTGGCGCGGGAGGCAGCCGACGAGGGCGCCGAGCTGCTGGTCGCCTTCGGCGGCGACGGAACCGTCCACGAGATCGTCAACGGCATCGCCGGCCGGGAGGGAGTCGAGCTCGCCGTCGTTCCTCTCGGTACCGGAAGGGACTTCGTGCGCACACATGGGATCCCGAAGCGGCTCGTCGACGCGCTCCGCATCGCGCAGCAGGGCGAGGCGCGCCCGTTCGACCTCGGCCGAGCCACGTATCGAGTCGGGGAGCACGACGAGACGGCCTGGTTTGCGAATGCCGGCAGCGTCGGGATGAGCGGCGCCATCGCGGCGAAAGCGAACAACACGACGAAAGCCCTCGGCGCCAAGACGTCGTACCTGATCGCGCTCGGCGCGGTCTTCGCGCGCTGGAAGAACGTCCGGCTCGACGTCAAGGTGGACGGCGAGGCGAGGAGCGGGCTGATGGAGGACGTGATCGTCGGCATCGGCCGCTACCAGGCCGGCGGGATGATGACGACGCCCGACGCCGAGCCGGACGACGGCCTCTTCGACGTGCTGCTGATCAAGGACGCCACGAAGCTGGAGGTCGTCCGGGAGCTGCCGCGGCTCTACAAGGGGACGTTCCTCCCGCACCCCAAGGCCGAGGTGCTGCGCGGGCGGGTCGTCGAGGTCGAGACGCTGGACCCCCTGCCGGTGCAGCTCGACGGCGAGCAGCCCGGCACCTCCCCGGTCCGATTCGAGATCGCGCCGGGCGCGATCCGGCTCCGGGTTCCCGCTAGCTAGACGGCTTCTTGGTCGTCGCGGCGCTCGTGCGCGGGGACGAGCTCGCCGTCTTCGGCTTCGGCTTCGCCTTGGGTTTCTGCAGCTCAGCGAGCTGCTTCTCGAGCTTGGCGACCCGCTTCTCGAGCTCGTCGATGCCCCGGACCTTCTTCTGGACGTCGTCCATCCGCTCGCGGAGGCCCGTGACGCTTTCGACCACCCGGGCCGTCGTCTGCGAGCCGGCCAAGAGGGACAGCGCGCCCTCGCCCTTGTCGGCGAGCCTGCTCAGGATGTCCTGCTTCTCGTTCGCCATCGCGGGAACCTTACCCCGGTCGTCGGGCGCTACACCTGCACCTGGACGGGAGTCCCCGTCGGCGCGAGGCGCCAGAGCCGCTTCACTGTCTCGTTGCTGACTCGGATGCAGCCGTTCGAGACCGGAAGCCCGAGCAGTGAGGGGCGGTTCGTTCCGTGGATCGCGACCGGTCCACCCTGCGGCCACCCGTGCAGGACCTCCGAGAAGGCAGAGATGCCGATCGCGGCCCAGCCGTACGGCCCGAGCGGGTCGTCACGGAAGCGCTGGTTGACGTAGAAGCGGCCGGTCGGTGTCGGGGTCGAGCGCGCGCCGATCGCGACCTTCGCGCCCAGCACGGGCCTGCCGCGGTCGAACACCGTCAGCCTGCGCGTGGAGAGGTCGACTACCAGGCGTGTGCGGAGCGGGCGGAGCCTCACGTCCCGCGCGCGGACGTAGCCGGTCTGCCCGTGCGGCTTCAGCGGCACCAGCACGCGGTACCACGCCGCCTTGCACCCTGTGACCGCCTCGAGCGCGGCGAACACCGTCGGCACGCCGTTGACGTTGAACCGGCCGAAACGGGCGAACGCACGCCCTCCCGGGTTCCGGAAAACGTAGGTGAGACGAGTACGGACGTCGACGGCGTATGACCGGGTCGGGGTGACCAGGTTCACGCCCTTCGAGCACCCAGGCGCCGTCCGACTCGTGCCGGAAGCTTGTATGGATTCAGTGAACACGACCGCCACGGCCAAACAAGCTGCTACAGCTAGCGTCGCAGGTAGTTGGAGTCTCAACACGAAATCAACATCGCCAATTCGAGGACACCGATTAAACCGCCATGGCAGTTATGCCGAATGAAGGCAAAGTGAACATGCTCCGTCGGACAAGAACGCACCGGCATCACGCGGTCACCACCCACGTGATCCGGCAGCGGGCGGGCGTGCCGTACGAGGTCGAGCAGCGTGTCTGTCGCGATTGCCACACGGTGATCGCGGAGCGCTCGCTCCGCCGCGCAGCGGCCTAGCCCAGCTCGCCAACGAGCGCCGTCAGCGTCTCGCCGGCAGCGCCATCGCATTTGACGGCCGCACGGGCGTCATAGGACGTCGGCCCCCTGTTGACGATCGCTACCGCTCCGCCGTTCGAACGCGTCTCCTCGGGCAGCTGCGACACGGGCCAGACCTCGAGCGCCGAGCCCACGACGAGCATCAGCCCGGTCGATCGCGCCAGCTCGTAGGCCCGGTCGATCGCGGCGTCGGGCATCAGCTCGCCGAACATCACGACGTCCGGCTTCACGATCGCGCCGCATTCCGTACAGGCCGGAGCCTCTGCGCCCTCCAAGAGCTCGAGCAGCTCGGCGAGGCTGTACGACGCGCCGCATGCGAGGCACGTGGAGCTACGGATCGAGCCGTGCACCTCGGTGACGTCGCGGCTTCCGGCCCGCTGGTGGAGCCCGTCGATGTTCTGTGTCACCACCGCCGACAGGTGGCCGGCCCGCTCCAGCTCGGCGAGCGCGCGGTGGCCGTCGTTCGGCTCCGCCTCGACGAGCACGCGGAGCCTCAGCGCGTAGAAGCTCCAGACCTTCCTCGGATCCGCGCGGAACGCGTCGATCGTCGCGTACTCCGCCGGGTCGTACTGGGCCCAGATGCCGGTCGGCGAGCGAAAGTCAGGAATCCCGCTCTCCGTGGAGATGCCCGCGCCGGTAAGGGCGACCGCCGGGCCTCGCGCGCGAACGAGCTCGGCGAGCCGCGAGATCTCAGGCACGCCGCCGAAGGGCGAAGAACCCTCCCACACCCAGCGCGATGGCAACGAGCGCGAGCGAACCCTCGACGACTCGAGGATTGCGCTCGAGGAACGATCGCGTGTCGTCCGGGCGGCTCCCACGCCGGATTCTCCCGCTCGGCGCCGAGCTGACCCGCCACGATCGGCGTGAGCTCGCTGGCGGGGAGGCGCGCGAAGTCGTACGCCGGCGCCCGTGCAGAACGATTGCCGTAGAGCAGGCGGAACGGCGGCGCGAAGCCTTCGGAGAGCACGATCGTCCTCGGCCGCGCGCGAGCCTCGACCCGCAGGGAGCGCAGCGGCGCGTCGTCGCCGTTCCGGATCACCACCTTGAGGAGCCGGTGGGCTGCGCTCACGGGCACATCGAGCTGGACGACTCCCTCGCGACGGAGGATCCGGCCGCGCTGCAGCACGCGGAAGACGCGTTCGCCGTTCGAACCGCTGATCACGACCGGCCGGTCGAACCGAGGCGTCGCCGTGCTGATCCGAATGAGATCGACCGGCATTCGCTCGTAGCCGACGTCCAGGCGAACGTCGGTCTCTCGGTCACGCTGCTCGATCGAGACGTCCGACTCGACGGGAGCGGCCAGGGGCGGACGCGGCGCGTTGTAGACCCGCGCGGCCACAGGAAGCGGAACGCCGACGCCTCGAAGCTGCAGGAAGCGGTGATCGGTCGGCGGGAACACGAGCGTCGTGCTGGTGGCGGCCGTGGCTCCCCGAAGGTCGAAGACCTTCGTCGTCGAGAGCCGCGTGAACCTCCGACGGTCGTCGCTGCCGAACACGGTCACACGGCCCACGAAATCCCGCTCGTTGGCCATCACGAGGTCGGCGCGGTTCCGGACTGCCCTCGTAGGTCCGAGATCGAGGAGGCCTACGAATGCCCCGCCCTGCACGCCCGCGTTCAGCAGCTCGACCTCCTTCGAGGCGCGTGGTGCGGGATCCGGCAGCCTCCTCCAGGGAGCCTGGCGCCCGGCCGAGTCCACGACCCGCAGATCGGCGAGCTCGGGCTTGGCATGCGCGAAGAGCGGGCCGTCGGCGGCGAAGGCCGCGAACCCACGGCCCTCCGCCTCGAGCGCGCGATCCCACCGGAAGTCCGACTCGTCGACGGCGGCGGGAGCAGCGAGCGCCGCGGCGAGGACGACCAGGACAGTTTCACGGCGCGTCCTCCACGATCCGCGCGCGGATCCGCTGATAGGCGAACGCGGCAGCCAGAAGAAGCAGCCCGAGCGCGATGAACGAGAGCACGCGGTAGATCGACTCGAGCGTCGACAGGTCGAACAGAAAGACCTTCGCGACCGCCGCCGTAAGGAGCGCGAGGCCCGCGATCCGGAATCTCCGGTCGTCGCGCAGCAGCCCGAACAGCAACGAGCCGAAGCCGACGAGTGCCCAGAAGGCGCTCAGCAGCACCTGCGGAGTCTGTCCGGGCTCGGCAGCGGTCTCCGCTTCTCGGGTCAGGTCCACGATCGCGATCGAGCCGAGATAGACGATGGCGGCGGCCGCGGCCGCCTCGAGGAGCAGCCGGAGATCGACGAGCGCTCCGACGAACGTCTTCTCGGGCACGAACCTCGCCGACACGAGCGCCGCGGCTGCGAAGGCGACGAGGGCGACCGCAGCGTCGGTCAGATCGTCGACGCCGCGGTAGAGCGAGTCGGGCGGGGCCTCGATCGTCAGGATGTGGCCGCCGGCGAGCGTCAGGAACGCAACGGTCCCGACCACCGCGCGCTTCTCGCTCGTGACCGACGCAACCCAGGCGAGGACGGCAGCCTCCACGCACCATGCGATGACGAGCGCGGGACCGTCGAGGGCTAGGCCGAGCGCGGCCGCCGAGAGCCCGATCCCGACGGCGGCGATCACGCCGGCGATCTCTCGGCTCATCCGCTGACGAAAGCCGAAGCCACCGAGAAGCACGTGCGCCGCGGCGGCGACGAGCACCCAGGCGGTCGCGCCGTTCTCGTGATCCGAGTCGTGCAGCATCAACCAACCGCCGCCGGCGAAGAGCAGTGCGTTCGCGAGCAGCAACATCGCGGAGGACGCCCGGAGCGTCGCGACGGGAACGCGAAGCTCGTAGCCGATCGCCGCCACCACGTAGAGGGCCCAGAACAGGGTCAGGACTCCGAGCGCCAGCGCCAGCCGGTCCTCGTACGTGTCATCGAGCCAGACCGCCAGCTGAGGCGCACTGAGGAGGAAGGCGCCGGCGGCGAGCCAGTCCCAGCGCTGCCAGAGGAGCACTCCGACGGCGGCGACGAGGGCGATCGCCATGAAGGCGAGCGTCGTGCCCGACGTTTCCGCCTCGACGAGGATCGGCGACGCCAGCGCACCCAGGATCCCGATTGCTCCGACGAGCTCAGTGCGCCAGCGGACCGCGATCGCCGTTCCGAGCACCCCGACGACGCCGGCACACAGAAGACCGACCACCGGCGACACGAGGTCGTAGAGCCTCGTCGCAGCGACGTCGGAGGCGTACAGCCCCGCCAGCCCGCTCGCGACCGCCGCGAGCGACGCCTGCGTCCGGCCCTGGCGGATGAAGAGGTACAGCCCCACGCCCACGAGCGCCCCCGAGCCGAGAAAGGCGAGCACGACGCGCATCTCTTCGCCGATCCAGCCCCGCCGGACCGCCATCGCGACGAAGAACACGATTCCCAGGAGGACGGCGAGGCCGCCGACCCAGGCGAGGAGCCGCCCACCCAAGAGCTCCTCGAAGTCGATGTCGCGCCTTGCGGGCCGCTGCTTCGTCGCAGGCGGCGGCGCTGTGGGTTCAGGCCCGCGAGGCGCGACAGGGCGCGCCGCCGGCGCAGGTCCCGACGCCTCCAGCCGGTCGACCCGCCGCTCGAGCCGCTCGAGCGCGGCGGCGATCTCCCCGAATCGCTCTTCCGCGTCCTTGTCGATGGGCGAAAGATGGCAGGTCGGAGCGGACGCCGCCGAGAATCTTCCTAGAGTTCTCTCGGATGGCCTTCGAGCTCGAGATCACCGTGCGCTTCGCCGAGACCGACGCACAGGGCGTCGCCCACCACGCCGCCTACCTCGTCTGGTTCGAGACCGCACGCGTCGAGTACCTCAGGAAGTTCGCCGGCGGCTACCAGGCTCTGCGGGACACCGGCGTCGAGGCCACGACCTCCGAGGTCCACGCCCGCTACATCCGGCCCGTCGCCTTCGACGATCGGCTCGTGATCCACACAAGGTGCACGGAGATGCGCGGCGCCCGCTTCAAGTACGAGTACGAGGTCGAGCGCGACGGCGTGCTGGTCGCCGACGGCTGGACGGGCCATGCCTGCGTCGACGCGAAGACGATGCGCCCCACACGCGTGCCGGCCTGGCTCGTCGAGGCGATTACGCGGGCGGAGGCGGAGGCGGATCCGTCGGCGGCGGCGGAGGCGGCGGAGGATCCTTCGGAGGCGGCGGCGGGTCCTTAGGCGGGGGCGGCTTCGGCCGCTCCTTCGTCCCGTACTTGACGACCGTCGGCTCCGACCGGTAGGACGACGCCCAGGTCGTGTCGTAGAGCTTCTTGCCGTTCGCCGTGTAGACACGGCGCGTGACCGCCGTCTTACGCGACGGCTCGCCGACCTCCAGCGTGCTCTGCTCGCCTTCCCAGATCGTCGGATCCGGGATGCGCTTCACGGCCGGCTCTCCGGTGACCTCGAGCGGCGCAGTCTCGACCTCGACGCGCCGGTCGACCGGCGTCCCGTAGAGGTTCACGGTCAGCTCCGAGGCCCCGACGAAGGTACGCAGGAGCAGCCACTTGTTCGTGTCGTTCTGGAAGCGCAGGTCGGTGTCCGGATAGTTGACGGTGGCGTCGCGGCCCTGCGGGTAGTGCGAGATGTAGAGCGCGTGGTTCGTGCGCGACGTGATCGAGAGGCCGGCATCGAACGCCGCGTTGAAGACGGTCGTGGAGACCTGGCAGACACCGCCGCCGATCCCGTTCTGGAGCTCGCCGTTGATGATCACGGGCGCCTCGAGGAAGCCGCGCTCGGGCGTGCGCGCGCCCGTCGTCTGGTTGAACGAGAACTCCGCGCCGGGCGCGATCAGCGCGCCGTCGACGAGCTGCGCTACGAGCCGGACGTTGTGCAGCCGGTTCGGTTCGCCGCCGTAGGTGGTGGTGTAGCCGGCGACGAGGCCCGTGATGCCCATCGCCCGCGCCTGGCGCGTCGTCCGCTCGGGCGCGGTCTTCTCGACGACGAGACGCGCTGTCCGCGCTGTCGGTGAGAGCGCGGCGGCGAGGATTGCCTTCCGCGCAGCGGCGACATCCAGGCCGAGGCCCGGCAGCGAGGGCCTGACGGCGACCGAGCTGCCGGAGACCACGAACGCGGCGTCCTGCGGCGGCCGGTCGACACTCTTGCGGAACCGCTCGAAGTAGGCGTCGGCCCTGGGGCCGCCGATCGCGAGCGTCGTGGCGCCGTTGCGCGGCAGCTGGAGCAGCTGCGCGATCCGCCACCGCGGCAGGCGCCAGCGCGTCTCGCCTTGAACGAGCCGGACCGGGCCCGAGACGGCTGTCTCGACCTGCGAGACGGCCGGCGCCATGTCCGCGGCGGTCACCTCGGGCTGCGTGATCTCGACGGGGAGCGCGACCGGGGTGCGCTCGAAGGCGATCAGCGAGGTCATCATCGTCCGGGCGGCGGCATCCTGGTCGAGCGTCCGCCCCGTGGCGCCCCGCACGACCAGCGGCTGGAGCCCCTTCAGGCGGACGGCGGCCTGGCGCTCGGGCCGGTCGATCCGGTTGGCGAGCACAGCGAGCTTGTGGTTCAGCAGGTCGTCATAGGCGCGGGCCGGAGGCGTGGTGTCTCCGCCGAAGAAGCGCTGCCCGAGCCGGCGCAGGCCGCGCACGGGAGCGAAGCCGTCGCCCTGGCTGCGCGCGGTCTCGACCGCCGCCCGCCAGTCGACGGCGAGCACGACCTCGTTCGGCCGAACCCGGTACTGCCGCGGCCCTGCCGTGAAGGTGACCGGCACCGACTTCATCTCGTCGTAGCGCTGCTCCAGCTGCCGAACCGCCTCGCCTGTGGTCAGGCCGCCGACCGGGTAGCCCGAGACGGTGGCCCCCGCCGGCAGCTTCTGCGGCGACCCGGCGAAGATCAGGCCGAGGGCGAGGGCGCCGAGGACGAGTGTGCCGACGCCGACAAGGGACCACTGAAAGGCAAGCCGCCTTCGTGCAGCACGCTTTCGGCGGAGATACACCGCCCTCGTACCGGCCTCCGCATACAAGGCTCCGAGTGTACCCACGGTTCCGGTCGGTTCAAACTGCCGCGGCGAGGGCGTGGAGCTCCGAGATCCGGTCGCCGCGAAGGTCGAGCTCGCGCCAGTCCCTACCCTCGAGAATGCGCCCGTCCGAGAGCGCCGCGAAGAGTCGGGAGTCCGGCCCGAACGCGAGTGCGTACGGCATCGCGCGTCCCGGGTCGGCGACCTCTTCCCAGGGCCGGTCGCCCTCGCGCCGGTAGATCCGTGCCTGGGCGTCGCGCCCGCCGTGCGCGGCGAAGGGCCCCGTGCTCGCGCTCACGAACCAGACGTCGGGATCGGTCGGATCGGGCGCCACCGACCACGTGTAGTTCCGGTCGCGGCCGTCGTCGGCCGGGTGCCAGCTCTCGCCGCCGTCCTCACTCGAGGCGGATCCGCCGCCACCTGCCTCATACGCGCGGCCCCGCTCCCGCGGGTGCCAGGCGAGCGAGTGGACGTCGGGCTGTGCTCCCGGCCGGTGGTCCTGCCAGGTCTCGCCGCCGTCGGTCGAGCGCATGAGGCCGCCGAGCTCGATCCCGACGAGCAGGAGATCCGCGTCGTGAGGGCTCGGAGCGATCCAGCGGACGTGCGACGTCCATGGCCTCGGCGGGAAGCTCCAGGTCGGACGCGAGGGAAGGTCGAGCAGCGAATCGAGCGCGCGCCACGAGTCGCCGCCGTCGTCGCTGCGAAAGAGCCGGCTCGGCTCGCAGCCGGCGTAGACCGCGCCGTCGGCGGCGGAGACCGCGAGCGAGAAGACGCCCTGCTCCGGCAGCTCGACGTCCTCCCACGTCGCGCCGGCGTCCCGCGTCCGCCTGAGCCCCTGCTCGCGCAGGCCGGCGAACGCAGTGTCCGGATCGGAGGGGTCGACGGCGAGGCACTGCGCGCCGCTGCCCTCGAGCGAGACGGAGACGTCCCACCCGCCGTCCGCCTCGTCCAGCCGGGCGATCGCGTCGCCGGTGGCAGCCCACAAGCCTCAAAACGTGAAGAGCTCGATCCCGCCGCTCACGTTCAGCTCCACGCCCGTGATGTACCCGGCGAGGTCCGAGCAGAGGAAGGCGATCGCGTTGGCGATGTCGTCGGGCTCGCCCGCGCGGCGAAGGGCTGTTCGCTTGACCATGCGCTCGTTCATCTCGGGATTGCCGAAGTGGAAGGCTTCCGTTCCGATGATGCCTGGGACGATCGCGTTCGCCGTGATCCCGTGGCGGGCTCCCTCGAGCGCGAGCGTCTTCGTCAGCCCGATCAGCCCCGCCTTCGTCGTCGAGTAGCTCGCCTGGCCGAACCCGCCCAGCGTCCCGGCGACGGAGGCCATGTTCACGATCCGCCCCCACCCGCGCTCCTTCATGTGCGGCCAGACAGCGCGCGAGCAGTTGAAGGCGCCGGTGAGGTTGACCCGCAGGTCCCTTTCCCACAGCTCCGGCACCTGGTTCTCGACCTGGCCGAGGTGGTCGAGCGTGCCGGCGTTGTTGACGAGGATGTCGACCGAGCCGAGCTCCTCGACCGTCCGCTCGACGGCGGCGCCGACTTCCTCCGGATCGGTCACGTCGCACTTCAGCGCCAGCGACCGGCGTCCGAGCGCCTCGATCTCCCTCGCCGTGCCCTCGGTCTGCACCAGACCTCCGGCCGCGGCGGCCTGGGCCAGCGGGCCGTAGTCGGCGGCGGCCGAGTCGTCGGACTCGACCAGGATGTCGGCGACGACGACGTCCGCGCCGGCGCGCGCCAGCGTCAGCGCGTCGGCCCGGCCGAGCCCGCGCGAGCCTCCCGTGACGAAGGCGACGCGGCCGCTGAGGTCGATCTCAAGACTCACGTGGGAGAAATATCTCCCGTGCGATCACGAGCCGCTGGATCTGCGAGGTCCCCTCGTAGATCTGGAACAGCTTCGCGTCGCGCATGAGCTTCTCGACCGGGTACTCCTTCATGTACCCGTACCCGCCGAAGATCTGGACGGCGTCGGTCGTCACCTTCATCGCCGTGTCGGCCGCGAACCGCTTGGCGTACGAGGACTGGAGCGTGGCCCGCTTGCCCTGGTCGAGCAGCCACGACGCCTGCCAGACGAGCAGCCGCGCAGCCTCGATCTCCGTCGCCATGTCCGCGACCAGGAAGTTGATCCCCTGGTTCATCGCGATCGGCTGCCCGAACTGCACCCGCGTCTTCGCGTACTCGACCGAGTAGTCGAACGCCGCTTGCGCGACCCCGACCGCGCCGGCGGCGGTGCCCGGGCGGGTGAAATCGAGCGTCTTCATGGCGATCTTGAAGCCCTCGCCCTCCTCGCCGATCCGGTTCTCGACGGGCACCTTGACGTCGCCGAACGCGATCGCGGACGTGTCGGTCGCGCGCTGACCCATCTTGTCCAGGTGCTTCTCGACGACGACTCCGTCGAGGTCGGTCGGAACGACGAACGCGGACAGGCCCTTGTGGCCCTTGCTCTTGTCCGTCGATGCGAAGACGACGAGCCAGTCGGCGTGGCCGGCGTTCGTGATGAACATCTTCGAGCCGTTGATGACGTACTCGTCGCCGTGGCGGACCGCGGTCGTGCCGATGCCGGAGACGTCGGAGCCGGCGTTCGGCTCCGTGAGGCCGAACGAGCAGAGGATCGGCTCCTCGACGAGCGGCGGCAGCCACTTCGCCTTCTGGTCGTCGCTCCCCGAGAGCATGACCGGCGCAGAACCGAGCGTGTTCGCGATGATCGAGATGGCGATCCCCGCGCAGCCCCACGAGAGCTCCTCGCCGACCAGCATCCCGTCGAAGCCGGGGAGGCCGAGCCCGCCGTACTCCTCGGGGACGTGCGGGTTCATCAGCCCGACCTCGTGCGCCTTCGCGACGACGTCGGCCGGGTGCGTCTGGTGCTCGTCGTACTCGGCGGCCTTCGGACGGATCTCCTTCTCCGCGAACTCCCGCGCGAGCCGGCGCAGCTCGCGCTGCTCGTCGGTCAGAGCGAACGAGATCCCCGTCTGGGTGACTGTGGCTTCTTCGATTGCTGTCACGGCTGCCATCCTTGATTGACTCGTCAGTCAATCGAAATTGTAGCCCGGCCGCGACCCGTACACTCCCGCCGGAATGGACTTCGAGCTCACCGACGAGCAGCGCCTGATCCAGGACACCGTCCGCGACTTCGTCGACCGGAAAGTCCTTCCCAACGCCGTCGAGAACGACATCGAGCACAAGCTCGACATGAGCGTGATCGAAGGCATGGCCGAGCTCGGCCTGCTGGGGATCGTGATCCCCGAGGAGTACGGCGGGGCCGGCCTCGACTTCGTCGCCGAGGCGCTCTCGTGCGAGGAGATCGAGCGCGGCGAGGCTGCCTTCCGGACCCTGATCTCCGTCCACGTCGGCCTCAACTCGCTCTCGCTGCTCCGGTACGGAAGCGAGGAGCAGAAGCAGCGCTACCTCGTTCCGCAGGCGCGGGGCGAGAAGCTCGCCTGCTTCGGGCTGACGGAGCCGGCCGCAGGGTCGGACGTCGCCTCGATGCTCACGACCGCCCGCCGCGAGGGCGACACCTACATCCTCAACGGCCAGAAGAACTGGATCTCGTACGCGTCGGTCGCCGACCACCAGCTCGTCTTCGCGAAGACCGACCCGGCGGCGAAGCACAAGGGGATCTCCGCGTTCGTCGTCGAGCGCGGCTGGAAGGGCGTGACGACGCAGGACACCGAGAACAAGCTCGGCATCTGGGCCGGCTCGACCGGCGAGCTCTTCTTCGAGAACGTCGAGGTGCCGGCCGAGAACCTCGTCGGCGAGGAGGGCCAGGGGTTCGAGATCGCGATGTACAGCCTCGACCAGGGCCGCTTCACGGTCGCCGCGGGCGCCTGCGGCGTGGTGCGCGCCTGCCTCGAGCGGTCGGTGGAGTACGCGCGCGAGCGGGAGACCTTCGGTCAGGCGATCGGCAAGTACCAGTTCGTCCAGGACATGATCGCCGACATGGTGCTCGGCTACGAGACGTCGAAGCTGCTCGTGATGCAGGCGGCGTGGATGAAGAACGAGGGCCGGCGGAACACGCGCGAGACGTCACTCGCGAAGTGGCACGCGACCGAGTCGGCCTTCAAGGCGGCGCACCTCGCGATCCAGGTGCACGGCGCCTACGGCTACTCGGCGGAGTACGGCATCGAGCGGTACTTCCGGAACGCGCGGGCGCCGATCATCTACGAGGGCACGACCCAGATCCACAAGATGATGCAGGCCGAGCACGCGCTCGGCTTCCGGCAGGCTGAACGGGCGGGACGGCGACGTCTCGCCGCTCGCCTCGTGGGCGCCGGCGCTCTCGGGCGTGCATCGGGCCGCGGGCCCCGTGCCGACAGGGGCATAGGACGCACGCGGGCACCACCTGCCATGAATCCGCAGGTAGCCGACGGAATGGACGTCGTAGGTTCGAATCCCGCTGGGGGCATTTGCACCCGCGCAGCGATGCGGAAAGCGCATGGTTGAGCCATGCGAGACGTGCGAGGTAGGCGGGATGCGCGAGAAGTTGCTCCTACCCATGCTCCTACCGAGATCAGGGCAGGAGATCGACAGACCTTCGGCCACCTGAGTAGCGTGGATCAAATAGGCCAGAACACACTCGCCTGGCCGAGCGTCCGCGAATGTTCCCCGGTTGGTCCGCTCCTGCTCTTGCCTCGAAGCGAGAGTGGACCGCGGACCCCGACACTCCTCCATCGCAGCAAGACGGCGGGCCATCTCAGGGCTCCCCACGCCGCGGCTTGTCAGCAGTGGGGCGCGGGCTCGGCGTCGACCTCAGCCTGCACGGCGTGCTCGGGCACCCAGCTTCCATCGTCGAGCTTGGCCCACGAGCCGCCCCTGAGACAGACGACGTCGACGGTATCGCCGGGGAACAGCAGGCCGGTGCCCACCGCCTCCCCCGCGTTGGTGTCGGGGGCGATCGTCGGGAACACCTGCTCGACGACGAAGTACCGGTGCGTCGACTGCGTGTCCTCGGTTAACGCGCCTAGGACGCCCTCGGCGGCGAACGCGAAGAGCACCGCGGCGCAGGTCGCGCTCAGCACGGTGGTGAGCAGGCGCCAACGAGGGGCGAAGTGCCAGGCGGCCACGCGGCGACCGACGCCGCGATCACCGCCACCGAGAGCCACACCGGGAAGTCTGTGACGAGCGAGAGCACGAGGACCGCCCCGCTGAGGACCGCGACCACGGCGGCCAGGAGCGAGTTCGGGGTGGGCTTCGCGGGGCTGCTCACCGCGGTGACGCTACCGCCACGCGCCGACGTCGGCACCGGCCTGGCAATCCCATGTCCCGCTACTGCTTTCCATGCATCTGAGTGGCGCCGATCGTGCCCAACCTGCCGCCGCACGCGCTTTCGCTATCGCCTGATTGCGAGCGTCTACGTAGCGAGCGCGCGACGCTCGCCCCGGACGAGAGGCGGGAGCCGCGGGAGAGCTCCGCGACATGGGCCAGCGTGCGGGAATGTCCCCTGAGCTAGAAGGGGACGTATGGCCGGTCACCGGCGGCGATCTCGGCGTTCAACTCGCGCAGAGCTCGGTTCGTCTCAGCTGCGCGTTGGGCGATCTCAGCTCCCCAGCCGTAGGCGCTTGCGACCGACTTGTCGAGATGGTGGTGCAGTTCCGCGAGGTCCATCGTACGCCCCCTCGTCGACCTCGTTGTAAAGCCTCGTTAGGCCAATCTCGCGCTCAAGGCAGATCTCCTGCCGACGCGTGACCGCGGCTCGCGCAGCAGCTGCAATCGCTTCTCGCTGCCCAGGGTCGATCGGGTATGGCCAGGGGAACGTCTCGAAAGCTGACGTCGGGGTGTAGCGAATACGGTCATCAAGCGTCGAGGAGCGTTCCTCCGCCCAGGCGGTGTGAATACAGGAGGTAAGGACGCCAAGGTGGTACTCCTCGTCGAGCGCGAAGACGTTGGTGGAGTTGCTCGCGACGACCTCGGGGTCACACCAGCAGAAGAGGATGCGCTTGCCAGTCGCCGTACCGGCGATGAAGCGTCCCTTGCCGGCGACCTTCTCGCGGAAGACCGGACGCGGCCAAAGGAACTGCCACCACCTGGGATTGCGACCATATGAGCGACTCTCTTCTCGGCTCTGCCGTGCCTGGAAACGGACGATCTGAAGCGGATCCGGGTACTCCATAGCCTCTTCGAGAGTCCGAGTGCCGAAGTCGACGATGAAACGGGATGGCCGCTGGAGCGGATCGTTCGCAATATCGCTGCCTGACAAGTACGGTCTGACGACGTCGCGATTTCGGGGCTGATCCTGCGCACGCAAGTGCTCTGCCACACGGTTGTCGGCGATGTAGTTTGCGCCGGGAAGCATCCCCTGGAAGGCAACGCCACGGTTGGCTGGCAGCGCGACCGGTTCTGAGTCAGTTCCGGCGCGAAGCGAGGGGTCGATCGCATCCACCTCGGCGCCGTCGAGGATGATCGGCTGAGGCGGGGTCGGCGGCTCTTTGATCCAGTTGACGATGCTGACGTCAACCGCCGCTTCGCCAGGCCAGTCCTGCGACGAGACGGCAGACGTGATGACCCCCGCGTTATCGACGATGTATTGAAGGCTTACGCCTCGCGCCCGATTCTGGCTGATCGAGTTAGTACCGACGAGACCAGCGCGCTTTCTCTGCTCCAAGTGGTCGTGCGCCTTCCTGAACCAGTAGACACAGTAGTCCTTGACCCCGATCCCAAACTCCTCCTTGAGCCACTCGACGTACGGGCTCCCGAGGATGCGGCGAGGTTCCGATCGCCATGGAACGGCGGGTTTCCGATAACGGCGTCCGCCTGAGGCCATTCCGTCCGGAGAGCATCGGCGCGACGGATGCCCGAGAGGTCGCCGAGCGGCAGGGTCGCCTCGTTGAGTTCGAGCTCGTCGACGGCCAGCTTGTGACCCATCCACAGCGTGACCCGTGCGAGCGCGACGGCAAAGCCGTCGACCTCGATCCCTCTGATGTTGGAGAGCGGGAAATGGAGACTGATCGCCTGTTGCGGCCGGCCAGCGGCGTGGCGGAGTTCCTCCTCGCGTTCATGAAGGTCCTTCTCCAGGCGACGAAGCTCGCGATACGCGACGTACAGGAAGTTGCCCGATCCGCAAGCAGGATCGAGCACTACGTAGTTCAGCATCTCGTTCTGCGCCGCAACCGCTTCGGCGTGCGTCTCGATGCTCTCGATGCGCTCGCGCCATGGGGTCACGATCGTCGGCTGGACGACTTTCTGGATGTCTGCCTCGTGCGTGTAGTGCGCGCTCAGTCGCCACTGCTGATCATGTCCGAGCGCGCCCAGCAGCGAGCCGAAAATTGAGGGCTGGACGTCCCGCCACTGGAATGCGGCAGCGGACCGGATGTGTTCCAACTCTTCAACCGTAAGGTGGACATGTGATGGGTTCTCAAAGAGCCCCCCGTTCGCGTACGGCATGCCGGCGTAGAGCCCCTGTTGTGGACGCGGCCCCGGAGTGTTCAACCATTCGAAGAGTTGCCCGAGTTCGTCGGCGCTTGAGCGCTGTGGGTTCGCGATCAGATCGTCGATGAGCTGTGAGAACCGGTGCTCGGGATCTGCCCCAGGTCCTCAGCGAACATGCACCAGACGCACTGAAGCATGAAGTCGCGCAGGACATCAGGGGCTCCGCCGGTGCGGTCCGAGAGGCTGTTGTAGAGGTCGACGACGTGATTGGCGGCATCGCGCGTGACTGCCGCTTGACCGCCAGTAAATACGGGCTCCCGCCAGCCAAGAACAGGAGCGCGTCGTACTGATCAGGGAGGTCAATCAGATCGAGCTCGAGTCTCGGCCCGCCCGGATACGCGCCCGGCTCCCAGACCTCCAACTTCTTGAAAGCGCAGAGAACCACGTACTTCGGCGCCGGCGTGTTTTTAGCAGGATCGGCTGACTCGATCCAATACCGGAGAGCTTGCTCGCGATGCTGCGCGAGCCGGGCTGCCTCGCGTGGCGCCTTCATCTCGATGATGCACACGCGCGGCCAAATCAGATCGAGAAACCGTCCCGCCTGCGGCTCCTCGAAACGGGCAACGTCGCGTCGCTCTACGCCGTAGCAGGCGAAGAGATCGTTGAGGAACGTCTGCGCTTCGGAACGCTCGCTCCCCTCGTAAACGCTCCAGCGTGCAGCCAAAGCGGCGAGGTTCGCCCGGATCTCCTCCCCCGTGAGGGGCATAGCTAAGTGAGCGTGAGCGCCTCGCCCGGCTGAAGGGGAAGCTGCTCGTTCGGCACCGCGAAGTAAGTCTCTTGCATCACCTTGCGGCCGAGCGCCTCCAGCTCCCGCTCCGCCTCCGCGAGCGCCGCCACGAGATGTGGGTCCACCCCCCTCAGCTCGGAGCGCTTTCGCGGTCTTCTCCGCGCGCTTGCGTGCCTCCGAGATGAACAGGAGTGTCTTCTCGATCTCTTCGGAGTGGGAGTCGTTCATCGGAGCGATCCTAGTTCTCAGTTCGGACGGACGGCGATCCCTGCAACCTAACGCTGCGTGGGGCTCTCCGTTTGTATTACCAACGAGACTCCTTCGGCCTCCACGGTGTGCGGACCGGACGGTACACGGAGTACGTCCGCATCTCGGACCACGGCGGGAAGGGTACGTTTCGCTTCTGCCCGGACTGCGGCGCGACGGTCTTCTGGACGACCGAGCACGAGGGCTGGACGGACTCGATCACGGTCCCGATCGGCGCGTTCGCCGATCCCTCGTTCCCGCAGCCGACCGTCTCCGTCTACGGGACGCGACGGCCGGGGTCAGGCGGCGGCGGCTTCGCGCTCGCGCCGTCGACGCTGTTTGCGCCAGCGGTAGACGCGCTCCTGGCAGCTCGTGCAGTGGCCAGCTTTATGGCCTCGGGACAGGGTTGCCGCCCCACCTGTCAACCGCTTGAACGAGAATCCGGGTGTGCGCCAGCGCCACTGATCGACGAGCGCAACTACGCGCAGGTCCTCGGCGAGGTCGTTCGCCGAATCGCCGTCCACAACCCAGAGTGGACGGACTTCAACCAGAGCGACCCCGGCGTCACCCTCGTCGAGCTGTTCGCGTTCCTCGCCGACACTCTGCTATGGCAGATCGACGAGCGGCAACGGCAGCGCCGTCGCCATCGCCGTCAACGCGTTGCCCTCCTGGTCGTCGGTACGGTAGGGCTGGGCGCTCTCTGGCGACCTTGAAGAAGCGAGCCGAGCAACAAGCGGACGGGCGAGCTAGTCGATTCAGTGGCCCGTAATCCTGGCGCAGATACGAGGTCACGACGTCGCGACCCATCGGCTTTAGCTTTCCGCCCATGGCCCGGCTGATCACCTCGTTGCTCATTCCCTGGGTCACGGACTTGTATTCGCCCCCGAAAGGGGGATAACATCGCGAGCGCCGTTGTTCCCCTCAAGGGAGGATTCATGAAGCTCCGTCTCTTCGCATTGCTGGCGTCGTGCACGTCGGTAGCGGCAGTCGCCGGCGTTATTCGCGTCTGGTAGCGGCCGCTCGCGGGTCTCCGTTTTCCACACATGCGGGCACCCCTGTGAGGGATCTGTCCACAGCGTGGGGAAAACGGGAGATGGAGACCTCCCGAAACTGACTCTGCGCGGTCGCCTGACTAGACGATCAGGCCGCGGCGGAAACCGACGGCGACCGCATGTGCGCGAGTGCGCGCCTGCAGCTTCGCGAGGAGGTGCCGCACGTGGGACTTCACCGTCTCTTCCGACAGGAAGAGGCGGTGGCCGATCTCGCGATTGACGAGGCCCTCGGAGATCAGCTGGAGGACTTCGATCTCCCGGGCGGTCGGCTCCTGCTGGAGCTCCTTGTGGGGAGCCGTGAACGGGATGACCTCACCCGCACCGCTCGTCGTCCGCCGCTGGGCGACGGCCTCGAAGCGCCGCGAGTGGTCCATGTAGCGACCGAGGATCTCCTTGCGCTCAGCTGCGTCCACGACCCAGGTATCGGCGGCCTGTGGACGAAGGTCCCTCCCCCTTTTGAGTGATGCCCGTTTCCGCTTGCCTAGGGCCGATCGGCCAGGGATACCAGATGATGTGCACGATCAGGACAGCGAAGAGGCCGAGCAGGACCATCGTCAGGAGCGGCCTTCGGGCCTGCAGATAGATCACCGTCCGGGCGAACCCGGCCAGGGAACGAACTCGCTGCCAGCAAGACCAAGACCAGCACCACCCGCAAGGCCCGCACCTTCGACGTGCTCCTCCCGCGCCTCGCCCGCGCCGGCGAGGGCCTCACCTTCGAAGGCGGCGACTACGTGCGGCTCACCGGCACCGTCCCCGCGCAGCTGGCCGCGATCCGCATGACCGGTTCCCCGCTCGGCGTGCACGCCGCCGCCAAGGGCGGCGACACCAGCCTGTGCGGCGTGCCCGTCACGTCGAACGGGAAGGCGAAGGCGGAGCAGCAGGCGACGGGCCAAGCAGCCAAGGTCGCCCCTGCAGTCACATGCAGGTTTTGCGAGGCACGCCTAGTCGCAGCTGGCGTCAAGCCCGCAGCTGCGGCGAGCCCTTACGGGGCCGACTATGGCACCCGTGACACCGTGGCCCAGCTCGCCGCGATCGAGGCCAAGACCGAGAAGGTCGAAGCGGCCGCCTAGCGCACCAAGCGCTGCGGGGCGGGGCGGCGGAAGCCGCCCTTTCTCGCGCGGTGACCCGAGGAATAGACCCCTTCGTGCCATAGCGGGCGAGGCGAGGGCAGGGCAGGCTTGCTGCATCGGGCGATCACGTTGATTGCCTACAAAAACCGAAGGGAAAATAATGCGCAAGCTCATCATCATCGCCGCCTCTCTCGTGGCGCTCGCAGCCCTGATCGCCGTACCGTTCGCCAACGCCGCCACCACCGACGCCAACGGCGTCGTCACCGTCTCCAAGGGCGAGATCATGGCCCAGTTCCCCGGCATGAACGAGAAGGCATTCCAGAAGATCGCCATGGCCGACGGCCAGTCGCTCACCGGCTCCAACGTGTTCACCGCGACGACCACCACCGGCGTGGGCTGCTCGGACGGCACCATCCAGAACCACTTCCGCAGCACGCACATCACCAGCCCGATCGCGCTCACCGAGATCTACAACGGCTCGGCCGACAAGGTCACCGGCTGGAACCTCGGTGCCAAGGGCGCGAGCGTCGTCACCGAGTCCAACACGTACGGCACCGCGTCGTCGGGCCGCTTCCCGGACTACGCCACCATCTGCGACGGACACGGCAGCGTGACGAACCCCTTCGCCACCTTCGCGCAGAGCCACAGCGACGTGACCACGTTCAAGTTCAACGGCACGCCCGTCAGCATCGTGGTCACCCCGTACGTGGCCCCCGCCGTCTGATCCAACTCCGCACCAAAGCAACCAACCCGCACCACAGCAGCGCCCCCGGCTTACGCAGCCGGGGGCGCTCGTCGTTTCGATCCGCGCCGGGAGAGCAGGACCGGGACAGCACTCTCGCCTGCGCCTCTCGCTAAGGAGTAGGGGCATCCGATCACGAGCAATCTCGGCCCGGACATCACCCCTGGGGGGCGCTAGTCGTTTTCGATCGTTGGCCCCCGCCTCCCGATCACGACCGGCATCGGCCCGGACGCACTCCTCCGGCCGTCTCGGAGAGTGTCGGGAACGGGATGTTCGTCTCCCGCCAGGCGAGCAGCTCGAAGACGGTGACGATGCCCGCGAGGATCCCCCAGACGATGTAGCCGCGCCACTCGCGGCGGGTCACCGGCCCCACGTCGGGCTGATCCTGAGCCAACGTCGGATCACGGGAGGCCATCGGCGAGCGCTTGACCTCCGGCGGTGTTGCGGGTCGGATCAGGGTCGCCATGCGCATCTCCTTCCGTCCGTTGCGCACCGACGATCTTCGTGGGACCGGACGGGAGAGTTCAAGTCCCTCCCTGCCGGGCTACTCAGGCGGCGCCAGAAGGCGGGCTCTCTCCTAACAGCCGGCCGACCAGCGCCTGAACCCGCTCGTCGATCTCGTCGCGGATCCTCCGCACGGTCGCCAGGTCCTGTCCGGCCGGGTCGTCGAGCTCCCAGTCTTCGTACCTCTTGCCCGGGTAGATCGGGCACGCGTCGCCGCAGCCCATCGTGATCACCACGTCGGCGGCGCGGACGCCGTCATCGGTCAGCGGCTTGGGGAACTCGTCCGTGATGTCGATGCCGAGCTCCTCGAGGACGGCGACGGCGTTCGGGTTGATCTCTTCGGCCGGCGCCGAGCCCGCGGAGCGGACGCGGATCCGCCCCCGCGAGCGCAACCTCGTCAGGCCCGCGGCCATCTGGCTGCGTCCGGCGTTGTGCACGCACACGAACAGCACTTCGGGTACGTCGTTGCTCACCGCTCAGCCAACCGCGGCTGCCTGCTTGATGACCGGAAGGGTCTTCCGCTCGGGCTGGATCGCCTTCACGGCCTTGACGATCGCGCCGTGCATCCCGTCCGCGACCCTATGGGTGAACTCGACGCTGACCTGTTCGAAGCCGGCAGCCTCGAGCCCAGCCTCGTACTCGCCCTTCGACAGCGCCCCGGCGATGCAACCCACATAGGAGCCACGCTCGGCCCGTTCCTCCGGTGTCAGGTGGTCTTCCGCGACGACGTCGCTGATCCCCATGCGCCCGCCCGGCTTGAGGACCCGCCCGATCTCGGCAGTCGGCCGGCTTGTCGATCGAAGGTTCATCACGCAGTTGGAGATCACCACGTCGACCGAGTT
>CAWHBN010000022.1:0-276564 GCA_963827705.1 uncultured Actinomycetes bacterium
GCGGCCTCGTCGACGTCGACCGCTTCGAGCTCGTCCCATTGCAAGCTTGAACACGCTCCTGCACAACGCCTACGTCGCCGTGCTGGACGAGGCGGGGACCGAGCACGAGGACGGCTGGGTCCTGATGGCTGATGGCCGGATCGAACAGGTCGGCTCGGGACATCAGCCGGACGCCGACGAACGCGTCGACCTCGGTGGCGCGCTCGTCACGCCCGGGCTCGTCAACACGCACCACCACCTGTACCAGACCCTCACGCGGGCCCAGGCGCAGCAGGCCGACCTCTTCACCTGGCTGAAGACGCTCTACCCGATCTGGGCCCGGCTCGACGGCGAGGCCGAGTACGCCGCGGCGCGAACGGGCCTTGCCGGGCTCATGCTCTCCGGCTGCACGACGGCGTTCGACCACCACTACGTCTTCCCGCAGGGCCAGCCCGACGTGATGGATGCGCTGCTGCGGGCGGCCGAGGATGTCGGCGCCCATCTCGTCGTCGGGCGCGGCTCGATGGATCTCGGCGAGTCACAGGGCGGCCTCCCGCCGGACTCCCTCATCGAGGATCGCGACACGATCCTGGCCGAGACGGAGGCGCTGATCGAGCGTGGCGTGGAGGTGGCGGTCTCGCCGTGCTCTCCCTTCTCGGTGACGAAGGAGCTGATGGTCGAGTCCGCCGAGCTGGCGCGAAAGCACGGCGTTGCGCTCCACACCCACCTGGCCGAGACGGTCGAGGAGGACGCGTACTGCCGGGAGCTGTACGGCTGCACGCCGGTCGAGTACCTGGAGGAGGTCGGCTGGATCGCGGACGACGTTTGGTGCGCGCACTGCGTTCACCTCTCGGACGACGACGTGCGGCTGTTCGGCGAGCGCGGGGTCGGGGTCGCGCACTGCCCGACGTCGAATCTCCGCCTGGGGGCGGGCATCGCGAAAGTGCGCGAGCTGCTGGACGCCGGTGCGCCCGTCGGGCTCGGGGTGGACGGGTCGGCGTCCAACGAGCGGAGCGACCTCTCGTTCGAGGTGAAGCAGGCCGTCCTCGTCGCACGTGCCCGCCAGGGGCCCGCTCGCGATGACGACGCGCGAGGCGCTGGCGATGGCGACGCGCGGCGGCGCAGCCGTCCTTCGCCGAAGCGACATCGGCTCCCTGGAGCCCGGCAAGCGGGCAGACATCGCGGTCTGGCGCACCGACGGCCTGGAGCTGGCGGGCGCCGCGGATCCCGTCGCCGGTTGGGTGCTGGCGGCCCCCCACCGGGTCGATCGGCTCTACGTCGCCGGCGAGGAGGTCGTTCGCGACGGCCGGCTCGTCCGTGCGGACGAGGAGGAGATCGCGCGGGAACACCGGGCTCAGGCGCGAAGATTCCTCCCGTGAGCGTCTCGCTGTCGACCCACGTCCTCGACACAGGCCAGGGCGCGCCCGCGCGCGGCGTCCGCGTCGAGCTCCTCCGCGGCGGCGAACCGGTCGGCACCGGCGAGACGGACGGCGACGGTCGGATCCAGGAGCTCGCCGCAGGGCTCGACGCCGGCGAGTACCGCCTCGTGTTCCATCCACCCTCGCCGTTTTTCCGCCGGGTCGAGCTCGAGCTAGCGCTGGAGGAAGGCCACTACCACGTCCCGCTCCTCGTCTCGCCGTACGGATGCGCGAGCTACCGCGGAAGCTGACCAAGCCGGAGCTCGAGGAGCTCTTCAGCGGCCCCTCCCAGCTCGTCGACCTGCTCGCCGAGATCGACGATCCGCTCGAGCGGGCCGACGAAGTGGCGCAGTCGATCGACGATCGCGAGAAGGCGGCAGCGCTGGCGCAGCACCCCCGAATCGGCGAGCCCTCGCGCGAGCAGCGGGGCAACGACCCGGCGGTCATCACGGAGCTCGCCTACCTGAACCAGGTCTACGAGGAGAAGTTCGGCTTCCGCTTCGTCGTCTTCGTCGACGGACGCTCGCGTGCCGAGCTCCTGCCGGTGCTCAGCGAGCGCCTCGAGCGGACGCGGGAGGAGGAGCTCGAGACAGGGATCCGTGAGCTGGTCGCGATCGCGAAGGATCGATGGCAGCAGCGCTGATCGACCCGTACTGGAACGACTGGCTCGACCTGCTGATCCGATGGCTCCACGTCATCGCAGGGATCGTCTGGATCGGCACCTCGTTCTACTTCGTCGCGCTCGACAACCACCTCGGGCGGCCGAGGGAGCAGCGGGACGTCGACGACGGCGTCGGCGGCGAGTCGTGGGAGATCCACGGCGGCGGCTTCTACCGGATCTCGAAGTTCACGGTCGCCCCGCGCGAGCTCCCTGAGCCGCTGCACTGGTTCAAGTGGGAGGCCTACACGACGTGGCTCTCCGGGTTCGCGCTGCTCGTCGTCCTCTACTACCTCGACGCGGAGACCTACCTGATCGACCCGTCCGTTCGGGACATCACGCCGGGCGCGGCGATCACGCTCAGCCTGCTCGGGCTCGGCGCCGCATGGGTCCTCTACGACGTCGCCTGCCGCGTCATTCGGATCGAGGCGCTGATGGCCGTGTTCCTCTTCGGGCTCGTCGTGGCCTCGGCGTACGCCGCGAGCGAGGTCTTCTCCGGCCGGGCGGCCTATCTCCAGGTCGGCGCGATGCTCGGGACGATCATGGCCGCGAACGTCCTCTTCGTGATCATCCCGGCGCACTGGGAGCTGATCCGCGCAAAGGAGCGCGGCGAGACGCCCGATCCCGCGCCTGCGCTCGAGGCCAAGCGCCGATCGGTCCACAACAACTACCTGACCTTGCCCGTGGTCTTCACGATGATCTCGAACCACTTCGCGTTCACGTACGGCCACGACCATGCCTGGCTCGTGCTGGTCGCGCTCGTCGTGATCGGCGCGTGGGTGCGGCACTTCTTCAACCTGCGCCATGCCGGGCGGAACGCGTGGTGGATCCCCGTCACGGCGGCAGCGGCCGTCGTGGCGCTGGCGATCGCGATCCGGCCGGACGAGGGCGGCGGAGCCGGATCGGCCAAGTCCGTGACCGCGGGGGAGGCGCAGGCGATCGTCCAGCAGCGCTGCGTTCCATGTCACGCGGAGGAGCCGACGCAGGAGGGCTTCGAGACGGCGCCGGCAGGAGTCACCTTCGAAACGGTCGAGGAGACCGAGGCGCAGGCGGAGGCGATCAAGGCGCAGGCGGTCGACTCGAACGCGATGCCGCTCGGAAACGTCACGGGGATGACGGACGAGGAGCGCGAGCAGCTGGGCGCCTGGATCGACTCGTTGGAGTAGGTTCAGGCCGTGCTCGAGATCAAGGCGGGCCCGTTCTCGTTCGTCGCGCGCTTCGAGGAGGAGCTTGCGCCGAAGACGGTCGCGGCGTTCCGCGGAATCCTCCCGCTCGAGGACCGGATCATCCACTGCCGCTGGAGCGGCGAGTCGAACTGGATCCCGTGGGGCGACCGCGACCTCGGGATCGGCCCCGAGAACGCGACGAGCTACCCGCACCCGGGCGAGATCGCGCTCTACCCCGGCGGCGAGAGCGAGACGGAGCTTCTCTTCCCCTACGGCTACTGCCACTTCAAGAGCAAGGCCGGCGAGCTGTGGGCGAACCATTTTGCAACCCTCGTCGAGGGCCAGGAGCAGCTGAAGGAGCTCGGCCGGATGACGTTGTGGGAGGGCGCCCAGCCGATCTCGTTCCGCGAGACGTAGCGCCCTGAGGGGCAAGTAACAGACTGTTACTTGCCTCTTGGAGCTAGCGGCGGAGGTTGGGAACCCCGACGCCGGAGATGTGGTCGAGCACGGCGTCGGGCGGTCGCGCCCGGAACGCGACGTCGAGAAGCACGCTCGAGGTCGTCGGGCCGCGACGGATCCTGCGCGCCTCGTGGACGAGCTCGCGGATCCGCTCGTAACTCGGCCTGGGGAGGCCAAGTCTGGCTGCTTCCTCTCCGACGCGCCTATTCGTTTCGGCGATCGGAATCGTCCGGTCGTCCAGGCGGACGAGAGCGTTGATCAGGCGCGGCGAGATTCGAGGAGCGATCGTCGGCACGCCTCCCAGTGTGGCCTCGCCGGCGAACTGCAATCGTCACAAGACGGCGCCATTTCCGCCTTGTAACAGTCTGTTACTTGGGGTTCGAGAGGCGGCGCAGTGTGGCGGTGAGCACCTCCAGCGCCACGGCGATGTCCTCGGGGCTCGAGAGCTCCTGCGGTGAGTGGCTCGCGCCGCCGTTCAGGCTTCGGACGAAGAGCATCGACGACTCGACGCCTGCCGCCGCCAGGATCCCGGCGTCGTGGCCGGCGCCCGACGGAAGCTCCACCACGGGCAGGCCGCGGGCCTCGAGCTCCGCGCGCAGGACGTCCGTGGCGAGCGCCACGGGCGCGTTCGCGTAGTGCGCCTCGTCCAGGCCGAGCTCGGAAACCAGCCGGTCGAGCCGCTCCTGGTCCGGCGCGCGGGCGTCCACGGTCAGCTGCACGCGTGAGGGAACGACGTTCGCGGCGCCGGGCTCGACCTCGAGCTCCCCGACCGTCGCCACGCCGTCCTCGATCCCCGACGCGACCTCCCGGACGCGCAGCACGTACTCCGCCGCCGCGGCGAGGGCGTCCTCCCGAGCCGCCATCGGCGTCGTCCCGGCGTGGTCGGCACGGCCCTCGAACACCTTGTGTCGCCGCACCATCCCGGCGATGCTCGTGACCACGCCGAGCGGCACGCCCGCCGACGCCAGCCGGGGCCCCTGTTCCACGTGGAGCTCGACGTAGCTCCCCGGCAGCGACGCGTTCGCGACCCGCCAGCGGCTCCCGTGGCACCCGGTCTCCTCGTCGCGGAAGACCACGACGCCGAGCGTCCGCTCGGACTGCCCGACGGCGAGCACCGCCTCCAGCCCCGCGACCACCCCGAGCGCGCCGTCGAACCTCCCGCCTTCCGGCACCGAGTCGAGGTGCGATCCGGTCCAGACCTCCGGCAGCTCGGGCGATCGGCCGCGCAGCCGCCCACGACGTTGCCCCGCCCGTCCAGCTCGACCTCGAGGCCCGCCTCCTCGAACCACCCGACCGCCAGCGAACAGGCTTCGTCCTCCTCCGGCGTCCCGCCGACCCGGTTCGCGCCGACGCCGTTCCCGATGTGGAAAACGTCGTCGAGCCGCCGATTTAGAGTCGCTGTGCCGCTTCCAGTCATGTTGCCGTGCTTCTGGGTCGTGAGCACCAAGCGAGAGGCCGCACTCGGCCGCAGCCAAGGCTGCCCAGCCTTGGTAAGGACGAGGGTGGGCTCTCGCGCCGCGTGATCGCGGGCCAGAAGCCGGTGTTCATGGCTGGAAGCGGCACGAGCATCCTGCGGGAAGGAGGAGCAGCATGAGCGATTTCGCCGGGACCTTCGAGCGATCGGCGCTCGGTCGCCGATTCCGCTTCGACGAGCGAGGCACGAACCTCGGGCGGGACACCGTCGCCGGCATGACGACCTTCATCGTCATGTCCTACATCATCTTCGTGAACCCCGCGATCCTCGGGTTCGCGGGAGTCGAGGGGCTCCAGGAGCAGGGGCTTCCCTTCAACGCCGTCCTCACCTCGACCTGCCTGGTCGCCGGGGTGATGACGATCATCATGGGCCTCTACACGAACATGGCCTACGCGATCGCGCCGGGGCTGGGCCTGAACGCCGTCGTGGCGTTCACGCTCGTGGCGCAAGCCGGGCTGAGCTTCCCGGAGGCGATGGGCCTCGTCGTCGTAGAGGGCCTCGCGGTCACGATCCTGGTGCTCGTCGGCCTACGCGAGGCGATCATGAACGCGATCCCGATCGAGCTGAAGAAGGCGATCGCGATCGGGATCGGCCTCTTCATCGCGTTCATCGGCCTGACGAACTCGGGGCTCGTCGTGCGCGGCACGGGCACGCCCGTCGATCTCGCGCCGTTCACGACCTGGCCGGTGATCATCACGATCGTCGGGATCCTCATCACGATCGGCCTGCGGGCCATCGGCATCCCCGGCGACCTGTTCGTGGGGATCATCCTCACGACCGTCTTCGCCACGATCGTCAACTACGCCGCGGACGTCTACCCGGAGAGCTCCGGCTATGCGCGCTGGCCGGACGACATCTTCGAATCACCCGACTTCAGCCTCGTGGGCGAGTTCAACTTCGATGCGTTCTCGACGTTGCCCTTCATCGCCGCACTCGCGTTCGCGTTCTCGCTCTTCCTCGCCGACTTCTTCGACACGATGGGGACGCTGGTCGGGGTCGGCCGGCAGGCGGGCTACGTGGACGCGCAGGGTGAGATGCCCGAGATCCGCAAGCCGCTGCTCGTGGACTCCCTCGCCGCGGCGGCGGGCGGCGCGGTCTCGGCGTCGTCGGCGACGACCTACATCGAGTCCGCCTCCGGAGTAGCGGTGGGGGGCCGGACCGGCTGGGTCAGCGTCGTCACGGGAGCCCTCTTCTTCCCGTTCATGTTCATCGCCCCACTGATCGGGATGGTTCCGCCGCAGGCGACCGCACCGGCGCTTCTGATCGTCGCCTGGCTGATGATCAGCGTGCTGACCGAGGTCGAAGAGGAAGCCGAGGAGGGCGAGACGGGCCGGGTCGGCTCGGAAGAGGCGACGACCGCGCAGCCCACACGGACGACGCGGCCACGGCGCAAGCTCGCCGGCATCGACTTCCACGATCTCGCGCTCGGCCTCTCCGCCGCGATCGTGATCATGTTCATGCCCTTCTCGTTCTCGATCACGGACGGGATCGCGGCCGGGTTCATCGTCTACGTGTTCATCCGCGTCTTCCAGGGCGCCTGGAACACCGTGCATCCGCTGATGTGGGGTGCCGCGATCGCGTTCGCGATCTACTTCGCGATCCCGATCATGCAGCAGGAATTCGACTGGATTTGAGTCCTGCGTCTTCGAGTGCGGCTGCTACGAGCGCGTCGTAGCGGCCGTCCTCGAGGTCTCCGATCGGATCCTCCGTGTAGCGGAGCAGGTGGCCGTAGGGCAGCGAGAACGCGGCGCGCATCGCGAGCAGCCGGCGGCGCTCGGGGCTCGGCCCGTCGGCGAGCACGACGGCCGCCTCCTTCTGCTTGCGGATCTGCGCCGTCCGTCCCGGCAGCCACTGCGAGAGCAGCAGCAGCGCCGGCAGCGCGAACGTGACCAGGCCGAGGATGTCCGCGAGCTGATGGACGTTCTCCTCGCCTTCCCGGCCGAGCTCGGAAACCTCGCCGCCGGAGCCTTCACCAGCCCCGCGAAGGCCGTCGGCGATGTCGTCGCCGATCACCGGCGCTCCTTCGACGGCGTCGGCGGCCGACTCGAAGCCGCCCTGGACGGCACCGCCGGTCGCCTGGACTCCCTCACCGAGCACGGCGAGTTGGTCGACGGCGTCGTGGACTTTCAGGCCGGCCCAGGCGAAGAGGACGAGGAGGATGATGGATGCGATGTCTGCGGTGAGGGCGCGATTCCGCGGCCCCGAGAGCTGTGGGTAGAGATGCATGCCCGGCTCATACCCGCTCGCGCAACCTCCCGAGCATCCACCAGCCGGCGAGCGGTCCCGATGCGGACACCGCGAACGCCGTCTGCCACGAGGTCGCCTCGACGATGGCGGCAAAGAGCACCGGTATCGCTACGCCGACCACCGAGAGCACCGTCTGCTGGAACCCGATCGCCGCCCCGCTCCGCGCCCGGCCGGCAAGCTCGGCCGCGGCCGTGACGGACAGGCCGTTCCAGCCCATCGAGATCGCACCGGCGACGACGACCGTCACGACGACGATCGGCAGTCCGGCATCGGCCACGAGCGCCGTCAGGATCAGGCCGGCGGCGCTCGCCAGCCCCACCCAGCGGAGCGGACGCAGCCGGCTGCCGAGCAGATCAGAGAGCCGACCGCTGCCGATCCGAGTGCCGATGGCGCCGACCTGCATCAGCGCAAGCACACCGCCGGCGGCCGCCTCGGACACGCCGTGGACGTCGTGCAGGAAGAGCACGACGAACGACATGAGCGCGATCTGAGCGAAGAGGTAGAGACCGCTTCCAACCGACAGCGTCCAGATCCGGCTGTCCCGGAGCGTCCAAGGGACCGCGTCGCCCTCCAACTCCGCGTCGCGGACCGGCGCCTCCCGGATCACGAGCAGCGCCAGGAGCGACCCGAAGATGCAGGCTCCGCCCAGGTATCCGAAGCCCGCCTCGATCCCCGCGGCCTGCTCAGCGAACGGGACCACCACGGCCGCGAGGCCGACGCCGATCGGAATCGCCGTCTGGCGGATTCCGAGCGCGAGCCCCCGCTCCTCGGGCGGGAACCACTGCATGACGGCCCGCCCGCTCGCAGCGTTGACGCTGGCACCCGTCGCGCCGGCGAGGAAGAGCAGCAGCACCAGGGTCTCGAAGTCGTCGGCGAATCCCGCGGCCAGCACGAATCCGCCGCAGACCGCGAGACCGGAGGCCAGGACGAAACGCTCTCCGATCCGATCCGCGAGGAGCCCCCAGGGGAGCAGCGTCAGGATCGGGCCAACCCAGAGGCTCGACATCGCGAGGCCGATCTGGGCAAGCGAGAGGTCGAACTCGTCCCGGAGCGCCGGCGCGAGGATCGGGACACCGGCCAGAAGTGCAGACAGGGTCGCCTGTGCCGCCGTGCCCGCGGCAAGGACGGCCCACCGGTAGCGCACCTAGATCTGGAAGGGGTTGAACGGCTTCGGCGAGGTCGAGACGATCACGCTCTTCGTCTCGAGGTACAGCTCGAGCGTGTCGAGGCCGAGCTCCCTGCCGAAGCCGGACTGCTTGTAGCCGCCGAAGGGGATGCCCGGGAAGGCCGTGAACGGCATGTTGATCCCGACGGTCCCGGCCTTGATCCGACGCGCGAGCCGGTGGCCCTTCGCCGGGTCGCCGGTCCAGACCGTCGCCATCAGGCCGTACCGCGAGTCGTTCGCGAGCCGCGCCGCGTCCTTCTCGTCCTCGAACGGGGTCACGGTCACGACGGGGCCGAAGATCTCCTCCTGTGCGACCGTCATCGAGTTGTCCACCTTTGCGAGGACGGTCGGCGGGTAGAAGGCGCCGTTCCCGTCCACCGGCTCACCTCCGGTGACGACTTCCGCACCCTCTTCGACGCCTTTCTCGACGTATCCGTGGACCCTGGAACGGTGCTCTTGCGAGATGAGCGAGCCCATCTGTGTCTCGGCCTCGAGCGGGTCGCCGACCTTGAGCGCCTGCGCGCGATCGGAGAAACGCTGCACGAACTCGTCGTAGACCGACTGCTCGACCAGCACGCGGGATCGCGCTTCACAGCTCTGGCCCGCCGAGTAGTAGATCGACCAGACCGCGGCCGGCACCACGTCGTCGAGGTTCGCGTCGGCGAAGACGACGTTCGGGCTCTTGCCCCCGAGCTCCAGGGTCAGCCGCTTGATCGAGTCTGAGCCGAGCCGCATGATCTCGGCGCCCGTCGCCGTCGAGCCCGTAAACGCGATCTTGTCCACGCCCGGGTGCTGGACGAGGTGCGCGCCGACCGTCTTTCCCTCGCCGGGAACGACGTTGAGCGCGCCGGCTGGAAAACCGACTTCGGTCGCCAGCTCGGCCATGCGCAGAGCGGTCAACGGCGTCTGCGAGTCAGGCTTGAGGACGATCGTGCAGCCCGCGGCCAGCGCAGGCGCCAGCTTCCAGGTCGTCATCGTCAGCGGGTAGTTCCAGGGGACGATCTGCCCGGCGACCCCGACCGGCTCCTTCAGGGAGTAGAAGAGGAGCGAGCCACCCATCGGGTTCGAGCGGCCCGCGATCGACGCGATCGCGGAGGCGTAGAAGCGGAAGTTCTCGACGCCCTGGTTGAGCTCGGCCTTGACGGACGAGATCGCCTTTCCGACGTTGCGGGCCTCGAGCTCCGCAAGTTCCTTCCTGTTTGCCTGGATCGCGTCGGCGAGCGCGTGGAGGAGGCGCGAGCGCTCCGTCGGCGGCGTGCGGCCCCAGTCGCCCTCGAGCGCTGCGCGCGCGGCGTCCACGGCGCGGTCGACGTCCTCCGTGGAAGCCATGCCCACCTTGGCGAGCGATTCACCGGTCGCCGGCTCCGTCAGCTCGGCGACGTCGCCGCCTGAAGGCTCGGTGGTCTCGCCGTTGATGAAGAGCCCGAATTCCCGCTCTGTTGCCACCGCCATCGCCGCGCGGACGATACCGGGCAGAATCCCGGCATGCAGGCGGTCATCGACACGCTCAAGGAGCACGAGATCGAGTCGGTCGAGGAGGAGGGCTACGTCCGCGTCGAGGTTCCGCGCGGAGACGGCGACGAGCGCGACCGCCACAAGCTGATCGTCGAGATCGAGGCCTGGCTCGCCGAGAAGGGCCTCCCGTTCGTGGCGGAAGAGGTCGACGGCCGGATCGTGATCAGGCCTCCGGCTAGCTGAGAGGTCCGCCGGCGTCAGCTGCTCCGTGAGCAGCCGCTTGAACCGTGCCGGGTCGCCGTCGACCCAGGTCTTGCAGACCTCGTAGCCGTCCTCGTAGGTCGTGACATACGAGCGCCACATCGGGTCGAGGACGAACTTCATCGCCTGGTTCCCGCGGCGGTCTGACATCAGCGCCCAGTGCTTCAGGTACGCCGTGGTCTCCTCCTCCGTCGCGCCGTCCTCGTAGAGCATGAACGCGGCGTTTCCGGAGGCTCTGGCCAGCGGCTTGCGGACACCTTTGACGGCCCGCCCGAGCTCGGCGTCATATGAGATCCCGTACCGGGAGAGGATCTCGGCCGCGAAAGCGTCCTCGTCTTCGACCACGATCTCCACGGCGAGCCCGGCGATGCCCTCGGCGATCGTGGACTCCGGCGTGCCGATCATCAGGATCGACGCCTCGGGCCAACCGGCATCGCGGTAAAGGAGCTGCTCCTTCCAGCTGTGCTCGGTCTGGTGGCCAGGGTAGAGCTCGTGGGCCATTAGCTCAGAGACGAAGTTCGTGGCCATCGGGACGTCGGTGTTGACGGCGATGCGACTCCGAAGATGGCCCTCGTAGTAGTTGTAGGCGGCCCACGGCTCGTCCGACACGAGCTCGAGCTCGTACGACTCGCCTCCGGGAAGACCGACCAGATCGGCGGTGCGTCGGCGGAGCTCCTCGACGATGTCGCCCAGGACTGCTCCGAGCTTCTCGGGGGGCACGACCTGGGACTCGCGCCACTGCTGGTACCGGTCGGCGAGCGACTCCGGCCCCGGCAAGACCTCGTCGAGCGCAGCGTGAGCCGCTTCGAGATTGCTTTCGTCAATACGGCGAGGCCGGACGCCGTAGCAGCGCTCGACTTCGTCGGCGAACGCGAACTCCTCGCCGGCGAGCTTGCGCGCGACCGTCTCGATGCCGACGAGCTGGGCGTGGAGCCAGCGGCGCCGCTGCGCCTCCAGCCCGTCGAGCTCAGCCGCGAGCCGAGCTGCGTCCTCTGCGAGCGACGCCGGCTCGGAGAGCGCCTCCGCGTCGATCCGCTCCTGGACCGCCGGATCGCCGTAGTAGGCGTCGACGAGCCCGTCGACGTGCCGTCCGAGCCGGAGGCAGAGCTCGACGTACGCCTCGGCGACGCTCACCGCTCGAAGAGCGCGGCCTGGCCCTGGCCGACGCCGACGCAGAGCGTCGCCAGGCCGTAGCGGCCTTCGCGCCGCCGCAGTTCGTGCAGGAGGGTGACCACCAGGCGTGCGCCGCTCATCCCGAGCGGGTGTCCGATCGCGATCGCGCCGCCGTTGACGTTGACCTTCTCCGGATCGAGCCCGAGCTCGCGGATCACGACCAGGCTCTGCGAGGCGAACGCCTCGTTGAGCTCGACGAGATCGAGGTCGTCGACGGCGACTCCGGCACGATCGAGCAGCTTGCGCACCGCCGGGATCGGCCCGATGCCCATCACGCGCGGATCGACCCCGGCGACCGCGGAGCCGACGAAGGCGCCGAGCGGCTGGGCGCCGAGCTCTCGCGCCTTCTCCTCGGAGGCGATGACAAGCGCCGCCGCGCCGTCGTTGATCCCGCTCGAGTTTCCGGCCGTGACCGTGCCGCCCTCCCGGAAGACCGGCCTGAGCGAGCCGAGCTTCTCCCGCGTTGTCTCGGGCCGGGGATGCTCGTCGCGCTCGACCCCGTTCACGGCGACCAGCTCGTCGGAGAAGTCCGCCGCGGCCCAGCGCTGCTGCGAGCGCAGCGCGAACTCGTCCTGGTCCTCCCGCGAGACGTCCCAGCGCTCGGCCACGTTCTCGCCCGTCTCGCCCATCGACTCGAGCGGGAACATCTCCTCCATCCGCGGGTTCGGGAAGCGCCAGCCGAGCGTGGTGTCCCAGACGGTCTGGTTCCCGCGCGGAAAGCCGTGCTCCGGCTTCGCCATCACGAGCGGCGCGCGGGTCATCGACTCGACCCCGCCTGCGACGAAGAGCTCGCCGTCGCCGGCCGCAACGGCGTGGCAGGCGGAGACCACGGCCGAGAGCCCCGACGCGCAGAGCCGGTTCAGCGTGACGCCGGCGACCGAGTCCGGAAGCCCTGCGAGGAGCGCAGCCATCCGTGCGACGTTGCGGTTGTCCTCGCCCGCCTGGTTCGCGGCGCCGAAGTACACATCCTCGATCTCACCCGGCTCGACACCCGCCCGCTCGACGGCGGCGCCGATAGCGGCGGCGGCGAGATCGTCCGGCCGAACCTCGGCGAGCGCGCCGCCGTACCGGCCGACCGGAGTACGGACGGCCGAGAGGATGACCGGCCGGCTCATGACGCCACGAGGCGAATCAGCACTGCAAACGGACGCTATCTAGAATCGCCCGCGTGGGGCTTAGCGACTTCCTGCGAAACCCGTTCTCCTTTCTCGGCGCCCGCTCTTCGGGGGAAGACCGCATCGCCCAGTACGTGATTCGCGAGCACGAGCGCGGCCGCCCGCTCTCCGACATCCTCGACGACCCGTACATCCGGAACCGCACGACCGAGAACGAGCGCAGGCGCCTTCTCGACCGGCCGGAGGTCGTGCGCTCACTCGGCCACGACGTCGTCGAGCGCGCCAAGACCGAGGCCTAGAGCTCCCGCCCGACGCCTTGCTCTCGCGCGCGCTCGAGGGCGAGCGCTCCGATCGCGACGTCCCACGCCGCCAGGCCGTTCGACTTGAAGAGCGCGATGTCGTCGTCCGACTGGCGTCCCTGGAGCTCACCGGCGACGACCTCCTGCAGCTCGTGCACCTCGAGCCAGTCGAGGATTCCCTGCTCCACGGGCTCGATCAGGTCGCCGGACTCGAGGCGCGACTGCTGCCGGGAGTCGCAGCAGACGAAGGCGGCGCGCTCGAGGACGACGTTGTCCAGCTCGCGGGAGCGCCGGTCGTTCGCGCCGATTGCGCAGACGAGCGCGCCTTCCCGAAGCCACTCGCCGCGAAGGACCGGGTCGCGCGAAGTCGTCGCCGTGACGACGACGTCCTGGCCGCCGGCGTCGCGATGCGTCTCGCCGGCCTCGGCGCCGACCCGCGTGCAGAACTCCTCGAGCCGCTCCTCCGTCCGGCAATAGGCGACGACGTGCTCGATCGTCGGCACGGCCTCCCGGATGCACTGCACCTGGCTCTCGGCCTGCCAGCCGCAGCCGAGGACGCCGAGCGTCGTGGCGCCGGGTCTGGCGAGGAACCTCGCGGCGACGCCGCTCACGGCGCCGGTCCGGAGCTGGCCGAGCTTGTCCGCCTCGATCACGCCGGCGACCTCCGACGTGCGCAGGTCGAAAAGGACCACGACGAACCGGACTCCCTGCCCCGACGCCGCGTAGGTCTTGACGCCGCCGAGGCCGATGCCGATGTCCACGGCCGACATGACCGCAAGGCGACCGCCGTCGAACTGGTGTCGGTGGCGCGGATGGTTGTCGACCTCGTCTGCAGCAAGGCGGCGGAGGGATCCCTCGACGGCCTCGATCGCATCGGCCCAGGAGAGCAGGCTCCCGACGTCAGCCTCGGTCAGGTAGAGCGGCACGGTGGGAGTCTAGGAACCGCTCTTCGGAATGAAGCTGATCTGGCCGCCCGTCTCCATGACGGCCCACTCGACGTCCTCGATGTGCGCGATCTGAGCGTTGAGCCTCGCCTGTGCCGCGAGCTCCTCGAGCGTGATGCGGTTGCGGCGCAAGTTCCGGTCGATTGTCTTCCCACGCTCGACGAGCACGACGGGATCGCCCTCCAGAATCGTCCCGAGCCGCCTTGGGAACCGGAATGCGCCGTACGAGAAGAGCACGGTCATCACGGCCATCGTCCCACCGGCGAGCATCGCGCCCGTCACGGAGAAATCATTCTGGGTCACCCCCTGTTGGATCAGGTCGCCGAGCACGACGAGCAGGATCAGGTCGAAGGGCTGCAGAGTCGAGAGCTCCCTGCGACCAACCGCCCGGGTCACGAACCAGACGAAGATGAAGAGGACGATTGCTCGGACGACGATGTCCATCAGGGGAAGACGGTGATGCTCCGGTCGATGGTCGCGAGCAGCTCATCGCCGTCGTAGAGCTCGACGTCCTGCGAGCGGTGCCCGACGTTGGTCGGGTTCACCTGGAGCTGGAGGAAGAACACGTGCTTCTGCCCGGCGGGGATGCGGCCGAGCTCGAACGCGAGGCGGCCGTCACGGCTCGCCTCGCCGATCGGCGCCGGCTCGACGGTGTTGATCGTGATTCCCTCCGCCCAGCCGGAGTCGAGGACGAGCGTGGCTTCACTGACTTCGCGGATGGCGTCGATCCGGAAGCGCGCCTCGTAGGGGAGCCCGCCGCGGACACGCTCCGGCGCGTACAGCTCGAGGCGGGCCACCTCGTTCTCCGCCGTCGAGGTCGCAGGCCTCTGGCCGAAGACGTTGAGCAGGCCGAGGGCGAGGAACGCGACGAGGAACCCGAGAGCCACTCGCCGCATCAGCACGTCGCGCCTCCCTTCTCGGTCGCGCGCGACGCTGAGGACGATCTGGTCGGGCACGTTCGCCACGGGTAGGGCTTCGCCCGACCGCGGCGGGGTCCTCCGCTACAACCGCTTTCGCAGCAGGCCGAACATGCCGCGAACGACCTCTCGCTGGAGCCTCTTGCCGTGCGCGGAGCCGAGGAAGTCGGTGAGCGGATCACCGCTCTCGGCCGGCTCGGCCCGGCGCCGGCGAGGCGCAGGTGCGGCCTCGGCCTCCGTCTCGGGTTCCTGCTCCGCGGCCTGCTCCATCCTCGCGGCGAGCAGCTCCCGTGCGCTCTCGCGATCGATCTTCGTCCCGTACTTCCCGTAGAGCGGCGAGGCCCTGGCGGCACCGTCCACGTCGTCGGCGGGCTCCATGCGGGCGAGCGGCCCTCGCAGGCGCGTGTGCACGACGGGAGTCGGGATGCCCTTCTCGGAGAGGATCGTGACCGCTGCTTCGCCGGTGCCGAGTTGGGTGAGGAGCTCCTCGAGGTCGTAGAACTCCGACGTCGGATAGGTCGAGACGCTCGCCTTCAGCGCCTTCGCATCCTGTGGAGTAAACGCGCGGAGCGCATGCTGAATCCGGTTGCCGAGCTGGGCCAGCACGTCTGCCGGTATGTCCTTCGGGGTCTGCGTGATGAAGAAGACGCCGACACCCTTCGAACGGATGAGCCGGACGGTCTGCACGACCGAGTCGAGGAATGCGTCCGTCGCATCGGCAAAGAGCAGATGCGCCTCGTCGAAGAAGAACACGAGCTTCGGCTTCGGGACGTCGCCGACCTCCGGCAGCTGCTCGAACAGCTCGGCGAGGAGCCACATGAGGACGGTCGAGAACAGCTTCGGCCTGTCCTGCATGGCGGGCAGCTCGAGGCACGAGATGATCCCGCGGCCATCGGAGTCGACACGCAGGAGGTCGGCGATGTCCAGCTGCGGCTCGCCGAAGAACTCCGTCCCTCCGCCGTCCTCGAGCTGGACGAGCTTGCGCAACAGCACGCCGATCGTGGCCGACGAGACGCCGCCGATCCCCTTGAGATCGGCCTTGCCCTCGTCCGAGTCGAGGAAGGCGAGGAGCGCCCGCAGGTCCGCGAGGTCGAGGATCGGGAGGCCCTTCTCGTCCGCGTAGCGGAAGACGAGCGAGAGGCTGCCCTCCTGGGTCTCGTTCGCCTCGAGGATCTTCGCGAGCAGCAGCGGGCCGAAGTCGGAGACGGTGGCGCGTACGGGCACGCCCGGCCCGATCCCGCCCAGGGAGAGGAACTCGGTCGGGAAGCCCCGCGGCTCCCACTTCTGTCCGAGCTCGGCCGCCCGCTTCTCTGCAGGGACCGCCGGGCTCACCGGTTGGGAGATGCCGGAGAGGTCACCCTTCATGTCCGCGGCCACGACAGGGACGCCCGCCGCCGAGAGCTGCTCGGCAAGGAGCTGGAGCGTCCGCGTCTTCCCGGTTCCGGTCGCTCCGGCGATGAGGCCATGCCGGTTCGAGGTCGCGAGGGGAAGCCGGACGGCGGCCTCCTCGACCACCTTGCCTTCGTGGACGCCGCGCCCGAGATCGAGCCACTCGCCCTCGAAGGCGTAGGCGTCTGCAATCGTCGGTCCGAACTCCGCCATGAGGGCGGGAAGCTACGCGGTCGTCGAAACGCGCGCGAGCACGAGGCGGCGCCGGCGCTTCCTCACGTGCTCAGCGGCGAAGTAGCTTCCGAGCACGAACGTTGCTGCGCCTGCCTGGGCGATCAGCCCCTCCCAGGTCGGGAAGATGCCGAGCCAGAGCCCTGCCCAGTAGGGCAGGCGGAGGCCCTCCACCGGCGTGACGGGGATCCACCCCGCGACCTGGAGGGTCTGCACGGTCGTCCCGACCATCACGACGAGCACCCAGAGGATCAGCAGACCGGTCGCCATCAGCATCTTCTTATGCGGAAGCTTCTGCTGGAGCGCGATCGTCAGAACCCCGACGGCGAAGGTCGCGGCGCCCCCGATCGCCACGCCGGCGAGCACGGTCGGGATCCCGGCCTCGAGCACGATCGCTTGAAGGAAGAGGACAGTTTCGAAGCCTTCTCGGTAGACGCTGGAGAACCCGAGTGCGGCAAGACCGACGACCGGCGCCGCCGCGACGCCGGTGGCTCCGATCAGCCGCTTCTTGCGCCCGTGGAGCTCGGAAAGGTGCTCGGTCCAGTACACCCGATGGTAGAACCAGTTGAGGACGAGGAGGAGCACGCCGATCGCAATCAGCGAGACCACCGCCTCGAGCTTCTCCCCGTAGCGCGTCAACGAGCTCAGGACCGTCTGGGCGATGACCCAGGTGACGGCGCTCGCGCCGACTGCTGCCGCAGCGCCGAGCAGGAGCGGACGCCGCAGCCTGCGCTGTGCTTCGACCATGCCGGCAAGCAAGACAGCCAGGATCAGCACTGCCTCGAGGCCCTCGCGGAACACGATCACGGCAGTGTTGGTCACGACTGCGAACGTCGAGGTCGGGCCGGCCCCGACGGCGAGCTCGGCGTCGGCCAGCGCGATGTCGAGCGCGCGCCGGGTCTCGGCGACCTCGGCGGCAGTCGAGCGCCGCTTGACGAGCTGCGCAAGGCCCGGCAAGCCGTCGGCGCCGTACCAGAACAGTCCCTCGACTCGCACGAACAGATCAGGGGCGAGCCCGCGGAGCCGCTGCTCCGGCCCGAATTCGAAGAACGCGTACGCCTCGAGCCGGGCCTGCTCCGCTCGTGAGGACTGCTGAGCTGCGACGGCCGCCTCGAGGCGGTCGAGCGTCCCAGAGATCACGTCGAAGTCCGCTTTGGCGCCGGCGTCTTTCCACTCGTCGGGATACAGGTCGTCGATCAGCGCCAGCGCCTCATCGGTAGCACTCTCGACCTGTCCGGGGTCGGCGACACTCGTGTGCCGCGCTGCGGCGGCAAGGTCGTGGCCTAGGCTCGAGAGGAGCGCTGAGAGGCTGCGGGTCTCGTCCCGTCCTCGCGCGGCGAGCGCGGGCTCGAGCTCACCGAATGCCTGCGCCGCCCCGTCGCGGAACGTGACCGCCTCCTGGATCTCGAAGTCGAGCGTCACGCGACCGCCGTCCACGCCCCGCTCGTACTCGATCGGCACCAGCGAAAGGAACCGCTGGAGCTGGCCGGCGCGCCGGAGCGTCTCCTCCTCGGAGAGCGGCGCCGCCCGGAACCCCTCGAGGCCACGATCGATCTCGGCCCTCGCGGCGCGTACCTTGGCTCCGTTCCCCGCTTCAGCCGCCGAGGCGAGGCGCGAGAACTCGCGGCTCAGTGCGAGGCGGGCGGGCTTGCCCCGCTGGGCCGCGTACGATGTCGCCAGGATCCGGAAGTAGCCCTCGGCCTGCACCGCCGAGCCCGCGCGGCGAACATCGAACCCGCGCGTTCCCGCATCGTCCACCGTGTCGAGTGCCGCCCGCAGTCGGGTCTGGTAGGTGTCCAGGAGATCGACGCGGGCCGCCTCCGCGGCCGCCTGCGCGGAGAGCTTCCCCCTCGCGAGCGCGTCCACGGCGAGTGTCGCATCGGCGCCGGCACGCGAGAAGCGGGTCGGCTTCCGGTACTCCCGAACGAGCAGCCAGGCTCGGGCTCGCTTGACGTCGCCTGCGCGGATTCCCCGAAGCGCCTGAGTGGCGCCGACCTGCAGGACCGCCGCCCACGCGCGTGCCCGGGCGGTCTCCAGCGCGACGTGGTCTCCCTTGCCGACGGCGGCCTCCGCGGCTGCGAGCTGAGGCCGCACAGGAGCCAGCGGCCCACGGGCATGCGTGCGTGCCGTCGCGACGAGCCGGGCAGCCTCGGCCCGCTCGCCGAAGACGAGGGCTTTCTGCGCATCGGCCAGGGCGAGCCTAAGGCCGGCCGCCGCGTTCCACGGGGCCGGCCCGGCGGCGCCCGCCTCGCCCACCCCGGCGACGAGCGAGAGGGCAGCCGCCAAGCAGATGAGCCGCCCTCTCACCTCTACTGCGCGATCTCGATTCCGAGCGAGGCTGCGGCCTGGGAGACCTGTCCGGCGATCGCGGTGCCGCGATCCTGCGCCTCGGTCCCGAGGACATCTGCCTCCTCGGGCGTGAAGCGCTTCCCGGACTGCTCTTGGCTATGGAGGTCGGAGATGAACGACTTCAGCCCGTCGAGCTCCTGCTCCGTCTGCTTCGCCCGCTCAGCGTCCGTCTCGGCGATCGTCGGCTTGACGCCGGTGTAGATGACATCGAGCCCGGTGAGGATGTCGTTGATGTCCGACAGGCGCGAGACGACGTTGAATGACTCGGAGTCGCTGCGACTGCCGACAACGAACCGCGACTCCTTCCACTGGCCGAAGTACTCGCTCATCGTCGGCACCATCACGACGAGGGCCGTGAAGGCGTCCGACCGCGTCGGCTGCCAGTCGGTTGCGCTCTGGTGCAGCTGTTCCGCCGAGCGCTTGAACTCGTCCGACGCCGCAGCCAGGAGGTTGGCATCGGGCAGGGCCTCGCCGAACTCGGACTTCCCGTCACCGTCGAGGTCTGCGGCGGTACTCGCCGGTAACCCCTCGGGCAGCGTCCCCCAGAGCGTTCCCTCGGTCAGGTTGTAGAGGTTGCCCGGCTGCTTCAGGACCGTCCCGCTCGGGAGCGTGAGGTCGAACGGCACCGCGCTCTCGGGATCCTCGGCGGCGCTCGAGCCGGCATCGAGGATCACGTCGTACTTCGAGAGGGACGGTGTCCCGGCGACGATTCCCTCGACGCGCTCGTACACCGGGTTGCCGTCGATCCACGACGTCTTCAGCCGCTTGACGAGCGGGCCGACCTCGTCGCCCTGAGCACGCCAGAGGCGGGCGTAGTCGAAGTCCGCCGCCTCGGCCAGCTTGTAGTAACGCTCGGCGTCCGCGTCGAAGTCCTCAGTGAAGGTGGTCAAGCCCTGTGTGTGCTCCAGCAGGTAGTCCTTGACGCCGCCGAGTTGCGCGTCCGCCTGCTTCGGCGCCGGCTCCGGCGTCGCCTCGCTGCTTCCCGCTTCGCCTCCGCCGCATGCACTCGCAGCGAGCGTGATCAACGTCAGAGCGGCAAGCGCCCCCATCCTTCGCTTCAACGTCTCCCTCCCATTTGCTCGATGTCAGGCGCCCCTTACAACCTGCGCGCGGGCCACCTTACCGCAGGCATCGTGCAGGAAGAGCGGCGAACCGAGCGGCGAGAAGGACGCCGCTAGACTGGGTGGCCGGGCGCCCGTAGCTCAGGGGATAGAGCGCTGCCCTGCGGAGGCAGAGGTCGCACGTTCGAATCGTGCCGGGCGCACTTCTCCGATGTCCCTGCAAACCAGCACAAGCTCGGGCTGAGGAGCAGCAGTCTCACGCCAGAGCTCGCGTGCCCCACTAGTGCCCCATTCTCGGGCTCGGCTGCCAGCAGGAGACTCCTGTTCTCCCTCCGTCCGCCACCGTCTGACCGACCGGGCCTACCTCCTCCTGCATCATTGGGCCATCAAACGGTTCCAGATCAAGATTGAAGCGCCGGACTGGGAAGACTTCGAGGAAGTTGAGTTACCGCGGCTTCCGGAGGTAGGCGAGGCGATCAACACGAAGTACGGAACGCTCTTGGTGACGCAGACGGATGCGTCGCCTGGCACCGATCGGTATGACGGCAAGATCGTCTGCCGAATGCCCTAGGGCCGCGCTTGTCCTCTACAACGAGCACCGGGGGCTGGTCAGCGTCGTCGTCGCGGACGCCAAGAACCCGCAGCGTCACCCGGGCGCCGCTCGACGGAGGTCCGGTCGACTATGCGCTCGAGCGCATCGCAAGCACGCTCACCGGCCGATAGTCGACCACTCGGTCCGAGGCATCGCGCTGCGATAATCGGACGACTCAGACCGGGGGGAGGCTCGATGGCCACGAAGGCAGATTTCACGGAAGACGAGTGGGAGGCGATGAGAAAAGGTGTGACGGGCGCCGGCATGCTCGTCTCCATCGGCGACCGCGACTTCACCGACACGTTCGGCGAGGTCGGCGCTCTCGCAAAGCGCCTGAGCGAGGAGCGCAAAGAGGGCGGTAGCGAGCTCATGCGCGAGCTTGCCGCCGGCCGGCCGAGCGGATTCGGCCTCACCGCCTCGCCCGAGGAGGTCGAGTCGAAGACGCTCGAAGCCTTGCGCTCGGCAACTGCGATTCTCGCCGCGAAGGCTCCGGACGAAGCCGGCGCGTACCGACAGCTCGTCTTGGACGTTGCGGAGTCGGTCGCGGGCGCGAAGGGCGGCGTCAAGCCGGGCGAGACCGGCGCGATCGACAAGATCAGAGAAGCCCTGGGCGCCGCCTGAACCACAGCGAGGCGGCTCCGTCGCGACCCGTTACCGGAGCGACGCTCTGGCGCCGTCCACCGTCAGTGCCGCGTCAGGCGGCACCGTCGTGCGGACGTAAGCCAGAGCCAGGCCAGGCACCGAGCTGGTGACGCGGCCGACGGCCTTCTCGCCGTCGAAGATCTCGGTCTCCGGCGCCGGGGCTCCCTCGACCTCGAGGACGCGCAGCTCCCGGTTCGCCTTGCCGCGGTAGTGGAGCCTCGCAACCGGCTCCTGCCCCGGGTAACAGCCCTTCTCCGGCGCGAAGCTGATGTGAGTCGCGTCAAGGCCGGCCTCCGCGGGAAGGATGCGGTCGTCGATCTCGCGGCCCCAGCGCGGGCGCGCCGCCAGGATGCGCATGCGCTCGAGATCCTCGTCGGCGGCGGTCTCGGACGGAGGCTCGGCGTCCAGGAGCTCGACCGCCGGGACGCCGTAGTCGTTGTTCGGGACGCCTTCTCGCTCGCCGAACATGACCAGCGACGTGTGCTCCTCGGCCTCGATCTCGACCTTCGCCGCGAAGCGTGCGCGAAGGAGGGCGCCCTGCAGGGCGGGGCCGAGGCCGGGCTCGGTCAGGAGGAGAAAGTCGTCCTCGCCGCGCCGGACGACCGTCATCGGGGCGATCACTCGGGCCTTGGGCGTCAGCAGGAGAGCCTCACACGGCGCCTTCGCGACCTCGTTCGAGAGCATGCGGTCGAGGAAGTCCGCCGCGTCCGGCCCCCGGACGGCGACGTAGTCGCGTGGCCTGAGCGCTGCCGCCGGTGTCACGGTCTCCATGCGAACTAGTGTAGGAATCGATGTTCCGCTCCCGCGCGATGCGCAAGGTCGAGGAGGCCGGCTACGACCCGGATCGCCTCCCTCCCGGGCAGTACCTGACCGAGAAATGGCCCGTTCTGCACGCGGGCACCGTGCCGAACACGGACCTCGCGACCTGGGACTTCAGGGTCTTCGGCGAAGTCGAGAGCCCGATCACCCTCTCCTGGGAGGAATTCACCGCACTGCCTACGCGCGAGATCACGACCGACATCCACTGCGTGACGCGCTGGAGCCGCTTCGATACGAACTTCAAGGGCGTCCACTGGAGCGAGCTCGCGAAGGTCGTGAAACCGAAGCCGAGCGCCCGGTACGTCCTCGCGCACGCCGAGCAGGACTTCACCGCGAACGTGCCGCTCGCGGCGCTCGAGGACGAGGGGGCCCTGCTCGCCTACGAAGCCGACGGCGAGCCGCTCACCCCCGAGCACGGCTGGCCGCTGCGGCTCGTGATCCCGAAGCGCTACTTCTGGAAGAGCGCCAAGTGGCTCCGTGGGATCGAGCTGCTCGACCACGACGAGCCCGGTTTCTGGGAGCGCCTCGGCTACCACAACGAGGCTGACTACTGGAAAGAGGAGCGATACGGCTTCTGAGGCGAAGAGGGCGCCCGAAGGCGCCCTCTTGTAGTCCTGGGCCTCAGGCCCTGTAGTAGAGCCACGCGTCCTGCATTCGCTGGACCTGGCCCTTCGTGAACTGGTTGTAACAGCCGTCGTACGAGTAGTCCATGTAGTTGTGGATCGAGTCGACCCCTGGCTCGCGGCAGCTGTCCTGCCCGACAGGGCACCCGCCCGTCGCGACCCGCTGCGGCGGGGTGTCGTCGACGTAGTCGCCCTTGTCGTTGCACCCGCCGTTGAACACGTGGTGCAGGTTGATCCAGTGGCCGACCTCGTGTGTCGCCGTGTGGCCGAGGTCGTACCGGCCGGCGTACGTCGACGAGGCGCCCGGCATGGACTCCCAGTTGACGATGACACCGTCGAGGTACTGGCGCGACTCGGAAAGACCCGGGAAGTACGCCCAACCGAGGTACACGTCCGCACTGACGGCATACAGGTTGAGCGCGTTCCAACCGCCCTGGTGGAGCGCCTTCTTCATCGCGCGCTCCGCCGGGGAATTGATCCCGGCGAGGTGCCACTCGGTGTTGTTCGTCCGAGTGACGCCGGCGAGCCTGAACGAGAAGCCTGTCGCCGGTCCGCCGTAGAAGCCGGCGTAGGCGGCGTTGAGAACCTCCATCTGGTCCTCGATCACGCTCTGCGAGATGTTCCCCACTCCGTTCGCGTGGACGACGTGGAAATAGACCGGCACGGAGGCGCTGAACCTCTTGCCTGCCTTGCCCTTCGCGCTCGCGGGCAAGTCCTCCACGATCTGGTTCAGCGCGGGCTCCCGCTGGATGTCACCCCGGGCCGCCGAAGCCTGCGAGCCCAGACCGCTCAGTCCGTCGAAGATGCCAACGTCGCAGGCCGACGCCGCCGTGGGCGTCCCCGCCGCCGCCGGAGTGACCGTTGCGGCGGCGTACAGTCCGAGAGCGAGCGTGAGCACCGCCACGACCCGCCAAGAGGCGAGCCGCTGCCGTCCCTTCTGCATGTTTCCCCCTGATCAGTGGTGACCCCGTCGGAAGGAACGGTAGCGCGGATCCGCCCGAAACGAGGTAGGTGCCGCGATCCCTCTAACGGGGCATGCGTCGCCGCCACACCGCGCCGATACCCGGGTCAACCCACCCCTCAGAGGCGGCCCTTCTCGGGTCGCTTCAGCTGAGAGACTGAGACCGGCTCCCCCAGCCGGTCTCTTTCTTTCCAGGAGGTGTTCGGGATGAGTGTCCGCCTGCTGCTTCGACTCGAAGGACTTGCGATTGGCGCCGGCGCTGTCGCGCTCTACGTCGACGGGGACCACAGCTGGTGGCTGTTCGCGCTCCTTGCGCTCGCTCCCGACCTCGCCTTTGCTGCATACGTACTGGGCCCCTCGGTTGGCGCGGCCGCGTACAACTTGCTGCACAACCTCGTCTTGCCGATCGCGCTCGGGACCGCATCCTTTTTCTGGGATTCCGGCTGGGGCGTTGCCGTGGCCCTGATCTGGCTCACGCACATCGGAGTCGACCGCCTGGTGGGGTACGGCCTGAAGTACCCGACCTCTCCCAAGGACACGCACCTGCAGCGCGTCTAGCCGAAACGACGGAGGCCGGCTTGCGCCGGCCTCCGCTTGAAGCAGTGAGCCCGAAGGCTCGTTACATCATCCCGCCCATGTCGGGCATGCCCGCGCCGGCGCCGACCGGCTGCTTCTCCGGCGGCTCGGCCACGACGGCCTCGGTGGTCAGGATGTTCTTCGCGATCGACGCTGCGTTCTGGAGCGCCGAGCGTGTGACCATCGTCGGGTCGATGATCCCGGCCTTGACGAGGTCTTCGACCTCACCGGTGTCGACGTTCAGCCCGTGCCCCGCAGCGGCATTGCGGACCTTGTCGACCACGACCGAGCCCTCGAGGCCCGCGTTCGCGGCGAGCTGGCGGATCGGCTCCTCCAGCGCTCGCACGATGATGTTCGCACCGGTGCGGTCGTCGCCCTCGAGCTTGTCGAGGTTGATCGACTCGGCGCCGTTCAGGAGCGCGACGCCACCGCCCGGGACGATGCCCTCCTCGAGGGCGGCACGGGTGGCCTGCACGGCGTCTTCGACGCGGTGCTTCTTCTCCTTCATCTCGGTCTCGGTGGCAGCGCCGACCTTGATGACGGCGACGCCGCCGGCCAGCTTCGCGAGCCGCTCCTGGAGCTTCTCGCGGTCGAAGTCCGAGTCGGTGTTCTCGATCTCCGACTTCAGCTGCTTGATCCGAGCCTTGATGCCGTCGGCGTCACCGGCGCCGTCGATGATCGTGGTCGAGTCCTTGTCGATCACGACACGGCGGGCCTTTCCGAGCTGCGAGATCTTCGTGTTCTCGAGCTTGAGGCCCATCTCCTCGGTGATCACTTCGGCACCCGAGAGAATCGCGATGTCCTCGAGCATCCGCTTGCGGCGATCGCCGAAGCCCGGCGCCTTGACCGCGACGGCCGTGAACGTGCCGCGCAGCTTGTTGACGACGATCGTGGCGAGCGACTCGCCCTCCACGTCCTCGGCAACGATCAGCAGCGGCCGACCGGCCTGGATGACCTGCTCGAGCACCGGGAGGATGTCCTTGACGGCGCCGATCTTCTGGTTCGCGACCAGGATGTACGGCTCGTCGAGCACGGCCTCCATGCGCTCGGGGTCCGTGACCATGTACGGGGAGAGGTAGCCCTTGTCGAACTGCATGCCCTCGGTGAACTCGAGCTCGAGGCCGAAGGTCTGGCCCTCCTCGACGTTCACGACGCCGTCCTTGCCGACCTTGTCGATCGCCTCGGCGATGACGTCGCCGATCTCGCGCTCGCGCGACGAGATGGAGGCGACCCGGGCGATGTCCTCCTTGCCCGAGATCTCCTTGGACTGCTTCTTCAGGTTCTCGACGACCGCGTCGACCGCCGTTTCGATGCCGCGCTTGATCCCCATGGGGTTCGCGCCGGCAGCGACGTTCTTCAGGCCCTCGCGGACGATCGCCTGAGCGAGGACGGTCGCAGTGGTCGTCCCGTCGCCGGCGACGTCGTTCGTCGACGTCGCGACCTCCCGGACGAGCTGGGCGCCTTGGTTCTCGAAGACGTCCTCGACCTCGATCTCACGTGCGATCGTGACGCCGTCGTTCGTGATCGTCGGTGCGCCGAACTTCTTGTCCAGCACGACGTAGCGGCCCTTGGGGCCGAGCGTGACCTTGACTGCGTCCGCGAGGATGTTGACGCCGCGCTCGAGCGCGCGACGCGCCTCCTCGTTGAACTTCAACTCCTTGTGTGCCATTCAGTTTCCTCCGTCAGTTCGGTGGTCAGGCGCTTGCGCCCGCCATCTCCTTCTTTTTGCCGGCGGACTTCTTGCCGCCGCCCGCCACCTTGGCCAGGACGTCCGACTCGCGCAGGATCAGGTACTCGTCGCTCCCGACCTTGATCTCCGTCCCGCCGTACTTCGAAAAGACGATCTCGTCGCCCTCGGCGACTTCCATGCCGACGAACTCTCCGTCTTCGTCGCGCGTGCCCGGGCCGACCGCGAGGACTCGGCCGCGCTGCGGCTTCTCCTTCGCGGTGTCGGGCAGCACGATCCCGCTGACCGTCTGCTCCTCCTCGTCGAGGACCTCGACGATGAGGCGGTCACCAAGCGGCTGCAAATCCATCAACCGACCTCCTGTTGTCCGATACTTTGTGACAGCTTCTGGCACTCATGGGGGGAGAGTGCCGAGGCATTCTATCGGGACTTTGGCGGCTCGCGCAAGCCCTCGAGACGCCACTTTGTTACAAAGGCTCGCCTATGGAGCGTGAGTTCTCGTCCGGTGGCGTCCTCGTCCGCCGCTTCCGCGGCAGATGGTGGCTCGCAGCGATCAGGCCTGGCGGCAAGCCGGACGGCATGTGGGCCCTCCCCAAGGGGAACATCGGCCGCGGCGAGGATCCGGAGGCGACTGCGGTGCGCGAGGTCGCGGAGGAAACCGGGATCGAGGCGGTGTCGGCGGGAAAGCTCGGCGACGTCCGCTACGTCTACACGTGGGGCGGCAAGCGGATCTTCAAGGTCGTGAGCTTCTACCTCCTCCGCTACCGCCGCGGCCGGATCGACGACCTGCCGACCGCGTTCCGCCACGAGGTCGACCGCGCGCAATGGCTGCCCCTCGAGGACGCGCCGCGACTCCTTGCCTACAAGAGCGAGCGCGAAATGGCCGAAAAGGCCCTGGCCACCCTCGCGGAGGAAGCCGTATGATCCTGCGACCTCGGTGCCCGAACCGATGTACGCCCTGAACTTCTACTCGCCGATCGTGGCCGACCAGCTGCGCACGCGCCGCAAGACGGCGACCATCCGGCTGGGCAACAAGTCGGCCAAGTACAAGAAGGGGATGATCGTCCAGGTGCTCGCCGGCGCCCGCTACAGCCCGCGCGACAAGATCTTCGACGCGGTCATCGACAAGGTCGAGGTCAAGACCATCGCCGAGCTCTCACCGCGGGAGATCGAGCACGACAACCCGGAGATCCGCCGGCCCGAGGAGATGCAGGAGTTCCTCAGCCAGCTCTACAACCGGCCGATCGATGCCGACGCGACGGTGACGGTGATTCGCTTCTCCGAGATCAGGCGCTAGCGGCCCGGCTTCCGGATCTGCGTGCCGAAGAGCTCGCGCGGCCGGACCTCCTCGCCGCATGCCTCGCACTCCACAGTGAACGCCGACGTGAACCGGGCGTTGCAGGACGGACACCGCCAGCGCATCTCGCCCTCGCACTGCGGGCAGGCGGCGGGCAGCTCGGCCTCCCATTCCTCGAAGTAGCGCTGCGCGAACCCGCATCCGAGGCAGACCGAGACCCAGTCGCCGAGGGTCTTCCGGCGCTCCTCCTTCAGCCAGTTGGACGCCTTGCCCATCAGCGGTTCTGCAGCGCGTCGAGGCCGACCGCCAGAGCCACGCCGACCCGGCGGTCGATTCTTCGCTCCCGGTCTCCAGAGAGATCAAGGATGTACTGATCCCGCACCCTCGCGAACCGGCGGTTCATGTTTCCCACGACTTCACCGTCGATCACGATCTCGAAGTTGTACGGGATCGGGACGAACTCGCCGACGTACGGGACGAAGTCGACGACGCGACGAAGGATCCCGATCGCGGTGGAGCTTTCCCGCGCGATTCCGACCTCCCGTTCGTCCGCTGCCCCGATGTGCCATGTCGAGCGGTAGAGCGACTCGCGGAACTTGTGCCGGATGACCCCGATCGGTTCGTCTTCGACCAGGATGTCGTAGCGAGAGCCACCCATGTCCAGCAGCGACCGAGCCTTGACCCGGAAGAGCTCGTCGGTCTGCGCCTCGTCGGCAAAGAACCGGATGTCCTCCTTGATTGCGAGCTTCTTCTGGCGAACGAACGCGATCGGCGGCCCGGCAGGCGTCTCGCCCACGGCGAGCGGCGTGACGCGGTAGAGGTTCGCGACCGGCCGGACCAGCTGGTCGACGAGAAACCGGTCGTAGTCGAAGTCCATGCGCCGGCGACCCTAGTCGTTAGAGTCTCGACGCGATGGCGATCGCCCGGGAAGCCGAGCCCGTCTCCTCCCTGCGCGAGATCCGCGAGGCGGGTCTCGACCGTGAGGACCTCTTCGGGATCTACCGCAGCATGCTGCTCACCCGCGGAATCGAAGAGCGCGGGCACATCCTCTACAAGCAGGGGAAGATCCCAGGCTCCTTCTACACGGGCCGGGGCAACGAGGCGTCGTCCGTCGGCATCGCCACGGCAATGGGCGGCGAAGACGTGGGGACGCCGCTCCACCGCGACATGGGCGTCCACGTCACGCGCGGGGTCGAGCCCTGGCGGATCTTCGCTCAGTACATGGGCCGCGAGGACGGCCCGACGCGCGGCCGGGACGGAAACGTCCACATGGCGGACTCGCAGCTGGGGCTCCTTGCAATGGTCAGCCACCTCCCCGCAATGCTTCCGGTCGGCGTCGGCTGCGCGCTGGCGTTCCGGATCCGGGAGGAGCGGCGCGTCGCGGTCTCCTGGTTCGGCGAGGGCGCCTCGGCGCGCGGCGACACGCACGAGGGGATGAACATGGCGGGCGTCCGGCGCCTCCCGATCGTCTTCATCTGCGACAACAACCAGTGGGCCTACTCGACGCCGACGCACCTCGAGTACGCCTGCGAGACCCTCGCCGACCGCGCCGCTGCCTACGGGTTCGAGGGCGTGGTCGTCGACGGCACGGATGTGCTTGCCGTCTACCGCGAGGCGAAGCGCGCGATCGAGAAGGCGCGCGACGGCGGCGGGCCGACGCTGATCGAGTCGATGACGCTCCGCATGGAGGGCCACGCCGTCCACGACGACGCCTTCTACGTGCCGAAGGAGCTCTTCGAGGAGTGGGCCAAGCGCGACCCGATCGAGCGCTTCCGCAGCTGGCTCCGCGAGAACGCCGAGATGACCGACGAGGAGGAGGACGAGGTCGCAGCCGGCGTCAAGCGGACCCTCAACCAGGCAATCGAGCGGGCGGAGACCTCGCCGCTCCCGGATCCCTCGACGGTCACGGACAGGGTGTTCGCGCGCCCCGAGGACCTCGACACGCCGCACCACAAGTAGTGGCTCACCACTGATGGCAGAACTGACGTATTTGCAGGCGATTTCCGACGGCCTCCGTCAGGAGATGCGGCGCGACAACCGCGTCTTCGTGATCGGGGAGGACGTGGGCGTCTACGGAGGCGCATTCAAGGTCACGCTCGGCTTCCAGGAGGAGTTCGGGCCGTGGCGCGTGATCGACGCGCCGCTCTCCGAGACCGCGATCGTCGGCGGCTGCACGGGCGCCGCGATCATGGGCATGCGGCCCGTTGCCGAGATGCAGTTCGCTGATTTCATCTCCTGCGCGTGGGACCAGCTCGTGACCGTCGCGGCAAAGCAGTTCTACCGGGCCGGCACGCCGGTGCCGATCGTCGTCCGGCTCCCGTCGGGCGGCGGCTTCTCGGGCGGCCCCTTCCACTCGCAGAACCCCGAGAGCTCGTTCGCGCACATCGCCGGTCTCAAGGTCGTCTGCCCGGCGACGCCGGAGGACGCCAAGGGGCTCCTGATCAGTGCGATCGAGGATCCGAACCCCGTCCTCTACTTCGAGCACAAGCATCTGTACCGCCGGATCAAGGCCGAGGTGCCGGAGGAGCGCTACACGACGCCGTTCGGCAAGGCCAGGATCCACCGCGAGGGGGAGGACCTGACGGTCGTGACCTGGGGAGCGATGGTCTACACGGCCGACGAGGCTGCCAAGCAACTCGAGCAGGACGACGTCTCCGTCGAGATCCTCGACCTCCGGACGATCATCCCCTGGGACCGGAAGGCCGTGCTCGACAGCGCCCAGAAGACGTCAAAGGTGCTCGTCCTCCACGAGGACACGCGCACAGGCGGCTTCGGCGGCGAGATCGCCGCGACGATCGCGGAGGAGGCGTTCGAGCACCTCGACGCCCCGATCAAGCGGATCGCCGCGCCCGACACGCCGGTGCCGTTCTCGCCGCCGCTCGAGAAGGCGTTCATCCCACAGGTCGACGACGTGGTCGCAGGACTGCGAGAACTGGCTGAGTACTAGGACCCGTGGCCACTCCAACCGCCGTCGACGTCGTGATGCCCCAGATGGGCGTGTCAGTCTCCGAGGGGACGATCACGAAGTGGCTCAAGCAGGAAGGTGAGGAGATCCAGGCCGACGAGCCCCTGCTCGAGATCTCGACCGACAAGGTCGACACGGAGGTTCCGAGCCCGGGAACCGGTGTCGTGCAGCAGATCCTCGTCCAGGAGGGCGAGACCGTCGACGTGGGCACCCGCCTCGCCGTCATCGGCGCGCCCGGCGCGGCTCCGGCAGAGTCCAGCGACGGCGCGGCGCCCGCGGCCGAGGAGGCCCCGCCCGAGCCGGCGACCGCCCAGGCAGCTGCCGAGAGCGAGGCGGCGGCAAGCGCCGAGACTCCCACCCCGCAGGAGCCCGAGGCGACGCCCGCCGAACCGGCCACCCCGGCACCCGCACCCGCCGAGCCTGGCGCCAACGGCGACAGCAAGAGCTTCGTCTCCCCCGTCGTCGCGCGGATCGCGTCCGAGCACGGCGTCGACGTCTCCCAGGTGCCCGGCACAGGCCGCGGCGGCCGGGTGACCAAGAAGGACATCCTCGGCTTCGTCGAGTCCGGCGGCCAGGCCGCCCAGCCGGCAGCAGAGGCCCCGCCTCCGCCCGAGGCGGCGGCTCCGGCAGCACCCGCCGAGGCGCCCGCGCAGCCGGCCCCAGCGCCGGAAGCTCCCGCTCCCGCGCAGCCCGCCCAGCCGGCACCTGCACCGGCACCTGCCACCAGCACCGGCACCGGTTGCCGCCGCGCCGTCCGGGGAGCTCGAGGCCGGGGAGAACGAGGAGCCGATGACCGCGATGCGCAAGGGCATCGCCGAGCACATGCGCCGCTCGCTCGACACCTCGGCCCACGTGACGAGCGCGATCGAGGTCGACATGTCGCGCGTCGTGGACATCCGAAACAAGCTCAAGCCCGAGCTCCAGAAGAGCTACGGCGTCAACCCGACCTATCTGATCTTCGTGGCTCGTGCCGTCACCGAGACGCTGCGCGACTACCCGTGGATCAACGGCGAGATCCGCGGCGACAAGATCATCACGCGGAACTTCATCAACCTCGGCTTCGCCGTCGAGCTCACCGACGGGAAGGGCCTGATCGTCCCGGTCGTCAAGCACGCCGAGGGCCTGAACCTCCTCGGCATGGCGCAGGCGGTCACGGACATCGCAGAGCGCGCGCGGAACAAGCAGCTCTCCCCGGACGAGGTGCAGGGCGGAACGTTCACGATCACCAATCCCGGCGGGTACGGCACCTTCCACGGGACGCCGGTGATCAGCCAGCCGCAGGCCGCGATCCTCGGCACCTACGCCCTCGTCAAGCGGCCGTGGGTCGTCCAGGACGAGCTCGGCAAGGACGTGATCGCGATCCGGCCGATCATGAACCTGACCCTCACGTACGACCACCGGCTCGTCGACGGCGCTCTCGCCGGACGGTTCCTCCAGTCGCTCAGGCAGAAGCTCGAGAGCTGGGGCGAGTCGGACTACTAGGGTCGTGGCGCAGACCGTCGTCCCGATGGTGGCCTACGAGGACGCGGCGGCGGCGATCGACTGGCTGACGCGCGCGTTCGGCTTCGAGGAAGCCCCGGACGAGCGGTACACCGAGGAGGACGGCCGCGTCACCCACGCAGAGTTGCGTGTCGGAGAGGACGCCTCGATCTTCATCGCGAACCCGACTCCCGACTACGTCTCACCGAAGCGCCATCGCGAGGACTGCGAGGCGGCGGCCCGCTGGTCGAGCGTCCCCTGGGTCGTCGACGGACTGCTGGTGTACGTCGACGATGTTGCCGCCCACGCCGAGCGCGCCGAAGCGGCCGGCGCGAGGATGCTCTCACCGGTCGATGAGGGCCCCGACGGCCTCCGCTACCGCGCCGAGGACCTCGAGGGCCATCGCTGGATGTTCGTCGGCCGATGAGCGCGATGCAGGGGAGCTGCTGGTGCGGGGGCGTTCGGTTCGAGATCAGCGAGCCGTTCACCGTCGCCTCCTTCTGCCACTGCACGTCGTGCAAGCGCATCTCGGGCGGGGTCGGAACCGCCAACGGGCGCGCCCGGAGCGAGACGATCGAGGTCACGCAGGGCCGCGAGCTCCTGACGACGTACCAGCCGGACGAAGGCAGTGCGAAGACGTTCTGCTCGCGCTGCGGCTCGAATCTGTTCGGCGGCGGCTGGCCGGAGTCGGAGGAGTGCAGCGTCCGGCTGAGCGCGATCGACGAAGGGCTGGAGCAGAAGCCCGAGTTCCACAACTACGTCCGCTCGGTCGCGGCATGGGAGACGCTTCCCGACGACGGGCTCCCGCGGTACGAGGTGCGGAGCACATGAGGCCCGGCCACCTCATCGAGCTGGGCCGTGTGCCGTACCTCGAGGCCTGGGAGCTCCAGCGCTCGCTGGCCGCCGCCGTGGCGCAGGGCGAGATCCCGGACACCGTCGTCTTGCTCGAGCACCCGCCGGTCGTCACCCTCGGGCGCCGGGCGGACGAGAGTGAGCTCCACATCCCGGAGGGCGCCGAGGTCGAGGTCGTCGAGACCGACCGGGGAGGCAAGTCCACCTATCACGGGCCCGGGCAGCTCGTCTGCTACCCGATCTTCGACCTCACGCGGCACGGCGAGGACGTCAAGAGGTATTGCCGCGACCTCGAGGAGGCGCTGATCCGAACGATCGGCGCGGTCGGGGTGGAGGCGACCCGGATCGAGGGCTTGACCGGGATCTGGCTGGAGCGACCGCCGCGAAAGATTGCCTCCATCGGAGTCCACATCTCGAAGTGGGTGACCACCCACGGGTACGCGCTCAATGTCGACCTCGACCCTGCGCCGTTCACGGAGTGGATCACGGCCTGCGGCCTCGAGGACACGGCGTTCACGACCCTCGCGCGGGAGCTCGGCCGGCCGATCTCGGTGGACGAGGTTCGCCCGCACGCTGCCCGCGCCCTCGAGGAGGTCTTCGACCTCGAGCTCGAGGAAGTCGCCGGCCTAGAGCTCGGGCAACCAGCCGCCGTAGGACACGCGGCTCGACTTCGGTAAGTCGGCGTAGGCCTCGGAGGGCTTCGTCGTCTCCTCGTCGACCGAGACGCCGTGCTTCCTGGCGGTCTCGGACGGAAGGTAGACGAGCCCTTTCCGGGGGAGCCCGCGCGCACCAACCGCCAGCACGACGCTAGGACCATCTCCAGCGCCGACGATCATGTGCGGCGTCTCGGGTGGGCAGTGCACGAAGTCCCACGCCTCGAGCGGCCGCTCCTCGTCCTCGACGATCAGCACGCAGCTCCCGGACAGGACGAGGAAGTCCTCCTGGCCGTTCTCGCGGTGGTAGTAGCCGAGACTCTGGCCCGGCTCGAGGACGCTGATGTTGACCCCGAGCTGGCGAAAGGGGCGCTTGCCCTCGAAGTCGCAGTAGACGCCGAACTGGCCGGAGTCCCGCCACCGGGCCTCGCGGGCATTGACGACGAACCAGCCGTCGACATCCGCGACCAACCCGAACTTTGTTTCCCGTAGGGGTGCCTCGGCCACCCGGCGAGCTTAGTACCGTCTCGACGACCGCGACGATCACTGTGACTCGGCCGGACGTCACACCGCCTACGACGGCCGGCAACACACCGCGCGGAATGGGCACGGCCCGCTTCCGCGGCGTGGTCAATAGACTTTCGGCGTGAAGTCGCTGCCAGTCGCTGACCGACCTCGCCGCCCCCCGTGGATGAAGGTTCGCGCACCGAGCGCTGGACTCGCAGTACTTCGACGTCAAGAAGCTCCTGCACGGCGCCAGCCTCGTCACAGTCTGCGAGGAGGCGCGGTGCCCGAACATCTCCGAGTGCTGGGGCCGCGGGACCGCGACCTTCCAGATCCTCGGCGACACCTGCACACGCGCCTGCCGGTACTGCTACGTCAACTCGGGCAGGCCCGAGCATCCGCCGGACCCGCTCGAGCCGCTTCGGCTCGCGAACGCTGCCGCGCAGATGAAGCTGGAGCACGTCGTCGTCACTTCGGTCGACCGCGACGACCTCCCTGACCGCGGTGCCGGGCACTTCGCCGCGACGATCCGAGCCCTGAAGCACAAGCTGCCGGCCGCGGGTGTCGAGGTGCTCACGCCTGACTTCCTCGGCGTCGAGGAGGAGGCGCTCCGTACCGTCCTCGCCGAGCGGCCCGAAGTCTTCAACCACAACATCGAGACCGTCCGCCGACTCCACCGGAGGATGCGCGGCGCCAAGGCGTCCTACGACACGGCGCTCTGGCTGCTCCGGCGCGCGAAGGAGCTCGCCGACTACCGCGTGATGACGAAGTCGGGGATCATCGTCGGGCTGGGGGAGACGAACGACGAGGTGGTCGAGACCATGCGCGACCTGCGCGACGAACGGCGTGGACGTGGTGACGATCGGCCAGTACCTCCAGCCCTCCGACAAGCACGCGAAGATCGATCGCTGGGTGCACCCTGACGAGTTCCGCTGGTTCCGCGAGCAGGGCGAGGCACTGGGCTTCGGCTCCGTCTTCGCCGGCCCGCTCGTCCGCTCCAGCTACCGCGCGGACGAGCAGCGCCATGCGGCTGTGACGGGACGTGGGGCGGTGGCGTACTAACGATGATTCTGCTCGCCCTCCTCGTGTTCTTCGGGAGCACGACGCTCTTCAACGTCGGCGGCTCCGTGCCGGGGACCGGACTGGGAGAGGTCCAGAGGGCGCCGGCCGCGCGCAGCACCGCCCAGCTCACGATCAAGCGCGTGATCCCGATGGCGATCGTCGCCGGCACCGGCTTCAAGAGCGGCGAGCTCGTCCGGTTCAGCGGCGTACCCGTGAAGCAGGTGCGCGCATCGGCCAAGGGCACCTTCACGCTCCGCCTCCGCATCGATCCCTGCAGCAGCTTCTCGATCACGGCGATCGGCTCCAAGGGAAGCCGCGCCGGCGTGAACTACTCGCAGCTCTACTGCGCCGCGCCGTAACGAGAGGGGCCGCCCGAAGGCGGCCCCGCCCCTCGTGCTTCCTAGCCGCGACGACTAGTCGTCATCGTCCTCGTGGTCGTCCTCGTCGTCCAACTCGTCGAGATCGAGGACCCAGGCACTGAGGCCGTGAGAAGCGGCGTAGAGATCCCGCTTCTTCGACATGACCGTCAGGCCCGCAACCTCCACGTTCGGCATGCCGCGCGCCGCGAGGCGCCATTTGGTCGCGCCGTCGGCGAGCCGCAGGACACCGAAGTCGGTAGCCGCGTACAGGTCGCCCGTCTTGTCGTCACGGACGAGATCCGTGATCGGCAGGTCCGCGAGGTTGTTACCGAGGTTCGTCCACGCCGCCGTGCCCGTGATCGGGTTGAAGACGACCTCGAACACGTGGCCCGGCGCCGCAGGCGTGTTGACGCTGTAGCCGGTGTACGAGACCCACGCCCGGTTCCCGTTCTTCGAGTCGACGTGGATGCTGCTGATGACCCGGTTCGGCGACGTCGCCTGGTCGATGCGGTGCCAGAGCACGTTCGTCGCGACCCGGATTGGGTTGCCGCCACTGCCAACGGTCACGCCCGGGGCGTCGACGTTCTTCGTCACGAAGACGCGGCCGGTCGTGGTCGCCGCCCACGCAGTGCCCGTATCGGCAGCAGTCCGCTCGATCGCGGCCACGTTGCCGCCTGCCCGGTCGCCCCAGAAGGGAGCAGGCAGCCGGTTCGGTCCGAGCTCGGCCCAGTCACCGCACTGGACCGCGAAGTCACCGGTCCATTCGTTGCAGTGCTGATTCGCCTCGGCCACGGTCATGGTCCCGAGGCCGGCCGTCTGCGTCCGGTACGCCGTCCGGCTCGTGCCGCCGAACAGCGACTTGCTCACGACCGGGTCGCTGATCACCGGGGCGTAGAACTCGCCCCCGTGTGCGACGGGGTCGGAGATCCAGATCCAGTCGGCGATGTTGCCGTTGTTGAAGTTCACATCCGTCGTCACGTTGGTGAAGTTATGGAAGCGGAACTCCGGGATCGCGACGTCGAAGCCGGACTGTCCTCCGTCTCCGATCATCGTGTTCACCCAGGTCCGCCGGCTGCCGTTCGTCTGCCAGGTGCCGTTGTCCTGAGTCCCGCCCTGGCGGATCCGGCTGTCGTGCGGACTGATCGAGAGGCTCTGGAACTGGAGCGTGTTGAGCCCGTCGTTGATGCCCGCGAGCCGCTCGGGGATTCGGGACAGCATCTGCTCGCACCGCGCCGTCTGAACGGGATTGAGACCGCGGGCCGGGTCGCTGCACCAGGACGAGCGGTTCACGAAGTCGCCGTTCGACCGCATGACGCCGCCGTCGTTCGTCTCCACGAACCTGAACGGGTCGTCCGGGTGCACTGCGATGTCGTGCTGGTCGGGATGGAGCCCATTCGGGTGCAATGAGTCCGTCCCGTCGAAGGTCATGTCCGTCGACGTGACGCCTGCATCCGTCGAGAGGACGACGCCGCGCTTGTTGGCGATGTTCTCGCCGTAGGAGTACGAGCCGCCGGCGTACACCATGTCCGGATGGCCCTTCGGCGTGTAGACGAATATGTCGTACCAACACTGTGCACCGCAGAGGTTGAACGTGCCGAACCCCGGCTGTGACGGATCGGAGCTCGTCAGGTCGGTGAAGACCGGCGCTCCCGTCGCGACGTTGTCGCTGCGGAAGAGCCTCGAGTACTGACCGGCGGCTCCGGTGTGTCCCTCGTAGACGTACATGCGGGTCGCGCCGCCCAGCTTGTTCACCGAGATGGCTGGGCGAGTCTGGATGATCGCCGGGTTGAGCGACGGCTTGATCTGCGTCCAGGTCGCTCCGCCGTCGCTCGAGCGCCAGACGCCGCGTGCGTACGAGGCCGCGTAGATGATGTTCGGGTTCGACGGGTCGAGCTCGATGCTCCTGACGCCACGCGGCGAGCAGGCAGTCGGGTTGACGTTGTTGAACTCGTTGAGATCGCCGGTGCACGTGGTCTCATCGGCCGAGCCGTTGTGGATGAAGCTCCACGTGCTCCCGCCGTCCGTCGACTTGTACAGGCCCCACTTCGCGATGCCGGGAACCGGCCGTGTGACGCCGGTGCAGCACACCGACGACATGCCGCGAAGGGCGGTCGTCGAAGCGACGTAAAGCGTCTTCTTGTCCTTCGGGTGGACGATGATCTCCCCGATGCCCTTGCCCTGGAACTCGGTCTTGCCGAGCAGCTTCCAGGACTGGCCGCGGTTCGTCGACTTGTAGAGCCCGGTGCCGGCGACGCATCCGCTACCGCAGATGTTCGCCTCGCCGGTGCCGACGTAGACCGTCTTCCCGCTGGGGTCGTTGGGATCGATCGTGACCGACCCGGCTGCGTTGATGCCTAGCGGCCCGCCGAGATAGTCCCAATCGACGTCTTTCGCAAACACGTTCTTCGTGTGCCAGACACCGCCGCCCGCCGGCGTGATGTACGCCTCGCAGTGTCCAGGCGAGCACTTGTCGCTGATCGCGATGTCGGTCGTCCGTCCACCGGCCACATACGTGTTCGGCACGTACAGGAACGACGTCAGGAAGTCAGAGCGCGGGTAAACCGCCCTGCTCGGCCCGATCGTCTCCCAGCGACCGTCGCCCTCGCCGGCGCGATACGGAACGCCGGCCACGTCGGTGAATGCCTCTCGTGCGCCGTTCATCTCGGCGACGGAGATCGTCGTGTCCGGATACGCGCGGTTCAGGAACTCGGAATCCGCCGCGCCGACCGGTCCCTCGGCGGACATGCCGCCGTTGCCGGGTAGCGCCTGCAGCCTGGCGAGATGTCCGGCCAACGCGGTCGGCATCCCTTCGCTCTCGACAGCGGGCGCTGCCGGTGCCGCCCCGTTCAGGGCGAACGCCAGAACCACGGCGATCGACCCCGAGGCGACGACGCCGGCCGCAATCGACCAGCGCCTCACGGTTCGTCTTCGCATACTGCCCTCCCCAATTTGCAGTCGCAGCCGTCCGAGGACGCGCTGCTCGCGGGCGAGGCTTCGCTCCAGCCGGTCAACGAGCTCGGCGTTCACGCTCCTTCCGGACCGTGCTGCCGCCGCGTGGAGCTGCTCCCGAAGATGCACGGGCATCCGGAGCAGAAACCGATAGACCTCCCCTGCCACTTGAGCGGGGGAATCCTTTACGATTTACGGTCTGATATCAAGCGAAATCGTGCTGAATATCACTGCGAATATCCACCACGATAATATCCGCCGCGATATTCCAACACCAATACTCGAACGCTGAGGAGCCGCCCGCAGGCGGCCTCTCTTGGTCTCGGTAGCTCCCCGGACTACGACAGCTTGAGCGTCCAGGCGCCGAAGCCGTGCGTCGTCACGTACATGACGCCGTTCTGCTGGTCGATCTTCAGGTGCGGAACGTTGGTCGTGGGCAGGCCCGGCATGGCCTCCGTCCAACCGGTGTTCGCGTTCTGCCGCTGGACGACGCCGAAGTCGCTCCCGGCGTAGAGAACGCCCTTGCGCTCGTCGCGCTCGATCGAGGAGATCGGCAGGTCGCCCAGGGCATGCGGGCCGGATCCGTCGAGGCGGGTGAACGTCGCCGTTCCTGTCCCGCGGTTGAACCGGACCTCGAAGATGTGGCCTGGTGTGTCCGGCGTCACGTGGTTGTAGCCGCTGTACGTGATGTACGCGTGGGTCGGATCCGACGGGTCGACGTAGACGTCCGACGGATACCTCGGTGGGTCGACCGACGAGGTCGGATCGATTCGCTGCCAGGCGATCGTCGACGGATCGGACGAACTGGCGTTCGTGGTGACGAAGATCCGGCCCCCGCTGGTCGCCGCCCAGACGACGCTCGCGTCGGACGGAGCCGGCTCGTTGAACGAGACATGGCCGCCGGAGCGATCGTCGCCCCACGGGAACGGCGCGGTGCAGGGAACCGTCCAGGCAGCAGCCGGATTCGCCGCGGGCGGGCATGCCGCCGCCGGCCCGTACGTGAGCCGGCCGAGGTGTCCCGGAGCGCCCATCGCCTTCCAGTCGTCGCACACGTCGATGGGCCGTTCATAGGTGCCGTTCTCGTCGATGTCCCCGTCACCGAACCAGACGTTGCAGTGCTCCTTCACGTCTGCATACGGGAAGGCAGGGTTGACGCCGCCGTTCAGCGAGCGGAAGACGTGCTCGCGGCCGGTGTGCATCCGCTTGCTGACCTTCGGATGGAACACAGTCGGAGCGATGAACGCCGACAGCTCACGGTCGTAGCGGAACGGATTCGCCAACGCGGTCCGAAGCGTGTCGGCGATCCAGAAGCCGGCCTCCTGGTTGCGCGGCTCGTCCAAGGCGGCAATCGCCCCGTTCTGCCAGGAGAACATCGAGTAGTTCGCGTCCGTCGCGTCGAAGCCGTTGAAGGCACCGTCGGCCACGAACGTCTCGATCCACGTCTTCGTGCCGGGGACGCTCATCCACGAACCGTTGTCCTGCGCGCCCGCTGCAAGCTCCCCGGGGCGGTTCGGGTTGAAGGTCATCTGGTAGAAGTGGAGCGTGTTGAGTCCCTTGTTGATGGACTCGAGACGCTCCGGGATCCGCCTCGTCACCTGTTGACACGTCGCCAAGCGGCCAGGCGTCAGTCCGTGGATGGAGCACTGGGCCGAGTCGTCCACGAAGACGCCGTTCGACCGGATCACGCCGCCGTCACTCGTCTCCACGAAGCGCTTCCAGTCGTTCGGATCCGTCGTGATCGAGTGCTGGTCAGGATGGATGCCGTGCGGCTGCAGGGGGGCGGCGTCGTCGTAGGTCATGTCGGTGAACGACGCACCTGCGTCGGTCGACAGCAGGACCGCGCGGCCGTTCGAGGTGCCCTGCGCAGCCTGGTTGTAGTCGTTCGCGCCGAGCAGGTAGACGGTGTCGGGGCTGTGGGCCGACCCGTCGGCCTTCCGCGGCACGTAGACATAGTTGTCGTAGTTGCACTGCGGGTCGCAGTACCCGGCGCTCGTGCTGTTCGTCAGCTCCGTGAACGTCGCGGCGCCGGTCCGGACGCTGTTGCTCCGGAAGAACCTGGCGGTTTGGCCGCTGCCGCTTCCGACGCCGACGTACATGCGCGTCGCGCCGTCAGGGAGAGCCACGACGTCGAACTCGGCGCGCTCGACGTCAGCGCCCGTGGCAGGGCTGGTCGACCCACCGCGCGGCGCGAAGATCTGCACCCACGTGCCCGGGTCGCCGTTCGAGTTGGAGCGCCAGATGCCCTTGGCGCCGAAGGTGGCATAGACCGTGCTCGGATCGACGGGGTCGAAGTGCACACGCCGGGCGCCGCGCGGCGAGCACGGCGTCAGGCCGTTGAAAACCTGCGTCGGCGTCGAGTCGGTGCAGTTGGTCGCGTTGCCCTGGTTCACGAGGGTGAACGTCTGACCTCCGTCCGTCGAGCGCCAGAGGCCGAAGTGCGGAGCGCCGGGAATGTTCGCGCCGCGGTCGACACCAGTGCAGCAGCTCTGGCTGATGCCGCGGGAGCCCTGGGCTCCGGAACCCACGAAGATCGTGGACGAGTCGCCGGGCTTGACCTGAATCGACCCGATGCCGCGGCCGCTGAAGTACTGGGCGCCGATCGGGCCGCTCCAGTGGTTTCCGCCGTCCTTCGACTTGTACAGGCCGACACCCGCGAGACACCCGCTGCGACAGGTGTTCGGCTCGCCGGTCCCGGCGTAGAGCGTGTCACTGCTTGCGTCGTTCGGATCGAGCTCGAGCGCCGCAGTGTTGTTGTGCTGGAACTCCGAAGAGACGTACTCCCATTTCGGCTCCGCGGCGAAGACGTTGTCGGTACGCCAGATGCCGCCGCCGGCGTTCGCGATCCAGTAGCGGCAGCTTGCGGGCCCGCAGTTCGGGTCGATGACGCTGTGTGCCGTCCGACCCGCTGCGACGTATTCGTTCGGGACGTAGACGTACCGGTTCCGGAACTGGTTCAGCGGGTAGATCGCAGTGTCCGGTCCGAGGTTCGTCCACTTGCCGTGGTCGCCCAACTTCCCGGCGGAGTTGCCGCGGGTCTTGAGCGTCTTCCAATCCGACTGGCTGCCAGTGATGGCGGCCAACGGGATGTCGATTCCCGGCACGGCGTGCATCTGCCAGTCCAGGGCGCCGTCGCCGGTCTCCTCGCCGCCTTCGTACTGCGGCTCGGCAGGCGCGTACCGTGTCGAGGGCGCAAGCTTCTGCCTCAGGGCGGCCGACGGCACTTCACGCGCGGCCTCGCCAAGCATGCCCGCTGGTGCGGCCGTCTGCGACGACGGGTCGAACATCAGCGCCCCGACGGCGAGAGCCGTCGTCGCGAGCACGGCAACGGCCGCGGCCCCGATGATGACCCGGCGGCGGCGCGAAGCACGGCGCGAGTTCGTGTACTCCGGAGTCACGCTCCCCCTCTTGCGCGTAATCCGCTCTCCAAGCGCCGCCCAGGCGCCGGATATCTTCAGGAGCAGGCGACGGACGACGCCCGGTTTGTCGGCGAGGCTCTCCTCGAGCCGGCTCACGATCTCGGCGTTCAGGCTTCGACCCGACTCCTCGGTCGCGTCAGTGAGCCGCTCGCGGAGATGCGTGGGCATCCTGAGCAGAAACCGATAGATCTCCCCCGCCATAGGCGACGGCCATATTGGATGATCTTGGCCTCAATATCAAGTCGATATCGCAACCCGGCGCGCGTTGGCATACTCCGCGCCGTGCGACGAGCCGCTCCGCTCCTCGCTGCAGCGCTCGTGCTGCTCGCGCTGGTTCCGACCGGAACCGCGGTCGACTCGACTGCGGCCGGCAAGGCCAGGCTCCGGCTCCTTGATCCTGCGCCCGTCACGGTCCGTGGAACAGGCTTCGCCGCTGGAGAGCGTGTTTCCGTCAGCGTGCGCGGCCTGGGCGGCATGACGCGCAAGAGCGTGACCGCCGGGCGTCGAGGCGGCTGGACCGCCACCTTCCGCAACCGCGCCTATCAACCCTGCGGCGGGCTGATCGTCAGCGCCCTCGGCAACCGCGGCTCGCGGGCCGGGCTGAAGCTGCCGCCCGCGCTCTGTCCCCCGCCGCCGCCGGTGCCGTAGAACGAGAGAGACCGCCTTTCGGCGGCCTCTCTCCTGAGCGCCTAGGCGGGCGACCTAGTCATCGTCATTGCCGCCGCCGTGCCCTCCACGACCAAGGATCAGGCGGTAGCCGCCGCGACCGTGGGTGGCCGCGTAGATGACGCGCTTCGAAGTGCCCGGGATGTTCGCCTGGGACAGCTCGTAGATCGCCACCTCCGGCAGACCGCGGTCCGCGTCGACCCAGTTCGTCCCGCCGGCCGGAAGCCGGAGCACGCCCCAGTCGTACGCGGCGTAGAGGTCACCGGTCGGAGCATCGAGCTCGACGTCCGTGATCGGCAGGTCGCCGAGGTTCCCGCTCAGGTCGGTCCACGTCGCCGTCCCGGTCGCCGGGTTGTAGACGGCCTTGAACACGTGGCCGGGCTGGCCGGGCGAGTAAGCCTCGTAGCCGGAGAACGAGATGTACGCGGTGTTTCCGGTCGCGTCCCTCGGGTCGACCGAGATGCCGCTCGGGAACCGCCGCGGCTGAAGCGGCGTGTCGATCCGCTTGAACTCGACGTCACTCTGCCGCTCGTTGAAGCCGGTGCCGCAGCAGTCCGGCTCCTGCACGACGGCAGCAGCGTTGGTCGAGTCCGCGTTCTTCGTCACCCAGATGCGACCGCGGCGCGTGCCGGCCCAGAGTGTGCCGTTGTTCGTCTTCGCCCGCTCGATCGCCACGATGTAGCTGGCGCCGGAGGGCCCGCCCTTGTCGGTCGGATTGTCAGTGCCCAGTGACAGGGCGCTGCCCTGTCCGAGCTTCATCCAGTCGCCGCACCCCGAGTCGACGCCGGTGTTGAGCGCGCCGGAGCGGGGGCCGCCGAGAACGTTGCAGTTGTTCTCGAGGAAGTCCTTGTCACCGCCGGCGTTCCGCGTCCTCCACACGCCCTCGGAGCCGGTGAACGCCGTCTCGGAGACGACTGGGTCGGCCGTGAAGGGGATGTAGAAGCCGGAGGCCTCTGGCGAGAACAGGATCGGGTCATAGATCCACGACCACCACTGCGGGTCGTTCCCGCGGAAGTTCACGTCGCCCTGCTGGGCGAAATAGGTGTGGTAGCGGATGTTGGCCTGCTTCGCGTCGATGCCGGACTGACCGCCGTCACCGGAGACGAAGTTGAGCCAGGTCCCGCTGCCGCTGAAGCCGAGCGTCCCGTTGTCCTGGGTTCCGCCGATGGCCTCGCCGAGCGGGTTGCTCGGGTTCGGCTGCAGATCCTGGAACTGCAGCGTCCGCAGGCCTGCATTCATCGTGATCAGGTTGTCCGGGATGAAGGACAGGAACATCTGGCATTCGGCCAGGTTGAGCCCAGAGAGGTTGCGGTCGGGCTCGGAGCAGTCCGACGAATCGTTCACGTAGCGTGCCGCTCGTCCGGACCACTCCGCCGTCGCTTCCGATGAACAGGACGTCCGGGTCCTTCGGGTTGAAGGCGAGGATCTGCACGTCGGGGTGGTTGGCCTCGAACGGATCCTTGGCCTCGCCCGACATGTCCGTGAAGAGCTCGCCTGCATTGCGGGAAAGCATGATGTTGCGGCCGTTCGACTTGTCCGCGCCGGCGTAGGGCGGGAGCTCGCCGTACTGGGTCTGGCCGCCGATCATCACCACGTCCGGGTTCTTCGGGGACACCGCGATCGGCATGTCGTACGAGCACTGCGCGGAGCAGATGTCGAACGAGCTGTAGCCCGGAGTTCCCTCGCGTCGGGCTCGAGAGCATCTGGAACGCCGGCGTCGCCGCCCGTGCGTCGTCGGAGCGAAGCACGCGCGAGCCGTCGGCGATGGAGCCGCCGGGGCCTGCGACCTCGTTCCGGCCGTCGTAGACGTAGAGCCGGGTCTTGCCGTTCGCGAGCTTCGCCGCGGCGACCTCGTAGCGAATGCCGAGGCCGGCCGGATCGGGCCCGGTTCCCGCGTAGATGTTCTGCGGCGCGCCCGCGCCGGTCAGGCGGAAGACGCCGTAGTCGAACATCGTGAAGTAGAGCGTGTTCGCGTCGGCGGGGTCGTACTCGATGTCGGTGACTCCGCCCTTGAAGAAGTCGCTCCCGTTGGGCGTGTTCGGGTTCACGGGATCCTGAGGCAGGTTGAAGCGCAGCTGGAAGCTGGCTCCGCCGTCCGTGGACTCGTACAGCCCGATCGTCGGAGCGCCCGGCGGCGTGAAGCGACCACCGGAGACGCCGGAGCCCGCGTGGCGGGCCACCGTCGTGCCGATGAAGATGTGCCGCGGGTTCTTCGGGTCGACAGCGATCTCGCCGATGCCCCGATCCTTCGCGACGGCGTAGCTGCCCGGAACGAGCTTCCAGTGCTCGCCGCGGTCGGTGGACTTGTAGAGGCCGAGACCGGCCTCGCTGTCGCCCGAGCCGCTGGGCTCACCGGTGCCGACGTAGATCGTGTGGCCGGACTTGTCGGTCGGGTCGATCAGCAGCGCGCCGATCGACGTCGTGTCCAGCCCCTTGTCGAGCGCCTTCCAGTGCGGGCTGCGGCTGAGCGCGTTGTCGGTGCGCCAGACACCGCCGCCCGCAGCGCCGACATAGAGCCGGCACTGGTGCGAGTCGCACTTGGGGTCGGCGACCATCGCCGTCAGGCGACCGGACCACTGGGTCGGGAGGCCGTTGTTCTGCGTGGCCTCGCGGGCGACGTCGAGCGTGAAGGGCCCGACCTCCTCCCAGCGGCGACCGCGACTACGCCCGTCGTCATCGGCGTTGTTGTTGTGGCGGCGCATCGCAGCGAGCGCGCCCTGAAGCTGGGCCACTGCCACCGTCTTGTGCGGGAACGCGAGGTCGGCGTACGCCTGCTGGGCGAAGCCGTTGACGATCTCGCGGGATGCTTCACGGCCGCGCGCACCTTTCTCGCGCGCAACCGGCACGGGAATTCCGAAGCTCTCGCGTCCCGAGTACTGGTACGCGAGCGCCTCACGTGCCAACGATCCGGCCACAGGCCCGGCTGCTGCCGAGCTGCTGCTACCGGCCGGCCCCAGTTTGACCGCGGCTGCGAAGGCGGCAGTGATGACCACCAGCACGCAGACGGCAACGAGGGCGAATGTCTTCTTTCGCATGCTGTCCCCTGTCTCCGAGGGTCGTAGGCGATTTCGACGCTGGGCGCGTTGATATCACCCTGATAGAGGTTTATTTATCTCGACTCCTCGATCCGATGTCAAGTGCTGACTGTCGGAATGAGAAGGGCCGCCCGAAGGCGGCCCTTCAACACAGCGATGCGAGGGTCGGTTACTTCCTTGTCACGGTCAGCGAGTATCGGCGCGTAGTCGGTGATCGTCTCCGTCGGCTCGTCGTACATGACGATCGCACCGACGAAGTCGGCCCTCACGCCGCCGAGGACCTTCTGGAGCTCCTGTCCCGTCACAGTTGCGTCGAAGTTGCGGTTCAGACGCAACCGCGTGATCGCCACTGGGCTCGAGCCCTGGGTCTTCCAGGCCACGAGCTGCACGGTGAACCCGTTCACCTCGAGCGGGTTGACCTCGGTCGGCGACATGCCAGCCGGTGAGGCTGGAGCCGTCGGAGATCGTCGTGCCGCCGATCGCCACGTCATCGACCCAGAAGCCGGCGGGCGTGTTCGGATCGGTGCCCTGCGCGGACGGGTCGTTGATCGTGCGGAAGGAGAGCAGGACCGTCTGGCCCGCATACGCGGCCAGGCTGCAGGTCTGCGCGCTTGAAGCCGCCCGAGTCACCGCTGAAGCCCGGCAGGTTCGCAACCACGGCCGGAATGGCGCCGGGGTTGTGATCCGTGCGGGTGTCGGTGCAGGTGAGGCTCTGGTACGTCTCACCGCCGTCCCTCGAAACCTGGACGTAGCCGAAGTCCCACGGACCGCCGGCGTCCTCTTCGAGGTTCCAGCGCGCGTTGAACGTCAGGCTCGCGCCTGCGCCCGTCGGAACAGGCAACGGAGCGCACGATGGCCTCGTCGCGGTTGTCGCCCGTGCCCGAGTACAGGGCCGGGTCGCCGGCCGCGCCAGGCGGGTTCGGATCGACCGTCCAGTCGTGCGGTCGCGGCGTATGCGTTGCCGCGCCGTTGAACTGCAGCGAGCCGATGTCCTTGACACCGAGCGGGCCGCTCCCGTCACGGAGCCGGACGTAGTCCGAGCCGTTCGGCGGAGCACCGGGCGTCGAGAACGCGTGCGGGTTGTTCCAGTCGATCGTCGCGTCCAGGGTCGGCGTCTGGTACCGCGACTTGGTGACCACCCTCAGGTTCCTCCCTCGGTCGAGCAGGCCGTCGACGGCGACCATGGCTGCCCAGTTGTGGATGATCTCCTGCGAGTCACGCCGGGAACCGGCCTGTGCGAGGACGACGTCCAGACCGGCCAGCCCGATGGCGTCCTCGCGGTGCAGGCGGGTCATGAAGCCCGTCCCGAACTGCCCGTGGAGGTACTCCATCATCGTGTACGCCGCCCCGTAGTCGCAGAGAATCTCGGCGTCGCCCTGGTCGCCCCAGAGCGTCAGGGAGTTCTCCGGCCCGCTTGCTTCACGCGGGATCGGGTTGAAGGTCGACGACTGCCGCAGCCAGCCGAGGAAGCACTGGACATGGTTGTCGAAGCCCTTGACCGTGACGGGGCGGGACGGCTGGACGTAGCCGGTCACCGTCTGCGCCCAGTCCGAGAGGCCCTCGTTCACCCAGCTGAGCTCCGCGTCGTTCTCGTAGTACTCGAGGAGATGCTGGTACTCGTGGGCGAAGACGCCCTCGTACAGGAACGGCCGACCGACGGCGTTCGTGCACGGGTCGGACGACGGCGCGTGCGGCGGGTCTGCACCGGTCAGGTGGAGCCAGTCGTACGCGTCGATGGTCATGATGTTCCGGTCGAACAGCTCGTTCAGGCCGGACGAGAAGAAGCCGGCGATCCGCGTGAGGCTCTGCGTGTTGTTCAGGTTGTAGAAGTTCGTCGTCCCGAACGTTGTCGATGAGCGCCACGACGTCGTCGCCGTCACCCGTCGGATCGGCCGTGAAGCCTTGGAACGGCGGTCCCTCGCTGCCCGGCGTGAAGTGACTGCCGTCGCGGTCCGGAGCGACGCTGAAGACATCCGACTCGGTCGGAAGCATCACGTCGTCGAACTGCTGTGCGAGGTAGTTCACCTGGGCGTCCGTGATCGTCGTGCGAACGCCGTTCCGGCAGTCGCCGGCAAGGAAGTCGAGACCTATCGCGCTTCCACCCGGTAGGGCACGCGCCACCGGGCTCGCAACCCAGACCTCGATGTTGTCCCGCCTCGCCCGGAGCGTGAAGCGCTTCCGGTAGAAGCCGAGCGTGTCGTCGAGGGCAAGCCAGATCCGCTCCTCGCCGATCGTCGCCGGGTGGTTCATCAGCTTGATGCCGGCCCGGCGGAGGAGCTTCTTCCGAAGCGCCTTGTTCAGCGCCTTTCGCTTGATCTTCAGGTCGACGACCTTGCCGTCCGGCCTCACGTACGGCACTCGGCCGCCGTAGAGGTTCGAGCCGACGTCGATCAGGCCGCCGCCCCGCTTTGCCTTGAGTGCGTCACTGCCTCCCGACGCCCCGGAGGCGCCCACCATGAGCGCGCCGAGCGCGACGAGAGCAGTGACGGCAACGAGCCCGGCGCGCCAACCAGCCCAGCGCCCGGGCATCCGTGCCTTACGTGCTTGCAATGTTTCCCCTCCCCAAATCGGTTCCATCAGAAGACGCCGCGTCCTCAGCGGCGTCTCGATCGGAATGGATGATGCGATATCGGCCGGGAGTTGTCAACGGACTACCCGGCTGGCGCGAGGGATTTACTCGTGCGGCTTGGCCATGGCGCGGTAGTCGAGCGCCTTCTCGAGCGTCTCCTCGTCGACGCCGGCCTCTCGGGCGACCTCGCGAAGTGGGCGGCCGCTCTCCGCGGTGACCTTCACGATCTCCGCGACCTTGTCGTAGCCGATGTACGGGTTGAGCGCGGTCGCCGCGGAGAGGGTCAGCTCGGCGTAGCGCTCGGCGTTCTCGCGGTTCGCCTCGATCCCGTCCACGCACTTCTCCGCCAGGAGCCGGGAGGCGGCAGCGAGGAGCCGGATCGACTCGAGCAGGTTCCGGGCGAGCAGCGGGACGAAGACGTTCAGCTCGAGGTGGCCCTGCATGCCGCCGACGGTGATCGCGGTGTCGTTTCCGATCACCTGCGCGGACACCTGGGTCACGACCTCGGGGATGACCGGGTTGACCTTCCCGGGCATGATCGAGCTGCCCTTCTGGAGCTCGGGAAGCATGATCTCGGCGAGACCGGCTCTCGGGCCGGAGCCGAGGAGGCGGAGGTCGTTCGCGATCTTCGTCAACGACACGGCGACCGTCTTCAACGCGCCGGAGGCCTCGACGAGCCCGTCGCGCGCCGCCTGCGCCTCGAACGGGTCGGCGGGTGGCGCGATGGTGAGCCCCGTCTCCTCCGAGAGGAGCCGCCGGACGCGCTCGGCGAACTCCGGGTGGGTGTTCAGGCCGGTGCCGACAGCGGTCCCGCCGAGCGGGATCTGTCCCACGCGACCGAGCGTGTCCCGCACCCGGGCGGCGCCTTGGCGCACCTGCGCCGCATAGCCCGAGAACTCCTGGCCGAGCATCACCGGCACCGCGTCCATCAGGTGCGTTCTGCCGGACTTGACGACGTCGTCGAACTCCGTCGCCTTGCGCTCGAGCGAGTCCCCGAGCTGCTCGAGCGCCGGCAGGAGGTCGTGCGTCAGCTGCTCCAGCGCCGCGAGGTGGACGGCGGACGGGAAGACGTCGTTGGAGGACTGGCCCATGTTGACGTCGTCGTTCGCGTGGACGTCCTCGCCTGCGAGTGCAGCGAGGACCTCGTTCGCGTTCATGTTCGAGGAGGTCCCGGAGCCGGTCTGGAAGACGTCGATCGGAAACTGGTCGTCGAGCTCGCCGGACGAGACGCGCTCGGCGGCCGCGGCGATGCGCTCGGCCTTGTCCGCGTCGAGGAGGCCGAGCTCCGCGTTCACCCGTGCCGCGGCGCCCTTGATCCGGCCGAGCCAGCGTGCGACGGAGGCGGGGATCGGCTCACCGGAGACGGTGAAGTTGGCCACCGCCTTGCGGGTTTCGCCGCCCCAGAGCTCCCTCCGCGTCTCGACGTCGGTCACGACGCCAAGGGTATCGAGCAGGGGGCGCCTGAGCCCATCACTCGAACGAGGGATGACCGCGTGATGCGCCCGCCGCGCGCTAACCCACGCTGAGGGAGGGGTCAGTCGGTGGAGTACTTCGGCTGGACCTTTTCGCCGCGGATGGCGGCGATGGCGTTGTTGGCGGCGATTGCCGCCTCGCCCATCCCAACCGTGATCAGCGTGATCTTGCCGGGATACCCGGCAACGTCTCCGGCCGCGTAGACCCCGGGCATGGACGTCTCGCAGGTCATGGGGTCGATCCCGATCTGGCGCTTGCCCTCCAGCTCGAGCCCCCACTCCGCGATCGAGCCGAGGTGGGAAACGAAGCCGAGGAGCGTGATCAACGCTTCGCAGTCGTACCGCTCGGTCTCGCCGGTCGCAGTGTTCTCGATGCTGACCGCCTCCAGGCTCCCGTCGCCGTGGACGTCCCGGACTTCGTGCGGCGTGAGGATACGGACGGCGCCCTCCGACTCGAGCTTGCGCGCCTCGTTCAGGGAGGACTCCAGCGCCCGGAACCGGTCGCGGCGATGGACGAGCGTGATCGGAAGGTCGGCCGTGTCCTGGAGGCCGAGCGTCCAGTCGAGCGCGGAGTCGCCGCCGCCGACGATCACGCAGCGCTTGCCCGCGAACTGCGCCTTCTCCTTGACCACGTAGTGGAGGCCCCGTCCAAGCCACGAGTCGATGTCGTCGACGCCGAGCCTGCGCGGCTCGAAGGCCCCGTGGCCCGCCGTGATGATCATCGCGCGGGAGAGGTAGGTGTTCCCCGCGTCCGTCGTCAGTGCGAGCACGTCTTCGCCGTTCTGGCTGATCCGCTCGAGCGACTTCGCCTCCTCGCCGAGCCGCACGTCGGCGCCGTACTGAAGGCCCTGCTCCGCGCACATGTCGACGAGCTTCTGGCCGAGGATCTTCGGGAACCCGCCACGTCGTAGACGTGCTTCTCCGGATACGTGGCCGCGACCTGGCCGCCGATCTGCTCCAGCGACTCGACGATGCGCACCGTCCCGTCGCGGTGGCCGACGTAGTAGGCGGCCGAGAGCCCGACGGGGCCCGCGCCCAGGATCGTGACGTCGACGACGTCGGTCATGGCGCCGTGAATGCTAGTAGGGCTAGTGCGAGCAGCCGGAGCCGCAGCCGCCGTTCGCGTGCGGGTCGCCGGCCTCGTCCTCGACCTGGAACGAATGCCCGCAGCCGCACCCGGCGGTCGCGTTCGGGTTGTTGATCGCGAACCCGCCCTGGAGACCGTCGACGAAGTCGATCTCGGTTCCGCTCAGGTACGGAGCACTGAAGGGATCGACAACGACCTTGACGCCGTGCGCCTCGAGCTCGTGGTCGCCTTCCATCGAGCCGCGGTCGAAGCCGAGCGCGTACTCGAAGCCGGAACACCCGCCGCCCTGGACGGCGACGCGGAGAACCTCGGCCTCGCCGGCCGGCTCCTCGGCCATGAGATCGCGCACCTTCGAGGCAGCGCGCTCGGTGAGAGAGACGATCGTGACTGGGAGTTCGGTGATCTCCAAGGCCGGCCAATCGTAGCAGCGGGACCGGGCGCCGCCGTCCCCCGGCGGAGGGGCGTGGGCCGGGAGTTTGTAACACCTGTTTCACGCTTCGTTGAGCGGTTTCTTGCCCTGATCGTGCAGTAGCCACGGCTGTAGACTCCCGGACCGGTGGGGGCCTCCGCGCCACGAAGCAATGCTCGATAACTGGCTGCCCTTCCTGATCTACGGGTTGCTGGCCTTGGCCATCCCGGCCTCGATGCTCGGCATGTCGTTCCTCTTCGCCACCCGGCCGTCCCACCGCAACCGGACGCGGGCGCTGCCGTTCGAGTCGGGCGTCTCTCTCGGGCCGCCGCGGCTCCAGCGGTTCACGATCAGCTTCTACCTGACGGCCCTGCTCTTCATCGTCTTCGACATCGAGATCGTCTTCCTCTACCCGCTCGCGGTCGTGCTCGAGCCGCTGGGCTGGTTCGGGTTCTGGGAGCTCTCCTTCTTCATCGGGATCCTCGCCCTCGCCTACGTCTACATCTGGCGGAAAGGGGCGCTCGAGTGGCGGTGAACGGCGAGAAGCCGAAGCGGCTCCGCGACTACAAGATCCACTCCGAGCGGGTGCTGATGCGGAACAAGGAGCCGGGCGTCTTCGAGCGCGAGCTCGGGCCCGAAGACCTCCAGGACAAGCTGATGCTCACGACGGTCGAGAAGGCCGTCGCCTGGTCGCAGGGGAACTCGATCTGGCCCGCGACCTTCGGGCTCGCCTGCTGCGCGATCGAGATGATGTCGGTCGTCTCCTCGCGGTACGACATCGCGCGCTTCGGCGCCGAGGTCTTCCGGTCCTCGCCGCGCCAGGCCGACCTGCTGATCGTCTCCGGCCGGGTCGCTCACAAGATGGCCGGGCCGCTGCGCCAGATCTACGACCAGATGCTCGAGCCGAAATGGGTGATCGCGATGGGCGCCTGCGCGAGCTCCGGCGGGATGTTCAACAACTACACGGTGCTCCAGGGCGTGGACAAGGTCGTCGCGGTCGACATCCACGTCCCGGGCTGTCCGCCGAGGCCCGAAGCGCTCGTCGAGGGGATCATCCGGCTGCAGGAGAAGATCAAGGCCGGCGTCCCGCCCGCGTACGAGATCCGGGGAGTTGCGTCGTGACCTTCGAGGGCGTGCCCGGGCTCGTCGAGGCGAGGGAGGAGCACGGCGAGACGACGCTCGTCGTCGACCCGGCCCGCCTCCGCGAGGCCTGCCTCCACCTTCGCGACCGCGAGGGCTTCAACTTCCTGTCCGACATCACCCCCACGGACTACCTCGGCTGGGGCAAGCGCGGGGTTGCGGGCTACTACGGCACCGACCAGGGACGCGACCTGAACGCGCCGGCGGGGCTCGGCGTCTCCGTCGCCTCGCAGGGCTACGGCCGCCTGCCGCGTCCGAAGCTGAAGCGCTTCTCGGTCAACTACCACCTGCTGGGGCTGCGGGACGGCGCGCCGCGGGTCCGCGTCCAGGTCTGGATCGACGACGGCGAGACGCTCGAGAGCGTGATCCCGGTGTGGCCGACCGCCGACTGGCACGAGCGCGAGGCCTGGGACATGATGGGCATCCGCTTCGAGGGGCACCCGAACCTCCGCCGGATCCTGATGGAGGACGACTGGGAGGGCCACCCGCTGCGGAAGGACTATCCGATCGGCGGCGAGCCCGTCCGGTTCAGCGAGGACCAGTAGTGGCGATCGTCGAGCGCCGCCGGATCTACGAGGGCTCGCGCATCCCGTCGCCGATTCCGACCGTCCTCTCGACGCCCGCCGAGCTCGCGGGCAGCGAGGACGTCATGCGCATCAACTTCGGGCCCAACCACCCGTCGATGCACGGGGTGCTGAGGCTGATCATCGACCTCGACGGCGAGCGCGTCGTCGGCACCGAGGCGGTGATCGGCTACCTCCACACGGGCTTCGAGAAGACGATGGAGCACAAGACGTGGTGGAAGGCGATCACGTACCCGGAGCGGATCGACTACGTCGGCTTCCAGAACGACGAGCTGGTCTTCGTGCTTGCGATCGAGAAGCTGCTCGGGCTCGAGATCCCGCCCAAGGCCACCTGGATGCGGATGCTCCTGTGTGAGCTCAACCGGATCCACTCGCACCTCGTCTTCCTCGGCACCGGGGCGCTCGAGCTGGGGGCGATCTCGATGTTCTGGTACTGCTTCCGCGAGCGCGACCTGGTGCTCGACCTCTTCGAGCTGGTCACCGGGGTCCGCATGCACACGCGGTACTTCCAGGCCGGCGGGCTGGCCGAGGACATCCCGTCCGGCTTCTACGCCGAGGCGCGCAAGTTCTGCGACTGGATGCCGAAGGCGGTCGACGACTACGAGTCCCTGATCGGGCGTCAGGAGATCTGGCTCGAGCGAACGCAGGGAATCGGCCTCCTCTCGGCCGAGGATGCGATCGCGCTCGGCCAGTCCGGGCCCGTGCTGCGGGCCTCGGGGGTGGACTGGGACCTGCGCAGGGCGCAGCCCTACCTGGCCTACGACGAGGTCGAGTTCGGCGTCCCGGTCTACCCGAACGGCGACGTCTACGACCGCTATCGCGTCCGGATCGACGAGATGCGCGAGTCGGTTCGGATCGTCGAGCAGTGCATCGACCGGCTCGAGGGCATGCAGGGCGAGCCGTGGATCGCCGACGACCGCAAGGTCGTCCTGCCGCCGCGGCACGAGCTCCACACCTCGATGGAGTCGCTGATCCATCACTTCAAGATCGTCACGGAGGGCTATCGCGTGCCCGAGGGCGAGGTCTACGTCGCGATCGAGTCGCCGCGCGGAGAGAAGGGTTGCTACGTGGTCTCCGACGGCGGGCCCCGCCCGTGGCGCGTCAAGTTCCGCGCGCCGTCGTTCGCGGCGCTGGAGGCGACGGCGACCTGTATGCACGAGGCGCTCGTCGCGGACCTGATCGCGATCGTCGGGTCGCTCGACGCGGTGATGGGGGACACCGACCGGTGACGGCGACCGAGTTCCACGACCGGGTGCAGGAGCTCCGCGCGCTGTACCCCGACGACCGCTCGGCGGTCATGGGCGCCCTCCACCTCGCACAGAAGCGCCACGACGGCTGGCTCCCCGTCGACGCGCTCGAGGAGGTCGCTGACGCAATGGAGCTGACGCCGGCATACGTCCAGTCGGTCGCGTCCTTTTACGACATGTACCACCTGGAGCCGGTCGGCCGGCACTCGATCGAGGTCTGCACGAACCTCTCCTGCGCCCTCGTCGGTGCGCAGGCGGTGGTCGACGCGCTCGAGGAGCAGCTCGGGGTGGCGCCCGGCGAGACGACGGAGGACGGCGCGATCAGCTTCCGGCTCGTCGAGTGCGCCGGCGGCTGCGGGTATGCACCGGTCGTCGTCGTCGACCAGCGCTACCGGGAGCCCGTGCGGCCCGACGAGATCCCTGCCCTCGTGGAGGAGATCCGTGGCCGCTGAGCTGACGATCCTCACCGGCGCCGGCGAGCGCGACCTCACAAAGCTGGACGAGTACCGCGCGATCGGCGGCTATGCGCAGCTCGAGAAGGCGCGCGAGATGAGCCCGGAACAGCTGATCGAGACGGTCGCGAACGCGAAGCTGCGCGGCCGCGGCGGCGCCGGCTTCCCGATGGGACGGAAGATGAGCCTCGTCCCGCCGCCGGACAAGCGCCGCAGCCCGGCCTATGTGGTGGCGAACGCCGACGAGTCCGAGCCGGGCGCCTTCAAGGACCGCGAGATCATGCGCCGGGTGCCGCACCGATTCGTCGAGGGCTGCCTGATCGCGGCGCACGGGATCCAGTCGCAGAACGTCTTCATCTACATCCGCGGCGAGTACCTGACCGAGTACGAAGTGCTCTCGGGCGCCGTGGAAGAGGCGCGCGCCGCAGGGGTCTTCGGCGACTGCGACGTCGTCGTCCACCGCGGCGCGGGCGCCTACATCTGCGGCGAGGAGTCGGCGCTCCTGGACTCGCTCGAGGGGAAACGCGGCCAGCCGCGGCCCCGTCCGCCGTTCCCGCCCGTGACCGGCCTCTACTCCGGCCCGACGCTCGTGAACAACGTCCAGACGATCGCCAGCCTCCCGGCGATCCTCGAGCTCGGCGTCGAGGGCTACTCGGAGCTCGGCGTCGAGGCTGCGCCGGGCACGGTCGTCTACTCGCTCTCCGGCAACGTCAGCAAGCCAGGGAACTACGAGCTTCCGCTCGGGACGACGCTGCGCGAGCTGATCTTCGAGCACGGCCACGGCATCGTGGACGGGCGCGGCCTGAAGGCGATCATCCCCGGAGGCTCGTCGGTCCCGGTCTTCACGCCGGACCAGATCGACGTCCCGCTCGACTTCGACGCCGTTCAATCCGCCGGCTCGTTCCTCGGCTCCGCGGCGATCATCGTCGTGGACGACCGGGCCTGCATGGTGCAGCTCGCGCTACGGGCGGAGAAGTTCTACATGCACGAGTCCTGCGGAAAGTGCACGCCGTGCCGCGAGGGGACGCGGTGGCTCGTGCAGCTGCTGGAGCGGATCGAGGGCGGTGAGGGCACGCAGTCCGACCTCGACCTCGTGCAGGACGTCTGCGACCGGATCCTCGGCAAGTCGCTCTGCGCGCTCGGCGACTTCGCCGTCTACTGCGTCGGGAGCTACGTGGAGAAGTTCTACGACGAGTTCAAGCGCCACGTGGACGAGGGCGGCTGCCCGTTCGGCGGCACATCGTCGATCGACGGCGTCCTGGCGCCGAGCGATACGCACGTCCACAAGCACCTGCCGCTGGTGCCCGCATGAGCTCCGTCGAGCTGGTCACGCTGGTCGTGGACGACGTGGAGGTGCAGGTGCCGAAGGGCCTCGGCCTGGTCGAGACCGCGGCGGTCGCCGGCATCGAGATCCCGGTGTTCTGCTACGAGCCGCGGATCGGACCGCCGATCGGGGCTTGCCGCATGTGCCTCGTCGAGGTCGAGGGCCAGGGGAAGCTCCAGGCCGGCTGCACGCTGACCGCTCAGGACGGGATGGTCGTGCGCACGGCGCAGACGTCCGAGCAGGCGGCCGACGGCCAGAACTCGACGCTCGAGTTCATCCTCGTGAACCACCCCCTCGACTGCCCGGTCTGCGACAAGGGCGGCGAGTGCCCGCTCCAGGATCTGACGTTCCGCTACGGGCCCGGCAACACGCGCATGACGTTTCCCAAGCGGACCTTCGACAAGCCGATCCCGATCAGCCCGCTGATCGCGCTCGACCGCGAGCGCTGCATCCTCTGCTACCGCTGCACGCGCTTCTCCGGGGAGGTGTCCGAGGACGGACAGCTGATCGCGCGCAACCGCGGCGCGCAGTCCGTGATCGCGACCTTCGAGGACGAGCCGTACCGCGGGCGGTTCACCGGCAACGTGATCGAGCTCTGCCCGGTCGGCGCGCTGACCTCGACGCCGTACCGATTCGAGGCGCGTCCCTGGGAGATCCAGAACGTCCCGTCCGTGTGCGGGATGTGCCCGGTGGGGTGCAACATCTCGGCGACGATCCGCGAGGGGAAGGTCAAGCGGATCCTCTCCCGCAACCACCCGGAGGTCGACGGCGGGTGGCTCTGCGACAAGGGCAGGTTCGCGTTCGGCCACCTGGAGGCGTCGGACCGTGTCGTCGAGCCGCTGCGCAGGGCCGCTCCCCGCTACGACGAGCTCTCGTGGGACGACGCGCTGGACGAGGCCGAGGCGCTGATCCGCGGCGCCGAGGGCCGGATCGTCACCGTGCTGTCGGGCTCGGAGACGGTCGAGCTCGCCTACGCACTCGGAAAGCTGCTTCGCCAGGGTGTGGGCGCGCATTCGGCGCTGCTCCCGGAGCCCGTCGACCACTCCTACGACGCGTACACGGCGCCGCTCTCGACGATCCGCGACGCCCAGCTGGTCGTCGTGCTCGGCGACGAGCCTGTCGCTGAGCGGGCGCCGATCGTCGACCTCTGGATCAGGGAGGCGCGGCGGAACGGCGCCGAGATCGTGCGGCAGAGCGAGGGAGATCCCGAGCTCGAGCGACGGTTGCGCGAAGCGGACCGGGCCGTGCTGATCGTGTCCGGTGCAGGCGGTGCCGGTGTGGCCAGGGCCGGCGGGCTCGATCGCGAGGGCTGCGCCGCCTTCCGCCTGCCGCAGACCGCCAACGGCCGTGGAGTGGCCGACGCGTGGGCCGCGGCTGCCGACGCGGAGGCAGTGAACCCGGAGCCGATCGGCCTGCTGATCGTCTCCGGCGACGAGGCCGCCGCCAACCCGGACGTCAGGGCCATGGCCGAGCAAGCCGAGAAGGTGATCGCAATCGGGATGTTCCGGCGGCTGATAACGCCGTGGGCCGACCTGATCCTTCCGGGGACGAGCTACCTGGAGCGGGACGGCACCTACGTCAACCTCGAGGGCCGCCTCCAGCGCATCCGCCGGACGGCGATCCCGCCGGCGCCCGACGAGGTTGCGGTCCTCTCGCGCCTCGCCGAGCGGTTCGGCGTCGAGCTCTCGCCGCACCCCGCCCAGGTCTTCGAGGAGGTTTCCGGGATCTGTTACGGCGGCCTCCCCTACGGCGAGGTCGGCGAGCAGGCGGAGCTGGCTCCCCGTGTCCCCGCGAGCCAGGTCCGAGTGACAGTCACTGGGACGCGGCCGGAAGAGACGTTGGACGCCTCGGGTCTCCGGCTCGTGACCTACCGCGCGCTCTTCTCCGGCCCCGCCGTCGAGCGCGTCCCCGCGCTGGACTTCCAGCGGCCCGCCGCCGAGGTCGAGCTCTCGCGCGACGACGCGCGACGCCTCGGGATCGCCAACGGCCAGACCGTGAACGTCCGCTCCAACGGGACGTCGCTCGACCTCCGCGCCCGATTGACGCGCGAGCTTACGCCCGGCGTCGCCCGGATCGCCGACGAGCACGCTGTCGGCCTCGAAGGCCGCGTCGAAGTTCGCGCATGAACGAGCCCTGGTGGATCAGCGCCATCAAGGCCGTCGTGATCATCAACCTGGTTCTCGGCGTCTTCGCCTACATGACGTGGGTCGAGCGCAAGGTGATCGGTCGCATGCAGCTCCGCTACGGCCCGAACCGCGTCGGCCCGTTCGGCCTCCTCCAGCCGATCGCCGACCTCGTCAAGCTGATCCGCAAGGAGGCGTTCTATCCGGGTAGCTCAGTCGGGGTCCTCTACATCTGGGCACCCGTCATCTCCGCCTTCACCGCGCTGGCCGCGTTCGCGGTGATCCCCTGGGGCGCCGGGTGGGAGGTCGCCGGCTACGACATCGCCGGCCAGGTCGTCGACGTCCCGATCGCGCTGATCCTCCTCTTCGCGCTCGGCTCGGTCGGCGTCTACGGGTTCATCATCGGCGGCTGGGCGTCCGACTCGAAGTACTCGCTGCTCGGCTCGATGCGCACCTGCGCGCAGCTCGTCTCGTACGAGGTCTCTCTGGCCCTCTCCGTCCTGGGCGTGATCATCATGGCCGGCTCCCTGTCACTCGTGGACATCGTCCACGCGCAGGAGAACGAGTGGTGGTACGCCGTCCCGCAGTTCGTCGGCCTGCTGACGTTCTTCGTGGCCGGGGTCGCCGAGACGAACCGCGCCCCGTTCGACCTCCCCGAGGCCGAGCAGGAGCTCGTCGCCGGCTACCACACCGAGTACAGCGGCATGCGCTTCGGCCTCTTCCAGATGGCCGAGTACATCAACATGATCGTGCTCTCCGGCCTCTGCGTGACGCTGTTCTTCGGCGGGTGGCTCGGCCCGTGGAACTCGGACGCGCTCGGCCCGCTCTGGTTCCTGATCAAGGTCCTGATCGTCATCTTCATCTTCATCTGGATCCGGACGACGCTGCCGCGGCTCCGCTACGACCAGCTGATGGCGTTCGGCTGGAAGGTGCTGCTGCCGGTCGCGACGATCAACGCGCTCGTGACGGCGGCGCTGGTGGTCGCCCTGTGAGCCCCCAGCCCTTCGACTCGATCAAGGGCTTCGGGGTCACGCTGAAGCACATCTTCAAGAAGCCGATCACCCAGCAGTACCCCGAGTACAAGCGCCCTGTGTACCCGCGGTTCCGAGGCAGGCATCGGCTGTGGCGGCACGAGAACGGTCTCGAGAAATGCGTCGGATGCTCGCTCTGCGCCGCCGCGTGTCCCGCCGACTGCATCAGGGTGGTCGCCGAGGAGAACAGCGCCGGCAACCGCGTGTCCGCCGGGGAGCGCTACGCGCGCATCTACGAGATCAACCTCAGCCGCTGCATCTTCTGCGGCTACTGCGAGCTCGCCTGCCCGTTCGACGCGATCACGCTCGAGGCTGAGTACGAGATCTCGGAGTACTCGCGCGACGACCTGATCTACACGAAGGACATGCTGCTCGCCCCGCCCGTCAAGCGGATGCCGGTCGCCGACCGCGACCTCTACGACACGCCGATCCCCGCCTACAAGGCCAGGTCCTAGTGGGCGACGTCCTCGTCTGGCTCGTCTGGTTCGTCGCCGCCGTCGGCTGTCTCGGCTCGGGAGTCGCCGTGATCTCGTTCTCGAACCCGTTCTACTCGGCGATCGCCCTGATCGGGAACCTGGCCTCTTTGGCCGTCCTCTATCTGCTGCTCTCCGCCGAGTTCCTTGCGGCCGCGCAGGTGCTCGTCTACGCCGGCGCGGTGATGGTGATGTTCCTCTTCGTGATCGCCTACATCGGTCGCGACGCCGACGCACCGTTCGTCGGCGGGCCGAGCTGGATGGCGATCGCCGCCGTCGTCGCCGCCGGCGTGATCCTCGTCGACGTCGTCGTGGCCGTAGGTCTGAGCGCAGGCGGGCGCCTCTCCGACGAAGCGGACATCGAAGACGCATTCGGCGGACCGGCCGAGGTCGGCGAGGTCTTCCTCACCGACCACCTCCTCGCCTTCGAGGTCACGTCGATCGTGCTGCTGGTCGCCGCCGTCGGCGGCGTGATCCTCGGCAGCGAGGCCCGCAAGAGGGCGGCCGCGCGATGATGGGCCCCGACGTCACCTGGTACATCGTCGTCTCGGCGTTCCTCTTCACGATCGGCGCGATGGGCGTGCTGCTGCGGAGGAGCCCGCTGATCGTCCTGCTCTCGCTCGAGATCATGCTCAACTCCGCGAACCTCACCCTGATCGGCTTCGCGCGGCACCTGGGGCAGACGGACGGGCAAGTCTTCGCGCTCGCGGTGATGGCCGTTGCGGCCTCCGAGGTCGTCGTCGGGCTCGGGCTCATCGTCGCCCTCCACCGCAGCAACGTGGAGCTCGACGTCGACAAGCTGACAAGCCTCCGCGGGTGAGGTGAGGCCATGAACGCCGCCTGGGTCTGCCTGTTCTCGCCGCTTGCAGCCGCCGTGCTGATCACGCTGCTCGGCACACGCCTCCCGAGAAAAGGCGCCGGCTACCTCGCGACGCTCTCCGTGCTCGTCTCGTTCGTCGCCGCCCTCACGGCGTTCTCCTGGCTCCTCGAGGATCCGCCGGACGAGCGCTCGCACACCTCCACCCTGTGGACGTGGCTGACGGCGGGCGACTTCGACGTCGGCCTGTCCATCCTCCTCGACCCGGTCTCGGCGCTGATGATGCTGATCGTCTCCGGCGTGGGGTTCCTGATCGTCGCCTACTCGATCGGGTACATGGACGGCTCCGACGAGGAGCGCCGCTTCTTCGCGTACATGTCGCTGTTCGTCTTCTCGATGCTGCTGCTCGTCCAGGCCGGCAACCTGCTGCTCTTCCTCGCCGGTTGGGGGCTCGTCGGCCTCTGCTCGTACTTCCTGATCGGCTACGACCAGGACCGCCCGGCCGCGATCGCCGCCGCGAAGAAGGCCTTCATCATGAACGCGTTCGGCGACGCGACGATGGCGCTGTCGCTCTTCTTCCTGATCCAGCGCGTCGGCACGCTGGAGTACGGCGCCGTCTTCGAGCGCGTCGGCGACATCGGCGGCGACTGGGCGATGACGCTGATCGCACTGGGGCTTCTGGGCGGAGCCGTCGCGAAGTCGGCGCAGGTGCCACTCCACACCTGGCTCCCGGACGCGATGGAGGGCCCGACGCCCGTCAGCGCGCTCATCCACGCCGCGACGATGGTGACGGCAGGCGTCTACATGCTGGTCCGCCTGAACCCGATCTTCGCGGAGGCGGAGTCGGTCCAGGATCTCGCCGCAGGCATCGGCGCAGTGACGCTGCTCATGGCGGGCCTGATCGCCCTCGTTCAGACGGACATCAAGCGCGTCATCGCCTACTCGACGATGTCGCAGATCGGCTACATGTTCCTCGCGGCCGGGATCACGGCGTACGGCCCCGCCATGTTCCACCTGATGACGCACGCCTTCTTCAAGGCGCTGCTCTTCCTCGCCGCCGGCATCGTGATCCACGCGCTCGTGGCCGAACAGGACATGCGGCGGATGGGCGGGCTGCGGAAGCGGCTTCCGAAGACGTACGCCGTCACACTGATCGGCGCGCTGGCGCTGGCCGGGATCCCGCCGCTCTCCGGCTTCTTCTCCAAGGACGCGATCCTCTCGTCGGCGCTCGCCGCGGGTCTCTACGGCCAGATCCTCTGGGTCGTGGGCCTCGTGGGCGCCTTCCTCACCGCGCTCTACACGTTCCGGATGATCTTCATCGTGTTCTGGGGAGAGCCCTCGCCCTACGTCCGCGAGCACTTCCACAGGCCGAAGGGGACCGAGCCGAACGTCTGGATGGCGTGGACGGTCGGAGTGCTCGCCCTCCTCTCCGTCGTGGGCGGGTGGTTCCAGGTCGCCGGGCTGTGGGAGACGATCACCGAGTTCATCGAGCCGGTCGCCGAGACGGGCGTCGAGCCGAGCGGGCTCGAGGATCTCGTTACGAGCGTGATCGCGGTGGCACTTGCGGTCGCCGGCATCTACCTGGCCTGGGCGGTGTACGTCGCCGACAAGATCCGCGTGCCCGACTACCCGGCACTCCAGCACGTGCTGGAGAGGAAGTTCTACTGGGACGAGGCCTACGACCTGGCCTTCTACCGGCCGGCCGTCTGGATCGCGAAGGGGTTCTACCGCTGGGTCGAGCGGCCGCTGATCGCCGGCTCGATCCAAGGGCTCACGTACGGCGCGCGGTTCCTCTCCGGCCGTACGGGTGAGGTGCAGACCGGCCTGACGCGGACCTACGTCTTCGCGCTCGGCGCGGGCGTCGCCGTCCTCGCCCTCGTCTTCCTGGCGGTGCGCGGATGAACGAGTGGCTGACGACCGTGCTGATCGCCTTCCCGGTCGCAGCGGCGCTCGTCGTCTGGCTGGTGCCCTGGACGAACCAGGTGGCCGCCTCGCTCGCACTGCTCGCGGCACTCGTGGAAGTCGGAATCTGGATCAATGCGCTGACGCGGTTCGACTTCAACGGTGGGCTGGAGTTCGAGCAGCAGGAGGAATGGTTCGGCGACCTCGGCGTCTCGTACCACGTCGGGCTCTACGGCTGGTCGCTCTGGCTCGTCGGGATGGCGGTCGTCGTGAGCGCGGCGGCGATTGCCTACGCGTACTGGAACGGCCGCGAGAACCCGCGCGCCTACTTCGGGCTGATGCTGTTCCTCACCGGGGCGATCGTCGGCGTCTTCTCGTCCCAGGACCTGCTCGTCTTCTACGTCTTCTTCGAGGCGATGCTGATCCCGCTCTACGTGCTCGTCGGTGTGTGGGGCGGGCCGGGGCGGCTCGGCGCGACGATCAAGTTCGTCATCTACACGATGGCCGGGTCGTTGTTGATGCTGGCGGCCATCGTCGCCTACGGCCTCGAGCGCGGCTCGTTCGACATCCCGGGCAGCGGGACGAGCGACAACCACTGGATCTTTCTCGGCTTCGTGATCGCGTTTGCGGTCAAGGCGCCGCTCTTCCCGCTGCACGGCTGGCTGCCGGACGCCTACCGCGAGTCGCCGGCCGAGGTTTCCGCGGTCCTGTCCGGCGTCGTCTCGAAGGCGGCCGGCTTCGGATTCCTCGCAATCGCCATTCCACTCTTCCCGGGGCCTGCCGACGACCTGCAGCCGCTCGTCCTCGGCCTGGCGGCCGCGGGCCTGATCTACGGCTCGTACCTCGCGTTCCGGGCGCCGGACGTCCGCGGCGTGATCGCGTACTCGAGCCTCGCGCAGATGAGCCTGATCACGATCGGGATCTTCGCCTTCGACGATCTCGGCCGGAGCGGCGCCGTGCTCCACATGGTCAACCACGGGCTCGTCTCGGCCGCGCTCTTCCTGCTCGCCGGGGCCGTGGAGCGGCGGACGGCGACGGGTGAGCTCTCCCGGCTCGGCGGGATGGCGCGCGGCAGGCCGGCGCTCGCAACCGTGCTGATGGCGACCGGGATCATCGCGCTGGCCGTTCCTGGGTCGGGCGCCTTCGCGGGCGAGTTCCTGATCCTCTCCGGCATCTTCGACGACGGCTGGGGTTGGGCCGTCGCCGGCGCCTTCGCGATCGTCCTCGCCGCGATGTACATGCTGCGGCTGATCTCGGGGGTCCTTCATCAGGACGTCGGCCCGGCTGTGCCAGAGGAGGCCCTCGACCTTCGACCCGCGGAGCTCGCCGTGATCGTGCCCCTCGTCGGTTGTCTGCTCGCGCTCTCGGCCTGGCCGGCGGCGATCACGGAGCACCTCTCCTTCTGATGGACAAGCCGGTCGTCGACTGGTTCGCGCTCTCGCCGTCGCTGGCGCTGCTCGCGGCAGCCGGGCTCGCGCTCCTCGGCGCCGTGCTCGTCCCCCGGGTAGCCGTGCACGTCTTCAGCGCGAGCGTCTGCGCGCTCGGGTTCGTCGGCGCCGGCGTCGCGGCCGGGCTCCTCTACTGGAAGAGCCCCGAAGCGACCTACGAGGTCGCCGACACGATCGTGCGCGACCGGTACGGCGCACTCGCGCAGCTGATCGTGGCCGGCGCCGGCCTCCTCGCAGTCGGAATCTCGTACGGACAGCGAACGCGCCGAGAGCACGTCGGCGAGTACTTCGCGCTCCTCGCGGCCTGTGGCGGCGGGATGGTCTTCCTCGTCCAGGCGACGACCCTCATGACGCTCTTCCTCGGCCTGGAGTGGTTCTCGATCTGCCTGTACATCCTGTGCGCGATCGAAATCGACCGCGTGGCGTCGCTCGAGGCGGGGCTGAAATACCTGATCGTGGGCAGCTTCGGCTCGGCCGTCCTGCTCTTCGGCTCGGCGCTCGTGTACGGCGCGACGGGCGAGCTGGAGTTCGGCGCGATCGCAACCGCCATCGAAGAGCAGGGCCTCGTCAACGACGGGCTCGTGCTGGCCGGGTTGGCGATGCTGATCGCGGGTCTCGGGTTCAAGGCGTCCGCGGCCCCGTTCCACATGTGGACGCCGGACGTCTACGAGGGAGCGCCGACTCCGGTGACCGCGTTCATGTCCGCAGCGACGAAGGCCGTTGCGCTCGTCCTCGCGCTGCGGGTGCTCGTCACGGCATTCCCGGCCGAGGACGACCTCTGGACGATCGCGATCGCCGTGATCGCCATTGTCTCGCTTGCCTGGGGCAACATCGCCGCCCTCGTCCAGCGGAACCTGAAGCGGATGCTCGCGTACTCGTCGGTCTCGCATGCCGGCTTCCTGCTGATCGCGGTCGCGGCGGACAGCGAGCTCGGTGCGAAGGCGCTGCTCTTCTACCTGATCCCCTACGCGGCCGCGTCCCTGGGGGCATTCGCCGTCATCGCCGCCCGAGAGCGGGAGCTGGGAGAGCAGGTCACGATCGAGAACGTCGGCGGCATGGGCTGGGAGCGACCGACCCTCGGTGTCGGGATGTGGGTCTTCATGCTCTCGTTCGCCGGGCTGCCGCTCACCGGCGGCTTCGTCGGGAAGTTCTACGTCTTCGCCGCCGCGTACGACAGCGGGTTGTGGTGGCTCGTCGTCGCAGGGGTGATCGCGACCGCGATCTCGCTCTACTACTACCTCGCAGTCATCCGCGCCATGTACATGCGGATGCCGGCCGAGCTGCAGCTTGCGCCCGCCGGGGGCTCGCCGCCCAGGGAGGCGCTCCTCTCCGCGTCGGTCGTCGTCTGCATGGCCGTCACGGTCGTGACCTTCTTCGCCGTTGAGCCGCTGATCGACGTGACCGAGAAGGCCGCGTCCCAGCTGCCGTTCTGAGCAAGTAACAGTCTGTTACTTGCTCCCGGCGCCGCTCCCCGAGCCGCGCGAAAGGCCTAGTAACAGTCTGTTACTAGGTCGTGGGGCGCCGCAGACCTGCGGAGAGGGCGGCGACGCCCTGGATCCCGACCAGGACGAGGCAGATCATCAACGCTTCGGGGCCGAGGGGCGGCAGTGCGACCGTCGCGACGACGACGGCCAGCGCGACCGTCCAGAGCGCCGTGCGGGCTGGGCTTTCACCCTCGCCCGCCACGAGGTCGCCGTACGACGCGAGCGTGGCCGCGACGATCACGGGGATCGCCGCCAGGAGCAGGTAGAAGGCGAGCGAAGGTCGACCGACAACGTCGGCGAGCCCGGCGGAGACGATGAGGGCCACGGGCCAGAGCTGGCGGCTCACGGCTCGCGTTTCGACGCGGGAGTATCGTCTCCTCGCACGGTGTTCGTCTGGCTGCTGCTCTTCGCGATCCCGCTCGGAGGACTCGCTCTGATCCTCGTCGAGCCAGATCTCGACGTGCACTGGGAGCACCATCCCGCTCACTTCTGGCTCGTCCTCTCGATCTCGCTCGTCAGCGTCGCGCTCGGGGCGCTCACGAACGAGGCCGCCTCACGCCGCTCGGACGCGCGGCTCTTCCTGGTGTCGATGGCCTTCCTCTCGAGCGCCGGCTTCCTCGGGCTGCACGCGCTCGCGACGCCCGGCGTCCTGCTGGAAGGAAAAAACGCGGGGTTCGTGATCGCGACCCCGGTGGGGCTCCTGATCGCCGCCGTGTTCGCCGCCTGGTCGTCAATCGACCGTCCAGTCGTGAGCAACGTCCGCCTCTTCCGTTGGGGGCTCGTTGCGATTCTGGCGGCCTGGGCGGCTGTTTCCCTCGCGGAGATCCCGCCGCTCGACCGGCAGCTCACCGAGGACGCGACGGACCGCTGGCTCTTCGGGCTCGGAGTCCCGGCCGTCCTCCTCTACGGGATCGCCGCCTGGCGCTACTGGCGCCTGTACCGAGGCAGGCCGTCCCAGGTGCTCGCCGGCGTCACGGCTGCCTGGATCCTCCTCGGTGAGGCCTCGATCGCGGTGGCCTTCTCCCGCAACTGGCACGCCTCGTGGTGGGAGTGGCACCTTCTGATGGCGGCGGCGTTCGGGATCGTGGCCTTCACGGCGCTCCGTGAGCGCCACCGCGGCGAGGCGTTCGCGTCGCTGTACCTGGACGAGACGCTCGGCCGGATCGACCGCCGCTACGCGTCCGCGGTCAAGGCCGCGGCAGCCGAGGGGCTCGACGAGGAGGAGCTGCGCCGCCGCTTTGACCTCGGTGCCGACGAGGCATCCGTCGTCGGCCGCGCCGCCGACGAGGTTCGGGCGGTCGAGACGCTGCTCACGCCCTACCTGTCCCCACAGCTGGCGGCGCGGCTCCGCGACGAACCGGAAATCGCCGCGCTCGGCGGCGGCGAGGAGCGCGAGGTGAGCGTCCTCTTCGCCGACCTCCAGGGGTTCACGGAGTTCTCGGAGCGCAACTCACCGGCAGATGTGCTCGCGATGCTGAACGCGTACTGGGCGATGACCGTCCCGATCGTGCTCGACCATCACGGCGGGATGATCGAGCGCTTCGCCGGCGACGCGATCATGGTCGTCTTCAACGCAGCGGCGGACCAGCCAGATCACGCGGTGCGGGCGGCGCGCGCGGGTCTCGGTCTCCAGGAGGCGGCCGGACGAGTAACGGAAGGCAACGGCGACTGGCCCCGCTTTCGGGTCGGGATCAACACCGGCCCGGCCATCGTCGGCAACGTCGGGACCGAGGAGCAGCGAAGCTTCACCGCGATCGGCGACACGACGAACCTCGCCGCCCGCCTTCAGACAGCCGCGGGGCCAGGCCAGGTCGTCCTTGGACAGGCGACATACGAGGCGGTCGGGGAGGGCGCAGAGGCCAAGCCGATCGACGATCTCGACCTGAAGGGCAAGACGGCACCGGTAACCGCATACGTGCTGACCAGCCTTCGTTAGATTCCAGCTCGCATGGCGGATGTGCAACTCACCTGGCTCGGCCACGGCGCCTTCCGGTTCGACACCCCGGGCGGGAAGCGCGTCTACCTCGACCCTTACCTCGACAACCCGAAGTGTCCCGAGAACGAGAAGGAGCCCGAGCGCATCGACATCCTCGCCGTGACGCACGGCCACGGCGACCACATCGGAAGCAGCGTCGAGCTGATCAACCAGTTCAAGCCGACCGTCGTCGGGATCGTCGAGCTCGTCGGCTGGCTCGAAGGACAGGGCGCCGAGGTTGGCGAGATGCCAGGGACGAACAAGGGCGGGACACGCAACGTCGACGGCGTCAAGTTCACGATGACCGACGCCAGGCATTCGGCCGGAGGCCCGAACGGCGAGTACCTCGGTGAGCCGGCCGGCTTCGTGGTCGAGGTCGAGAACGGGACGAAGCTCTACTTCGCCGGCGACACGGACGTCTTCGGCGATATGCAGCTGATCGGACGGCTCTACGAGCCCGACGTCGCGATCCTGCCGATCGGCGACCACTTCACCATGGGGCCGCGACAGGCGGCGATGGCGCTCGAGCTGCTCGGCGTGCCCCGCTGCGTGCCTTGCCACTACGGCACGTTCCCGATCCTCACGGGCACCCCCGAGGAGCTTCGCGAACTGACGGACGTGGAAATGCTCGAGCATCGAGCCGGGCGAGACGATCACCGTTTGAGACAGCGCTGGTTCGGGTCGACGGGGCGCCGGGTGCCGCAGATCGCGGTCGAGGGCGAGGTCGATCTCGACGGCGCGCTGGTGCTCGACCGCCTCGACGACGCGGCGATCCAGGCTGCGTTCGACGAGGGTCGCCCCGTGGTGATCCGCGCTGACTCCGAGGAAGGCGTGCTCGAGGCACTTCGCAGGCCCGAGGTCTCGTCAGTGGTCGTGCCGCCGGAGCTCGCCGACCTCGATGTTGTGGGCCTGACCTATGGCTAGACGTGTCGCCACCTACTCGATCGCCGCATGCGACCTCGAGGCGGGACGCTGGGGCGTCGCGACGCAGTCGAAGTTCCTCGGCGTCGGCTCGGTCGTTCCCTGGGCGGAGCCGCAGGCGGGAGCCGTAGCGACCCAGGCCTATGCGAATCCTCGCTACGGGCCGGACGGGCTCGCGCTCCTCCGGAATGGCATGTCCGCCGAGGAGGCGGTCGAGCGGCTGACCGCGGCCGACGAGGGACGCGAGCACCGCCAGCTCGGCATCGTGGACGCGAAGGGCGGTAGCGCCACGTTCACCGGCAGCGAGTGTCACGACTGGGCCGGCGGCCGCACCGGGCCCGGCTACGCGGCACAGGGCAACATCCTCGTCTCCGGCGCCACCGTCGACGCGATCGCCGAGAGCTTCGAATCCACAGCCGGAAAGCCACTCGAGGAGCGCCTCATCGACGCGCTCGACGCGGGCCAGGCAGCGGGCGGCGACAGCCGCGGCCAACAATCGGCTGCGCTCCTCGTCGTTGAGAAGGATGGCGGCTATGCCGGCCTCTTCGACGTGGTCTTCGACCTCCGCGTGGACGACCACGAGCGCCCGCTGGAGGAGCTCCGAAGGCTGCACGGGCTGCACGTCGCGCTCTTCGGACAGACGCCGAAGGAGGAGTGGATCCAGGTTGACGACGAGCTCAGCGCCGAGCTCGGCGAGCGCCTGGCGCAGCTGGGGTACGAGGGCGAGCTCTCGGACGCCCTATCCCGCTGGGCCGGCAACGAGAACCTCGAGGAGCGGCTCGACGGGGTCGAGGCCATCGACCCGGTCGTCCTCGAGGAGCTGAGGAAGCGGTCGTGAGCGAGAGATTCCAGGTCACGCATCTCGACGAGCTGCCGCCGCAGCGCGGCGCCGACGACGCCCGCTGGTTCCGCCTCCGCCGCGACCTCGACGTCGGAGCCTTCGGAGTGAACGCCTACGGCGCGGACGCCGGCAAGCGCGTGATCGAGGAGCACGACGAGCTCGGCACCGCGGCGGGCAAGCACGAGGAGCTCTACGTCGTCCTCCGCGGATCGGCGCGGTTCGAGCTCGACGGCCGCGAACAGACGGTCCCGGCGGGAAGCGTCGTCTTCGTCAGCGACAGGAAGGTCCGGCGCGGCGCGATCGCCGAGGAGGACGGCACCATCGTCCTCGTGGCCGGAGGCACGCCGGGCAAGGCGTACGAGGTATCGGCGTGGGAGGCCGCAGGCGACGCCTATCCGCTCTGGGAGGACGGTCGCCACGAAGAGGCGCTGCAGATCCTGCGCTCGGTGGCCGAGGAGTATCCCGAGGCCGGAATCGTGCTCTACAACACCGCCTGCCTGGAGGCCCTCGTCGGAGAGCCCGAACCGGCGCTCGAGCACCTGAGGCGATCGATCGAGCTCGAGGAGCGCTTCCGCGAGTTCGCACGGACCGACGAGGACTTCCAATCGATGCGCGATCGCCCCGAGTTCCGCGAGCTCGTCGGGGAGGGCGCATGAGCGACGGCTACGAGATCACGAGCCTCGACGAGATCGAGATCCCCGGACTTGCCAACACGGCGCGATCGGCGAGCATCCGGCGTCATTTCGGGATCGAGAGCTTCGGCGTCAACGCCTGGACTGCGGACGCCGGTGACGACGTCATCGGCGAGCACGACGAGGTCAGCGGCGGCGCGGCCCAGCACGAAGAGCTCTATGTCGTGCTCTCGGGCAAGGCGACGTTCACGGTCGACGGACAGACGGTCGACGGCCCGGCCGGAACAATCGTCTTCGTCCGCGACCCGACCGTGAAGCGAAAGGCGGTGGCCGACGAGGCGGGGACGCGCATCCTCGCCGTCGGCGCGAAGCGTGGCGAGGTGTTCGTTCCTTCGCCGTGGGAGCGGTCGGCGCCTTCCTTCCCGTTCTTCGCGTCGAAGGAATACGACAAGGCGATCGAGGTGCTCGCCGCGGCGCACGCCGAGTATCCAGACGACGCAACCGTCCTCTACAACCTCGCCTGCGCGGAGAGCATGAGCGGCCGCACGGCCGAGGCGCTCGAGCATCTGCGCCAGTCGGTCGCGGGCGGCGAGCGCTTCCTCGAGCTCGCCCGAACCGACACGGACTTCGACCCGATCAGGGACGAGCCCGGCTTCGCCGAGATCGTCGGCTAGTCGTCGTCGCCGCCGCCGCCGGAGCCGGAGCTTCCGCTACCGGAGCTGCCCGAGCCTGAGCCGCTCGAGTCGTCGTCGCCGCCTCGGCCGCGGCCGCGGCCCCTGCCGCGCCTGTCCCCGTCGTCGTCTGTCGTCGTCGCGTCGTGGTCGTTCGTCCGGTTGTGGTGCCTGTGCGGGCCCTGGCGGCCCGCCGGCGCTGCGTCGTCGGCGTGCTCTCGGTCGTCGTCGCGGCCGGAGCGAGGTTCTCGCTGGCGTCGAGGCTCGCCACCGGCAGCGCCACCGTGTCGCGGGCGATCACGTGGGCGGCGAACCCGAGCCCCGTGGCGAAGACGAGGCCCAGCAGCGCTACGACAGCAATTCTCATGGAGACCAGGCTAGACGCGGCTGGGTAAAGCCTCGTCCAAGCTCCTGTTCGGAGTTTGCAAAGACGCCGGAGCGGCCGGGAAGCGGACCTCGGCCCGCGCGCCGCCCGTCGCCCTGTTGGCGATCCGGGCCGCGCCTCCCCACCGCCGGGCGAGGGTCGCGACGATCGCCAGGCCGAGGCCCGTGCCGGGCGTCCCCTGCCCGCCGCTGCCGCGAGCGAACCGCTCGAACACCTGCTCCTCCTCGCCGGGCTCGAGGCCCGGCCCTTCGTCCGAGACCGCGACGACGACGTCAGGGCCCTCTCGGCCACACTCCAGAGTGACGGTCCCACCGTCCGGCGAGTAGACGAGCGCGTTCTCGACCAGGTTGTCGAGGATGATCGCAAGGTCCTCGTCCGAGACGGCGGCGAGACCGGGGTCTCGACAGTCCAGGTCGAGCCGGTGGCCGCCGAGCGCCGCCCGTTCGTCCCAGCGTTCTCGCGCTCTTTCCAGTGCCTCGGCCGCGGAGATCGCCTGCCGGGCGGGAGGCCGGTCGCCCTCCCGGGCGAGCGTCAAGAGCGCGGTCAGGAGACTCGCGAGACGCTCGACCTCGCGCTCGGCGGCGTCGAGCTCGTCCGCGAGCTCCGGTCCGGCCTTGAGCGACGCGGCCTCCAGCCGAAGCCGAAGACCGGTGAGAGGCGTGCGCAGCTGGTGCGAGGCGTTCGCCACGAACTCCCGCTGGGCCACGAGAACCTGTTCCAGCCGGCCGGTCATGTCGTTGAAGGCGTGCGCGACCTCGCGATTCTCCGTCGAGCCCTCGGGCTCCGCGCGGGCGCCGAGGTCCCCGGCCTCCACACGCCGTGCGGTCGCCGCAAGCCGCTGAAGCGGCCTGGCGAGGGTTCCGGCGAGAAACCAGGCGAAGGCGAGCCCCAGCACGAGCGCGATCAATCCGATCCCGATCAGCCCGAGGATGTCGCGTCGCACCCTCCTGTCGATCGCGTCGACACTCTGCGTCACCCGGACGGCGCCGCCGACGGAGTCGCCGACGACCACTGGAACCGCGGTGAAGAGGAGCGATTCGCCGAGGGTGTCGCTGAACCTCCGGCCCTGGGAGACACCGCCGTCGAGAGCCGCCTGGATCTCCGGCCGGTCGCGGTAGTTGCCGGTCTGGTCTCCTGAGTCGGCGACGATCCGGCCCTGCCGATCGACGACCAGCACGCGGCCGCCCGATTCACTCGCTGCGCGATCCGCGATCCTCGTCAGATCGCGGGCGTCGCCGGATCCCAGCTCCGCCGCAGCGCTCGCCGCCACCAGCTGTGCCTCGGCGGCCGCCTGCGCCTTCACCTCCGCGTCCACCCGTCGGGAGACGTTGAGGATGAGCGGCACCTCGAGCGCGACGATCACGAGGATCAGCACATACGCGAAGGCCGCGAGGAGACGTGTGCGAAGGCTCACAGCTCGTCGGTGCCGGCGAAGCGGAAGCCGACGCCGCGGACGGTGTGGATGTAGCGCGGATCGGCGGAATCGTCGCCCAGTTTCTTCCGGAGGCCGCTCACGTGGACGTCGAGCGTCTTGGTGGATCCGAACCAGTTCGTGTCCCACACCTCGTCGATCAGCCGCTCGCGCGTGACGACCGAGCCTGCGTTCTCCATCAGCAGGCGCAGGAGGTCGAACTCCTTGCGGCTGAGCTCGAGCTCGTCGCCATGGAAGGTGGTTGAGCGCCGGTCCGGGTCGAGGCGCACCTCGCCGACCTCGATGGCGCCCTCCGGCCGCTGCTCGCCGGCCTCCGCGACTCGCCGGAGGACGGCCCGGACGCGAGCCACGAGCTCCCGCGCGCTGAACGGCTTCACCACGTAGTCGTCGGCTCCGAGCTCCAGGCCGGCCACCCGGTCGGCCTCCTCGCCGCGGGCGGTGAGCATGATGATCGGGACCTGCGACGTGCGGCGCAGCTCTCGCGCGACGTCGAAGCCGGACCCGTCCGGCAGCATCACGTCGAGGAGCACGAGGTCAGGCCGCGTGTCGGCCGCAGTCCCGAGCGCCGAGGCCGCGGTCCCGGCCACGGACGTCTCGAAGCCCTCGCGCGCGAGGGCCTCCGAGAGCGGCGCGGTGATCGATTCCTCGTCCTCGACGAGGAGGATTCGGCGCTTCCTTCCGATTTGCATGAGTCTCCTATACCCGCAAACATGCCGAGGCGGCCCCGGGGAGAGAGCCAAGGGCCGCCTCGACGTTGTGCCGCATCGTTAGCGGGCGATGAAGCTGCCCCGCATTCCGTCCTCTGCGTGGTCGCTGACGCCGCACCAGAACGAGTAGCGGACGCCCTTCTTGAGCCGGACAGTCAGCGTCGCGGCGCGGCCGGGGATCAGGACGCTGGTCTTCCAACGCTTCCCGCCGCCGCGGACCCAGAAGTCGTGGGCCTCGTCGCCGCGGTTGCGGACGACGAACTTCACGAGCCCGGCCCTCGGCTTCGTCGCGAGCGAGATCCGGCCGTCGACCTCGCTCACTCGGACGGTCTGCGGGGCGCCGGCCCCGATCGTCGGGATAGCGAGCGCCGCGGTCGCGACTGCTGCGGCGAACAGGATTCCTACGGTCTTCTTCATGTGGGCGATCTCCTTGTCGGTTGGTTGGCTAGTCGTCGTCGGAGCCGTGGCCCGACCCCGAGTTGTCGTCGTCTCCACCGCGGTCGTCGTCGGAGCCGCGGTTCGAGCCCGAGCGGTCGTCGTGGCGATCGTCACCCCGCCCCGGGCCGCGGTTCGGGCCAGAGCGGTCGTCGTCGTCACGGTCGTCGGTCGTGGTGGCTCCGCCGGCGCAGCGCGGATCGTTCGCGTGCTCGGCCTCGTCACATGGACCGCTGATGTCCTCGCCGGTCGTGGTGCCCACGGTCCCGGTCGCTCCCGGAGCGACACCCGCGCAGCGCGGGTCGTTCGCGTGCTCGGCCTCGTCGCACGGACCACTGATGTCCTCGCCGGTCGTGGTGCCGACTGTCGGCGTGGTCTGCGTCTCGGCCGTGGTCGTCTCGTTCGTCGTCGTGCCCGTGGTGGTGAAGCCGGACGAGTCGTCCGAGATCGCACCACCCGCGAGCGCGCCGCCTGCGGCGAGCAGCACGAAGGCCGCCAGCCCGATGATCAACTTGTTCATTGCTCCTCCTTTTGGCATGGCCACAGGGTCGCGAACGACCTCCCAAGAGCCGGCCAGGCCCGATCAAGAGGAGCGGAAAGCCTTGGTTAAGACTTGGTATCGCCGGGGAGCCGGATGCCGGCGGCGCGGCGGCGAAGCTCCGGGACCGGGTCCGCCTCGGGCCGTGCGACGAGCAGGACGGCGCCGTAGCCCTCGCCCGCGAGCGCGTCGACGAGCAACTGGAGCCCCAGGGCGAGCGCGAACGCCTTGTGCGCCTGCTCCCCGCCGAAGGGGACGAGCTGGTCGGGCTCTGCGAGCCCCGCGATCACGTCTCCGTAGGTCACGGCGCCCATCGAGACGTCGGCGACGACGGGCTCGCCGTCCGAGCTGGGAATCGCGATCGAGAGCGGATTCGTGCCGGCGAGCGGCGGGCCGCCCTCCGGATGGCCGAGCCGCGCCGGCGAAGTCGCGGTCAGGGCGGCGACGAGGCCGGCCTCGGCCAGCCGGCGCGTGTAGTGGCCGAGCATCCCGGTCGGAAAGCAGTGAGAGGCGACGACGATCCGCGCCCGCTCCGGCGGAGAGGCGATCTGTTCGTCGCAGACCGCAGCCAGCGTCAGGTAGCCGACTGCGCCGTTTCCGTCCCACCGCTCGTAGCCCTCGTCCGCGACGAGCCGCGTCGGCTCGGCCTCGGGGTCCACGTCCTGCGTCGCGAGCCACTCGACCCGGGAGAAGCCGTGTCCCCGCTTCCCACGCCGCTCCGCGTCGAGGAAGTGCTCGGCGAGGACGGCCGAGCGACGTTCGTCGAACCCGAGCGCGCGAAGCCGCGGGACGACGTCCTCGGACTGCAAGGTGCTAGCTCGAGGCGCCGACGACGGGGAGCGGCTTCACGATTCCGAGCCCCTCCTCGCGACGCGTGGCGGCGATCGCCTCTGCGAGCCGGAGGATCTCGACGGACGCCTCGGCCTCGGGCTCCGCCCAGACGAGCGGCTCGCCTCGGTCCGCGCTCTCGCGGAGGCGCGGGTCGAGCGGGATCTTCCCCAGCAGCGGCACGCCGAGCTCGGCGGCGAGCGCCTCGCCCCCGCCGGAGCCAAAGATCTCCTCGCCGCTCCCGACGAGAGACGACATGTTCTCGACGGCGCCGACGAGCCGCATGTTCGTGGTACGGGCCATCTGCGCGGCTCGGACGGCTACTTGCTGCGCCGCCGGCTGCGGCGTCGTCACGACGACGACCTCCGCGCGCGGCAGCAGCTGCCCAAGCGAGATGGAGACGTCGCCGGTCCCTGGGGGCATGTCCACGAGCAGCGTGTCCAGCTGGCCCCAATGGACGTCCGACAGGAACTGCTCGAGTGCCCGGTGCAGCATCGGCCCGCGCCACATCACCGGCTCGTTCTCGTCGAGGAAGAAGCCGATCGACATCAGCTTCAGCTCGTCGCGCACGGGCGGGACGATCATGCGGTCGACCACCACCGGCCGCTGGTGGACGCCCAGCATGTGCGGGATCGAGTGCCCGTAGACGTCGGCGTCGAGCACGCCGACCCGGTGACCGAGCCGGTCGAACGCCGCGGCGAGGTTCACCGTGAGCGTCGACTTGCCGACGCCGCCCTTGCCCGAGGCGACGGCGATCACGCGCGTCGAGCGGTCGAGCGAGATGCCCTTCGTGCGCTCGTTCACGCCGCCGCGGAGACGCGTCGTCAGCGCCGCCTTCTCCTCCGGGCTCATGACGTCGAACTCGAGCGAGACCGTCTCGACCCCAGGCAGCGGCGAGAGCTCGCGCTGCACCTGCTCCTCGAAGCTGTGCCGGAGCGGGCAGCCGGGCACGGTGAGCGCGATCGTGACCACGAGATGTGAGCCGCGGACGTCGACGTCGCGCACCATCCCGAGCTCCGTGACGGGCTTCTTCAGCTCGGGGTCGTAGACCTTTCCGAGCGCCTCGGTGATCTGCTCCGGCGTGGGCTGCATTTCACCGAACAGCCTAGACGCCGAGCACCGCGCGGAGCCGGAGCCGGTTTCCGGCTGGCGCGGATCTCGCTCACATGACGAGGATTTCCCCCAAACGGTCTCTCAACTCCTCGGTGGGAGCGGCGACGAGCACGCCGTGCGGGCGCGTGTCGAGCGGTGTGCCGTCCCACGGCCCGGCATCCGCGAACCCGATCGACAGGCCGACCTCGCGGACGAGAAGCTGCGCAGCAGCCGTGTCCACCGACCGCACCTCGCGGAGCGAGCAGACCGCGTCCACCCGTCCGGCGGCGAGCTGGCACAGCGAAAGGGCAAGCGAGCCCGTGATCCGGAACCGCTGCGCATAGCCGACGAGCGCCTCGGCGTGGTCGGCGACCGACGCGGCGAGCGTCCCTTCCATGGCGAGGATCTCCACCGTTTCCTTCGGACGGACCGCGCCGAGGGGCTCGCCGTCGAGCAGCGCGCCACCACCCTTTGCGGCCGTCCACTCCTCGCCGGTCCCGAAGTCGTGCACGTAGCCGAACACGACGTCCCCCATCGTCGCGCCCTCGGCGACCGCAATCGAGAGGCAGAAGTTCCGCAATCCCCGCTTGGCGTTCACAGAACCGTCGATCGGGTCGACTACGACGTGCAGCTCGGAGGAGCCGAACAGGCGCTCGCCGAGCTCCTCCGAGACGAGCGTGAACTCCTTTCCGCCCCGATGGAGCTCCTCCAGCCTGGCGACGACGGCCCGCTCGGCGGCATCGTCGATCGCCGTCGTGTCGTCGCCACCCTCGCCGGCTGCGATGACGGGCTCCCGCTCGACCCGGGTCGGAAGCTCTTCCAACACGCGCGTGATGTCCTGCGCCGCCGCGCGGAAGGCGTCGAGCCAAGGCTGCACTAGGCGTCCAGCGGGAGGAAGAGGAGCCCCGAGAGCAGCTTGGGGTAGAAGTAGGTCGTCTTCTGCGGCAAGGTCTCGCCTGCCTGCGCGAAGCGGAAGACATCCTCGATGCGCGTCGGCCGCACGATGAACGCGCCCTCCGCGTCTCCTTGCTCGACGGCCTCGACGGCCTCGTCCACGGACGGCGTGTACCGCACCGGGCCAGGGGCGAGTGCTTCGACGAGCTGGACGTCGAGCGCGCCCTCCTCGCCCTCGATGAGCGCCGCTCCGCCCTTCCGGTAGACGACGGCCGCGGCACGCTCGGGAGGCTGCGCCTCGAGCTGCGCGAGCGCGTCCTCGAGTCCCTGGGTGGGGCTCGTGCCGTTGGCGTGCTCGGCGATCCTGTGCGTCGGGAAGATCATCAGCCCCGGATCGTCGGTCGAGACCAGCACGACGAGGATGTCCTCCACGCCCGAGGCCACGGCCGTCTCGTACCGGTGGTGCCCGTCGGCGATCAGCAGCTGCTTGTCGGCGAACGCCTCCGCGATGCCGTCAGGCGGGATCCGCCACAGACGCGTCCCTTCCGCCTCCAGCTCCGGCTCTCCTGCCGGATGCTCGTACGGAGGCGCGCCGTCGTAGAGGAGGAAGATCGGCTCGGGGTGCGCCCCGAGCGCCTCCAGCAGCCGCTTTCGCCCTTCCTTGGGCTCCGCGTGCGTCCGCTCGTGTGGCAGGACGACTCGGCTCTCGTACGGCTCGACCTTCAGCCCGGCGACCAGCCCGCGGCGAGTGCGCTCGATCCCGTCGGGCCCCACGTACCGCTGCTCGAGCGCCCAGAAGGTCGGCTCCTCGTCTCGCACGAGGACTCCGTCGGAAAGCCACTCGCGCCACAGGCTCGCAGCGTCGCTCTCGTCGTCCGGGAGCGTGAGGTGGACGACGTTCAGCGGGCTCCGCTCGCGGAGCTCCTCGCGCTGCGCCTCGTCGATTACGTCGTAGGGCGGCGCCACGAGCGGTTCGAGCGGACCGGCGACCGACGTGTCGTAGCGCACGGCCCGAATCGGCTTGACCACGGCCATCTGAGTCGGACGTTACATCCTCCGTGCTCCATAGACTCGGGCCGTGAGCACGATCGCGGACCTCGCCGAGAACCGCGTCGTCGAGGGCACGTATGCGGTCGCGCGGAAGGAACGGCGGCGGACGAAGACGGGCTCCGACTACCTCGCGCTGGAGCTCGTCGACCCGAGCGGGAAGATCGAGGCGCGGGTCTGGAACGACGTGGAGCTGCTCGATTCCCGGTTCGGCGAGGGCGATGCCGTGCGGGTCCTCGGACGGGTGGACAAGTACCGGGACCGCCTCCAGCTCGACGTCCGCTCGCTCGAGCCGGCCGAGGGCCAGGATCCCTCCGAGCTGACGCCGGCGCTCCGTCGCGATGCTGACGAGCTGGACGGCTTCCTCGAGTTCCTGGGCGGCGAGCTCTCGCACGCCGGCCTGAAGACGCTCGTGGGCCGGTTTCTCGACGACTCGCGGTACCGCAGCCGGCTGCGCGAGCTTCCGGCCCATCCCGGAGTCCATCACGACTATGCCGGCGGGCTTCTGGAGCACACGGTGGCGGTCGCGACGCTCTGCCGAGAGACGGCACAAGTGCACCCACGGCTCCGGCACGACCTGCTCGTCGCCGCCGCGATCCTCCACGACGCCGGCAGGACGCTGGAGCTCGGGCGGGGACCCTCCTTCGCGCCGACCGATGAGGGGCGCCTGCTCGGACACGTCCAGCTCGGGATCCGGCTGATCGAGTCGCAGGCCGGCGGCCTGGAGCGCGGAGTACTGGCCGAGGTCGTCCACGCGGTCGCGGTCCACCACGACGCGCGGGCGGCGCGAACGGCAGAGGCGGCGGTGCTCTACCACGCGAACCAGCTGGACGCCGTCGCAGCGACCAGGCCTATTCCGGACTAACCGTGGTCGCAGCGGTCTGTGCGCTCGGGGCGAGCCTTGCCTGGGGCGTGGGCGACTTCCTCGGCGGTCTCAAGAGCCGCACGGTGCCGCTGCTCGTCGTCCTCCTGCTCGCGCAGGTCTCGGGAGTGCTCGCGATCGGGCTCGTCGTCGCGATCGCGGGGAACCCGCCGCCCGGAGCGTCGATCCTCTGGGCGCCGCTGGCCGCGATCTTCGGCACCGTCGGCCTCGCGGCGTTCTTCCGCGGCATGGCTGTCGGCTCGATCAGCGTCGTCGCGCCGATCGCCGCGGTCGCGGCGGTGGTCCCGGTCGTGTTCGGGATCGCGACCGGCGACGACGTCTCCTCGCTCCAGCTCGCGGGCTTCGCACTCGCGCTCGGCGGGGTGGCGCTCGCGTCGTTCGAGCGGCCCGCGGGTGGCTCAGCGCGGCTCGCAGCCGGAGTTCCATGGGCGCTCGCCGCCGTGGTCGGCTTCGGCGGCTACTACGTGCCGATGCACGAGGCGAGCGGCGAGGACTTCCTCTGGGCCGCCTTCACCTTCCGGATGTCGGTCTGCGTGCTCGTGCTGGCGGCTTGGCTCGTCTTCCGCCCGCCGCTCGGCGCAGCGAGGGGCAGCCTCCTCGCCATCGCGATGATCGGAGTGATGGACACCGCGGGGAACTCGTTCTTCGCGGCGGCTTCGAGCCTTGGTGAGGTCAGCGTCGTCTCCGTGCTCGCGACGCTGTATCCGGTCGTGACTGTGGCCCTGGCGGCCGTCGTCCTCTCGGAGCGCGTCGCCGGGCTCCAGCTGCTCGGCGTCGTGGCCGCGCTGGCCGGCGTCGTGTTGATCTCGGCGGGCTGATCCCTCCCTAGGCCAGGTTGCGGCGGTAGAGCAGAAACGCGAGCGGCAGGAGCGCCGCGAGGAAGACGTAGGGCGCGAGCGGGTCGATGTCCGTCCGCACCGTCCGCACGACGGTCTCGCCCTCGCCGACGACCTCCCTGGCCGACCGGATCGCGCCGTCGAGGTCGTCTTCGTCGTACGCGCGGCCGCCGACCGCCTCGGCGAGCTGCCGCGCATGGTCGGCGCTGGCCGGATCCGGCTCGTACGGCTCCGGGGAGCCCTGCGGGCCGAAGACCTGCTCCCCCGGCCGCCAGAAGCGGACGACCACGAGCTCGACGTTGGCCTGAGAGAACTCGTTCGCGATCGCCTGCCCGTTGAACGGCGACGTCTCAGCGTCCGTGAACAGCACGACGAGCCGCCGCTCTGCGTTGCCGAAGAAGTTCCGGGTCGGGACGGCGGCCAGCGCGCCGAACCGCGTTGCCCTCACGTTCCCGGCTTCCGACGAAGCCGGCCGGTCGACGCCGAGCGCGAGCTGGAGCGTGGAGCTGAACGAGTCGCGATTGGCCGTCGGAAAGAGCAGCGGCAGGGTGCGATCCGTGATCGACGCGATCCCGACCGGCACGGTGGACAGCTCGTCGCGCATCCGAAGCGCCGCCGAACGAGCGCGCTCGAAGCGCGCTTCGCCGCCCGCCTCCTCCGAGGCGAGCATCGAGCGCGAGGTGTCGAGGACGAAGAACGCCTCCGCGTCCGACCGGGCGGCGTGCTCGTCCGTCTCCTCCAGCACCGGCTGGGCGGCGCCGACCCCGACGAGCAGGGCGAGCACGACGATCGCCGCAACGGTGTTCCGCTGTGAGCTTCCCGGTGGCGCCAAACGCAAGACCTCCCGCACACGCGCCGCCCGCTGCTCGGTACGGACGAAGGCGACGAGCGGTACGGCGGCAGCGAGCGTGACGAGCCCGGCGAGCGGCGTGAGGAACGAGAAATCCACGAGCTAGTACCCCTCGCCCTGCCGTGAAGGGCCGGCCCCCGGCGCGCTCCGTCCCGGCCGGTACGCCGGGATGTTCTCCCGGATCCTGAGCCGCGCCGCGCTCGGGTCCATGAGACGCAGGAGGTACTCGAGGTTGTATTTCGCCTCCTCGTTGGTCGGATCGATCCGGACGGCACGCTCGAAGTCGCCGACGACCCGGCGCATCAATGCGGGGCCGTTGATCGGGTCCTGGATCGCCTCCGCGAAGGTGAGGACGCCCTGGAGGCTCGCCGCCTTGGAGCGGAGCGGCGCAGCGAGGCTCGACTCCTCGGCGGCCCCGAGCGTCGCCTGCGCCTCGGCGCGGAAGGCCGGGCGGTCGAAGTCATATGGGTTCTCTCCGCGCCGGGCGTCCACGGCGAATGCGCGCAACGCGCGGCGGTAGACGAGGTCGTCCTCCACTCCGAAAGCGCGCTTCGCATAGGGCACGCGGGTGTCGATCTTCCAGAGCCGCTCCGCGGCCGGCTGTGCCTTGAACGCGAGGTCGCCGCCCTCGAGACCACTCCTGATCGCCGCGGCGTCCCGCGCGACGAGCGCCGCGAACACCGCCAGCGCGATCAGAATCGCGATCGGCAAGCCCTTGCGGAGAATCGGCCGTGCGCGCGTCATTCCTCGACCTCCTGCACCCGCGCCGGGCGCCAGGCAAGCCGGCCGCAGAAGTGCTCGTTCGCCGCGAGCAGCATCAGCAGGAGGAGCGCCAACCCGGCCAGACCGGCCGGGACTCCCGCTCGCTCGGCGCGGCGCTGCTCGTCAGCGAGCCGCGGCGGCGCCATGTCCGCCCGGTCGACGAACGCCTCCTTGCCGACCAGCCGCTCGAAGAAGAAGCGGTCCTCGTCGAACGGGGCCAAAGCCACGAGGTACAGCGGGATCCCCTTGCGCTCGTAGGTGATCAGCTCGCGGGTCAGTGCCGCGGTGTCCAGCCCCGAGTTGTCGAGGTCGCTGATCAGGAGCGCGCCGCGCTCCTCCTGGTTGTGCCGCTCGAGCATCTCGCGCGCGAGCTGGAGCCCCGTCGAGATCTTCGTCCCGCTGCGGAAGTTCTCCGCCCACGGCGTCACCGACTTGCGCCGGATCTCCTCCGCCTCCTCGCTGTTCGAATCGACTTTCCGCTGCCCCGGGGGGCAAACCTGGGTGTCGTCTCGAACGAAGCAGATGTTCGGGAACGGGGCCAGCGCGCGCAGGAATCCGCGCAACTCCGGAGCCGCGGTGCCGGGCGGCATCGTCTCGTACGCGACGCTCGAGAACAGGACGAGGCCGAAGTCCTGATTCGTGTCCGCCAGGTACTCGAACGGCTCCGTCAGCCGCCTGCGCGCGCCGCCGATGCTTGCGGACATGTCGAGGACGACGACGCCGCTGTCGCCTCCCCGCGCGATCTGAACGGCCGACGATCCCGGGTCACGCGAGAGCCAGGCCGCGAAGAGGAGTGTCGCGACGAGCGCGGCCGCGAGGACGAGCCGGACGGCCGCGGTGCGCCGCATCGGCTCGGTCAGGTTCCGAACGTCGAAGAGCGGTATCCCCTGCCGCCGCATCACTACCGCCCGTTCTCCGAGATCACGCGCTCCACCTCGTCCGAGAGCGGGTCGATGCCGGCGGGAACCGGCTGCGACCACGCAAGCCTGCTTGCGTCGCCGGCAAGGGCCGGGCTGCGCGCGCGCCGGAGCTCGACGGCAAGTCGCTCGAGCGCGCGGCGTTCCTCCTCGGGCGAGCCGGATGTCGCCGACTCGCGCACGAGCGCCAGCGCCTGCTCGAGCGGAGAGCGCTTGTCGACGAACCGCGCTCCGAGCCTCGCCGCGAGCCGATCGAGCGGCAGCAACCGGAGGATCAGGATCGCGGCGCCGACGGCGAACAGGACGGCGAGGACGAGCACGACGAGCTCGACCGTCCGTGGCGAGACGCGGTAGGACGCCGACGGCAGGTCACGGAGGTCGGAGCGAAGCGCGGCCTGGTCGAGCTGGTTCGGATCGATCCGCCCGGCTGCCCGGATCGGCACCCACTCGACGGTGGCCGCAGCCGGCTCCGACTCGCCGCGGCGAAGGTAATTGACGGCCACGCCGGCGAGCTCCACGCGCCCGGTTCCCCGCGGGAGGCACTGCGAGACCAGACAGCCGAGGACGTAGTCGTAGCGCAGCTTCGTCAGCGTGCCGTCCTCGCTTCGGGTCACCTCGACCGGTCGAAGCTCGCGGTACGGGTCGAAGTTCGCGCCGATCTCGACGCTGTCGGGATCGACTCGCTTCGCGTCGACGATGAGCTCGACGCGCGCGCGCACCGCGTCGCCGAACAGGTGCTGCTCGGGCGTGAGCAGCGCGGTTCCGACGATCGGCTCCTCGCCGAGACCCGGCCCGCCGCCCTTGTCCCACGCGTTCCACGCGATGAGGCCGACGACGGCGGCGAGGATCGCGGCGGCGACCACCCCGCCGATGAAGAGCCGACGCGCGGTCACCACGAGTCGCGCACCGCCTCCTGTCGCAGCGCGACCCACTCGAGGAAGCGCGTGTAGATCTCCTCCGGATCGGTCGACGAGATCAGCACGGGGTCGAGCCCCAACCCCTCGAGGTAGCCGAGGGTTTCCGCCAGCCGCTCTTCGTTGGCCTTCCGGCGCTCGCGCGCCTCGCGACGGCTCAGCCGTACGAGCTTCAGCTTGCCCGTCGGCGGATCGACGAGCGGAACGACGACCGAGGCGATGTCGGGGAAGCTCTGCTCCCAGACCGGATCTTGGATCACGACCGGGACGAGCTCCCAGGGAAGCTCGACGATCCACGCCCACGCTGCCTCACTCGGCGGCGAGAGGAAGTCGGAGAGGATGAAGACGAAGGTCCCGGCGGGAAGCGAGCGGCGCATCGGCGCCAGGTGCGCGAACGCCTGCTCCAGGGTGTCCTCGGGCGCCCCGTACAGCGGGTAGTGCAGGTGCGACTCCTTCACGCGCCAGAAGTCGGCCTGGGCGTGCGGCGGGCGCCAGAACGGCACCTCCATGTTGGAGTCTCCCCTCGCGGCCGAGGCGCTTGCATAGTCCAGGTAGCCGATCAGCCCGCGCGCCTTGGCGGCGCTGTCGGCGATCAGGTTCCCGGCGGCGACGATCGCATCCGGCTTCGAGAGCCAGGGCATGTCCGCGGGGTAGAGGCTCATCGACGGACGCCGGTCGGCGACGATCACCACGCGTGGCGCCTCCTCCGCGTACCGCTCCCGCACCACGAACTCGTCAGTGCCGCGGGCGGACGAGAGCCGGGCGGACGCCGCCCAGTCGATCGTGTCGACGTCGTCCCCGGGCTGGTACGGGCGGGAGCTCGCAACGTCGGAGCCGGTGCCGCGCCGGACGCTGGTAACTGCGCCGAAGGCAAGGCCGATCAGCCGCCGGCGCGGGACGAGCGGGAAGGTGAGGTCAGTCGCCCCGCTCACCGGCGATCGGGAGGACCTCGCCGCTGAGTGCGGCCTCCGGCCGCGGGGCCACCTCGAAGCAATGCTCCACGAACCGCGCGGCCGCCTGCTGCCGGCCGTGCTTGCGAATCTCGACGAGGAAGGTCGGCGTGAAGAGGATCCGGTGGCCGACGACCGGGAGGAACAGCTCCTCGACGTCCTCCGGGGTCACGTAGTCGCGGTCGTGCAGGAGCGCCCAGGCGCGCGCCGCCCGCTCGAGCGCGAGGCTTCCGCGCACCGAGGCGCCGATCGCCACCGTCTCGAGCTCGCGCGTGGCGCGGACCACGTCGATCACCCAGCGCTGGATGAGCTCGTCGACGTAGACCTCCTCGCTCGCGTGGTGGAGCTCCTCCACGTCGGCCAGCGAGATGACCGGCCCGAGGTCCCCCAGCGGATGCCCGTGCCGCTGGTCGCGGACGATCTGCAGCTCCTGCTCCGACTCGGGGTAGCCGAGCGCGGTCTTGAGGAAGAAGCGGTCGAGCTGGGCCTCCGGCAGCGGGAAGGTGCCCTCGAGCTCGATCGGGTTCTGCGTCGCCAGCACGAGGAACGGCTGCGGAAGCTCACGGGTGACGCCGTCGACGGTGACCTGCGTCTCCGCCATCGCCTCGAGCAGCGAGGACTGCGTCTTCGGCATCGCGCGGTTGATCTCGTCCACGAGCACGATGTTGGCGAAGATCGGCCCGGGGCGGAACTCGAAGTCCCGCTCACGCTGGTTGTAGACCGAAAGGCCCGTGACGTCGGTGGGTTGCAGGTCGGGCGTGCACTGGATCCTCGACGGCGCCGCGCCCTCGATGCTCTGCGCGAGCGCCCGGGCGAGTACCGTCTTCGCCGTTCCGGGCACGTCCTCTAAAAGCACGTGTCCTCTGCAGAGGAGAGCGGTCAGGACGAGTCTGATCTCCTCCTGCTTGCCGCGGACGACGAGGTCGATGTTGTCCAGCAGCTTGTTGGCGATGCCGACCGCGCGCTGGATGCGCTCACCGTCCCGTCGCCGCTCGGGCTCGAAGCTGCTCATCGACGCCCCAATATAGGTTCAGCGTTCATTGACGTTCCATTAAGCGACTGCAACATGATGCGCTTCGTCTCCGGGGCGCGATGGGCGGTGCGAGCCAAGGACGCAGGGAGCCTTCGTATCGCAGATACGAAGGCGACTGAGGACGCCGGCTCGCGTCGCCCAGCGTGGTCCGGAGGCACAAGCTCATCGTGTTGGAGTTGCTCAGCACCGGTCGCAGTTCTTAGACGTTGAAACGGATGTTCAGGACGTCGCCGTCCGCGACAACGTACCCCTTTCCCTCGAGCCGTTGTAGCCCCCTTCGCGCCGCCTCCGCGTGCGAGCCGGAGGAGACGAGGTCGTCCCAGCGGATCACCTCGCAGCGGATGAAGCCCCGCGCGATGTCGGTGTGGATCGAGGCGGCGGCATCGAGGGCGGTCGTGCCGTTCCTCAGCGTCCAGGCCCGGGCCTCGGTGTCACCGGCCGTGAAGAAGACCACGAGATCCAGGACGGACACGAGCCGGCGGACGACGTCCTCCAATGCCGACGAGCCGCCGTTTCGGAACTGCGCCGCCTCGTCGGCAGGGAGGTCGTGGAGCTCGGCCTCGAGCGCGAGGTCGACTCCATCTGGACCGTTCACGATCGGGATCAACGGCTTCGTCGTCAGCGGCTCCAGCTCGGCCGGAAGCTCACCGGGCCAGTCGCGAAGCGCGCGCTCGTCGTCGATGTGCGCGATCAAGCGGTCGAGCAGCTCGGCCTCGGCGCGCAGGGTCGGGTCGCCCGACTTGGCGTCCTTTCGGACGCGCTCGAGCCGGCGCTCGACGTGGTCCCGGTCGGCGACGAGCAGCTCAAGCTCGAGCGACGGCAGGTCGTCGGTGTCGCGGACGACCGCGAGCAGCGCGTCGGCGCGGCGCACGCCGCCGAGCTGGGCGGCGGCCGTGCCCGGGACGTCGATCAGCCGGATCGTGGCCGGCGTCTGCTTCGCCGAGCCGACGACCTCCGCGATCTGCGGCAGCCTCTCGTCTGCGATCGGCGCGATCCCGACGTGCGGTGTTCCGTAGCCCTCCGGACGCACGCCTGTCAGCGCCGTGAACAGCGTCGTCTTGCCGGAGCCCGGCGGGCCGACGATCCCGACGTCGAGCGCCATGCGGAGGTTCTAGCGCGTTACGTGCCTTTGCAGGGTGGCGAGCGCCCGGTGCTGGAGGGACTTCACGGCGCCCTCGGTCTTGTCGAGGATCGCCGCCGCCTCACCGTTCGAGAAGCGGAAGACGAACTTGAGCGTCAGCACCTGCCGTTGCTCCGGCGAGAGGCGGGCGATCAGCTCGAGGAGGCTGGCGTCGCCGATCGACGCCAGCGCCTGCTCCTCCGCGGAGTCCTCCTCGACGCCGGCCGGCTCGGGGATCTCCTCCTCCGGCTGCCAGCGGCGCCGAGCACGGAAGTGGTCAATCGCGAGGTTGTGGGCGATCCGGAAGAGCCACGCGGAGAACGGCGCCGACTGCCAGCGGAAGCGCCCGATCGACTCGAGCATCTTCACGAACGTTTGCGTCGTCAGGTCCTCCGCGTCGTGGCGGCTGCCGACGCTCATGTGGAGGTAGCTGTAGATCCGGTCGAAGTGGATCAGGTAGAGCTCTTCGAGCGCTGAGCGGTCGCCAAGCTGGGCCCGCTCGACGAGGTCTCGGATTTGACCGTTGTCGCTTGCCGCGTGCCGCCCAGAATGACCGGTGACGACCTGGTCGCCCACCCCTCAGGAGGATGCCCCGCGAGGCTTGCGGCCTAAACGTTTCCGAAGCCGAGCCGGCCCTCACGCGCGAAGCGCTTGAGGTAGACGACGCGCGCCAGCGGGACGGTGTAGCGGCCGTCCGCAGTGTCGAGGACGACAGAACCGTTGTTCCCGTCCTTGAGCGCGGCTTCCAGCTCGTCCGCCGTCTCGGGCGTGACGAGCGCGCTCATGATCTGCGTGCCGTCGAAGCCGATCTCGACACGTACGTTCTCTTCTTCGATTGCGCTCATGGAGTCACCAATTCTGCAAGGACGCCGTGGACGGCGTCGGGGTGGACGAATGCGACCTGGAGGCCGAAGAGGCCGGAACGAGGCTCATCGTCGATGAGCTCGGCGCCCCGATCGGAGAGGTCGCGGAGGGCCGCCGGAAGATCGTCGACCTCGTACGCGACGTGGTGCATCCCGGGCCCGCGCTTGGCGAGGAACTTGCCGACCGGCGTCTCCTCCCCAAGCGAGCTCATCAGCTCGACCCGGCTCTCACCCACGCGCACCGACACTGCCTGGACTCCCTGGTCCTCGAGCGTGCCGCGCTGCTCGACGCTGCCGCCGAACAGCCGCTCGTAGGTGCCGACCGCCTCGTCGAGATCCGCGACGGCGACTCCGAGATGATGGATCCGAAGGGCCTCCACGGCCCCGATGCTACTTATGCCTGCTCGCGCTGCGGCGCAGGCTGTGGCAGCACCCGGACCGTGCCGACCGTGTCGCTCGACCGCGACTCCGCGGTGACGTCCGAGAGCAAGGTGGCAAGGTCTTCCCGGTGGAGCGTCTCCTTCTCGAGCAGCGCGCCGGCGACGCGGTCGAGCGGCGAGCGATGCTTCTCGAGCAAGCGGATCGCCTCCTCGTACGCGCCGTCCGTGAGGCGGGCCTGCTCGCTGTCGCGCAGGCGCTTGGTCTCCTCCGAGAGTGAGTAGTTGTCCGCACGCATCGTCCGCGAGACGACGCCTTCGGACATTCCGTACTCGAACACCATCGCGCGGGCGAGCGACGTGACCTTCTCGAGGTCGTTGGCCGCGCCGTTCGTGACCCGGCCGAAGACGACTTGCTCGGCCGCGCGGCCGGCGAGCCCGATCTTCATCCAGTCGATCAGCTCCTCGCGTGTGTGCAGGTATCGGTCCTCGTCGGGCAGGTGGAACGTGTAGCCGAGCGCGTCTCCGCGCGCCACGATCGTGGCCTTCTGCACGGGATCGCCCATGAGGTATGCCATCACGGCGTGGCCTCCCTCGTGGTAGGCGAGGATGCGCCGCTCCTTCTCGGTGACGATCCGGCGCTGCTGAAGGCCTCCGACGACCCGCTCGAGCGCTGCCTCGAAGTTCGTGTGCAAGATGTCGTTGCGGTCGTCACGCGCGGCGAAGATCGCTGCCTCGTTCGCGACGTTGGCCAAATCCGCGCCGGTCAGCCCGGCGGTCTGGCGTGCGACGAGTTGAAGGTCGACGTCGGCCGCGAGGGGTTTGCCCCTCGTGTGAACTCCCAGGATCTCCTGGCGGCCGGCGAGATCCGGCGGCGAGACGAGGATCTGGCGGTCGAACCGGCCGGGCCGGAGCAGGGCCGGGTCGAGATCCTCGAGCCGGTTGGAGGCGCCCATGACGATCACCTGGCCGCCCTCGCTCCCGTTGAACCCGTCCAACTCGACGAGCAGCTGGTTCAGCGTCTGGTCCTGCTCCCGGTTGAAACCGCCGCCCATGCGCTTCATGCCGACTGCGTCGAGCTCGTCGATGAAGATAATCGATGGAGCGTCGCTCCTGGCCTGCTCGAAGAGCTTCCGGATGCGTGCGGCGCCTAGGCCCGCGAACATCTCGACGAACGCCGAGGCGCTCTGGGAGTAGAAGCTCGCACCGGACTCGTGCGCGACGGCCTTCGCGAGCAGCGTCTTGCCGGTACCGGGCGGGCCGTAGAGGAGAATCCCCTTCGGGACACGCGCACCGAGGCGCGAGAAACGCTTGGGATGGCGGAGGAAGTCGACGACCTCGCGCAGCTCTTTCTTCGCCTCGTCGACACCGGCGACCTCTTCCCAGGTCACGGAGCTTCTCGAGCTCGGCTTGACGTGCGTCGTCTTCACCCGCGGCATCAGCGAGAGGCTGCGAAAGAGCAGGTAGATGATGAGCGCGAACATGATGATCGGGAGCCACACGAACGCGATGTCCCCGATCTCGCGCAGCAGCTCCCCCACGTCGAACGGCATGGACCGTCTATCGGCAGCGAGCCGCGTCCCCTGTAGGGCACACTGAGCGCGTGGCCGAGCTCCCGGTCCCGCCGCACTTCGACCCCGGCCGCGCGGGCGAGGTCTGGCACGTCCCGTACCAAGAGCGCGCGCCCGAGGCGCAGGCGTGGGCGGAGCACCATCGCCTCCGCCCCGCGCTCGAGGACGACTTCCGGGTCTGCCTCGTCGCCGTCGACGTCCAGAACACGTTCTGCGTCCCGGGCTTCGATCTGTACGTCCAGGGCGCCGAGCGCGACAACGCGCGCCTGTGCGAGTTCCTGTACCGGAACCTCGGGACGATCACGGCGATCATCCCGACCCTCGACACCCACCGGGCGACGCAGATCTTCCACCCGGTCTGGCTGATCGACGAGGAGGGGCGCCACCCGGACCCCTACACGCTGATCACTGCCGAAGACGCCCGGTCCGGCCGCTGGCGGATCAACCCCGCGGCGGTCGAGAGCACCGGCATCGACCCCGAGTACGCCCAGCTGCAGCTGCTCGACTACACGCGGAAGCTCGAAAAGAGCGGGAAGTACACGCTCACGATCTGGCCGTACCACGCGATGCTCGGTGGGGTCGGCCACGCGCTCGTCTCCGCCGTCGAGGAGGCGATCTTCTTTCACACGATCGCACGCTCGAGCCAGCCGGCCTTCCAGGTCAAGGGCGACAATCCGCTGACCGAGCACTACTCGATGTTCGGCCCGGAGGTCACGGAGGGCCCCGACGGCATGACGATCGCCGGGAAGAACGACCTGCTGATCGAGCAGCTCCTCACCTACGACGCGATCGTCGTCGCGGGTCAGGCAAAGAGTCACTGCGTCGCCTGGACGATCGACGACCTCCTCGAGGGCGACGACGAGCGCGTCCCCGCTCTGGCCCCGCGCACGTACCTCCTCGAGGACTGCACCTCGCCGGTCGTCGTTCCGGGCTTCGACTACACGGAGCAGGCGAACGCCGCGTTCGAGCGGTTCGCCGCTGCCGGGATGCACGTCGTGCGCTCGACCGAGGCGATCGAGAGCTGGCCCGGGATCAGCGCCCCCGTCAACTGACGCTTATTCCACCCGCTCGAGCCGCGGGTTCGACCGGTACCGGCGGCCGACCTTTGCGCTCGGCCGCCCGTCCGTGAGCACCACGTCGGCCGTGAAGTCGTTCTCGCCGCGGATCAGCGCCGAGCCGACGCCGTAGGAGTCGACGGGCACCCCGAGCTCCTCGAACTCGCGGATCCGCTCTGCGGTCATCCCGCCGGAGACGACGATCTTGATCCGCTCGAAGCCGTCCCGGTCGAGCGCCTCGCGTACCTTCCAGACCAACCGGTCGTTCACCCCGCGCGGGTCGAAGTCGCCGAGCTCGTTCCACAGCGACTGGTCGACGAGCGAGCGGGACGTGTCGAGCCGAACGCCCCAGAGCCGGTCACCCAGCGCGCGCGCCACCTCGAGCGCGGTCCGGACCGAGTCGTTCTCGAAATCGACGAGCACGACGATGTTCACCTCCGGATCGATGTGCTCGGCGAACTTCGTCGCCGCGAGCACGGTGTTGCCGCCGTAGGACGCGATCAATGAGTGCGGCACGGTCCCGATCGCGCTACCGCCCCACCACGACGTGTTCGCCCCGGTCGTCATCCCGATCGGCGCGCCGATCGTCGACCCGGCCACATAGGCCGCATACCCGTCGCCCGTCTGCACGCGGTGGTGGTCGTACCGGGCGGGCATGAAGATGATCGGCTTGCCGTTCGCGGCTTCGACGACCTTCTTGACGTTCGTCGCGATCATCGTCCGGCGGGCGAGGACGCCGAGATAGACGGTCTCGAGGTGAGCGAAGCCCGTGTAGTCGCCCTCGATCGTCATCACCGTCTCCCAGGGGGCAATCGGGTCGCCCTCGTAGAGCGCATGGACGGTCAGCCCGTCCCAGTCGTCCGAGCACAGCTCGAGGACGGCGATCGCCTCGTCGATCCCGGCGAGAAGCGCCTCCTTCTTCTGGAACACCTGCATCACGACCCGCGGGTGCCGGTCATCCTCGAGCAGCACGTGCCGCGTGCGGTTGAAGTACTCGTCCGTGTAGTAGCCCTCGCGGATCTTCTCGACCGGGAGGTCGAAGATCTCGGCGGGCAGCCGCGTCCCTCTAGTCTCGACCGCCATCTGCTGCCTCCTCGAGCCGCAGGCAGGCGGCGAGCGCGGCTTCCGCGACCTCGAGCTGCTCGGCGGTCGGCTCGGCCGTCGCAACCCTGTGCTGGAACTCGTGTCCGGGCCGGGCCAGCAGCTTCGAGAGCCGTCGGTCGGGGTTCCTCGACATCCAGTTGAAGACCTCCGTCGCCGCGGCGAGCGCGCCCAAAGAGGCGGCGAACCTGGCCTTCGTGCGCATGTGCGCGGGCGCCTTGGCGGCGAGTGCGTTCCCGGCCGCCATCGTCACGATGAGCGGACCCACCAGATGCGTCCCGCACCGCTCGTGCTCCCTGGCGCGCGGCTCGTCGTGCTCGTACGTCCCGATCGAGATGTGCTCGGCGCCGTGATAGGCGGCCAGCGCCGTCCCGCGTAGCGCGATCGCCGCAGGCGCGAGCGAGGCGAAGCCGGCGATGAGCTCCTTCGCCGCGGGGCCGAGCCGGCCCGAGCCACGCACGGCGCGGGTGAAGACCGCACCGCCGAGCATCGCCGCGAGAACGGCGGGCCGTTCGAAGGGAAGGCGCGCCTCGGGCACCCGCCGTCGCACCTCGGGGAGGAGGGCGAAGATCTCCGCGACGCGGGCCGGGCCACGAAGAAACGGCCGCCTGACGTTCGCCGCGCGGAACCGCTTGACGTCCGACTCGACCCGCAGCGAGCCGTCCGGAGCGCGAACGGCACAGGCCCACGCGTTGGGGCCGTGGACGAGCACGCCGTTCGCGAGCGCCATTCCGCCGAGCCGGATCTTCTCGCTCATGCGGCCGAGGGTAGCGACCCGACCTCGACTGCCGCATGGCGGAGGAACCGCACACCGAGCTCGAGGTCCTCGACCTCGATCCGCTCGTCCGCCGAGTGGATCAGCCGGGCGGCGAGCTCCGGCTCCATCGTCCGCATCGGGAAGAAGCCGTACGCGACGGTACCGAAGGCGTCCCTGAGCCAGTGACTGTCAGTGAAGCCGGCGAGCAGGAGTGGGACGACCTGCGCGCCCGGCTCGATGTCCGCCACGAACGCCTCGACGGCATCCCAGAGTGGCGTGTCGAGGGGCGAGCGGGTCCCGCCGTGGCCTTCGAGCCACTCGAAGTCGAAGTCGGAGTCGCCGAAGAGCTCCCGGAGCTGCGCCTCCACCTCCCCTTGAGTGCGCTCGGGAAGGATTCGACAGTCCACCGTGACCTCGCACAGCGCCGGGATCACGTTGCGACCGCGCGAGGCGACGATCTGCGTCGGCGAGACGGTCGTCCCGAGCAGCGGCTCGATGAGGTCGCCGGCGAGCAGGTGCACTTCGCGGGCGGCCTCCACGGCGCGGTCCGGAGCAGGCACCCCGCCCGTGACGGCGCGGAGGAACGCCTCCACTTCCGGTCCGAGCTCGGGAGTGTCCTGAAAGCGGCCGAGGCGCTCGATGAGCGGCGCCGCCTTCACGAGCGCGTTGTCTGCGATCGTCGGACGTGACGCGTGGCCGCTCCGTCCGTGGACACGGATCCGGAACGGCGAGCTCATCTTCTCGGCGGTGGAGCAGACGTAGAAGACGCGGCCGCCCAGGACGAGCCGGTCGCCGGCGCCCTCGTTCACGCAGTACTCCGAGCGAACCGCCTCGGGATGCTCCTCGCACAGCCACTGGAGGCCGAAGCCGGCACCAACCTCCTCGTCGGCGCAGGCGGCGAAGATCAGGTCGCCTCCCGGCTCGAAACCCTCTCGCGCGAGCGACGCGATCGCGACGGCGCTCGCGGCAACTTGGCCCTTCATGTCGAGTGCGCCGCGACCCCAGATCTGCCCCTCCCGGAGCTCGCCGGACCACGGGTCGAGCTCCCACTCGGCCGGGTCCGCAAGGACGGTGTCCGTGTGGGACAGGAGCACGAGCCGCGGCCCTGCGCCGGTGCCGGGGATCCGCGCGACGAGGTTCGCCCGCTCCGGCACCTTCGCGTACAGCTCGGACTCGACCCCGTGGTCGCCGAGGTAATCGCGCAGGAGCTCCGCCGCACGCGTCTCGTTCCCGGGCGGGTTGACCGTCTCGACGCGAATCAGCTCCTGGAGGAGCTCGGTCGCCTCCTGACGCAGGGAGAGCGTCGCCACTAGCGGCGTGTGCCGACCGTGAGGAGATAGGTCCGCGAGAAGTGAAGGCCGCCGTTCACACGCGACCGCTCGTGTAGCTCGACAAAGTTCCGGTGCAGCTCCTCCCGCTTGTCGTCGTCGAGCGAGTCGGCGAGCACCTTGGTCGGGCCGTAGTCGTGGCTGAAGAGCTCCCAGACTGCTTCGCCCGACTCCAGCTCGAGCGGGCTGTCCCCTTGCTCGAACTCGAGCTCGAAATCACCGTCGAGGAGATTGCGGACGTAGTCCTCCCGTCCCCAGTCGAACTGGTTGCCCACGCCGGGAGGCGGAGGCGGCTGGAACTCTCGCATCACGCCGAAAACCTGCGCGAGACCAGATTCCGGCGTCCAGCACGCGAGAGCGATCCGTCCAGCCGGGCGCGTGACCCTGGCCAGCTCGTGCGCGATCGCTGGATGGTCGGGCGCGAACATCACGCCGCACGTAGACGCGACGCGCTCGAAGCTCGCGTCCTCGAGCTCGAGCGCCTCTACGTCGCCGACGCGGTAGTCGATCTTCAGTCCGCGCTCCTCGGCTCGCCCCTTCGCCTGTTCGATGAGCGCAGGCGCCAGGTCGATGCCTACGACGTCGGCGCCGGCGGCAGCCGCGAGCTCGGCCACGGCGCCTGTACCACAGGCGAGGTCAAGGAAGCGCTGCCCCGGTTCCGGCCCTAGTCGGTCGATCACCTCGGCGTGGATATCCGTGATCGTCTCCGTGATCCCCTGGTAGGGACCCGCGCTCCACGCGGCAGCATGGCGCTCTTTCAACTCCTCGAACGGCATCGTCAGCTCCTTTGTCGGCTCGACGGACGAGCATACTTTTCCGGCGATGAGCGATCTCTTCTCAGACGCCGCCAAGGAACGGCTGCCGCAGGTAGCGCCGCTCGCACTGCGCCTCCGACCGCAGCGGCTCGAGGACTTCGTCGGCCAGGGTCAGATCCTCGGCGAGCGCTCGGCGCTGCGGCTCGCGATCGAGGAGGACCGCGTGGGCTCGATGATCCTCTACGGGCCGCCCGGAAGCGGCAAGACCACGCTCGCCCGCATCGTGGCCAACCAGACAGGCGCCGCGTTCGAGGAGCTCTCCGCCGTCTCGGCGACCGTCTCCCAGGTGCGCGAGGTGATCGCACAGGCCCGCGAGGAGCTCGGAGCCCAGGGCCGGCGGACGATCCTGTTCCTCGACGAGATCCACCGCTTCAACAAGGCACAGCAGGACGCCCTGCTGCCGGCGGTCGAGGAGGGCGTCCTGACGCTGATCGGCGCCACGACCGAGAACCCGTACTTCGAGGTCAACTCGGCGCTGCTCTCACGGGCCCAGATCTACGAGCTCCAGCCGCTGGCCCGGGAGGATCTGGCCGTCGTGGTGCGGCGTGGAGCGGACGAGCTCGAGGCCGAGCTGCCACCAGAGCTCGTCGAGCTCGTCGCCCTGCGGGCAGGCGGCGATGCCAGGAACGCGCTGAACATCCTCGAGCTCGCCGTTCAGACCGCGCGGGCCGAGGGCAGCCCAGTCTCCGAGGAGCACGTCGAGGACGCCGCGCGGAAGCGGCCGCTCGTCTACGACAAGGGTGGTGACGCGCACTACGACTTCGCCTCGGCGTTCATCAAGTCGATGCGCGGCTCCGACCCTGACGGCTCCGTCTACTACCTCGCCGCCATGCTCGAGGGCGGCGAGGACCCCCGCTTCATCGCCCGCCGGATGGTCATCCTGGCCTCGGAGGACATCGGTCTGGCCGACCCGCAGGCCCTCGTCGTCGCCGTCGCCGCGGCGCAGGCGGTCGAGCACGTCGGCCTTCCCGAGGCGCAGCTCAACCTCGCCGAGGCCGCGATCTACCTCGCCCTCGCACCGAAGTCGAACGACGTCATCGTTGCGCTCCGGGATGCGCAGAAGGACATCCGCGACCACGGGCATCTCCGTCCGCCTGACGCGCTCAGGGACACGAGCTACTACGGCGCGAGGAAGCTCGGGCGAGGCAAGGGCTACGTCTATCCCCACTCGGACCCGAAGGGCTTCGAGGTCGACAACCTGCCCGACGAGCTGAAAGGCCGCCGTTACTATCGGCCGTCCGGTTCAGGCCAGGAGAAGGAGGACGAGGATGGCGGTTGAGCGCACCGCGAACGCGGAGTGGCAGGGGGATCTGATGAGCGGGTCCGGAACGGTCTCGACGGAGAGCGGGGCCGTCCACGAGGCGACGATCAAGTGGAGCTCGCGCGCGGAGGCTGCCGACGAGAACACGAGCCCCGAGGAGCTGATCGCCGCGGCACACGCCTCATGCGTCTTGATGGCGCTCGCGAACGGGCTCGCGCAGGCGGGAACGCCGGCCCAGCATCTCGAGAGCAAGGCGACCGCAACCTTCGACAAGGTCGGCGACGGCTTCCGGATGACGACGATGTGGCTCGGGATCCGCGGCGAGGTCGACGGCCTGGACGAGAACGGCTTCAGCAAGGCGGCCGAGGACGCGAAGGACAACTGTCCCGTCTCGCAGGCGCTCAGCGACGACGTCGAGGTGACGCTCGACGCCTCGCTGGCCTAGTCGGAGCCCTTCAGGATCCGGTTCGCGGCGAACTCGCTGAACTCCCCGCCCATCGAGCGGTAGGCCGCTGCGGCCCGCTCGACGTCGTACTCCGTCCGCCTGAACTCGAAGTCGCCGTCCCACGTCGCCCAGGCGGCGCGGACGTCGCCGTCGAGGGGCATCCCGACGCTTCCGGGATTGACGAGGTCGGTGCCGTCCGGTCCGGGGCGACGAAACTGCTGGTGGCTGTGGCCGAACACGATCGTCCGGTCGCGAACGCCGCCGAGCATGCGCTCCTCGCCTTCCTCGGGCTGCGGAGCGAAGCTCTCGACGTCCGAGCTCGGGGAGCCGTGGACGTAGAGGATGCCGTCGAGCTCCGCGCTCACAGGAAGCCCGTACAGCCGCTCGATCTCTTCGTCCGTGAGCACGCCCTCGAACTCTTCGTAGACCTGGATCACCTCGGGAATCTCCGGCGGCTCGCGCAGCCAGCGCTCGCCGTTCCCACGGATCCAGGTGGTTGCCGGCAGCTCACGAAGCCTGGCGAGCGTCTCGTGCGGCCAGGGGCTCGGCGTGCCGTAGTCGCCTCCGAGCAGGAAGCGATCGGCACCCGCATCCTCCGCGTCGGCGAGGACGGCCTCCAGGGCCGGCAGGTTCCCGTGGATGTCGTAGAGAACGGCTAGCACGCCCGACTAGGAGGGTTTGGCGGAATATTGCTCGTTGCCAGGGTGCGATGCTCGTTCCCAGGCAAGGACGCAGGGAGCGCCCGTATCCGTGTGATACGGGCGCGACTGAGGACGCGGCCTGGGGGCGAGCAGCGCGGCCTGGCGGCACAGCCGTATTTCGTCAAACCCTCCCAGGTGGCGAGGGCCGGAATCGAACCGGCGACACCACGGTTTTCAGCCGTGTGCTCTACCAACTGAGCTACCTCGCCGCTGTGCGGCCAGTCTAGCCGGACAAAAAGAGACGTCCGGGCCGGTGCGACCGCGCCACGAACGTCTCAGTGCACTGGACGTTAAACCCCTTGCCCACGGCGGGCAAGGACGGCGTTCCCACGCCCAGCCGTAATTTCCGCAAAGTCCGTGAACCCGCGCCGCTCAAGCTCTCGGCGGAGGCGCTCCGGCTCGACGTAGATCGGTGTCTGCGGACCGGCCGAGAAGGCGTAGATCGTCCAGCCGCCGGGGCGCAGGACGCGGGCCGTCTCGTCGAGGAACGGGATCATGTTCAGGTTGGTGACGAGGTCGAACTCGCCGTCGCCGAAGGGCAGCGCCGACGCGTCACCCTCGACGAACTCGATGCCGGGGGCCAGGCGTCGAGCCTTCTCGAGCATCGCCGGGGAGACGTCGAGGCCGACGATCTCGGCGTCTCGGAAGCGCTTCGCGATCTCGAGAGCTCCGAGTCCCGTCCCGGTTCCGACGTCCAGCGCTCGCCGCACGGGCATGTCGACCCGGTCCAGCGCCGCGAGAAACGATGCCGACGCATCTTGCGAGCGCATCTCCGCCCACACCGGCGCCAAGCGGTCGAATTGACGTCGGACCAGCGGCCGGAACACCGGCCAGAGAGCCGGCCGCCGGACGACCGCGTCTGTCGCCAGTCGTGCGAACCGCCGGCCGACCCGTTCCCCTAGTCGGCTCGTAGCCGGACCTCCGTCCCGGCATGCACGCCGAACGTCTGCGCGGCGTTGCCCCGGGAGATCGCGAGCGCGATGTTCTGATAGGCGTCCTCGTAGAGGATGATGTCGCCCGCCCGGGCGTCGGCGAACGTTCTCGCGGCCTGGGCGTAGAAACGGTCGACTGGGAGCTCGACCTCGACTCGCCGCCCCGGCACGATGCCCAAGGGCTCAACGTCGCTCGCCGTCAGGTTCAGCTGGATGTTCCCGAAGCGGTCGACGTAGAGGCACGTCGCGCGGATCCGCCTCGTTCCGATCTCGGGCTGCGGGTAGGGGTACCGGACGAGCGACTCCGTCTCCACGGTGCCGCCGAGCTCCGACGGTTCGAGGCCGAGCGCGAGATGCGCGGCAGCGGGCGAGAAGATGTCCCTACCGTGGAAGGTCGGCGCGATCGGTTCGAGCGCGTACTCGCGGTTCGTGATCTCGTTCGCCGCCGCTATGCCCCCGAGCCGCTCTGCAGCAGGCACGAGCAGTCCGTTGTCCGGGCCGACGAGCAGCCGGTCGTCCCCGGTCCGGACGACGAGCGCGCGCCTCGGCGTGCCGACATCGGGGTCAACGATCGCGAGGTGTACGCCGACCGGCATGTACCCCAGCGTGCTGGCCAGCACGACGGAGCCCTGGAGGATGCTGGTGGGCTGGATCCCGTGCGTGATGTCGATCACGTCGACCTCCGGCGCGATCCGCTTGATGACGCCGTGGCAGGTGCCGGCGAAGTCGTCCTCGACGCCGAAATCCGACAGGAAGGTGATCACCACGGGCCGAGACGCTAACGCGTCGCCGCCTCGACGGCTGTGAGGAGCCCGTCGGCGTCCTGAGTCGAGGCCTCTCCGACGACGTCGAGCCCGACCGATCTGGCGGCCGACGTGGTCTCCGGCCCGATCGAGACCGCAGGCCCGCGCCCGCCGATCGCCGCGTACGCACGGGCCGCCGAAGGTGACGCCAGGACGACGAGATCCGCATCCGGCAGCTCAGGTGCGAGCTCGCGCGTGCGGTACAGCGGGACGAAGTCGGCATCCAGCTCGTCGACGAGGAGCCGCCTGGCGGACTCGGCGCCTGCGAAGAGCACGCGCCCGGCCGGCCGCGGCAGCTCGGCGAGCAGGCCTTCCTGAGTAGAGGCCCGCGCCACAAGATCGGCGCCGCCTAGCGCGTCCGCCGTCGCCCGTCCGATTGCAGCGACCTTCCCCGGCCGTCCTCGCCCCCTGCGGCGGAGCTCCCGCGCCCCCATCGCGCTCGTGACGAGCACCCAGTCGTAGCGGTCGAGGTCGATCGGCTCGTCGCCGAGCGGCTCGACCGCGATCAGCGGCACGCACTCGGCCTCGTGACCCGCCTCGCGGAGTGCGTGGGCAAACTCCTCGTTGCGTCCCTCGGGCCGGGTCAGCAGGATCCTCACGGGACGAGCGCGAGCAACTCCTGCCCGAGACGGGCCGGATCGTCGCCGGTCCTGCGCTCCACCCAGCTTCCGTCCTCGGCGGCGACCAGCGCCGTGAGCTTCCCGCCGTCATGGTGGGCTGCGACGGGCGCGAGGCAGCCGCCGCCCACTGCCGCGACGCACGCACGCTCGGCCTCGACGCGGCGCCTCGTCTCGCCGTGGTCCGCATGGGCGACCCGGCTCTCCTCGCCCGCGCGAACCTGCAACGCGAGCGCACCCTGCCCCGCCTCCGGCAGCAGCTCGTCAGGCTCGAAGCGACGGCCGATCTCGCCTCCAAGGCCCAGGCGGTCGAGCCCGCAGGCCGCGAGAACGACCGCGTCGAGGCCCCGCTCGTCGCGCTTCCGGAGCCTGGTGTCGATATTCCCGCGCATCGGCTCGATCCGAAGCTCCGGCTCCAGGGCGAGCAGCTGCGCGCGCCGCCGCACCGACGCGGTCCCGACCCGCATCCCCGGCCGGACGGCATCCGCGCCGCACAGCGCGTCCCGCGCATCCTCCCGCTCGAGGTAGGCGCCGACGGCGAGGCCCTCGGTGTCGGTCGAGGTCATGTCCTTCGCTGAGTGGACAGCGACGTCGATCCGGCCGGCGAGCAGCGCCTCCTCGAGCTCCTTCACGAAGACGCCGCGCGCGCCGATCTCGCCGAACGGCTTCGTCCGATCCCTGTCGCCGGCGGTCGTGACGGGCACGAGGGCGAATTCGAGCCCCGGCCCGCGCAGCCGCTCGACCGCAAGCCCGGCCTGGGTCAGCGCGAGCCGGCTACCCCTCGAGCCGACCCTGAGGAGCACGGCGCTCGTCCTCCTCGCCGAGCCCGGCCTCCTTCAGGCGCATGATCGGCTGATGGAGGAGCTTGTTGACGATCTGGTTCGTGAGGGACTCGACGGCGTGGCGCTCGTGCTCTGAGAGGTCAGCCAGGCGCGGGCCGGCCTTGGCGAGCTCGCCGCGCCGGATCGCCTCGGCCCGTTCACGCAGAGAGGCGATCGCGGGAACCGAGTCGAGCGAGCCGAGCCACCGTCGGAACTGCTCCCCCTCCCGGGCGACGATCGCCTCGGCCCTGGCTGCCTCGCCCCGCCGGCCCGTAAGCGTCTCCTCGACGACCGACTGGAGGTCGTCGATGTCGTACAGGAAGCAGCCGTGGAGCTCTTTGACCGTGGGATCGACGTCGCGCGGCACGGCGAGGTCGACGAGCAGCAGTGGCCTGCCCCGACGCGCGGACAGCGCGTGCTCGACCTGCTCCCGCGCGAGGATCGTCTCGCGGGCTGCGGTCGAGGAGACGACGATGTCGGCCGCCTCCAGCTCCGGCCCGAGGGCGTCCAGCGCGAGCGCTTCGCCGCCGAAGCGCTCGGCAAGCGAGGAGGCGCGGTCGAGGGTCCGGTTGGCGACGAAGGTGAGCTCCGCGCCGCGGCTGACGAGGTTGCGCGCGGCCAGCTCGCCGACCTTGCCCGCGCCGATGACCACGATGCGGCGGCCGCCAAGGTCGCCGAAGACCTGCGCGGCGAGGGCAGCGGCGGCCGAGGCGACGGACGCCGGGCTCTCCCCGATCGCAGTCTCGGTCCTCACGCGCTTGCCTGCGTGCAGCGCCTGGCGGAAGAGCCGGTCGAGGAGCGGCCCGACCGCGCCGCGCTCGTAGGCCGACCGCACCTGCCCTTGGATCTCGCCTTCGCCCGGCACGAGCGAGTCGAGCCCGGCAGCGACCCGGAACAGGTGAGTGGCGGCGGCCTCCTGCTCCAGGCGGTAGAGGTACGGCTCGAGCTCCACGCGCGCGATCCGGCCGAGGTCCGCGAGCGCGGCCGTTGCCCGATCACCGGCGGCGTCGGCATCAGCAGCAGCGAGATAGAGCTCGGTGCGGTTGCAGGTCGAGAGACAAACCGCCTCGCCGCTCTCGCCCAGCCGCTGGGCGAGCGCCGCTTCGCCCTCCCCGTCCAGGGCCACGCGCTCGCGCACCTCGACGGGTGCGAGCCGATGGGAAGTCCCGACGACGAGCAGCTTCATGCGATGTGGGCGAACAGCAGCCCGAGTTGGAGGACGATGACCGCGCCGACCCCGCCGAGGGCAAGCACTGCGGCAAGCTCGCGGCGGCCGGCACGCACGCGTAGATAGAGGACGGAAGCGCCGAGCGCCCAGAGGACGACGGTGCCGGCGACCAGGACGTCGAGGCCGCGATCCGGAAGCCGGGCGAGGCCCGGCACGATCCCCGCGGTCAGGGCTGCCAGCGACACCCCGACCGTCGTCACCGTCAGCCGGTCGAGGGCGACGAGCGACGGGACTCGAAGCCGCAGGAGCCCGGCGGGGTGGCTCTTCAGCTCGCGTTCCTGCCAGAGCTCGAGCGCCGCAAGCCCGCCCGCGACCGTGAAGCCGGCGAACGCCGCGAGCACGAGCCCGATGTGGAGGACGAGCACGACGTCGCCCCAGGCGGCTCCCGCGGCCTCCTCCGTCCCACCTGCCGCATACGAGATCGCCAGCAGGGATGCGGCGAGCGGCATCACACCGAGCCCGAGCAGCCGGTACCGGGGACTGCAGCCCCAGATCAGGTACGCGCTCACCACGAGCCAGACGAAGAGGTTGAGCGACCCGGCCCACGTGCTCCACGGAAAGCCGTCGGCATCCGTCGCCTGGACGACGAGCAGCGCCGTCTGCGCAAGCCAGCCGAGCCGGACGCCCCACGTCGCGAGCCGGCCGAGCGAGCCCGGGCGTCGGGCGTTCCCGGCATAGGCGACCGCGGCCTCCCCGTAGGCGATCAAGGCAGGCCAGACGAGGAGCTCAGCCACCTCGCGCCTCCCGGTCCCGCGCCAGCTCCGCGAGCGACGCGAGCTCGCGCTCCAGCCGTCCCACCTTGAGCGAGATGAGGACGACGTAGAGCAGCACGGCCGCGAAGATGACGAGGTACGCGGCCCAGAGGTACTTCTCGCCGGTGCTCACGCGAGTCGCTCCCGCAGCTCACGCAGGCTCGCGTCTGCCCGTTTGCCGGAGAGCTCGATCAGGTAGAGCGCGCCGGCCAGCGCCAGCATCGCGGCCAGGCAGACGCAGAACGTGAGGAACATCGAGCCCTCCATGTCCGGCCCGTCACGTTTGAAGACGACCGGGTGGATCAATCCCTCGGCGAGCCGGATGGCCATGAAGCTGACCGGAATCAAGGCGACGCCGAAGATCGCGTACACGGCGGACGTACGGGACCGCCGCGGCCCTGGATCGGTCGAGTAGCGCAGCATGAAGTACGCGGAGTAGAACAGGAACAGGATCAGGAAGAGCGTCAGCTGCCGCTCGCTCCACACCCACCACTGCCCCCAGGAGACCTTCGCCCAGATGGAGCCCGTGACGAGGGTGAGCACGCCGAAGATCACGCCCATGTGCACAGCCGTGTAGCTCTCCAGGTCGTGGCGCTCATCGCCCTTCCAGAGGAGGCGGAGCGCCTTCCAGGCGGCCCAGAAGAACGCCGCGTACGAGGTCAGCGCGACCGGGACGTGGACGTAGAAGATCTTCTGGCTGATGCCCTGGTCGGCGTCTTCGGGGGCCCAGAAGATCGCGAGCGAAAGGCCCGCGACCAGGAGAGCCGCCGCTGTCAGCGAGAGGAGTGCGGCGCCGTTATTCCGTAACGACGTACTCAAAGCTTGCCCAGGAGAGGATCGCAAAGATCAGGTCGTAGAGAGCGAGAAAGGCCAGGTACCTGCCCGGGTCGTCGGCGACCGTCGCGCCGACTCCGCCGACGACCAGCGGGATCGCCACGGGCAGGAACAGCAGCGGCAGGAGGAGCTCCCGCGCCCGCGCAGCGGCCGCCATGGCGCCGAGGAGCGTCCCGACGGCGGCAATCCCCACGTTCGCGAGCGCGACACCGGCGACGAGCTCCCACGTCACGTTCTCGTAGAACAGCGCGAACGCCGGCAGCGCGACCGCCTCCGCGAACAGCAGGAACGCGAGCACGCTGAGCGTCTTCCCGAGCCAGATCGCGCTCCTGTCGCACGGTGCGAGGATCAACCCGTCGAGCGTGCCCTGGTCCCGCTCGCCGACGAACGCGCGCACCAGAGCGAGCAGGGCGGTGAAGAGAAGGGCGATCCAGAGCATCCCGCTCGCCGCGAGGCGCGAGCTCTCCGCAGGCAGCGCGAAGTGGAAGACCACGAGCGCCGCGACGACGAACAGGAGCATGGCCGGCACGGTGTCGCGCGTCCTCAGCTCGACCAGGAGATCCTTCCGCGCGAGGGCGGCGACGTCGCCGAGGTAGCCGGTCATGCGAGCGCGAGCCGCTGGGTCGCGTGCGGGGCGATGCGGTCGGGCTGATGGCTTGCGACGACGACGGTTCGGCCGGCCGTGTCCGTCAGCTCCGCCTGGAGCAGCTCGGCGCCACCGGCGTCGAGCGCGCTGAACGGCTCGTCGAGGAGCAGCAGCTCGGGGTCGTGGAGGAGCGTCCGGCAGAGCGCGAGGCGCTGCAGCATCCCACGGGAGAAGGTCGAGACCGGCTCGCCGCGCGCGTCCCACAAGCCGAACCGCTCGAGGAGCATCCCGGTCCGCTCCCGGCGCTCGGGGACGCGGTAGAGCCGGCCGTAGAGGTCGAGGTTCTCGAGGGCGGTCAGCTCGCGATAGACGAGCGGCTCGTGGCCGAGGAAGCCGGTGCCGCGACGCTCCGCCTGGATCTCGAGCGTGCCCTCCGTTGGGGCGAGCAGCCCTGCAAGGAGCCGCAGCAAGGTGGTCTTGCCGGACCCGTTCGGCCCCGTGACGAGGAGGAAACCGCCCCGCTCGAGGGCGAAGTCGATCCCGGAGAGGACGCGGCGGTCACCGAACCGCCGGCCGAGCCCGCTCGCGCTGATCATCCCGCGCCCACCTCGTTGGTCTCGCTGCCCAGGAACCCCTAACCTCCTCCCCGAGGCGATCGTATCCGTGGCCGGCGCACGCGTGGGTCGCGCAACCGTGCCGAAACCGCGCCGACCCATCCACAGGAGCGGCGGCCGGCGGTCAGGTCTGCCGGTGCCCGCCCTGCTCGCCCGCGACCAGCCGCACGGCGTGCGGGAGCGCCTCGCGGACGACCCCGAACCCGTCGCGGCAGCCTCCTGGGGAGCCGGGGAGATTCACGACGAGCGCGCCGCCCCGTACTCCCGCGATCCCGCGGGAGAGCATCCCGTGAGGCGTCCGCCCGACCGCATCCGCCCTGATCGCCTCGGAGATGCCCGGAATCTGACGCTCGACCACGGATGCCGTCGCCTCCGGAGTGACGTCCCGCGGGGCGACTCCCGTCCCCCCGGTCGTCAGCACGAGCTCGAACTCATCCGTCAGCGCCTCGATCGCCTGGGCGATCTCGCTCCGGTCGTCGGGAACGACACGCCGGCCGACGTCGTGCCCGTCCGCTCTCAAGAGCTCCTCGAGCACGGACCCGCTCTCGTCCGCCCGCTCGCCGCGCGCGACGCCGTCCGACACCGTCAGCACGGCCGCTCTCAGACCTCCTCCTTGGTCTTCTCCAGCAGCCGGACCTCGCGGACGACCATGGAGTCGTCCACCGCCTTCGCCATGTCGTAGATCGTGAGCGCCGCGACCGAGGCGGCGACGAGCGCTTCCATCTCGACTCCCGTCTGCGCCGTCGTCTCGACCACGGTTGTGATCTCCGCACCGTTCTCAGCGATGGCAACATGGACGTCGATCGCCGTGAGCGGCAGTGGATGGCAGAGCGGGACCAGGTCGCTCGTCCGCTTCGCGGCCATGATTCCCGCCACCTGGGCGGTCGTGAGCGCGTCACCTTTCGGCAGCTCCGCGAGCTTCGAAGCGGTCTCGGGCCTCATCTCGACGAGCGCCCGTGCGCGTGCGCGCCGCCGCGACTGCGGCTTGGCGCCGACATCCACCATCTGGACTCCGCCGGACTCGTCGATGTGAGAGAGGTCGCTCACGGACGCGCCGGCGCGACGGTGGCGTCGAGATCTGCGAGCTGGCCCTCGACCCACTCGGCAAGGTCGTGCTCGCGGACGTGGGCCTGGAGCGCGCGACTTCGGGCGGCTCGCTCGTCCGCCGGCATCTCGAGCGCCGCGTGGATCGCATCGGCCTGGCCCGCGATGTCGAAGGGGTTGACCGAAAGGGCCCACTCGCTGAGCTCCTCGTGGGCGCCTGCGTTCTCGGACAGCACCAGCACGCCGTCCCGCTCGTTGACGAGCGGCGCCTCCTTCGCGACGAGGTTCAGCCCGTCGAAGATCGCGTTGACGAGCAGCACGTCGTACTGCTTGTACGCGGCCACGGACCCGAGGAAATCGTCCGCGATCCGAAGGTCGATCGGCATCCAGCCCTCCCGCTGGAAGCGATCGTTGACGACGCGGGCAGTTCGCTGGATCGCCCCGAGGTACTCGGCGTACTCCGGGATGTCCTGTCGGCTCGGGTCGAGGAGGGCGAGCATCCCCACCCGCCCGTGGTACTCGGGATGGTCGGTCAGGAACCGCTCGAATGCCCGGAAGCCGCGGACGACGTTCTTCGACGGGTCGGTCCGGTCGACCCGGAGGACGAGCCGCTCGGGCCGCCCGGCGGCGAGCTCCGCTTCTCGCTCGCGAATCGCGTCGCTGCCTGCGAGCTCGTCGAACTCTCCCGGGTCGACGGAGATCGGACGGCTCGTCGCGTGAATCCTGCGGTCGTCGTACTCGGCGGTGCAGTCCACGAAGTCGCACTCCGCCCCGAGGATGTCCGCGCAGGAGTGCAGGAAGTTGCGACGCCAGTGATCGGTGTGAAAGCCGACGACGTCGTTCGCGAGGAGCCCGTCGTGGAGCGCGCGGCGGATCGCCTCGGGGAGAACCCGCCAGTAGTCAGGCTCCGGCCACGGGATATGCACGAAGTGCGAGAGCGCGGCATCGGGTACGCGCGATCGCACGAACCTCGGCGCCAGGTACAGGTGGTAGTCATGGAAGAAGACCGGCGAGCCGGGCTCCGCCTCGAGCTCCGCCACGACGGCCTCCGCAAAGCCGGCGTTCACCGTGACGTACCCCTCCTCCCACGCGTGGTGCAGGCCCCGATCGATGTTCGGCGCCTGGGCGAAGTTCCAGAGGTAGTGCTGAAGAAACCAGAGGGTGGGGTTGGCGACGACGTTGTAGAACCAGTCGTAGGCGGTGGGCTCGTGCGCGACGAGCTTCAGCCGGTACGACGAGCCGTCGCGGGCGGTCTCGTCGATCGCGTCGCCGTCCGCCTCCTCGGCAACACGCTGATCCTCGTCCGTCATGGCACTCGCGATCCAGGTGACGTCGTGCATGGCGACCAGGCTGCGCAGCGCCGTCACGAGTCCCCCGCCGCCCCGTCTTGCGACACGCCCGCCGTCTGCATCGCGATCGAAGGTCACGGGGCCGCGGTTGGAGACGACGATCAACTTCCGTCGAGCGCCCATCGCAGGGACCCTACCCGAGCAGTTTTTCGCGACCGCCCGAGGGTCAGGCGGCTTCGGCCGAGGCCGTCACCAGCTTGGTCTCGCCCGTGTCGTTGCCGTCGAGCAGGTTGAAGAGCGCAAGCCAGTCGCGCAGAAGCCGCGGCGTCAGGAAGTGCTGGCGCACGTACTCCTTCCCCCGGATCCCGCGGTTCCGCGCCTCTGCGGGGTCGGCGAGGATCTCCAGGCACGCGGCGGCACACTCCTCGACGGAGTCCACGAGCCAGCCGGTCTCGCCGTCCTGAATCTGGCTCGGAATCCCGCCGACACGCCCCGCGACCGTCGGCCGGCCCTTCCACAGGCCCTCTGTCACCGTCAGGCCGAAACCCTCGCGGATCGACTTCTGCAGCACTGCCGCCGAGTACACCTGGAAGGCGTTGACCTCCACCGAGCCGATGTTGTTCAGGTTCGAGAGGATGAAGATGTCGGGGTCGCCCGCGGCGTGCTCGACGGTTTGGTTGTAGAAGTCCCAGCCCTCGGGGTCGTCGTGCGCCATCGAGCCGACCAGGCCGAGCTGCAGACCAGGGTGCCTCTCGCGCACGATCCGAAAAGCGTCGATCACACCGAGCGGGTCCTTCCACGGATCGAATCGTGAGACCTGCGTCAGCAGCGGTCGCTGCACGTCGATCCCGAACTGATCCACGATGTAGGCGGCATCCTCGGCCGAGAGCGCGATGTTCTTCGGGGCCAGCGGGTCGATCGCCGGCGGCCAGATGAACGCCTCCGGGAGGTCACCGGAGCGCGGCACGTACTGGGGCATGTGGAAGATCGCGGCGTCGTAGCGCGCGAGCGAGGGGAGCAGCACGTCGAGAACGCTCTCGTTCGGCGTGGACAAGTCGATGTGGCAGCGCCAGACCCACAGCGCTTCCGAGTTCGGGAAGTGGTCGATCATCGCCGCGGGCTGTGGGTCGTGGACGATGACGATGTCGTACTCGGAGTCGTCGAACTCGTCTGCGTTGATTGTGTTGTAGCGCTGGAAGATCCGCACGTCCTCGTCGGTCAAACCCTGCGGATTCCCCTGGAGCGCGTTGTGGATCTTCTTCGTGACGTCGAAGAACTCGTCCTGACCCTTGATGATGCGCCAGTCCGTCTCGAGCCCCCCGCTCTTCATCAAGGGGATCAGCGTGTAGTTGATCTCTGCAACGCCACCGCCGAAGGCCGTGGCCGAGAGGTGGCAGACCCGCTTGCCCTCGAGCGGCCCGGCGAGGCGCTGGATCTCCGCCATCAGACCGCGGCCGCTGATGGTCGCGTAGTCCGTGAGCAGTTTCGTTCCGACGTTGACGATCGGGAGCATGTTCAGACGTCCGGGCTCTGCCGGGGCTGGGTTCCTGCGGGGGTGCTGGCTATGCCTGGATGAACTTTACGAGCCTGAGCCGAGATCCCTGCCCACTATCTCCCGGTCCGAGCTCGAGCTCGTCCGCGAGCTCACGAATGATCGCGATCCCGAGACCACCTTCGTTGAGCCCGTCCTCGCCGACGAGCGTCGGCTCGGGGACCGAGAACCCAGGGCCGTCGTCGCATACCTCGACGACGAGCCGATCGGGATGGAGCTCGTAGACCACTTCGACGGAGCCGTCCCGATCGCCGTAGGCGTGGCGGATCGAGTTGGAGCACGCCTCGGTCACGGCGAGCTTGAGGTCGCCCAGCGTCTCGTCAGAAAGCTCACGCGACTGGGAGAGCCCGCTCAGCGCAAGCCGCACCAGAGTGATGTATTCCGCCTTGGCAGGGATCGTCAGGCGGACGGTGGGAGCGCCTCCATTCGTGGAAGAGGTTGTTGGGGTTCCCATGAATTCGGAAGGTTCTAGCAGGTTCACCGGAAGGGATCCCGGCTGATTCCACTATTCCAACACGCGAGCAAACCCAAACACCGCTACTCCTCGACTCGGGGACGCCGTGGCCGCTCTCCGAGCCTCACGGGGACGACCATCCTCCGTCCGTCGCGCAGGACCGTGAACCGGACGACCTGCCCGGGCGCAAGACGCTCGCTGACGACGCGGACGAGGTCATCGGCACTCTGGACGTCTCTGTCGTCAATCTTGACAACGACGTCGCCGCCGAGGCGGACGCGGAAGCCGTTCAGCATCCTCCGCTCGTTCCCCCCGCGTAGGCCGGCATCCTCGCCGGGGCTCTCCGGGACGACGGTCGCAATCACCGCCCCGCGCTGCACCGGGTACCCGAAGCGCTTCGCGATCGTCGGCGTCAGATCCTCTGCGTTGATACCGACGTAGGCGTACGCGACCCGGCCGTTGCGGACAAGCTGGCGGAACGAGCGCTTGGCTGCGTTGATCGGGATGGCGAAGCCGACGCCCTCTGACTGCCCTGAATCGCTTCGGATCTGCGCGTTGATCCCGATGACGCGACCGCGCGCGTCGAACAACGGGCCTCCCGAGTTCCCGTGCGTGATCGGCGCGTCCGTCTGAATTGCGTCGCCGACGTTGTAGCCGGACGTCAGCGAGCTGATCGAGCGCCCCGTCGCCGACACGACACCGACCGAGAGCGAGCTCTCATTGCCGAAAGGGCTGCCGAGGGCGGCAACGGGCTCGCCGACGACAACCCGGCTGGAATCCCCGAGCGGCACCGGATCGAGGGCATGCCCATCGGGATCGACCTTGAGGACGGCCACGTCGTCGAAGACGTCCCACCCGAGCACCGCCGCCTCGACGCGGTCGCCGTCACGGAAGCCCACATACACGCGGTCCGCCTCCTCCGGCTCGCCCGTCTCGTCTGGCCCCGCCGTCGTCACGACGTGCGCGCTCGTCAGGATGTAGCCCTCCCGCGAGACGACGAAGCCCGAGCCCTGTGCGGCATGCTCGGCGGCGGGCCGGTCGTCGAATTGCGCGTAGATCGTGACCACTCCTCCGCTGCGCGACTCGTAGATCGATGCCGGATCGAAAACGTTCCCGGCCAGCGGCTTGGCCGTGCTGTCGGGACGCGCAATCTCCCGCTCCACCGGCAGCGCCGCGCCGGAGCCACTCACGAAAACGGTCTCGGTCGTACCGTCGAGCAAGCCCGTCCGGTCGGCTGCGACGACGGCGAGCAAGCCGCCGACCACGGCTGCGACGATCACGATGGCTGCAAGAGCGGGAGGGCGCACGCGTTTCTCACTGTAGCCACGTGGTTCCGCGTGCCTACCCCCGTTTGCACGTGGAAACGGCTGGAGGGCTTGGCCCTCCTACGAACGAGCGAGCGCGGGCTCGGGCTCCTCGACGGTCACCTGGCTTCTCGGCAGTTTCAACGTGAAAACGGTGCGACCAGGGCGAGAATCGAGCACGATTTCGCCGCCCATCACGCCTGCCAGCTCCCGAGCGATCGCGAGTCCGAGGCCCGAGCCCGAGCTGACGGCGCCGCCGACTCGGTAAAAGCGCTCGAACACCTGCTGCTGGTCGTCAGGCGGGATGCCCGGCCCGGTGTCCTCAACACGAAGCTCGACGCCGTCGTCGGTCGTGGCCGTGGACAGGCGGATCTCCGTTCCGGGCGGCGTGTGGAGAATCGCGTTCTCGACGAGGATTCGGCCGATCTGCCGAACCCGCTCCTCGTCCGCGAGCGCATTGGCAACGTGGTCGCCGTCTGCGTCGAGTTCGTGGTCCCGGCCGCGTCCGACCCCGCCGAACTCCGCCACCAGCGAGTGCGCGATGTCACCGAGATCGACAGGGGTCATTTCCACGTGCAAACGGCCCGCGTCGAGCCGGGAGAGGTCGAGGAGATCGGTCGCGAGCTTCGTGAGGCGCTCTACTTGGAGCCGCATCTCGGTGAGAAACTCGCGTCTCGTCGGCTCGTCCATGTCTTCGTCGGTCATGAGCTCGACGTGGCCGCCGAGCGCGAAGATGGGCGTTCGCAGCTCATGGGAGGCGTTGGCGATGAACTCGCGCCGCGCGCGCTCGAGTGTCGCGAGCTGCTCGCGCATGCGATCGAAAGCCCGGGCCAGCTCGCCGAGCTCGTCAGCGCTCGCATCCACTACGGGCTCGTCGAAGAGGCCGCCGGCGATCCGGTTCGCGGCGCGCTCGAGGCGGTGCACCCGCCGTGCGAAGATCCGCGCGAGGAGGATTCCCACGAGCGCCGCAGCGAGCAGGGCCAGGGCGCCGGCCGCGAGGAGACGCTCACGCACCAGCGAGACGGTGTCGAGGGCATCGTCGAGCGGGGCGGAGACGAGCAGGAAGTTGCTTTCTCCGTACGGAACTGCGACCTCGGCGACCTGCGAGCTCCCTTGGGTGACGATGCCGTTCGCCGTCCGGCGGCGCTCAGCCGCCCGCAGCGCGACCGGATCCTGCTCTTCAGAAGGGCTACCGGTCGGCCGTGAGTCGGCGATAGACGTCAGAAAAACCGGCGGGTTCTCGCTGAAATACGTGTAGATCCGGAGGCGCGCGCCACGAACCTGGCTTTCCGTGGCGACGAAATCCCGCAGAACGAAGTCCGCTTCGCGTGACTCCCTCGCAAAGTCGATCACGATCGCGTCCGCGGTCCGTTTGAGCTGCTCTATTCGCCCGTTGACAAGCTGGTTCTCCAGCGTCGGAACGACCGCGAGGTAGACGATCGCGAGGGCACCGGCTACGAGCGCAACGAGCGCAAGGCTGAGCTTGAGCCCGACGGTGCGAAACCGCATCAGGGATCCCGGAAGCGGTAACCCGCGCCGCGCACGGTCAGGATGAACTCGGGCTCGCTCGCGTCGTGCTCGAGCTTCTCGCGCAGGTGGCGGACATGAACGTCGATCGTGCGCGGCTCACGGTAGGCCGAATCGCCCCACAGCGCCTCGAGCAGTTGCCGCCGGCTGAAGACCCGACCTGGATTCGACGCGAGCGTGCGCAGGAGCTCGAACTCGACGTACGTCAGCTGCACGGCGGCCCCTCGGACCTCGACCGTCCGCCGGGCGGGGTCGACGAGCAATCCCTCCGCCTCGATCACCTCGCCGTCGTGCCGGTCCTGCTGCGGCGGCAGCGAGGCGCGGCGCAGCAACGCCCGCACGCGGCTCCTGAACTCGCGAATCGAGAACGGCTTCGTGATGTAGTCGTCGGCGCCGAGCTCGAGGCCGAGCACCTTGTCGAGCTCGTCGTCCCGGGCCGTGAGCATGATGATCGGAACGGCGCTCTGGGCCCGGAGCCGCTTGCAGACCTCGAGCCCGTCGAGCTTGGGCAGCATCAGGTCGAGCACGACGAGGTCAACCGGCTCGGACGAGAACCTCTCGAGCGCCTCCTCGCCGTCCTTGGCCGCCAGCACGCGGTATCCGTCGCGTTCCAGCGGATACGAGAGGAGCTTCTGAACGGAGTCCTCGTCGTCTACGAGGAGAATTGTCGAGGAGTCGGGCACGGGCGCATCGCCGCCGGGGAGCGCGGAGCCGGGGCCCTCCCTACTATAGCCTCGGCATGCCGCCCTTCCGGCCCCCAACCTCGCGGAGGCGGCCGCGGCACGGCTCCCTCGAGCGGCCCGTGAACGCACGTGCTTACCGGGGCACCGCTCTGCTGGTCGCCATCCCGCTGCTGCTCACAGCGTTCACGATCGCGCGGCCCGAGAGCCTGCCCCCGCCGACCTTCCCGGCGGCCTTCGACGAGGTCGGCGCTACACAGTCCGCCCGCGAGCTTGCGACGCAGTTCCCGAACCGGACGCCGGGGTCGCCGACTGCGGCGGACGCTGCGGACTGGGTCGCCGAGCGGCTCGCCTCCTTCGGCTTCCGCGTGCAGCGCGACCGCTTCCAAGGCGATGTGCCGGACCAGGGGCAGGTGGAGCTCGAGAACGTGATCGCAGTCTCGCCGGGGCGCTCGCCCGACGTGCTCGTCGTGATGGCCCATCGGGACAACCGGGGCACCACCGGCCAGGGAGCGAACGACAACGCCTCCGGCACGGGGGTCCTCCTGGAGCTTGCCCGCGGCTACGGCCTGCGCGCGGCGCCCGGTCCCGGACAGGAGCGCGCCCCGGCCGGCCCGACGCACACCATCGTGCTCGTCTCGTCCGACGGGGGCGCGTACGGCGGCCTGGGAGCCGTGCGCTTCATCGAGACCTCGCCGTACCGAAGACGGATCTCGGCGGCCGTGAACCTGGTCGCGATCGGGGGAGACGACAGCGTGCGAATCGAGATCGCCGCCGATCGACCCCGTTCCCCGGACGCAACGCTGGTCGAGACCGCGGCCGCGAGGATCATCCAGCGCACCGGAGGAGAGCCGAGGCGAACGAGCGCGGCGGGCCAGCTGATCGACCTGGCGTTCCCGTTCAGCTTCTACGAGCAGGCACCGCTCATCGGCGACGCGATCCCGGCGCTCAGCCTCACGACGGCGGGGCTGCGCCCGCCGGCGCCCGAGACGGACACGGTCGACGCGCTGAACGACGGGCGCATCGGCCAGATCGGCCGGACAGCTGAGGCGCTCCTCGGCTCGCTCGACGAGGGCGTGGCCCTGGCCCGCGACACGTCGACGTACCTCTACCTCGGAGGGCGAACCGTCCAGGGCTGGGCAGTGCAGCTCGTCCTGATCACGGCGCTCCTCCCGTTCCTACTCGCCGCCGTCGACCTCTTCGCCCGCTGCAGGCGGCGACGGATCCCGCTCGCGCCTGCACTGCGGAGCTTCAGGACGCGTCTCGCCTTCTGGCTGTGGGTCGGCCTGGTGTTCGGCTTCCTCGCGATTGTCGGTGCCTGGCCGCAAGTGGAGCTTCCCCCGCCGCCCGGCACAAGCCCGGCAGGCGACTGGCCGGCCGTGACGCTGACCATCTTCGCGGTGTTCGTCTTCGCGAGCTGGCTCGTCGGCCGGGAGCGCCTCCTGCCGCGGCGACCGGCCTCGCCGGAGGAGGAGCTCGCCGGCCAGACGACCGCGCTGCTCGTCCTCGCCGTGCTGGCCCTGCTGACCCTCGCGACGAACGCGTTCGCGCTGATCTTCCTGCTCCCGTCGCTCCACGCCTGGCTGTGGCTGCCGCAGGTGCGCCACGGCGCTCCCTGGGTGCGCGCCGGCGTGCTCGGTTTGGGCTTGCTTGGACCGGCGATCCTGCTGGGGTCGTTCGCGTGGCGATTCGAGCTGGGCTTCGACGCTCCGTGGTATGTGCTCGAGCTGGTCGCCATTGGCTACGTGCCGCTGCCGGCAATCGTGATCGCCCTCGGCTGGTTCGCGGCCGCCGGGCAGCTCGCCGCGATCGCAACGGGCCGCTACGCGCCGTACCCGGAGGCCCGCGAGCGCCCGCCCCGCGGGCCGCTCCGGCAGCTCGTCGGCCGTCTCCTCGGCCTCGCGCTCGGCCGGAAGCCGACAGAGCTCAAGCGAGCCGTAGGTAGCTAACGGTCGTCCCGGCCGGAAGCTCGTCGGTCCCCGGCGGGACGAGAACGAGCGCGTCTGCACCAGCCGCCCGCGCGATCATGTGCGATTCCTGTCCGGTCACGACGTCGAGCTCGACTGCGGAATCCACGACGGCTGTCCGAGCCCGCATGAGCTCAGTTCTCGCGGCGTTCGGCCGCACGGCGCGCGCGAGCCGCCCGGGGTCGAAGCGTGGCAGCGGGCTCGTGGCGCCCTGCAGGGCGAGGAGCGCCGGCCGCACGAAGATCTCGAAGCCGACGAGGCACGAGACCGGGTTCCCGGGAAGGCCGAAGACCAGCGTCCGGTCGCGGACGCCGAACCAGAGCGGCTTCCCGGGCTTCACCGCGACGCCCCAGAGCACCTCCTCGACCCCGAGCCCGGCGCCGACCGAGCGAACGAGATCGTGTGGGCCGACCGAGACCCCGCCCGACGTGACGAGCACGTCGCCGCGCAGGCCCGCTTCCAACGCGGCGCGATGCGCGGCCTCATCGTCCTCGACCGCCTCGAGGAGCTCGACCTCCGCGCCGGCCGATCGCAGCTGTGCCGCGAGCAGCGCGCTGTTCGCCTCGTAGATCTGCCCGGGCTCGAGCTGCTCGCCCGGCCGCCGGAGCTCCGTTCCGGTTGCCAGGACGGCAGCCCGCGGGCGCCGGGAGCACGACACCTCGGGGACACCTGCGGCGGCCAGCGCGCCGATCTGCGCAGCTCCGAGCAACTCGCCCGCCTCCACGACCACGTCGCCGAGACGAATGTCCCCGCCTCGCGGGCGAACGTTCTCTCCAGCCGGAACCGCGTCCGCGATCTCGATCTCGTTGCCTTGATCGACAACAGCCTCGAGCTGAATGACCGCGTCGGCCCCTTCAGGGACCGCCCCACCGGTCGCGATCCCCATCGCCTCGCCGGGCTCGAGCGATCTTCCGGCCGGCTTCCCCGCGGGGATCCGCTCGCGGACGGGCAGCCGGCCGGGGGTATCGCTGGACCGGAGGGCAAAGCCGTCCATCGCCGAGCTGTCGAACGGCGGCAGATCCACGCGAGACGCGGCCGGCTCGGCCAGCACGCGCCCGGCGGCTGCGTCGAACGCGACCGGCTCGGACTCCAGCGGGCGAGCGCGCTCGAGAATCAGGCGCTGCGCCTCCTCGATGGACAAGAGCGCTCCCACCTCGCGCATAAGCTACTGCTGTGATCTCGGTCGTCGTCCCCGTCCACGACGAGGATCGAAGCGTCGAGCTCCTCTACGACGAGCTCGCCAGCGCTCTCGACCCCCTCGGCAGGCCGTGGGAAGCCGTCTACGTGGACGACGGCTCGACCGACGGCTCATTCGCTGCCCTGACCCGCCTCCACGACCGTGCGCCGAACGTGAGGGTCGTCCGACTGCGCCGCAACTTCGGCAAGTCCGCCGCACTGGCGGCAGGCTTTCGCCACGCGGAGGGATCCGTGGTGGTGACGATCGATGCCGACCTCCAGGACGACCCGGCGGAGATCCCCCGCCTGCTCGCGAAGTTGGACGAGGGCTTCGACCTGGTCTCCGGCTGGAAGGCGCAGCGCCGCGATCCGTGGTCGAGGCGGTTCGTCTCGAAGATCTTCAACTCCGTCGCCGGCCGCGCCTCGGGCCTGAAGCTGCACGACATGAACTGCGGGCTCAAGGCCTACCGGGCGGAGGTCGTCCGCTCGCTGCGGATCTACGGCGAGCTGCACAGATTCCTGCCGGTGCTCGCCCACGACCGTGGCTTTCGCGTCGCAGAGCTGCCCGTAAATCACCGGCCGCGGGAGCACGGGCGATCCCGATACGGCGCCGAGCGCTACTTGCGCGGGTTCCTCGATTTCCTGACCGTGTCGTTCATGGGCCGCTACCGGCACCGGCCGCTCCATCTCTTCGGCGGGCTCGGTCTCGTCTTTGCCTTGATCGGCAGCGCCGTGCTCGTCTACCTCACGATCCTCAAGCTCACCGGAGCGGCGATCGGCCACCGGCCGCTGCTGACGCTCGGCGTGCTCCTCGTCGTCGTGGGCTTCCAGTTCTTCTCGCTCGGCCTCCTCTCCGAGCTGATCACGAGCCACCACGAGGAGCGGACCGGCGCAGCCGACGAGCTGCACGTCGACGAGATCCTCGAGCCCGCGCGGCACGAGCCCGTCGCGCGGTAGCACCGCGTGCGTGTCCTCTACTTCGGCACCTACGAGCGCCGCTATCCCCGCAACGCGCAGGTGATCTCGGCGCTGCGCGGCGCGCGGCGTCGAGGTGATCGAGCGGCACGAGCCGGTCTGGGAGGGACGGGAGGAGAAGTGGTCGCTCGGTCCCGGCGCCGCCGCGCGGCTCGTCCTCGCGGAGCTGCGGCTGCTCTCGCGCCGCGGGCCGAGATCCGACGCGATCATCGTTGGCTATCCCGGCCATCTGGATCTGCTCGCGGCGCGGCGGGCGGCGCGCGGGGCTCCCGTCGTCTTCAACCCGCTCGTGTCGCTCACGGACACGCTGGTCGACGATCGCGGCAGGTTTCGGCACGGCTCGCTTGCCGAGCGGGCGCTTCGCACGATCGACCGGCGGGCGCTTCGGAGCGCCGACGTCGTCGTCGCGGACACGTCTGCGCACGCCGAGTTCCTCGCGGACCTGGCCGGGCTTCCGCGCGACCGCTTCGAGGTCTGCTTCGTCGGGGCAGAGGAGCGCGTTTTTCGTCCGGGCTGGGATCCCGAGGAGCCGTTCACCGCGCTCTTCGTCGGCAAGCTGATCCCACTGCACGGCCTCGAGACGATCCTCGAGGCGGCACGACTCGCACCCGAGCTGCGGCTGCGGATCGTCGGCAGCGGCCAGCTCGACCCGCTGCTCTCCGGCCGCCCGTCAAACGTCGACTGGGTGCCCTGGGTCGAGTACGAGCGGCTGGCCGAGGAGTTCCACCGCGCCTCGTGCGCGCTCGGGATCTTCGGGACCTCGGCAAAGGCGCAGCGCGTGATCCCCAACAAGGCCTTCCAGGCACTCGCTTGCGGCACGCCGCTCGTCACAGCCGACACGCCTGCCGCCCGCGAGCTGCTGGTGGACGACGAGAGCGCGCTCCTCGTCCCTCCGGGAGATCCCGAGGCGCTGGCCGGGGCGCTGCATCGGCTCGCCGACCCGGAGCTCGCGCAGCGGCTCGGCGCAGCCGGCCACGCCGTCTACCGCGAGCGGGCGAGTGAGGATGTCCTCGGTCGTCGCTGGCGCGGGATTCTCGAGCGGGTCGCATGAGCGGCCACGAGTGGGGCACGGCACCGGAGTTCGTCGGCCCGAGGCACGAGCTGCGGGAACGCTTGCTCCTCGAGCTGTTCCTTTCCGCAAGCCCGGGACCAGCGGTTCTCGACGGCGGCGCCGGCCAGGGGACGATGTCCTCAAGGCTCGAGGAGCTCGGCTTCGAGGTTACGAGCACCGATGTCTCGGTGGCCGCAGTGAAGTTCCTTCGCGAGAACCTCGGCGGCGAGGTGCTCGAGGCAGACCTCGGCGAGCTTCCGTTCGCCGATGCGACGTTCGACGGTGCGGTACTGGGCGAGGTGCTCGAGCACGTCGATGACGACCGTGGGGCGCTGACCGAGCTGGCGCGCGTCCTCCGTCCCGGCGGCGTCCTCGCCGCCTCGGTTCCGGCGAATCCGGCGCTCTTCGGGCCAAGTGACGAGTGGGCCGGCCACGTCCGCCGCTACACGCGTCCCGCGCTGATCGAGGCCTGTACGAGCGCGGGTATGACCGTCCATCAGTGCGTCGGCTGGGGCTTTCCGTTCTCGCGCCTCTACCATCGCCACCTCTATGAGCGGTACCTCGACCGGCACGGGCCCTCCCGGCCCGGCGGCCGCCACCGACACTTCGTCGCCGCCGTCGGAGCGCTCCTCCAGGTCGACAGGCTCTTCGTCGGCGTCGAGCGCGGCGCGCTGGGCTACCTCCTGCTCGCGACTCGTCCGTAGCCCGAAAGCCGTCCTCTGGGCGGCGATGGCGGCTTACGCCGTCGCATTCGGTGCGCTCGCAGCGCTCGAGCACCGCGCGTTCGAGACGGGCCGGTTCGACCTTGGGAACATGACGCAGGCGGTGTGGTCGACGGTCGAAGGGCGACCACTCGACGTGACCGAGCTCGGGGGCGATCAGATCTCGAGGCTGGGAGCCCACGTCGACCCGGTCCTCGCCCTCTTCGCTCCGCTCTGGCTCGTCTGGCCGAGCCCGACGATGCTCCTCGTCGTCCAGGCCGGCGCAATCGCGCTCGGGGCGCTACCGATGTTCTGGCTCGGCCGCAAGCACCTCGGCACGGACTGGGCCGGCGTGCTCTGCGGGCTCGCCTACCTCGTCTACCCCGCCGTGCAATGGCTTGCGCTGGACGAGTTCCACCCGGTCGCGCTGGCCTGCCCTCTGCTCGCGTTCGCCTTCTGGTACCTGGACGAGGATCGCCTGTGGGCATTCGTGCCGTTCGGCGTGCTCGCGGCGCTGACGAAGGAGGAGATCCCGCTCGTGGTCGCCGCGCTGGGGGTCTGGTACGCGATCGCCAAAGGAAGACGTCTAGCCGGAACCGTGATCGCCGTCGCCGGCATCGCCACGACCGCGCTCTGGCTCGGGGCGGTCATGCCGCACTTCCGCGAGGGCGCCGAGCCGGCGTTCTACGGGCGGTACGACGCCGTGGGCAGCTCTCCGGCGGGAATCGTCAAGACCGCCTTCACGGACCCGCTGGCGATCGCCGGCGCGCTGACGGACCGACGGGATCTGCTCTACCTCGTCGAGCTGGGGCTGCCCCTGGCGGCGCTCTTCCTCCTCGCACCGCTCGTCCTCGTCGCGGCTGTGCCCGAGCTCCTCGCCAACCTCCTCTCGTCGGTCGGGAACCAGACGTCGATCCGGTTCCACTACACCGCCCCGATCACGCCGTTCCTCTTCGCCGCCGCGATCCTCGGCGCCTCACAGTTCGTTCGCCGCCGGGAGGCTGCCGTCGCGATCCTCGCGTTCTCGCTGCTGGCGGGGATCGTGATCGGGCCGCTACGAGCCGGCGAGCTCGTTCCCGAACCCCGCTCGGAGCACGACCGCATCGCCGAGCGCGCGGTCGACATGATTCCACCGGACGCGCCGGTCTCGAGCACGAACGGCCTCGGCGGTCACCTGTCGGAGCGCCGCCGGATCCACAGCTTTCCCACGGTCTCCGACTCGGAGTGGGTCGCGGTCGACCTGAAGCGCGCCTCCTATCTCGACAGGCGCTCGGATCCCTCCACGGCCGCGGTACCCCTGGCCGAGCTGCTTCGCTCCGGCTCCTGGTCCAAGGTCTTCGACGAGGACGGGATCATCGTCCTGAGGAGAACGGCGTAGAGCGCTACGAGCAGCAGGTCGCGAACGACGACGAGCCACACGACTCCCTCCAGAGCGAAGACCTCGCCGTAGTCGAAGAACCACAGCCGGCCGGTGAGAAGAGCCGCGCCGAGAAGCAAGGTCGCCACCACGCCGGCCACGCCGCCGACGAGCGGCACGATCGGAACGAGCCAGACGAGGTACTGCGGCGAGATGAACCGGGCGAAGACGAGGAAACCGGCGATGGTTGCGGCGGTCGCCACGGTCAGTCGCTCTCCGCTCGAGCGGGCTCGAAGGAAGAGCAGCAGCGCCAGGGCCACCGCAGCAATCTGCGCGACCGAGGTCGCAAACGCGAGTGCGTCAGGCAGCGTGCCGCCCAGGTCGCGGGTGAGCGCGGCCGTCGAGCCGCGGACGACCTCGGCGTCGTACATGCCCAGCCGGTGTGCCCCGAGAAGCACGGCGGCGCCGAGGCTCTCGATCTGCAGACCGCGCCCGGCCTGGGCGCGCACGCTCTCGACGAGACCGTCCCAGCCGAGCAGCGCGAAGGGGCCGACCAGGACCAGCGCGGCGACGGCGAACGCCCCGAGCGGCCGAGCGAGCGGACGACCCGTTCGCCACAACCAGACCGCGAACAGCGGCACGAGCGCCGCGGCGTAGAGCTTGGCCGCGAAGGCGACCCCGAGCAGCGCGAGGGCAGCGGAGTCGCGGCGCCAGAGCAGCGCCGCCAGCGAGGCAGTAACGAGGAGAGCCGGGAAGGCGTCGTAGGTGTTCAGCGACACGGGCCCGATCACGAGCGGGGCGGCGGCGACAGCGAGGACACCGGCGTAGAGCCGGCGGGTACTTGCCCCGAGCCGCGCGAGGATCAGCCCGACGACAACCAGCGTCGCCAGGCCGACGACGGCCATGAGCACCTTGAACGCGTGCAGGTACCAGCCGTCCGGCAGGAGGGCGGGCGGAGTGAAGACGAGAAAGCTGCCTGGCGGGTACTCGACGAAGAAGTCGCGGTAGGGGACACGTCCGTCGAGCAGCGACTGGGCGTAGTCTCCGTAGAGGCCGACGTCACGAAAGTGACGCTCGCGGAAGAGCCCTCCCGGAGGAATGACCGACGCCAGAAGGTAGACCGGCGCGGCGACCGCGGCCGCACGGAGTGCGCGGCTCAGCTCAGTTGTCGCCCTGGCCGTCGTCGTCGTCGTCAGACGGAGGAGGCGGCGGGGGTGGCGGCGGCGGCTCTTCTGGCTCCTCGGGAGGCGCGTAGTAGGGATCGTCGTCATCGTCGTCGTAGTAGGAGTCGTTCGCGTACTGGCCCCGCTCGAATGGCACCCAGGTCGGCTCCGACGTCGGCTCCGGGAACTCGAGCTCGGGCGTGTTCCCGATCGCAGAGCGCATGAAGAGGTTCCAGATGATCGTCGGGAAGGTGCCGCCGGCGACCTGGATCCCGTGGACGTTCTCCATCGGCACCTGCCCCTGCGGGTATCCCATCCAGACCGTCGTGCTCAGGTTCGGCGTGTAGCCGCAGAACCAGGCGTCTGTGTGCTCGTCGGTCGTGCCGGTCTTGCCGGCGGCGGGGCGGCTGAAGAAGACGCCGGCGTTCGTGCCGGTTCCGGCGTCGATGTTGTCCTCGAGGATCTTCGTGACCTCGTCCGCGACCCAGTCCGCGACGACACGCTTCCGCTGCGGCCTGCCCCAGCCCGCGTCCTTGTCCTCGGTTCCGTCCGGAAGGACGACCTTGCGGATCGCCATTGGCTCCGAGTAGATGCCGCCGGCCGCCAGCGTGGCGTATGCCGAGGCCATGTCCAGCGGCGAGATCGACGCTGAGCCCAGGCCGAGGGACGGCACGTGGACACCCTCCCTTGTCTTCAGGTTGGAGCGGACGCCGAGGCGGTGCGCCATCGCCGCGACCTTGTCGGGGCCGAGGTCAAGGGTCAGCTGCGCGTAGACGGTGTTGTCGGAGGAGAGGGTCGCCGTCGAGATCGGAACCGTGCCGAGGTAGTCGTGGCTGTAGGTGGAGACCTCCCACGGCTCGCTCAGCGGGTTGGGCTGGTAGGTGAACGGGCGCGAGGTGTAGGTCGTCGAGTCGGGATCGACACCCTCGGCGATCGCCGCCGCCAGCACGAACGTCTTGAACGTCGAGCCGGCTTGCCGCCGGCCCTGCGACGCCAGGTTGAACTGGTTCCCGCGCTTGCCCGGCGTCACCGCAGTCATCGCGCGAATCGCGCCGTTCGCCGGGTTGATCGAGACGATCGCCGCGGCCGGGTCGTCGGGGTACGGCAACGTCCGGAGAATCGCGTTCCGCGCCGCCTGCTGAAAGCGGCGGTCGACGGTCGTGTAGACCCGCAGTCCGCCCGAGCGAACGGTGTTCGCACCGTACTGCGCGATCAGCAGTGGCCGGACGTAGCTGAAGAAGTACGGCTCCCTGATCCGCGTGTAGAGCTTCCCGGGACGGAGGCGGATCTCGCGGTCACCGACCGCCCGCTGGTACTGGCGCTGCGTGATCTTCCTCTGGTCGAGCATGGCCCGCAGCACCTGGTCCCGCCGGGCAAGAGCGGTGCGCGGGTTGTTGAACGGGTCGTAGACCGACGGTGCCTGCGTGAGGCCCGCGAGCAGCGCGGCCTCGCCGAGCCCGAGCTTCCACGCCGGCCTCGAGAAGTACGTCTGCGCCGCAGCGTGGACGCCGTAGGCCCGGCTCCCGTAGAAGACGGTGTTGAGGTAGCTCTCGAGAATCCAGTCCTTCGACTGCCGCCGGTTGAGCCGGACGGCGAGACAGGCCTCGATCGCCTTCCGCTCGAACGTGACCTCGTTCCCGACGTAGAGGTTGCGGACGAGCTGCTGCGTGAGCGTCGAGCCGCCCTCGACGACCTTGCCGGCGCGGATGTCCTTCGAGAGCGCCCGCGCGATCCCCTCGAGGTCGATTCCGCTGTGCTCGTAGAAGCGGCGATCCTCGATCGCGATGGTGGCCAGCCGCATCCACTTGCTGATCCGGTTCAACTTCACCGGCTGGCGGTTCTTCTCCGCGGGGATCGAGCCGAGCAGCGAGCCGTCTGCCGCGTAGACGAACGAGTTCTGCCCGATCTCCACCGGGCGGAGGCGGTCGAGGTCGCAGCCGGGCGCAATCGCAGCCGCGCCGGTGATCCCCGCTGCCCCGATCGCGGCGACGACCAGCACGAGAGCGGCAGCGAGCAGGGCCAGCTTCCGGCGGTGCCGCGTCTTCGCCCGGCGCCTCTGACGCCGCGTGCGCCGGCGGTAGGTCTCGTCCTCGAACTGGCGCGTGCTGCGCGACCGGTTACGGCGGTCGGGGCTCACGCGTAGATCCCGGCTTCGAGCAGCCGGGAGTGGGCGCGAACGCGCAGATCGCTCTCGAGCCGGCGCGCCGCCGACTCGTCGTCCGCCCAGGCTCGCAAGGTGACGACGCCGTCGGCGTCGAGGGCGGTCACGAGGACGTCGCTCGGATTCGTTGCTTCGCGGAGGAGGTCGATCACGGTCCGGAGATCCTTGTCTCGCGGCACGGGCACGGTGATCTCAGCCAGCGTCTCCCGGCTCGCGATGGTGGAGTTCTTGATGGTATCGGCAGCCAGGCGGTCGTTCGGGATCACGAGCCGCGTCCGGTCGTCCATGCGGATCCGTGTGTAGACGAGCCCGATCTCCTCGACGATCCCTTCGCCTTCGGCGACCGCCACCCGGTCACCGATGCGGATCGGCTGTGCCAGGCCGATCATCACGCCCGCCACGAAATTCGAGAGCGTCCGCTGGGCGGCCAGGCCGATGATGATCCCGAGGATCGCCGTAGAGGCGAGCAGTCCGCCGGCGACGGCACGCACCTGGGGGATCAGCAGCAGCGCCGTGAGGACGCCGACGAAGATGATCACGCCCATGATGCTGCGGCGGAGGACCCGGTACCGGGTCGCCGCGCCCGGCGCGAGCTCACGCTTCGCCATCCGCATGTCCACGAGCTTCGCGAGGACGACCGCACCCACGATCACGGCGCAGACGACGATCAGCCGGTTCCAGTCCACGAGCGCTAGTTCGACACGCTCAGGAGGGCTCCCGCTGCTCTGAGCGCCCGGCCAGGACGCTCAGAGCGGTTTCCGGCCCGCGAAACCCTCCTCCGGTCCGTGCCAGAACGCGATCTCGTCCTCACCGAGACGCCAGCACAGGAGGATCTCCTCACCCTCGCGGAGGGAGGGGAAGTCGAGGAGCCCGTCGTCGAGATCCTTGATCTGCGCCCCGTCAGACTGGATCCGCTCGATGCAGACCGCCAGGGTGGTCGCCTCCTCCTCGAGCTCCTTCTCGACCTCGGCGAAGTCTCCGGGCGTCAGGTCACCGCCGTTCGAGCCCGCCTGCTCGGTGAGCGCGCCGCGCCGCTCCTGTGCGTCGAGGAAGCGCCGGCGGTGCTCGACCATCTGCTCCACGACCGGCCGCAGCTCCGCAACAGCCCGGTTGGCCTCATCGAGGGTGAAGTAGCGTGACGCCATCGGCCGTATTCTCGACGTCTTCCTGTGGAGCCGGGCGGCGATCTGGTCGGCCGTCGTTCTCGCGTACCTGACCTTCGAGCCGAACGTACATCCTGACGTCGCCCGCTGGGACCGTCCGGAGTACACGCGCGATGCCGGGCTCTTGGTCGACGTCTGGGCCCGGTGGGACAGCGTCTGGTTCCTTCGGATCGCAGAGGACGGCTATGGCGCGACAGAGCAGGCGGCTGCCGCCTTCTACCCGCTGTACCCGCTGCTCGTCGGGTTGCTCGGCCGCGTGCTGCTCGGGCACTACGTTCTGGCGGGCGTCCTGATCTCGCTCGCCGCCTGCCTCGGAGCCTTCGTGCTGCTCGACCGGCTTGCGCTGCCCCGCCTGGGCGACGACGGGGCACGGCGGGCGGTCCTCTACCTCGCGATCTTTCCGTTCGCGCTCTTCCTCGGAGCTGTCTACAGCGAATCCCTCTTCCTGGTCGCCGCGGTCGCCAGCTTCTGGTTCGCCGAGCGCGGAAGCTTCCTCGGCGCCGGCGTCACGGCCGGGCTCGCGTGGCTGACCCGGCCGCTTGGAGTCGCGCTGCTCCCCGCACTCGTGCTCTTTGCGTGGCGAGCGCCCAACCGGGGTGACGCGCTGCTCCGGCTGGCCGCCGCACCGGCGCTCTTCGCCCTCTACCCGCTCTACCTCTGGTGGAAGCTCGGCGATCCGTTCGCGTTTCTCCACGCCGAGCAAACCTGGAGCCGTGAGCTCTCTCCGGCAGGGCCGCTCGGCGGGCTCTGGGACGGGCTTCGCGCCGGCTGGGCCGGCGTCAGGCAGCTCGCGTCCGGCTCGGACACGACCCGATACTGGAGCGCCGTCCAGGACGCGGACCCCGACCGCGTCGCGGCGATCAACCTCGCTCAGCTGGCGTTCCTCCTCCTCTTCGCGGGGCTCACCGTTGTCGCCTGGCGCCAGTTCGGCGCTCCGTACGGGCTGTTCGCAGCACTGAGCCTCGCGATCCCGCTCAGCGTGCCGTCCGAACGCTGGCCGCTGCTCTCGATCCAGCGCTTCGGGCTGGTGGTCTTTCCCCTCTTCATGGCCCTTGCCGTGCTCGGTTCCCGCCCGCGAGTCCACATCGGGGTGGTAGTCGTGAGCGCCGTGTTGCTCGGAGTCGTGTCGGCGCAGTGGGCCCTCTGGCAGTGGGTGGCATGAGCGAGCCGGAGCACGCGCGTCCTCACGAGCAGCCGCTCGGGCGCAAGCTCTTCGCCTGGTGGGTGCTCGTCGGCACCCTCATCCTCATCGGCTTCCTCTCCGCTGCCGCTGCAGAGGACGACGCAGATCGATCGGACGCCGTCTACCAGTACGACTTCGGGCTCGGCGGCCTGATCGTCTACGCGCTGCTGATCGGGATCGTGCTGTTGATCGCCCGCGGGCTGGACTATCGCGAGACGTTCGCGCTCAGGCGGCCGACATCATGGAAGCGCGCAGGCGCACTGACGATCGGCCTTCTCGTCGCGGTGTTCATCGTCGGCGCGATCCTGGAGGCGATCTTCCACGCAGGCGAGGAGCAGGGGCTCGACCCGGCAGGCTGGCAGCCCGACCGCGTCGGCGCGCTCATCCTCAGCTTTCTCGCGATCGCGGTCGCGGCCCCCCTCGCCGAGGAGCTGACGTTCCGCGGCCTCGGCTACTACCTCCTGAGCCAGTTCGGAGTGTGGGCGGCGATCGTCATCACCGGGCTGACCTTCGCGCTGGCCCACGGCCTGATCGTGGGGATCCCCGTCTTCTTCGTGATCGGCGCCGGCCTCGCATTCCTGCGCTATCAAACAGACAGCCTGTATCCACCGATCCTGGTGCACATGTCGTTCAACGGCCTGCAGCTGGTGATCGGCGTCTTCGGCTAGTTGCGGTAAATGCCCAGGCCCGTGGCAGGGTCGAAGAAGTGCAGCCGGTCGTGGGCGACACGCAGCCTGGCGTTGTCGCCTTCCCGGAAGGTCGCACCCCGGCCGAGTCGCGCCACGAAGACCGTGCCGTGCTCCTCGCGGACGTCGACGGTGTCTGCTCCGACGGCCGCCTTGACGTCCTCCCCGTGGACTGGCCGGCCGTCCACGGCGAAGTGAACGAAGACCTCAGAGCCCATGTCCTCTCTGATGTCCACGGGCGCCGAGATCTGACCGTCGGACTCACCTTCCGCGTTTTCGAAGTCCTCCGGGCGAATCCCGAGGATGAGCGGCTTGCCCTCGAACCCGCGGAGCGCGGGTCGCGCCTCAAGAAGGCCATTGTCGACAACGAGCCGATGGCTGCCGAACCGCGCCTCGAGCCGGCCGTCGTCTCGCACGAGATCCGCGCCGACGAGGTTCATCGCGGGCGAGCCGATGAACTCGGCGACGAAGAGGTTCACGGGGTGGTCGTAGAGCCTCTGAGGTACGTCGTACTGCTGAAGCACGCCGTCGCGCATCACGGCGACGCGTTCGCCGAGCGTGAGCGCCTCCGTCTGGTCATGGGTCACGTAGATCGTCGTCACGGCGAGATCCCGTTGGATCCGAGCGATCTCCGCACGCATCTCGACGCGAAGCTTCGCGTCGAGGTTGGACAGCGGCTCGTCCATGAGAAACGCCTGCGGCTCGCGCACGATTGCCCGGCCCATCGCCACGCGCTGGCGCTGGCCGCCGGAGAGAGTGCGGGGGCGCTTGCCGAGGACATCCTGGAGCCCGAGAACCTCGGCAGCGCTCTTCACGCGGCGGTCGATCTCCGCCTTGTCGAACTTCCGGAGCTTCAGCCCGAAGGCCATGTTCCGGTACGCGGACATGTGCGGGTAGAGCGCGTAGTTCTGGAACACCATCGCGATGTCTCGGTTCTTTGGCGGGAGGTTGTTCACAACCCGACCGCCGATCCGAACCTCGCCCTCGGTCACGGGCTCGAGTCCGGCGACCATGCGAAGGGCGGTCGTCTTTCCGCATCCCGAAGGGCCGACGAGAACAGTGAATTCGCCGTCGCCGATGGTCAGGTCGAGTTCCTTCACGGCCCGTGTGCCGTCCGGATAGACCTTCGTCAGCCGCTCGAGCTCGATCTCAGCTATCGCGCGCCTCCACCGTGCGAACAGCTGGGAAAGATACTCCCGTCACGTCGCCCGATCACCGTTTACGATCCCGGCCGAGGTGGCAACCGTCGCAGCCGGTCCCCACGGCCGGCGCTGGCAGGACGTCTTCGAGGAGCGCCGCTTCCTCGGCCCGCTCCTGATTGCTCCTGCGGTCCTCTTCATCGTCCTGCTGGTCGGAGCCCCGCTCGTCCTCGCCGTCTACCTCAGCCTCACCGATGCGACAGCGGGATCGCTGACCGGGGACTTCGTCGGCTTCCAGAATTACACGGAGGCGTGGCAGAGCGAGAACTTCCGCCGCGCGCTGAGGAACACGATCATCTTCACGCTCGTCTCGCAGGCGATCGTCCTCGTCGGAGCCGGCGTCCTCGCGCATGCGCTCATCCGCGACTTCCCGGGCAAGTGGTTCCTCCGCTTTCTCGTGATCCTCCCGTGGGCCACCCCGGTTGCGCTGAGCACCGTGGCGTTCCTCTGGATCCTCCACCCGCTCTACAGCGTCGTGAACTGGACGCTGACCCACGACATCATGCCGGGCTCGCCGGCGTTCTTCCCCTACAAGGCGCTCAACTGGGCATTCGCCCGCGACTTCTGGCCGGGATGGATCCAGATCTCCCCGATCGAGCCGATCGACCCGCCGCAGTGGCTCGGCGAGCCGAACCTCGCGATGGCCGCGATCATCTTCGCGCACGCCTGGCGAATCCTTCCGTTCGCCACCGTGATCTTCATCGCAGGCCTGGCATCGATGCCTCCCGAGATTGACGACGCAGCCAGGGTCGACGGCGCAACCGGGCTGAAGAAGTTCTGGTACGTCACGCTCCCGCTCCAGCTTCCGATCGCGCTCGTCGCCCTGCTCTTCGGGATCGTCTTCACGGCGACCGACATGACCGTCGTCTACATCCTCACCCACGGCGGGCCGTTCAACAGCACGCACATGCTGACGACCTGGGCATTCGACACCGGGATCAACAGCGCGGCGCTCGGCCAGGGCGCTGCGATCTCCCTCTACCTGCTCCCGGCGCTCGCGCTCATCGCCATCCTCATGCTGAGCTTCGCGCGCCGAGTCGAGGTCACGTGAAGGCCACGCGGCGCGAGACCCTCGTCAGCTGGTTGATCGTCACGCCGTTCGCGATCGTCCTCGCGTTCCCGTTCTACTGGATGCTCATGACCGCCCTCCGGGCGGACAACGACCTCTACGACATCGAGCAGGTTCCGTTCAAGTTCAACGCCGACTCGCCGACGCTGAGCAACTTCAGGTTCCTCTTCGAGCAGACGGACTACCGGGAGTGGCTCCAGAACACCGCGATCGTCGGCGGAGCAGTCGTGCTGATCACGCTCGTGCTCGCTCTCCCGGCGGCGTATGCCCTCGCCCGGCTCCTGGGCGGTTGGGGGCAGACGATCGGCGTCGGGATCTTCCTGATCTACCTCGTGCCGCCCACCCTGCTCTTCCTGCCGCTCTCGCGCCTCGTCGCCGAGCTCCATCTCCACGACCGGCTGTGGTCGCTCATCCTCGTCTACCCATCGTTCACCGTGCCGTTCTCGATCTGGCTGCTCATGGGGTTCTTCAAGACGATCCCGCCGGAGCTCGAGGACGCTGCCCTCGTGGACGGTGCCTCGCGGCTCACCGCGCTCGTCCGGGTGGTCTTTCCGCTGTCCGTGCCTGGGATCCTGACGGTGGTCATCTTCACGTTCTCGCTCGTGGTGAACGAGTTCGTCTACGCGATCACGTTCATCTCGAGCACCGAGCAGAAGACGATCTCCGCCGGCGTGCCGACGGAGCTGATCCGCGGCGACGTCTTCTACTGGGGAGCGCTCATGGCGGCCACGCTGATCCCCGCGATTCCGCTGGCACTGCTCTACAACGTCTTCCTCAACCGCTTCATCGCCGGTTTCACCGGCGGCGCCTTTCGATGAGCCAGAGAAAGGAGAGCAATCGAGCGAAACCCTAGGAGCCCACTCGGAGGAAAACCACGAAGAGAGGTGATCTGAGTGAAGGACCGGCGAGAGCGCGTCGACATCACGAAGGTCGACGACGAGCTCACGAGACGCGAGCTCCTGCGGCGAGCCGCGCTGGGATCCATCGTCCTCGTCTACGGGGCGAGCGGGGCAAAGACGGCCGTCGCTGGGGTGCCGAGGTTCCGACACAGGGAGCTCGCCGGAACGCTCCGCATCATCCAGTGGAGTCACTTCGTGCCTGCCTACGACAAGTGGTTCGACGACGTGTACGTCAAGCGTTGGGGCCAGGCGAACGACACCGAGGTTCGGGTCGATCACGTCAACCTGGCCGAGCTTCCCTCCAGGGCCGCCTCGGAAGTGGCTGCCCAGAGCGGCCACGACCTGTTCCAGTTCCTCTCGCCACCCGCGGCGTACGAGGACCGCGTGATCGCGGTCAACGACCTCGTCCAGCAGGTCGAGCGGAAGGTCGGGAAGATCGGCCGCGTCGGGCGGAAGAGCACCTACAACCCGCGGACGAAGAAGTACTTCGGCTTCGCGGACAACTACGTCCCGGACCCCGTCCACTACCGCGCCGATCTCTGGGGAGAGGTCGGGATCAGGCCCACCACGTGGGAGAACATTCGCCGGGCCGCTCCGCAGGCTGAAGGCGATGGGCAACCCGGTCGGGATCGGCATGTCCCAGGAGCTCGACTCGAACATGGCCCTCATCGCCCTGTTGCAGTGCTTCGGGGCGTACATCCAGAACGCCGACGCCCGGATCACGATCAAGAGCAAGGGCACCCGCGACGCACTCAACTTCATGCGTGACCTCTTTCGGCGCGGCATGACGAGCGAGGTGTTCGCGTGGACGGCTTCGTCCAACAACGATGCGTTCCTCGCAGGGCAGGCTGTCGCTGGCGATGAACGCCATCTCGATCGCCCGGAGCGCGGAGCAGCGGAACGTGCGCTTCAACAGGGACATCCGGATCCTGCCCATCCCCGACGGCCCCGGCCCGCGCATGGGCCTGGAGCACGTGATGGGCGTCTACGTGATCTGGAAGTTCGCCCAGAACAAGCGGGCCGCGAGGAAGTTCCTGGTCGACATCGGCACCCAGTACACCGGGCACTTCCTCAATAGCTACTTCTACAACTTCCCTGCGTTCCCGGGCTCGGTGAAGAACATCCCCGCCCGGCTACGCAGGAACACGAGCTATCCCAACGAGGTCCCGGGTCGGTACCCGATCCTCGAGCGCATCTCGAAGAACTGGACGACGAACGTCGGTCACCCCGGCTACTCGAACGCCGCGATCGACGAGGTGTTCAACAAGTTCATCATCCCGCAGATGTTCGCCCGGGTCGCCCGCGGCGACATGACCGCGGACGAGGCGATGCGCGCAGCACACCGCGAGATGACGCCGATCTTCAAGAAGTGGCGGGACCGCAAGAAGATCTAGCGACCCAGCGACTGCCGGAGATCGGAGAGCACAGGGCCGCCGAAAGGCGGCTCTGTCGTTCTAGTTCTCTTCTTCGCCGACCGCGAACTGGTCCGGAGAGACGTCGTCGAGGAACTTCTTGAACTCGTCGACGATCTCTTCCTCGTTCACGTCCTCGCCCTCGAACTCGATCGCGGACTCCTCGATCACGCGCTCGGCCGCGAAGATCGGGGCCTCGGAGCGAACGGCGATTGCGATCGCGTCCGACGGTCGCGAGTCGATCTCGATCTCCGAGCCGTTCTGCTGCACGGTGATGCTGGCGTAGAAGGTGTTCTCGCGCAGCTCGGTGACCGTGATGCGCACGACCTCGCAATCCAGCTGGTCGAGGACGTCAGCGAGCAGGTCGTGGGTCATGGGGCGAGGCGTCGAGGCGCCCTGGAGCTTCATCAGGATCGCGGCCGCCTCGGGGTGGCCGATCCAGATCGGCAGGAACCTGTTCCCGTCGGCCGTCTTCAGCAACACGATCGGCTGCTTGCCGACCAGGTCGAAGCTGACGCCGTAAATGACCATCTCGTGCATGGGCGACCCTTTCTGATGTTAGCGCCGGGCCCCTGCACCGAAACCTCACCAACCGTGCGCTACCATCGCCGCGCGCGGGCGATTAGCTCAGTTGGTTAGAGCGCCGCTCTGATAAGGCGGAGGTCCGTGGTTCGAATCCACGATCGCCCATCGCGTATAGCGATGCCCGCGAAGCGGGCAGTGGAAGGGGTCCGGGGAAACCGGGAGGTTTCCCCGGCGGGCGCCGAGGCCCGGTTAGTGAATCTGCGCCGTCTGCCGCAGGTACTCCGCGACCGCGAGCAGGAACGCGGTGTCGCCTGCCAGCTCCGCGACCGTGCCTTTCGTCTTCTCGTCCAGCTCGTCGTCCCGCGCCAGCGCGGTGAGAAACGGCTCGAGCCGGCCCTCCTGCGAGAGGGCAGCCATGCGGAGGAACAGGGCGCGGGCATCCTCGTCCTGCGAGATCGCCTCGAGCCATTCGATGTCGTGATGCGAGAGTTCGAGCATCAAGGGGACAACGAACGTCCCCGCCCTGTGGTTACGGCCTAGCCTTCGACCGCGCTTTCCAGGGCTTCGACAAGCTCCGCGAGCTCGACCTCGTCGGCGAAGGCGACTTCGAGCCGCCCGCTCCGGACCCGGACGGAGCGGCCGGTCAGGCGCTCTCCTGCCGTCCGTGCACGGTCGGCAAGGACTGGATCGACGGGCGCGCGGGCAGCTCTCCGTGGTTTGCGGCGGGCGCCGGCCCAGCGCGCGGCGCGCTCGGCTTCCCGCACCGACAACCCGCGCCGGACGATCTCTCGTGCCAGGCGGCGGCGATCCTCGTGATCCGGGACGGCGAGCACGGCTCGGGCGTGGCCTTCGCTGAGCTCGCTCCGCTCGAGCATCGCGAGCACGTCTTCGGGGAGATCGAGCAGGCGCATCCGGTTCGAGACCGACGGCTTCGACCGTCCGACTTGGTCGGCGATCTCGCCGAGACCGAGCTCGAACTCGTCGACGAGCAGCGCGTAGGCCCGCGCCTCCTCGACGGGCGAGAGCTGCTCGCGCGCCACGTTCTCCACGAGACCGAGCAGCAGCGCCTCGCGGTCGCCGGTCTCTCGCACGACTGCCGGGATGGTCTCGAGCCCCGCCTCCCGCGCGGCGCGCCAGCGGCGCTCACCGGCAATCAGCTCGTAGCCGCCTTCGCGACGCGACCGGACGACGACCGGCTGGACGACTCCCTGGGCCCGAATCGACTCGGCGAGGCCTGCCGTCGTCTCGTGGTCGAACCGGCGGCGCGGCTGGCGCGGATTCGCGTGCACGAGGCCGATCGGAAGGTGCGCGAGCTCGGTGGTCGGCTGACCGCCGATCAGCACCTCGAGCCCGCGCCCGAGGCCCCTGCGTGGGCTAGGCGCGCTCGACAAGCTCCATCGCCGCCTTCCAATACGCGTCGGCGCCTGGGGAGGTGCGGTCGTATGCGATCACCGGCAGACCGTGGCTCGGAGCCTCGGCGATCCGAACCGATCGCGGGACCCGCGTCCTGAAGAGCAGCGGCCCGAAGTGGCGTTCCAGCTCGGATCCGACGTCCGCGGCCAGGTTCGTCCGGCCGTCGACCATCGTGAGGAGCAGGCCGGCGATCGTCAGCCTCGGGTTGAGCCGCGCGCGGACGGCCTCGATCGAGCCGAGAATCTGCGCCACGCCTTCGAGCGCGTAGTACTCGGCCTGGACGGGGACGAGCACCCGGTCGGCCGCGGCGAGTGCGTTGACGGTCAGCGGGCCGAGCGAGGGCGGGCAGTCGAGGAAGACGAAGCGGTAGCGATCAGCCACGCCCGCGAGCGACTCGGCCAGGAAGAGCTCGCCGTTACCGCGCTGCGCCAGCTCGGCCGCGGCTCCGGCCAGGTCCGTGCGGGCCGGGATGAGCTCGAGGTTCGCGAACTTCGTGCTCGACGCGAGGTCGAGCGCCTGTGCACCGTCGAGGAGGTCGTAGCTGGACGTCCCATTCGCCCGTTCGCCCAGCCCCGACGTCGCGTTCGCCTGCGGATCGAGGTCGATGAGGAGGGTTCGTTCGCCTGCCTCGGCGAGGCACGCAGCGAGATTCACTGCAGTCGTCGTCTTGCCGACCCCGCCCTTCTGATTCGCGAGTGCGTAGATGGCCATCCAAGGCCAACGCTACTCAGGCCAACGGACGTTTCCTGGCCATTCCCGGCCGGCGCGGGAAGCCGTCGGGCGTAGCGAGGCGCTTGGGGATGACCACGAGGCCGTCGCGTTCTTCGGGTAAGCCTCCGCCGACCGCGTCGGCGACTCTCGCGACCGCGGCGAGGTCGACCGACGGCCCCACCCAGAGCACCGCCGCTCCACCTTGGCGAACGAGCGGCAGGAGCCATTCCGTCGCCACCGGCGGCGGCGCCAGCGCCTTGGCAACCGCCACGCCGTAGACGTCGGTGTCGTGCTCCTCCGCTCGGCCCCAGACGACCTCGAGGTTCGGCAACCGTTCGCGCCAGCCGGCGAGGAAGTCGACCTTGCGCCGCTCGGCTTCCAGCAAGGTCACCTTGCGGTCCGGAAGGGCGGCCGCGAGCGGAATTCCCGGTGCGCCTCCGCCGGAGCCCACGTCGACGATCGGCCCTTCGAGCCCCCGTACGACGCCCACTCCGCGCAGGCTGTCCTCGAGCAGCATCCTCCGAGCCTCGGCGGGCTCGCGGATCGAGGTCAGGCCGGCTGTCTCGACGACCGCCTCGAGCCAGCTCTGAAGGAGCTCGCCCGCGCCGGCGGGCAGGTGGAAGGGGTCTGGGGAAACCGGGAGGTTTCCGCGGTTAATCGGCACCAGCAGGAAAGACGACGACGAAGCGATTCGGCTCCGCCCCTTCGCTCGTCGTCTCGACTCCCGAGGCGTCCTTCAGCTCGAGATGGACGATCTTGCGCTCCACGGCCGTCATCGGCTCGAGCTGGACGCGATCGCCGCGCCGAAGGGCGTCATCGGCCGCGCGTCGCGCAATCGCGGTGAGCGACGCCTCGCGGCGAGCCCGGTAGCCGGCGGCGTCCACGATCGCCGGCGTTCCCGGGATCCGCCGCGCCAGGATCGCGTTCACCAGGTACTGAACCGCGTCGATCGTCTGGCCGTGGCGCCCGATCAGCAAGCCGAGATCCCGCCCGGAACAGGTCGCCACGACGGAGTCCTCCCGCTCCTTCACGTCCACACGGCACTGGACGCCCATGCCGGCCGTGATGTGCGTGACCAGCTCGCGCACGAGAGAGGCAAGCTCGCTCTCGTCCGAGGGCGGCTCGTCGACAGGGCCTACGGCCCCGTCCTCGGCAACCGTCGCGACCACACGGGCCGGCGTGTAGCCGACGCCGAGCAGCCCGCGCTCGCCCTCTGCCACCACCTGGAACTCGACTGCGCCCTTGTCGAGGCCGGGATTCAGCCGCTCGAGCTCGCGCAACGCCGCCCACTTCGCCTCGCCGACGGTCTCGCCCGTCGCCTCGACGCTCAAGCCTTCGGTCAACGCCTCGCGCCCTTCTTCCTCTTTCGCTTGACCCTGCGAGGCTGCCCCGCCGGCTTCGGCGCCGGCTCCGCACCGTCGGGCTCGACAGGGGCGGCGCCATCCGCCTGCTCGGTCTTCGGAGGGGTCCGCGACGAGCGCTTGACGGGCTCGGGCGTGGTCTTCTGTCGTAGCCCTCGCGTCACGATCCCCTGGCCGACGGTCCAGAGGTTCGTCGTCATCCAGTAGATGAGGAGACCGACCGGGAACACGGTGCCGCCGGGCGGGTCGAGGATGAAGAACGCGAAGACGAACGGGAGGAACAGGAAGATCACGCGCTGGCCCTTGCTCTGCGTCGGCATGAACCACGTCGACGCCACCTGGCTGGCCACGTAGACGGCCAGCAGCACGTAGCCGGACCAGTCCGACGTGATGTTCGCGGTGATGTCCGGGACGAAGCCAAGCCAACCGAGGTCGGATTGGGGGTAGAGCGGATAGATCTCGTCGTCGAAGTCGCGCAGCACGAAGTAGAGCGCGAAGAAGATCGGGATCTGCGGGAGAATCGGAAGACACGAGGAGGCCGGGTTGATCTGGTGCTCCTTGTAGAACTTCATGAGCTCCTCGTTCTGCTTCTTTCGGTCGTTCTTGTAGCGCTTCTGGATCGCCTTCATCTCCGGTAGAAACTGCTGCATCCGCTGCATCGAGTGGATCTGGCGGACCGTCAGCGGAACGAGCAGCATCCGGACGGAGATCGTGAGCGCGACGATCGACCACGCCCAGGTGAGGCCGAACGTCGTGTGGAGCCCCTCGAGCGCCCAGGTGAGGACGTCCTCGATCGGCGTGAGGATGCTGAGGAAGCCGATCATCGGAACACCCGCTGGTTTTCGGCCTTGTCCACGCCGCCGTGGCTCCAGGGATTACACCGGAGCAGTCGCCAGCCGGCGAGGATCGTCCCGCGCACGAGCCCGTACTGACGCAGGGCGTCGATGGCGTACTGCGAACAGGACGGGTGGTACTTGCACGTCGCCGGCACAAGCGCACCCAGCGTGTAGCGGTAGGCGTACACGCCTGCGATCCCGACGTACCTCATGCGCGTGCCTTGCCGAGAACTTCCTCGAGACGCTCGCGCAGCCACTCGGCGCCGCGGCTCTCCTCGGCCTCTCCGAGAGGTGCCCGAACGAGCAGGACGTAGTCCGTCCCGGGTGGCACGTCGGCGATGAGCTCGCGCCAGCTTTCTCGGAGGCGGCGCTTGATCCGGTTCCGGGTCACTGCCGTCCCGATCTTCTTGGGGATCGCGATCCCGAGGCGCACGTCGCCGTCCTCGTCATCCTCGCGATCGAACCGGTAGAGGACGAGGTAGCGGGTCGAGACCGAACGGCCGTGCCGGTAGACGGTGTCGAAGTCGCGCGAGCGGGAGAGGCGATTGCGGCGTTGCACGGCTGCGGGGCGGCGCCCCCGCTACGCGGAGAGGCGCTTCCGGCCGCGCGCGCGCCGCCGCTTCAGGATGGCGCGGCCGGCCTTCGAAGACATCCGCTGCCGGAAGCCATGCCGGCGCTTCCGTCGACGCACATTGGGCTGATAGGTCCGTTTCACGATTCCAGTGAGGATGAAATTGGGGGTCGCCCGGTGGGCGCCGGGCCAGTATAGAGAGACAATCTCGTATCAGTTTTTCCACAGCCTGAACGGGCAACACGCCCGGTGGAAACGCCCTGCGAGTCACGCGTTTTCCCCAGTGAATACGGCGCGAGTTCCGACGCTTTCCACATCTGTGGAGGGAGCTGGGGAAGAATCCAAAATCCCTGCAAATTCGCCGGTTTTCAGGCTCTGGGCGGCGCGGGCGAAGCCTTTGAACCCGCTTCACCACACTGCTATGCTCGTCGCTTTCCGGCAGCGCGAGGAGGAACGACCAACCGGCGTGGAAGGGCAGCAGTTGCTCACTGCAGAGGGTCTGTGGACCGAGGTTTCGGAGCGTCTGCGAGCCGCCCTTAACGACAAGACCTATCGCACCTGGTTCTCCGAGGCCGAGGGCCTCGGCCTGTCGAACGAGTCGTTCACGCTCACGGTCCCGAACGACTTCACGCGAGAGTGGATCGAGAGCCATTTCCTCGGCCTCATCAACGCCGCCGTCCGCGACGCGACCGGGCACGAGCGCCGCATCGACCTCTCGGTCCGCCACGTCGAGAGCGAGGGCGCGAGCCCCGAGCCCGACCCCGAGGTCGACGAACCCCCACGCGTCGAGGGTCTGAACGAGAAGTACAACTTCGACTCGTTCGTCATCGGCTCGTCGAACCGGTTCGCACACGCGGCGGCGCTCGCGGTCGCCGAGGCGCCGGCCCAGGCATACAACCCGCTGTTCATCTACGGGAGCACCGGGCTCGGCAAGACGCACCTCCTCCAGGCGATCGGCCACTACATCGGCGAGCACTTGCGCGACCTCTCCGTTTGCTACGTGACGAGCGAGCGGTTCATGAACGACTTCATCAACTCGCTTCGTGACAAGCGAATCGAGGGCTTCAAGCAGCGGTATCGAACGTTCGGCGTTCTCCTGATCGACGACATCCAGTTCCTCGAGCACAAGGAGCGGATCCAGGAGGAGTTCTTCCACACGTTCAACACGCTCTACGAGGCCGGCAGGCAGATCGTGATCTCGTCCGATCGCCCGCCTCGCCAGATCGCAACCCTCGAGCAGCGGCTGCGCTCACGCTTCGAGTGGGGCCTGATGACGGACATCCAGCCGCCAGACCTCGAGACACGGATCGCGATCCTTCAGAAGAAGGTGCGGACAGACGGGATCCAGGTGGCGGATCCACAACTCCTCACGTTCATCGCCGGACGGGTGTCCACGAACATCCGCGAGCTCGAGGGGGCATTGACCCGGGTCGTCGCGTTCTCCTCGTTGACCGGGCGGCCGATGACCGTCGATCTCGCGCAGGACGTCCTGCGCGACGTCTTTCCGCAAGGTGAGGCGGCCCAGGTCTCGATCGAGCGGATCCAGGACGAAGTCTCCGAGCGCTTCGGGCTCTCGAAGGAAGAGCTCATCGGCGATCGCCGATCGCAGAACATCGTTTACCCGCGCCAGGTCGCCATGTACCTGTCACGCGAGCTCACCGACTCGTCGCTGCCCCGCATCGGCAGGCACTTCGGCGGCCGCGATCACACGACGGTCATCCACGCGACGTCCAAGATCGCGCGCCTGATTCGCGAGGACCGCTCTGTGTACAACCTTGTGCAAGAGTTGACCGCGCGCGTCAAGCAGGCCGGGTAGAACTGTGGACGTCTTGCCCGCCTCATGCGAGCCCTGTTCAAAGCGCGCCGTTTCCCCCAGCCGGCGTCCCCAGGCGAAGCCCGCTTTCCATGCGGAATCGCGCCGTCTTCCCCGGGATTCACACTCCCTATGACTACTACTACCTTTTCTTTCTTAAATGGTTGAAGCAGAGACTGTGGTTACCGGCACTTCGCTGAAGCTCTCCGTCCCACGCGAGGAGCTCACTCGCCAACTCGGTGTGGTTGCGCGCGCCGCCTCCACGCGGACGACGGTGCAGGTGCTCGCCGGCCTGCTGCTGCGTGCCGGTGATGGCCGACTGGAGCTCGCAGCGACCGACATGGAGATCTCACTCCGGTCCTCACTCGAGGCGAGCGTCGAGTCGGAAGGCGCCGTGGTGGTGCCCAGCAAGCTCCTGGCTGATCTCGTGCGCCTCCTCCCGGCGGACGAGGTCTCGATCGAGCATCGCTCAGGCGAAGGCATCGTCGAGGTAGTGAGCGGCGCGGCGACATATCGGCTCCACACCTATAACGCAGAGGATTTCCCGCGCCTGCCTGATGCGTCCACTGTCGAGCTCATGTCGGTCGATGCGGATGCGGTCCTCGAGACGGCTGGCCGCGTCAGCCGCGCGGCCTCTCGCGACGAGTCGCGGCCCGTGCTGACAGGGGTCCTCGTTCGGTTCGAGGGCGAGAAGCTCATCATGGCCGCGACGGACTCGTACCGGCTCGCCGTCAAGGAGACTGCAATGGGCTCCGGTGGGCCCGATCTCGACGCGATCGTGCCGGCGCGCGCACTCGGTGAGCTGACGCGGATCGCCCAGAGCGGCGGAGGGCTCGAGATCGGCGTGCTCGAGAATCAGGTGATCTTCACGACCGACGGCATCCTGCTGACCACCCGCCGAATCGAGGGCCAGTTCCCCAACTATCGCCAACTGCTCCCCGAGACCTTCGAGCACGAGCTTGCGCTGCCGCGCGAGGAGTTGCTGGAGGTCGTCCGGCGCGTGTCGGTGATGGCGCAGCGGAACGCACCGATCCGCCTGCGGTTCGCTGAAGGCGAGCTGACGGTCTCCGCCCAGACGCAGGATGTCGGCGAGGCCCGCGAGACGATGCCGGCGCCCTACGCCGCCGATCCGCTCGAGATCGGCTTCAATCCGGACTTTCTCCGCGACGGAGTCGAGTCGGTGGAGGGCGACGAGGTCCGCCTGAAGCTGATCAGCTCGCTTCGCCCGGCTGTGATCCAGGGCGAGGGCGACGACTTCTCGTACCTGATCATGCCGATCCGCCTCGCCGGCTAGGCCGGGCTGATCGTCGAGACGCTCTCGCTCCGCGACTACCGCTCGTACGCGCGGCTCGAGCTCGGCCTCCGCCCGGGCCTCGTCCTGGCGGTCGGCGCGAACGGCGCCGGCAAGACGAATCTTCTCGAGAGCCTCCATCTGGCCACGCAGGGCTTCTCGCCCCGGACGCGCACAGACGCCCAGCTGATCCGCTTCGGCGCGGACGGGTCACGGGTTGCTCTCGCAGGAAACCACGGAGGGTCACCTGTCGAGGTCGAGGTCACGCTGCGAAGCGGCGAAGCGAAGCGTGCACGCCTGAACGGCGCCGCACTCAGAGCCGCGGAGGAGCTCCGCAGCCGGCTTCCGACGCTCGTCTTTACGCCTGACCGGCTTTCGGTCGTGAAGGCCGGCCCTGCCGTCCGCCGCGCCTATTTCGACCGGGTGCTGAGCCGGCTCTTTCCGAGCAGAGCCTCGGCGCCGACCGACTACGCAGCAGCACTTGCCCAGCGCAACGGCGCCTTGAGGCGGGTCGCGGCGGGGGTCTCGACCAAGGAGGCGCTCGATCCCTGGACAACCCGGGTCGCCGAGCTGGGCCGCCTCCTCGTCTCGGCGCGCGCCGAGCTCGTCCGGCTGCTCTCGCCGGCCTTCGGTGCTGCGGCCGCCGAGCTCCGGCTCGAGTCTGCAGTGCTGCGGTACGAGGGGGATCCAACGTCAGCGGAGGAGCTCGACGCCCGGCTCGAGCAGGATCTCGCCCGCGGCTTCACCGGGGCCGGGCCGCACCTTCACGACGTGGCGATCGTGGCCGGGGAGCGCGACTTGCGGAGCTTTGGCTCCCAGGGTGAGCAGCGGCTCTCGGTGCTCTCGCTTCTGCTGGCCGAAGCAGATCTCCTCGCCGAGCGTGGGCCTGCGCCTCCGCTCCTGCTGCTGGACGACGTGCTCTCCGAGCTCGACCCCGAACGGCGCGCGATTCTCGCCGGTCGCGTACGGAAAGCCGGCGGCCAGACTCTTCTCACCGCCACCTCCTCTGCGGCCTTGCCGGACACGCCCGACCAGCTCATCACCGTGACGCCGGGCTCGGCGGTGGCGGCGTGAAGCCCGAGCGCATCGGCCAGGACGTGCGCCGTGAGCTCGAGAGGTTCGGCCCGGCGGGAGCGATCGCGGACGTCGTCGAGGTATGGCCGACCGCGGTCGGAGACTCGATCTCGCGGAACGCATGGCCGGCGCGCATCGCCCGGGACGGCACGCTGCACGTCTCGACGAGCTCCTCCGCCTGGGCTTTCGAGCTGGGGCTGCTCGAGATGGACCTCCGTGAGCGCCTGTCGGAGCGTCTCGGCGACCGTGCTCCGACACAGCTCCGGTTCGCGCCGGGACCGCTCCCGGAGCCGACCGGGCCCGACGCCCGAGACGCCGAGCGACAGGCCCCGAACGTGACCGATCAGCACGTGCAGGCCGGCGAGGAGGTCGCCGCGGCGATCTCGGACGAAAATTTACGCAAACTTGTTGCAAAAGCGGCCGCCGCGAGCCTCGCCAAGCCGCCGGACGACCGCTCTGTCTGATAGACTGTCACCAGCCCTGAAAGCGGCATTTTGCAGGGCTTTTTCTAATGACTGAGGCAGCTTACACAGCAAAGGACATCACGGTCCTCGAAGGTCTCGAGCCGGTCCGGCTTCGACCAGGCATGTACATCGGGTCGACCGGGTCCAGAGGCCTGCACCACCTCGTTTACGAAGTGGTGGACAACTCCGTTGACGAGGCACTAGCCGGGCGTGCGGATCGTATCGAGGTGACGCTGCATCCCGACAATTCGGTCACCGTCTCCGACAACGGATCCGGAATCCCGGTCGACGCCATGGCCGATACGGGCCTGCCCGCGGTCACCGTGGTCCTGACGAAGCTCCATGCCGGCGGGAAGTTCGGCGGCGAGGGCTACAAGGTCTCCGGCGGGCTGCATGGCGTCGGCGTCTCTGTGGTGAACGCGCTGTCCGAATGGCTCAAGGTCGAGGTGCGTCGCGACGGGAAGATCACGCGCCAGGAGTTCGCCCGGGGCGAGCCGACGACCGACCTGATCGCTGCCGGCAAGACCGAGAGCAAGAACGACACCGGGACGACAATCACGTTCCTTCCCGACCTCGAGATCTTCGACGAGGACGAGTTCGAGTGGTCGATGGACACGCTCGTCCAGCGTCTGCGCGAGACGGCTTTCCTGACCCGCGGCCTGCGGATCGTCATCACCGACGAGCGCGAGGGCGAGGTGCGGCACGAGTTCCACTACGAGGGTGGGATCAGGGACTTCGTCGAGTACGTGAACAGCGCCAAGGAGCCGATCCACAAGCGGATCGTCTTCCTCGAGGGCGAGATGGAGAACGGCACCGTCGAGGTCGCGATGCAGTGGAACGGCTCGTACGTGGAGTCGGTCTTCTCCTTTGCGAACAACATCAACACGACCGAGGGTGGCGCCCATCTCTCCGGCTTCAAGGCTGCGCTGACCGGGACGCTGAACAAGTACGCCCGCGACAAGGGGCTCCTGAAGGAGAAAGAGGAGAACCTCGAGGGCGAGGACGTCCGCGAGGGGCTCGCCGCCGTCATCTCCGTGAAGCTCCGCGAACCGCAGTTCGAGGGGCAGACGAAGACCAAGCTCGGAAACCCGTGGGTCCGCGGCCTCGTCGAGCAGACGGTCAACCAGCGCCTGGCCGAGTTCCTGGAGGAGAACCCGACTGACGCAAAGCAGATCGTCACGAAAGCGGTCGCCGCGCGGAACGCGCGGCAGGCTGCACGCAAAGCGCGGCAGCTGAGCCGAAAGAGCGCGCTCGAGAGCTCCTCGCTGCCGGGACGGCTCGCCGACTGCCAGACCAGCGACCCCGAGGACGCCGAGCTCTTCCTGGTCGAGGGCAATTCGGCCGGCGGGTCCGCCGTCGAGGCCCGCAACCGCGTCAACCAGGCGATCCTCCCCCTGCGCGGCAAGGTCATCAACTCGGAGAAGAACCGGATCAACAAGGTGCTCTCCAACCTGGAGATCCAGTCGATCATCACCGCGATCGGGACCGGGATCGGCGACGAATTCGACATCGAGAAGCTGCGGTACCACCGCGTGATCGTGATGACCGACGCCGACGTCGACGGCGCCCACATCCGGACGCTGATCCTCACGTTCCTCTACCGCCAGATGCCCGAGCTCGTCGAGGGCAACCACGTGTACATCGCAGCGGCGCCGCTCTACCGCGTGAAGATCGGGAACCAGGAGCTCTACGTCGAGAAGGAGTCCCAGTTCGAGGATCTGCTCGTACGCGAGCGCGTGAAGGACATGGAGGTCGCCGCTCGCGCCGGCGCGACGTTCAAGCTGACCGAGACCCGGTACAAGCGCTTTACGACAGCGCTCGCGGAGTTCGAGGGCTGGGCCTCGCGGCTGCGCGCCGACTTCGGGGCGCCGACGGTCAACTTCCTGGTCGAGCACCGCTTGATCGAGGCCGCCGATGCGGGTGCCGATCTCGAGCGGGCGCTCAAAGGCCTCGACACCGACGGCTACGAGCTCGACCTCGTCGAGAAGACGGCTGACCTCTTCAGGGTCAAGCTGATCGAGCGCGAGACGAGCGCCGCCAGCCATGTCACGGTGCCGGCCGAGCTTCTGGCCTCACCGCACTATGCGAGTCTCGCCAGGTCGTACGCGCGGCTCGTGGAGCTGGTCGGGCCGCCACCTTTCCGGATCACGCTCGGCCGCAAGTGGCGCGAGGCCGACACGTTCGAGGGCCTGCGCTCGCAGACTCTCGACCTCGCCAAGGACGGGATCGAGGTCGGGCGCTTCAAGGGCCTCGGCGAGATGAACGCCGAGGATCTCTGGGAGACGACGATGAACCCGGCCAACCGGATGCTGATCCGCGTCGAGGTCGAAGACGCGGCCGCGGCGGACCTGGCTTTCTCGATGCTGATGGGCGACCAGGTCGAGCCGCGCCGGCTCTTCATCGAGCAGAACGCAAGGGACGTTCGCTTCCTCGATGTCTGACTTCGAACCGCTCGGCGCAGGCCGCATCGAGTCGCGGGACCTGGAGCAGGAGCTCCGGTCGAGTTTCCTCGACTACGCGATGAGCGTGATCGTCTCGCGCGCCCTACCGGATGTGCGCGACGGGCTCAAGCCCGTGCATCGGCGCGTCCTGTACGGGATGCACGAGGCCGGCATGCAGCCGAACCGGCCGTTCAAGAAGTCCGCGCGCATCGTCGGCGACGTCATGGGCTCGTACCATCCCCACGGCGACACCGCGATCTACGACACGCTCGTCCGCCTGGCGCAGCCGTTCTCGATGCGCTACCCGCTCGTCGAGGGGCAGGGCAACTTCGGGAACATCGACGACTATCCCGCGGCGGCGATGCGCTACACCGAGTCGCGCCTCTCGCGCATTGCGACCGAGCTGCTCCGCGACATCGACGCGGACACGGTCGATTTCCAGCCCAACTACGACGAGTCTCGCCGGGAGCCCTCGGTTCTCCCAGCGCGGTTCCCGAACCTGCTCGTCAACGGATCCGCCGGCATTGCGGTCGGAATGGCGACGAACATCGCTCCGCACAACCTCGGCGAGGTCATCGACGCTGTCGTGGCGATCATCGACGACCCCGAGATCGACGTCGAGCGTTTGACGCGCCACATCAAGGGACCTGACTTTCCGACCGGCGGGATCATCCTCGGCCGCGAAGGAATTCGCGAGGCGTATCGCTCAGGACGCGGCCGCATCGTCATGCGGGCTCGTGCACACATCGAGGAGCTGCGCGGCGGCAAGTCCGCGATCATCGTCACCGAGCTGCCGTACGGCGTGAAGAAGGGCGGCGACGTCGGCGTGATCAAGAAGATCGCCGACCTCGTCAACGACAAGGTCCTGACCGAGATTTCTGACCTCGCCGACCACTCGGACCGCTCGGGGATGAGGATCCAGATCGAGCTCAAGCGGGATGCCATCCCGCAGGTGGCGCTGAACAAGCTCTACAAGCACACGCCTCTCCAGTCGACCTTCGGCTTCAACGCCGTTGCGCTCGTCGACGGTGTGCCGCGAACGCTCTCGCTTCGCGACATGCTCCAGCACTACCTCGACTTCCAACGTCAGGTCATCACGCGACGGTCGAAGTTCGAGCTGCGCAAGGCCGAGGCGCGAGCGCACGTCCTTCAGGGCTATCTGACTGCCCTCGACAACCTCGACGCGGTAATCGCGTTGATCCGCGGGTCAGCCGACCCGGACGAGGCCCGGGAAGGCCTTCAGCGAGAGTTCGATCTGAGCGAGATCCAGGCGCAGGCGATTCTCGACCTCCGCCTCCAGCGTCTCACCGGACTCGAACGGAAGCGGATCGACGAGGAGTTCGCCGACCTCCAGGAGCGGATCGCCGAGCTTCGCGCGATCCTGGGAGACGAGGCGCGCGTGGACGGCCTGATCCGCGAGGAGATACTCGAGATCAAGTCCATCTATGCCAGGAACGACGACCGGCGCACGGAGATCGTCGCCGCCGAAGGCGAGCTCGAGCTGGAGGACCTGATCGCGGAGGAGGACATGGTGATCGCGATCACCCGCTCCGGCTACATCAAGCGGCTCCCCGTCACGACGTACCGGGAGCAGCGGCGCGGCGGAATCGGCGTCATGGGCATGGAGCTGAAGGACGAGGACTACATCGAGCACCTCTTCGTGGCCTCGACGCACGACTACCTGCTCTTCTTTACCTCCGTCGGCAAGATCTACCGGCTCAAGGTCCACGAGCTTCCGCTCGGCAGCCGGCAGTCGAAGGGGCGCGCGATTCCGAACTTCCTCCCCTACACCCAGAACGAGACGACGCGCGCCGTCATCGCGACGCGCGACTTCAAGGAGGCCAAGTTCCTCACGCTCGCGACGAGGAACGGGGTCGTGAAGAAGAGCAAGTTCGAGGACTTCAACACGCCGCTCAAGGCCGACGGGATCATCGCGATCAATCTTCGCGACGGCGACGAGCTGGTCGGCGTCGTGCACACGGACGGCGACGACGACATCCTGATGGTCTCCTGCAAGGGCCAGGCAATCCGCTTCCACGAGAAGGAAGCGCGCCCGATGGGCCGAGCGACGGGAGGCGTGCGCGGCATGAACCTGCGCAAGGGCGACGCGGTCATCGAGATCGCCCGGGCCGAGAACGACTCCGACCTCCTGGTCGTGACCGAGAACGGCTACGGCAAGCGGACTCGCGTGGACGAGTACCCGGTCAAGGGCCGCGGCGGGCTCGGCGTGAAGAGCGTCCAGCTGACGGAGGCAAAGGGCCAGCTCGCCGGCGCACGCGTCGTCCGGGACGGCTACCAGGTGATGCTGATCTCGACAGGCGGGACCGTGATCCGAATGCCGGTCGAGGACGTCAAGCGGCTCGGCCGCTCGACGCAGGGCGTGATCGTGATGCGGCTCCGGGAAGGGGAGCAGGTGTCCGCCCTGGCCCCGGTTGTGGAGTCGGATGCGCCCGAGGACGCCGCCGAAACGGTGCTCGAGGCGCCCGCCGCAGAGCCCGTCGCCGAGTAGACATCCCCCGATTGCGTCAATTTGGCCTCGCATTGCGCAGATTTCCCTAGGCAAGCTTGTGGTTGCGCGTTACATTGCTCCAGGGGTCAAAGAATGAATCGAACAGGGGTGCCGTATGCCTCCAAGCACACAAGCTGACCTTCTCGAGCCGATCAACCTCGCTGAGCACCTCGAAAAGGTCGAGCTCTACCTCGGACAGGTCTGTCAGATCGCAGGCATCTCGAAGATGCAGCTCGACTACTGGACGAACAAGGCGCAGATCCCGACCAAGGGGCGCAAGCAGCGGATCTACGACATGGACGCGGTCGAGACCGTGATGCTGATCAAACAGGCAAAGGACAAGGGTCTGAACCTTGGAGCGGCGATCGAAGCGGCGCGCCGCTTTCGCGAGCGCGAGCGGCAGCACGAGGCTGTTCCCGCCGTCGCCTCTAGCGTCTGAGCCGTTCCGCCGCCAGCTCCGGCGGCAGGACGTTCACGTAGATCCCGGCGCCGAGCTCAATTCCCGCGAGTGCGGTCAGGCGCGGCACGAAGTGCACGTGCTTGGGCTCCTTGGCGTGGAGCCAGGCGTTCCAGGCGAACGCGCCTTCGAGCTCGCGTAAGCGGCTCACGAGCACGCGGACGGCGCCGAGGCGGTCGGCGAGCGTGCCGCCCGCGACGACGCTCTCGTAGGGCGCGGCTCCCGCGTGGTGCACGAAGGCGGCCGCCTCGCCCTGCTCGAGGACGCGGAGCTCGTCCCGCCCGAGCAGCTCGTCCAGCCGCGCACTGTCCTCGCCGGACACGGTCGGCGGCTCCTCTCGCATCCAGACGAGCTGCGAGTGGCTGTGCGGAAGGCTGGCGCCTGCCAGGCGGCCCTCGTTGATCAGCGCGTGGACGTACCCGAAGCCCTCGTCGAGGGCGGTCTCGATTCGATGCTGCCAGGCCTCGGCGACGAGCGCTACCTGCGCGTCCGAGAGGTCCGCGAAGAAGCGAATGTGCTCCGGCGTGTGGATTACGACCTCTTGGCGCTCGAACGCCGGGTAGAGGTTCGGCACCACGCGAACCTGCCAAGGATCCCCGATTCGGAGCGTCTCCGGCGGTGTCTGGTCTTCCCGGCCGGCGTCGAAGGGGCAGCGATCGAGTTCCTCGGACGTCGCCTCGGCCGGCGGCGGGAGCCACGCGCCTGGACGACCACCGCGGCCGGGCGCGATCACGACCCGGCGACCCGTTAGCGGGTCTTCGCGGATCTGGGTCAGCTGCTGGACTCGCTGCGGCGCTCGAGGTCGAGCAGAGGCCTGACGAGGTCGATCGGCAGCGGCAGAATCAGCGTCGAGGAGCGCTCGGAGCTGATCTCGAGCATCGTCTGGAGGTAGCGCAGCTGGATCGAGATCGGGTTCTCGGACAAGACCTTTGCCGCGTCTTTCAGTCGCTCCGATGCCTGGAACTCGCCCTCGGCCGCGATCACCTTGGCGCGCCGCTCGCGCTCGGCCTCGGCCTGGCGGGCCATCGCGCGTTGCATCCCGGCCGGGATCTCGACGTCCTTGACCTCGACGATCGAGACCTTGACGCCCCAGGGTGAGGTCGCCTCGTCGATGATCCGCTGGAGGATCTCGTTGATCTTGTCCCGCTCGGACAAGAGCTCGTCGAGCGAGTGCTGGCCGAGGACGCTTCGGAGCGTGGTCTGCGCGATCTGCGATGTCGCGACCATGAAGTTCTCGACCTGCACGATCGCCTTCTCTGGATCGATGATCCGGAAGTAGGCGACGGCGTTCACGCGGACCGGGACGTTGTCCTTCGTGATCACCTCCTGCGGCGGGACGTTCAACGTGACCGTCCGCAGGTCGACGCGGACCATCTTGTCGATGATCGGGATCAGCAGGAAGAGGCCCGGCCCCTTCGGCGGTGACTTCAGGCGGCCGAGACGGAAGATCACGCCTCGCTCGTACTCCCGCGCCACCCGGACCGCGGCCGAGAGCAGCAGGATGAGGAGGACGGCGACAACCGCAAGGACGATCAGCGCAGCCACGGCCAGATCCTACGCGGGAGCGACGTTGAGCGTCAGCGCGTCGTCGAGGCCCTCGACGCGCACCTGCCGGCCGGGGGCTATCGGCCCGCGGTCCGTCGTCGCGCGCCAGAGCTCGCCGTGGACGAAGACGAGTCCGACGGGATCGAGCTCCTGGCGGACGATTCCCACCTGCCCGATCAGCTCCTCCTGGCCGGTGACGACCTCGGCGCGACGGACCTGAACGAGCTTCGCGACGACGAGCCCGACCATCAGCGCCATGGCCGCGGCGACTCCGAGCGCGACCTGGAGCGAGACCTGGTAGTTCTCACCGGCCGGGTCGAAGAGCATGAGCGAGCCGATCACGAACGCGACAGCGCCGGCGAGCGCGAGCGCGCCGTGGCTCACGACGAACATCTCGGCGACGAAGAACCCGGCGGCAAGGAGCAAGAGCAGCACCCCCGCCCAGCTGACCGGAAGGATCTGCAGGCCGAAGAGGCCGATGATCAACGAGATCGCCCCGACGGTGCCGGGAAGGATCAACCCGGGGTTCCAGAGCTCGATCGTGATCCCGAGGACCCCGATCGACATCAGGATCACGATCAGATTCGGGTCGATCAGGGTGTCGAGGATTCGCTTCCAGAAGGACATCTCGACCTCGTCGATCTTGGCGCCCGCGGTCTCGAGCAGCAGCATCTTCGGCTTCGTCTCCATGCCGTCGACCTGGTTCAGGAGCGTCGGCAGGTCGGGCGCGATCACGTCGATCACGTTCATCTCGAGCGCCTCGCGGGCGCTCAGGTTGGCGCCTCGACGCACCGCTGCGTCGACCCATTTCACGTTCCGCCCATGCTCGCGGGCCAGAGCCCGCAGGGAGGCAGCCGCGTCGTTGACGACCTTGTTGCGGAGATCCTCCTGAATGTTCTCGCCTCCGACGGAGACCGGCGTCGACGAGCCGATGTTCGTCTGAGGGGCCATGGCGAGCAGGTCGGCAGCCTGGCTGATCCAGACGCCGGCGGACGCTGCCCGCGCGCCTTCCGGCGAGACGTAGACGATCACCGGGACCTTCGACGCGAGCTCGGCCTCGTAGATGTCCTTCATCGCGCTGGCCAGTCCACCCGGCGTGTCCAGGAGGATCACGACCGCGTTGTAGTTCTCCTTGTTCGCGCGCTCGATCTGGTCGATGACGTAGTCGGCGGTGACCGGATTGACGTCGTTGTCGAACTCGACCGCGAGAACGCGAGGCTGGGAGGGCGCGGCGAAGGCGGCCGCAGGAACAAGCACCGCTACCGCCAATGCGATCAAAACTCCCCGCAGAAAGCGGCTTTTCACGGTGTAAAGATGCTATCAAGAGCCCTTGTCAGCCCAACGCGACGCTGCCACCCTGGGGTGGGGTCGCCCATGAAGGTCTTTGCCGCCGCTCTGCTTGCTCTCGCGTTCCCGGCCACGGCCTGGGGCGAGGCGACCCTGGTCACACGCGAGGTTCCGCTCTCCGGGCAGCGCACGCTCGCCGCGGCTGCCTCGCCCGAGCGCTTCAACCTCGTCGGGCTCCACTGGAAGGGCCCCGGCCGGGTGAACCTCCGCGTGCGCAGGACGTCCGGGTGGAGCCCCTGGCGAGCGGTCGAGGCCGAGGCGGAGGACCGTCCGGACCGCGGGTCCAGGGAAGAGCGGCGCCTGCGCGGCTGGCGGCTCGGCGCGCTCCAGTGGACGGGGGAGGCGCGGCGCCTCCAGGTCCGCGTGCACGGCCGGGTCAGCCGCGTGCGTGCCCACTACATCTGGAGCCCCGAGGAACCGCTGGGCCGATCGCTCCAGATGACCGGCAGTCCGGCGATCATCACCCGCCAGGCCTGGGGCGCGGACGAGCGGATCCGCCGGGACAGCCCGAGGTTCGCCAGAGCGCTGACAACCGCAGTTGTCCATCACACCGCCGGCGGGGAGGCGTCGACGCCCGCTCGGTCAGCGGCCGTCGTGCGCGGGATCTACCTGTACCACGTGCGCGGAAACGGCTGGGACGACGTCGGCTACAACTTCCTCGTCGACCGCTTCGGCCAGGTGTTCGAGGGTCGGTACGGGGGCGTCGAACGCAATGTGATCGGCGCGCACTCGCAAGGGTTCAACACCGGCACCGTCGGGATCTCGCTGATCGGAAACTACGAGCGGCGGTCTCCGACCCCGGCCGCGCGCGCGGCCCTCGTGCGGCTGCTCGCGTGGCGCATGGATGTCGCGCACATCGACCCTCGTTCGAACTCGCCCGTCATCTCCGGGGGGAGCCCGAAGTACCGGAAGGGCGCGCCGATCTTCCTCCGCGCGATCTCCGGTCACCGCGACACGGGGTTCACGACCTGCCCCGGGCGCGTGTACCGCGACCTCCCGAGTATCGCCTCGGCGGTGGCGGGGCTCGGACTGCCGAAGCTCTACACGCCCGAGGTCGAAGGCGGGTTGGGCCAGTTCGTCAGCTTCTCTGCCAGGCTCTCGACGGCACTTCCGTGGACGGTGACGATCACGGACACCACCGGAAGGCAGGTCGCGCAGGGCTCGGGCTTCGGGGCGAATGTCCAGTGGACGTGGGACGCCCGCTTCGCCACGCTGCCCGGCTACCGGTGGCGGATCGGTGCCGGCGTCGGCGTTCGGCCTGCGTCCGGGACGCTCGGCGCGGCCGGCCGCCCAGCAGTCATCCAGGGCGTCTCCGCCGATCCGGCGGGCTTCACCCCCAACGGCGACGGTAAGACCGACACGACCGCGATCGCCTACGAGCTCGGCGGCCCGGCGACCGTCCGGATCGATCTTCAGACCGAGCAGGGAAGCCCGCTCGCGACGCTGCAGACGGCGACGAGGGCGGCCGGCCGCCACGTCTTCGCCTGGAACGGCGGCGGCTATCCGGACGGGCGCTACCGGATCGTGGTCGCTGCGCGGTCGGGAAGCCGAGAGGTCACGGCGACGACGAACGTCGTCCTGAGCCGGACACTCTCGGGCTTCGGGATCCTGCCCGCCGCCGTCTCACCGAATGGGGACGGCCGCGCGGACTCGCTGGCGGCGTCCTTCAATCTCGCGGCCCCGGCGCTTGCGAACCTGTCCATTCGGCGCGGCACGGCGGGCGTGGTGTCGGTCTTCGACTCGCTCCTCCCGATCGGGCTCCACACGATCACGTGGCCCGGCGGCGTCCGCGACGGCGTCTACTCGGTGACGCTGACCGTCACGGACTCGACCGGCCCGGTTACGCAGCTCCTGCCGGTCCGGGTCGACCGTGTCCCGCCGCGGCTGAAGGTCGTGAACAAGCGGCCCCTGCGGGTCTCGCTCTCGGAGCCGGCCCGCGTCACCTTTGTCGCGGACGGCGTCACGAGCACGGTTTTCAGGAGGAAAGCCGGCATCTTCACGGTCGTGCTCGGCCGGCCGTTCGCGCGGCTCGACGCCTTTGCAGAGGATGTGGCGGCTAACGTCGGTCCGCGGCTCCGCCTGCGCTGATCCACACGTCGTACTGCCGCTCGAGCTCGAGCAGGATCGCAGCGAGGAGGCGTGCGCGGTCGAGGGGCTCGCCGAGCTCCACGAGCAGCGAGGTCGGCGCGCGGTCGACGTCTGCCGGCAGCTGTTCGGCCGTGACGTTGACGTTGATTCCCATGCCGAGCACCACCCGGTCTTCGCGGGCCTCGGCCAGGATTCCGGCCAGCTTCCTCCCATGGACGAGCAGGTCGTTCGGCAGCTTGATCTCCGGCATCAGCCCGGTTGCGTTCCGGACTCCCTCCGCCGCCGCAGCGCCCGCGACGATCGTCAGGGCGGGGAGGCGCTGCGTCTCGACGGGCGGGCGCAGGTTCAGCGAGAAGAGCAGGCTCGTGCCCGGCTCGGCAACCCAGGGTCGACCGAGGCGGCCCCGCCCCGCGGTCTGCTCGTCGGCGACGACGACGGCCCCTTCCGGTGCATCGGCCGGCAGCTCCTTCTGCGTCGACTCGCATTGCTCGAGATAGCGGTACGGACGGCCGAAACGCCCCTGGAGGAGCGGCTCGACGTGCTGCGGGCGCAGAGAGTCCCGACCGGTGCCCCCATCACTAGACTCATCTCGCACGTGCCCTCCCTGACCAAGCAAGAAATCGAGGCGATCCTGCCTCACCGCGACCCGTTCCTGCTGCTCGACGAGGTCGTCGACCTGCGTCCCGGCGAGAAGGTGGTCGCGCGCAAGCAGGTACGGCCGGACGAGTGGTACCTCGCCGGTCACTTCCCCGGCCGGCCGATCATGCCCGGCGTCCTGATCGTCGAGGCGATGGCGCAGGCCGGCGCGGTAGCGGTGCTGTCGGAGGAGGGAGAACCAGGGCAAGCTCGCGCTCTTCGCGGGGATCGACGGCGTCCGGTTCAAGCGGGTCGTCGAGCCGGGCGACGAGTTGGAGCTGACCTGCGTGCTGGAGCGCGTGCGCGGGCCGATCGGACGAGGCAAGGCGACGGCGACGGTGGACGGATCGCTGGCCGCCCGCGGAACGCTGACCTTCGCGGTCGAGCAATGATCGGCCGCTCCAACGGTGCGCCGGTGTCGATTACCGGTCTCGGCACCTATGCGCCCGAGCGGGTGCTCACGAACGACGAGCTCGCGGAGCTGGTCGACACCACGGACGAGTGGATCACCGAGCGCACGGGCATCAAGGAGCGCCGGATCGCCGCCCCCGAGCAGGCGATGACGGATCTCGCGCTCCCGGCTTCCCGGATGGCGCTCGAGCGCGCAGGCGTCGACCCGGAGGAGATCGACCTGATCATCGTCGCGACGGTGACGCCGGACATGATGTTCCCGACGACTGCGTCGCTTCTCGCCGACCTCCTGCCGGCTCCCAAGGCGGCTGCGTACGACCTGCTCGCCGGTTGCACGGGCTTCGTCTACGCCCTCGCACAGGGGCATGCGATGGTCTCGACGGGCCTCTCGAAAAAGGCGCTCGTCGTCGGCGGCGACGTGCTCTCGAAGATCCTCGACTGGACCGACCGCTCGACCCTCGTCCTCTTCGGTGACGGAGCCGGCGCCGTCGTGCTCGAGCGGGTCGACGAGGGCGGGTTCGTCGGATTCGAGCTGGGTGCGGACGGCGGCGGCGGCGAGCATCTCTGGCTCCCGGGCAGCGGCTCGCGCACCTTCGAGGACGCCGACAGGCTGGTGAAGATGAACGGCCGCGAAGTCTTCAAGTTCGCGACGCGTGTGATGGTGTCGTCGGCGAATGCCCTGCTCGACGAGGTCGGGCGGACGATCGACGACGTCGACGTCTACGTGCCGCACCAGGCGAACACGAGAATCATCGATTATGCGACGAAGAAGCTGGGAATCGCCGAAGATCGCGTCATCGTGAACGTGGACAGGTACGGAAACACGTCCTCCGGGTCGATTCCGCTTGCGCTCGGCGAGGCGGAAGCGGACGGGCGGCTCCGGCAAGGCTCGCTCGTCCTCATGACGGGGATGGGAGCAGGCCTGACGTGGGGGTCCACGCTGATGGAGTGGACGGCGAACGGGAGGACGACATGACGAAGGTGGCGTTTTGCTTCCCCGGCCAGGGGTCGCTGGAGGAGGGGATGGGCCGTGAGATCGCGCTGGCCGTCCCGGAGGCGATGGAGGTCTATCGGGTCGGAAGCGATGCGTCCGGCCTCGACCTCCGGAAGCTCTGCTTCGAGTCGCCGCTCGACGAGCTCGTCAAGACGGAGGTGCAGCAGCCGGCCCTTGTCGCCACGAGCCTCGCGGTGCTGGCAGCGCTGAGGACCAGAGGGATCACACCCGACTATGTCGTGGGGCATTCGGTTGGCGAGTTCGCCGCGATCGCGGCGGCCAACTCGATCGAGACGGCCGAGGCGATCGGCCTCGTCCGCGAGCGAGGTCTCGCAATGGCTGAGGCTGCACGCGAGAGCGACGGGACGATGGCTGCGATCCTCGGACTCGACGACGAGGTCGTGGAGGAGCTGTGCGCCGAGATCGAGGGCGTGTGGCCGGCGAACTACAACTGTCCCGGGCAGATCGTCGTTTCGGGCGAGGAAAGTGCCGTCGAGAAGCTGATCCACAAGGCCACGGCGCTCGGCGCCCGCCGTGCCGTGAAGCTGAAGGTCTCGGGCGCCTTCCACAGCCCGCTCGTCGAGAAGGCCGCTGAGATGCTCAAGCCGGCAGTCGAGCGCGTCCGCTTCAACGATCCGGTGGCGCCGTTCATGTCCACGGTGACCGCGAAGATCGAGCCCGCACAGCGGATGGCCGGGCTGCTCGTGAGCCAGGTGACGGCTCCGGTGAAGTTCACGCAGGCCGCGCAGGGGCTTGTCAAGGAGGGCGTGAAGACGTTCGTCGAGGTGGGGCCCGGCAACGTCCTGTCCGGTTTACTGAAGCGCATTGACAAGACCGTGAAGGCCGTGTCCGTCAACAACGTCGCCGGCCTGAAGAAGGTCGAAGAGTCCATCTAGGGAGCTGTGGCCGAGTTCAGCTCTCTCGAAGGCCGCTCGGCCCTGGTGACCGGTGGGTCACGTGGGATCGGGAAAGCGATCGCGGCTGAGCTTGCGAATGCCGGCGCCACCGTCGTCCTCGGATACAGGTCAGGCGCCGAGGAGGCCGAGGCCGTTGCATCCGAGATCGGCGGCCGGGCCGTCCAGGCCGACGTGTCGCAGGCCGAGGATGCGCAGCGGCTGGTCGAGGAGGCCGGCGACGTGGACATCTTGGTGAACAACGCCGGCATCACACGCGACGGGCTTCTGGCGCGGATGCCTGATGAGGACTGGCGCGTCGTGCTCGATACGAACCTGGGCGGGACCTTCAACACCTGCCGCGCCGTATCCCGCGGGATGATGCGGAGGCGAGGTGGCTCGATCGTGAACGTCTCGAGCATCGTGGGGCTCCACGGAAATCCCGGCCAGACCAACTACTCTGCCTCGAAGGCCGGGATCATCGGCTTCACGAAGGCGCTCGCGCGGGAGCTCGGTAGCCGCGGCGTGCGAGCGAACGTCGTGGCGCCGGGCTACATCTCGACCCGATTGACGACCGAACTCCCTGAGGAGCTCCAGAACGCGATGCTCGCCAACACACCGCTCGGACGCTTCGGCGAGCCCGAGGATGTCGCCGGCGCGGTGCGGTTCCTCTGCTCGGACGCCGCCTCGTTCGTCACCGGCGAGGTGCTCTTGGTCGACGGCGGATTGGGGATGTAGATGTCGATGAACGGACGCAGACGAGTCGTGATCACCGGCCTCGGGGCCGTGAGCCCCTTGGGGAACGACGTGGAGACCACGTGGGAGAACCTCACTGCAGGCAAGTCCGGCGCGGCGGAGATCGCGCAGTTCGACGCGAGCGAGTATCCGGTCCACTTCGCCTGCGAGCTGAAGGGCTTCGACGCTGTGGACTTCATCGACAAGAAGAAGGCGCGGCGGATGGACCGCTTCGCGCAGATGATCGTCGCGGCGGCGATCCAGGCGCGGGACGACTCCGGGATCGACATCGAGGGCGAGGCCGATCGGATCGGCGGCTCGGTCGCGACCGGGATCGGCGGCCTGAAGGCGTTCCAGGACTGCTACGACACGCTGCTCGAGCGCGGCCCCGACCGGGTGAATCCGTTCTCGATCCCACAGATCATCCCGAACATGGGCGCCGGCTGGGTCTCGATGTACCTGGGGACCCGCGGCCCGCTCTCGTCGCAGTGCACGGCCTGCGCAGCGTCGAACATGGCGATCGGCGAGGCGGCGGACGCGATCCGGCTCGGCCGCGCCGACGCGATGCTCGCCGGCGGCACGGAGGCCGGGATCACCCGGGTCGGGATCGCTGGGTTCAGCGCCATGCGCGCGCTTTCGCGGCGCAACGACGCGCCCGAGGAGGCGAGCCGGCCCTTCGACGCCGGACGCGACGGGTTCGTGATGGGCGAAGCCGCCGGCATTGTCGTGCTCGAGGAGCTCGAGCACGCGAAGGAGCGCGGAGCGAAGATCTACGGAGAGCTGCTCGGCTACGGGCTCTCGTCCGATGCGAGGCACGTCACCGAGCCGGACCCGACCGGTGACAACCCGGCCCGGGCGATGCGGATGGCGATGGCGGACGCCGGCGTCAACGCCGACGAGATCGACTACATCAACGCCCACGGAACCTCCACGCCGCTCGGCGACGCGAGCGAGACGCGGGTGATCAAGATCGCGCTCGGCGAGGAGAACGCGCGCAAGACGCCGGTCTCGTCGACGAAGGGTGCGACCGGCCACTGCCTCGGCGCGGCCGGCGCCGTCGAGGCGATCTTCACGACCCTCGCCGTCGAGCGGGACACGCTTCCGCCGACGATCAACTACGACGAGCCCGACCCGGACTGCGACCTCGACTACATCCCGAACGAGGCGCGCGAGGCGGACGTCAAAGTCGCGATCTCGAACTCGTTCGGCTTCGGCGGGCACAACGCCTGCATCGTCATCCGGGAGTTCACCGGCTAGCTACGCTCGCGCCCTGTGGAGCGCTGGGCGACATTCGACTGCTACGGGACGCTGGTGGACTGGAACGGCGGGATTCGCCGCGAGCTCGCGCGGATCTTCGGCGAGGGCGAGGCCGGCCGGCTCCTGCACCGGTATCACGAGCTCGAGCCCGAGCTCGAGGCAGATGGCGAGCTCACGTACCGGGAGGTGCTGACCCGGGCCTCGATCGCCTCGCAGCGGAGGAAGGCGCCGAGCTCGACGATCCGGCGGCCCTGGCCGACTCGCTGCCGTCCTGGCAGCCGTTCCCGGAGGCGCGCGGGTCACTCGAGGAGGCTCGCGCTCGCGGCTGGCGCCTTGCGATCCTCTCGAACACGGATCCCGACTACATCGCCGCGTCCAAGGAGCTGATCGGCGTCCCGTTCGACGAGACGGTCGTCGCCTCCGAGATCGGGTCCTACAAGCCGGCTCACGGGCACTGGGAGGAGTTCTTCCGCCGGACCGGCGCGGATCGCGCGGGCCATGTCCATGTCGCGGCGAGCCTCTTCCACGACATCGCGCCCGCAAACGAGCTCGGGCTGCGGAGCGTCTGGATCAACCGGCTCGGCGAGCCCTCGGAGCGTGCGAAGCCCGACCGTGAGCTGCCGGACCTGGACGGCCTCGCTGGCGTCCTCGACGAACTAGTGCCCGCGTGAACCTCCGCGCGCCCACGCTCGACGACGTCCCAGGCATCGCGCGGCTCTTCAACCGCGGAAGCGAGGAGCTCTTCGGCGAGGCCGACGAGAGCGAGGACGACGTCCGCCGCTTCCTGACGACCGACGAGCTCGATCCGACAAAGGACATCCGGCTCGCCGAGGCGGACGGCGAGCTCGTCGGCTACGCCGACATCTATCCGCACCCGCACCCGACCTACTGGGTCGACGTGCGAGTCGTACCGAGCGACGAGAGCGCGCTTCGTGTTCAGCTCCTGGACTGGAGCCTCGAACGAGTCCGCCAGAAGGGCGGCGAGCGCGTCATGGGATTCGCCTGGGCCCAGGACGAGAGGATGCGCCGAGCGCTCGCCGATGCCGGCTTCGAGCGGACGCGCGGGAGCTACCGCATGGGGATCGAGTTCGACGGCGAGCTCGAGGAGCCGGGCCCGCCGGACGGGATGCGAATTCGGTCGATGACGCCGGAGGACGCACAGGTCGCGTACGAGACGCACGAGGAGACGTTCCAGGACATGTGGGGCCACGCGCCGACGTCCTTCGAGGACTGGCAGCACTGGCTTCTCGATGACGACCACGACTGGTCGCTCTTCTTCGTCGCCGAGGCGGACGGAGAGCCGGCAGGCGTCGCGCTCTGCCGTCCTAGCCCCACCGACCCCGAAATCGGCTCGATCCGGGTCGTCGGCGTGCGGCGCCCCTGGCGGCGCAAGGGCGTGGGCCGCGCGCTCATGCTCCACGCTTTCGCAGAGTTCCGGCGGCGCGGAATGCGGGGCGCCTCCCTTGGCGTCGACGCCGAGAGCCTGACCGGCGCGCAGCGCCTCTACGCCAGCGTCGGCATGCACGTCGATCGAGAATCGGACATCTTCGAGCGCGCGCTCTCGTAGGTAGCGTCTCAGGGTCTTGTCGCGGTTGCGCGCCAAGTGCCCCGATTGCCGGACGTTCACGGCGGTCGCGCTCGGGCCGGAGTACGAATGTCACGCGTGCGGGCGAACGTTCGCCGCAGGCCTCGTTCGGGTCCCGCGCGCCTGGGGCCGAGGCGGGGAGGCGATGGCGGAAGCGGCGTCGCTCCCGGTTCCGTATCCCGAGGCGGCGGTGATCGAGGAGGACTCGCTCGCCGCGCAGAGCCTCGCGCTCGCTCTCGAGCTGCCCGAGCGGCCGCTGGTGCTCGGAGGCTGCTGTTGCTCTCACGTCGGCGCCGTCGAGGCTCTCTCTGCTCGCCACGGCCGGATCGCCGTCGTCTGGCTCGACGCGCACGGCGACCTGAACACGGTCGAAAGCTCGCCGTCCGGGAACGCGTGGGGAATGCCGTTGCGCATGCTGCTCGACTCCGGCGCCGTGCGGGCCGAGGACGTCGCGCTCGTAGGTGCACGCAACCTCGACCCGCCCGAGGAGGAGTTCATCGCGGCAAACGGTGTCGGGACCGGACGCGAGGCGGTTGCCTCGGCGCTCGACGGGACCGGCGGCGCCTACGTCGCTGTGGACTTCGATGCACTCACGGAGGACGAGGTGGCGGCGTTCATGCCCGAGCCCGATGGCCTCTCGCTCGAGGAGGCTGAGCAGGTGCTCGCTGACGTCCGAGGTCGAACGGATGTCCTCGGCACCGGTCTCTCGGGGCTCGTTCCCGACGAGCGGAACCTGGAGCCGGCGCGGCGCCTGACCGCCGCGCTCGGCCTCTGACGGTGGACTACTAGACTCGGCCCGTGGCCGAGGGAATCGACATCTCGATCGAGCACCGGAATCTTCCGGAGCCGTCCAAGAACGAAAAGCCCCATCCGAACACGTGTCCTGAGTGCGGCTCGCATTATCGCGACGACGAGCTCGCCCAGAACCTCTGGGTCTGCCCGCACTGCAACCACCACTTCCGCATCCGCGCGAAGGACCGCATCGCGCAGCTCGCCGACGAGGGGACGTTCAGGGAGGAAGCCGCAGACCTCCGCTCCGAGGACCCGCTGACCTTCTTCGACATGCGGCCGTACACGGAGCGGCTGGTCGAGGCCGAGCAGGAGACGGGCCAGGGCGATGCCATGGTGATCGGCTCAGCAGCGATCGAGCGCGTCCGTTGTGAGCTCGCGGTCATGGACTTCGCGTTCATGGGCGGCTCGATGGGCAGTGTCGTCGGCGAGAAGTTCGCGCGCGCGTGCGAGAGCGCGGCAGAGCAGGGCGTTCCGCTCGTGAGCGTCACCTCGTCGGGAGGCGCGCGGATGCAGGAGGGGATCCTGTCGCTCATGCAGCTCCCGAAGACCGTCTGCGCCGTGGAGGACCTGAAGGACTCCGGGAGCGCGATGATCAGCGTGATGGCGCATCCGACCACTGCGGGCGTCCTCGCGAGCTTCGCATCGCTCGGCGACGTGATCGTCGCGGAGCCCGGCGCGCTCCTTGCGTTCACGGGCCCGCGCGTCGTCCAGCAGACGACGCGCGAGAAGCTTCCCGAGGATTTCGGGCTCGCCGAGTCCAACGTCCGTTTCGGCCACCTCGATGCGATCGTCGGCCGCCGCGACCTCCGTCCCTACGTCGGCCGGGTCCTCCGGCTCTTCTCGAACCATGGCGCGTAACGACGAGGTCCATATGCGCGACCGGCTGAGCCGCCTGAAGAGCCTCCGCCTGCTTCGCGGCGCGAGCATCTCGGGCGAGATGTCCCGCCTCGAGCGCCAGCTGGAGAAGACCTCGGAGCCGACGGACAAGGAGATCTGGCAGCACGTCGAGCTCGCCCGCCATGACGAGCGGCCGTACACGCTCGATTACGTCGAGCGGATCTTCGAGGACTTCATCGAGCTGCACGGCGACCGCTCGCGCGCAGAGGACCCGGCGATGGTCGTCGGCCTCGGCCGCCTGAACGGTCGCACGGTCGCGCTGCTCGGCCAGCAGAAGGGCCGCGACACGAAGGAGCGGATCCGGAGGAACTACGGGATGGCCTATCCCGAGGGCTACCGCAAGGCCATGCGCACCATGGACATCGCGGAGCGGCACCGCTTTCCGATCATCTCGTTGGTCGACACACCGGGCGCCTTCCCCGGCGTCGCGGCGGAGCAGCACGGCCAGGGCGGCGCCATTGCACGATCGCAGTCACTGATGAGTCGGCTGACGGTGCCGATCGTCGCGTGCATCATCGGTGAGGGCGGCTCGGGCGGCGCGATCGCGATCGCGCTCGCCGACCGGGTGCTGATGCAGGAGAACGCGATGTACTCCGTGATCTCCCCAGAGGGCTGCGCCGCGATCCTCTGGCGGGACGGTGGTGAAAAGGTCAAGGCGGCCGTGGCGCTCAAGCCGGACGCCGTCCACACGCTCGAGCTCGGGGTGATCGACGCGATCGTGCCCGAGCCGGAAGGCGGCGCCCACACGAACTGGGACGAGGCGTCCCGCCTGCTCGGGGAGGCGCTCCAGAGCTCGCTCGAGGACCTGTCGAGCATCCCCGGGGAGGAGCTTCGACGCCGTCGCCGCGACCGCTTCCGCACGCTGGGCGTCTATGCGTCGTCCACAGCTTCCACAGATTCCACAGGGTTGTCCACGGAGCCTTCAGCTACTCGCAAGTAGGAAACAGGAGGTTTTCGGGGCAAGGGCCTCGGGGTACACCGGAAAGCGTGAGGCCGATCTGGAGCGGGGCGATCTCGTTCGGGCTCGTCAGCGTGCCCGTGCGGATGTACTCCGCGACCGAGTCCAAGGAGCTTCGCTTCCACTTCCTCGACCGGCGCGACATGAGCCCGGTCGGCTACGAAAAGGTGAGCAAGGAGTCGGGCAAGACGGTGCCGCAGGACGAGATCGTCCGCGGCTTCGAGATCCAGAAGGGGCAGTACGTGCCGATCGAGGACGAGGACCTGGACCGGCTCGACATCGAGCTGACGCACTCGATCGACATCTGCGACTTCGTCGACCTCGAGGAGATCGACCCGATCTACTTCCGCAAGGCCTACTACCTGCTCCCTCAGGACGGCGCCGAGAAGCCGTACCGGCTGCTCGTCCGTGCCCTCGACGAGACCGGCAAGGTCGGGATCGCCAAGGTCGTGATCCGGAACAAGCAGCACCTCGCAGCCCTGCGCTCCCACGACGGGCGGCTGATCCTCGAGACGATGTACTACGCCGACGAGATCCGGGAGCCCGAGTCCGTGAACGGCTCGACGAGGCTCCAGAAGGCCGAGGTCGACATGGCGAAGTCCCTCGTCGAGAACCTCAGCGAGCCGTTCAAGCCCGAGAAGTACGACGACACGTACCGCAAGGAGCTGCTCGAGCTCATCAAGGCGAAGGCCAAGGGCAAGGAGCTGCCGGAGCCGAAGGACGAGGACGAGGGTGAGGTCATCGACCTGATGGCGGCGCTCAGGGAGTCGGTCGAGCAGACCAGGCGGACGCAGCGGAAGACGACCAAGAGGAAGGCGAAGAAGGCAAGCTAGGGGCGTGGCGCGCCCTCGTCTGACCGAATACGAGAAGAAGCGGGATCGCAAGAAGACGCCGGAGCCCTTCGGCGGCAAGAAACGCGGGAAGGAGCCGATCTTCGTCGTCCAGCGGCACGACGCCCGCCGGCTCCACTACGACTTCCGGCTCGAGCGAGACGGTGCGCTCGCGAGCTGGGCCGTGCCGAAGGGGATCCCGCTGGAGACCGGGCAGCGCGCGCTGGCGGTACACGTCGAGGACCACCCGCTCGAGTACGCGACGTTCGAGGGTGTGATCCCGAAGGGCGAGTACGGCGCGGGCCCGGTCGAGATCTGGGACAACGGCACGTACGAGCTCGTGGAGGAGAAGCGCGACGGCGGGCTCACGGTCCGGCTGCACGGAAAGCGGCTCGAAGGGACCTGGACGCTCGTGCCGGCCAAGCTCGACGGCAATCCCAAGAACTGGCTCATCCTCCGCAAGCGCGAGGACGCCGTCGCGCCGCCGCGTGAGCGGCGCCGCTACAAGCCGATGCTCGCGACGCTCGCTGCCGACGTGCCGCGCGGCGGCGACTGGCTCCACGAGGTGAAGTGGGACGGCTACCGCGCGATCGCCGACGTTCGCGGCGCGGAGACGACGCTCACGAGCCGCAACGACAACGACCTCACGGCGCGCTTCGAGTCTGTCGCGAAGGAGATCTCGAGGGCGGTCAAGACGCCGGACTGCGTGCTCGATGGCGAGGTGTGCGCCCTCGACGAGCAGGGCCGCGCGACGTTCTCCGCGATGCAGCAGGGCAAGGACGGGACGCGTTACGTCTACGTCGTCTTCGATCTGCTGGAGGTCGACGGGCAGCCCCTCGTGGATCTCCCGCTGACCGAGCGGCGCGAGCGCCTGCTGAAGCTGCTCGACCGCCGGAATCAGAAGGTGCAGTTCTCGGAGTCGTTCGACGACGGAGATGCGCTCTTCCGTGTCGCGCAGGCTCAGCAATTCGAGGGGATCGTCTCCAAGCGGCGTGACTCCCGGTACGAAGTGGGGCGGCGGAGCAGGAACTGGCTCAAGGTCAAGACGCACGGCCGGCAGGAGTTCGTCGTTGCCGGGTACACGCGGGGCCAGGGCCGGCGCGAGGGCCGCTTCGGCTCGTTGATCCTCGGCTACTGGAAGGGGGACGAGTTCCTGTACGCCGGCAACGTCGGCACCGGGTTCACCGACGGCGAGATCGACAGCCTGTTGCGCAAGCTTCGACCGCTCGAGCGCAAGGAGCCGCCGTTCGAGACGGTGCCGAAGATGCCCAAGATCCGGAAGGACGCGATCGTCTGGGTCGAGCCCGAGCTCGTCGCCGAGGTCGAGTTCGTCGAGTGGACGCACGACGGCAGACTTCGGGCGCCCGCCTACAAGGGGCTGCGGGAGGACAAGTCCACGACCGAGGTGCGGCGGGAGGAGCCGGAGCCGTTGGAGACCGAGATCCGGAAGGGCAAGCGCACGCTCAAGCTGTCCAATCTCGACAAGCCGTTCTGGCCGGACGAGGGGATTACGAAGGGCGACCTGCTCTCGTACTACCGCGACGTCGCCGGGGTTGTCGTCCCGCACCTGAAGGACAGGCCGTTCACGATGAAGCGCTACCCCGACGGCGCTTTCGGGAAGTTCTTCTTCCAGAAGGACGCGCCGACGCACATGCCCGACTGGATCAAGAGCGTCGAGATCACGGTCACCACGCGGGACAAGCCGCGGGAGCGCCGCAGGATCAGCGCGCCGCTCGTGAACGACGAGTTGGCGCTGCTCTGGATGGTGAACATGGGCTGCATCGACCTGAACACGTGGTACTCGCGGGTCGACAAGCCGGGGCGGCCCGACTTCGTCCTCTTCGACCTCGATCCGTCCGACGACGTCGGTTTCAAGGAGACCGTTCAGGTCGCGCTGCTCGTCAAGCAGGCGCTCGACACCGTCGGGCTCGAGAGCTATCCGAAGACGAGCGGCTCGGACGGGATCCATGTCCTCGTGCCGATTGCCCGGCGGCACACCTACGAACAGACGAGGGAGTTCTCCGAGATCATCGCGTCGGCTCTTGCCCGCGCCCACTACGGGCTCGTCACGACCGAGTGGACGAGACGGAAGCGCCGCGGCGTGCTCATCGACTCGAACCAGAACGGCGAGGGAAAGACGATCGCCTCGGTCTACTCGGTCCGCCCGCGGGAGGGAGCGCCCGTCTCGACGCCGCTGCGGTGGGACGAGGTCAACGACCGGCTCGACCCGGCGAGCTTCACGATGGACGTCGTGCGCGAACGGATCGAGAAACACGGCGACCTCTACGAGCCGGTGCTGCGCGGACGACAGTCACTCACCGCCGCGCTGGAGTCAGTGCGCGCGAGCCGGGGCGAATCCGGCAAGTAACAACTTGTTACAAGCCTCCAAAGCGGCTCGGCGAGCGGCCTCGGGGATCAAGTAACAAGTTGTTACTTGGGTTCTAGACGGCGACGGAGATCGGGGCGCGCGCCTCGGCCAGCAGGCCCGGCGTCCCCCGCCGGGGACTCGACTCAGCCCGTGAGGAAGAACTTCGTCAACCGCCCGACGGTGTCGAAGCCGAGCTTGCCGTAGAGCTCCTTCGGCCAGTCGTCCCCGTCGGCGACGAGGAAGACGAGGTCGGCGCCCTCCGCTCGGGCCTCCTGGGCCGCGCGAAGGACCACGGCGGTGGCGTAGCCGTTGCCGCGGTGCGCCTCCTTGGTGGCCACGTCCTCGACCTGGCCGACGCCCTGAGCGACGTAGAGGTCGCTCCAGCTCACGATCTCCCCGTCGACCCGGACACCGAAGAAGCGCGTCGTCGCCCGCTCGGACAGGAGCACCTTGGCGTCCATGAGCTCCTGCGCGACTTCCGCGGACCCCCACGGATACTGGAGGATCTCTCCGGTGCGGCCCGGCCGGAGGTCGGCCTCGCCCACCTCCTCGACGATCGAGAGGTCGGCGCTCTTCTCCGGGTCGCGGAGCTGCGCCATCCAGATGTGGCGACGGACGTTCCAGCCGAGCTCCGCGAACTGCGGCTCGAGCCTCTCGCCTAGGCCTGCGTCGAAGCACATCACCGCTCGGTGCTTGAGCCCTGCGCCGCCGAGGATCCGCTCCGCCTCGTCCGCGAGCTCCGGGGCGCCTGCGCCGAGCGGCAGCCGCTCGACGAGGAGGTAGTTCGAGTCGTGTCGCAGCGGCAGCGACGGCTCGAGGACGCCCACGCCGTACGGCGACTCGACCGTCTGCGAGCCGGCCATCTCGATCTCTCGCTCGAAGCGGTGGATGCGGCTCGAGGACGTCAGCCATCGCCGACCCTGCCGGCGAATCCGCCGCCCAGGATGAGGGTCCCGCCTCGGGCTTCGTGATCCGCCACGGCGCCGTTCTACACGACGCGCGTCAGGCGAGTTGCGAGCGGCGCTGCTCGAGGAACCGCCGCTCGGCTGTGTTCGTCGCCAGCTCGAGCGCTCGCTCGTACGCCTCCACGGCCTCCTCCCGCCGGTCGAGCCGGCGGAGCAGATCGGCTCGGGCGGCATGGAGCAGGTGGTAGTCGTTCAGACCCTCGATCTGGTCGATGAGGTCGAGGCCGCGGTCGGGGCTCTCCGCCAGGGCCACCGCCACGGCCCGGTTCAGCTCGACGATCGGCGAGGGCGAGAGCTGCGCCAACTGCTCGTAGAGCGCAGCGACCGCCGGCCAGTCCGTCTCTCCTTCCGCATGAACGGCCGCAACTGCCGCCTGGAGCTGGTACGGGCCGGCGCGACGCAGGCTCGCAGCGCGGTCCAGCACGCGGCGTCCCTCCTCGATCCGGCCCTCGTCCCAGAGCGAGCGATCTTGATCCTCGAGGAGCACGAGGTCGCCGCCGGCGGTCCGGGCCTCGCGCCGCGAATCGTGGAAGAGCATCAGCGCAAGCAGCCCGAGCGCCTCGGCCTCGTCCGGCATCAGCACCGCGAGCAGCTTCGCGAGCCGGATCGCCTCGTCACAGAGCTCACGCCGGACGAGATCGTCGCCCGAGGTCGCCTCGTACCCCTCGTTGAAGACGAGGTACAGCACGGCCAGCACCGATTCGAGCCTGTCCGGGAGCACCTCGTCGGGAGGCACGCGGAAGGGGATGCCCGCCTCGCGGATCTTGCGCTTGGCGCGGACGAGACGCTGCGCCATCGTCGGCTCCGCGGTGAGGAATGCCCGCGCGATCTCGCCCGTTGCGAGGCCGCCGACCTCGCGCAGCGTCAGCGCGACGCGGGCTTCGGGCGCCAGCGCCGGGTGGCAGCAGGTGAAGACGAGCGCCAGGCGCTCGTCCGGGATCGTGCTCATGTCCTCGTCCTCGCCGGGGAGCTCCTCGAGCCGTGCGAGCAGCTCGGTCTTGCGCTCGAGCGTCCGCTCGCGCCTGATCCGGTCGATCGCCCTGTTGCGCGCGGTCGTGACGATCCAGGCGCCGGGGTTGCGCGGCATTCCGTCCACCGGCCAGCGCTCCAGCGCCGTCGTGAAGGCGTCCTGCACGGCGTCCTCGGCGAGGTCGAAGTCGCCGAGGACGCTGATGAGGATCGAGACCGCACGTCCCCACTCCTCGCGGAAGACGGACGCGACGTCGTTCAGCCGCGCTCCACGACCGGCCGCACCTCGATCGACCCGTACTCGGACGCCGGGATCTTCGCTGCGTAGGCGAGCGCGGTGTCGAGGTCGGGGAGCTTCGTGTCGAAGAACCCGCCGATCTGCTCCTTCGTCTCGGCGAAGGGGCCGTCCGTGATGAGCACCTCGCCGTCGCGCACACGCACCGTCTTCGCGGTCCGGATGTCGTCGAGCTCTTTCCCGGCCATCTCCGGGTCCGCCGCTCCGAGCTCCTCGAAGAATGCGTACCACTTCGGCAGCGACTCCTCGCTTCTCTTCGCCGCCTCCTCCTCGGACAGGTCGAGCCAAGGCTCCTGGTCGCTGTAGATCAGCATCGCGTAGCGCATCTCAGCTCTCCTCGCGCACGAAGACGGGACGAACCTCGATCGCGCCGTGCTCTGCGGCCGGGATCTCAGCGGCCAGCTTGCAGGCATCGTCGATCGAGTCGGCCTCGAGGATGAAGAAGCCGCCGAGCGCCTCCTTGACTTCGGCGTACGGGCCGTCCGTGACCATCGAGTCGCCGTTCCGGACCCGGACGGTCGTCGCGGCCGTCGTCTCCTGGAGCTCGGCGCCGCCGACGACCTCGGGCCGCTCCGAGAACTCCATGTAGCGCTGGTACACCGCCTGGCGCTCGTCGTCGCTCAGCTCGTTCCAGCCGTTCTCGCTTGCGTGGATCAAAGCGAGGAATTCCATGCGTCTCCTTTCCTCAGGCTGCCCGGAGCCTCGCCAGCATCGTCTCATGGACGAGCAGCAGGTCGGGCTTCCCGAAGGGATCGTGGTGGCGGAGCTCGTCGGTGATTGCCCGCCTCTTCGCCGTCTCGCGCTCGATGATGTTCCTCCGAAGGCGCCTCACCGCCTCCTCCTTTCGTCGTTTGCACAGGGACGACGATCGGCCGAGGGCTAAATCGACAGCATCCGTTGGAGCAGTTCGAGCGCGCCGGCCTTGTCGAGCGGCTCGTTCAGGTTCCCGCACTTGGGCGACTGGACGCACGACGGGCAGCCGTGGTCGCATGGGCAGCCGTCGAGCATCCGGGCGGTGTCTCCGACCCAGCCCTCGAAGACCTCGAAGCCGCGCTCGTTGATCCCGACGCCGCCGGCGTGGCCGTCGTAGACGAAGATCGTCGGGCGGCCGGTCTGGAAGTGGAGGTTCGTCGAGAGCCCGCCGATGTCCCAGCGGTCGCACATGGCCCACAGCGGCAGGATCGCGATCATGGCGTGCTCGGCGGCGTGGAGCGAGCCGAGCAGCCGCGTGATGTCCGTGAGTCCCTCGAGCATCTGGTCTTCGGGGACGAACCAGATCGCCTCGGTCTCGAACTGCGTCTCCGGGAGGTCGAGCGGAAGGGTCTCGATCGTCTCGCCGTCGCCGATGCGCTTCCGCTGGTAGGCGACGACCTGCTCGGTGACGACGACGCGGCCGAAGGAGAGGTCGACCCCGAGCCGGCGCTCTTCGCGGAGCGGCTCGACGATCGCTGTCATCGTGTCCTTTTTCGCCTGGGTGTACTCGTCGCCGGCGTACGGCTCGACGAGGGCGGTGCGATTCTCCAGGTCGAGCTCGGCGACCCGGTACGACTCGCCGAGATGGAGGTAGACGGCGCCCTGGTGGACGGTCGAGTAGGCGCGCTCCTGCTCGACGAGGCCCAGGAGCGACCCGGTCGAGACGTCCACGACGGTGAAGGAATCCGGTGTCGCCGAGCGGAGGCCGAAGCGGCCTGCCGGGTAGTCGCGTCCTGCCCAGACGAACCCGCCGTCCTTGCGGCGGAGATCGGGAAGCTGCGCGGCGCGCTCCAGCGCTTCGGGCCCGAGCGTCTCGGCGTCCTTCTCGTCGAGCGGTGCCTCGAAGGCGGCCGAGCGGACATGGCCGTCGAGGACACGCGGGTTCGCGTGGTCGAGGATCGCCGCCTCGACTCGCCGCTCGAGCAGCGCCTCCGGGTCGCGCATGAAGAACTGGTCGAGTGCGTCCTCCGTGGCGACCATCGCGGCGAGCCCGTGGCCGCGGCGCCCGGCGCGTCCCCACTGCTGCCTGAGGCTCGCGACGGTTCCCGGGAAGCCGACGCAGACGACGGCGTCGAGGAGGCCGACGTCGATCCCGAGCTCGAGCGCGTTCGTCGCGCTGACCCCGAGCAGGTCTCCCTCGACGAGCCTGCGCTCGATCTCCCGCCGCTGCGCGGGGGTGTAGCCGGCGCGGTACGGGGACAGGCGCGTGGCGTCGCCGAGTCGCTGGGCGGTGAAGCGGTGGACGAGCTCCGCGGACTTGCGGCTCTTCGCGAAACAGAGTGTCCGCACTCCTCGCTCGACGAGCGAGGCCATGAGTCGGGCGGCCTCGCCGAGGGCACTCGCGCGAAGCCCGAGCTCCTCGTCCGTGAGCGGCGGGTTCCACAGGAGGATCGTCCGCTCCGCCTTCGGCGCGCCGTCCTGCTCGATCGTCGTCGCCTCGACGCCGAGGAGTCGCCGGGCGAGCTCACCGGGATTCGCGATCGTCGCCGAGGCGAGCAGGAACTGCGGGTCGGCTCCGTAGATCCGCGCGAGGCGGCGCAGGCGGCGCAGGACGTTCCCGACGTGTGACCCGAAGACGCCGCGGTACACGTGCGCCTCGTCGACGACCACGTAGCGGAGGTTGTGAAGGACGTCGCCCCAGCGGTCGTGGTGGGGCAGGACGCCGACGTGGAGCATGTCCGGGTTGGTCAGGATCAGGTTGGACCACTTGCGGATCTGCCACCGTCGGCTCGACTCCGTGTCCCCGTCGTAGATGGCGGGCTTGATCGAGGGCGGCTTCAGCTCCGTGAGGCTGCGGATCTGATCCTGGGCGAGCGCCTTCGTCGGGTAGAGGTAGAGCGCGCGGGTCTTCGGCTGGCGCGCCAGGGCGTCGAGGACGGGCAGGTTGAACGCGAGCGTCTTGCCGGAAGCCGTTCCCGTCGCGACGACGAGATGCTCGCCGCGCTGCGCCGCGTCCCAGGCGTCCGCCTGGTGGGTGAAGAGCTGCTCGATGCCGCGGGCAGCCAGGGCGTCGGCGACCTTGGGGTGGAGGCCTTCGGGAAGGGGGGCAAATCGGGGAGCGCGAGCCGGTTCCCCGCCCACGTAGGCGACCTCCTCGCCCTCGAGCAGGTCGCTCCAGAGGTCGGCGGCGACACTCATCGGCGGGCCACGAGGGCGACGAGGTACGGGTAGTCGTCCTCGCCGTCCTCCTCGAAGCGCTCGACCCGCAGCCCGGCCGCGGTGAATGCCGTGACGAACTCACCCAGTGGGAGGTGCGATGCGCCCACGCGCGCACGGAGACCTTCTGGGTTGAAGACGCCGGGCTCGGAATCGTCGTACCGCCGAGCCGGGCGGTAGCCCGCATGGAGCTCGGGCACGCCTCGGCCGAAGCGGAACAAGGCGTGCGGCCCGACGAAGCACGGGTGGCCGCCGACGTAGACGAACGGGCCGTTCGGTCTGAGGACCCGTGCGACCTCGCGCACTGCTGCAGCGAAGTCGTCGATGTCCGTGTGAGTCCAGGTCGAGACCGCGGCGTCGAAGCTCGCGTCCTCGAACGGAAGCGCCGAGGCATCCGCCTGGACGACGTCGAGGCCTCGGTCGCGGGCGCGGCGCAGCATGTCTTCCGAGGCATCCACGCCGGTGACGTCCCATCCCCGGTCGCCGAAAGGCCGCCGTGTGTGCGCCGGTGCCGCACCCGAGGTCGAGGAGCCTGCCCGGTCCGGGACCGAGTAGACGGAGCGCCGCGGCCCAGCCCGTGATCGTGCAGGTCGCCGAGGAACTCCGTGTCGTACCAGTCGGCGAAGCCGTCGTACCGAGCCATCGTTCGATGCTAGCCCGGTGCCTGGAACCTCCAGCGCACAGGCGGTGTAGAGGAACCGATATGCGGAGGGGACTCCTCGTCGGCGCCTTGGCGGCGCTGCTGCTCGCTGCTGTGGGCTCGGCTGCGCCCGAGAAGTCTCCGCGCGTGGCGCTCACTGCCCGGCCTTCGACGCTCGTCGCCGGCCGACCCTGGACTGCCGTCCTGGTCGTGCGGGGATCGCAGCCCTCGCGCGTGGCGCTGACCGCGACGCTCGGACGCCGGCGCGTGGCGGCGCCGGCTCGAAGATGGCGCCGCGGCCGGTACCGGGCAAGACTTGTCTTCCCCGCTCCGGGGCGCTGGCGTCTCGCGGCCAAGATCGGCCGAACGCGCGTCCCGCTTGGCACCGTCGCGGTCCGTGCGGCAACCCGCCCGCCAGTCGTGCTCGTCGCCCCGACCGAGGCAGTCCTCGAGCCGAACGGATCGATTCTCGTCGCCGAGAGCGGGCAGTCGCGCCTCGCCCGAATAGATCCGACCACGGGTCGTGACACGCTCGTCACGCGGATCGTGCAGCCGTACGGCCTCGTGCTGACGCCGTCGGGCGTCCTCTACTCCACGTCCGAGAGCAGGGTCGTCCGGGTCGAGAGCGGCGGGTCGACGACCACGATCGCCGACGCCGGCGAGGATGTCGGGCCGCTCGCGCTCGACCCGGCGGGAAATCTCTACTTCAGCACCGTCTCTCGGATCTTCCGCATCGAGAATGGCTCGGGCGCCGTGACTCACTATGCAGGCACCGGGATTCGAGGAGGCGGGGGCGACGGCGGGCCCGCGCTCGCGGCGGAGCTCGACGCTCCGCATGGTCTCGTTGTCGGGCCCGATGGAGCGCTCTACGTCGCCGACACAGGGAATCACCGCGTCCGTCGCATCGATCCGGCCACTCGCGTGATCACCGCTTTCGCGGCTGCAACGGCCCCGGCCGGTCTAGCGTTCGGCCCCGGTGGCGCTGCTCTACGTCGCCGAGCGGGACGGTCAGCGCGTGTCTCGGATCGACCCGACCGGGGCGAAGACCGTCGTCGCGGGCACGGGTGTGAGAGGCGAGCGCGGTGACGGCGGTCCCGCGGCTTCGGCTCAGGTCGACGAGCCGTTCGACGTCGTGCCGTCGCCTGGCGGGGAGCTGTTCATCGTCGAGAGCGGCGAGGCTGGAGGCATCCGCCATATCGATGCTTCGGGAGTCATTCGCACGATCCGCCGCCGCTAGACTCCTCTCACCGGGGTGCCGCAAGGGCGGCTGAGATCACACCCGTCGAACCTGAACCGGGTCATGCCGGCGGAGGGAGTCCTTCATAGTTCCTCGAGTACTGACGATTGCTGGGTCCGACTCCGGTGGGGGCGCGGGGATCCAGGCCGATCTGAAGGCGTTCGCGGCCGCCGGCTGTCACGGGATGTCGGCGATCGTCGCGCTGACCGCGCAGAACACGGTCGGGGTTTCTGCGGTGCACGAGCTCCCGCCCGAATTCGTCCGCGCCGAGCTCGAGGCGGTCTTCGACGACATCGGCGTCGATGCGGCGAAGACGGGGATGCTGTTCTCCGCCGAGCTGATCCGGACCGTAGCCGGCTACCTCGACGACGTTCCCGTTCCACTGGTCGTGGATCCGGTCATGGTCGCGAGTAGCGGCGCGAAGCTCCTCCAGGATGACGCGATCGACGAGTTGGTGACGAGGCTGTTCCCTCTTGCGACGGTCGTGACGCCGAATTGGCACGAAGCACAGGTCCTCGCGAGCCGGGTCCGAGGGACAGTCCCTCGCGAGCCGCGCGCGCTCGCGGAGGCGATCGTCGAGGGAGGAGCTCCGGCTGTCGTCGTCACCGGAGGGCACGGGCCCGAGCCCGTCGACCACCTCTACGACGGCGAGCGGCATATCGAGATCCCGGTCGAGCGATACGACGTTCCTGCCACGCACGGCGCCGGCTGCACCCATTCCGCCACGCTCGCGGCGCTTCTCGCCCGTGGGCACTCACTCGTGGAGGCGAGTCGCGGCGCGGCCGCCGCGGCCGCCTCCTCCGTACTGAACGGGCTCGTCGAGATCGGCGCAGGGGACGGGCCCGTCGACGTCCTGAACGTGAGGGAGCGTGATGGCAGTCTCGCCCGGGGCGACGCTGCGCAAGCTGCGCGCGCGTAGGCCGCTCGTCCACCAGATCACGAACTACGTGGTGATGAACGAGACGGCGAACGCGACGCTCGCGCTCGGCGCGCTTCCCGTGATGGCGCACGCGCCGGAGGAGGTCGAGGAGATGGCCGCGAACGCCGGTGCCCTCGTCCTGAACATCGGGACGCTGTCGGAGCACTGGATCGAGGCGATGCTGCTCGCCGGCCGGGCGGCGAAGGGCCCGATCGTCCTCGATCCGGTCGGCGCCGGCGCGACGCACTACCGGACGGAAACGGCCAAGCGCCTGCTCGCCGAGCTCGACGTCACGGTCGTCCGGGGAAACGCGGCCGAGATCGCCACGCTCGCCGGGCACACAGCAGAGATCCGGGGTGTCGAGTCGATCAGCACCGCGTCGACAGCCGCCGAGGTGGTCCGCGACGCGGCCAGTGCTCTCGGGACGATCGTCTCGGTCACCGGCCCGACCGACCACGTCTCGGATGGAGAGCGGGTCGTCGCCGTCTCGAACGGCCACGAGCTCATGGGAACGGTGTCCGGAACGGGCTGCATGTCCACGGCCGTCACGGGCGCGTTCCTCGCGGCCAAGCCGAACGAGCCGCTCGAGGCGGCGGCCGAGGCCCTCGCCGCATTCGGCGTGGCCGGCGAGGACGCCGCGCGCGACGCGCAGGGCCCGGGCACCTTTCACGCGGGTCTCTACGACGCCCTCTACAACCTCGACCCGGACACGCTCGACGGCCGTGCGAAGGTGACCGAGTGAAGCTTCACGCAATCGTCGACGATCTCGACACGGCCAGGATCGCGGTCGAAGGAGGCGCCTCCGTGCTCCAGCTGAGGCTCAAGGGCGTGACGACGGAAGAGCTCATCGAGCGGGGGGCGCCGTTTCGCCTTCTCGCCACCGAGTACGAGGTCACGTTCGTGGTCGACGACGACGTTCAGGCCGCGCTCGCCTTGCTCGCCGACGGCGTGCACCTGGGGCGGGACGACGAGGGAAGCGAGCTCGCGGTCGAGGCGGGGATGATGCTCGGACGTTCGGCGTCGACCCCGGCGGAGGCGAAGGAGGCGGAGCTCGCGGGCGCCGGGTACATCGGCGCCGGCCCGATCTGGGCCTCGCCGAGCAAGCCGGATGCGGACCCTCCGATCGGCCTCGACGGGCTCCGAGCGATCAGCGACGCGGTTCAGATTCCGGTGATCGCGATCGGCGGCATCGACCCGACGAACGCACGCGAGTGCGTCGCCGCCGGAGCGTTCGGGGTTGCGGTCATCCGCGCGGCGGCTCAGGCCGCCGAGCTCAGTGCGGCTCTCTGACCTGGGCGAGCTCGGCTTCCTCGCCGAGCTGGAGCGCCGCGGGCTCGCCCGAGGCATCGAGCACGACGCGGCCCAGATCGACGGGCTCGTGGTCACGCAGGACGCACTCGTCGAGGGCGTGCACTTCCGGCTGGACTGGATCACCTTTCGCGACCTCGGGTTTCGCGCCGCAGCCGTGAATCTCAGCGACCTCGCAGCGTCGGGTGCCGAGCCCTCGGGTCTCGTCGTCTCCCTCGGGGCTCCTCCGGACACCGTTGTCGACGACCTGCTCGAGCTCTACGAGGGGATCGCCGAAACCGGCGCGCCGGTCGTCGGCGGCGACACCAGCCGGGCAGACGCCCTCGTCGTCTCCGTGACCGCGCTCGGCCGGTCCGACCGCGTCCCCGGCCGTGCGGGCGCCGAGCCGGGCGACCTGCTGGTCGTCACAGGCCGGCTCGGTGCGGCAGGCGCTGCCTTCCGCGAAGGGCGGTACACGAGGCCGCCGCTGCGGATCGCCGAGGGGCGCCGCCTCGCTCGTACCGCCCACGCCATGCTGGACATCTCCGACGGGGTCGCCCGCGACGCGGGGCACATCGCGCACCGATCGGGCGTCCGGTGTGTGATCGAGCTCGACCGCATCCCCCTCTCCGAAGGTGCGACGATCGAGGATCTCGGCTTCGGAGAGGACTTCGAGCTGCTCGCGGCGGTCGCCGAGCCGGATTTTCACGTCATCGGTCGCTGCGAGGAAGGCGAGGGCGTCGAGCTCCTCCGGGACGGCAAGCCGTACGCGCTCACCGGCTGGGACCACTTTCGGGAAGAAACCGTCTAGCGCCCCGAGGCGTACCGTGCTAACGGTTCCCCGTGGCGTTGTTCCTCGTGCGTCGACTGGCGTGGATGGCCGTGATGTTCCTGTCTGTCACGGTCGTCACCTTCGTCATCTTCTTCGTGATCCCGTCGGAGGACGACCAGGCGAGCCTCGGCCGCGGCGGCGCCGAGGTCGACGTCCGCACGACGGTGCAGATCGACGGGACGATCTACGAGGAGTACGCCGAGTTCGTCCGGAAGATCGTCACGCATGGCTCCCTGGGGAACTCCTGGGTGCTTCGGGGCCAGGAGGTGAACGAGCTCCTCGTCCGCGCCGCGCCCGTCACGCTGTCACTGGTCATCGGGGGAGCACTGCTCTGGATGCTGATCGCGATCCCGACGGGCGTCCTCTCGGCGCTTCGCCCGCGCAGTGCGATGAGCCGCTTCAGCACTGTCCTGGTCCTGATCGGGATCTCGGCGCATCCGCTCTGGATGGGGCTGATGCTGTCGTACTTCTTCGGCGCCCGGTTGGGACTCACGCCGACAGGCGGCTACTGCGAGGTGTTCAGCCCGGCGGGTAACTGCGGTGGCCCGGCGCAGTGGGCCTACCACCTGATCCTGCCGTGGTTCACCTTCGCGCTCATGTACGCGGCGATCTACACGCGGATGATCCGCGCGAGCACGCTCGAGACCCTGAACGAGGACTATGTGCGCACTGCACGCGCCAAGGGCGCGCCGGAGCGGACGGTGATCCGCTCACATGTGCTCCGCAACGCGATGCTGCCCGTGGTCACCATGCTCGGGATGGACATCGCCGTCTCGCTCGGAGCCGTCCTCTTCGTGGAGTCGGCGTACGGGTTGCCCGGGCTCGGCCGGCTGTTCGCGACCAGCCTGGCGCGTCGCGACTTCCCCGTCCTGCTCGGCATCACGATGTACACGACCCTTGTCGTGATCCTCGTCAATTTCCTGATCGACGTCCTGTACGGCTTTGTCGACCCGCGTGCCCGAGTCGGCAGCCGCTCCGAGAGCGCGCCTTCCCGCGCCGAGCGAGCGAAGGCTGTTCCCGACTCGGCTACTCAGCCAGCCACGTAGCCCACGCCCGCTCGTAGTGAGAGGGCGAGCGAGCTCCGACCACGGTCTCCTGCGCCTCGCCGTTCGCGAACAGGATCGCGGTCGGCAGCGCGAGCACCTCGTACCGGGCGGCGGAGAGAGGGTTCTGGTCGACGTTCAGCTTCGCGAACCCGACCCGGCCGCCGGCTTGGTTCTCCAGCCGCACCAGCACCGGCTCGAGCGCGTGGCACGGCCCGCACCACGGCGCCCAGAAGTCGACGACGATCGGCCGGCCGGCGCCGAGGACGTCCGCGTCGAAGCTGTCGTCGGTGACGTCGAGCACGAGGTCAGAGCCTACTCAGGCGCAGGACCGGCACCTTCCATACCGCCTCGAGGACGATCGAGCGGCTCATCTTCGACCCGCCCACCTCACGGTCGGCGAACACGATCGGAACCTCCACGACACGGAATCCCGCCCGCAGCGCGCGGTAGGTGCCTTCGATCTGGAACGCGTAGCCCTTCGAGTCGATCGCATCCAGGTCGATCGTCTCGAGCACGATGCGCCGGTAGACCTTGAACCCGCCCGTCAGGTCGCGGATCCGCAAGCCGAGCAGGATCTGCGCGTAGAGCGACCCGCCGCGAGAGATCAGCCGCCGGACCAGGCCCCAGTTCCGCGTGCCCCCGCCGGGGACGTATCGCGAGCCGAGCACGACGTCCGCGTCCTCCGCAGCCGCGAGGAGCCGTGGAACGTCATTCGGATCGTGGGAGAAGTCGCAGTCCATCTCCATGACGAGGTCGGCGCCGAGCTCGAGCGCACGCCGGAAGCCGTCCAGGTACGCAGGGCCGAGCCCCTCCTTGCGCTCACGGTGCAGGACATCCACGTCGTCCCGCTCGGAGGCGAGCCGGTCCGCGATCCCTCCGGTCCCGTCGGGAGAGTTGTCGTCGATCACGAGAATCCGGCCGTCGTCGGGCAGGACGTCGCCGAGCGCGGAGACCATCGCCTCGAGGTTCTCGCGCTCGTTGTAGGTGGGGAGGCAGACCACCAGCACGTCCTTATGATCGTTGGCATGGCGACGACGCTGCCGCGGAACGCGCAGGTGGCCGAGCAATTCGACCTCCTCGCCGATCTCCTCGAGCTCGACGGGGAGGAGCAGTTCCGCGTGCTGGCATACCGTCGGGCGGCCGACCAGATCCGGTCGTCGGCCGGCCCGATCGCCGAGCAGGCGCTCGCCGGTGAGGCGAAGAACCTCCCGGGAATCGGGAAGACGATCGAGTCGAAGATCGTCCAGATCGTCGAGTCCGGCGAGATCGAGGCGCTGACCAGGTACAAGAAGCGCGTCCCCGCCGGCGTCGCCGAGTTCCTGCGCCTGCCGGCACTCGGCCCCAAGACCGCACGGCGGATCTGGCAGGACCTCGGGATCACGACCATGGACGACCTGCGCAAGGCAGCGGAGGCCGAGCAGCTCCGGTCGCTGCCGGGCCTCGGCGCCAAGACCGAGGAGCGGATCCTCAAGGCGCTCGAGGAGACGGCGAAGCCGCAGGAGAAGCGCACGCTCCTCGCGAGAGCACTACCCGCCGTCCAGGCGGTTGTCGACGTGCTACGCGAGCACCCAGCGAGCAACGAGGTCTCCGAGGCCGGATCGGTCCGGCGGCGCACCGAGACCGTCAAGGACCTCGACATCATCGCCACGGCCTCCGACCCCGCAGCTCTGACCGAGTACTTCACGAAGCTCACGTGGGTCTCGGAGATCAAGGCGCACGGGAAGACGAAGGCCACGGTGGTCTCGCACGACGGGCTCGTCTTCGACCTCCGCGTCGTCCCGCCCGACTCGTACGGAAACCTGCTCCAGCACTTCACGGGCTCGAAGCGCCACAACGTCGATCTCCGCGAGAACGCCGTCAAGCGAGGCCTCTCGGTCTCGGAGTACGGGGTCAAGGACGTCGAGACCGGCGAGGTGCTGACCGCGCGAACCGAGGAGGAGCTCTACGAGCAGCTCGGCTACGCGTGGATCCCGCCGGAGCTCCGCGAGGGCGCCGGCGAGCTGGCTGCGGCCAGGGGCGGCGAGCTGCCCAAGCTCGTCGAGCTGGGAGACCTGCGCGGCGACCTCCACATGCACTCGACGTGGTCGAACGACGGCAAGAACACGCTCGAGGAGATGGCCGAGGCGGCAAAGGCGCTCGGATACGCCTACGTCGCCATGACGGATCACGCGCACTATCTGCGCGAGGGGCGGCTCGAGGCACAGTGGGGCGAGATCGCGGAGCTGAACGGTCGCCTGGAGCCGTTCCGCATCCTCCGTGGGATCGAGGTCAGCATCCGGGCCGACGGCTCGCTGGACATGCCGGACGACGCCCTTGCCGAGTGCGACTGGGTCGTCGCCTCGCTCCACTCGGCGTTCGACAAGAGCCCGACCGAGCGGCTGATGTCCGCGATGGAGAGCCCGCACGCCGACTGCATCGGCCACATGACCGCGCGAAAGCTGAATCGGCGAGAGGGCGCGGACATCGCGCTCGACAAGGTGTTCGCGAAGGCGGTCGAGACCGGGACGTTCGTCGAGATCAACTCGCAGCCGGACCGGCTCGATCTGCGCGACACGCACGCGCGGGCGGCCGCGGAGGCGGGCGTGCGGCTGGTCGTGAACACCGACAGCCACGAGGTGGACGCGCTGGCCTACGCCGAGCTCGGCATCGCCCAGGCGCGGCGCGCGTGGCTGACGAAGGACCAGATCGTCAACACGCGCACCTGGAAGCAGATCGAGAAGCTCAAGAAGTGAAGTACCGGGCGGTCATCTTCGATCTCTGGCAGACGCTGGTCCCGTGGCCGGTGGAAGGCGCGAGGCGGATGTACGACGGGCTCGCGGCTCACTTCGGAACCGACCCGGCCCGGTTCCGCATGCTCTGGCTCCGAGGCCGCCGCGATCGGGAAATCGGCCCGATGGAGCCGCACCTGCAGACCCTCGCTGCGGAGCTGGGCTCCGAGAGCGACATCGCCGCGGCAGTGACTCTCCGGAGGGACTGGACGCTCGAGCACCTGGTCCCGCGGCCTGACGCCGTCGCGACGCTCGAGGAGCTCCGCCGGCGTGGTCACCTCCTCGGGATGATCAGCGCCTGCACGGCGGAAGTGCCCGAGGTCTGGGAGCAGACCCCCTTCGGCGGCCTCTTCGACTCGACGGTGTTCTCCAGCTCGGCCGGCGTCAGCAAGCCCGACCCGCGCATCTACGAGATCGCCTGCGAGGAGCTGGGCGTCGAGGCCGAGGACTGCCTCTTCGTCGGCGACGGTGCGAACGACGAGCTGCCGGGCGCCGAGCGGGTGGGCATGACCGCGCTCCAGCTCCGCGCCCCGGGTGAGCCGCTCACCGAGGACGGCGAGCGCTGGGCCGGTCGCTACGTCGAGCGGCTCTCAGACGTGCTCGACCAGGCGTGACTGGCTGCCGCGGTCGTCGAAGCTGAAGAGCGACAGGAACCGCTCGGCGTCGCCCCTGTCGCCGGTCACCGTGACCGCCTTCGACTTGATGGCGTCCCGAATCGGCACCTCGCCTGAGGCGATGCAGAAGAGCGTCGCCGGATCGGTCTCGATCACCGTGTCGGCGTCGCCTGACGATCCGGGTTGGACGACGAGCTCGTCGTCCTCGAACCGGGCTGTGACGGATTCGTCGTCGACGCGGACCTCGTAGACGCGGTCGGGGACGCAGCCGCCCGTGCAGGTCGCCCGCACCGCGTTGACGAGCCAGCCGGGAGCAAGGCTGTCCGTCGCTGTCGGCGGCCCGAGCGATCTCGCACCCCAGCGGCCCAGGGCATAGAGCGGCTCGCGAAGCTCGTCGCCGTACTCCGTCAGCGCGTAGACGTTGGCCGCCGCCGGCGGGGGTAGTCGGCGCTTCTCGATGACACCGGCGGCCTCGAGATCCCGGAGCCTGTTCGCGAGGATGTTCGTCCCGATGCCGGGCAAGGCACCGGCGAGATCGGTGTAGCGCTTCGGGCCGCCGAGCAGCTCCCGCACAACGAGCAGCGACCAGCGCTCGCCCACCAGCTCGAGCGCATGCGCCACAGGGCAGTACTGGCCGTAGTGCTTTGCCATCGCGGGGAAGTATAGACCGGTTTCTTGCGTTTAGGAAGTCATGACTTGCGAAACGAAAGTAAAGACTGTAGGTTCGCAAGCTGTGACTGTCGATTTTCAAGGACGCCGTTCGTCTTCCAAGCACATGACGGCAAGAGAAAGGATTTTCTGATGGTCGAACAGACCCAGCGCAAGTGGTTGGCACTCGCCTTGCTCGCCACCGTGCAGTTCATGGTCGTCCTCGACATCGCGATCGTGAACGTCGCGCTTCCCTCGATCCAGGTCGACCTCGGCTTCACCCCGGAGAACCTCCAGTGGGTGATCAGCGCCTACGCGCTGTTCTTCGGCGGCTTCCTGCTCCTGGGCGGGCGAGCTGCGGATCTCCTCGGCCGCCGGCGCATGTTCATCGTCGGCACCGTCGTCTTCAGCGCCGCCTCGTTGCTCTCGGGGTTCGCCTGGAGCGACGAGTCGTTGATCATCTTCCGGGCGGCTCAGGGGCTCGGTGCGGCGATCATCACGCCCGCTGCGCTGTCGATCCTGATGACGACGTTCTCCGAAGGACGTGAGCGGAATGCTGCGCTCGGCGTCTGGGGCGCGGTCGGCGCGTTCGGCGCCGTCGCCGGCGTCCTGCTCGGCGGCGTGCTCACGGATCTCCTGAGCTGGGAGTGGATCTTCTACATCAACGTCCCCGTCGGGCTGGCGGCCCTGGCGCTGACGCCGCTGCTGCTCACCGAGAGCCGCGACGCGCAGGTCAAGACGTTCGACGCCCTCGGGGCCGTGCTCGTGACATCCGGGCTCGTCACCCTCGTCTTCGCGATCACCCAGGCCAACGACTTCGGGTGGACCTCGCCGGAGACGATCGGGCTCTTCGCGGGAGCGGGAGCCCTGCTCGCGGCGTTCGTCGGCTGGGAGCTCCGCGCCAAGGAGCCGCTCGTGCCGTTCGGCATCTTCAAGGTCAAGACGCTGACGGCGGCGAACCTCGCGGGCCTGATCCTCGGCACCGTGACGTTCTCGATGTTCCTGATGCTGACGCTCTACATGCAGCAGGTGCTCGGCTACTCGCCGATGAAGACGGGTGTCGCGTACCTCGCGGTGGCCGGGACGGCGATCCTCTGGTCCGGCGTCGCCGCACAACTGGTCAACCGCGTCGGCGTGAAGCCCGTGATTACGGCCGGGATGACGCTGCTCACCGTCGCGCTCCTGTTCTTCACGCAGGTCTCGGTCGGCGGGTCGTACGTTCAGTGACCTGCTGCCGGGGTTCCTGCTGATCGGAGCCGGGCTGGGCTTCTCGTTCGTGCCGATCTCGATCGCGGCGCTGGCCGGTGTCCGGGCCTCCGAGGCGGGGCTCGCCTCCGGTCTCTTCAACACGTCGCAGCAGGTCGGCGGCGCGCTCGGAATCGCCGCGCTGTCGGCGATCGCGACCTCGACGACGAGCGACGCGGTCTCCACTGGCACAGCGCAGCCGCAGGCTCTCGTCGACGGCTTCGAGAGCGCCTTCATCTGGGGCGCAGCCGTTGCCGCGGCCGGGATCCTCGTCGCGTTGGTGCTGGTGCGGCGGAGCGAGCTCGAGATGCCAGTCGAGGAGCACGAGGAAGCTCCCGAGCCGGTGCTCGAAGCGGCTTAGAGCGTTCGGAGCAGATACAAGCAGCTCACCGGGGCCGTCCACGACCAGGTCGGCCTCGGTGAGCAGCCTCGGGTTCATCTCCGGTGACCCGACCGCGACCTTGACGGCCACGTCCAGCCCGGCTTCGTCGAGGCCGCGAAAGGCGTCGAGGTCGGTCGTGTCGTCTCCTGCATAGAGCGCGCGATCGAGCCCTCGTTCCTCGAGGAGCGCGCGGACGGCGGTTCCCTTGTCGGCGTCGATCGGAGGCTTGACCTCGACCACCTTCCGGCCCCGCTGCACGGCGAGGCCGAGCGCCTCAGCGGTCTCGACGACACGCTCGACCGCGCCGGCCGCCTCCTCGTCCTCCACTTCGCGGTAGTGGAATGCGGCGGTCACGCCCGCCTTGGTCTCGACCCGCCACGGCCACTCCGCGGTCTCGATCAGGCGCTCGAGCTGCGTCGTGTACTCGGGCACGCCGGGATGGCCCTCGAGGCCGTGGACGCCCACGTACTCGACGCCGTCGAGGCCGACCATCCGCCGTCGCGTCTGCCGCCGGCCGCCCGCTGATGCAGGCAACGAGCGCGTAACGGCCGACGAGGCGCTCGACCTCGGCCCGGGTCTCATCGGGCACGGCGGCATCCTCGGGCCGCTCGACGATCGGCGCGAGCGTGCCGTCGATGTCGAGGAGCACGGCCGCCTTCTCCGGCTCGCTCCGGAATCGCACCAGGCGGACGGGGGCGCTCACTGGCAAGACACTAGGCCACCCTCGACGTTGGAGGGTTCGGCGAAATAGCGGCTGTGTCGCCAGGCCGCGCTGCTCGCCCCCAGGTCTGCGTCCTCAGTCGCGCCCGTATCTCATTCGATACGGGCGCTCCCTGCGTCCTTGCCTGGGAACGAGCATCACACCCTGGCAACGAGCGCCATTCCGCCAAACCCTCCTAGACTCTGGGCGTGGCGCGGCCGGAGGACCTCTGGATCCCCCTCGTCGACGAGCCGATCGGCAGCATCGTCGCGCGCGTCCAGGACGAAGACCCGGAGCTCGGCCGGCTCGTCGGCTCACCGCACCGGCTTCTTGCCTTCAGGACGTTCGCGTACATCCGGGTCGGCATCCTCCTCGGCGAGCTGCTCATGGAGAGCGACCTCGATCCCTACGACGGCTCCGAGAACTGGGTCGACACGCTGCTCGCCGACCCGGCACACCGCGAGGCAGTCGACCGCGAGGTGAGGGCCGTCGCGGACGAGATCGCGGCGGACCCGGCATATGCGGACAACGAGCCGCTTGGCCCGGACGAAGAGGCCCGCCGCCGCTTCGGCGAGTTTGCGAAGAAGCGCCTCGAGGCCTCGTAGCCTCAGTGCACCGCGATCTGGGTGATCGCGAAGATCCCTGCGAAGCCGGCGAGCGTCACGGCAACGCGTAGCCCGGACGGGTTGTGGCTGTGCGCCTCGGGCAAGAGGTCCGAGGCGCCGATGTAGAGGAAGATTCCCGCATAGAGCGCGAGCAGCTGGCCGAGTGTGTGCTCGGAGACGTCAACCGCTGCGCCGAGTGCGGCGCCTAGGAGCGGTGCGACCGCGACAAGCGCGAGCCAGCGAACGGCGGACCGACGGCTCCCGCCCTGGCGCAGGATGAAGGTCACGGCGTTCAGGCCGTCGGCGAAGTCGTGGGAGATCACCGCGAGCAGCACGAGGACCCCGGTCGCGGTGTCCAGGCCGAAGGCGAGCCCGATCGCGAGCCCGTCCGTGAAGGTGTGCACCGCGAGAGCGGCCGCGCTCAGCGCGCCGACCCGCGAATGCGCTTTCGTCTCCTCCGGATCGTCTCGGTGGTGCAGGACGAGGTACCGGTGGGCGACGAAAAAGAGGACGAACCCTGCACCGACGAGGGACATGACCCGGTCCTCGTCCCCGACAGCCTCGAAAGCCTCGGGGATGAGGTCGAAGAGCGCAACGGCGACAACGATGCCGCCGGACAGGGCGATCGCCGTCTGTAGCTCGCGGTGCAGGCGCAGACCGAGGGCTCCGCCCGCAAGCGTGGACACGACCGTCAGGCCCGCCAGCGGGATCGCGATCCACGTCATCGCTTCGAGCCTACATGAGAATGAGAACCGGTATCATTAGACGCGATGAGCTGGGAGGAGCACGCGCGGAGGACGCTGCGGGACGCGGGTCTCAAGCCCGGTGGTGCGAGAAGCGCGGTCGTCGAGGCGCTTGCCGACCAGGACTGCTGCCTGCTCGCCGGCGAGATTCACGACCGCGTCCGCACCAGGCGTCCCGGCGTCGGGATCGCAAGCGTCTACCGGGCGCTCGAGACGCTGACGGCGCTCGGGCTGGTCCATCGGATCAACCTGCGCGCCGGCGGGGCCTGGTACGAGCCCGCCGAGCCGAGTGGCGACCACCATCACCATCTCGTCTGCGGCGACTGCGGGAAAGTCGAGGCCTTCAGCGACGACCGGCTCGAGACGGCGATCCAGAGCGCCTCCAGGGCCGCGTCGTTCCGGATCGACGAGCACGATGTCGTCCTTCGCGGCCGTTGTGCCTCCTGCGCATGAGTTGGACGGACTGGGTCGAGCGCTGGGAACGACAGCAGGAGCGCTACCTCGTCGACCGCACGATGAAGTCGCCGAGATCTGGCGATACCGAAATGACGCGATCTTGGTCGCGATAAAGAGAACCGCCGCCTGATTGCGAATACTCTTCGCAGGTGCTCCGGCGCGCGACAATTCTCTGTGCTGCAGCCGCGGTCCTGGTGCTCACGGGATCCGGCGGCGTTTCGTCCGCTGTCGGCAGCGGGAGCTCCAGCGCGGAGGCGTTTGCGATCCAGGTTTCCGTCCCCGGCCAGGGTGGATCGACCGGCGGCGCGGTCTCCGCTCCGCCCGACGCGGTCGGTGTCGGCGGAGCCTTCGCCTTCCCGGCCGACGGCTCGATCGCCCAGGCGGCCTCGATCTCCTCCAGCGTCTCCGCCTCGGGCGCGAACTCGGAGGCAGAGGTCTCCGTCACGGGTCTCTCATTGTTCGGCGGCGAGGTGACGGTCGCCTCGATCACCGTCAGGGCGAATGCGCAGGCCTCGTCGAGGGCCGCGTCCGGCGGGACGGCAGGCTCCTCCGTCACAGGGATGGCGGTGGCCGGAGCTCCCGTCGCCTCCGGTCCGGGCAGCTCGGTGGCGCTCGGAGACTGGGGGACGGCGACGATCCTTCAGCAGTCGTCGTCGCCGTACGGCTCACGGAAGGCGCGCGGATTCAACGCGGGAGCCACGGCGCTGCAAGTTCACGTGAACGTTGAGCATGCCGGCGTGCCTGCCGGGACGGACATCGTCGTCGGCTACGCCGACGTCGCCGCGGAGGCGCTCGAGCCGCAGCCGGTGGGCGGTAGCCGAGACGACACGCAACGTCCGATCAGGCCAAAGGCGACGAAGGAGGCCACGAAGCCGAGAAAGAGCGACCGGCCGGCGATTCCACCGGTGCGCAGCGTCCCGACGGACGTCATCCCGCGGCTCACCGCAAGCGGCTACGTCTTCCCGATCTACGGCTCGGCATCGTTCAGCGACTCGTTCAACGCGCCGCGTGCGACGACCGGTTGGCATCACGGCGAAGACATCTTCGCCCCGCTAGGCGCCCCGGTTCTGGCGGTCGCCGACGGCATCGTCTACTCCGTCGGCTGGAACGAGGTCGGCGGCCTGCGCTTCTGGCTCCAGGACTCCGCCGGCAACGAGTTCTACTACGCCCACCTCTCTGCGTTCTCACCGCTCGCGATCAACGGGGCGCAGGTCAGGGCGGGCGACGTGATCGGCTTCGTCGGAAACACCGGCGACGCCGAGCACACGCCGTACCACCTCCACTTCGAGATCCACCCGGTCTCGCTGCTCTACCGGGGCTACGACGGGAGCGCGGTGCCGCCTCACCAGTACCTGCTGGCGTGGAAGCGGCTCACAGACCTGCCCTTCACGTCAGTGTCCGGCTGGGCCCCGCCGCTCTCCGACTCGAGCCGAGCGCCGAGGCCAGGAGCGATCCTGCTCCAGTCTCGCGACATCTCGACCGGGAGCGGCCTCGAGCCCGGCTCGCTCGAGCGCGCGATGCGGGCGGAAGGCGAGTCCGGTGCCGACGGCGCGCTCGCCGGAGCGGTCCCGCGAGCACGCGACGGTCTGCGCGCTCTCGCGCGGCAGCTGAGCGGTCCCTGAGCTGAGGCTCTAGGCGGCTTTGCTGTTGCCGCCCGACGAGCCGGACGGGCCTGTCGAGCCCTCGTCTCCGCCGAGCAGCTTGTCCGCGATCCACTGGCGGGTCGCGGGCCCGGTGACCGGGTTGAAGAGGATGCCGAGCGCGATGCCGGCGATGAGCAGAGTCGCGTTCCGCGAGCTGTGCTCCTTCTTCCCCTGCACGCGAGTGGCGGCCTTGCGCAGGTCATCGACCGCGCTCTTGAGGCTCTCCTGGATGTCCTCGTCGGTGGCGACCCTCGTGGCGATGGCCGCCGTCGAGCGGCCGCCCAGAAGTTCGTCGTAGATGTCGCGCGCGGTTGCGATCGCCTGCTTCACGTTCTCGCGGACCTCCTCGTCCTGCAGCGCCCGGGTGACGTAGGGCTTCATGTCCGAAACTCGATCCTTAGCCTTGGCCATTGCGCGGCCGTCCTTTCGTTTTGCGTTTTCAAGCCAGGTACCCACGCCATGGGCGGCTAAAACTCCGCCGGTAGCGCGGCTTTTCGCTCCGGCGATCCTACTCGGCTCGGCCTGCGCGAGGGCGTTGCGCCGTCGAGTGCGGCCTCGAGAACCTCGTCGACGTGCTGGGCGAGGACGAACTCGAGGCCCTTGCGCGTCTCAGCAGGGAGGTCTTCGAGATCCGGCTCGTTCTCACTCGGGAGGACGACCGTGTGGACGCCTGCGCGCTGCGCCGCCAGCACCTTCTCGCGGACGCCCCCAATCGGAAGCACCTGCCCGGTCAGCGTGACCTCGCCGGTCATCGCGACGTCGTCGGAGACGGGACGGCCGGTCACCAGCGAGACGATCGCCGTGACCATCGTGATGCCCGCCGAAGGCCCGTCCTTCGGCACGGCGCCGGCCGGCACGTGGACGTGGATGTCGTTCTCGCTGAACCACTCGGGATCGATGCCCACCTGCTCTGCATGGGAGCGCACCCACGAGAGTGCGGCCTCGGCTGACTCCTGCATGACCTCGCCGAGCTGACCCGTGACCTTGAGTCGGCCGCGGCCCGGGAATGCGGTCGCCTCGATGAAGAGGACGTCGCCGCCCACCGCAGTGACGGCCAGGCCGGTGGCAACTCCGGGGTCCTCGGTCCGCTTCCGAACCTCACCCGAGAAGCGTCGCGGCCCGAGCCACGACCGCGTGCGGCGCTCGTCGACGCGCGTCGACCCCTTGGCCTTCCCCTCGGCCACACGTCTTGCCGCCTTCCGGCAGAGCGCGGCGATTTGCCGCTCGAGGTTCCTGACGCCCGCCTCCCGCGTGTACTCACGGATCACCGTGCGAAGCGCCCCTTCGGTGAAGCTCACCTGGTCGGTCTTCAAGCCGTGGGCCTCGAGCTGCTTCGGGACGAGGTAGCGCTTCGCGATGCCGAGCTTCTCGTCCTCGGTGTAGCCCGAGAGATGGATGACGTCCATCCGGTCGAGGAGCGGCCCCGGAATCGTCTCGAGCTGATTCGCGGTGCAGATGAAGAGCACCTTCGAGAGGTCGAACGGAAGGTCGAGGTAGTGGTCGCGGAAGGTGGAGTGCTGCTCGGGGTCGAGCACCTCGAGCATCGCGCTGGCGGGATCGCCGCGGAAGTCCGAGCCCATCTTGTCGATCTCGTCGATCAGGAAGACCGGGTTGCGCGACTCGGCGTCGCGAAGCGCGCGGATGATCGTGCCCGGCATGGCGCCGATGTAGGTGCGGCGGTGCCCCCGGATCTCCGACTCGTCGTGGACGCCGCCGACGGAGATCCGCGTGTACTTGCGCTCCAGCGCCCGTGCGATGGACTGGCCGAGCGAGGTCTTGCCGACACCGGGCGGGCCGACGAAGCAGAGGATCGAGCCGGAGACGTCGCCGCGCAGCTTCGCGACGGCGAGGTACTCGATGATCCGCTCCTTGACCTTCTCCAGGTCGAAGTGATCCTCGTCCAGCACCTGACGCGCGTTCGGGAGATCGAGGTTGTCCTCCGTCGTCTGCGACCAGGGCAGCGACAGGATCCAGTCGATGTAGGTGCGGATCACGCCGTACTCCGCCGCGGCAGCCGGGAGGCGCTCGAGGCGAGCCAGCTCGCGGTCGACGGCCTTGCGCGTCTCCTCCGGCAGGTCGGCCGTCTCGACCCGCTCGCGCAGCTCACGGATCTCCGCCTGCTCGGGATCGCCCTCGCCGAGCTCCTCCTGGATCGCCTTCATCTGCTGGCGGAGGAAGAACTCACGCTGGCCCTTCTCCATCTCCGACTGAACCTGCGACTGGATCTTGGTGCCGAGCTCGAAGACCTCCAGCTCGCGGTTCAGGATCCGTGACAGGTCGCGCAGCCGTGCCTCGACGTGCGGTTGCTCGAGGAGCTGCTGCTTCTCCTCCGTCTTCAGCCGCAGCGTGGAGGCGACGAGGTAGGAGAGCGCGCTCGGATCGTCCACGTTGGCGGCAGCGAGCTCGAGCTCGGCCGGCAGGTAGGGGACGATGGCGACGATGCGCCCGTAGAGCATCTGGACGTTCCTGGTCAGGGCTTCGAGCTCAGGCGTCTCCTCCGCGACGTCGGGCATCTGCTCGAACTCCCCGACGAAGTACGGATCGTCCTGGACCCGTCCCTCGAGCCGGATGCGCTCGACGCCCTGGACGAGGATGCGGAGCGTCCCGTCCGGGACCTTGATCAGCTTGTGGACGATTGCGGCGGTGCCCACGCCGTAGAGGTCGTCCCAGCCAGGCTGCTCGACGTCCTCGCTCTTGACGGTCACGAGTGCGAGCAGACGGTCTCGGGCCACGACGTCGTCGATCAGCTTGATCGAGCGCTCCTGGCCGATCGCGAGCGGGGTCGCGGAATCGGGGAAGACGACCGTCTCCTTCAGCGGCAGGACCGGCAGCCTCGGCGGCAACTCCAGATCGTCCGGGTCCGTGGCTTCTGTCGGCTCGAACTCGATATCGGTCATACGTCTCGCCGGACCTGGATCGGAACCGGCCGCGGGCGGGCCTCCGGCCGCGCGATCGGGATCACGATTCGCAACAGTCCCTTCTCGTACGTCGCCTCCGCCTGGGACGCGTCGGCATCCTTCGGGAGCTGGACGACCCGCTGGAACGAGCCGTACTCGATCTCCATCTGCTGGTACGTGCCGCCGCTGCAGTCTGCGCGGCCGCGCTCACCCGAGATCACGAGCGCTCCTTCCGCAGTCGACACGCTGACGCGCTCCGGGTCGACGCCGGCGATGTCGACGATCACGGTGAAGGCGGGGGGATCCTTGGTGACAAAACAGTCGAGCTGAGGCCGAAAACCGCGCCTCAGCCCGCCGAGCCGCGAGACCTGCCACAGGTCTGCGAACAGCTCGTCGATCTCTTCTCTCAGGTCTCTTCTACGCGGCATGGTCTGCGCTTCATCGTAGCCTTGACAGTCTCTCCGGTCTTCCTTAACTTAGCGGCCACTAGCTTAGTGAGCGACTAACGTTCTGGGAGCAAGGAGGCTGTGCTCCGTTCGACGGGCAAGCGAGGGCTCCCAGCGCGGCACCTCGTCCTCGCCGCTCGCGGCGGCGGCCCAACCCTTAGCATCGGCGACCAGATGAAGGGCGTCATCCTCGCCGGCGGCAGCGGAACGCGCCTCCATCCGCTGACGCGGATCACGAACAAGCACCTGCTGCCGATCTACGACCGGCCGATGGTCACGTATGCGATCGAGGCGCTCGTCTCGGCGGAGGTGCGGGAGCTGATGGTGGTGACCGGAGGGACCCACGCGGGGGAGTTCCTGCGCCTGCTCGGGAACGGCCACGAGTGGGGGATCGACCGGTTGTCCTACGCGTATCAGGAGCGCGCCGGCGGGATCGCGGAGGCGCTGGGTCTCGCGGAGCGGTTCGCCGGCGGTGACCCGATCGTCGTCATGCTCGCCGACAACGTCGTGGAGCGGTCGATCAAGCACGCGGTCGACAACTTCCTCGAGCAAAGAGCGGGCGCGCGGATCCTCCTCGCTCGGGAGGAGGACCCGGAGCACCTGCGCCACCTGGGTGTCCCCGAGCTCGACGGCGATCGCGTCCTGCACATCCACGAGAAGCCGGCGAACCCGCCGAGCAAGTTCGCCGTCACCGGCATCTACTTCTACGAGTCGGCGGTCTTCGAGATCATCCCGGAGCTGGAGCCGTCCGGTCGCGGCGAGCTCGAGATCACGGACGTGAACAACTGGTTCATCGACCGCGGGACGATGGAGTACGACGTCCTCGAGGGGTTCTGGGGCGACGCGGGCGAGTCGATCGAGGCGTACTACGCGGTCAACGACTTCGTCCGCACGAACGGCGCCAACAAGCCGTGATCTTGATCACCGGCGCCGGCGGGCAGCTCGGCGCGGCGCTGGCGGAAGCCTTTCCCGGCGCGCGTGCTCTGTCACGGACGGAGTGGGACGTGGCCGAGCCGTACCCGCTCGACGAACGGCCGGAGCTCGTCCTGCACGCAGCGGCGTGGACGAAGGTCGACGATGCCGAGGCAGAGCCGGACGGCGCGCGGCGCGTGAACGTCGAGGGAACGCGAAACGTGGTCGAGCTCGGAGCGCCCGTCGTCTACTTCTCGACCGACTACGTCTTCGACGGCCGCAAGGGAGAGCCGTACGTCGAGAGCGACGGAACGAATCCGCTTGGCGCGTACGCGCGGACGAAGCTCGAGGGGGAGCAGGTGCTCCGCGAGGGGTGGATCGCTCGCTCCTCGTGGCTCTTCGGCTGGACGGGCCACAATTTCGTGCGAACGATGCTCCGGCTCGGCGCCGAGCGGGACGAGGTGTCGGTGGTGGACGACCAGCGCGGCTCGCCGACCTACGTCGGGCACCTCGCGGAGGCGACGCGAGCCTTGCTCGATCGGCCGCATGGCCTCTACCACTTAGCGGCGGAGGAGGATTGCACCTGGGCCGATTTCGCAGAGGCGATCTTCGAGGAGGTGGGCCTGGACTGCCGCGTGAACCGGATCACCGCTGCCGAGTACGGCTTGCCGGCGCCGCGCCCCGCCTACTCCGTGCTACGAAGCGAGAAGGACGCGCCGAAGCTGCCGCCCTGGCGCGAAGGCCTAGCCGCCTGCCTCGCCCGGCTGGGCGTGTAGCCACCATTCGGCTGGATCCCGGTTAGGCTCCGGCCCGCAAATGGACGCAGAGCGGCGTACCGAGATTCGCCGCTGGGCGGAGGGACTCGAGCGATCGGAGGTCGCGGAGGTCCGCGCGGCCGGCCGGGCTCTGGCGATGCTGGTCCAGGAGAACGAGGAGCTTGCCCGCCGGCTCGAGCGTCTGGAACCGGAGGAGCCGGGCCCGCCGCCTCCGACGGAGGCCCGACCTGCTCCTCGTCGGGAGCGGCGTGCTCCACGGACGAAGAAAGCGTTCCCGTGGCGCCTGGTCGGCGTCTTCGGGGCCGCCGTCCTGCTTGCCGCCGCCGTCGCGGCTCTGGCGATGGCCGCCGTGCGTCCCGACCTGGACACCAGCGGCGTCGACGACGGCGCCACCCTCGGTTCCGCTCAGCTTGCCCGGCTCAGCTTCTGGGCGAGCGGCGAGGGTGAGGCGGAAGCCGAGTGGCGGCTCGACGGCCGCCCGGTGGCGCCCCAGCGGGAAGGCGAGCGGCTCGTCTTCCGCCCCGGGAAGCTTGTCGACGGGGAGCACGTGCTTGAGATCAGCGTCGCCGGGCGGCTCTTCACGAACACGACGGAGCGAATCGCGTTCGGCGTCGACACCGCGGCCCCGCGGCTCCGCCTGGACGCGCCAGCGGCGCACCGGGTCGGCGAGCCGATCCGCATCACCGGCAAGGTCGAGCCCAGGGCGAGGCTGAGCCGTGCCGGACGGGAGGTGCCACTCGACGAGGACGGTGCGTTCCGGCTCGAGCTCCCGACGCGCCCTCCGCGCGGTACGTTCGTCCTCGACGTCGCGGACCTCGCCGGGAACCGGAGCCGCTGGCAGGTCCCCGTCTCCGTGATCCCGCGCCAGCCCTTGCAGCCCGTCCGGGCGGTGCACGTCACGGCGCACGCGTGGGCCGACCCAAGCCTCCGCAAGGGTGTCCTGGCACTCGTCGAGACGAACAAGGTGAACGCGGTCGAGCTCGACCTCAAGGACGAGTCGGGGTTGATCGGCTGGAACGCCCCCGTCCCGTACGCCAGGCGCGTCGGAGCGGTCGAGGACGTGTTCGACCTCGGGCAGGCGGTGGAACAGCTGCACGCGAAGGGCGTCCGCGTGATCGGCCGGCTGGTCTGCTTCCGTGACCCCATCCACGCCCAGGCAGCCTGGCGAGGAGGCCGGCGCGACGAGGTCGTCCAGACGCCGGACGGCCAGGCCTACTCCGGTTATGGAGGCTTTACGAACTTCGCGAGCCCGGCGGTCAGGCAGTACAACATCGACGTCGCAGTGGCGGCGGCGAAGGCCGGCGTGGACGAGATCCTCTACGACTATGTCCGCCGCCCCGACGGGCCGGTCTCGTCGATGCGCTTCCCGGGCATGAAGGGCAGACCGGAGCGGGCGATCGTCGAGTTCCTCGAGCAGTCGCGGGACGCACTGGCCGGCACCGATGCGCTCGTCGGCGCCTCGGTGTTCGGCGTCGCCGCCACCAGGCCGGAGGAGGTTGCGCAGGACATCCCTGCGATGGCGCGCACTGTCGACTACATCGCGCCGATGGTCTATCCGTCGCATTGGGGACCCGGCGAGTACAACGTCGCGAACCCGAACGGCGAGCCCTACGCGATCACGCGGCGCTCGCTCGCCGACTTCGCCCGCAAGACGAGGTTGACGGGCGCCCGCGTCGTCCCGTGGCTCCAGGACTTCTCATTGGGATGGGACTACGGACCGGCCGAGGTGAACGCGCAGATTCGAGCTGCGCGGGATGCCGGCATGGACGAGTTCGTCTTGTGGGACCCCTCCGTGACCTACACGTCAGACGCGCTCGAGCCGACGGCGAAACGACCGGCGCTCGAGCTGCGAACGGCGCCGCCGAAAGGCCTGCCCGGCCCGAAGCGGCTTCCGGATCCCAGGCCTGCCGGCAAGGCGGCCGTCGAGGCGGCGGCGATCGTGAAGGGGCCGGCCAGCGGCCTGTCGCCGAACGAGCTTGGGGTGATCCCGGTCCTGATGTACCACGAGATCCGCCCCGACCGGGTCGGCGCCTACGACCAGACGCCGGCGGAGTTCCGCGCGGAGCTCGAGCTCCTCTGGAAGCAGGGCTACGCGCCGGTTGACGCCTCCGCCTTCGCCGGCGGCAGGATCGACCTTCCTGCCGGGAAGAGCCCTGTGGTCCTCACCTTCGACGACTCGACGACGTACCAGCTCGAGCTGGGGCCCGACGGAGAGCCGAAGAAGAGCACCGCTGTGGCAATGCTGCGCGAGTTCTCTCGCACGCATCCAGGCTTCGCGCCGAAGGCGACGTTCTTCCTGCTCCGCAAGCCCTTCGGCGGGAACGTACGCTCACCCGACCACGTCCGCTGGCTCGCCGAGAACGGGTTCGAGCTCGGCAACCACTCCCACGACCACACGCCGCTACGGCCTCTCGACGCCGCCGCGGTTCAGCGTCAGCTCGTCGCCGGCGCCCGCGTGATCCTCGACGCGGTCCCCGGCTACCGCATCAAGTCGCTGGCATTGCCGCTCGGTTCGATGCCGGAGCGAGCCGAGCTGGCCGTCCGCGGGCGTTCCGGCGGCCAGAGCTACGGGCCGTACGCCGTGTACCTCGTGGGGGCGAACCCGTCGCCGTCTCCCTTCTCGAAGGACTTCGACCGGACCGCGATCCCGCGGATCCGTAGCTCGCACATGCCGTGGTCCTCCGCGGAGGAGTACACGTTCGCGTACTGGATGCGCGAGCTCGAGCGGAACCCGGAGCAGCGGTTCGTGTCCGACGGCGACCCGCGGACGATCACGGTGCCACGTGCGGAACGCGATTCGGTGGCATTGCGCTTCCGCAGCCGCGTGCGCGTCCGCTAACGCCAGGCGGTCTCCTCGACCGGCGCGGTCGCGGAGCGGCTCCCACCACTCGCGTTTGGTCGCGTACCACTCGACCGTCTCGCGCAGGCCGTCCTCCCAGTCGATCTCCGGCTCCCAGCCGAGCTCCCGGCGGAGCTTCGAGGAGTCGAGGAGATAGCGCCGGTCGTGGCCGGGACGATCCGGGACGATCGTCTTCAGCGAGTCGGGCTTCCCCGTGTGCCTGAGGACGAGGTCCGCGATCTGGCGCGAGGGCCTGCGCGCCTGCCTTGCCCGGCTCTAGCCCCACGGCAGTCCGTCCCAGCTGTCGGGCTTCCCGGGCTTCCATTTCTCGAGGCTGGCGTAGGCCTCAGCGGGTGAGGTCGTCTCCGTCTCGACTCCCGCCCCGTGTCGGAGCGCGAGCTCCGAGCGCGGGTAGACGATCCCCTTCTCGGGCCAGCCCTTTCGTGCGCCTGCCATGAAGATCACGCACGGGCCGTCGCCGGCCCCGACGAACGCATGCTCCGTGTCCGGCGGGCAGTGCACGAAGTCCCACGCCTTCAGTGGCCGCTCCTCGCCCTCGATCAGCAGCAGGCACTCGCCGGCGAGCACGAGGAAGTCCTCCTGGTTGGCCTCCCGGTGGTATCTGCTGGCCTGTCCGGGTTGGAACACGGCCAACGAGAAGCCGATGTCGGGAAAGGGTGCGTCATCGCCTTCGACGACGAAGACGTCTCCGAGCATGCCGTTCGTGACCCAGGCTCCGTCTCTGACGTTGACGACGAACCAGCCGCCGCTCACGGGCGTCAGGCCGCCCTCGCGCTCCTCCAGGCGTGCCTCCTCGACCATCCTCTCCGGCCGCCTCAGCGCCAGGCGGTCTCCTCCACAGGCGCGCGGTCTCTCAGCGGCTCCCACCAGTCTCGCTTCGACGCGTACCACTCGACCGTCTCGCGGAGGCCGTCCTCCCAGCCGATCTCGGGCTCCCAGCCGAGCTCCCGGCGGAGCTTCGAGGAGTCGAGGAGGTAGCGCCGGTCGTGGCCGGGACGATCCGGGACGATCGTCTTCAGCGAGTCGGGCTTCCCGGTGTGCCTGAGGACGAGGTCGGCGATCTCCTCGATCGACGCTTCGATTCCGGACCCCACGTTGTAGGTCTCGCCGACCTTGTCGGCGGCGAGCACGAGCTCGATCGCGCGGCAGTGGTCACGGACGTGGAGCCACTCGCGCTTGTTCTGCGTCGACGCGTACATCGGCAGAGGCTTGTCGTCGAGCGCGTTCGTGACGAAGAGCGGGATCACCTTCTCGGGGAACTGGAACGGCCCGTAGTTGTTGGAGCAGTTCGTGATCGAGATCGGGAGCCCGTAGGTCTCGTGGTAGGCGCGCACGGCGTGGTCGGCGGCCGCCTTGGAGGCGTTGTAGGGCGTGCGTGGCTCGTACGGCGAGTCCTCCGTGAAGACCTCGTCGGTGTCGAGCGCGAGGTCGCCGTAGACCTCGCAGGTGGAGACGTGGTGGAAGCGCTTCACCGTTCCGGCCTGGCGCGCGGCGTCGAGCAGCGTCTGGGTCCCGATCACATTCGTGCGGAAGAAGCGCCCCGGGTCGACGACGGCGAGGCTGTTGTGCGACTCGGCGGCGAAGTTGACGACGACCTCGGCGCCCTGGTCCTCGAAAAGCCGACGACCCAGGTCGGGGTCGGCGATGTCGCCCTCGACGAACGTGATCCTGTCCTCGACGTCGTCGAGATTCGCTCGATTGCCGGCGTACGTGAGGAGGTCGAGCGCGATCACGTCGTCCTCCGGATGCCGGTCGAGCCAGTAGTGGACGAAGTTCGAGCCGATGAACCCGGCGGCGCCGGTGACGAGGATCCGCATCAGCGGAAGCTTAAGCGGTCGCGGACCAGGGACAACTGACCGAATGGGTCGTCCGCAATGGACAGCCTCCATCGGCTCGCCGCCGGCAGAGGATTGCGAACGGCCTTGTGACTGCGGCGCCTCGTGGACGAAACGTCACGCTCTCTTCACGAACTCTGTGCCTCAAACAGCCACGTCCGAGGGACAGTCCCTCGTTAGGAGCAGCGCTTGCGCGCCTGGCGAATCTCCTTCCGGCTGCCCTGAATCTGTTCCGAGCGATCGAGATATGGAAGTGCTTCGTCGCAGCGTCCCTGTTCGACGAGGGCGCGCCCGAGGTTGTACAGCGCATACGCCTCGTACGGCTCGCCGGAGCCCTCCAGCTTGGCGAGTGCTTGACGTGCGACCGCCTCCGCCTCGGCCCAGCGGCCCTGGCCGAGGAGCGCCGTCGCCTGGTCGGTCAGCGCCTCGCCCGTCGCGTCGGAGGGTGGGGGCGGCGGAGCTGCTGTCGTGGTCGGCTCACTCGTGGTCGCCGGAGCCGTCGTGACGGTCTCTCGGACCGTCGTCGGCTGTCCCGCTTCGGTCGTCACCTGGGTCTCGACCACCGTGCGGGTCTGCGGCTCCTCGTCGTCGCCGAGAACTCCCGCCATGCCGAGGCCTGCTCCCAGCGCCAGCAGCCCCAGGATCACGGCGACCACCCACACGAGCGGGTTCGGCCGCTTGGACGGCGCCGCGACGGGTGCGTACTCGTCCTCCCGGACAGTTGCAAGCGCGCGCGTCGTGCCGGCGGCGTGCGACAGCGCCTCGCGGAGCGCCGCGACGAAGTCGGCCGAGCTCGGATAGCGGTCGGCGGGATCCTTGGCCAGCGCCCGACGGAGTACGGGATCGAGCTCGGGCGGCACGTCGCCGTGCTGGCTCGGGTACGGGATCGGGGCGTGGACGTGTGCGGACGCCTCCGCCGTCGCGGAGTCGGACGCGAACGGCCGCTTGCCGGTGAGGAGCTCGTAGGCCACGACACCGAGCGCATACCGGTCGCTGGCGGGCGTGGCGCGTACGCCCTTCGCCTGTTCGGGCGAGAGATACCCGGCGGTGCCGAGCACGGTTCCCGTCATCGTCATCGAGTCGAGCCCCACGGCGCTCGCGACGCCGAAATCGGCGACGGCCACTTCACCGCGTGAGTTGAGGAGCAGGTTCCCCGGCTTGACGTCGCGGTGGACGACGCCTGCGGCGTGCGCGGCGTCGAGCGCGCTCGCCGCCTGGTCGAGCCAGCGGATGACGTCGGCGGGATCCTGGGCGCCGCCGGCCTTCAGGCGATTCTCGAGCGTGCCGCCCTCGAGGAGCTCCATGACGATGTACGGATGGCCGCCCGACTCGCCGACGTCGAAGATCGTGACCGTGTTGGGTGAGCCCGAGAGCCGCGCCGCGGCAAGCGCTTCGCGCTTGAACCGCTCCCTCACGGATTCGTCGTCGGCGTACCTGTCGCCCAGCACCTTGATCGCCACCGTGCGCCCGAGCTGCGTGTCGGTTGCGCGGTAGACGTCGCCCATGCCGCCGCGCGCCAGGTGCTGCGGGTCTCGGTACCGCGGAGGGAGGAGCGACTCGCGATCGGTCACGCCGTGGTGGTTTCCGCTGGAACCGAGCCAGAAACGCGACTGTTAGGAATCGGTACGAGGAGCGGTCCCCGACGTGAGGATGCGCTAGCCTCAGACAGGTTCCTGCGGAATCCCAGCTCACGTAAATGCCTATGTCTCGCGGCCTTGTCCCGACAGCCGTCGTCCTCGGTGCGCTGCTTGCGGCGGGCCTCGGCGCGGCCGGATCGAAACGGTCTACGCAGGGAGTAGCAGCGCCGCGGCCGGGCGAGCCCGTCTTCCTGATCAGCGGCCGCGGCTGGGGCCACGGTGTCGGGATGAGCCAGTGGGGCGCGAACGGCTTCGCGAAGAGAGGGCACGACTATCGCCGCATCCTCGCGCATTACTACCGCGGGACGACGATCGGCAAGGCGCCGGTCGCCAAGGTGCGGGTCCTGCTCGCCGGCAGCAAGCCGACGCTGACGATCTCGTCCGACGCGCCGTACCGCGTGCGCGACGCCTCCGGCCGCACCCGGACCGTCATGGGAAAGCAGGTGGTCGGCCCGGGCCTGAAGGTCAAGGTCAAGGGTATGAAGAAGCGCGCCGCGCTCAAGGCGCCGCTCGTGTTCCTCCCCGGCGACGAGCCGCTGCAGCTCGACCGCCGCTACCGAGGCACGATCCAGGTCGACAAGGTCGGTCAGCGTCTGCGGGCGATCAACGTGGTCGGGCTCGAGCAATACCTCTACGGCGTCGTCCCGGCGGAGGTTCCGGATGACTGGGTGCCGGAGGTCTTGAAGGCTCAGGCCGTGGCGGCGCGCTCGTACGCGCTGGCCACTCGGAAGACCGGCGGCGCGTTCGACCTCTTCCCCGATGTCCGCAGCCAGGTCTATCGCGGGGTGGACGAGGAGGAGGAGTCCACCAACGCCGCGGTCGACGAGACCGGCGGCGAGGTGCTCATGTACGGCGGCCGCCTCGTGGTTGCGTACTTCCACTCGACCTCGGGTGGTCGGACGGCGTCGGTCGAGGACGTCTGGGTCGGGTCCAAGCGGACGCCATACCTGACCGGTGTCCCCGATCCGTACGACTCGATCTCGCCGCACCACATCTGGGGCCCCTTGGTCATGCCGGCCGGCCGCCTGCAGCGCCTCCTCAAAGCGCCCGGCCGCCTGCTCGACGTCCGGACGACGACGAACGCGTCGGCCCGGGCGGACACCGTTGTCGGCATCGGAACCGGTGGCGAGGCCTCGGCCAAGGCGGGTGACGTGCGTCGCGCCCTCGGTCTCCGCTCGACGTGGTTCCGCGTGGGCGTGCTCGCGCTGCCGCAGCCCGCGAAACCGCACGTGTTCGGAGGCACGACCAAGCTCACGGGCACCGCGCGCGCTGTCGATGGCTTTCGCATGGAATACCTGGGACCAACGGGCTGGCGCGCGGTCGCCACCCCGAAGCCCGCGGGGGACGGCAGCTTCTCGGTCGCGGTGCGCCCGACGGCGACGGCGCAGTACCGGCTCAGCCTCGGCGCCGCTCGAACGGGCGCGATCCGCCTCGGCGTGGCGCCCCAGGTTCGGCTGCTCCCGGTCACGGACGCGCTGGAGCTTCGCGGCACCATGCGGCCCGCGATCATCGGGGCAGCGGTCGAGATCCAGCGTCAATCCGGAACAGCCTGGGGCAAGGTCGGCCGGGCGACGGTCGCCGAAGCCGGCGCCTTCAGCGCCGCGATCAATGTTCCGCCGGGCCGGTATCGCGCCCGGATCGCGCGGCCGGGCCGCGGTTTCGTCGCCGGAACGAGTCAGACTCTGGTGGTGACGGGATGAGACGCCTCTTTGCAGTCGCCGTGCTGGCGCTGGCGCTGCCGGGAGCCGCGGATGCGGCCCGGTATGCCGTCGGGATCGCGCCCGGCGCGGACCGAGCAGCGGTGGCCCGGGCCGTCGAGGAGCGCACAGGCGGCAAGGTCGAGCCGCTCGCTCCCTTCGCGCTCGCGCTCGATTCGCCCCGAGTCAGAGGGGTCGCGCGGCTTCCGGGCGTCGCCTACGTCGAGCGGCTCGGCTCCAGGGGGCGGGCGCTCTCCTTCCTGCCGACAGACCCGATGGCGACCCGCCAGTGGCACCTCAATGCGGTGCAGGCATTCGACGCCTGGCTCCAGCGCCCCACGCTTCCCTCGATGCGCGTCGCCGTGATCGACTCGGGCATCGATGGGGGACATCCGGAGTTCGCAGGTCGGATCGCCGCGGCGCGGAGCTTCGTCGGCGGCTCGGCACGCCGCGACCGGCACGGCCACGGAACCTTCATCGCCGGCCTGATCGCGGCGTCGCTCAACAACGGAGTGGGGATCTCCGGCATGGCGTTCCCGGCCCAGCTGCTCGTCGCGAAAGTCGTTCGCCCGGACGGCGTCGTCCCACTCGAGGCGGAGGCACGTGCGATCCGCTGGGCGGTCGACCAGGGTGCCGCGGTCATCAACCTCAGCCTCGGCGGCGTGCGTGATCCTGCAGACCAGAGCAGGGACAGCTTCTCCCCGCTCGAGGCCAGCGCGGTCGAGTACGCGATCCGCAGGGGCGTGATCGTCGTCGCGGCCGTCGGGAACGGCGACAACGCGCCGGAGATGCCGTGGCGCTACGCGAGCTATCCGGCGGCTCTGCCCCACGTCCTCGGCGTGAGCGCCGTCTCGCGTGACGGCTCGGTGCCGGGCTTCTCCAACCGCGATCCGGTCTACAACGACCTCTCCGCCCCGGGCGACGAGCTGTTCTCGACGCTGCCCCGGGCGATCACCGCGCGAAGGCCGCTCTGCGCCGACCAGGGGTACTCCGACTGCGGTCCGCAGGAGTACTTGCGACCGCAGGGGACGTCGTTCGCTGCAGCCGTTGCGTCCGCCGGGGCGGTGCTCGTCCGCGGAGCGTGGCCGAATGCGCGGAGGGACCAAGTCATGGCGCTCCTCCAGCGCACGGCCACGGACATGACTTCGGCGACCGGCTGCCGGCGTTGCGCGGACGGCCGCGACGCGATCAGCGGCTGGGGCCGATTGAACATCGCAGCGGCCGTCGGCTACGCGGGTCGTCTGGCACCCCTCGACCGCACCGAGCCGAACGACGACGCAGGAGCCCGATCCTTCCGCGTGCGGAAGCCCACGGTCAACCGCAGCGCCTCACTCGATTTCTGGGACGACCAGAACGACGTCTACGCGGTGCGACTACGCCGCGGCGGCCGGCTCGTGGCAACCCTGAGCCGAGCCACCGCCAACGTGAGCCTCGTGCTCTGGAAGCCGGGAACGCGGAGCGTGAACGAGCGGCGCTCGCTGGCCAACGTCGCCGCGCAGTCGGTCAGCGTGGGCCGAGTGAAGGTCGTGCGCTTCGGCCTGCAGAGCCGCGTCCGTCGAGCCGGGATCTACTACCTCCAGGTCTCGATCACCGAGCCGGGCGCGACCGCCTACACCCTGCGCACCGTCCGCCGCTAGGCATCCAGCAGCTCGTCGCCCGGCACCTCGCGGATCTGCCGTGCCGGGTTTCCCACGACCACCGCTTTCGCGGGGACATCTTTCGTGACGACGGCGCCGGCGCCGACGAGCGCCTCCTCACCGACCTCGATCCCCGGGAGGAGCACCGCGGCGCCGCCGACGCGGGCGCCGCGACGGATCGTCGGGCCCCTGCGCAGCTCGTGCCGCTTCTCAGTCCTCCCCATGAAGTTGTCGTTCGTCGTCGCGACGCACGGGGCGATGAAGACGTCCTCCTCCAGCGTTGAGTAGGCGGTCACGTATGCGTTCGCCTGGATCTTCGTCCGCGCGCCGATCGTCGTGTCGTTCTCGACCAGCGACCCGCGGCCCACGACCACGTCCTCGCCGAGCTCGCAGCGCTCGCGGACGCAGCTCTGGTCGCCGATGACCGACCGCGCGCCGATCCGCGTCCCCGCGAAGACCACGGCGCCGGTCGAGACGATCGTCCCGTCACCGAGCTCGAGCGGCGGCAGATCCTCACGCTTCGCCGTCGAGCGTGCCGAGAGCGACGGCTGTTTTCCGAGGACGACGTTGTCGCCGATCCGGCAGCCGTCGCCGATCACCGTCCCGGGGTAGATGACGACGTTCTGGCCGGCCGTGTAGTTGCTCAAGCCGGGGCGCGTTCGAGAGAGTGCTGGAGCTGTTCGAGCACCCGGACGACGGCGGCGCCGTCCCGCGCGGCGACCATCGGGTCGCCGTCCCCCGCGACGAGCGAGAGGAAGTGCCGGCATTCGAGCCGCAGCGGCTCGTCGTTCGGGATCTTCGGGATGTAGATGTCGCCCGTGCGCGTGCGCCACTCCCCGTAGCTCTCGGCCCGCTGCTCGGTGCCCTTGTCGTACACCGTGATCTTGCGCTCGAGGTCCATGTCGTCGAAGACGGCCATCTTGTTCTTCCCGACCACCGTCATCTCGCGTTTCTTGTGCGGATCGAGCCACGACAGATGCATGTGAGCCACGACTCCCGACGGGAAGCGGAGGTAGCAAAACACGATGTCCTCAACGCCTTCGTTGTGGTACGCCTCGCCGCGGGCCCAGACCTCGGAAGGCTCCTCACCGATCAGGTGGAGGATTACGGACAGGTCGTGGACGCCCAGCGACCAGAGTGCGTTCTCGTCCTTGCGGATCTGCCCGAGGTTCTGACGATTCCCGTAGAGGTAGAGGACGTCCCCCAGCTCACCGGACTCGATCAGCTCCTTCAGCTTCGTGACCGCGGGGTGGTACAGCAGGAGGTGACCCGGGAGGAGGACGAGGTTGCGCTCCTCGGCGAGGGCGACGAGCTCGTCCGCCTCCGAGGCGGAGAGCGCCGGAGGCTTCTCGACGAAGACGTGCTTGCCCGCCTCGAGCGCCTGGCGCGCGAGCTCGTAGTGCGTCGTTACCGGCGTGGCGACCACGACGGCCTGGAGGGAGTCGTCCTCGAGCAGATCCTCGAACCGGCTCGTCGTGCGGGCGCCCGGGTAGCGGGCGCCGAACTGGTCGAGCAGGTCGGCGGAGAGGTCGCAGAGCCAGGTCAGCTCGGCGAGGTCGTCGAAGTTGCGGGCGAGGTTCGGGCCCCAGTAGCCGAGGCCGGCGAGGCCGACCCGCATCAGAGCTTCCAGACCTTCTCGCTCGACTTCCCGTTCCGGCCGGTGGCGTTGCGGAGGTCGACGACCACGTGCGAGCGCTCGACGACGTCGTCGTAGTCGATGCCCGAGTGTGCGGTGACGATCACGACGCAGTCGTGATCCGAGGGCTCGAGCGGTGAGGAGCCCAGGCCGACCTCGGGGAGCTCGGGCACGTGCGGGTCGTGGTACGAGACCTCGGCTCCTGCGGCGCGGAGCAGCTCGATCAGCTTGAGGGCGGGCGACTCGCGTGTGTCGCCGATGTCCGACTTGTAGGCGACGCCGAGCACGAGCACCTTCGCACCGCTGAGCGACCGCTGCCGCCCGTGGTTGAGCGCCTGGGAGACGAGCGACCGGCAGTAGTACGGCATGTTCTCGTTGACTTTTCCGGCCAGCTCGATGAACTCGGTCGAGAAGTCGTACTCGCGCGCCTTCCACGTCAGGTAGAAGGGGTCGATCGGGATGCAGTGCCCCCCGAGGCCTGGCCCCGGCTGGAAGCTCATGAAGCCGAACGGCTTCGTCGCAGCGGCCTCGATCACCTCCCAGACGTCGATCTCCATCCGCTCGCAGAGCTGCGCGAGCTCGTTGACGAGCGCGATGTTGACGGAGCGGTAGATGTTCTCCAGGAGCTTCGTCAGCTCGGCCGCTTCCGGCGTCGAGACGCGGTGGACGGTGTCGACGGCTCCCTCGTAGAGCTGGGCGGCGCGCTCGGTGCACTCCGGGGTGATCCCGCCGACGATCTTCGGGACGTTCTTGGTCGTCCAGGTGCCGTTGCCCGGGTCGACCCGCTCGGGCGAGAACGCGAGGTGAAAGTCGCGGCCGGCCTTGAGGCCGGTGCTCTCGAGGATCGGCTGGATCACCTCGCGTGTCGTCCGCGGGTACGTGGTGGACTCGAGGACGACGAGGTGGCCGTTCCGGAGCCGCACGCTGATCTGCTCGGCGGCGCTGATCACGATCGAGAGGTCCGGCTCACGCTGCTTCGAGAGAGGGGTCGGGAGGGCGATCAGGATCGCGTCGGCGCGCCGGAGCTCGTTGTAGTCCGTCGTCGCTCGGATCTGCCCGTCGCGCACGAGCGCCGCGAGCTCGTCGGAGGGCACGTCGATGATGTGGCTCACGCCACGGTTGATTCCGTCGACGACCTCGGGCGAGACGTCGATCAGCAAGACCGAGCGGCCGGCGTTCGCCAATGTGTGTGCGAGCGGGACGCCGACATAGCCGGCGCCGACGACTGCGGCATCCCAGGTCTTGGCGTCCTGGGACTGCGGGGCGAGCGGCTCTGTTCTCTCTTCAAGCATGCGTCACAGGCTAATCAGAACGTCTGCGATTCGGCCCGCGGCCTGGCCGTCGCCGTACAACTCCGGACGGTTGGGAGGCATGTGTGCATTCGCCGCCGCTTTCGCGATCGCGTCGGGATCGTCGTCAACCAGCACGTTCGCGCCCAGTTCCACAGTGTCCTTCCATTCGGTCGACGGCCGGAGGGTCACGCACGGCACGCCATACCAGTACGCCTCCTTCTGGAGCCCGCCCGAGTCTGTGAGGATCACTCTGGCCTGCGAGGCCAGCGCCGCGAAGTCCATGTACCCCAGTGGATCGACCAGCGCGACATTCGTTCCAAGTAACAGTCTGTTACTAGCGATCGCGGCTCCCGTTCTCGGGTGCGCTGGGAAGACGACCCGCTCGCCCAGCCGGGACAGGCCTTCGAGGATCCGCGCAAGGCGGTCGGGTTGGACGTTCGCCTCCCGGTGCACCGTGGCGACGGCGTAGTCGCCCCCCTCGAGACCGATTCCTCCAGGATCCGCGAGCGCTCGCGGGCCAGGGGTGCGAGACGCATGTTCGCGTCGGCCATGACGTCTCCGACCACGTCGATTCGGCCCTGAACCCCCTCCGCTTCGAGCACGTCCTTCGAGCGCTCGTCCGGTGTGAAGAGGAGTGACGAGATGCGGTCGACTTCGATGCGATTGTGCTCCTCGGGCATCGTGAGGTCGCCGCTGCGAAGCCCGGCCTCGACGTGCGCGACGGGCGACCGGCCGGCCGCTCTCGCCCCGGCCAGGGTCGAGTTCGTGTCGCCGTAGACGAGCACCCAGTCGGGCCGCTCGGCGTCGACAGCGGCGGCGATCGCCGGAGTCAGGCGCTCGACGTCCGCGGTCTGGAGGTCGAGCGAGTAGGCGGGCGGCGGGAGCTCGAGCTCCTCGAAGAAGACGTCCGAGAGCTCACGGTCGTAGTGCTGCCCGGTGTGGACGACGACCTCTCCGATCCCGCGTCCGCGGAGCGCGACCGACAGTGGCCCGGACTTGATGAACTGCGGCCTGTTCCCGACGACGGAGAGGACCTTCACGGCCCCGCAAGCCTAGGACTCAGGCGGCCGGCGCGAACCAGGTCTTGGCCGTCGGTTCCGTCTCGAAGAAGTCCGACAGCAGGCGAGACACCTTGCGGACGCCGCTCGGCGACGGGTGCATCCCGTCCTCGAGGACGTCCTCGCACGCCCACGTCAGGCCGTCTCGCCGCCCGGCCAGCCCGTCCGTCCAGAGGTAGGGGCCCCACCCGACCCACACTCGGCCGAGCCGCCCCTGGATCCCGTCCTGCACGAGCCACTTCGCGGCGAAGCCGGTCTCGTAGGCGAACGGCTCCGGGTTCAGGTGGGTCACCGCATAGCCGCCGTAGGTCCGGCTCGAGACATAGATCAGGCGCAGGTTCGGAAAGCGGTTGGCGAGGAGCCGGACGATGGTGCGGAGATGCGTCTGGAGCGCCCGGGCGTCCTGCGGAAACGGGCGGTCTTCGCCCGAGATCGCCTGCTTCAGCCAGACGACCTGGACCTGACCGCGTGTGAGCCGCGCGCGCCGGATGCGGGCGTCGAGGTTCGTCCAGTAGACGGCCTTCGCCTTCGAGATCCGGGTCGCGTCCCAGCCGCCGCCTGGGCCCTCGACGAAGGTCAGACTCCGGTTCGTCGACGGATCCTGCGCCGCGGCCTTCGCGAAGGCCGAGAACTCTGTCATCGCGTTCGACATCCCGACGCCGACGACGCCGATCCGCCCGTGGATCGGACGTACGCGCCGAGCCGCGTTGAGCCCGCGCAGCAGGTGGGCCCGCGGAGGCTTGTTCGCGGCGGCCGGGTACAGGCCGCCGAGCTGGCCGCGGTGCCGCGTCCTGTTCATGTCGGTCAGCGGCCTCAGGCCCGTTTGCCGCACGGAACAATCCGCCGCCGTCCGCGCCTCGCCCGCCGGCGAGTGAGCGGCGACGGGAACGATGGCGAGGGCGAGGAGCGGGATGAGTCGAATCCGCTTCACCCTCCCAGGGTAGGGACACGCTGTTAGCCGGAAGTAAGCAGGCAAGGGCGATACTTCCTGCTGATGACGCAGAGGGACGACGAGCAGCGCCCCCGTCTCGCGGGCGCTGCAGGGCGCGCGGCGTTCTTTCCGGCGCGCGCGGCCGCGCGTGCTTGGCGCGCGCCGATCGAGGAAGCGGTGGACGAGGTTCTGTCGGCGCCCGAGTTCGCGCGTGTCCTGGACCGCTCACTTGCCGGCTCATTGCCGGAGGAGCTCGCCCGTTCGCTCGTCCGCCATCGCGTGCTCGAGCGCGTCGTCGCCGAGCTCGCGGCGAGCGGCGAGCTCGAGCGGCTCGTGACTGCCGCGCTCGCGAGCCCGAGGACGAACGAGCTCACGGACAAGGTGCTGGCGAGCGACGAGACTCAGCGCGCGCTGTACCACGTTGCCTCCAGTCCCGAGCTTCGCGACGCGATCGCCAAGCAGACGACGGGGCTGGCGGACGAGGTCATCTCCGGCCTTCGCGCCCGCGCCGAACAGCTCGACGACCGGGCTGAGGAGGTCTTGCGCCGCCCCACGCGAGCCGGTCACCCGGTGTATGCCGGGGTCGCGACGCGCACCTTCGCGCTGGCGACCGACGCCGCACTGACGATCGTCATCTGGATGTCCCTGGTCGGCCTGGGTGCGCTCATCTCGACCCTCGTCGGGAGCCTCCGCCCCGAGTGGCTCGTGGGTGTGCTGCTCGCGTCGGGGTGGACGCTGGTCGTGGGCGGCTACTTCGTCCTCTTCTGGAGCTCGGCCGGACAGACACCGGGAATGCGGCTGCTTCGCCTACGGGTCCGCGGGCCTACCGGCAACCCTCCGTCGATCAGCCGCTCACTCGTGCGTTTCGTGGGTCTCGTGCTCGCGATCGTGCCCTTCTTCGCGGGCTTTCTCCCGATTCTCTTCACCGAGCGACGACGGGGCCTCCCCGACCTCCTCGCGGGAACAGTCGTCGTCTACGAGCACCGGCAGCCCTGAGAGAGAAAGCGCGCCAGAAGCAGGCGCGTTGAAGGTGGGCCGTGAAGGATTCGAACCTTCGACCTTGGGATTAAGAGTCCCCTGCTCTACCAACTGAGCTAACGGCCCGTCGGCAGGCGAGTATAGCCAGGGCATTTAGGCTCTCCTGAACCGCGAAGAGAGGAGAGCCATGCCCTTCGAGCTTCCCCCGCTGCCGTACGACTACACGGCGCTCGAGCCGCACATCGACGAGCAGACGATGCGCCTCCACCACGACAAGCATCACCAGGCCTATGTCGACAACGCGAACAAGGCGCTGGCCGGCACCCAGTGGGAGGACAACTCCGTCGAGTCCGTGCTTGCAGCGCTCGACGCGATGCCTGAGGAGATCCGCACCACCGTCCGCAACAACGCCGGCGGGCATGCCAACCACACGCTGTTCTGGGAGATCATGAGCCCCGACGGAGGCGGCGAGCCCGAGGGCGACCTCAAGGCCGCGATCGACGACACGTTCGGCTCGGTCGACGAGTTGAAGGCGTTGGTCAACGACGGCGGCGTCAAGCGCTTCGGCAGCGGCTGGACCTGGCTCGTGCACGACGGAACCGACCTCGCCGTCTACTCCACTCCCAACCAGGACAGCCCGGTCATGCAGAGCGACGAGCCGCTCCTCGGCATCGACGTCTGGGAGCACGCGTACTACCTCTCCTACCAGAACAGGCGCCCGGAATACCTGGAAATTTGGTGGAACTGCGTACACTGGGCGGAGGTAGCACGCAGGTTCGAACAGGCTGACAGGCGCCGAAGCTAAAGAGGACTCTTTAGCGGCCGAGACAGCCACAGACCCTTCTTTCGAGGGAGGTGCATGTGGATGAAGAGGACTGCGGCCGCAACATTCCTCGTATCGCTCCTGCTCGCCCCCGGTGCGTGGGCGGCGGGTAATCCCGACGTCGCTGCCCTTCAGGTCGGGCTTCGTCAGCGAGGGTTCTACGGCGGCACCGTCGACGGCGTGCTCGGGCCGGACACCGTCTCGGCCGTGCGCAGGCTCCAGCGCCGCGCGCGCCTGGCCGTCGACGGCGTCCCTGGACCACGCACGAAGAAGGCTCTCGGCCGGTTCGGGAGGAAGCCTCGTCTCGGCGGACGGGTCCTGGCTCCGGGCTCGCGCGGCTGGGACGTCGCGGCGCTGCAGTTCGCTATGGCCTCGCACGGATTCCCGTCCGGCAGGCTGGACGGGCTGTTCGGTGCCTCCACGGCCAAGGCGCTCCGCAACTTCCAGGGCTGGGCGGGCCTGCAGGCCGACGGCGTCGCCGGGCCTGCGGTTGTCGCCGCCCTCAGAGCCGCGCCGCCGAGCTGTCCCATCTCGCTGGCGTCTCCCGTTGCGTCCGCCTACTCCGACGTCTTCGGTCCCCGCGGCAACCGCTTCCACACGGGCATCGACTATCCCGGCCAGTCGGGAACGTCGGTCTTCGCCGCGGCGTCGGGCCGAGTCACGTTCGCCGGCTTCAGCCTCGGAGGCTGGGGCAACCTCGTGACGATCTCGCACGGAGGCGGCACGCGCACGATGTACGCCCACCTCTCACGGGTCGGGGTCCGAGTCGGTCAGTACGTCCAGTCCGGCCGGCGCATCGGCAGGATCGGATCGAGCGGGAACTCCACGGGGCCGCACCTGCACTTCGAGGTGCGGGTCCGCGGTGCCGCCGTCGACCCGATGACCGGGCTCTAAGGCGCCGACTGGGCGCCGCCCCGTGGCTTCAGGCGGCGAACTCGCGCGGCAGCTCGAAGTGGAAGCAGGCGCCGGACGGCTCGGCCGGCTCGTAGCGAACGTCGCCGCCGAGCGCCTTCGCATAGGACTTCGCGATCGCCAGGCCGAGGCCGGCCCCCTGTCGCCTCGGTGTCGTTTCCTCAGCCTGTGAGAACCGCTCGAAGAGAAGGGGAACGAACTCGTCGGGCACGCCCGGGCCATGGTCGAGCGACGATCAGATCCATGACCTCGTTCCCGTGTGTGCGCACCTCGATCGGAGGCTCGCCGTACCGCAGAGCGTTCGTCAAGAGGTTCCCGATCACTCGCTCGAAGGCGTGCGGGTCGGTGACGACCTCGAGCGCGGGCTCCACGCCGACGTCAACGTCGTCGACCCGCTCGGGTGCGATGCGGGCCAACAGGTCCTCGATGCGCTCGCGCGGGTGGAATCGCTCCGGCATCAACGCGAATGCCTGCGCGTCGAGCCGGGAGAGATCGAGCAGCTGATCCGTCAGCTCGGCGAGCCGACAACTGTGCTCGTAGAGCGTCTTACGAAGGTCGGTGAGCTGCTCGGCGGCGAGCTCGTTCCCGCGGAGGTGGAGGGTCGTCGCGATGCCGTGGACGACCGAGATCGGGGTTCGCAGCTCATGGGACGCGAGCGTGACGAACTGCGTCTTGAGCTCGTCGAGCTTCTCCAGCTCGGCGAGCCTCGACTCGAGCTCCGCGATCCTGTGGTCGGCCTGCGCCAAGGCGAGTGAGGGCAGGCGCGGACGGACTGGCCGCCCGCGCAGCCGTTCTCCCTCAGGCTGGGGGCGGGCCCTCTTCGACGTAGGTCGACCGGCGACGGCCTCCCATGCCGCCCCAGCTGGACCAGAACATCATCGACAGAATCAATCCCAGTGAGCCGATGACGATCAGGATCACGCCGATGGCGTCCTCGCTGATGCCTGCGACGTCGCTCTGCAGACCCCAGATGAGAATCGCCCCCACGGCGATCAGCAACAGGCTTACTCCGAGTCCCATTCGATGCCTCCTTTTGGCGGTTGCGTCGAGCGGGACGCCCTGCGCAACCGCGGCCTGTGTACCCGCTCCGGCCTCGCGACTAACTCGGTAGGCTCGCGGGCGGTGCGCGCCGGGTCCCTGATCAAGGTTCTCCTGGTTTCCCTCGTGTTCGCCGCGCTTGCGACGGCGGTCGCCGTCTTCATCCCCTGGCTCCCGGAACAGTCGTCGAAAGAGGCGGAGCGGATCGACTTCGTCTTCTGGTTCGTGACCGCGATCTGCATCGGGATCTTCGCCGTCGTGGCGGGGATCAGCGTCTACTCGTTCTTCAAGTTCCGGGCCAGGCCGGACGACGACTCCGACGGCCCGCCGGTCCACGGTCACACCGGGATCGAGATCGCTTGGACGGCCGTCCCGCTGGTTCTCGTGATCGCGATGATCAGCGTCAGCTCCATCGCGCTCGTGCGGAACGACCGCGTGCCCGACAATGCGCTTCGCGTCGAGGTCTGGGGCCAGCAGTACGCCTGGACGTTCCTCTATCCGCCTGCCGGGAAGGTGCCGGGCGAGGACGAGATGGCGTGCGTCGAGCGCGACGCGGGCCGGATCGTCGATGGCTGCAAGGCTTCGCCGAACCTCCGCCTCCCCGTCGGTCGCGGGACACGCCTGTATCTCTCGGCCCGCGACGTGATCCACTCGTTCTGGGTTCCGGAGTTCCGGCAGAAGCAGGACGCCGTGCCGGGGATCACGACCCAGATCACGATCACTCCGACCAAGACCGGCAGCTACCGCCTGATCTGCACCGAGCTCTGCGGGCTCGGCCACGCCCTGATGCGGACCCGGGCGATCGTCACTTCCCCGGCCGACTTTGAACGCTGGTTATCGTCGCGCACCACTCCAGGGGGCATGAGCTAGTGCTCCCCCCAGTGGTACACGCCTGCCTCTGGCCCGCGATCACGCGGCGCCAGAACCCACCCTCCTCCTCACCCAGGCTGACTAGCCTTGGCTCGTCCGAGTGCGGCCTCTGGCTTGGTGCTCGCGACCCAGAGACTGGGCAGCACCACTGGGAGGAACACTGACGACCGTCCACGACCAGACCGAAGAGCACGAGGCGCCCGCGGCGCCGCGCCCGCGGCGGACCGGCCTCTGGCGGCTGCTGGCGCCGGGCTGGCTCCGCGCGATCTGGATGACCGCGCTCTTCGGCGCGCTCGGCGTCGGCCTCGTAGTCGGCCTCCGGGCCCTCGCCGGGTGGCGTCCGATCATCGACTGGGAGCCGATCATCACGGCGGCGTTCCTCACTGCGGCGCCACTCGGTTTCCTCGCCGGTCTCGGGGCCTTCGACTACTGGCTCCGCTGGGCCTTCGGATTTCCGACGCAGCCCGAGGACCACTCAGGTCACGGTGCCAAGCGCTGGACCGACTACTTCCGGATCAACACCGACCACAAGGTGATCGGAATCCAGTACGTCGTGACCACGGTCTTCTTCTTCCTCGTAGGCGGGATGCTGGCGATGCTCGTTCGCGCAGAGCTCGCGCAGCCCGAAGCGGACTTCGTCGACTCTCAGACCTACAACGAGCTCTTCACGGCGCACGCGGCGCTGATGATCTTCCTGTTCGTGATCCCGGCCTTCGCCGGGCTGGCGAACTACGTCCTGCCGATCATGATCGGCGCGCCCGACATGGCGTTCCCGCGCCTGAACGCCCTGTCGTACTGGCTGCTGCCCATCGCCGGAACGATGATGATGACGAGCTTCTTCTTCCCGGGCTTCGGCGCCGGCTGGACGAACTACGCGCCGCTTTCGGTCGACCAGCCGTTCGGAAACGTCTTCTTCTCGATGGCGGTCCAGTGGGCCGGTGCGTCGTCGATCATGACCGCGCTCAACTTCCTGGTCACCATCATCACGATGCGGGCGCCGGGCATGACCTTCTGGCGCATGCCGCTCCTCGTCTGGGCGAACTTCACGACCTCGCTGCTCGTCGTGATCGCGACGCCGTTCATCGCCGGCTCGCAGTTCTTCGTGATGTTCGACCGCGTCATGCACACGCACTTCTTCGACGTGGTCAACGGCGGCTACCCGCTCGGGTATCAGCACATCTTCTGGTTCTACTCGCACCCGGCCGTCTACATCATGATGCTGCCCGGGTTTGGGATCGCCTCGGAGGTGATCTCGACGATGTCGCGCAAGCCGATCTTCGGCTACCGGCTGATGGCCCTTTCGCTGGTCGCGATCCTGATCCTGGGCTTCTCGGTCTGGGCTCACCACATGTTCGTCGCCGGGATGGCGCCCTGGTTGCGGATCCCGATGATGATCACGACGCTGCTGATCGCGGTCCCGACGGGGATCAAGGTCTTCTCCTGGCTCGCGACCACCTGGGAGGGGAGGATCAACTTCGCGACGCCGATGTTATGGGCGCTCGGGTTCGTCTCCATGTTCGTGATCGGCGGCCTGTCGGGGATCTTCCTCGGCGCGGTCCCGATCGACATCGCCACCTCGGACACGTACTTCGTCGTCGCGCACATCCACTACGTGCTGCTCGGAGGCTCGCTGTTCACGATCTTCGCCGGGTTCTACTACTGGTTCCCGAAGATGACTGGTCGGATGTACAACGAGACACTCGGGAAGGTGCACTTCTGGATGACGTTCGTCGCCTTCAACGCGACCTTCTTCCCGATGCACATCATCGGCGTCCAGGGCCAGCCGAGACGCGTCTACACGTACGAGGATCAGTTCAGCAACTGGAACTTCTTCATCTCGATCGCGGGGTTCGTGCTCGGCGCGTCGTTCATCGTCTTCATCTACAACATGGTCGTGAGCTGGGCGCGCGGGCCGCTGGCGCCGGCAAACCCGTGGCGGGCCAACACGCTCGAGTGGCAGGTCTCGTCGCCGCCGCCCATCTTCAACTTCGATGAGATTCCGCAGGTGGTCGGGAACCCGTACGAGTACGGCGTGCCGGGCGCGAAGCACGCGATCCTGAACGGCGATCGCGAGACCGCGGCCGAGACGGCGACCGAGGAGGTGCGCCGGTGAGGCACCTGCTCGTCGTCGCGAACGAAACGGTCGCAGGTGGCGGGCTGATCGACGCCGTCAAGCGGAAGGCGAAGGAACAGGACGTCGAGCTCGTCACCGTCCTCGCCCCGGTGTCGACGCCAGAGGCCGGCTACGTCGTCTACGAGGACACGCGCCGTGCCGCCGCAGGGCGGCGCCTCGATCGCACGCTGGCGCAGCTGCGCGAAGCCGGCATCCCGGCGCACGGCCTCGTGCTCGAGACCGACCCCGAGTCCGCGGTCAGGGACGCTTTCGGGATGCTCGATCCGCCTCCGACCGACATCATCGTTTCGACCCATCCGATTCAGAAGTCGGGTTGGCTGCGCAAGAACGTCGTCGACCGGATCAAGAAAGCCGCGGGCGACGTCCCCGTCGAGCACGTCGTCGTCGACGACTCGGACGGAGAGGGGATGAGCAACGTGCTCGTCGTCGCCAACGAGACGGTGGTCGGCAAGGCGCTGATCGACAGGATCCGAGAGCGCGCCGAGCGGGGCCCGGCGAGCTTCCTGATCGTCTCGCCGCAGAGCGACCCGAGCCAGTCGGCCCATCCTGAGGCCGAACGCCGGCTTCGGCGCGCGCTGTCCGAGTTGCGCGGAGCCGGGATCGACGCACACGGTCAGATCGCGCACCCCGACCCCTACACGGCGGCGATGCAGGCGATCGAGGATGAGCGCGTGGACGAGGTCATCGTCTCGACATTCGAGCCCTCGCGGTCGCTGTGGATGCGCCGTGACCTCGTAGAGCGGCTGAAGAACGACGCCAAGGTCCCAGTCGAGCACGTCGCAATCGCACCCGAGGAGGTCGGCGCGGACCCGCCGGTGGTGACCGCCGAGTGAGCGCTCACGCAGAGGCCCAGCACGCGCTGCATCCGCCCGAGGCGCACCGGAGCTCGAGAGTCGATGCGCCGACGCTCGGGATGCTCCTCTTCATCGCCTCGGAGATCATGCTCTTCGGGTCGTTCTTCACGGCCTACTTCTTCGTCCGCACCAGCGGCAACGCCGAGTGGCCGCTCGAGCCCTTCCACCTTCCGGTCTTCGTTGCCGGTGTGAACACGGCCATCCTGGTCACCTCGAGCTTCACGATCCACTGGGCGCTCCAGTCGATCAAGCGTGGCAACCGTGCGGGTCTCCAGGCAGGGCTCGTCCTCACCCTCGCGCTCGGCACCACGTTCCTGATCACGCAGATGCTCGAGTACGCGCGGGTCGGGTTCTCGCCGGCGGACGGCGCGTTCGGGACGATCTTCTTCGGGCTGACGGGCCTCCACGGCGCTCACGTCTTCGTCGGGCTGACAATCCTGGCCTTCGCCACGATCAGGGCGTTCCGCGGTCACTTCAGCGAGTCGCATCACCACGGTGTCGAGATCCCCGGGATCTATTGGCACTTCGTGGACGTAATGTGGATCGTGGTGTACACGACGATCTACCTCTTGTAGGACGGCGTGCGGAATCCGTTTCGGAGTGAGGCAGACGCGTTCCGGTTGGTGCTGCTCGCGGTCGGCTACTTCGCGCTGATCGTCATTGCGGCCGCGATCAACACGTGGCTCGGCGTCGCCGTCTTCGTGCTGCTGACGCTCCTCGGAGATCGCCTGGGTCATGAAGGCGCGCCGCGAGCCGCCGCAGCGGGCCGTGATCCGGCCGAGCGCGCCGGGCGAGCGCCGCATCCTCGTGATCGCGAACGAGACGGTCGGCGGGTCCCCGCTTCGCGATGTGATCCACCGGCGGGCGGAAGGCGTCGAGGAGCTCGTCCGCGTCGTCTGCCCGGCGCTGATGTCGCCGGTTCGCTACTTCGCGTCGGACGAGGACGGGCCGAGAGCGGCGGCGCAGGAACGGCTCGAGCGAAGCCTCGAGCGGCTGCGCGAGCTCGGCGTCACGGCGGAGGGCGAGGTGGGTGACGCCGATCCCCTCCAGGCGATCGAGGACGGGTTACGAACCTTCGGCGCCGACGAGGTGATCATCTCGACGCATCCCGAGGGCCGCTCGGTGTGGCTCGAGAAGGGCGTAGTGAGCGCCGCGAGAGAGCGCTTCGACGTCCCGATCACGCACGTCGTCGTCGATCTCGAAGCCGAAGCAGAGCGCGAACAGGTCGACGCGGAACGGGCCTAGAGCTCCGGATTGATCTTGGAGGCCGGTGCGCTACGCCGGCGCGGGTGGTCCGAACCAGGTGGTCAGCGAGTCAGGGAGCCCCGCGTAGGTTGAGTCGTCTCCCACCCAGGCGACGTATCCGTCGGGCCGAATCGCGACGGCGGTGGGAGCAGGGACCTCGCCAAGTACCGGAAGCTCCCACAGACCTCGGTATTGGGCGTCGATCAGCTGGACCCGATCCGCCCACGGAGTGATGTCGAAGCCGCCGGGCTCGCCGAGGTTGAGCAGCACCGGGCGGGCATCGTGCAGCAGGGTGAACAGCCGTAGCGGGCCGTTGGCGATGACCAGGTCGAGATCCGGCACGCGGCGGCCGAGCAGCGGGTGGCCCTCGCCCAGGTCGTAGTGAATGTCGAGGCCGGACATCATCGCGGCGAACCGCTTGCGCGGCTCGTCCATGCTCAGCAGCTCCGACACCGTGTCGCGCAACGCCTCGATGCGATCGTCGACGCGCATGAGCGCGACCTGCGCCATCGTGTTGCGCAGCACGCGGGCAGCGACCGGGTGGCGCTCGGCCTGGTAGGTGTCCAGCAGGCTTTCCGGCGCTGTCCGGTTGACCACCTGCGCCAGCTTCCAGCCCAGGTTCACCGCATCCTGCACACCGGTGTTGAGGCCCTGCCCACCGACGGGCGAATGCACGTGCGCCGCGTCGCCGGCCAGCAGGACCCGTCTCTCGCGGTAGGCCGCGGCCTGCCGCGTCATGTCGGTGAACCTGGAGATCGAGGTGGGACTGTGGATCCCGTAGTCGGTCCCGTAAACGGCGATGAGCGCCTCGCTGAGCTCTCGCAGGGTGGGTTCGGTCGTGGCTCCGACGTGCTCTTCGGCCACCCCGACCCGCACCGGGCCCCGGTCCGCGTAGACCACCTGGCCGTCGCGGATCTCGTACTCCACCCGACCGATGCCATGGACGCCGCGGGCGTCGCGGCGGATGCCCAACTCGGGCTCCTCGGCCATCTCGGCCTCGGCGATCAGGCTGCTCGTCGTCGGATCCCACCCGGGGAACTCGATGCCCGCTGCTTTCCGGACGACGCTGCGTCCTCCGTCGCACCCGATGAGGTACTCCGCCCGCAGCGGCTGGCCGTCGGACAGCTCGACGTCGACGCCGGTGTCGTCCTGCGCGAATCCCGTCACCTCACGTTCGCGATAGATCGGTACTTCGAGCTCGTCGACCCAGCCGGCCAGGATGCGCTCGATGTGGTTCTGCCACAACCCGAGCCCGTAGGGATGCCGGGTGGGAAAGTCGCTGATATCCAACGCAGTCCCGGCGAACGCCGCGACCTGCGCCTCCTGCCCTTCGGACAGGAACCGATCCGCGATTCCACGCTGGTCGAGGACCTCGATGGTGCGTGAGTGCAGACCGCCCGCGCGCGAGCCGGGGAGGTCCTGGCTGGCGCGACGCTCGATGATCGCAATGTCGACCTTCGCCAACGCCAACTCGCCCGCCAGCATCAGCCCTGTCGGACCGCCGCCGGCGATTACCACTTCATGCCCGGTCATCGCCAGACCCCGCGCACTTCGCTCCCCGCGAGAGCGCGTTGCCTTAGCCGCGCTCGGAGACGTACCGGGCGAGCGCGCGGATCTGCTCGTCGGTGAGCTGGTCGCCGAAGGCCGGCATGCCGCCGCCGCCGTTCCTGATCTGCCGGACTGCCTCCTCGAAGGTCGGCTGCGCTTCGTCGAGGTTCGGGCCGACGGTGCCCGAGGTTCCGGCCTTCTCCAGCGTGTGACACGAGCCGCAGTTGCTCGTGAACATCGACTTCGGATCGTCGCCGCCTGCGCTGGGCCCGCCTCCGATCGAAGCATCCGGATTGCCAGCGACGAGGGACACGTAGAGCGCGACCGCGTCGGCGTCGGCGTCGTCCAAGAGGTCCTCCGGCATCGGCGGCACGGGGTAGGCGATCTGGCCCCGCACGACCTCCGCGATCGTGTCGGGGGCATAACCCTCCTCGCGGGAAGCCGCGAAGGCGTCGTCGAGGTTAGGCCCGCTCGACGGGTTCTGCACGGGATTCGAGCCGTTCGTCCCCGCCTCTCTCAACGTGTGGCAGCCGCCGCAGGTCTGCTGGAAGATCGCCTTGCCCTCGGCCGGATCGGCGGTCTCCGGAACCATCCCTTCGGTGCCGCAGCCGGCGACCGCGAGCGTGGCGAGAGCGAGAAGAGCGGCGCCGACCGCCCGATGCACTACGCCGAAGGCTGGGTCGCGGACCCGATGCCTGCGACGGCCTCGTCCCGGCTTCCGTAGATCGTGAAGACCCGGTCGAGACCCGTGATCTCGAAGATCTTCGTGATGTTCCGGTCGCTCGAGACGAGCGAGAGCTGCCCGTCGTTCGTCCGGAGGCGCTTGACCCCTCCGACGAGCACGCCGAGCGTCGTCGAGTCGATGAAGGTCGTGTTCGAGAAGTCGACGACGACCTCCTTGGCACCCTGGTTGATCACATCGAGGAGCTGCTGCTTGAACTCCGGCGCCGTGTAGAGGTCGACCTCGCCGGTCAGCGAGATGACATACGACGAATCGCCCAGCTGCTCGGTGTTGATGTCGAAGTTCACGCGCCGCCCCTCCCTCTATCGAAAGCCGCCGTGAGTTTAGTGGGTCGCGCCGTTACTGGTTCTGGTCTTGGTTCTTCGGGTTCGCGGCGTTGCGGAGGGCGGGAAGCTGTGCCTTGACCGCGGGCGCGCTGGCCGAATCGGGCGCTACCTCGAGGTACCTCTCGTACGCCGTAATGGCCGCCTTGAGGTCGCCGGCCGACTGCGCCGCCTGTCCGAGCTGCAGGAAGATCAGCGGCTCATCGGCCTCCTGGGTGTCAGGCGTGACCGCCACGAGCTTGTTGAGCACGCGCGTCGCGTCCTTGTACTCCTGCTGCGCGCCAAGGAACGCGTTGTTCAGCTGCTGGTTGTACTTCTGGGACTCGAGCGCCGTGATCTGCGGGTTGGCGAACGCCTGGCCGAACTGGCTCGAGGTGCCGGGGCTGAGCACGTCGCCCCCGGTCAGCTCCGTGAGCTGCGCCCGGGCGATGGCTCCCTGCTCCTCATAGGTGCGTGCTTGCGCCATGTGCAGAGCGCCGAGCTGCCGGAGGGCCTCGCGGTCGGTCGGGCGCATCTGGACGTAGCGCTCGAGCGGTGCGATCGCCTCGGCGGAGCGGTTCTCGCGCTGGAGGGCGGTCGCGAGGTCACGGTAGCCCTGAGGGTTGTTGGGCTCGTCCTTGATCTTGTCGTTGGACTCGCCCACGCTCGGGCCCGCGCTCGACGACTGGCCGAGACCCTGGAGGACGTCGCCGAGCCCGGTTCCCGGAATGGAGCCGCCGACGTTGAAGATCACGTAGCCCAGCCCGAACACGATCGCCAGGAACACGAACATCCACTTCGCCTGCCGCCGCAGGCGCGGGAAGAACATCGTGTCCTCGTACGTGGGGGCGGGCGTGCGAGCGGGTGCCGCGGGCCTAGGGTTCGGCCGGCGCTCCCGCTGCTGCCTGTTGCGTCGTTGGGCTGAACGTGCCACTGCAGGCCCTAGGGTAGCGACCGCCAATCGAACGATTCGCCGATCGAGCGCTTTCGCTCACGGGTTGCGTGGTCGCCGAGTGCGGTCACTCGGTGGCGAGGCGGGCGTCAGCCGCCTGCCACCGGCGCTCGAGCACGACCGACAGCCAGATCGAGAGCTCGAAGAGCGCAAAGAGTGGAAGGGCCTCGAGGGCGAGCGAGACGGGGTCGACAGTGGGGAGCAGGATCGCGGCTCCAAGCAAGGCCACATAGCCGATGCGTCTGTTCGCCCGCAGCTGGGCGGACGTCAGGACGCCGAGCCGCACCAGGCCGAGCACGAAGATCGGCAGCTGGAAGATGAGCCCGGTCGCGAAGATCATCAGCGCGACGAACGAGAGGAAGTAGCTCGCGCGGATCTGGATGTCGTAGAGCTCCTCGTCGTACTGGGTGAGGAAGTCCAGTGCCCGCGGGAGGAGCACGAAGTACGCGAACGCCATCCCGCCGGCGAACAACGCCGTCGCGAGTGCTACGAAGCGGGCCACGACCCGCTGGTTCCGCTCCTGCACGGCCGGCGCGAAGAAGCTCCACGCCTGCCAGACGAGCACCGGGAAGGCGAGGGCGAGCGAGGCGTAGAAGCTCACCTTCAGCCCGGTGGTGAACGGCTCGGCGACTCCGAGCGTCACGAGCCTGCGGTCGTCAGGCAGCAGCTCGAGCAGTAACTCGATCAGCTCCTCGTGGAAAAAGAACGTGATCGGGAAAGCGACGACGAGCGTCAGCACGCAGACGATCAGCCGGCCGCGCAGCTCCTCGAGGTGCTCGACGAGGGTCGCCTCCTCGCCGTACGAGAGGCGGCGCGGAAGACGCCTCATCAGGCGTCCCTACGAGACGGAGTCGCGCTCGCGCGGCGGCGGCGGCGACGCGACGCGCTCTTCGTCCTCGGGCGCCGGCAGCCGCGGCGGCTGCTCGTCGTCCCTGCCGGTGACGGCGTCCTTGAACTCGCGCATTCCCTTGCCGACCGACCGTCCGATCTCCGGAACTCGGTTGGCGCCGAAGAGAAGGAGGACGACGACGAGGAAGATGATGATTTCGGGAAGCCCGATACCAAAGGGCATATACGGAGCGTAGCAGCGCCTTCGGAGCCGTCCCGAGGCAAAACCCCACTGGTACCATGAGGCCTCGAGGCGGGCGTTTGCCCGCCACTTGTCTGAAAAGGGAGCGGTTTGGCGCTACTGGAACTGAAGGACGTGCATGTCGCGCTCGAGGACGGCACTGAGATCGTCAAGGGCGTCGACCTCGAGGTCGACACCGACCAGATCCACGCGATCATGGGCCCCAACGGCTCCGGGAAGTCGACCCTCGCGTACGCGCTGATGGGCCATCCGGCGTACGAGATCACCGAGGGGCAGATCCTCTTCGATGGCGAGGACCTGACGGAGATGGGGGCCGACGAGCGCGCCCAGAAGGGCCTCTTCCTCGCGTTCCAGTACCCGCACGCCGTCCCTGGTGTCACGGTCACGAGCTTCATGCGCTCGGCGATCAACGCGATCCGCAAGGCGCGCAAGGGTGAGGACGACCCGGTTCCGATCCCCGAGTTTCGCAAGGAGATGCTGGCGGCGATGGAGCGGCTGAGCATCCCGCGCGAGCTCGCGCAGCGTTATCTGAACGACGGATTCTCGGGCGGCGAGAAGAAGCGGGTCGAGATCCTCCAGATGGCAATGCTGAAGCCGCGAATCGCCGTCCTCGACGAGACCGACTCGGGGCTCGACATCGACGCGCTGCGCATTGTCGCCGGCGGCGTCCGCGAGCTCGTCGGCCCCGAGACGGGCGCACTCGTGATCACGCACTACCAGCGGATCCTCAACTACATCGAGCCCGATTACGTCCATGTGTTCGTCGACGGGAAGATCGTCGCCGAGGGCGGACCCGAGCTGGCGCATACACTGGAGGCAGAAGGGTACGAGGCATTCATGCCCGAGCAGGTGGAGAGCTAGATGGCAGTAACAGAGAGCGAGACCCAGGTCGTCGCCGAGATCGGCAGCGACTACAAGTTCGGCTTTCACAGTCCCGACGCAGCTGAGGACTACTTCTTCAAGTCCGGCCGGGGCCTTTCCCGCGAGCTCGTGGCGGCGATCTCCGAGCACAAGAACGAGCCGCAGTGGATGCGGGACTACCGGCTCAAGTCGCTCGAGTACTTCCTTGCTCGCCCGCTCCCGGACTGGGGCGGCGACGTCTCCGAGATCGACTTCGACAACATCTTCTATTACATCCGTCCGACCGAGAAGCAGGCCAAGTCCTGGGAAGATCTCCCGCCGGACATCAAGAACACCTGGGACCGGCTCGGGATCCCCGAGGCCGAGCGGAAGTTCCTCGCCGGCGTCGGCGCCCAGTACGAGAGCGAGGTCGTCTACCACAAGCTGAAGGAGGACCTCGCGAACCAGGGCGTCCTGTTCCTGGACATGGACTCCGGGCTCCGCGAGCACGAGGACCTCGTGAAGCAGTACTTCGGGACGATCATCCCGGCGAACGACAACAAGTTCGCGGCGCTGAACTCGGCCGTCTGGTCGGGCGGCTCGTTCATCTACGTGCCACCGGGGGTCTCGATCGAGATGCCGCTCCAGGCCTACTTCCGCATCAACGCGGAGAACATGGGCCAGTTCGAGCGCACGCTGATCATCGTCGACGAGGGCGCCTTCGTGCACTACGTCGAGGGCTGCACGGCGCCGATCTACTCGAGCGACTCCCTGCACTCGGCGGTCGTCGAGATCATCGTCAAGCCAGGTGGCCGCTGCCGGTACACGACGATCCAGAACTGGTCGACGAACGTCTACAACCTCGTCACCAAGCGCGCGGTTGCCTACGAGAACGCGACGATGGAATGGGTCGACGGAAACCTGGGCTCGAAGCTGACGATGAAGTATCCGGCGATCTGGCTGATGGGCGAGGGCGCCCACGGCGAGGTGCTCTCGATCGCCTTCGGCGGAGCCGGCCAGCACCAGGACGCAGGCGGGAAGGCAGTCCACGTCGCGCCGAACACGACGTCGGTGATCACCTCCAAGTCGATCTCCAAGGACGGCGGAAGGGCCGGGTACCGCGGGCTCCTCGAGGTGGCGAAGGGCGCGCACGGGTCGAAGTCGAAGGTCGTCTGCGACGCGCTGATCCTCGACGAGGCCTCGCGCTCGGACACCTACCCGTACATGAAGATCGACGAAGACAACGTCGACATCGGCCATGAGGCGACGGTGTCCAAAATCGGCGAGGAGCAGCTCTTCTACCTGATGTCGCGCGGCCTCTCAGAGGCCGAGGCCTCGGCGATGATCGTTTCCGGCTTCGTCGAGCCGATCACGAAAGAACTTCCACTGGAGTACGCAGTCGAGTTGAACCGGCTGATCCAACTCCAGATGGAAGGCTCCGTCGGTTGATCCAAGCCGAGCACGTCGACTTCATCGCCCAGCCCGTCAGCGATCTGGCGCGGGCGGAAGAGTTCTACGGCGGGGCACTTGGCCTCATGCGCAATCCCCACTCGGGCGAGCGCTGGGTCGAGTATGAGACAGGGAACCTGACGCTCGGCCTATCGACCTTCGGTGGCGGGGTCGCGCTTCGCGTCGACGACGTGCCGGCCGCGCGGGCGAAGCTCGAGGAGGGCGGTCTCGAGTTCGGCATGGACACCTTTGATTCCGGCGTGTGCAACGGGGCGCCGTTCACCGACCCAGACGGCAACAGGCTCCTGCTCCATCGGCGGTACGCGCCGGCGGAGACCTGGGAGCTCGAGACGGCGGACGTCGAGCGCACGGACTTCGTCGGCATCAACGTGACCGACCGTGACAGGGCCGTCGAGTTCTACGGGCAGGCGCTCGGCCTCGAGCAGAACCCGCTCGCGAGCGACGAGTGGCCAGAGCTCGGCGCGGACAATGTCGGCTTCGTGCTGAGCACGCCGGAGCAGAAGGGCGGCGGCGAGTTCAAGCCGGAGGTGTCGATCGCCCTCCGCGTTCCGGACGTCGCCGCGTCGATGGAGCGACTCCAGGCCGCGGGCGTCGAGTTCGAGTTCCCGGAGCCGTACGATTCGGGCGTCTGTCACATGGCGTTCTTCCGCGACCCTGACGGCAACTCCCTGATGCTCCATCACCGCTACGCGCCGTACAGCGACGGCTCCAAGCCCTGATGAACATCGAGCGCGTGGACTTCGTGGACGTTCCGTCCCGTGACATCGAGCGCTCCATCGCGTTCTATCGCGACGTGCTCGAGCTGCCGCAGAACCCGCACGAGCCGACGGAGTTCGAGGCCGGCAACGTGACGCTCGCGCTCTGGCGGCCCGAGGACCAGGGCGTCGAGTTCTCGAGCGGAGCGAGCCACGGGATCGCGCTCCGCGTCGAAGACGTGGCAGCCGCGCGTGCCGAGCTCGAGGCGAAGGGCGTCGAGTTCATCGGCGAGCGGGACTCCGGGGTCTGCAACATGGCGTTCTTCACCGATCCCGACGGCAACTCGCTGATCCTGCACCGCAGGTACGCGCCGGTGGGCGATGGATAGGGCGGCGGCAGTCAACCGCTACGCCGAGCTGCCCATGCCGTCGACGACGGACGAGCACTGGCGCTTCACCGACCTGAAGGGCTTCGACCCGGAGTCGTTCGTCCGCAACGGCCATGGCCCAGTGACAGTCACTGAGACCGGTCTGCCGGAGACGATGCTCGACGTGGACACGGCCGGCCTGGCCGTTGTGCGCGAGGGGGGTATTTCGATCGTTCGTTCGCCCGATCCCCGCGTCACCTTCGAGCCGTTCACCGATCACGAGCGGCTCGGCGAGCTCGTCGGAACGGACGAGAAGTTCGCGGCCCACAACGCCGCGGTCTGGGAGCACGGCCTCCTGGTCGTTGTGCCGAGGGGCGTGGAGCTCGAGCAGCCGCTCGCCGTTCAGATCGTCAACGCGACCGAGGGCGGCGCGCTCTTCTTCCGGCTGCTCGTGATCGCGGAGCCTGAGAGCCGCTTCTCGCTGATCGAGGACTCCGCGTCGGCCTCGCCCGAGCTCGAGGGCTACACGAACGCGGTGACCGAGATCTTCGTCGAGCAGGCTGCCAAGCTCGAGTACGTCTCGATCCAGAACCTCTCGCAGAACACCTGGCACTTCGCCTCGCACCACGCGCGGGTCGGCCGGGATGCGGAGCTGGACTGGGTCGCCGGCGGATTCGGATCGCGTCGCGGCAAGGTCTGGATCCAGAACGACCTGACCGGTCCTGGCGCGACGTCCCGGGTCACCGGCGCCTATTTCGCCGACGGCGACCAGCACCTCGACTACGACACCTACCAGCTCCACTCGGCGCCGAACACGACCTCCGACTTCGCGTTCAAGGGCGCTCTCCGCGACAGGGCCACGGCGGTCTGGCGCGGGATGATCCGCGTGGAGAAGGACGCCCAGCGGACAAACGCCTACCAGGAGAACCGGAACCTGATGCTGTCGCCGACGACGCACGCGGTGCCGATCCCGGGTCTCGAGATCCTGGCGAACGACGTCCGCTGCACGCACGGCGCGACCGTGGGGCAGGTCGACCGCGACCAGCTCTTCTACCTGATGGCCCGCGGCCTCTCGCGCGGCGAGGCCGAGCGGCTGATCGTGCGTGGCTTCTTCACGGACGTGCTCGACCGCGTCGAGCTCGAGCCGGTGCGCGAGGCGCTCGGCGAGGCGCTCGAAGCCCGCATCCCGCAGGCGTAACGCTTAAGCCGGCCGTAATGGCCGTCGGCCTACTCTGAGCCGATGATCCTCCTCGGGATCGCGTTCCTTGCGGGCTTGATCACGGCCATCTCGCCGTGCGTCCTGCCCGTGCTCCCGATCCTGCTCGGCGGCGGTGCCTCGGGCCGTCGGCCCTTCGGGATCATCCTCGGCCTCGTCGGAAGCTTCAGCGTCTTCACCGTCGCCGGCGCGGCCTTGCTCGACAGCCTGGGACTTCCCCAGGACACATTGCGCAACCTCGCGATCGTCCTGCTCCTGCTGCTGGCGGCGACGCTCCTCTTCCCGGCGGTGGCCCGGGTGGTGGAGCGACCCCTTCTGCGCCTCACACGCGGCCGGCCGCGCACCGAGAGCAGCGGGATCGTGCTCGGCGCGAGCCTGGGCCTCGTCTTCGTCCCCTGCGCCGGGCCCGTCCTGGCCGCGGTGACCGCGCTCTCGGCGACCGGCGGCGGAGGGCTCGAGACGTTCTTCGTGGCCGTGGCCTACGCGAGCGGCGCCGCCGTTCCGATGCTGGCGATCGCCGTCGGGGGCAAGAGGCTCACCGAGGGTGTCGGCTTCTTCCGCCGGCACGCGGAGACGACCCGCCGTTTCGCCGGCGCGTTGATAGGGGTCTCCGCGATCGCAATCGCGATCGGCGTCGACCAAGGCTTCACGACCGCGGTCCCCGGCTACACCGAGGCGCTGCAGAAGAGGGTCGAGCAGAACGCCACCGCGAAGCGCGAGCTCGCCCAGCTCCGGCGCACCGGCGATGAGCCCGCGCTGGCCGCCGCAGGCACCGCGCCGGTCGCGCCGGAGCTCGGAGGGATCGTCGGCTGGATCAACTCCGACCCGGTCTCGCTCCGCGAGCTCCGCGGCCGGGTCGTCCTCATCGACTTCTGGACGTACTCGTGCGTCAACTGCCTCCGCACCCTGCCCCATCTCAAGACCTGGGACCGGATGTATCGGGACGACGGCCTGACGATCGTGGGCGTCCACGCGCCCGAGTTCGCCTTCGAGCGCGAGCCCGACAACGTGCGGAGCGCCGTTCGCAAGCTTGGGATTCGCTACCCGGTCGCGCTCGACAACGACTTCGTGACCTGGACGAGCTACGCGAACCAGTACTGGCCGGCGAAGTACCTGATCGACCGCTCGGGCCGAGTCCGCTACTACCACTACGGGGAAGGGAAATACGAGGAGACCGAGCGGCAGATCCGCCGCTACCTCGGGTCGGGCGCCGGCGGGGAGGTCTCGAAGGTCGCCGACCGGACTCCGAGCGGGCCGCTGACCCCCGAGTCGTATCTGGGCTTCGACCGGCTCGCCCGGTTCGTCGGCAGCCGGGTCGTCGCGAATCGCGAGGCTTCCTATCGCTTCCCGCGGTTCCTCGGTCCCGACCAGCTCGCGTACGAGGGCCGCGTCGTGGTCGAGCCGGAGCGGATCGTGGCCAGGCGGGGAGCACGGCTGCGATTCGGTTCACCGCCCGCGAGGTGAACCTCGTCCTGGGTGGCAGCGGTCGGGTCGAGGTTCTGCTCGACGGCCGGCGCCGCCGAACGCTGACGGTCGGCGGCGAGCCGCGCCTCTACAGGCTGCTCGACCTTCCGGAGGCGGGCGAAGGGCTGCTCGAGCTCCGTTTCACACCGGGCCTCTCCGCCTACGCGTTCACGTTCGGATAGGAGGGCTCGCCGAAATACCGGCTGTGCCGCCAGGCCGCGCTGCTCGCCCTCAGGCCGCGTCCTCAGTCGCACCCGTATCTCATTCGATACGGGCGCTCCCTGCGTCCTTGCCTGGGAACGAGCATCGCGCCCTGGCAACGAGCGATATTCCGGCGAACCCTCCTAGGCATTCGCGCCGCGCAGGCAGTCCGCGTAGTACCGGCCGGCCAGGAACCGCCGGCAGTCGGCCCGCTTCGCTTCCGGGGAGCTGTGTTTGACGGCGACGATCGAGCCGATCCCGTACGCACAGTAGGACCGGTGTGCGGGCTTCGCCAGCTGGCAGAGGCGGGCAGCGCCGAGGTCGGACGGATTGGTGTTGAGGATGTCGCGCACCGCGCCGAAGATGCACTCCTCTTCCCCGCTGCCGGCATTTGCGCACAGATCCCGCGCCTTGGCGGGATCCTGACGCGAGTTTCCTGACGCATCGCGTCCGTACGACTGGAAGCACAGCTCGACGAAGCCTGGCTCGCTCTTTCGGCACCAATCGGCGGTCTTCTTCCAGTCCCAACCGACGCTCGGGAGGATCCGCGATGTGACGAGCAGGTAGCAGTACGTCTTGTCCGAATGCGACACGATCCCGCACGGGTAGAGCAGGTCATCCTTTTTCAGCCACGGCGAGGTGATCCCGTAGGAAGACTGCTGGTTCTCCATGAAGACGCCGCCGCTGCACGAGACGCGGTCGAAGTCGGTGCCGAGCCGGTGGCAGAGGCGCAACGCGCCGGGCAGGTCGTACAGCGTGTAGAGCATCAGCCCGTGGCCGAGCCCGTGGACGCACTGGTAGTAGACGAATGAGCTGGAGGTGCTCTTTGTCTGGTCGCAGACCGTTCGTGCGACCGAGGCGACCTCGGTCTTCGGGACGCCTGCGAGCTTCCACTCCAGGAGGCCGTGGTAGTAGCCGGACGCGCAGATCCCGTTCCCCTCGGCGAGCGCCTTGCCGACGTTCCCGTCGTAGTGCTGGAGCGAGGCGGCGCCGATCGTGTGCGCGATCCGGTGACAGTCGGCCGCGACGGCATCGTCGCTGAGCTTTTCCGCGAAGAGTGCGAGTGCCGGTTTCGGGCCTTCGCGGTAGGCGATGTTTCCGAATGCCTGCCGACGGCAGTCGGCGTCGAGACATCCCTCGAGCCGCTCGGTGTTCGGCTTGAACGGCTTGATCTTGGAGACGGCGGCCGCTGCCTGGCCTTGCTTCCCGCCTGAGACGAATGTCGCGACGTCGCGGATCTCCTGGTCGCTCAGGTCGCCCTCGAACGACGGCATCGCGCCGCCTCCGCTCTTCACCTTGGCGACGACCTCGTCGAATGACGGACTTCGCGTCGTCGAGGTTCGGCCCGACGGATCCGCTCGACCCGGCGGCGTCCAGCGTGTGGCAGCCGCCGCACCCGGCGTCGGCGAAGACCTTCGCGCCGGGCTCGCTCGACTCGGAGCCGGAGTCGCCGTCCCCGCCGCACCCCGCGAGGAGCCCGATGCATGCAATTGCTGTCAGTACGAAGAGCCTGGCTCGCATCGCGCCAAGAGTAGTGGGGATACCCTGACGCCTCGATGGCGGGATGCTGCTCCCGGCAGGGATACGACAGTTTCTTCACCGAGAAGATCGCAAGGCGTGACGCGCGCTCCTACCGGCGGCGTGGTCTCGACCCCAATGCCCGGCGGATCGCCGGTTTCGTCGCGCGCCGTGGGGTCGCCGGCAGCGTGCTCGACGTCGGAGGTGGGAACGGGGTGCTCGGCCTCGAGCTCTTGAAGGCCGGCGCGGAGCGAGCGATCACCGTCGAGCTCTCCTCGTCGTACGACGCGACGGCGACGGAGCTCGCGCGGGAGGCCGGAGTCCAGGACCGGGTGGAGCGGCGGGTCGTCGACTTCGCGGACGCCGCCGAGGAGTTTCCGGAAGCCGATGTCGTCGTCATGCACCGTGTCGTCTGCTGCTACCCGGACGGCGAGGCGCTCGTTGCGGCCGCCGCCGACCGAGCGCGCCGCCTCCTCGCGTTCAGCTTTCCCCGCCGAAGCTGGTGGACACGGGTCGGGGCGTCGGCCGTCAACGCTTACCTTGCTGCGCGCTCCATGGAGTACCGCTCCTTCATCCACCGCCCCGACCGGCTGTTCGCGGCCGCGGAAAGCGCCGGTCTCACCGCGGCGTGGGCGTACGACGGCGCGCTCTGGCGCCTCGTCGGCTTCGAGCGCCCGACCTAGGCCTCCACCCCCGGGGCTACCATGGCCCCATGGCCGTCGAGGCGCGCACGAAGCTCGACGCGCAGAAGCTGCGCGCCGACTTCCCGATCCTCCAGCAGGAGATCAACGGCAAGCCGCTCGCGTATCTCGACTCCGCCGTGACGGCGCAGAAGCCTCGGCAGATGCTGGAGGCGATGACCCATTTCTACGAGACCTCGTACGGAAACGTCCACCGCGGCGTCTATGCGCTGGCAGAGCGGTCGACGGAGGCGTTCGAGGGCGCGCGCGACCGGATCGCGAAGTTCGTCAACGCGCCTTCCTCGCGGGAGCTGATCTTCACGCGGAACGCCACGGAGAGCCTCAACCTCGTCGCCTACGCGTACGGGCTCGCGAGGCTCGGGCCGGGAGATGTCGTCGTCGTCACCGAGCTCGAGCACCACTCCAACTTCGTGCCGTGGCAGTACGTCGCCAAGCGGACAGGCGCGTCGTTCCGGATGGTGCGCCTGACCGACAGCGGTGAGCTCGACCTGGATGGGCTCGACGAGCTCACGCGCGACGGCGAGCTCAAGGTCGTCGCCGCCAACCTCGTCTCCAATGCGCTCGGGACCGTGAATCCCGTCGAGAAGCTGACGGCGTGGGCCCACGAGCACGGCGCGGTCACCGTCGTCGACGCCGCGCAGGCGGCGCCACACCGGCAGATCGACGTTCAGGCGCTCGGGTGCGATTTCCTCGCGTTCTCCGCGCACAAGCTCTGCGGACCGAGCGGTGTCGGTGCTCTCTGGGGCCGCCGCGAGCTGCTCGAGTCGATGGAGCCGTTCAACCTCGGCGGCCACATGATCCGCAAGGTGCAGTTCGAGGAGACCACCTGGGGCGATCTCCCGCACAAGTTCGAGGCAGGGACGTCGCCGATCGCCGAAGCCGTCGGGTTCGGCGCGGCGATCGACTACCTGAACGGGATCGGGCTCGACGCGATCGAGCAGCACGAGCACGACCTCGTCGCCTACGCGCTCGACCGCCTCGGCGACGTGCCGGGGATCCAGCTGTACGGGCCGGCGCCTGAGAAACGGGCCGGGATCGTCTCGTTCAACATGGAGGGCATCCACCCACACGACGTCGCGCAGGTCCTGGACTGGGAGGGCGTCGCGATCCGCGCGGGCCACCACTGCTGCCAGCCGTTGATGGCCAGGCTCGGCGTCGCAGCGACGAATCGCGCGAGCTTCTACCTCTACACCGTCCAGGACGATGTCGATCGCCTCCACGACGGGCTCCTCCGCGCGCGAAAGGTGTTCGGCTAGCCTCCTTTCCGTGGAAGACCTGTACAGAGAGGTCATCCTCGACCACTACAAGAACCCCCGGGGACACGGGGTGATCGAGGATGCCGACGCGCAGGCCGAGGGCCTGAACCCGCTTTGCGGCGACGAGGTCGCGATCTACGTTGCCTTCGGCGCGGACGGCGAGACGATCGACGAGGTCAAGTTCTCCGGCCGCGGTTGCGCGATCAGCCAGGCGGCGACGTCGATGCTGATGGAGATGGTCGAGGGTCGGACCGCGACAGAGATCGCAGAGCTCTCGAAGGACGAGCTGCTCGAAGAGATCGGAATCCCGTTGACGCCCATCCGGCTCAAGTGCGCGCTGCTCGGGCTCGGGGTCCTCAAGGTCGCGCTGCATCGGGCGAAGGGCACCCCGCTCCCCGCGGAGTGGGCTGGGCTGGACGACCAGTTCAAGGTTTCGTAGACCGGCTTGGCGCTGGTCACCGTCGCGCCGCTCGACGAGTTCCCGCCCGGCAGTGTCAAGATCGTCCACGTCGGCCAAGTCGCGGTAGGCGTCTACAACCTGGGCGGAAAGCTCTGCGCGATCGAGGACCGCTGCTCGCACGACGACGGGCCGCTCGCGGAGGGTGAGCACGACCCCGACCGCGGCGTCGTGATCTGTCCGCGCCACGGTTCCGAGTTCGACATCTGCTCGGGCCGGCCGCTCTCCCTTCCCGCGTACCAACCGGTGGAGACGTTTCCCGTCGTGGTGGAGGATGGCGTGGTGAAGGTGGACGTCTGATGCTCGACGACCGGGTTCGGGCGGTGCTGAAGCGGCTCGAGGCGGAGGACGCCGCGGAGCGCGAGCAGGGTGTCTCTCGGGAGCTTCGCTCCAGGCAGGTCGCGAGGACGACGGGGCAGTTCCTTTTCGACCTGGTCGCGCCCCAGACCGACTGCGAGGTCCTGGAGATCGGAGGATCGCGCGGCTACTCGACGATCTGGCTCGCCGCCGGCCTCCGCTACTTCGGCGGGCGGATCCTCTCGCTGGAGGCCGACCCGTTGAAGGCCGAGGCCTGGCGGGCCAACATCGCCGAGGCGGGTCTGGAAGAGATAGCCGAGCTGATCGAAGGTGACGCGTTCGAGACGCTTCCGAAGATCGACGACGTCTTCGACATCGTCTTCATCGATGCCGAGAAGGACGACTACGAGCGGCTCTTCGAGCTCGCCCGGCCCAAGGTCGAGCCCGGTGGCCTCTTCGTGGCCGACAACGTCCTCTCCCACGAGGAGACGCTGGGCGCGTACTCGCGAGCGCGCCAGGCGGACCCCACGCTCGAGTCCGTCACCGTCCCGCTCGACCGGGGGCTCGAGCTCAGCGTCGTGCTCCAGCCGGATACTCCCCCGGTGGGGGGCTGACCGACCTCCTCCCTCTCCGCTACATTTCGGCTTACCGCGGAAAGGAGGTGGTCCGGTAGTGAAATCTTCAAGTACGGGCAGTGGAGGTACCAGCGGGTAGGGGCGTGTCCCCGAGACCTGTAGGGAACCGCCTAGCCAGCGTGGGGGACGTCGCGCTACGCGCCACCGGCATCCAGCCGAGTAGGTAAGCGCCTCTACCAAATCCACCGCTGGTATCGGATCGGGGGCCGCTGGAAACAGCGGCCCCCATCTTTTTGGAGCAGCCATGGCAGTCGTGATCGCAAATCAGCTCCGCAAGGAGTTCGCGGGAGACCCGCTCTTCGACGGCGTCTCGTTCAAGGTCGAACGCCGAGACCGGCTCTCGCTCGCCGGCCCCAACGGGGCCGGCAAGACGACGCTGCTCCGGATGCTCGCGCGCGAGCTGCCGGTGGAGGGCGGCGAGCTCGTGTTCTCCAAAGGCACGCGCGTCGCGCTGCACGACCAGCGCCCGCCGCTCGAGCAGGGGCTGACCCTGCGCGAGTACGTCCTCTCCGGCGCCTCCGACTTGATCGCGCTGGAGGAGGAGCTGCGGACGCTCGAGCAGGCGATGGCAGGCGGCGACCACGACCAGGCGACGCTCGGGCGCTACGCCGACGCCCAGGCGCGGCTCGAGCACGCGGGCGGCTACGCCTGGCGCGACCGGACGGCCGGCGTCGTGCGGGGCCTGGGCTTCACGGATGCTGACCTCGACCGCCTCCTGGACACGTTCTCGGGCGGCGAGCTGACGCGCGCGTCGCTGGCACGCTCCCTGGCCGGCGACCCGGATCTCCTGCTCCTGGACGAGCCGACGAACCACCTGGACGTCGAGAGCATCGAGTGGCTCGAGCGCGAGCTTCAGTCCCTCGACGCCGCCGTGATCCTCGTCGCGCACGACCGTTGGTTCCTCGAGGCGGTGACGAACGGCGTGCTCGAGCTCTCGGGCGGCCGCTCGCTCTACTTCAAGGGGCCGTGGCACCAGTGGCGGCGCGAGAAGGTTGCTCGCGCGCTGCACGCGCAGAAGGCTCTCGACCGCCTGGAAGGCGACATCGCGCGCCTCGAGCGCTTCGTGGAGCGCTTCCGGTACAAGAAGACCAAGGCGAAGCAGGCCCAGGCGAAGCTGACGCACATCGGCCGGCTGGAGGAGGAGCGCGGCGGTCAGGCCGAGACGCTCGACCGCCTGACGACGAGGAAGCGGTCGATGGGCTTCGACTTCTTGAAGCCGGCCCGAAGCGGCCGGACCGTGGTCGAGGCTGCCGGCCTCGACGTCAAGGCAGGCGACAAGGAGCTCCTCGACGGGGTCGACTTCGCGCTCGAGCGCGCCGAGCACGTCGCACTGGTCGGCCCTAACGGCTCGGGGAAGACGACGCTGCTGGAGACGATGCTCGGCCGCCGCGACGCGGCCGCCGGGACGGTGCGGCTCGGGCACGGCGTCGAGGCCGCGTACTTCTCGCAGCAGGAGCTGGAGCTGGACGAGCGAGGGACCGTGCTCGACTGCGTCCAGGGCTCGACGGGGCTGCCGCGCCAATCGGCGCAGAACCTCCTCGGTCGCTTCCTCTTCTCCGGCTGGGACGAGCAGTCGAAGCCGGTGACAGTTCTCTCGGGCGGTGAGCGCCGCCGGCTCGCTCTGGCGATCGTGGTCGCCTCGGGCGCGAACTTCCTGGTGCTCGACGAGCCGACGAACCACCTCGACCTCGAGAGCCGCGAGGCGCTGGAGGCCGCGCTCGAAGCCTTCCCCGGGACCGTGCTGCTCGTCTCGCACGATCGCGCGCTGCTCGACGCCGTCGCCCAACGGACGATGGCGATCGAGGACCATGGCCTGCGCTCCTACGAGGGTGGCTGGGCTGAGCTCGTCCGTCGCCGTGAGGAGGTCGCGAAAGCCGCCGAGCCGCCGGCGCCGAAGGTCACGAAGAAACCGAAAACGGTCTCCACGAAGCCGACCGGCCCGACCGCCCTTCAGGTCGTCGAGGCGGACATCGCGAAGCAGGAGGAGCGCGTCGCCGAGCTCGAGCGCGAGCTCGCGAACGACTGGGGCAACGCGGATCTTCTCCGCCGGCATCGCGGTGCGCGCGACGAGCTCCAGGCGCTGCTCGCCCGGTGGGAGCGCCTGTTCGAATCCTCAGGCGTCTAGCGCGATCAGGGCTTCGGCCACGACTTTCAGGGGCTTCCCGGAGAGCTGGCTCGCTTTCCGCAGCCGCTTGAAGGCGTCCTCTTCGGACAAGCCCTCGCGGGCCATCAGCAGCCCTTTGGCGCGCTCGATCGCCTTGCGGGCGGCAAGCGCCTCGGCGAGCGAATCCGCCTCCTCCCGCAGCGACGCGAGCTCCTCGTGGCGGGCCCGCGCGGTCGCGATTGCCGGGAGCAGATCGGCCTCGCGGAACGGCTTCACGAGGTAGCCGAACACTCCGGCCTCGACGGCGCGCGACACGAGCTCGTCCTGGCCGTAGGCGGTGAGCATCACGATCGGGATCGGCCGCTCCTCGAGGATCGTTCGCGCCGCCTCGATTCCGTCCAGCCGCGGCATCTTCACGTCGAGGATCGCGAGGTCGGGCTCGTGCTCCCGGGCGAGCTCGACCGCCTCACGCCCGTCGCGCGCCTCGGCGCACACCTCGTGGCCCGACTCCTCCAGCAGGTTGCGGAGATCGAGCCGGATGATCGTCTCGTCCTCGGCGACCAGGATCCTCATGCCGGGAAGACGACCTCCGCCCGCAGGCCGCCGTCGGAGCTCAGGTCGAGCGTGCCGCGCAGCTCGTCCCGCACGAGTGCCTGGACGATCGACAGGCCGGTCCCCGAGGGCTCGTCCGCGATCCCGGCTCCGTCGTCGGCGATTGCGAGCACGACGTTGCCGTCGCTGCGTCCGAGCTCGACGCGCACCGAGTCGCCGCCGTGCTCGAGCGCGTTCTGGAGCAGCTCGCTGAAGACGAGCGCCAGCGCGGTCGCCCGGTTGCCGGCGAGCGACACCGGCTCGAGCGCGGTCTCGACGCGCTTGCCGGTCCCGAGCCCCTGGACGAGCATCGCCCGGAGTCGGTCCAGCAGCTCGTCGAGGTCGACGTCGTCGTGGCGGCTCTCCGTCAGCACCTCGTGGACGGCAGCTATCGCGAGGATCCTGTTCGCCGAATCGTCGAGCGCCTTCCGTGGGTCGACCTGCTCGCCGGAGCGCGCCTGGAGCCGTAGGAGCGACGCCACGGTCTGAAGGTTGTTCTTGACGCGGTGGTGGATCTCCTGGGCGAGGACACTGCGCATCACGGCCCGGCCATGCTCGAGCGCGACGGCGGCGTGGTTCGCGATCGAGGAAAGGAGGGCGCGCTCCTGCTCCGTGAACGGCGTGTCCCGGTCGCAGACGAGCTCGCCGATCTGCCGGCCCTTCCAGCGGAGCGGGATCCTGATCGCGTGCTCGGCAGCACGGCCCTCGGGCCAGGCGATGTTCCCGTCCTCGAGGACGAGTGCAGCGCCGGCCGCGCCGACAGCGTCCACCGTGGTCTGCACGATCGCCTCCAGCGACTCCTCCAGGTAGAGGGACTCGGAGACCGCCTCGGAGATGCGCGCCAGCGCCTCCAGCTCGCCGACCCGTCGCTGGGCCTCGCTGTAGAGCTTCGCGTGCTCGATCGTCTGAGCGACCTGGGCGGCGATCGCGAGCAGCAGCTCGATCTCCTCGCCGGTGAACTCTCGCGGCTCGACCGTGCGGACGTTCAGTGCTCCGGCGAGCTTCTCCCGCGCGAGGATCGGGACGGCGAGGATCGACTCGTACTGGTCCTCCGGGAGGTTCGGGAAGCCCTTGAAGCGGGGGTCGAGGTGCGCCTGGGCCGGGAGCGCGATCGGCCTTCGCTCGGCGGCCGCGGTGCCGGTTATTCCCTCGCCGGGCCGCATCCGCGGTCGTCGCGTCATCGCCTCGACCGAGGTGCCTTGCGTGGCGCGCAGGACGAGCTCGTCGGCGCCCTCGTCATAGAGGTAGACGAAGCACGCGTCGGTGTCGAGCGCCTCGGCGACCTTGCGCGCGACGAGCGAGAGCACCTCCTCGAGGTCGAGCGTCGAGTTGACGGCCGCGATGCTCTCCGTGAGCAGCTGCAGATGCCGCTCGGAGGCGTTCACACGCCGATTGTAGAAGCGCACGGTTTGTTGAAGATGGCACAAGGCTGTGGGAAGATTCCTGGCACCCGACGCGTCAAGAGAAATGACAGTGGCGCCAGCCTGGCGCCCTGAGAGAAGGGAGCGGCCCTATGGAGCAGATATCCGCGCGAGCAGCACTCGTGCCTGCTTCCGATCTCGGCGATGGTCTCACTACGACCATTCCACGGTCGGACATCCAGGCCGTTCTCGCTGCGGAAGAGGAGCCGATCGAGCTTGTTCTCGACATCACTCGCTTTTCCGACGGCGAGGCGGCCGCGACCCGGGAGATCTCGGTGGCGTGGGAGCGCACCGACCTCGAGCAGCTGCTGAGCGGGGCGCAGGGCGACGACATCGTCCTGACCTTCGACCGCGAAGCTCTGGGACGGGCGACCGACGATGTCGAGGCGCACGGCTTGCGGGAGACAGCCCTCGTTCTGGCTGTCGCCGCGACCGCTGTCGCCGGTGGTGCGGCGAGTGCCGCGGCTGAGCCGGGAGCGTCCTACGGCGGGACCACTCCGATCGTCCAGTCGACGAGTCCGGACGATCGTGCCTTCGCACGCGGCGAGGTCGCGACGGGGGACGGCGTTGCCGCCGATGACCGCGCGTTCGCGCGGGTTGCCCCGCCGGCAATGAGCCCGGACGATCGTGCTCTTCCGCGCACGACACCGGTTGCGGCACCGGAGCCTGGCGTGAGCCCGGACGATCGTGCTCTTCCGCGCGTCACGCCGGTTGCGGCACCGGAACCAGGCGTGAGCCCGGACGATCGCGCACTTCCGCGGGTTGAGCCGCCGCAGATGAGCCCAGACGATCGGGCACTTCCGCGGGTTGAGCCGCCGCAGATGAGCCCGGACGACCGTGCACTTCCGCGCACGGATCCGGTCGCAACGACGGGAGGCACGGTGTCGGACCCGAGCACCTTCTCGGTGCCTGGTCCCGAGACCGTCGGCGTCATCGCGGCGATCGCACTGATGATCACCGGCGCGTACTTCCTCGTCGGCACCGACCGGCGGCGGATGCGGCCGGCCTCATAGACCCGTAGACGGGGGCGTCGCCTCGCGCGGTGGCGTCCCCGGCTGCGATCCCGCGCGCGACACCGCTTACAAAGTCCTTACCCATGTCAACGGAAATCGTTGACAGCAGAGGCGTACGTTTCACTCCATGAGTGAGGCGCTGCCCGTCCTCCCCGACCTCAGCCAGACGATCGGCTACCTGGTCGCGGATGCGAGGGGCAGGGTCGTCGGCCGCGTCGAGTGCCCGATGTACGGCACCGCCCGCGACATTCCCGACGCCCTCTCCGTCCGGTCCGGCTTCCTCTCGCGGCGCCGGCGACTCGTCCCGGCCGCGACGATCGAGGAGATCGACCGCTCGAGCGGCGTCGTGGGCCTGAAGGTCGAGCGCGAGTCGATTCGCGCGTTTCTCTAGAAACGCGGACGGAAAACATCCACAATGGTCAGGTGTCCCGCCCTGCCTGCGGCGGGTGGGACGTACTGACGGCCGACCGCGAGCTGCGTTTGCAGCTCGCGGTCGTTGTGGCCTCAAAGCACAGGGAGATAGCGCTCCAGCTCCCACGATGTGAGCTGAACGCGGTACTCGTCCCACTCCTTCCGCTTGAGCTCGATGTAGCGGTCGAAGATGTGGCGGCCCAGCGCCTGCTTCGCCAGCTCCGAATGCGCGAGCTCGTCGATCGCCTCACCGAGCGTCTCCGGTAGCGCAACGATGCCGCGCTCCTCCCGCTGCTCGGGCGTCAGGTGGTAGAGGTTGGTCTCCATCGGCTCGGGCAGCTCGTAGCCGCGCTCGATCCCCTCGAGCCCCGCATGGAGCAGCGCGGCGAAGGTGAGGTACGGATTGCAGGCCGGGTCCGGGCACCGGATCTCCGCTCGCGTCGCCTCCTCCGAGCCCGGCTTGTAGAGCGGGATCCGAATCAGGGCCGAGCGGTTCCGCTGCGACCAGGCGACGTAGACCGGCGCCTCATAGCCCGGCACGAGCCGCTTGTACGAGTTGACCCACTGCGCGAAGACGCCTGCGATCTCACGCGCATGTCGCAGCTGTCCGGCGATGAAGGCCTTGCCCGTGTCGGACAGGTGCCACTTGTCCTCCTCGTCGAAGAACTGGTTCCGGCCGTCCGTGAAGAGCGACATGTGCGTGTGCATGCCGGAGCCGTTCTCGCCGAAGATCGGCTTCGGCATGAAGGTTGCGTGGAAGCCGGCCTTCTTCGCGATCTCCTTGACGATCAGGCGGTACGTGATCGTGTGGTCGGCCATCTCGAGCGCCGGCGCGAAGCGCATGTCGATCTCGTGCTGGGACGGCCCCACCTCGTGGTGGACGTACTCGATCGGGATTCCCATCGACTCGAGCGCGCGGACGGTCTCCTGTCTGAGCTCACTCGCGGCGTCCATCGTCGTCATCGCGAAGTAGCCGCCTTCGTCGAGGGTCTCGGTGCCCTTTGCGTCCTTGAAGAGGAAGTACTCGAGCTCGGGGCCGACGTTGAACGTGTCGAAGCCCATGCCCTTCATCCGCTCGAGCGCGCGGCGGAGGACGTAGCGCGGGTCGCCCTCGTAGGGCTCGCCGTCGGGCGTGACGACGTCGCAGATCATCCTGGCGACCTTGGTCTCACCCTCGCGCCAGGGCATCAGCTGGAACGTGCGCGGGTCGGGGATCGCGACCATGTCGGACTCCTCGATCGCGTTGAAGCCGGTGATCGACGAGCCGTCGAAGCCCATCCCGTCGTCGAGGGCGTCCTCCATCTCCGCCGGGGTGACCGCGAAGCTCTTCAGGTGTCCCTCGAGATCGGTGAACCAGAGCAGGAGGAACTCCACGCCCTCGTCCTTGATCCGCTTCAGGACCTCCTTGCGGTCCTCCGTGCTCGACGTCGCTCTCGGCTTGCTCTCGACCTGCGCCATGAAACTGCCTCCTTAAATGCGAAAAGCCTCGGGCAGAGGCCCGAGGCTCCATTGCCTCCGTGCCCGCACGAGACTACTGGCCTGGTCGGGCTCCCGCAAGTGCTCCGTCGGGTTCCTCGACAGGCACCGCTGTCTCGGTCGGGTCGCTGAGGATCACGCGGCTCGTGTGGCCCGGCGTCTCGGTGTCACGCATGCCCGGCAGGAAGTAGAAGACCACGGTCAGAGCGCTCGCGCCGAAGCCTGCGATCAGCAGCACGGTGTTCACGCCGAGCCAGCCGGCGATCGGGCCGGTGACCGCGAACGAGAGTGGAACGAGTCCGAAGGAGAGCAGCCAGTCCACGCTCTTGACGCGGCCGAGGAGCGCTGCCGGCACCACCCGCTGCATCAGCGTCACCCACACGATCAACCCGGCCGCCCAGCAGCCTTCACCCGCAAACGAGATCGCCATCGCCTGCCAGGGAACACCGGCGAACGCGTAGGCGGCGATCTGAAGGCAGGCAATCATCCAGAGTGCGTACATGAACGTGATGTGCCGACGCGGGAGGCCGATCTGGCCCACGACGAGCGAGACGAGGATCGCACCGAGGCCGCCCGCGGCGAAGACGAGGCCGAGGTCGCCGGCGTCGCCGCCGAGGTCGTTGCGAACGAGATACGGCATCAGCACCGTGAACGGCCCGTAGACCAGGAAGACGGCGACGAGGGCCCAGCCCAGCGTGCCCCAGAGCCACACGGTCCGGCGGACGAATCGGAGGCCTTCCATGATGTCCCGGCGCATCGAGGTAGGCCCGTCCGACTGCGCCTTGGCCGCCTGAGGGCGGAGGAGCAGCAGCATCGCGATCCCGAACGCGAACGTCGCGGCGTCGACGAAGAACGCGGTCCCGACGCCGAGGGAGTGGACGACGAGGCCGCCCAGCGCCGGCCCGATGAACGCGAACGCAGCCTGCCTCACGAACTGCGACAGCGAGTTCGCCTGGACGAGCAGGTGCCTGGGGACGAGGTCGGGGACGATCGCGCTCGCCGCGGGCCCCTGGAAAGCCTGGCCGGCGCCGAAGAAGACCGAGATCACGAAGATGTGCCAGAGCTCGATGGTCTCCGTGACCGCGAGCAGCCCGAGGGCGGCGACGCAGGCGCCTCGCAGCGCGCTCGAGAAGATCAGGACCTTCCGGCGCTCGAAGCGGTCGGTGACGACACCGCCGACGAGGACCAGGGCGACGATCGGGATCGTCTCCGCGACGCCGACGACCGCGAGCGCGGTGGGGGAGTTCCAGAGGTCGAAGACCTGCCACGCGATGGCGACCATGAAGAAGCCGTCGCCGATCAGCGACACGGTCCAGCCCAGCCAGAAGAGCGCGAAATCGCGCTCCCGGAGCGGCTGGAGCATCCGGATCCGCCTCACGCGGGCGCTTCGGCCTCTTCGAGCTCGGGCTCGCGGCCGCCATGGCGCAGCGCCCGTAGGAAGAGCGGAATCGCCGGCGTGAGCAGGAGACCGGTCGCGACGAGAGCGGCCCGCAGCGACCCGACCGTCCCGATCACGCCGATGGCCGGCCCGCCGGCGACTTCGCCGATCGCGTCCGCCTGGCTCGCGATCGAGTTCACCGTGGCGCGCACGCTGGAGTCCTCGACGTTCTTGTTCAGCCAGGTGACGTAGAGCGGGTCCTTGAGGCGGCGCACGAGCCGCGCGACGAGGTAGGCGACGGCGGCGACCGCAAAGCTCGTGGCGAGCCCGAAGATCACGATCGAGACGGACAGGACGACGGTCAGCCAGAGCAGCGTGCGGGCCAGCTTCGCGTTGTTCGCGTGCTCGAACCGCGGCACCAGGAACGAGGTGATCACGATCCCGGCGACGAGGCCGACGATGTTGAAGACGCCGAACCAGACGACCGGGTCCATGCCCCACAGCTCCGGGAGCCCGACGTCCTTGAGCAGGTGCGCCTCCCACAGTCGGTCGAGGCCCTCGGATGCGGCCCCGGCGAAGAACGTGATGCCGACGATGAGCAGGAGGATGTTGTGCCCGCGCACGAGCTTTCCGCCCGTGACCGCCGTCGTCCGCATGGCGCGCAGCGGCGACTTGCGCTCCTCCACGGGACGGCGTTGGAAGCCGTGCTCAGGCATGAGGAAGATGCACGCGATCCCGGTCAGCACCGAGACGATCCCGCCGAAGACGATCCCCGCGCCGAGGTCCCACGTCGCGATCCCGACGCCGAGCGCGGAGCCGGCGATCGCGCCAAGGTACGAGAACTGGTTCCCGCGCAGGAACACCCGGCCGATCCCCTCCACCCCGTGCTCGTCCGTGATCCACGCCTCCCAGGCGCCGCTCGTGAAGGTGCCGCCGATCCCTCGCAGGATCACGGCGAGCACGATCACCCAATAGACGGCGACGAGGCCGAAGATCACCAGCGACAGCCCCGCCAGGATCATCCCGATGATGATCGAGAGCCGCCTGCTGTAGGTGTCGGCGACGACGCCGGTCGGCACTTCGAAGAGGAAGATCGCGATCTCGCTCACCGTCCCGAGCAGGACGAGCTGGAGCGGGTTCACGCCGACGTCCTGCACGAGGTAGACCGCCCAGACCGTGAACGCCGCCTGGGCGCCGAGCGTGTCGAAGAACTCCATCCCGTAGAAGACGCGGGTAGCGTCGAAGCGCCTCACAGGGGCCTCGAGACGTTGATCACCGCCGGCCGGGGACGGTAGCCGAGCTTCAGGTTGACGGCCTGCATGGCGGCGTTTCCGTCCTGCGTCCAGGTCGTCAGCTCGCGGAAGCCGTGCTCGCCGGCCCAGTGGATCAGCGCCTGCTTGAGGGCAGTCGCGATTCCGCGGCCGCGGTGCGAGCGGAGAACCGCAGTCAGGCCGTGTTCGGCCAGGCCGTCGACGCGCTCCATCAGCGCCGCTGCGCCAACGACACGACCGGCGTCGAGCGCCAGGAACGTGACAGGCCCGGACACCTCCTCAGCGAGCCATTCCTCGTAGGTCGGGGCTGGGATCGGCGGCGACACGGGCATGTCCGGGTAGCACTCGGCCCAGACCTCGTACGCCTCTTCGTGGCGGCTCTCGTCGAGCTCCGCCAACTCGATCCCGTCCGGGGAATTCGGCTCGGCTTCGCGCGGACCGACCTCGCGCGAGAGCTCGACCTGGCGCTGAGACTCCTCGAAGCCGCGGTTCGTGACCCATGCGATCGAGTCGGGGTCGTCCTCGAAGACCATTCCGGAGACCTGCGGCCGCTCGAGCTGGGCGGCATGCGCGAAGACGCGGTCGAGAAGCTCCGAGCCGATGCCGCGTCGCCGATGCTCCGGAAGGACGCAAACGACGATCGCAGTGCGCTCGGGCGACTGTGAGGGGCCGCAGAATCCAAGGCCCACGACCTCGTCCCCTTCGAGGGCCACGAGGTAGAGACGCTCAGGCTGCCGCTCGAGCCGCCGCTTGACGTCCTCGATCCTTGTCGGCTCGCGCGGCGTGATCGCGTTCCAGACGTCGCAGTACGCGGCGAGGTCGGCGTCAGTCTCCGCGCGCCGGATCATCCCGACCGCTTCAGCTTGCCGTGCCGCTTCGCGTAGATCTCGCCGCGCCGGAAGACCCAGAGGCCCGAGCGGAATCGTGACGGCGCCGATCAGGACGAGCGGCCAGAGCTCGTCGCCCATCTCCGACAGCCCGTCGCCCTCGATGATCGCGTCGCGCAGCCCGTCCAGCGCATAGGTCGCCGGCGAGAAGACCGACAGGAACTGCATCCACTCGGGCAGCACCGAGACCGGGTAGTAGACGCCTGAGATCACGAGCAGGATCCCCTGCGCCATGAACCCGAGCTGCGTCCCCTTCTCCGGCGAGATCAGCGGGAGGACGGCCGTCATCATCCCGATCCCGATGAACGAGACCGAGGCGACTAGCAGCACCACGATCGCCGCGAGGTAGTCGGCGCTCGAGAGATTGAGATCGAAGAAGAGTGCGACGACTCCGAAGAGCAGGATCGCGCGGATGATCCCGTAGACGATCGCGAACAGGCCCATCCCGAACAGGTGCACGGGCCGGGAGAGGGGCGCCATGAACGTGTACTCGATCGTCCCCTCCCAGCGCTCCCAGGCGACGGTCTCCGTGAGGATCTCGAAGATCACGCCGAGGTACGCCCAGACGACGGCGCCGACGAGCAGCTGTGTCGTCACCCGCTCGACGTCGATGTCGCCGCCCGTGGCCTCGACGCCCTCGCCGATGAAGACGATCGTGAGCGTGTTCGCGATCGTCCAGACGAAGAACGCGACGTCCCACCAGATGTAGCGGCGGACGAGGTAGACGTTTCGCTCGAAGACGCCGGAGAGCCCGATCAGCTCGTGTCTGAGGACTGCGGCTGCGCCGGGCATTACTCGTCCTCCTCAGGCTGCTCGTCCTCGAACGACTTGCCGGTCGCAGCGAAGAAGGCCTCCTCGAGCGTCTTCGCGCCGTGCTTCCGCTTCAGCTCGTCTGCGGTCGCCAGCTCGATCAGCCGTCCGCGATCGAGGATGCCGACGCGGTCGGCGAGCTCCTCCGCCTCGACGAGGTCGTGCGTGCAGAGGAGGACGGACGCGTCGTGCTCGCGCCTGATCTCGCGGATGAACTTCTGCACCTCGAGCTTCGACCGCGGGTCGAGACCCGTCGTCGGCTCGTCCAGGAGCAGGACGATCGGTGCCGTGAGCAGCGCCCGGGCGAGTGCGACCTTCTGCTGCATACCGCGCGAGAGATCCTCGAGCGGCTCGTTCATCCGAGCCTTCGGAAATCCGACCCGCTCGAGGATCTCGGGGATGCGCTTCCGGGTCTCGCGGATCGGCATCCCGTAGAAGCGCGCGGCGTAGCTGAGGTTCTCGACGGCAGACATCTTCTTGAAGAACGAGGCCTCGACGGACACCCGGTTGATCAGCCGCCGCACCGCGCGGGTCTCCGTGAAGGCGTCGTGGCCGAAGATCCGGGCCGCGCCCCCGTCGTGGAGCAGGAGGGTCGAGAGCAGGCGGATCAGCGTCGACTTGCCCGACCCGTTCTGGCCGAGGATCGCCACGGTCTCGCCACGTCCGACTTCGAACGTGACGCCCTCGAGCGCCGCGACGCGCTTGCGGCGCCGGCGTAGGCCATGCCGCCCGTCGTTGCGGAAGAACTCCTTGCGGAGGTTGTCCACGACGACGGCCGGGGTTCCATTCGTGTCGTTTCCTGCGGTCATGCGATGTCTCCTACGTGCGTCGAAAAGTGGGCGAGGACAGGCTTCAGCAGGCCGTCAGGAGGCCCGCGAACCCGTGGAAGTGCTCAGCCCAGGCGAGACATCAGTGCAGCCACCTTAGCCAGCGGCTTGCTCGGCGGTCAAGGGGTCGGCCGCGGGGAACTCGAGCGGCGCGTCTCGGCGCCTGAGGTTCCGGACACTGGGGAGCGCGAGGATCCCAAGGCTCGAGACGACCGTCCAGGCGGCCGCAGCGTAGAGCACGTCGGCGGCGCCGAACTGGTCTGCGAGCGGTCCGACGAGGATGAATCCGAGCGGGGTGAAGAGCACCGAGCCTGCCCAGTCGTACGAGCTCACGCGGGAGAGCGCGTGCTGCGGGACGTGCTGCTGTAGCGCCGTGAACCAGATCGTTCCGGCGAAGTTCACTCCGGCCGCGGCAACGAGCGCCAACGCCGAGATCGCCCACACCGGCGCAGTGACGGCGTAGGCGACCAGCACGGGAGTCCAGATCAGCACCGAGAGGAAGGCGGCGACGAGCTGGCGGTCCGGTCGGAACTTGATTGCCGCCAGGCTTCCGATCACCGACCCGACGCCGCCGAACGCGGTGATCGTCGCGAAGGCGGACGCGCCGCCAAGCTCCTCCTCAGCGATCAGCGGCCCGAGCACGAAGAACGGTGCGAGCGCGGCGAAGTGGAAGAGCGCGAAGTGGCAAACGCAGACCCACACCCAGGTCCGGCGCGTGAACTCGCTCCAGCCTTCCCGCAGGTCGGTGAAGAACGTCTGCTTCGCCGGCTTGGCGAACGACACCCGCATGCGGAGCAGGAACGCCGCGCTGACGCCGAATGTCGCTGCGTCGACGACGAGCGCCCACCCGGGGCTCGAGAGCGCGATGACGACGCCGGCGGCGGCCGGCCCCGCGATGGCGGTGACGTTGCGCGAGAGCGACATCAGGCCGTTCGCCTGCTGGAGCCGCGCGGGGCTAACGGTTTGCGGGACGAGGCCCTGCGAGGCGGGGCCGAAGAACGCCTCCGCGGCGCCGTAGACCGCGGCGAGTACCACCAGATGCCAGATCTCCGCGCGGTCTGTCAGCAGCAGAACAGCCATTGCGGCCGTCGCGATGCCGCGTCCGACGTCGGATACGAGCATGACCCGCTGCCGCGGCAGCCGGTCGGCCCAGACGCCGGCGACGAGGAACAGCGCGATGCTGGCGATCATCCGGGCGGCGAGCACGTAGGCAAGCGCCGCCGCGGACCTCTCGATCGCGAGTACCGCGAACGCCAGGCCGATCGTGCCGAACCGGTCGCCGAAGTCCGAGACGATCCGGCTGAACCAGAGAAGCCGGAACTCGCGCTCCTCGAGCGCACCTAGACGTCCGCGCAGTTTCACGGTCCGACCCTAGCGCTGCGTCCGGTGCATCCCGTACTCTCGGATCAGGCACGCGCCGCCGACGGTGCGTGTCGAGGCAATGGAGCCTCAGGACTCTCAGGAGCCCTGGGGCTTTTTCGCGTTCAAGGAGGGAGGAAGTGAGCGAGATCGAGACGAGGCACTACCTGGCGAACGGGCAGAAGACGACGCCCGCGGCCAAGGAGGCGATCGCCTGGGCGGGCCAGACGCAGGCCCAGATGGTCGACCTGAAGTTCTGCGACCTGCTCGGCACCTGGCAGCACATGACCCTGCCGATCTCGGCCTTCGACGAGTCGTCCTTCGACGACGGGCTCGGCTTCGACGGCTCGTCGATCCGCGGCTGGCAGGGGATCTCCGAGTCGGACATGCTCCTGATGCCCGACGCCGCGAGCGCGATCCTGGATCCGTTCACGGAAGCGCCGACGCTCTCGATCCTCTGCGAGATCGCCGACCCGGTCACACGCCAGCCCTACGGGCGCGATCCGCGCGGCGTCGCCAGGCGGGCCGAGGCGTACCTCGAGTCCAGCGGGATCGCCGACACGGCGTACTTCGGGCCCGAGTGCGAGTTCTTCGTCCTCGACGAGGTGTCGTACGACCTCGGCACAAATCACTCGCACTACGCCGTCGACTCGGCGGAGGGCCACTGGAACTCGGGCAAGCCGGGGCTCGGCTACACGGTGCGCGAGAAGGAGGGGTACTTCCCGCCGGCGCCGCACGACACGCTGCACGACCTCCGCACGCGGATGGTCCTGACGCTCGAGCGGCTCGGTATCCCGTGCGAGTTCCACCACCACGAGGTCGCTTCCGGCGGCCAGTGCGAGATCGACCTGCGCTACGGGCCGCTGACCCGCATGGCCGACCAGGTGATGACCTACAAGTACGTCGTCAAGAACGTCGCCCGCGCGGCCGGCAAGACGGTGACCTTCATGCCGAAGCCGCTCTTCGGCGACAACGGCTCGGGGATGCACTCGCACCAGTCGCTCTGGAAGGACGGGGAGACGCTGATGGCCGACGCCGACGGCTACGCAGGCCTGTCGGCGACGGCTCGCTCGTACATCGGCGGGCTGCTCGCTCACGCGCCGGCGCTGCTCGCGTTCTGCGCCCCGACGACGAACTCGTACCGGCGGCTCGTGCCTGGCTACGAGGCACCGGTGAACCTCGTCTATTCGCAGCGGAACCGCTCTGCGTGCATCCGGATCCCGATGTACTCGGAGTCGCCCAAGGCGAAGCGGATCGAGTTCCGGTGCCCGGACGCGGCGGCGAATCCGTACCTGGCCTTCTCGGCCATGCTGATGGCAGGCATCGACGGGATCGAGCGCGGGCTCGACCCCGGAGCCCCGGCCGACTACGACCTGTTCGAGGAGTCGCATGGGGAGGTCCCTCAGGTGCCGTCGTCGCTCGGCGAGGCGCTCGATGCCCTCGAGGCGGACCACGAATTCCTCACGAAGGGCGGCGTCTTCAGCGAGGAGCTGATCCGCACCTGGATCGACTACAAGCGCGAGAACGAGGTCGACGTCGTCCGCCTCCGGCCCCACCCGGCGGAGTTCGGGCTCTACTTCGACTGCTAGGCAGCGCGGTGCGATACGGCGTCAAGCGAATCGACGAGATCCCCGGGGTCCCCGATCCGGACCCCGGGGATCCGGACTGGAAGCCGCTCCGGCACCACTTCGGGCTCGAGGCGTTCGGCGTGAACTGCTTCGTCCAGTCGGAGGCGGGCGGGCGGCTGATCGTCGACCACCGCGAGACGGACACCGAGGCGGTTGGGCACCAGGAGCTCTACGTCGTGGTGGGGGGCCGTGCGGAGTTCACCGTTGACGGCGAGCCCTTCGACTGCCCGGCCGGAACCTGCGTGGCGATCCGCGATCCCGAGGTGCGGCGCAGCGCGGTCGCGGTCGAGCCGGCCACAGCGGTGCTCGCGATCGGCGGAACCCCGGGGCAGCCGTACGAGATCTCGAGCTGGGACGCGAAGTGGACGAGCGGACTGCAGCAGGCGTGACCGTGCGGCCGCTCGCCTCCGACGACTGGCCCTCGGTCCGACGGATCTACGAGGAAGGGATCGCAACGGGGAACGCGACCTTCGAGACGGAGGCGCCGGACTGGACTACGTGGGATGGGGGCCACACGCTCAGGCTCGTCGCCGAGGAGGGCAGCGAGGTGCTTGGCTGGGCCGCGCTCTCGCCCGTTTCGGAGCGCTGTGTCTACGCAGGAGTGGCCGAGGACAGCATCTATGTGTCCAAAGGTGCCCAGGGGCGAGGGGTCGGCCGGCTGCTCCTCGATGAGCTCGTCCGGCAGGCGGATGCCGAAGGCATCTGGACGGTGCAGACAGGGATCTTTCCGGAGAACGAGGCATCGCTCGGGCTCCACGAACGCTGCGGCTTCCGCGTCGTCGGCGTTCGCGAGCGCCTCGGACAGCACAACGGCGTCTGGCGAGACGTCGTCTTCATGGAACGGCGATCGGAGGAGGTCTCGTGATCAAGGTCGAGGCAGTCGTCATCCGCGAGCGCGTGGAGACGGTGATCGACGCGGTCGAGGAGCAGACCGGCCACGTCGGAGTCACGGTGGTCGAGGCGATCGGGCACGGACGCCAGCGGGGGATCACGCACGAGTACCGGGGCCGGACGTTCGAGTCGCGGTTCCTTCCGAAGGCCGTCCTGACCTTCGTCGTCGCCGAGGAGATCGCCGGCGGCGTGGTGGCGGCGATCGCCGATGCGGCGCGGAGCGGCAACGAGTCGGGCGACGGGATCGTCTGGACGACGCCGGTTGGAAACGTCACTCACAACCGAACGGGAATGAGGCTTGAGGAGGTGGAACCCGTATGACGAACGAGGAGCTGGTCATTGCCGCGAGCACGGTCTGGGTCGTCGTCGCGGCCGTTCTGGTCATGTTCATGCAGGCTGGTTTCGCATTCCTCGAGGCGGGCCTGACGCGGATGAAGAACGCCGGGCACATTGCGGCGAAGAACGTGCTGGTGCTCGGGATCGCGTCGCTCGTCTACTACCTCGTCGGCTTCGGGATCGCGTTCGGAGACGGCGGGAACGGGCTCGTCGGCGGGTCGGGGTTCGCGCCCTCGTCGGAGGAACTGCTCGCCGTAGGTGCCGAGCCGTTCTCGTGGTTCGCCTCGATTCCCGCAGGCGCCGCGTACTTCTTCGAGGTCGTGTTCGCCGCGGTCTCGCTCGCAATCGTCTGGGGCGCCATGGCGGAGCGAACGAAGCTCTGGGTCTACTTCGCCTTCGGCGTCGTCTTCACGCTCGTCTACTCCGTCGTCTCGCATTGGATCTGGCACCCGGACGGCTGGTTGTTCGCCATGGGGATGCAGGACTTCGCCGGCTCGACAGTCGTCCACTACCAGGGAGCGCTCGCCGCGCTGGCCGGGGCGCTGCTGCTCGGGCCGCGGATCGGCAAGTTCGACGCCGACGGAAGGCCGAACGCGATTCCGGGTCACAACATGGCGTTCGTCACCCTCGGCGTGCTGATCCTCTGGTTCGGTTGGTTCGGCTTCAACCCGGGATCGACGCTCGGGGTCGTCACGGGCGACCGGGTCGGCTACTTCGCGTACGTCGCGCTGACGACGAACGTCGCGGCCGCGGCCGGCGCGATCGGCGCCGTCACCGCTGCGTGGATCGTGCTGCGGAAGCCCGACCTGTCGATGATGCTCAACGGTGTGATCGCGGCCCTCGTCGCCGTGACGGCGGCGGCCGGGTTCGTCGCGCCATGGGCGGCGATCGTGATCGGGCTGGTCGCCGGCGTGGTCGCCGTGCTCGGCGTCCTGCTCGTCGAGCGGATCAGGATCGACGACCCGATCGGCGCCGTCGCCGTCCACGGGATGGCGGGCGTGTGGGGGACGCTTGCGACCGGGATCTTCGCGGTGCCGGCGCTGGCGGAGAACCTCGCGACCGGAACGGGAGGCCTCTGGTACACGGGCAGCTTCGACCAGCTCGGCACGCAGGCGCTCGGGCTGCTTGCCGTCGGCGTGTTCACGTTCAGCGCGTCATTCGGGTCGCTGTGGGCGATGAAGGCGCTGTGGGGAATCAGGGTCGACCCCGAAGTGGAAACGGCCGGGCTGGACGTCTCCGAGCACGGCATGTGGGGCTATCCCGAGTTCTACATCCCGGTCCCGGGCGGCTATGGGACCGAGTCCCACTCGCACCTGATCGGCCATCGTCACGTGCCTGAGCCGAGTCCGCTGCCGCTCGTCGAGTCGGAAGAAGCGGCCTGATCAGGCTTTGTTGCGGTAGTGGAGGTGAACCATGCCGTTGCCGAACCGTCGCTCGTCGAGAAGCGCCAGGTCCAGGCGTGCGTCGCGTGGGAGGGACCGCTTTCCTCCTCCGACCGTGACCGGCGCCACGAAGAAGTGGTACTCGTCGACCAAGCCTGCCGCGATCGCCTGGGACGCGAGCTCGGGGCCGCCGATGCTCATGTCACTCGCCGCTTCGGCTTTCATCCGAGCGACGGCCTCGGGGTCGAAGTCCGGCTCGATTCGCGTTCTGTCGCTTGACACCCGGTCCAGCGTCTTCGAGTAGACGATCTTGTCGGCCGCCTGCCAGATCTCCGCATAGTCCTTGATGAACGGCGGCTGGCCGGGCAGCGCGTGTGCCGTCCCCCAGTAGGACATGACCTGATATATCCGGCGCCCGTAGAGATAGGTGCCGATCCCCCGCTCGAGCTCGTTGACGAAGCGGTGCACCTCCTCGTCCGGCGCGGCCCAGTCGAAGTTTCCGCTCTCGTCCGCCACGTAGCCATCGAGCGACGTGAGGGCCGAGTAGATCAGCTTGGCCATGTGTTCTTGCTTCGGCGCAGCCTAGGAGGGCAGCCAGCCCTCGCGGTAGCGCGACGGCTGCGACTCCGGCCAGCCGGCAGCGGTCTCTTCCGCGTCCTGGGTCGTCTCTTCCGGGCTTGCTCCGTATCGACGCGCGATCTCGTTCGCGACGTACTCGCCGTAGGGCCCGAACTGCTGGTTCTCCCGCGAGCTCATCGCCAGGAAGACGCACGGGCCGTCGCCCGCTCCGACGATCAGATGCTCCGTCTTTGGCGGGCAGTGCGCGAAGTCCCACTGGCGCAGCGGCCGCTCCTGTCCCTCGACGACCAGCAGCGCCTCACCCGAGAGCACGAGGAACGCCTCCGTCTCGGTCTCCCAGTGGTACATCGAATTCGGCTCGCCCGGCTCGAGCACGGCAAGCTGGACACCGAGCATCGGGAATAGCGTGTCGGCCTCCCAGTCCGTCTTGCCCGTGAGCGACACGCTGTGCCGCCCCTGGCGATGGAACCAGCGCGCGTCACGCGCGTTCACGACGAACCAGCCTGCGCTGACCGGCACCAGCCCGGCGTCGGTCTCTTCGAGTTTGGCCTCCGGAATCACGGCTAGATGATAGAGCGCCTCTCGCCCGGCCTACACTCGGAAGCGTGGCCATGACCTGCGCCGCCTGCGGCCAGGAGAACCCGCCCGAAGCGCGGTTCTGCCTCGCATGCGGTACACCTCTCACGGCAGCACCCCCTTCGGCCCAGCCGGCTGAAGAACGTCGGGTCATCACGGCGGTCTTCACCGACGTCATCGGGTCGACGGCGAGCGCCGAGCAGCTCGATCCGGAAGACGTCCACGCCCGGTTATCGCCGTACTTCGCGCGGGTCCGGCGGGAGCTCGAGGGCTTCGGCGGCACGGTCGAGAAGTTCATCGGCGATGCCGTCGTCGCGGTCTTCGGCGCTCCTCGAGCTCACGAGGACGACCGCGAACGGGCCGTTCGGGCGGCCCTTGCCATCCGCACGGCGATCGACGACCTCAACGAGGACGATCCGTGGCTCGACCTCCACGTTCGCATCGGAGTGGCGACGGGAGAGTCGCTCGTCTCACTCGCCAGGGACCATCGAGTCGGGGAGGGCATCGCCTCGGGCGACGTGATGAACACCGCGGCGCGAATCCAGTCGGCTGCGCCGGAGAACGGCGTCCTCGTCGACGAGGAGACGCACCGGGCGACGGTGCACGCAATCGACTACCGGCCCGTCGACCCGGTAGCGGCGAAGGGGAAGGCCGAGCCGGTCCCGGTGTGGCAGGCCGTCGCCGTTCGCACACATCCGGGGCGCCGAGCTCCCTCCCAGGTGCCGTTCGTCGGCCGGTCGCGGGAACTGGAGATCCTCGCCGACCTCCTGGGGAAGGTGATCGCCGACGAGCGGCGAGCCTTGTGCACGGTGGTCGCCGAGCCCGGCGTCGGCAAGAGCCGGCTCCTGTCCGAGTTCGAGGCGAGAGCTCCAGCCGATGCGCGCATATACCGCGCCCGATGTCTCCCGTACGGCGAAGGGATCACCTACTGGCCGGTCAGCGAGGTCGTCAAGCGAGCGGCGGGGATTCTCCAGAGCGACGAGGCCGATGTCGTCGCCGGGAAGCTCGACTTCTTTCTGCGGAGCCTGCCTTCCGAGTCGTCGGACGACCTGCGGACAGTCGCTGCGGCGATCTCGAACCTCGTCGGCGCCTCGCGAACGCCCGCGGGCACCTACGCAGCCGAGCCCATCACGAAAGCCGAGCTCCACTGGGGCACTCGCCGCCTGCTCGAGCTGGTGAGCCAGAACCAGCCGCTCGTGGTCGTCTTCGAAGATCTTCACTGGGCCGACGAGACGCTGCTCGAGCTCTTGCGCTTCCTCGTCGACGGCGACACGCCCGCGGCGCTCCTGATCCTCGGGACCGCGCGGCCCGAGCTCGGAGAGCGCGCCCCGGCGATCCTCGTCGAGGGCGAAGACCGGCACGTCGTCGAGCTCGAGCCGCTGACGGGGAGCGAGAGCAAGGCCTTGCTCGGGGAGCTGGCAGCGGAGCAAGAGCTGTCTGCGGAGACTCTCGAGGCGCTGATGCGCAATGCGGAAGGGAACCCACTCTTCCTCGAGGAGACCGTGCGAATGCTCGCCGCGTCATCGGAGTCGGAGGCGTCCGCCCTCCCGGTCCCGACGACGCTTCAGGCTCTCCTCGGCGCTCGTCTCGACCAGCTGGCGCTCGAGGAACGCTCAGTCGCCCAACACGCGTCCGTGGTCGGAACGGTGTTCTGGTCCGGTGCGGTGGCCTCGCTCGGCGACGGTGACGGCGAGAACATCGCCGATGCGCTCCGCGGGCTCCAACGGCGCGACATCATCCGCGCTCAGACACGTTCGAGCATCGTGGGCGAGGATGAGTACGCGTTCAAGCACGCGCTCATTCACGACGTCGCGTACGCCCGCGTCCCGAAGGCGAGGCGCGTGTTCCTGCATTCCCGGTGCGCCAGCTGGCTCGAAGGACTTCCCGGCGCACAGGAGGAGTTCGTCGAGATCGTCGGGTATCACCTCGAGCAGGCCTGCCGAGCGGCCGGAGAGATTGCGCACCTTCAAGAGCCCGCCCCCACCCTGCGCGCCGCCACCGCGCTCGCGCAGGCCGCCGACAAGGCCGAGCGCCGGGAGGGCTTCAGGGAGGCGGACGCCTTCTACGAGCGCGCCCTGGCCCTGATCGGGGGGACCGACGGGGAGGTCGAGCTCGAGCTGCACCTCAAACGAGCGCGGATCCAAGCGGCGGTCGGCGATCTCGGAAACGCGCACGAGCGGCTCCGAGAGGTGTGCCGCTCCGCAGAGTCGCGCGGGCGCCTCGACCTCCGCTGCGCCGCACTGATCGCCCTGGCCAACGTCAACACCAAGCAAGGTCGGGCGGCGGAGTCGCGGCGGAATCTGACCGACGCGGTCGCCTCCGCGGCCGAGATCGGGGATCGCGCGCTTCAGGTTCGCGCGCTCTACGAGTTCGGGTACTTCGCCGCGTGGTTCGAGGGGGCGAGCGAGGCGGGCATCGCCCAGGTGCGCGACGCGCTCGCGATCGCGGAGGCGCTCGACGACCGTTCGTTGCGAATCGAGGGTCACATGCGGATCGGGACGCTCTGCTTCAACGTCGGCGATCTCGCCGGGGCGCAGGAGGCACTCGAGCGGGCGGTGAGGCTCGCCTCCGAGCTGGGGAGCTTCCGCGACCAGACGAGGTCGCTCACGCTGCTCAGCCCCGTCCTCTACTACCGCGGTCAGGTCGACGAGGCGGAACAGTTGGCCCTGCAGGCGCTCGATTGGCTCGAGAGGACCGCGGACACCTATCTCCAGCTCCAGAACCTTCGCGAGCTTGCACGGTACGCGCTCGCGCGGGGCGACCTCGGGCTCGCCGAGGAGCGCCTCCGGACCGCGGTCCCGATCGCGTTGGAGGTCGGCGGTTGGCTCGTGATCGAGATCTACCGGTTCCTCGTCGAGACGCTGGTGCGTCAGGGGCGGATCGACGAGGCGCGCGAGCTCGCGGAGTTCGCTGCGCGAAACCTGCCGCCCGAAGACGCCTATGCCCAGGCCGCGCTCTGTCTCGCCGAGGCCTCGATTGCAACCGCGGACAGCGAGCAGGATCGCGCGGTCGCGCGCTTCGACGAGGCCCTTCGGCTGCTCCGCGAGCAGCGTCTGCTCACGGATCTGGGCGAGGCGCGAATTGCGTTCGCTCGCACGCTTCGGGTGTTCGGAGACACCGCGAAATCGCGCGACGAGCTCAAACGCGCGCGCGAGGCGTTCGCCCGCATGGACGCCCACGAGCTGGTGGTCCAGATCGACCGCGAGCTCGCCGAAGCGGTGACCGGGGCCGATGTGATCGGCCCCGGTCCCTAGTCAGGCGTTACCGCCGCCGTCCCTTCTTCGAGGTCGAGCTCTTCCTCGTCGCCGGTCGAGCAGCCACCCTCGCTCGAGCAGCTCGTCGGCACGAGCAGCGAGCAGGTGCCGCCTTCCGGCGCGGTGCACCGCTCGCGGACCCTGATCGAGTCCTCGTCGTTTCGTGCGCGCTGACGGATCCCGCAGTCCCCGACCGTGGTGCACTCACCCGTGATCGATTGGGATTGCTGGGCGTTCGCCTGCGAAGCACGTCTGCTTCGAGTCCTGCCTGATCCGGACCCGCGTCTTGTCCTGGTCGCCGCCCAGCTGGGTCGAGCAGCAGAACAGCGGGCCGATCTGAATCTGCTGGCCCGGGCCCTTCAGCCGCTGTCGCTCCGACTGATGCGCTCGGCTCCTGGAGAAGCTCCTCGACTTCGACTTCGGCTTGTGGTGGGAAAACGCAAGCGCTCCACTGCCGACGTCGCCGATCGTCTGGTCGACGTCTCCGAAGTGGTTGCCGAACTGGCGCTGGACGATGCTCGAGCTGCCCCGCGCCTTCCCTCGCTGGTCGAGATCCTGATCCAGGTGAGAGTCGTTGCTGCCCGTCACGCTCGACTGGGCGATGCGGGCCGAGAACCGGCCCTCCTGGTTCTGCGCCGGCGAGGTCGCCAGCTGGACGTCATCGGTCGTCTGGTCGATCGTCTGGTCGACGTCGGAGTGGTTGTCACCGCTGCCGTTCCGCTGCACGACCAGCGCGTTCAGCGTCGCCCGTTGATCCGCGCCGTCACGCTGCACGACTCGTTGTTTCACGCGGGCCTTGTTGTCGCCGTTCACGTTCGTCTGCTCGATCCGGCAGTCGAGCACCACCGGCGAGACGCCGCGTGCAGTCCAGCGCGCAGCGGGCGTGGTTCTTCCCGGACGCCGCGGTTTGAACGACGATGCACGTGATCGTCCTCGTGCCCGCGGTCGTCGTGTCGGTCAGCGTCCCGCCCGGGCCGCACTCCGACCGGTTCTTTCCGTGCTGTCCGGAGGAGATCTGGACGACCTTGGTCTTCTTCGTGCAGTTCCACTCCCGGCCAGGACACTTCGGGCCGGCGTAGTTGAGCTGTCCGCGCTGAACGACGAAGCCCTTCGCGCTCATGCCCTTCGAGCTGAGGTACGCGGCAACGGCCTCATTCGTCGACAAGTCCGCCGCTTGGGTCGTACTGACCGAGCGCGCCGCCGCTCCCACCGAGCTCGCAAGCACCAATGCCGTGACGCCCAGGAGGAGCAGGGGGGTCCATCGCGACATCTCAGCCTCCCTTTGGGTCGATTGGCCGCAGCCGCGGCAGCCTAACCCGGCGGGCGAAAAGTCGCCATCCTCGGGCTGCGCCTCTAGTCGATCGCGAAGGTGACGGTCACCGTCGCCTGGATCTCCTGCGTTCCCTTCTCGATTGGCGGTGAGGAGGCTGCCGCGTCCATGGCTCGGAACTCCATTGGCCCCGGCATGGCCGCGCCGGCCTCGCTGATCGCGGTTACGGCGCCCAGCTCGATACCGGCTGCGTTCGCCAGCGCCACTGCGCGCTTGCGCGCGTTCGCAACCGCGTCTTCGAGCGCCTTCGCCTCGAGGCCCTCGCGGTTGGAGCGGGTGAGCGACGGCCCGTAGATGTTGTTTGCGCCCGCCTGGGCCGCGGCATCGAGCACGCCACCAGCCCGGTCGAGGTCGCGAATCAGGATGGAGACGGTGTTGCTCGCGACGAAGTCGTCCGACCGCCCCGCCTCGTCGTAGTCCGACCCGACGCTGACGTCTCGGGTCTGGATGTCGCGCTCGGCGACGCCGGCCGCCTTCAACGCCTCGATCAGCTCCCGCATGCGCTCCGAGTTGGCGGCGAGCGCTCCGCCCGCCGTCCGGCCTTCCGTCGTGATTCCGAGTGAGAACTCGGCCTCGTCGGGCACCGTGTTGACTCGCCCGACGCCGGTGACGGTGATCCCTCGCGCTGCTTCCTCGCTCGCGCTCTCAGCGGCTTCCGGGCGGCCGATTCCCGAGAGCGCGGCGATCGCGAGCACGACGAGCGCTGCGATGACGATTCTGAGTGTCTTCATGCCCTAGGTACGGCGCCGGGCGCCCGGCCGTCACAATCGCTGCATGCGCTACCAGTTCGTGGACTGCCGTTTCGAGCTCGGAAACCCCGGCCGCGGGCGCGAGCTCTACCTCGCCGGGCACATCCCCGGTGCGTCCTTCCTCGACGTCGACGAGGACCTCTCGGACCTGTCCGTCGAGGGTCAGGGCCGGCATCCGCTGCCGTCGGCGCGTCAGCTTCGCCGAGGTGGCGGGCCGCGCCGGGATCGAGCAGGGCGTGTACGTGGTCGCGTACGGGAGCATGGGCGGCGCCGAGCGGCTCTGGTGGCTCCTCCGCCATTTCGGGCACGACGAGTGCGCGGTCCTGGCGGGCGGCATCGACGCCTGGCTCGGCGCGCTCAGGGCGGGCGAGGAGGAGGTCGAGCCCGCGATATTCGTCCCGGCAGAGCGGAGCGGCGACACGATCGACGGGCCGGAGCTCGCCCGGAGGCTGGACGACGTCGTCCTCGTCGATGCACGCATCGCCTTACGCTGGCGCGGCGAGGAGAACCCGATCGACAAGGTGCCGGGCCGGATCCCGGGCGCACTCAACGCCCCGTGGAACGAGCAGCTGCGCGAGCTCCCGGACGGCGAGATCGTCGCCTACTGCGGTTCAGGCGTGACTGCATCGGTCACCGTCCACCGCCTCTGGCTCGCCGGTCGTGAGGCACTGCTTTACCCCGGCTCTTGGAGCCAGTGGGAGACGCTCGATCTGCCTGTCGAGCGTGACTAGGCTGCGGTCGCTTCGCCCAGGTCCGGCAGGTACGGCCGCCAGCCGGCTGGGATCCTCGGGGTCGCGAGCCGGATGTACAGCACCGGCTGAGGAATCCGCGGCTTCGTTCGCAGCACCATCTCGATCTCATGCAGGAGCCGGTTGCCCTTCTTCAAGTTGCACGGCGCGCACGACGTGACGACGTTCTCCCACACGGAATCGCCTCCCCGGCTGCGCGGGACGATGTGGTCGAGCGTCAGCCTTCCAGTGGAGGACCCGCAATAGCCGCAGCGCCAGCCGTCCCGCGCGAATAGCGCCCGCCGGGAGATCTTCCGCTGCACTGTGCGGGGCACCGAGACGTAGGTGACGAGCCGGATTACGTGCGGCCACTGATAGGTGTCGGTCGCAGAGCGAAGAGGCTGCTCGAGTGCCTCGACAACCTCGGCCTTGCCTTTGAAGACGAGCACGTGCGCACGCCGAACCGATGTCACGTTCAACGCCTCGTAACTCGCATTCAAGACCAGTACCTGCTTCATGACCGTCCAGAAAGATAGCCACCTCACTCTAGGATCTGCGCCGGAATGGACGTCTCAGCTTCGACGGCGGCCTGGATTGCGATTGCCGCGTGCGTGGTCGCCGGCCTTGCCCTGCTCGTAGTCCTGTGGCTCTTGACGCGCCTCCACCGGATGCGTGAGGCGCAGATGACACTGCTCGGCGGTGGCAAGGCAGACCTCGTCGACTTCGCCGTCTCGCTTCAGGGTCGGATCGACGATCTGCACCGCGCCGTCGACGAGGTCGCCGGCGGGCTGGCCCGCGTCGACCGGCGCGTGGACGGCGCCGTCACGAACACGTCGGTGATCCGCTACGACGCCTACGAGGGCGCGGGGGGCCACCAATCAGCCTCGCTCGCCTTCCTCGACGCCGCCCGCTCGGGTGTCGTCGTCAGCGCGATCCAGGGCCGCGACTACGCCCGCATCTACGTGAAGGAGCTCGACCACGGCAAGGCCCCTGTCGCCCTGTCTCCCGAGGAGCAGGAGGCGGTCGAGCGCGCCATGGCCCGCTAGTAACAACTTGTTACTAGCCCTGAAACGCGCTCGGTTACGCGGCAGGCCAGCTTAGTAACAACTTGTTACTAAGCCTTGGGACGAAGCTGGCTAGCCGCCGGGGTACGAGAAGATGACCGGGTACTCGGAGGAGTTGTTGTCGGCGTTCTGCTCGCTCGGCACCGGCTTGATGCTGACCTGAAGGGTCGTCCGCTGGACGAACGGCACCGGGCCGACGTTCCTGAACGTGACCGTGGTCTCCTCGCCCGGCTCGGTCAGGTCGACGCGCTGCGTCCGGGTCAGCGGCTCCGTCTCCTTCTGGATCGTGAGCTCCACCTCGACACCGGTCTCGGTCGAGTCGCCTGAGTTCTCGAAGGCGACCTGGAAGGACAGGTCGGTGGTCGCAACGATCTTGTTCAGCGCGTTCGGGTTCAGCCGCGCGCCGCCGACGACCGTCGTCGAGATCAAGTTGTGGCCGTGCGTGCCGGGCCGTGCAGCGGTCCCACCGGTAGCCGTCTGGCCGCGGACGCGCTGCCAGATGTTCGTCAGCGCCCGGGAGGTGCCGAGGTCGGGGTTGGCGACGAAATTCGAGTCCGGGACGTTGATTCCGCGGAGATCCTGCTGGCGCAGCTCCGCTGTCGCGGGCGCGGAGAAGAGATCGTCCCAGGTGACGTCGCTGGCGGTCAGCCGCCGGTACTGCGCCCCGATCAGCTCCCCGACCCGGGTGGCGTTGCCCGTGCGGGTGCCGAACGCGTCAGCCAGGCCGCGGAGGCCGCTGACCCGGAACTGGAGCGAGTCGATGAGATGCCCGTGCTGCGCGCGCAGCGGGCCGGGCGGGTCGAGTTCCTCGGCGGCGGCGACGAGCTGCTCGTGCTGCTGGGCGTATCCGTCCAATGTCCGCACGAGGGCGGCCTGCCGAACTTCGGGCCGCGTGAGCGTCGTCGCGAGCTGGGATCCGATCCGCTCCGAGCGGTCGCCGATCACCCCGACGTCCTGCATGTAGCCGGCATACCGATCCTGTTTCGCCTCGCCCCGGCAGCTCGAGATCCAGAAGACGAGCAGGACGACGACGAGGATCGCGAAGCTGATCAGCCCGATCAGCCGCAGAAGCGGGGTCAAGCCGGACGGCGGGCCCTGCGGACGGCGCGGGCCGCGCGTGCGCCGGGCAGCGCGTTCGGTCTCGACGGCCTCCCGGGTTGCCGGCTCCTCGAAGAAGTCGAACTCGATCTCGGTATCGCGCTCGGTCATGGCGCAAGGCCGGGGTTCCGGCTGATCCACCTTAACGACTCGATCGGCGGCCAAAGGACTTCAAGGCGCCGTCGCAAACCTCAAGCGCACATGGCCACCGCGGTCGCGTCCTTCCCTGCCAGTGAACTGGTCCTCGACCGGTATCGGCCCCTTCGCCCGCTCGGGAGCGGCGGGTCGGGCTCCGTCTGGGTCGCCCGCGACGAGCGGAACGGCCTCGACGTCGCGCTCAAGATCGTCCCGCGTGAGGGGAAGGCGCACACGCGCGCCGAGCGGGAAGCGTCGGCCGCCGCACGGCTGCGCCACCCGCACTGCCTGCGCGCCTACGCGTTCGCCGGCGACCAGCAGAACGTCTACATCGCCTACGAGTACGTGCCGGGACGAACGTTGCGCGATCGGCTCCGGGCGGGGGAGCTGGACGACGCCGCAGTGCTCGAGGTCGCGGCGCAGATCCTCGACGGGCTCGCGCACGCGCACCGTCACGGGATCGTCCATCGCGACGTGAAGCCGACGAACGTCCTCGTCGCCGACTCCGCGGAGATCTTGGTGAAGCTCCTGGACTTCGGCCTCGCCCAGTTCGCCGAGGCCGAGACGCTGACCGCGGCAGGAGACGTTCCCGGCACGCTCGCCTACATCTCGCCGGAGCGGCTCGCCGGTGAGGAAGCGTCATTCGCCGCGGATATCTGGGCGGTCGGGGTCGTTCTGTGGGAGGCGCTTGCGGGCTACCACCCCTTCTGGGCGTCCTCGCCGATCGAGACGGCGCGCAGGATCGAAGTCGGGCCGCCGCCGCTCGAGACCGTTCGGCCCGACCTTCCCCGCCACCTGACCGAGGCCGTTGCACGCGCCACCGCCGTCGATCCAACCCGCCGTCCGTCTGCCGTGCAACTCGCAGACCGCCTGCGAACGGCGCTCGAGACCAGGGAGCGGAAGCGGAGCCGTGCCGCCCGCGCACTCCCGGTGCCTCCCGTCCGGCGCGTTCTCGCGGGAGCCGCCGCAGCCGCCTTCGTCGGCTGGACGGCTGCAACGCTTCCCTTCTATCCCGCGGGCTGGAGCTGGGGGCTCGCTGCGCTTGCGGGAGTCCTCGCGGCCCTCAAGCCCCGGCTCGGGCTCGCCGCGGCGCTCGGGCTTGCCGTCCTGCCGCTGGGCAACGTCGCGCTCGGCCTCGCGGTGGTCTACACCGTCGTGGCAACCGCCTGGCTCGCGGCGACCTGGAATCGGAGTGAGGAGGGCCTCTACCCGCTGGCCGGAGCGGTCCTCGCACCGGTGGGCATGGCGCTGATGCTGCCGGCTGCGCTGCTGCCGGTCCGCCGCGCAGTCTGGCGCGCCGTGTTCGGTGCGGCCGGAGTCCTCTTGGCGGGGATCGCTGCCGGCGTCAGCGGCGCGACGCTTCCGCTCAGCAGCCGCGGGCCGTCGGCGCTCGCCGTGCGGGAAAGTGACGCTCCGGGCGCCGTCGCCCGGGCGCTCGGCGACGCTCTCACGGCCCGGCCCGAGCTCCTGCTCGCGGCCGCTGCGGTCGCCGCGCTCGCGGCGTTCCTGCCGCTCGCGGCGGAGCGCGGCGTCTGGCCGGTCGCAGGGCTCGGCGCCGCCGCGATCGCCCTCCTGCTCCTGCCCGTGGACGCCGTGAACGCCGTGCCGGTGATCGCCGGAATCTGGCTCTGCTGCGTCGGAGTCTCGGTCAGGGCCGAGGTCCTGCGCCGCTAAACTCGACCCCCGCCGAGGAGGTCGCCACCGTGCTCCGGACGATCGAGCAAAAGATCGAATCGCTCTTCGAAGGCGCCTTCGGGCGCGCCTTCCGTCGCAACGTGCAACCGGTCGAGCTCGCGCGGAAGCTGGCGAAGGAGATGGACGACTACAAGATGGTCTCCGTCTCGCAGGTCTACGCCCCGAACGAGTACGTCGTGTACCTGTCGCCGAAGGACCGCGACCAGTTCGAGAGCTACGAGCCCGCGCTCGTCAAGGAGCTCGAGGAGTATCTGGCCGAGCACGGACGGCGAGAGGGCTACCAGCTCCTGTCGGGCCCGCAGGTGTCCTTCCGGACGGACGAGGACCTCGAGGTAGGCCTCTTCGGCATCTCCAACCGGATGATCCAGCGCGATCTCCCCGAGGGGCCGGCCGAGCCCGAAGTCGAGCCCGGCGCGACGCGCATCTACCGGGCCGCACCGTCCGAGACGGAAGCAGTCTCCGCCGAGGAGCTCGGGATGGAGGCCGAGCCTGCGACGGTGACGGTCGACGGCTCGCAGCACAAGCTCGAGAAGCCGGTCATGGTCATCGGCCGGTCGAAGGAAGCGGACATCCGCGTCGTCGATCCGAACATCTCGCGACGGCACGCGGAGATTCGCCTGGAGGGCTCCACCTTCTGGATCGTCGACCTCGACTCCACGAACGGCGTCGCGGTCAATGGCCGCGCGCTGAAACGGGCGAAGCTCGACGACGAGGACCGGATCACTCTCGGCTCGAGCGAGCTCGTCTTCAGGCGCCCCCAATGACTCTGGCCGCGATCGAGGTCGAAGCCGTTCTTTTCGGGCTGAAGGTTGGCTTCCTGATCCTGCTCTACCTCTTCATCTGGCGGATCGTCCGCACCGTGGCGCGCGATGTCCGGCTCCCGCAGGAGAGCTTCGTGCTCGCGCCGCAGCAGGCCGCTGCGGCCGGGTTGGGGCCTCGCGCGCGGACGGGCAGCCTGGTCGTCCTCGCGAGCCCCGCGTTGAAGGTCGACAGCGAACGGACGCTGGACTCAGCTCCCGTCACGCTCGGCCGCTCGTCCGACAACGACATGGAGCTCGGCGACGACGAGTTCGCGTCGGCGCACCATGCCCGGGTGGAGCCGCGCCGCGACGGCGTCTGGGTCCAGGACGCCGGCTCGACGAACGGGACCTTCGTGAACGGGATGAAGCTCGACGGCCCGAGGAAGCTGACCCCGGGCGACGTGATCCGCGTGGGCGAGACCGACCTGAGGTTCGAGGCGTGAACATCGGCTTCGCCACCCACCCCGGGCGGAAACGGCGCCACAACGAGGATTCCTACGTCGTCGAGCCGCCGATGTTCGCGGTCGCCGACGGGATGGGCGGCGCGAAGGCAGGCGAGGTCGCGTCCGGGCTGGCCGCCGCCGCCCTCAGAGAGGCCGGCACCGACGGCAGGGGCGGCGAGGAGCGCGTCACGCAGCTCATCCAGGAGGCCAACCGGCGGGTCTTCCGGCGAGCGAACGAGGATCGCGACGCCTCGGGCATGGGAACGACGATGACCGTCGCCCTTGTCGAGGACGGCCGCGTCGTCTTCGGCCATGTCGGGGACTCGCGCGCCTACCTGATTCGCAAGGGATCGATCGAGCAGCTGACGGACGACCACTCCCTCGTCGCCGAGCTGGTGCGCAGTGGGCGGCTGACCCCCGAGGAGGCCGAGGCGCACCCGCAGCGATCCGTGATCACCCGCGCGGTGGGTACCGAGCCCGACGTCGACGTCGACACGTTCACGATCGAGCCCGAGGACGGCGATCTCTTCCTGATCTGCTCGGACGGCCTCACGGACATGGTCGACGACGGCACGATCATCGAAGCGATCGAGCGCCATCGCGACGACCTGGACGAAGCGGCGAAGGCCCTCGTGGGCGCGGCGAACCGCGTGGGCGGGGAGGACAACATCACCGTCCTGTTGGTCGAGCTCGGTGCGGAGGCTGACGTTGCCGACACCCAGCGCGCCGAGGCGGTCGAGGTCGACGAGGACACGCTGTCCGGGCTCGAGGCGGTGCCCGTGGTCGACACTGCCGTGGTCCCGCCCGAGGACGCTGAGGAGCTCGCCGCGGCCGAGCCGCCCAAACGCCGCGGCCGCGCACTGCCGATCGTCGCGGCGCTCGCCGTGCTGCTGATTGCGGCGGCGGCCGTGCTCTGGCTCCTGGAGAACGCATGAGTGCTCGCACGCGCGAGCTGTTCTCGCTGGTCGTGGTCGGCGTCCTGGTCGGGACGGCCTTCGCGAGCGTCTACATCGCACGCCAGGAGGTCGTCAGCACCGAGTCGCTCTCCTACGCGCTCTTCTTCCTCGGCCTCTACGTCGCAGCCCATGTCGTCACCCGGCTCACCGTGCCGCACGCCGACCCGTATCTCCTGCCGATGGCCGGGCTGCTCACGGGCATCGGCCTGACCGAGATCTACCGGCTCGACGAGGACGAGGCATTCCGCCAGGGCCTCTGGATCGTGATCGGCCTCGTCGCCTTCGCCGCGACCCTGGTTGCCCTGCGCCGCGACTACCGGCGGCTCGAGAGCTACAAGTACCTCTTCGGCCTCGGTGCGCTCGTGCTGCTCACGCTGCCCGCGATGCCCGTCATCGGCAGGACCGTGAACGGCGCCCGGCTCTGGGTCGAGCTCGGGCCGGTGCGGTTCCAGCCCGGGGAGTTCGCGAAGATCTGCCTGATCGTCTTCCTCGCCGGCTACCTGCGCGAGAAACGGGAGGTGCTGGCGCAGGCGCGGCTGAAGGACCTCGGCCCCCTGCTCTTCATCTGGGGCGGCGCGATCGCCGTGCTCGTCCTGACGAACGACCTCGGCGGCGGACTCCTCTACTTCGGGATCTTCCTGGCGATGCTCTACGTCGCCACGGCGCAGACCTGGTTCGTGGCCGCGGGGGCGGCGATGTTCGTCGGCGGCGCCGCGCTCGTCTACACCCAGGTCGGTCGGGTTGCCGACCGGGTGCGGATGTGGCTCGACCCGTGGAGCGACGCCGACGGCGGTGGTTACCAGACGATCCAGTCGATCTACGCGATCGCGAACGGCCACTTCGGCGGGACCGGCTTCGGCCAGGGCACGTTCACTGACGCCGACGGGAACCAGCTGGTCCCGTACATCAGCACCGACTTCATCTACTCGGCGCTCGCACAGGAGCTCGGCCTGGTCGGGATCTCGGCGTTCCTGCTCGTCTACATGCTCTTCGCCGCGCGCGGCTTCCGCATCGCGATGCTCGCCCAGGACGGCTTCTCCAAGCTGCTTGCCGTCGGGCTGACGTTCTGCTTCACGCTGCAGACGTTCATCATCGTCGGCGGCATCATCCGCATCATCCCGCTGACCGGGATCACGCTGCCCTTCGTCAGCTACGGCGGGTCGAGCATCGTCGCGAACTTCGTCCTGCTCGCCGGACTGCTGCTCGTCTCGAACAGGGCGAACGAACGGTTGGGCACGTGAACACGCAGATCTCTCGGCTCGCGGTCGCCGGGCTCGTCCTCGTGACCTCGCTGATCGTCGGCACGACGTACTGGCAGGCCTGGGCGGCGCCGAGTCTCGCCGAGCGCCAGGACAACGCGATCAAGGTCGTCGCCCAGTTCACGATCAAGCGCGGGCTGATCTACGCGGGCGACGGGGTCACCAGGCTGGCGGTCAACCGGCGGCGGCGCGTCGCCGGCCAGACCTTCTACCTGCGCCGCTATCCGAAGGGAGAGCTGACGGCCCATCCCGTCGGCTACTCGACGCGCTCGAGGTCGCGGACCGGGCTCGAACGGTCGCGCAACGACTTCCTGACCGGCGCAAACCGGAACCTGAGCACTGTCGTGGACACGACCCTGGACGAGCTGCGCGGCAAGACGATCGAGGGCAACGACATCATCACCACGATCCGGTGGCGGGCTCAGGCGGTCGCGCTGCGCGCGCTCGGCGGCCAGTGCGGTGCCGCCGTCGCGCTCGAGCCGTCGACCGGCAAGGTGCTGGTTCTCGTGTCGAGCCCGAGCTTCGATCCGAATCTCGTCGAGCGGAACTTCGGAGCGGTGCAGCGCGGCCGCGGCCCCTGTCCGATCGCGCCGCTCCTGAACCGCGGCACCGCGGGGCTCTTCATCCCGGGCTCGACTTTCAAGGTCGTGACCGCGGCAGCCGCGCTCGACACCGGCCGCTACTCGCCCGAGTCGTCCTTCGTCGATCCCGGGTACTGCACCGAGTACGGCCAGCGCGTCAACAACTACGACACGTCGAGCCCGTTCGGCCGCGTCAGCTTCTCCCAGGCGCTCGTGAACTCGATCAACTCCTCGTTCTGCGAGATGGGCAAGGAGCTCGGTCCCCAGGTGGTCCTCGACTACGCCCGGCGCTTCGGCTTCTACGAGGACCCGCCGGTGGACCTGCCCGCGGACGAGCGCCTGCCGAGCGGCCTCTACCAGAACGGAAAGCTCGTCCCCGAGTCGGAAGAGGGGCGGGCCGACCCGGGCCGGCTCGCGTTCGGCCAGGAGCGGATGCTCGTGACTCCCATGCAGATGGCGATGGTCGCGGCGGGCGTGGCGAACGGCGGCGTCGTGATGAAGCCGTACCTGACCGACCGGGTGCGCGCGCCCGACGGTTCGATCGTGCAGCGGATGAAGCCGGACGAGCTGCGGCGCGCGATCAAGGAGGAGACCGCCCGCGAGCTGACCGCGATGATGGAGGGCGTCGTCACGGGCGGGACCGGCACCGCCGCCCAGATCGCCGGCGTCCGGGTCGCCGGCAAGACCGGAACGGCAGAGACCGGCCGGGCGGGCAGGAACGTCGCAGGCTTCATCGCGTTTGCCCCCGCAGACCGTCCGCGGGTGGCTGTCGCCGTCTATCTCCAGAACCAGAGCGGAACGGGCGGAAGCGTCGCGGCCCCGGTCGCGAAGCAGATCATGCAGGCGCTCCTAAGCACGCCGTCGAACTCGGAGAGTTAGGCGAGTGGCCGTTACCGACACCCTGATCAACACGCTCTTCGACGGGCGCTACCGCATCGTCCGGCGGCTCGGCTCGGGCGGGATGGCGAACGTCTATCTCGCCGAGGACGAGGAGCTCGGCCGTCAGGTCGCGATCAAGATCCTCAACGACCGGCACGCGAGCGACGACTCGTTCGTCGAGCGCTTCCGCCGGGAGGCCAAGAACGCGGCCGGCCTGTCCCATCCGAACATCGTCTCGATCTACGACCGCGGAGAGGCCGAGGGCACCTACTACATCGCGATGGAGTACCTCGAGGGGCGGTCGCTCAAGGACCGGATCGTCGCGGAGGGGCCGCTGCCGATCCCCGCGGCGATCGATGCGACGCGCCAGATCCTCCATGCGCTCGGGTTCGCCCACCGCGGCGGGGTCGTCCACAGGGACGTGAAGCCGCACAACGTGCTGCTTTCCCCGGACGGCTCAGAGCGGCGCTACAAGGTGACCGACTTCGGCATCTCGCGCACGTCGGCGAGCCAGATGACCGAGGCGGGCTCGATCGTCGGGACCGCGCAGTACCTCTCGCCGGAGCAGGCACGCGGCGCGCCGGTCGACCAGCGCTCGGACATCTACTCCGTCGGGATCGTTCTGTACGAGCTGCTGACGGGGAAGCTGCCGTTCACGGGCGAAACGCCGCTGGAGATCGCGATGAAGCATCTCTCGGAGATTCCGAAGCCGCCGTCGGCGCTTCGTCCCGAGGTCTCGCCCGACCTCGACATGGTCGTTCTACGCGCGCTCGCCAAGGATCCCGCGGACCGGTTCGAGAGCGCGGAGGAGATGGATCGCGAGCTCGCACGCGTCGCCTCCGGGGCGGCGGTGACCTCCGAGACGGCGGATGCGGCCACTGCGGTCCTGGCCGGCGCGGGCCTCGTGGAGGCCGCGCCGACGATGGTGTCACGCCGGCCGGTCGTGGCCCCGCGGCCGACTCGCCGCGAGGAGTACTACGACTACGAGCCGCCGCGTCGCAGCCGGAAGTTCTGGCCGTGGCTCCTGACCGGGCTCCTGCTCGTCGGCGCCCTCGTCGCAGGCTTCTACGTCTGGCAGCAGATCCAGGACGAGATCAACGAGACCAAGCCGGTCGCAGTGCCGTTCGTGGAGGGCGTCCGCGCCCCCGTCGCCCGTCGGCGGATCCAGGACGCAGGGCTTCGGGCTGTCCCACGCCAGGAATCGAGCGACAGCGTTCCTCAAGGGATCGTGATCCGGCAGGAGCCGGACGCCGGCGAGCGGATCCAGCGCGGAAACGCCGTTCGCTACTTCGTCTCGACCGGGAAGCCGAGGGTGCAGGTGCCGGAGGTGGTCGGCGCCCGCGAGTCGGACGCCGTCGCGACGTTACGTTCGGCCGGACTCGTTCCGAGGGTGGTGGACATCTTCTCCGACGAGCCCGAGGGAACCGTGATCGCGCAGGATCCCAAGGGCGGGACGAGCATCGTCGAAGGCAGCGACGTGCGGCTCAACGTCTCGAAGGGGCCACAGCGGACCGGGCTTCCGAACGTGATCGGCCGGTCGTTCGACGATGCGGCGGCGGCGCTGCGCGAGTCGGGCTTCACGCCCGTGCGGCGCGACGTCGAGGCCTCGGAGCCGGAGGGGACCGTCGTCGGGATGAGCCCGAGTGCCGGCACGCTCGTTCCGCCGGGCACGAGGGTGACGCTCAACGTCTCGACGGGACAGTCGACGACCGCGGTGCCGGATGTCGTCGGCGAGGAGGAGGCAAGTGCGCGGGCGACGCTGCAGAACGAGGGCTGGCGGGTGCTGATCCGCGACACGCCGACCACGAATCCCGACGAGGACGGGTTCGTGATCACGCAGACGCCGCCGCCGGGCGAGCAGGCGGAGCCCGGCTCGCAGGTGATCATCTACGTCGGCCGCTTCCAGGAGATCGGGCCGCCGCCTCCGCCTGACGAGCCGCCGCCTCCGCCCGCCCCCGTCCCGTGAGCAAGCGGCTTCGCGTCGCTGTCATCGCCGGCGGGCGCTCGAGCGAGCACGAGATCTCGGTCGAGTCGGCTCGGTCCGTGATCGGCGCGCTCGACCCGGACCGGTACGACGTCAAGGCGATCGAGATCCACCGCGACGGGCGTTGGGAGCTGGGCCCGGGTGACGCGAGGGAGCTGGGGCGGCCGGTGGCGGAGACCCTGCCGGTCCCGACGGGCGATCCTAGGAGCCGTAGGCTGCTCGGCCAGGTCGACGTCGTCCTTCCGATCCTGCACGGGCCGTTCGGCGAGGACGGCACCGTCCAGGGGTTGCTCGAGCTCGCCGGGGTTCCGTACGTCGGTGCGGGGGTGACCGCGTCGGCGCTCTGCATGGACAAGGATCTGTTCAAGGCCGTCTGCCGCGACAAGGGGATCCCGGTCACCCGCTCGGTGACCGTGCGGAACGGCGACCGCCCGGACAATCCGTTCGGCTACCCGGTGTTCGTCAAGCCGGCGCGGCTCGGGTCGTCGGTCGGGATCAGCAAGGTCGGGGCGGAGGACGACTTGCAGCAGGCCGTCGATCTCGCGAGGCGCCACGACGAGAAGGTGCTGATCGAGGAGTTCGTGCCGGGCGTGGAGGTCGAGGTCGGCGTGCTCGGAAACAAAGAGCCGATCGCGTCGCTACCGGGCGAGATCGTGGCCCACGGCTTCTCGGGAGTCGACTGGTACGACTACTCGGCCAAGTACGACGAGGGCGGGATGGACCTGGTCATCCCGCCGCGGATCCCGGAGGAAAAGTCCGAGCGCGTGCAGCAGCTCGCCGTCGAGGCCTTCGTCGCAACCGACTGCGAGGGGATGGCGCGCGCGGACTGCTTCGTGAGGGACGACGGCGAGGTGCTCGTCAACGAGCTGAACACGATTCCCGGGTTCACGGCGACGAGCGTCTACGCGCGGCTTTTCGAGGCTTCCGGGATTCCGTACCCGGAGCTCCTCGACCGGCTCGTCGAGCTCGCCCTGGAACGCCACGAACGGCGCGGCAAGCTCGAGTTCTGACAGCGCCCCTGCAGCCAAGTCCGAGTGACATCACTGGGACTGGTCCGAGCGGACACGTTTGAGCCGAAACGTGCGCTGCGAGTGACGTGATCCTGGAGCCACGTCCGTCGCAGACACGCCCAAGTGACTGTCACTGGGACGCGTCGCCTTGGGCCACGGCCTGTTGAGGAGCCTAGCGGGCCGTGACTTCGTTCACGTGCTTGGAGCCGGAGTCGAGCTCGGTGATCCAGACGAGGAAGTAGCGCGCCTCGGCGTTCTCGAGCGTATACCGGTGGCGGCTCTGGATCGTCCGTGACTGCGACACCGGTTCCCACGGGCCATCGGGACTGTCGCCTGCGTGGATCTCCGCGGTGAATCCCGGCGTGTCGGTGGTCACCGTCATCGTCTTCGGCTCCACCGTGTCTCCGGCGTCGAGGACGAGCCCGACACCGGGCTTGTTGAGTCCGGAGCGGTAGCTCTCGGTCGACCAGAACGTCGACAGGTCGCCGTCGGTTGCCAGGCCGGCCTCGTCGTCGTGCTCGGCGTCGTCGCCGGGCGGTGGATCGTAGGCCCCGACGCCCCTCAGCGGGATCGGCTGTGTGGGCGCCGCCTGTGGATCCTCGTCACCGTCGCGAAGCGCCACCGTGCCGAACGCGGCCAGCGCTGCGACCGCGAGCACCACCAGCACGGCGGCGATCGGCCAGAGAACACCTAAGCGTCGCTTCCGCCGCCGAGGCTGCCGAGCCTCGCTTCGCGGCAACCGGCCGTCGCGAGATCATCGTCGCCTGCTCGGCGCCGGGGTCGAGCTCGGCGAGGCAGGTCTCGAGCTCGTCGACGAGCTCCTGCATGGAGGAGAACCGTTCGTCCGGCGACTTCGCCATCGCGCGCTCGACCGCCAGCGCCACTCGTGCGGGAAGGTCGGGGCGGCGCTCGAGCACCGGCGGCACCGGCTCGTTCACGTGCTTCAGCGCGACGGTGACGAACGTCTCGCCCTCGTACGGCACACCGCCGACGAGCAGCTCGTAGAGCACGACTCCCAGCGAGTACACGTCGGTCTGGGCATTGACGCGCTCGCCTCGCGCCTGCTCGGGCGCGATGTACTCGCTCGTTCCAAGGACGGTCCCCGTGACCGTCACGCCCTGGACGTCGACAGAGCGCGCGATCCCGAAGTCGGTCATCTTCGCCTGCCCGTCCGCGTTCATCAGCACGTTCTGAGGCTTCACGTCCCTGTGGATCAGCCCGCGCCCGTGCGCGAATGCCAGCGCCCTGGCCATCTGCAGCGCCAACAGGAGCGCGTCCCGGACCGGCATCGGGCCGGTCCGTTCGAGCCGTTGCTTGAGGTTCTCCCCCTCGACGTACTCGAAGACGATGAACTGGCGCCCCTCGTCCTCGCCGCGGTCGATGACGGTGACGATGTTCGGATGGCTGAGCTGCGCGACGGCGCGCGCCTCCCGCCGGAACCGCTCGACGTACTCCTCGTCCTCCGTGAAATGTGGGTGCAGGATCTTGACGGCGATCTGGCGGTCCAGGAGCCGGTCGTGCGCCTTGTAGACGCTCGACATGCCGCCTTTCCCGATCAGCTCGAGCAGCTCGTAGCGGCCGGCGATGACCTCCCCCTGCATGGGGGTCAGGTTACTCGCGGACTAAACCGGGTCTGCTGTTCGGGTCGCCACAGCAGGCTCACCGGGCGGCGTGCCGCGGAGCCCGAGCCAGCGCATGTCGCGGTAGGCGATGTACGCGGCGTAGACGAGCACGAACAGGGCGAAAAGACCATGCAGGCCGTGCACCCAGCCGCTTGCCGGATCTTCGTCGGGCGGTGAGAGGAAGATCTGGATCGTGCCGAAGACGAAGAGCCCGAAGTTGACCGCGATCCAGCCCCACATGCGCCAGAACGCGACGAGCGCGGAGAGGAAGACGATCAGCTCCGAGCCGTGGACAATCAGGCCGCCGACGAAGCCATGGAGATCCAATGCCGTGTCCCCGGCTCCGGTGAAGTACGCAGCGATGAGGTAGGCCTGGACGAAGACGCCGACCACGATGATCGACGCAAAGACGAGGTTCACCCACGTGGCCGCACGGTTCCTCACGCACGGCGAGCTTAACTCAGTCGGAGGACAGCGTTCCTTCCAACGCTTGCTCCCATACGCCGAGCGCCTCGTCGAGCTCGGCGTCGGTGAGCGTCAGCGGCGCGAGCACCCGGATGCAGTTCGAGTAGATGCCCGACTTCAGCAACAGGAGGCCGTTACGGACCGCTTCCTCCACGATCGCCGTCGCCGTGTCCGCATCCGGCTCCTGCGTCCCGCGGTCACGCACGAGCTCGATCGCGAGCATGGCGCCGAGGCCGCGAACGTCGCCGATCTGCGGGAACCGCTCCTTCCAGCCCTCCATGCGCGTGCGCATCGCGTCGCCGAGGACCGTCGCCCGGGCACAGAGGTTCTCCTCCTCGATCACGTCGAGCACCGCGTGGGCGGCGGCCTGCGCGACCGGGTTCCCGACGTAGGTTCCGCCGATCGCGGAGTCGCCCGGCGCGTCCATGATCTCCGCCTTCCCGATCACGCCGGAGAGCGGCAGGCCCATCGCGATCGACTTCGCGACGGTGATCAGGTCGGGCTCGATGCCGTAGTGCTCGATCGCGAAGAGCTTTCCCGTGCGCCCGAACCCGGTCTGCACCTCGTCCACGACCATGACGATCCCGTGCTCGTCGCAGATCCTTCGGACACCCTCCATGAACCCACGCGGCGCGACCACGAAGCCGCCTTCGCCCTGGACGGGCTCGATCACGATCGCCGCGACCGTCTCGGCGGCGACCTGCGTCACGAGCGCGCGCTCGAGCGCGGCCAGCGCCGTCTCCCAGTCGGGCCCGCGGTAGTCGTTCGGGAACGGCACGCGGTAGACCTCGGGCGCAAACGGGCCGAGGCCGGCCTTGTACGGGTGCGTCTTCGAGGTGAGCGAGAGGCTGAGCAGCGTCCTACCGTGGAAGCCGCCCTCGAAGCCGATCACTGCCGGCCGTCCGGTGTGCGACCGGGCGAACTTGACCGCGTTCTCGACCGCCTCGGTTCCCGCATTGAAGAACGCCGCTCTTGCGTCCGAGATCGGCGCCAGCTCGCAAAGACGCTCCGCGAGCCGGACGTAGGTTTCGTACGGCACGATCGTGAAATCCGTGTGGCTGAACCGCTCGAGCTGCTCCTGCGCCGCCTCGACAACCCGCGGATGCGAGTGCCCGACGTTCAGGCAGCCGACGCCGCCCGTGAAGTCGATGAAGGTGTTCCCATCGACGTCGGTGAGTGTCGCGCCCAGCCCGCGCTCGATCACGACGGGGATGTAGATGGAGAGGGGGTCGGCGACCACGCGCTCCTTGCGCTCGAGGATCTCGCGGGAGCGGGGCCCCGGGATGTCGGTGCGCAGCTCGATGGTCTTGGTCGTCGCCATGGACGCGACGATAGCGGAGTAATCGGCCGCTGTGAATAGTGAATAATCCGTATTCATGAGCGAGCCGGACGGGACCCTTCGGCGGGTCGACCTCGACCCGGATCCAGCCGCTCAGTTCCGGCGCTGGTACGGCGACGCGGAAGCCGTGGCCGACATGCCCGAGGCGGTCGCGCTCGCAACTGCCGACACCGAGGGGCTCCCATCGGTCCGGATGGTGCTCGCCAAGGGCCTCGACGACCGGGGCTTCAAGTTCCACACCGGCCACGGCAGCCGAAAGGCGCGCGAGCTCGCCGCGACCGGCCGAGGGGCGCTTCTCTTCTACTGGGCACCGCTCGGTCGCCAAGTGCGCGTCGAAGGGCCGGTCGAGCGGGTGCAAGACGACGAGTCCGAGCAGTACTTCCGTACCCGGCCGCGCGGCGGCCAGATCGCCGCCTGGGCCTCCAGCCAGAGCGAGGTGATCGGATCGCGGGACGAGCTCGACGCGCGGGTCCGGAAGTTCGAGCGCGAGTTCGAGGGGAAGGACGTCCCGCTCCCGCCGCACTGGGGCGGCTACCGCTTGGAGCCGGAGACCTGGGAGTTCTGGCAGCACCGCGACAGCCGCCTGCACGATCGCTTCCGCTACTCCCGCCAAGATGGTGGGGGATGGACGATCGAGCGCCTCGCCCCCTAACCAGGAGGCTCCAACACGATGAGCCTTGTGCCGCCAGGCCGCGCTGGGCGGCGCGAGCCAGCGTCCTCAGTCGCGCCCATATTGCACATATGGGCACTCCCTGCGTCCTTGGCTCGCACCACCCATCGCACCCTGGCAACGAAGTGTCACCGTGTTGAAGCCTCCGATCCTCGCGCACCTGGACCTCGACGCGTTCTTCGCGGCCGTCGAGGAGCTGGAGAACCCGGAGCTCCGCCGCAAGCCGCTCGTCGTCGGCGGCGACCCACGCGGCCGCGGCGTCGTGGCGACCGCGAACTACGTCGCGCGGCAGTTCGGCATCCACTCGGCGATGAGCTGCGCCGAGGCGCTTCGCCGCTGCCCGCACGCAGTCTTCGTCCGGCCGCGGCACCGGACGTACTCGGACTACTCGAAGGAGGTCTGGAGCACGGTTCGCCAGGTCGTCCCGACCGTCGAACGGACCGGCCTCGACGAGGGCTACCTGGACGTCGGCGAGGTGGCCGCCGACTTCAACGAGGCCCGCGCAGTCGCCGAGGCGGTGCAGACGGCGGTGCGCGGCGCTACGAGCCTCACCTGCTCCCTCGGTGTGGCGACCACCAAGGTGGTCGCGAAGGTTGCGAGCGACCGGCGGAAGCCGGGCGGCCTCGTCGTCGTCCTCCCGGGCAGGGAGGCGGCGTTCCTCGCACCGTTCGAGATCCGCCTGCTGCCGGGCGTTGGGCCGCGGTCGGAGGCCCGCCTCCGCGCCGTCGGTATCGAGACGATCGGCGCGCTCGCCGGCCTCTCCGACGAGCGGCTGAGGCAGCTCCTGCCCGGCAAGGTCGGGACCTTCCTCCGCGACCGCGCTCGCGGGATCGATCCGCGCGGGCTCGAGCTCCAGACACAACGGGTCTCGATCAGCCACGAAGAGACCTTCGAGCGGGACATCGCCGACGTGGAGCAGCTGCGGGACGAGCTCCGCCGGATGTCCGCATCGCTGGCTGAGTACCTGCGCCGCAAGGGCGAGACGGCACGCACCGTGACGACGAAGGTGCGCTACCCGGACTTCGCGATTCGGAGCCGCTCGACGAGCATCGCGGTCGGCACCGACGACGCGGACCGCATCGCCGAGCTTGCCTGCGCGCTCCTCGACCGGGCGCTCGCCGACCGGCCCGGAGCGCTCCGGCTCGTAGGGGTCGGGCTCTCCGGCCTCGAGTCGCATCGGCAGCTGACCCTCGTCTAGTAGGTTCCGGCCGATGGCAGCCGAGCCCACGACGAAGCCGGCAGCCGCCGCGGGCACCGTCACCCTCGGCGACCTGACGGTCAATCGCATGGGCTTCGGTGCCATGCGGCTGACCGGCAGCGGCGTGTGGGGCGATCCGCCCGACCGCGAGGGCGCCAAGGCCGTGATTCGGCGCGCCGTTGAGCTCGGTGTGACGCTGATCGACACCGCTGCGTCGTACGGGCCCGAGGTGAACGAGGAGCTGATCGCCGAGACGCTTCACCCGTATCCCGAGGGCCTCGTGGTCGCGACGAAGGGCGGCTTGACGCGCCCCGGACCCGGGCGCTGGCAGCCGGACGGCCGGCCGGAGACGCTCCGCGAGTCGCTCGAGGGCAGCCTCCGCCGGCTCCGGCTCGATCGGATCGACCTCTACCAGCTGCACTCGGTCGACTCCCAGGTGCCGCTGGAGGAGTCCGTCGGTGCGCTCGCGGAGCTCCAGCGACAGGGAAAGATCCGGCACGTCGGCCTCTCGAACGTCGACGCCCGGCAGCTGGCGACCGCGCAGGGGATCGTCCCGGTCGTCTCGGTCCAGAACCGCTACAACGTCGGCGACCGCTACTCGGACCGCGTGCTCGACGCGTGCGAGCAGGCGGGGATCGCGTTCCTGCCCTGGTTCCCGCTCGGGTTGGGGGCGCTCGCCTCGGCAACGGGCCGGCTGGCGGAGATCGCGCGGAGCCACGGCGGGACGCCGGCTCAGGTCGCGCTCGCCTGGCTGCTCCGGCGCTCCCCGGTGATGGCGCCCATCCCGGGAACCTCGTCGGTGGAGCATCTCGAGGAGGACCTGGCGGCGGCCGAGCTGGAGCTCACCGAAGCCGAGTTCGCCGGGCTCAGCCAGGCGGCCGAGTCCTCGCTCTGATGGTCCTCTCCGACCGCACGATCCGCCGCTTGCTCGAGGAGGGTCGCATCGAGATCGAGCCCTACGACGCGTCCCTGCTCCAGCCGTCCAGCGTCGATGTTCGCGTCGACCGTTTCTTCCGCGTCTTCCACAACGCGCGCTACCCGTACATCGACGTCAAGGAGCCGCAGGAGGAGCTCACCGAGCTCGTCGAGATCGACGAGGAGCGCCCGTTCATCCTCCACCCGGGCGAGTTCGTGCTCGCCTCGACCCTGGAGCGGATCCGGCTGCCGGACGATCTCGTCGCAAGGCTCGAAGGCAAGTCGAGCCTGGGCCGCCTCGGCCTGCTGATCCACTCGACCGCGGGCTTCATCGACCCCGGCTGGGACGGCCACGTCACGTTGGAGCTCTCCAACGTCGCCAACCTCCCGATCACGATCTACTACGCCATGAAGATCGGACAGCTCTCGTTCGTCCAGCTGACCGAGCCGGCCGAGTCACCGTACGGCTCCGGCGGCCTGGGCTCGAAGTACCAGGGCCAGCAGGGCCCGACCCCGAGCCGGTACTACGAGAACTTCCGCGAACGCGTCCAATGAAGGTGCTCGTCACCGGGGCGACGGGGTTCGTCGGACCGGCGGTCGCGAACGCGATCGTCGACGCGGGCCACGAGGTCCGGGTGCTGGAGCGCACGCCCGGCTCCTGGCGGAAGGCGGGGATCCGCTGCCAGGAAGCGGTTCAGGGAGACATGACCGACGCCGACACTCTGCGGCGAGCGGCCGCGGACCGGGAGGTCGTCGTCCACCTCGTCGCGATCCGCCAGGGCAAGCCGGAGCAGTTCCAGCGGATCATGGTCGAGGGCACGCGAAACCTGCTCGCCGCGAGCACCGGAGCCAAGCGCTTCGTCCTGATGAGCGCGCTCGGGACGACCGAGGAGACCAAGGATCTCGTTCCCTACTACGGCGCGAAGTGGCAGGAGGAGCTCGACGTGAAGGCGTCCGGCCTGGAGCACGTGATCTTCCGGCCGAGCTTCATCTTCGGGCGCGACGGCGGCATCCTCCCCACGTTCCTGAAGCTTGCGAAGCTGGCGCCTGTCACCGGCGTCGTCGGCAGCGGCAAGCAGCGGATCCAGCCGATGTGGATCGACGATGTCGGCGCGTACTTCGCGGCCTCCGTCGACAAGCCCGAGGCGGCCGGCCAGACGTTCGAGCTCGGCGGGCCGGACGTCGTCGACTGGGACGAGCTCTGGCGCCGTATCCGCGCTGCGCTCGGGATCCGGCGGCGGCCGACGATGCACCTGCCGACCGGGCTGATGAAGATCCCGGCGACGCTGACCGAGCGCCTGCCGGGGAACATCCCGCTCACGCGCGACCTGCTCACCATGCTCGAGACGGGCGACAACGTCGTGTCAAACGACCTCGCGGTGCGCACGTTCGGCATCTCGCTCGTCCCGCTGGACGAGCAGATCCGCCGCGCGGCCGCTTGATCGCCGTGGAGCGGGCGGTCGCCGCGCCGCCCGAGCGCGTGTTCGACTTCCTCGCGGATCTCCGAAACCACTGGCGGCTGGAGCGGCGGTTCCTGGAGCTGGACGAGCTCGGCGAGGACGGCGGGACGATCCGGTTGAAGGGGCCGCTGGGTCTGTCGCGGACGGTTCAGACGCGCGTCCTCGAGGCTGAGCGACCGTCGCGCGTCGCGGGCCGGGCCGATCTCCGCGGCGGCACCGTCGGGCTCGTCGCCTGGGACATCCGGCCGTCCGGCACGGGCTCGATCGTGCGCCTCTCGGCCGATGTTCCGGAGGCGTCCCCGTGGGACCGGCTCTTCCTCGCGCTCGGCGGGCGGGCCTGGTTCGAAGGTCTCTTCCGGCGAGCGCTCGAAAACCTCGACACTGTGGCATGAGCAAACGGCGCTTCACCACCGCGCTCTCGCGCTATGTCGTCAACCCGGTCGTGAAGCTCGCTGTGCGCCTGCGGCTGGTCCGCCGGTGGGCGATCCTCGAGACCCGCGGGCGGAAGACCGGCCTGACGCGGCAGAACCCGGTCGGGAACGGGCTCGCCGGCAACACGTTCTGGATCGTCGCCGAGCACGGGCGCAAGGCCGGCTATGTCCGGAACATCGCGGCCGACCCGCGCGTTCGCGTTTTCGTCGGCGGGCGCTGGCGGACGGGGACGGCTCAAGCGCTGCCCGACGACGATCCCCTCGAGCGGCAGCGCTCTCTCTCCGCTTTCAACGCGCGCGTCGTCCGGCTGATGGGCACCGAGCTGATGACGGTGCGGATCGACCTCGATCCGGAGTGATCAGGCGGAAACGCGGGCCCTGACCAGGGCTCGAGCGGCTGCGGTGATCGCCTCGGCGTCGATCCCGGCGGCGGCCAGGAGCTCCGCCGGCTTGCCCGAGTGCGGAAGCTCGCGCACCGCGAGGATCTGCACCGGCGGCCGGTCCTCGAGATCGGCGAGCGCCGCCAGCACCGCTTCCCCGAGGCCGCCCTCAGCCCAATGGTCCTCGGCGGTGACGATCGGAGTCCGGATCGCCCGGAGCGTCTCGGCATCGATCGGCTTGACCGAGTAGAGATCGATGACCCGGGCGGCAATGTCCTCGTCGGCCAGGCGATCCGCTGCCGCCAGCGCCTCGTGGAGCGTGATTCCGGCTGCGACGATCGTGACGTCGTCGTCGTCCGTCGAGCGCACGGTCTTGGAGCCGCCGACCGGGAAGTCCTCGTCGGCGTCGTAGATCACCGGCGTGTCGGCGCGCGTCGTCCGGAGGAACGAGATCCCGTCGAGGTCGGCCATCGCTCGGACGAGCTGGGCCGCCTGGTTCCCGTCCGAGGGGTAGAGGACGGTCGAGCCGTTGATCGCGCGGAATTCGGCGAGGTCCTCGAGCGCCATCTGTGAAGGCCCGTCCTCGCCGATCGAGACCCCGGCGTGGGAGCCGCAGAGCTTCAGGTTCGCGCGGCTGATCGCGGCCATGCGGACGAAGTCATAGGCGCGGCTCCAGAAGGCGGCGAAGGTGGAGGCGAAGGGCTTCCAACCGAGCACCTGGATTCCCACCGCGGCGGCCGCCATCTGCTGCTCGGCGATGTACATCTCGAAGAAGCGCTCCGGATGTGCGTCACGGAAGATTTCGGAGTAGGTCGAGTTCGAGACCTCGCCGTCGAGCGCGACGACCGTGGGGTCCGAGCCGCCGAGCGCCGCAAGCGCCTCGCCGTACGCCTTGCGAGTTGCGACCTTGGAGCCGACCTCGTAACGAGGCCACTCGGGGGTACCCGGCGCGTCGAATCGATGTCGCTCTGCAGGCTCCGGCTTCGGAACGTCGACGGTGATGTTCCGGATCCCGCCGAGCTCCTCGACCGCCTCCTCGGCCACGGCCTTGCCGTGCCAGCCGCCCTGATCCTCGACCTTCGAGTACCCCTTGCCCTTCAGCGTCTTGGCGACGATCGCGGTCGGCTTCCCGCTCGTCGACTCGGCCTCGCGGTATGCGGCGTCGATCTGCTCGACGTCGTGGCCGTCGATCTCGATCGCATGCCAGCCGAAGGCGCGCAGGCGGTCCGAGTACGAGGACAGGTCCCAGCCGTGCATGGTCTCGCCCCGCTGGCCGAGGCGATTGACGTCGATGATCGCCGTCAGGTTGTCGAGCTCATAAAAGGCGGCGTGCTCGGCTGCCTCCCACATCGAGCCCTCGGCCATCTCGCTGTCCCCGCAGATGACCCAGACCCGGAACGGCAGGCGGTCGAGCCGCTTGCCGGCGAGCGCCATCCCGACGCCGATCGGCAGGCCCTGGCCGAGCGAGCCGGTTGCGACGTCGACCCACGGAAGCGAGGGCGTCGGATGCCCCTCGAGCCGGCTGCCGAACTGCCTGTAGGTGCCGAACTCCTCCTCCGAGACGACGCCCGCGGCGCGGAACAGGCCGTAGACGAGCGGCGAGGCGTGCCCCTTGGAGAAGACGAGGCGGTCGTTCGCGGGGCTCTTCGGCTCCTCGAAGTCGTACCGGAAGTGGCTCGCGAGCAGCACAGCGGCCAGGTCCGCGGCGGACATGGACGACGTCGGGTGCCCGGAGCCGGCCTTGGCGCTCGCGCGCACCGCGTCGACGCGCAGTTGCTGTCCGAGCTCCCGCCAGAGTTCTGGCCCCTCCATAGAGGGGTAACGTAGTCGAGCGATGCGTGTTGCGGTGGCCTTCGACCACAGGGGCGTCAAGCTGCGTGAGCGCGTCCTCGACGAGCTGACGGCGCTCGGCCACGACGCGCTCGACCTCGGGGCGGACGCGCCCGAGCCGGCCGTCGACTATCCAGACAAAGCCCGCGAGATCGGCGACGCGATCCGCTCGGGTGAGGCCGAGCGGGGGATCCTCGTCTGCGGCTCGGGCGTCGGCGCCTCGATCGCGGCCTGCAAGCTGCCCGGCGTAAGAGCTGCCATCTGCCACGACACGTACTCGGCACACCAGGGAGTCGAGCACGACGACATGAACGTCCTCTGCATCGGCTCCGGGGTCGTCGGTGCCGACATGGCCGCCGAGCTCGTCCGCGTCTTCCTGGCAGCGGAGTTCGACGGCGGTGAGCGGTACCGAAGAAGGCTTGAGAAGATCGAAGCGATGGAAAGAGAGGCTGCGAATGCCTGAATCACGACTTCACCAACTGAGCGCGCTCGGCCAGAGCGTCTGGATCGACTCACTCTCTCGCGAATGGCTTCGCACGGGCGAGCTCGCGCGGATGATGGCCGAGGACGCCGTCGTCGGCGTCACGTCCAACCCGACCATCTTCCAGAAGGCCATGTCGGAGGGAGACTGGTACGACGACCAGCTCCGCGAGGTGCTCGCCGAGGGGGACGACCCGAAGGAGAACTTCCTCCGGCTCGCGTTCGACGACATCCGCGAGGCGTGTGACCTGATGCGCACGGTCTGGGACGGCACGGAGGGGCAGGACGGCTACGTGTCGCTCGAGGTCGAGCCCGGCATCGCCCACGACACCGAGGCGACGATCGAGCAGGCGCAGCGTTTCCACGACGAGATCGACAGGCCGAACCTCTACGTCAAGATCCCCGCCACCGCCGCCGGTGTCCCTGCGATCGAGGAGATGATCGCCCGGGGCAAGCGGATCAACGTGACGCTGATCTTCGGCCTCGACCGCTACGCCGAGGTGGCGGAGGCGTACATCCGGGGGCTCGAGCGGCTGGTCGAATCGGGCGGCGACCCGAAGCAGGTGACCTCGGTTGCGAGCTTCTTCGTCTCCCGAGTCGACACCGAGGCCGACAAGCGGCTCGACGCGATCGGCGGCCACGATCACCTCAAGGGCCGGCTCGCGATCGCGAACGCGAAGCTCGCCTATCAGCGCTACGAGGAGCTCTTCTCCGGCCCGCGCTGGGAGGCGCTGGCCGCCAGGGGCGCCTCGACGCAGCGCTGCCTGTGGGCGTCGACGTCGACGAAGAACCCGGAGTACCGCGACGTGATGTACGTCGAGGAGCTGATCGGCCCGGAGACGGTGAACACGATGCCGAGGGAGACGATCGAGGCGTTCCAGGATCACGGCGAGGTGCGTCTGACGCTCGAGGAGGGTCTCGACGAGGCGCGCAAGCTCTTCGACGAGCTCGCGGCGGCCGGCGTGGACTACGACGACGTGACGAGAGTGCTCGAGGAGGAGGGCGTGCAGAAGTTCGCCGACTCCTTCGACGAGCTGCTCGAGGGCGTCGCCGCGAAGCGGGCGCAGCTCGTAGCGGCTTGAGCACGCTCGCTCCTGCCGAGCTCGTCGAGCGGATCTGGGAGCGGGATCCCTCGGTCTGGACGGGCCACGACGAAGCCCAGTGGCTCGGCTGGCTCGACGAGCCGGCCAGGATGCGCGAACGGGCGCACGAGCTCCTGGAGTTCGCGACGCGGCTCGAGGCGGAGGTCGACGACGTCGTCCTGATGGGGATGGGCGGCTCGAGCCTGGCGCCCGAGGTGATGCGCCGCTCCTTCGGCGCGGAGCGCTTTCACGTCCTCGACACCACGCACCCGACGGCGATCCGCCGGCTCGAGGGACAGATCGACGCCGCCCGGACGCTCTTCGTTGCCGCCTCGAAGTCGGGGACGACGCTCGAGACGCGCTCCCACGCCGACTACTTCCGAAGACAGGGTGGGCGGTTCGCAGTCGTCACCGACCCCGGCTCGCCGCTGGCCGAGCTCGCCGACGACGTCTTCTACGGCGAGCCGACGATCGGCGGGCGCTACTCGGCGCTGTCCGTGTTCGGGCTGCTGCCGGCGGCACTGATGGGCGTCGACGTCGTGCGCCTGCTCGACCGCGCCGAGGAGATGCGCGAGGCCTGCCGCAGCTCCGAGGGCAATCCGGGACTGGACCTCGGCCTCTGGCTTGCCGAGCAGCAGTTCCTCCAGGTGGACGCGGACTTCGGGCTCTGGGTCGAGCAGCTCGTGGCCGAGTCGACCGGCAAGGAGGGGAAGGGGATCGTCCCGGTCCGGGAAGGGGGCGAGGCGCCCGAGATCCGGCTTCCAGGCCCCTACGAGCTCGGCCAGGAGTTCTTCCGCTGGGAGTTCGCGACGGCGGTCGCGGGCTCGATCCTCGGCATCAACCCCTTCGACCAGCCGGACGTCCAGGCCGCGAAGGACAAGACCAATGCCGTCCTTTCGGGCCAGGGCCGAGTGACAGTCACTGGGCCACGACCCGGCGGGACACTGGAGGAACTGCTCGCCGACGCGGGGCCCGGGCGGTACGTCGCTATCCAGGCGTTCATCGACCCCGAGCGCGAAGCCGAGCTCGAGCCGCTCGTCCGGCGGG
>CAWHBN010000023.1:0-41585 GCA_963827705.1 uncultured Actinomycetes bacterium
GCGATGGCGGTTATCCGGTGAACGGCGGCCGTGCTGCTGGACGCTGAGCCGGCGCGCGCTTGACGATTCTCACGGCGGCCCTGTCGATCGCTATGGGTTTGGGCGCCCCGATCACCGCGGGCGGCCCTCCCGGGCTGGCCGGCGACCCCGGCCCGGGCGAGGGCGTCGTTACCGGAGGCGGCGTGACCTCGCCGGTGTTCGTCACCCTGCCCTGCGGCGCGTTGGCATTGACCTGGAGCACGAGGTGGAAGCTGACGCGTTGGCCGGGCTGCAAGCGCGGGATCGCGAGGCAGCGTTGGCGGCCGATGCGACGCAACCTACGGTCGGCACTCACGAAGGTCATCTGACGCGGGATGCGATCGCAGGCCCGGAGGTTGCGGGCGGCGAGACGGCCGCGGTTGCGGACCGTGATCCGGTAGCCCGCGCGGCCACCGGCGGTCACCGTCGGGCTGTCAGCCGTCTTCTCGATCGGCACGTCGCAACCTGGCGGACCAGGGCCGTCACTCGGAGTGATACTCACGTTGTCGAACAGGTAGCCATTACCGAGGAGGGCAGGGGCCCCGGCACGCTGGAGCGGAACTGCAGGCTGTTGATGTCCGCCGGCGTATTGACGTTCGGCGGCGGTGCCTGCTCCGGAGCGGTGCGGTAGTAGTTCTCCCACGTCGTGAAGCACTGACCAAGGTCCTCGACCGTCGACAGAGATTCGCACCAGGTCGTTGTCAAGGCCCGGGTTGACCTTGATCCAGAACCTGATCCTGTGCGGACCGCTGTGGCTAAGCAGCGGGCCAGGGTGCGCGACGAACTTGCCATCGACGTCGGGGGTGTCGTTGACGCTGACCTGAATACCGTCCGGGGTGTCTTCCAGGCCCACCCAGGACATGCGCGAGCCCTCGCCGGAGTCCGGGCTGACGCTCAAGAACAGTCCGGGCTGGTAGGCGCGCGTCTTGGACATAAACGAGAACTCGGCGATGAACACCTTATTGAGCCGCGCCTCGCCGACCTGTACTGGCTCCCTTGGGGAATACGTCTGGTAGAAGAACTCACCAGACGCACATGCGTTCGACATACGCAACGATTGACTGCCGAACCCAGGAGGTTCGCCAGGAGGAGCGACAGTGTTGGCGACGACCTCCTGGTCGTACTGTCCTAGGGTTGGGATTGGGTTACACGACGGGATCGCCCCAAGTGGAGCGCTCTTCCAGGCGGCGCCGCCGACGCCGGTCTGTCCGTTGACGGACCCAAGGTGGAAGAGGGTCGACTCAAAGAGCGTGATGGAGGCCGTTGCCACTCCGGATACGAGCAGAACCATGCTGACCGCCGCTGCCAGCGCTATGAGCTTTCGGTGCATGCTTCCTCCTTGTGATCTGCCCGCCATCAGGGTCGATCACGTCTGCGCCTCGCCAGCCGGGCAGCGGCGAACGCACGATCGGATGAGACGACGCCGGCCGAAAGGCATGAGCAAAGCGGCACCGAGGACCGCGGCAAAACACCTCGAGTCAGCCGCAGCAGCTGACGGTGCTTCACGGGTCCCCCTCGGTTGGCGGCTACTCCAGCGTGAAGGACACGCGCCGCGGAGTCAAGCCGTGCCTAGGCGACGAACAACCCGCTGACGTAACGCGGCAGGCGGGCATCTTTATGGTTCTCTGCCTGCAACCGTCCTAACAGACTGTGCGATACGGGCGATCAGGCAGCGCGTCCTTCCATTCGCGCGTGGTCAGCTGCCGGCCAGAGACCAGACAGGCGTGGCGCTTCCAGGCCACCGGATCCGGCTCTATGCTCATGCAATGGATGTATTGCGGCCCCGGCTTCGCGGGGTGCTCCACCAGTACGCGTTCTTCGTCTCACTGGTCTTCGGCGCCGCGCTGGTCGTCGCCGCCTCTGGAGCGAGCGAACGCGTCTCGGCTGTCGTCTTCGCGGCGGCTCTGGCCACGATGTTCGGCGTCAGCGCCCTCTATCACCGCATCACCTGGCGTCCGGGGCCCAGGCGCTGGATGCGCCGTCTCGACCACGCCGCCATCTACCTGCTGATCGCAGGGACGTACACGCCGTTCGGTCTCCTCGTGGTCTCGGGCGCCTGGCGCTGGACTGTCCTCCCCATCGTCTGGGGCGGCGCACTCGCGGCGATTCTCCTCAAGGTCGCGTGGGTCGACGCGCCGAAATGGCTGGCGGCCGCAATCGCGATCGCACTTGGCTGGATCGGGATCATCGCCCTCCCGCAGCTCTGGGACCACACAGGCCCGGCCGGCGTTCTCCTACTCGCGATCGGAGGCGTCCTCTACACGGCCGGAGCGGTCGTGTACGCGAGAGGTCGGCCGGATCCGAGTCCCACCGTCTTCGGCTACCACGAGGTCTTCCACGCGCTCGTGATCGCGGCGGCCGCGTGCCAGTACGCGGCCGTCGCAGTGATGCTGTCGAGCTAGATCTTCCGGCGCTGCCGCGTCGGGCCCCACTTGGAGCGGCGACCGCGACCCGAGTAGACGAGGCGCTTCGGTGCGACGCGCATGCCCTGCTGCTCGAACTGGTCCTGCTCGCCGAGCCCCCGCGCGACGTGGCTGACCTCCGACTGCTGCTCGGGCAGGACGAGCGTGATGCCCGTCCCGTCGCGTCCCGCGCGGGCCGTCCGCCCGACCCGGTGTGTGTAACCGGTGCTGTCCGCCGGCGGGTCGAAGTTGATCACGTGGGTGATGTCGTCGAGGTCGAGGCCGCGTGCGGCCACGTCGGTCGCGACGAGCGTCGAGATCTTGCCCGCCTCGAACTGGGCGAGGGCCCGTTCGCGCGCTCGCTGGTTCATGTCGCCGTGCATGGCGACCGCCTTGACCTCGTGGCGGCGAAGTCGCTGCACGAGCCGGTCGGCGCCGCGCTTGGTGCGGACGAAGACAAGCGTCAGACCGTCATCGTGTCCGAGCATCTCGACGAGGGTCTCCACCTTGTTCTCGGCCGTGACGCCGACGAAGCGGTGCTCCGTCTCGCCGCGCTCGAACTGGCTCGGAAGCTTTGCGTCGAAGCGGCTCGGGTTGTGCGTGTAGGCGCGCGCGAGCTCGGCGACCTCGCCGTCGAGCGTGGCCGAGAAGAACATCGTCTGGCGCTTGCGAGGCAGCCGGCGGACGATCGCGTCGACCTGCGGCTGGAAGCCCATGTCGAGCATCCGGTCGGCCTCGTCGAGGACGAGGATGCGGATGCCGTCGAGCTTCACGAGGCGCCGGTTGGCGAGATCCTCGAGACGGCCCGGCGTCGCGACGAGGATGTGGGCGCTCTTCGCCGCCTTCCCCTGCGCGGACACGGAGGTGCCGCCGTACACGGCTGTGACCTTGAGGCCCGTTGAGCGCCCGATGGCCTCGAACTCCTCCGCGACCTGCGTCGCGAGCTCCCGGGTCGGGACGAGGACGAGGGCCGAGGGACGGGCCTCGCCGGGGTTGAGGCGCTGGAGGATCGGAAGCGCGAACGCGAGGGTCTTGCCCGACCCTGTCGGCGACTTGGCGAGAACGTCGTTCCCCGCCAGGGCGTCCGGGATGACGAGTGACTGGATCGAAAACGGCGTGTGGATCGACTGCCGCGCAAGGGCGGCGACGGCCGATTCGGACACACCGAGGTCCGAGAATGACTCCTTTGACATGTGGTTCTCCTTCAGTTCGGTTCGAGATTCGCCTGCCTCGAAACCGCCGAAGAAGAAACGAGAAGCTCACCTCACGGGCTCGGCCGGATGCCGTCCCTGCGCCACAGGGTAGCTGTCAAAGTGGCGATCGGGCGCACTTCGGCTTGGACAAACGTGCTTGACCGGTTAAGCTACCCACCATGACACAGACAAACGGACGGCACTTTCCCGCAGATTTCATCTGGGGCGCGGCGACGTCGGCGTACCAGATCGAGGGAGCGACCGAGGCCGATGGGCGCGGTCCGAGCATCTGGGACACCTTCTGCGCCACTCCGGGCAAGGTCCGAAACGGCGACTCGGGTACGATCGCGTGCGACTCCTACCACCGCTACGGGGTGGACATCGCGCGCATGCAGGAGCTCGGCCTCGACGCCTACCGCTTCTCGATCGCCTGGCCGCGCGTCCTGCCGGAGGGACGCGGCCGCGTCAACGAGGCAGGCCTCGACTTCTACGACCGTCTGGTCGACGACCTGCTCGCCGCCGGCATCCGCCCGTTCGTCTCGCTCTACCACTGGGACCTCCCGCAGGCTCTCGAGGACGCCGGCGGCTGGCCTTCGCGCGCGACGCCGGAGGCGTTCGGCGAGTACGTCGAGGTCGTGGCCCGACGGCTCGGCGACCGGGTCCCGAACTGGCTGACGCAGAACGAGCCGTACTGCGTCTCGTGGCTCGGCTACGCACTCGGCCTCCACGCTCCAGGCAGGACCGAGCTCCCTGCCGCGATCGCGGCCGCGCACCACGTCCTCCTCTCGCACGGGCTCGCCGTCCAGGCGCTTCGGCGCGAGAGCCCGGAATCCGAGGTCGGCATCGTCCTCGACTCGTGGCCGGTGTACCCGGCGAGCGACGACCCGCGCGACGTCGAGGCCGCGAAGGAGCAGGACGGCTTCCGAAACAGGCTCTTCTTCGACCCGGTCCTGAGGGGCAGCTACCCAGAGGACGTCCTCGAGCACCTCGGTGACTCGCCGCCCCCGGTCCGCGACGGCGACCTGGCCGCAATCTCCGCGCCGATCGACTTCGTGGGGCTGAACAACTACTCGCGGACGATCATCGAGGCCGATTCGGAGGGAAAGCCGCAGAACGTCACGAACGGCGGCCCGACGACGGAGATGGGCTGGGAGATCTACCCGAAGGGGATCTACGACGTCCTCACCCGGCTGCACCGCGAGTACGGCGTCCAGAACCTGTATGTGACCGAGAACGGAGGCGCCTTCCCGGACGTCCTCCTCCACGACGGGCGGGTCGAGGACCGCGACCGGATCGACTACCTCCACAAGTACCTCGGCGCGGTCGGCCGCGCGATCGCCGACGGCGTCCCGGTCAGGGGCTACTTCGTGTGGTCGCTGCTCGACAACTTCGAGTGGGCCTACGGCTACTCGCGGCGCTTCGGCCTTCTCTACGTCGACTACTCGACGCTCGAGCGCGTTCCCAAGTCGAGCTTCTACTGGTACCGCGACTTGATCGGCGCGGGCCGGCTTCCGGAGCCCGAGCCCGCCTAGCGGGCGTCCGGGCCGAGGGCGACCAGGTGGTCGTCCTCGACCTCCTGAAGGAGCGGCACGTCGTCGGGCTCACGGATCGCCCGCTCGTCCGGCACACCTCCCACCTCCTGCTCGACCTGCTCCCATTTCTTGTGCAGGTGGGGCACTGAGGCGATCAGCAGCTTGGTGTAGGGGTGCATCGGATTCCCGAAGACCTTCTCGGTCGCCCCCATCTCGACAACGCTCCCGCGGCGCAGGATCACGGTCCGCTCGCTGATGTAGTTGCCGAGCGAGAGGTCGTGCGTGATGAAGAGCACGCCGAGGCCTCGGGCCTTGAGCTCGCCGAGCAGGTTGAGAACGTCGATCCGGGTCGAGGCGTCGAGCATGCTGATGATCTCGTCCGCGACGAGGTACTTGATGTCCAGCAGGAGCGCCCGAGCGATCAGCAGCCGCTGGAGCTGGCCGCCGCTCAGCTGGTGCGGGTACTTGCCCAGCACCGCCTCGGGCTCGAGGCTCACGGCGTGGAGAGACGCGTCCAGCTTGCGGCTCCAATCCGAGCCGCTCATCCCGGAGAGGTAGGCGCCGCGGATCATGCTGAAGACGCGGTCGATCTTGAAGATCGGGTTGTACGAGCTGAAGGGATCCTGGAAGACGCCCTGCACGTTGCCGTGATAGCCCTTCAGCCGGCGGCGCTCGAGGGTTGAGACGTCGGTCCCTTCGAACGAGATCGAGCCGTCCGTGACCGGCGTCAGCCGGAGGATCATCTTCCCGACGGTCGATTTCCCGCTGCCGCTCTCGCCGATCAGGGAGACGACCTCGCCGGGCCGGAGATCGAAGGACACGTCGCGGACCGCGGTCAGGGTCTTCCCGCCGAACGTGCCGATCTTGTAGACCTTCGTGACCTGGTCGAGCTGGAGCATCAGGTCACCTTCCAGCAGGCGACTTCGTGGCCGGGCGCGACTTCGCGGAAGGGCGGCTCCTCAACGCACTTCTCGAACGCGAACGGGCAGCGCTCCCTGAACCTGCAGCCCGTCGGCGGATCGAGCAAGGGCGGGGGCCGCCCGGGGATCCCCGTGAGCTTCTGCTCCTCGTAGGTCACCCCGACCTCGGGCAGCGACGAGATGAGCAGCTGCGTGTACGGATGCAGCGGCGCATCGATGATCACCTCAGCGGGCGCCTTCTCGGCCAGCTTGCCCGCGTACATGACGAGGATGGTGTCGGCGACCTGATAGAGGATCGCCAGGTCGTGCGTGATGACCATCATGCTCTTCACGTAGCCGCGGTCGCGGAACTCGACGAGCGTCTCGGCGACGGCCTTCTGCGTCGAGACGTCGAGTGCGGAGGTGATCTCGTCCGCGATCAGGAGCGCCGGGTTGAGCAGCGTCGAGAGCACCATCACGGTGCGCTGCTTCATCCCGCCGGAGAGCTCGATCGGGTACATCCCGAGCACGTCATGCGACAGCCCGACGAGCGTCAGTCGCCGCTCCAGCTCCGCCTTGACGGTCGAGAACCGCACTCCCCTCGACTCCAGCAGCTCCTCCATCATCTTCCCGACCTTGCGGGTCGGCGTCATCGCGCTCATCGCGTACTGGGGGACGATCGAGATGCTCTTGAACCGGTACTGGTTCATCGCCTTGGAGTCGTTGATCGGCAGCTCGTCGCCGTCGAGCTCGACGCGCCCCTCGATGTGCTGCATGCGGCCGTCCATCCGGATCAGGCTCTTCCCGAGCGTCGACTTCCCGCAGCCCGACTCGCCGGCGAGGCCCATGATCTCGCCGTCCTCGATCCCGAAGGTGACGCCGTCGACGCACTGGACGTCCCCGCGGAGCGAGCGGTAGTAGACCCTGAGGTTCTCGACCTTGACGCTCATGTCTGCCGGAGCTTCGGGTTGAAGATCTCGTCGAGGCCGACGTTCATGATGTAGAGCGCGGAGACGACCGCGGTGATGCCGATTCCCGGCACGATGAACCACCACCACATGCCGAGCACCAGGGCGCTGTTCGAGACGGCGACGTTCAGCATCAGCCCGAGCGACATGACCTCCGACGGGCCGAGCCCGAGGAAGTCCAGGGTCGCCGCGATCAGGATCGAGCCGCCGAACAGAAGAATGAAGGTCAGGAACAGATAGGAGCTCATGTTCGGCGCGATCTCCCTGACGATGATCCGCCAGGGGCCTTGGCCGGAAAGCCGCGCCAGGCTGACGAAGTCGCGCGAGGCGAGCGAGAAGGTCTGCGCCCTGATCGCCCGTGCGGCCCACGGCCAGGAGGTGACGCCGATGAGCAACGCCTCCCAGAACAGGCTCCCGACCGAGAGGTACGCGGACACGATGATCAGCACCGCGATCGTCGGGATCACGAGCACGACGTTCGTGAGGATGCTGAGGATGTCGTCGATGATCCCGCCGAAGTAGCCGGCAGCGAAGCCGACCACCATCCCGATCACGGCGGCAACGCTTCCCGCCACCGCGCCGACGATGAAGCTCGCGCGCAGCCCGTAGACGAACTGCGCGTAGACGTCCTGGCCGGGAGCCGTCGTGCCGAACCAATGCTCCTTGGACGGCGGCTGGCCGAGCGCGTCGTAGAACTCGAAGGGGTCGTAGGGCGTGAGCATCGGGCCGACGATCGCGAAGAGGAGCATGAACACGAGCAGCGAGAGCCCCGCCACGAACTTCTTGTTCCGGAGCGCGAAGTACAGGGTCTCATTGCGCTGGCGCTTCTGGGGAGTGACGCTCGGGGCGACAACCGCCCCCGCGACGACGGTCTCCTGCTGTGGCTCGACGGTGGCCACGGCTAGGACCCCTGAAGCCCCGTACGCGTCCGCGGGTCGACGATCACGTAGGCGATGTCGACCAGGAAGTTCGCGATCAGGACGCCGATGATGATGAACAGGAAGATTCCCTGGAGCAGGAAGTAGTCGCGGTTCGTGATCGCCGTGATGATCAGCGTGCCCACGCCCGGATAGCCGAACACGATCTCCGTGACCAGCGCTCCACCGACAATGACTCCGAGGGCGAGCGCAAGGCCCGACATCTGCGGGAGCACGGCGTTCCGATAGGCGTACTTGCGGACCAGCCGATTCGGCGCTCCGAGCGCCTGGAGGTAGTTCGCGTAGTCGGCTTCGAGCTCGTAGATGATCAGGTTCCTCATCCCAATCGCCCAGCCTCCGAACGAGACGAGGAAGAGGGTGAGGAACGGGAGGAACCAGTGGTCGAGGAAGCTGCGGGCGAACTCCCACGTCCAAGCAGGTTGGAGCGCGAAGTCGTAGGCGCCCGAGATCGGGAAGATCTCCCAGCGGAACGCGAGGAAGTAGGCGAGCACGAGCGCCAGCCACATGTACGGCGTGGCCGTGAGGACGTAAGCGACCGGCAGCGCGGTGTTGTCGAGCACCTTCCGCCTTGCGGCCATGGCGCCGACCCGGTTCCCGGCGATGTAGCTGAGCACGATCGCGGGAATCAGGAGCGCGAGCGTGTAGGGGATTGCAGCCTGGATCAGGTCACTGACCGAGGAGCCGACGTACGCAATGCTCGGCCCGAGGTCGCCGTGCGCGAGCCCGAGCCAGAAGTTGAGGTACTGCTTCCAGAGCGGCTCGTCGAACCCGAACGACTCGGTGTAGTACCCATGCATCTCCTGGGCGGCGGTCGGGTCGGCCTGGAGCCTGGCGATCAATCCGTTGATCGGATCGCCGGGCATGAGCCGCGGGATCGCCCAGTCGATCGACGCCGCGACGAAGAACGTCAGCAGGTAGATGGAGAGCTTGCGAGCGAGGTAGCGGCTCACGTCGAAGAACGGCCGCTGCCCCTCCCGAAGGAGGAGCAGCGGCCCGACGCTAGGTTGCCGTCACTGATCGCGAAGACCTACCTCGGCTTCAACTTCGCGAGGGCATCGATGCCCGTCATGTTGATGTAGCCGTTCCAGGTCGACGGCGTCGCCTGGTTTCCACTGGAGGTCGGGAAGTTCGTCCAATGCGTCGTGTTGTACTGCGCCCACATGCCGTTGTACCAGAGCGGAATCGCCGGCAACTGCGTGAGGATCACCCGCTGGATCTGCGAGTGGAGACGCTTCGCCTTAGCGACGCTCGTGCTCGGGACCTTGTTCACCTGCTGAGAGAGCGCCCAGGTCGGCGGCGACGAGAACCGCTGGAAGTTGGACACCGTCTGCGACGCCAGGATCGGCAGTCGGAACAGGTAGTCGTAGTAGGTGTACGGCGTGTTGCCGATCTGCTTCTCGTTGTTGATCACGAGCTCGAACTTGCCCGTGTTGCGCTCGTCGACGAGGCCGTTGAAGTCCGGATAGGCCGGCGTGATCTTGATGCCGGCGTCCTTGGCGCTGTCGGCGATGATCTGGATCGCCGTCTCCCAGTCCGACCAGCCCTTCGGGACGATCAGCCGGAGGTTGATGGTCGATCCGTCCTTGTCCTCGACGAAGCCGTCGCCGTTCCGGTCCCTGTACCCGGCCTGTGAAAGCCGGTTCCTCGCCCTCGAGGTGCTGTAGCTGAAGCCGAGGCTCTTGGCCTGCGCCTGGTTGATCCACTTGCTCCAGGTCGGGAGCAGGCCGGTCGGGTTGGCCTTCGAGACGATCCGCTGGTAGTCGGCGACGACGATCCTGTTGATGTCGATCGACTCGGCGAGTGCCCTGCGGAACGTGACGTCGTTCAGCGGCCGCTTGGTCAGGTTGGGAACGAGCCACGCCGTGTTGGCGGCGAGCATGTACGGCGCCTTCTTGTAGTAGGTGCCGACCCTGCCTCCCACGTGCCTGTTGATGCCGGGGAAGAAGTTGTTGCTCAGGTCGATCCGGTTCTGCAGGAAGTTCTGCAGCGACGCCGTGTTCGACGTGTTGTGGATGTCGACGATGTGCTTCATCGGCATCCTCATTCCGATGGCCTTCGTGGCCCACCAGTTTGCGCGCCTGTTCCACTGCAACGTCTGGCTCCCGCCGGCGCCGCCACCGTAGGTGAACGGGCCGGTCCCGACGATCCGCCGGGTGTTGGAGGCGTTGCCGGAGACGATCTCCTTGGCGCTGTAGGCCCTGAAGATGTGCCTCGGCACGATCGGGACCGTGTACCGGTTGGAGTCCCACTCCTGATAGTTCGGGACGCCCCTGAAGTGGAACGTGACGGTCCGACCGCGCGTGGTGATACGGCTGAGGCCGGTCTTCCACATCGTCCCGTACTGGGCGCCCGTGTTCTTCTGTGTCTCGAACGTGAACTTCACGTCCGCGGCGGTGAGCGCCTTGCCGTCACTCCACTTGACGCCTTTCCGCACGGTGACGACGTAGTTCCGGCCTACCCACTTCCCGCCGCTCGCGAGCCAGGGAATGAACCTGTCCTTGAGCGGGTCGTAGCGGAAGAGCGTCTCGTAGACGAGGCCGACGACGCCTGTGTTGTAGTCCGGCTTGAGCGGGTTGAAGTTCGTATAGGGACCCCACTGCTTGCCCGATGTGTAGAGGGTTTGACTGCGCGGGACGGCAGCGGCGCCCTGCGGCCCGGCTCCGGCCCCTCCGGCCGTCAGCGTCGCCACGACCGCGAGAGCGACCACGCTGGCGACGAAGCCGAAGACCTCGGTCTTCCTTCTTGACTTGCGGCTTGCCATGATCCTCCTCCTCATCCCTCCTGCTTCCGTTCGTGATTAGACGTCGTAGACCGCGGTTCAGCGGTCACCTCATGCTCGGGCATCACTCCCTTCGCTCACCGCGGTCACCGATACGCGTGCTGGGGGTGACCCCGCGTACCGGATCGACGCAGCGCCGAACGGCTCGAGAATCAGCTCGCCCTGGTCGGGATCGAGCTCGATGCCTGACAGAACCGGTTGGATCGAGAGCGTGTCTGCCGAGGTGTTCAGGAAGAGCGCCGTCTCCCCGCCCTCGTTGCGAATCCGGCCGACGAGGACGCGCGGATCGTCCACTCGCACGGGCCGTGCCACGCCCGCCGCCTCTGCGAGTGCCGAGTAGATCCGATAGGTGTCCTCCGGATTGACGCCGGGCGTCCTCGCGGCCATGTGCTCGATCGGGTAGGTGCACAGCACGGTGCAGCCGGCTCCGAGGCGATGGCGGAGCAGCGCCGGCCGACCGTGTCCGTCAAGTGCGACGACCTCCGCGCCCAGGGGGTCGAGGGGGAGGAAGGCGCGAGCGCTGGGCTCGCCGGCGACGCGGAAGGTCAGTCGAGTGCCCTCCGGGATGTCGCCGAGGTCGTCGACGAACTGGAAGATGACCTCGTCGTCCTCGATGGGGTCGACGAGGCCGTAGCGCAGCCGGTGGCGGACGCCGAAGATCTCGTCCAGCCAGGCGAGCCAGGGGCCACGCTGGGTTGCGGTGCTACCGGCGAAGTACGAGGCGTAGACCGTCGCGCCGCCCTCGGCGAGCTCACGGAGTCGGTCGAGCCCCGGAGACGTCAGCAGCTTCGCGCAAGGGGCGAGATAGAGCCGCGCGTTGCCGGGAATGCCGTCTCGCTCGCGCACGAGCTCGACGGGGAGGTCGGCCTCACGTGCGGCGACGTACGCCTGGAGCAGGTTGTCGCGGAGGTCTTGCCGGAATGCCGGCTCGGTGAACGGCAAGACCCGCTCGAAGTGCTCCGGCACCAGGAGTGCGGCCTCGCCCGCCACCCGCTCCCACTCTGCGGCTGAGAGGCTGCGGATGAGCTCGGCGAACTCGCCGAGCACGCGGAGCTGTGGCTTCGGGCGACCGCGCGTGTCGGTCAACCCGAAGTGCAGCTCGAACACGTGGTGGCGATACGGATCCTGGTGCCGAAGGTCGTCGAAGTCCGTGTTGTTCCACGCGAGCCAGCCACGTGCTCCGGCGAGGAGCGACGTGTGGAGGACCTGCCGGTAGTAGGCGGCCGCATGCTCGTCGGCGGCGAAGTCCGAGCTGACTCCGAACTCCTCGAGGACGACCGGCCTGCCCAGGCTTCCGGCGAGCTCGCAGGCGAACGCGGGAGTGAGAAACTGGCGCACCGGATCGTCCTGCATCGGGTACGAGTGCGGCCCGAAGAAGTCGACGAGCGGCGCGAGGGCTCTCAGCGAATAGCCGTTGTCCTCGCCGGAGACCTCCACGCCCCACGCGCCGTCGCCGATCGAAATCGGCTGCGTCGCGCCTCCGGCCCGCACGGCCTGCGTGAGGATGCGGGCCCACGCCGTGACCTCCGGGACGGAGGCGCGCCCGCCGTAGAGCGGCATCTCGTTCGAGAGGAGCCAGCCGGCGACCGCATGCCGGTGGAACCTCCGGGCGATCTCACGGACGAACCACGCCTGCTGCCCCACGAGCCAGACGTCCCGGTAGAGATCGCGTCCCTGTCTCCAGGGTGGATCCCAGTTCTCTCCGGACATGTGGCCGACGATGAACGTCGGGATCGTCTCGAGCCCGAGCTCCGCATGGGCGTCGAGGAAGTCGCTGAACCGGTCGAGGACCTGCTCGTCGAGGGTCTCGGGCTTCGGGACGAAATCCGGCCAGTAGCAGAACGAGCGCGTGACGGTGCAGCCGTGATCGGCCAGAACCCGCAGCTCGTCCCGCACAACCGCGGGGTCGTAGTGCATCCACATCCGCGGCCCGCCGGTGCGCGACCAGAAGTTCGCTCCGATCCACGGGGTCGAACCGTCCCGTGTGAGCGGGCTTTCCGTCTCTGATCTCCTCGAGGGTTCCATCCGGATGAGGAAACTCCATCACTTATCCGGTTCAGTGTCAACCAGGTGGAGACAATCGGAGTCGGCGATCAGCGCCGGCGGACGGCGGAGAGACCGCCGCCCTGACGAGCTGGGCCCGTGCTCCCGCGCGGTGTGAGCTCGCCGCGCAGGGTCTCTTTGTCTTCCACCGTGAGGCCCTCGATGACCTCGAGGAGGTGCCGGATCGCGGTGACCCCGTACGCGACGATGTCGCGCGTGATCGCGGTGAGCGGTGGATGCACGACCTGGCTGATCAGCGAGTCGTCCCAGCCGATGATCGACACCTCGTCCGGGACTGCGAAGCCCATCTGCAGCGCGACTCCCAGGCCGGTGACGGCGAGCAGGTCACTGTCGTAGATGATCGCGCTCGGCGGCTGCGGCGACGAGAGGAGCTTCCGTGTCGCGCGGGCGCCGCTCTCGGCCGAGTAGTCCGTGGCGACGATCTCGGCCTCGAGCCCGAGCTCCTCCGTAGCACTGAGAAATCCCTCCGTGCGCTGCGCCGTGTGGACGAACTCGCCCACGCCCGCGACGCGCGCGATTCGCGTGTGGCCAAGTGCCGCGACGTAGCGAACCGCTTCGATCACAACACTGGCCTCGTCGTGCCAAACCGCCGGTAAAGCGCCATTTTCCACGGGTCCACCGATGACGACGGCCGGCAAGCCGAGGCGAACGAGCTCTCGCACTCGGGGGTCGTCTTCCCGCAGGTCGACCATGAGGACGCCGTCCACGCGCCGCTCGCCCCACCAACGCCGGTACACCTCGATCTCGTCCTCGACCGACTGCACGAGCTGGAGCGAGAGGGCGATCGACCTCGCCGAGAGCTCGGACTCCACGCCGGCGATGAACTCCATGAAGAACGGCTCGAGCGCGATCGTCTTGGCAGGCCGGGCGAGCACGAGCCCACACGCGTCGGCGCGCTCGACGGAAAGGGCACGCGCGGCGCGGTTCGGATACCAGCCGAGCTCGCGCGCGATCTCCAGGATCCGCGCCCTGGTGCCGTCCGAGACACCCGGGCGTCCATTCAGCGCGTACGAGACCGCTCCCTTCGACACGCCCGCTCGCTCGGCGATGTCGCTGATCGTCACTCTCCGAGCGCGCTCCGCGGGCTCGGCCAAAGCGGGTCTCCTTTCGGCGAAGCTCTCTTCGCTCCGACCGAGCAAACGGTGCCGCAGTCGTCGAATCGGACGCCAGTCGGCAGCGTAGAGTCGGTCGGGCCTGGGCCATGATAGTTGCTTGACCGGTTCAGCGCGTCCATTCGGGCGAAAGGACCAGGTGGCGTCAACCGTTAGGCTCTCCGCCGCCTTCGTCGTCCGGGGGAAGCAGAGGAAGTTCCGCACGCGCGGCGAAAGGCAGCAGTTCCGGAGGAGGACGCATGCCCAGGCGAGCTCTGCGGTGACGGAAGATCGGAAAGGCTCTCGGCGCCTGCTCGGGCTGGCCGGGATGTGGCTGCTCCTCGGCGGGCTCCTGACCGCGCTCGGTTTGGTGGTCATCGTCATCGCGGCGTCTGTGGTCATGCTCGTGGCGAGCCTGGCCGTGCTCGGGTTCCGGCAGCTTCGCCGGCTCGAGCTCCGTGACGGCGCGCGCACGGCGGCGGGTGGCGTGCTCACAGCCGCGGGAGGCGTACGCACGGCTGCAGGGAGGACGACCTCCGCGCTGCACTCTGCGCGTGAACGAGCCCCCCGGCCGCGAGCGCCCCAGATCCACATGCGAGAGCACGCGCGGAAGATCCGCGTGCGAGAGCACGCGCGGGAGCTCCGGGCCCGGGCGAAGACGACCGCCGCCGCCGCGCCCGCACGAACGGAGGACTTCGCAACCCGAGCGTTTCAGGCGATGTACCGCTTCCGGCTCCTGCGGCTTCACTCGATCGACCCCGGCCAGCGCGCCCACCAGCTCAATGCACTCGGGGCGCAGCTCCGGCGCGACGGCGAGCCGGAGCAGGCGGCCGAGCAGCACCTCGCCGCGCTCGCGATCGTCCGGGACCTGGGAGACCCGCACGCCGAGGCGATGACGCTCAACAACCTCGGCCTCGCGCTCGCCCACGGAGGCTCCGAGGATGCCGCGGTTCAACACCTCGAGGAGGCCCGGGACGTCCTCCGCGACCTCGGCGACGAGGAGTACGAGGCGCGCGTCATTGCGAACCTCGGGCTCGTGCACCGCCGGCAGGGCCACGATGACGAGGCAGCCAGCCTGCTCCACGAGGCGCTCGGGAAGCTTCCGCCCGAGTCACAGGCGTACCGTCAGGTCGAGGAGGAGCTGCTCCGCGCGAGCTGACCGCCCGGCGTTTCCGTGTCCCGGGTGGTTCTCCACACCAAGTAGCCGACCGCGAGCAACACGGCCTCGACCAGGGTGATCGCCAGCCGGTTGAGCACCGTCGCGCCGAGCGCGACCGGCGCCGAGGCGACCGCGAGCATCAGGCCGTACATCGAGGCTTCCCGCACGCCGAGTCCCGACGGCGCCAGCACCGAGAGCACCGCGACGATCGCGCCGACGGCTGCTGTCCCGCCCAGGTACGGCGCATCTTCCAGCCCGGCGTCTCCACCGACCGCCCGGATCAGGAAGAGCACGGCGACTCCTCCGACGACCCAGCTCGCCGAGTAGAAGACGAGGAGCCCGAGCATCGTCCGCCAGGGCAGCGTTGGGGGCGGCCCGGCCCCGAACGGCCGGAACGCCACCGTCGCGACGGCCCGAAAGACCCGCGGGTGCAGAAGCCCCGCGACTCCGATGCCGAAGAGGACGACCGGCCAAATGGGCGCGTCCCAGCCCGAGACGAACGGAAGCGCGCAGACGAGCACGAGCACCCCGGCCACCGCCGAGAGGCCGGCCTCGAGCAGGATCGAGGCGACGACGACCGACGTCTTGTCGATACCGCCGGCCTTCCGAAGCCAGAGCACCCGCGCGGCCGGCGTCCAGATCGCGCCGGGGATGTACTTCGCGAGCATCGACGCCATCTCCGACTGCAGCGCCACGCCGTACGACGTGTGGATTCCGAGCGCCCGGAGGATCCACTGCCAGCCCAGCACGAACATCAGGTAGTACGCGGCGAGGATCACGCACGCAATCGTCAGGTCGAGAGGATCGGCGTCGCGAAGCCGCGGAAGCGCGTCGCTCCACGTGTCCCGGACGGCCCAGGCGAGAAAGCCCAGCAGCGCGGTGACGAACCCGATCTGCAGCGCGATGACGAGCTTGCGCCGAGCAGTGATCCTCGCGAACAGGTCCTTCACGCCACCAAGGTAGTCGCCGAGGGCCTAGAGGCGTCCCGCCTGGACGATTCGCTGGAGGAACTGCCGCGTGCGCGGCTCCTGTGGAGCGGAGAAGATCTGAGCCGGCGGGCCCTGCTCCAGGATCACGCCGCCGTCGAGGAAGCACACGAGGTTCGCGATCTCGCGGGCGAAGCCCATCTCGTGCGTGGCGATCAGCATCGTCATGCCGCCGGCGGCGAGCTCGCGGATCACGTTCAGCACCTCGCCGACGAGCTCGGGGTCGAGTGCGCTCGTGACCTCGTCCAGCAGCATCAGCTGCGGCCGCATCGCCAGAGCCCGGACGATCGCGACCCGCTGCTGCTGGCCGCCCGAGAGCCGGTCCGGATAGTCGCCGGCCCGGTCGGCCAGGCCGAACCGGCCCAGCAGCTCGAGCGCGTCAGCCTCGGCCTCCGCCTTCGACTTCCCGAGCACCTCGCGCGGCGCCAGCGTCACGTTGCGCAGCACCGTCATGTGCGGGAAGAGGTTGTACGCCTGGAAGACGATCCCGATCCCGCGGCGGACCCGGTCGGCGTCGACCCCGTGCGCCGTCACCTCCTCGCCGCCGACGAAGATCCGACCCTCGTCGATCGGCTCCAGGAGGTTGACGCAGCGGAGGAGCGTCGACTTGCCCGAGCCGGAGGCGCCGATCAGGCAGACGACCTGGTGCTCCTCGACCTCGAGGTCGATCCCGTGGAGAACCTCCTCCTCGCCGAAGGACTTGCGCACGCCATGGAGCTCCACCGCGCTCACCGCCGCCGCCTCCGCTGCCGGGCGACGAGCCAGTCGGTGAACCTCGCCGTCGGGATCGTCAGCGCGACGAAGAGCAGCGCGGTCGCGAAATACGGCGTGTAGTCGAAGTTCGCGGCCACCTCGATCTGCGACTGGCGGAATGCCTCGACCGGCCCGATCAGCGCGACGAGGGCCGTGTCCTTCTGGAGGCCGATGAAGTCGTTCAAGAGCGGCGGAACGACCCGCCGCACCGCCTGCGGGACGACGACGAACCGCATCGCCTTCGTCTTCGAGAGGCCGAGCGAGCGGGCCGCGGCCTCCTGGCTCGGATGCACGGACTCGATCCCGGCCCGGTACACCTCGGACACGTACGCCGAGTAGACGAGCGTGAGCGCGACGATCCCCCAGACGAACTCCGAGCGCGGCACGCCCGAGATCGCAAGCGCCGGCACGCCGAACCCGAGGAGGTAGATGACGAGGATCGTCGGCACGCCGCGGAAGAAGTCCGTGTAGATGATCGCCAGCAGCCGAACCGGGAAGAACACCGGCCCCGGAAGGCTCCGCAGGATCGCGATCGCGAGGCCGAAGACGAGGATCAAGACCTCGGCGATCAGGAAGATCTTGATGTTCACGAGGAGCTTCGGCGCGATCTCGCGCAGCGACTCCTTGAAGATGTCCCAGTCGAAGAACTGCTCGCGCACCGCCGGCCAGCCGGGAGCGCTCGTGACGAGCAGGACGATGAGCCCGAAGAACGCGAGCGTGCTGACGATCGCGATCAGCGTGCTGCGGCCGGCCCCGCCGCCGCCCAGGATGCGCGAGCCGCGTGAGCCGCGAGCGGCTACTCGAGGACCGGCGCGCTGCCGGCGAGCCACTTCTGCTCGAGCTCGTCGAGTGTGCCGTCGTCCTTGATCTTCTGGATCGCCTCGTTGACGCACTCGGTCAGGCTGCTGTCCTTCTCGAGGACGACGCCGAAGTACTCGCTTCCGTCCGCGGCGAGCCGCCCGACGACCTTGCCGTCGTCGAGCTGCACCGCCGCCATGAAGAGCGCGGTCGGGAAGTCGACGACGATCCCGTCGACCTGCTTCGCCTTCAGCGCGGAGACCGCGTCGTTGTTCGTGTCGTAGACCGACGGCTCGCTGCTCGGCTGGATGGTGTCGTTGATCGCGTCGAGACTGGTCGTGCCGATCTGCGCGCCGAGCTTGGCGTCCTTGAGGTCGGCGATCGAGCCGGCGTCCGCGATCTTGCTGCCCTCGACCGTCACGATCGCCTGCTCGACGTCGTAGTAGGAGTCGCTGAAGTCGACAGCCTGCGCGCGCGGAGGCAGGTACGAGATCTGGTTGATGTCGAAGTCGAACGACTTCGGGCCGGGACGGAAGGACTGGTTGAACGGGACGACCGTCCACTTGACCTCGTCGTCGGTGAACCCGAGCTGCTCGGCGATCGCGTACGCCGTCTCCTGCTCGTAGCCCTTCTTCGTCGGCTCAGTGGTCGGATCCCAGGGGTCGAACTCCTTCGTCCCCTCGAACCAGGGCGGGAAGGCCGGGTTGTCCGTGCCGATCGTCAGCTGTCCTGCGTTGACGAGGTCGAGCGACCCCTTGTCGCACGAGGCCTCACTCGTGGTTGTCGTCCCGCTTGCTGCGTCGCCCCCGTCGTCGTCGTCGCCGCCACAGCCGGCCGCGAGCAGGAGCCCCGCGCCGAGGACCAGCAGAAGCACCGCCTTCCGCACGAGGAGAACCTATCCGGTCGAGCTGAGCTCCCGATGGCGAACCGGGATCCCGTGGGCGTCGAGCGCGGCCTGAACCGTCTCGTCCTCGAGCCAGGTCGAGTCGTCGCCCGGACGCGTCACGACCACGATCTCGTCGGCCTGGAAGTCCCGCAGTGCGTCGCGAATCGCCTGCGCCGCGTCGGTGCTCTCGCTCGTGCGGTCGATCTCGACCTTCGTGTCGCCGCCGGCGGCGGAGGCAACGCGCTGCGCCGCCTCGTCGGCACGGCGTCGAGCGTCGTCCTCGTCGTTCGTCAGCCACTGGAGGAACGACACATCGGCTGCGGGTGCGACGACGCGGATCTCGTCGGCGTCCGGAAGCGCCTCGCGGAGGGTCGACTCGTCGGCGGGAACCGTGATGACGACGAGTGCACGCTTGCCGGCCATGCCTCGTGCCTACCCCCGCGAGGGAGACGGAAACCGGACGACCGTGAACAGGAGCATCAGAAGGAGTGCGACCGCGGCCACCGAGCCCAGCGACGCGCGAAGGGTCGTGAGCTCCGCGAGGCCTCCCACCGCCGCAGGCCCGACCAGGAACCCGAGATACATCAGGGTGGTCAGCGAGCCGACGAGCGTCGCCCGCTCCCTCGGCTTCGCCGCCCGTCCGGCGATGCTGATGATCGTCGGTGCACAGACCGCGCATCCCGCCCCGGCTACCAGGATCCCGACCAGCGCGACAACGGCCGACCCAGCGAACGCGGCGAGTGCCGACCCGGACGCTGCCAAGGCCGCGGCGGCCACGAGCACCGTCCGTTCGCTGCCCGGCGGCGCGAGTCGGTGAGCCGTCAGCCGCCCGACCGCCATCGCCCCCGCGAACAGCGCCGGCGCGAGCGCGCTCGTCCCGGCACCGGCATCGAACGCGCGCTCGAGGTGTACGGCGCCCCAGCTCTGCCAGGCGCTCTCGATCCAGAAGGCCATCGCGCCGAGCAGGCCGAGTGCGAGCAGCCAGCCCGGCACGCGTTGGATGAGCCGCGGCGCCTCGCCTTCCGCCGCCGTTGTCCACGGACGAATGGGGCCGGGCCTCGTCGCTACAGCTGCGGTGACGACGAGGGCCGACACGAGCGCGAAGACCGCCAACGGCTCCGCGCCGAGTGAGCGAAGCAGACCGGTCAGCAGGCTCGCGAAGAAGACTGCCGCGGAGAAGCTGGCATGCGCCAGGTTGAGCAACGGACGGCCCGAAGCGACCTCCTCGTGGACGGCGTCGGCGTTGATCGCCACGTCCATCGAGCCCGACGTGGCCCCGACGACCAGGAGAAACAGGTAGAGCTCGCGGGGAGAGTCAGCGAGAGCCGGGAGCAGTCCCGTCACGCCGAACAGGCCGATTGCGACGGGCGTGAGCGCCGGGCCGGCTCGATCCATGAGGACACCGGTCGCCCTCATCGAGACGAGCGCGCCGAGGCCGAGGAGCAGCAGGCCGAGGCCGAGCTCGGCGTCGTTGGTATGCGCCTTCCCCTGGATCGCAGGCAGCGCAGCCCCGAACGCGCCCCACCACACCCCCAGGGCCGCGAAGCCGATCAGCGCTCTCGTGCGTGACGTCAGGATGCGCATCGGCAGAATCCTCTACCGATGCGCTGGCTCGACCCCTCTTGGCGTGCCGAGGCCGAGGAGTGGATTCGAGAGCGCGTCGATGTCACGGGCTCGATCGAGCAGCCGCACGTCTATCCCTGGTCGACGGTGCTCCGGGTACCGACCGCGGAAGGTCCGCTCTGGTTCAAGGCGACGACGCCGGAGGTGCACGGCTTCGAGCCGCGTCTGACAGAGATCCTCGCGGAGACCTGTCCCGACCGCGTGACGGAGCTCGTCGAGATCGACGAGGACAGGGCGTGGATGCTGATGCGCGACGGCGGCACCCGGCTGCGCGAGCTCGAGCCGCCGGACCTCTCCCCGTGGGAGGGAATCCTCCCGCGGTACGCCGAGCTGCAGATCGCGGTGACTCCGAGGGCGGACGAGCTGCTGGCGATCGGTGTGCCCGACATGCGTCCCGCCGGAATCCCCGACGCGGTCGAGACTCTGCTCGAGGACGACCACGCTCTCATGCTCGGCGAGTCCGAGGAGCTGCGCCGCGACCAGCGCGACGAGCTGCGGCGGCGGCTGCCCGAGCTTCGCGCGCTCGTCGAGGAGCTGGAGGCGTTCGGAATCCCGGCGACGATCCAGCACGACGACCTCCACGACGGACAGGTCTTCGTTCGGGACGGTGACGTGCGAATCCTCGATTGGGGCGACAGCTGCATCTCGCACCCGTTCCACACGCTTACCGTCACCCTCCGGGCGCTCGCCTGGCGGCACGGGATCGAGCCCGGCTCCGCCCAGCTGCTCCGGCTCCGGGAGGCGTACCTCGAGCCGTTCGGCGCGCCGGCTGCCGCCGCAGACCTCGCCTATCGGACCGGCACGCTCGGCCGGGCACTCGCCTGGCACCGGTACGTCTCGGCCGTCACTCCCGCCGAGCGCGATCCCGAGGACGCCGAGAGCGTTCCCTACGGGCTTCGCCTCTACCTCGAAGCCGGGCCGATCGGGACCTGGGAGTGAGCGCCTAACTTTCCGGGCGCCGTGACGTTATAGTCCGGTAGGAACTATGACGCTCCGGACTATTACAACGATCATCTGCGCGCTGGCCGTCCTGGCCCCTTGCGCCTCGGGTGCGTCCGCGGACCCGTCGTCAGAGATCCGGAACCTGGTCGACGAGCTCGAGCAGCGCCACCCGAACCCGTACCACGCCGTCTCACGCGACGAGTTTCGCCGTACCGCCGATGACCTCGCGAGCCGGACGCCCACCCTGACCCGCGACCAGCAGATCGTGGGCGTGATGCGGCTCCTCGCGAAGCTCGGCGAGCGGGACGGCCACAGCGGGATCCACCCGCTCAGCCCGATCCCGGGCCAGCGCCTGACCGCCTATCCGCTCCGGCTGTACCGGTTCCCGGAAGGGCTCTTCGTCGCCCAGGCAGAAGACCGAGCGCTCGTCGGCGCCCGGGTTGCGGCGATCGGCGGCGTCCCCGCCGAGGAGGTGGAGGACCGCGTCCGCCCGTTGATCACACGGGACAACGACTGGACCGTCCTCGACCGAATCCCCAACTTCGTGGTCTGCGCCGAGGTGCTGCGCGGCCTCGGGATCGCGCCGACGTTCACGTTCGAGCTCGCGGGCGGCGGAAGGCGCGACGTGGGGTTCGAGCCGATCTCCGTGCAGGAGCACGTCGGCCTGTTCGGAGGCTGGTGGGAAGCCACCACGCGCCCCGGCCGCCAGCCGCTCTACCTGCGGCTGCGGAGCATCCAGTACGGACTGACGAGGATCGACCGCGGCCGCGCGCTGTACGTCGCCTACAACGCGACGACCGACCCCGGCCTCGTTCCGCGGAAGCTGATCCGAATGTCACGGAACCGGCGCGTCCGGCGGATCGTGATCGACATCCGCCTGAACGGGGGCGGGAACAACACCACGTACTGGGGGCTGATCTCGGCGCTCCGGCATCCGCGCATCAACCGTCCGGGCAAGCTGCGCCTGCTGATCGGGCGGCGGACGTTCTCTGCCGCCGGCAACTTCGCCGCCGACGTCGACAAGCGCACTCGGGCTCGGCTCTTCGGCGAGCCGACCGGCGGTGCGCCTAGCCAGTGGGGCGATTCGGCGCCGATCGAGCTGCCGTCGATCGGGCTCGTCGCGTCGACGGCGGTCGAGTTCGTCGGCGAGGAGACCGACACGCGGGTCACCACGCTCCCGAACGTCCCGGTCGCGACCTCCGCCGCGGACTTCTTCGCGGGCCGTGATCCGGTTCTCGCGGCAGCATTGCGCTGATGCTGACGACGACCGAGGCGGCGCTCCTCGGGCTGCTGCGCAAGGGGCCGATGTCCGGCTACGACCTGCGCAAGGACGTCGAGCGCAGTGTCGGCTACTTCTGGGCACCGGCGAAGACGCAGATCTACGCGACGCTGCCGAGGCTGGTCGAGTCGGGTCACGCGACGCAGCAGAAGGTGCCCCAGAGCGCTCGGCCGGACAAGACGATCTACGAGCTCACGGAATCGGGCCGCGAGGCCCTGCGCGAGTGGGTCGAGGACGCGCCGCTCGACGCCGGCCACGGCAGGAACCTGATCCTCATGAAGCTCTACTTCGGGGAGGACGCCGACCCCGAGGCGCTTCGCCGGCAGCTCGCCGAGCGGCGGGCCGAGGCCGAGCAACTCCTCGCCGAGCTCGGGGAGCTCGAGGAGGCGGGTGCGAGCGGCTCGCCGTTCGAGGCGATCACCCGGCGCTGGGGACTCCTCTACGCCGAGGCGATCCTCCACTGGACGGACGAGGCCGCCGCGGCGCTCACGAGCTCCCGAGCAGCCGGCGGCCGAAGAAGCCGATGACGCGCCGCTCGTACTCCTCCGGCGCCTCGTCGAGCGCGCCGGTGTGCTTGCCCTCCGGCAGCTCCCAGAGCTGAACCCGCCCCGGCGCGCGCTCCGCCCAGATCCGGTTCAGCTGTGCCTCCGCACCGATGAACGCGTCGGCCAGTTAGCATCGGTGAACCCCCTCACGGAAGGATCGTCATGCAGTTGATCGACCGCCTCGATGCCGCGCGCCGGCGATGGAACGTCCTCGAGCATCCCTTCTACCGACGCTGGGAGTGCGGCGAGCTCTCGCGCGACGAGCTGACCGCATACGCGGGCGAGTACCGCCACGCCGTGGTTGCTCTCGCCGATGCCGCCGAGCAGGGCACGCCGCTCGCGGGCTCGGAGCACGCGGGCGAGGAGCGCGCGCACATCGACCTCTGGGACGATTTCGCCGCGGCGGTGGACGCGCAGCCCGGCCCCGCCCGCCTCGCGGGCACGAAGAAGTGCGTCACGGCGTGGACCTCGGCGGCTGATCCACTCGAAGCGCTGGGGATCCTCTACGCGGTCGAGGCCGGCCAGCCGGACGTCTCGCGGACGAAGCTCGACGGCCTGATCGAGCACTACGGCTTCGAGCCGGAGAGCCCGGCGACCTCCTACTTCACGCTCCACGCCGAGCGCGATCACGAGCACGCTGCCGAGTCGCGCGACCTCCTCGAGCGCCACGCCCGGCCGGAGGACGCCGACCGCATCGTCGACGCGGCGGAGAGGGCCCTCATCGGGAACTGGTCGCTGCTCGACGGGGTCGAAGCGGCACGTTAGCGGGGCGCTAGTCGCGCTCGTCCGGTGGCACGATCACCACCGGGCAGGGCGCGTGGTGCACGACCTGCTGGCTGACCGAGCCGAGCAGGAGGCCCTTGAAACCGCCGAGGCCGCGTGAGCCTACGACGAGCAGATCTCCTTCGCGCGCCGCCCGGAGCAACGCGTCCGGAGCCGAGCCGGTGACGACACGAGCTTCGATTGTGACGTCGTCGCTGTCGACCTGATCGATCTCGTTGGCGAGCATCCTCTCCGCCGAGCCCTCGAGCTGCTCGATGAGTCCCGGATCGGGGACCGGAGGCGGCGACCCGAGGATGGGGTCGGGCGCCACGAAGACGGCCGGGATGCTCTGCGCGTGAACCGCGATCACCATCCACTTGCGGAGGCGAGCCTCCTCCACGGCCCATTCGAGCGTCCTCCGCGCATGCTCGGATCCGTCGACGCCGACGACGATCCGGCCGATCCCGTCCGAGGACATGCAGGGATTCTGCAGCAGTGCGCACGCAGTTGCGGAGGACACGGAATGTTTCCCCGCACAAAGTCGTCCACAAGACCGCAAGGTGGCCGTGGAGGCGGCATCCACTTATCGACCGGGATAGGTCGTCCGGGCCCGGGACGTCAGATGCGGCGTGGCACCAGTGGCCCGGACGGCCCGGCTCGGTCGGAGTTGGAGGTGCGGCTCCAACTACAGTGCGGGCCGTGAAGCTGGTGAAGATCGCCACCGTCGCCGCCGTCTTGGTCGCGGGGGGTGTGGCGTCTGCAGCACAACCAGCTTGGCGGCCCGCACGCCCTGTTCCGATCCCCCGCACCGAGGTCGCAGCCGCGCCGCTCGGGAAGGAGATCGCCGTCGTCGGCGGCTTCCTGCGCTCCGGTGCGAACACCGGGCGCGCCGACGCCTACTCCCCCGCTCGGAACCGGTGGAGGCGCCTGCCGGACCTCCCTGTCACCGTAGATCACGCGATGGCGGCGGGAGTCGCCGGCCGGCTGTACGTGGTCGGCGGGTACGGGCCGGGATCGGGGCCGCGGAACACAGCCTTCGCCTTCCACCACGGGCACTGGACGCCGTTGCCGTCGATGCCCGCGCCGCGCGCCGCCGGCGGTGCAGCGATCGTCGGCGGGAAGCTCTACGTGGTCGGGGGCGTCGAGGCGCCGGGCCGGCTGGCCCGCGACGCCTTCGCCTTCGACTTCGAGACCGCACGTTGGACGACGTTCCGTGGGCCGAGGCCTCGCGAGCATCTCGGTGCTGCGGGGCTGGGCGGCCGCGTGTATGTCGTCGCAGGGAGAACCGGCGGGCTCGACACGAACCAGGACATCGTCGAGGCATTCGACCCGCGGAGTGGACGGTGGCGGGCGATTCCGCGCGTGCCGGGGAAGCGCGGCGGCACCGCGGCGGCGGCCGTCGGCGGACGGCTGCTCTCGGCCGGAGGCGAGGAGCCCGGAGGAACGATCCGAACCGTGTACGCCTACTCGCCGAGCACGCGGCGCTGGACGCAGCTGCCGAACATGCGAACGTCGCGCCACGGCCTCGGCCTCGTCGGGTGGCGCGGCCGCGCGTACGCGCTCGCGGGCGGCCCGCAGCCCGGGCTGACCGTCACCGGCGCGAACGAGGTTCTGGCGCTCTCTTCCAAGTAACAGTCTGTTACAAGGCTCCGGGCCCGGCTCGACAAGCGGCCTCGCGGCGCTAGTAACAGTCTGTTACTAGCCGGCTTCGGGCTTGAGCCCCGTCGCGACCACGCGCCGGCCGTCCCGGTCGTAGACCACGTCGACCGTGTCGTGCTTGCGGTAGGTGCCTGCGACGCCGAGGAACATGCTCGTCCACCGAAGGGCGCCGAGCTTCCCCTCCTGCGCGAGCGAACGCGTGAAGACAAGCGCGCGGCCCTGCACGCGGTAGTCCCGCCCCGGCTCCTGACGGACGCCGTTGATGAAGACCTCGAAGGCCTCCGGAACGTCATCCGGCAGCTGGACGCGTGACGGCGCTTGAGACATGCCGCTCGATGTGGCTTCGTCTTCGGACACGCCCATAGAATGGCGCAGCCCGTGGTCGCCGCAGTCCTGTTCGCCGCTACCGGCCTGACCCCCGTCGAGGCGGAGTCGCCGAACGCCGAGCGGATCGAGGACCTCTACTGGTTCGTCTCCTTCTGGGCAGCCGTCGTGCTGCTGGCGGTCGCGGTGCCGCTGACGATCTTCATCATCCGCTATCGGAGCCGGGGCCGCGCCCGCACCGTCGAGGGCCCCCAGGTGCACGGCTCGACACGGTTGGAGATCGCCTGGACCCTCGTCCCGGTCGTGATCCTCCTCATCGTCGCCGGCTTCACCTTCTACAAGCTCCCGGGGATCACACTCGAGGACGAGGCGAAGGCAAGCGACCTGCGCATCCGCGTCGAGGGACGTCAGTTCTACTGGCAGTACCGTTATCCCAACGCCGTGATCGCGATCGACCGGCTCGTTGCGCCCCAGGACCGGCTCGTCGTGCTCGAGATTTCGGCACCGGAGAGCGACGTCAACCACAGCTATTGGATCCCCGCGCTCGGAGGCAAGTTCGACGCGATCCCGGGGAGAACGGTGGAGACGGCTTTCCAAGCGCGCCGGCCCGGGATCTTCGAAGGCCAGTGTGCGGAGTTCTGCGGTATCCAGCACGCGAAGATGTTCGCGTCGATCGAGGTGCTGCCGGCCGAGGAGTTCGACTCGTGGCTGGACGACCAGGCGCGGCGCCAGGAGGCCGGCACCTCCGATCTCGGCGAGCAGATCTTCGAGGGCGCCTGCACGAAGTGCCACGGCCCCGAGGGCCAAGGGCTCATCGGCCCCGCGTTCACGGCGGCGAGCACCTCCGATCCTGAAGCGGTCGAGCAGGTCGTCCGAAACGGGCGCGGGAAGATGCCCGTGGTCGGGGAGGAGTGGGACGACCGCCAGATGAAGGCGCTCACCGACTACCTCAGCGAGCGGTTCGGCGAGGAGGAAAGTAGCTAGTGGCTTCCCGCGCCGAGACACCCACCTACCCGCTTCCATGGACCTACGGCCGGGTCGCCAGCTGGGTTGCCACGGTCGACCACAAGCGGATCGGGATCCTCTACATCGCCACGAGCCTCGTGTTCTTCCTGGCCGGCGGCGTGATGGCGCTGCTGATCCGTACTCAGCTCGCGACGCCCGACATGGACTTCGTCGTTCGCGACGACTACAACCAGCTCTTCACCATGCACGGCACGACGATGATCTTTCTGGTCGTCGTCCCGATCTTCGCCGGCTTCGCGAACTACCTCGTCCCGCTGATGATCGGCGCCGCGGATATGGCGTTCCCGCGCCTGAACGCGCTCTCCTACTGGCTGTTCCTCTTCGGTGGGATCGTGCTGCTCGGAAGCTTCTTCGCCGCGGAGGGCGCGGCGCGCACCGGCTGGACCGGCTATCCGCCCCTGTCCGCGGAGGTAGCCGGCAACGGCCAGGACCTCTGGATCGTCGGCCTGCACATCCTCACGCTCTCGTCGCTGGCCGGGGCGATCAACCTCGTCGCGACGATCCACAACATGCGGACGCCGGGGATGACCTGGATGCGCCTGCCGCTCTTCGTCTGGGCGATGGAGATCTACGCGGCGTTGCTGATCGTCGCGCTGCCGGCGCTCTCGGCGGGCCTGACGATGCTGCTGACCGACCGCGCGGGCCTGACGCACTTCTTCCTCCCGGCCGAGGGGGGAGACGCGGTGCTCTACCAGCACGTCTTCTGGTTCTTCGGCCACCCCGAGGTCTACATCATGATCCTGCCCGCGATGGGGATCGTCTCCGAGGTGATCCCGGTCTTCGCGCGCAAGCCGATCTTCGGCTACAAGGCGATCGCGTTCTCGACGGTAGCGATCGGCTTCTACTCGCTGCTCGTCTGGGGCCACCACATGTTCGCGGTGGGGCTGCCGATCGGGCTACAGGTCTGGTTCATGATCGCGTCGCTCACGATCGCAGTCCCGACCGGCGTGAAGATCTTCAACTGGATCGCGACGACCTGGCGCGGGAACCTGATCTTCGACACGGCGATGCTCTGGGCGCTCGGCTTCGTCGCGGTGTTCACGATCGGGGGACTGTCGGGGATCTATGTCGCCGTGTTCCCGTTCGACTGGCAGGTGCACGACTCGTACTTCGTTGTCGCCCACCTCCACTACGTGCTCTTCGGCGGGTCGATGTTCGGCGTGTTCGCGGCGCTCTACTACTGGTGGCCCAAGATGTTCGGCCGGATGCTGAACGAGACGCTCGGCAAGTGGCACTTCTGGCTCGTGTTCATCGGCTTCAACCTGACGTTCTTCCCACAGCACATGATGGGGATGCTCGGGATGCCGAGACGCATCTACAACTACCAGGACACCGATCTCCTGGCGGAGTACAACCTGATCTCCACGGCGGGCTCCTACATCATGGGTGTCGGGATCCTGATCTTCGTTGTCAACATCTTCTGGTCGCGGAAGGGGCGCGAGCCGCGGGCGCCGAACGACCCGTGGTTGGCGGACACGCTCGAGTGGTACACGACCTCGCCGCCGCCGCCGCACAACTTCGACAAGGTTCCCTACGTGACGAGCGCGCGGCCACTTCGCGACCTGCGCCGCCGGATCGGAGAGCGGCGTTGAGGGCCGGGCCTTGGCTTCGGCTGTGCGGAGTCGGCGCGACCGCGGCGGTCGCGGCGGTCGTTGCTAGCGGCGAGCTCGGGATCACTCACCGCGCGCTCGTGCTCGTGGCGGTGCCATTGCTGGTGGCGATGGTGCTCGGGTCGTGGTTCGCGCACCGGAGGGCTTTCGGTCTGGCGAGCGGGGCGCTCGTCCTGTTCCTCGCAGCCGTTGCGAGCTGGTGGTCACCTGTCTTGCACGTGGCGCTCGCGGCCCTCGCTGCCGCTGCGACGGCGGTGGCGACAGCGCAGCTCTATCGCGGCGCGCGACCCGCTCCTGTCGCGTGGCGCGACTACGTGGCACTCACGAAGCCGCGGATCATGTCGCTCCTGCTCCTGACCGGTGCAGCCGGGATGTTCGTGGGCGCCCAGGGGCTGCCGGATCCCGCTCTCTTCGCCGCGATGCTGGTGGGTCTGGCGCTCGCATGCGGCGGTGCAAGTGCGCTGAACCATGTGCTCGACCGGGACATCGACCGTTCGATGAAGCGGACGAGCTCGCGGCCGGTGGCCGAGGGACGCGTGAGCCCTGAGCTCGCGCTCGAGTTCGGGCTGGCGCTCTCGGCGCTCTCGTTCGTCTTGCTGGCGTCGGCGGTGAACGTGCTGACCGCGTGCCTCGCCCTGGTCGGAAATCTCTTCTACGTCCTGGTCTACACGCGGTGGCTGAAGCGCTCGACGCCGCAGAACATCGTCATCGGCGGCGCAGCCGGAGCGGTGCCGCCGCTGGTCGGCTATGCGGCGGCGACGGGAGACCTGGCGCTGCCGGCGGTCTTCCTGTTCCTGATCGTGTTCTTCTGGACGCCGCCGCACTTCTGGGCGCTCGCGCTGCTGATCAAACGCGACTACGCGGCGGCGAAGATCCCGATGCTGCCGGTCGTCCGCGGCGACAGCGAGACCGCGCGGCAGGTGCTGCTCTACACGGTGCTGCTCGTCGGACTGACCTTGGTGCCCGTGTTGACCGGGACCTTCGGCTGGCTGTACCTGGTCGCCGCCGTGGTGCTCGGCGCCCAGTTCATCCGGCTTGCCCTGCGACTCCGTCGTGTGACGGCTCCGGCGCAGGCCGGGCGGCTCTTCCACTACTCACTGGCATATCTGGCCCTGTTGTTCGTGGCCATGGCGATCGACCCGATGGTGGTGCTGTGACCGACCTCACCGAGCCGCTCGAGGAGCCGCCGCCCGCCGAACCGGTGCCGCAGCCCGTCGAGCCCGTGGAGGCCGACGATCCGCACGATGCGCTGGGGGCGAAGAACACCTCACTGGGCTGGGCCCTCTTCGGCCTCTCCCTGTTGCTCTTCGCGGGCACCTGGGCGATCGCGTTGGTGTATCTGGCCGTCGCCTGATCTAGGCAGGCCCCCACCCGGGTGGGGGGACCCACGTGCCCGGCGCAAACGCTAGCCGGGAGAATCGCGCCGATGAGTGCCGAAAGCGAGCCGAATGACGCACAGGAGGGCATCTGGCTCGCCCGGCCGGAGGCCGTTCCGACGGACGGCATCTCCCTCGCGGTCAAGGATCTCTTCGACACCGCCGGGCTGACGACGACCTACGGGTCGATCCTCTTCGCCGACCACGTGCCCGAGCGAAGCGCCGAAGCGGTCGTGCGCCTCGAACGCGCGGGCTACGTGAACGTCGGCAAGACGAACCTGCACGAGTTCGCCTACGGCGTCACCTCCCAGAACCCGCATTTCGGCACGGTTCCCAACCCCCTCGCGCCGGGACGAACAGCCGGCGGCTCCAGCGGTGGCTCGGCCGCCGCACTCGCGGCCGGGCTCGCCGACGCAGCGCTCGGGACCGACTCGGGCGGCTCGATTCGCATCCCTGCTGCCTGCTGCGGAATCGTCGGCTTCAAGCCGAGCTACGGCCTCGTCCCTCTCGACGGCTGCTTCCCGCTCGCTCCGACGTTCGACCACGCCGGGCCGATGGCCCGCACGGTCGCCGACTGCAGGGCGATGCTGGAGGCACTCGCCCCGGAGTTCCTGCGCGAGCCCGTGCACCACGTCTCAGTTGGCGTCGCCTGGGCCGACCGCTGCACTCCGCTCGTCGGCGAACGGATCCGCCAGGCGGCCGCACTGCTCGATGCCCGAGCCGTCGACTTCCCGCTCCCGACGGGGATTGGCAAGGCGTTCATGCGCGAGGTCGCCGACGTCCACCGAGACCTCTTCGCGGAGAGCGCCGACAGCTACGGCCCCAACGTCCGAGCCAAGATCGAGCGATGCCTGGAGGTCACCGACTTGGAGGCGACGGACGCCGCCAACCGACGCAACGGCTATCGCGAGGAGGCGGACGCCGCGCTGGGCGATCTCGACGTGCTGCTCACCCCGACCCTCGCCTTCGTCGCCCCGCCCCTTCCGGACGACGAGCGCGAGATCCGCGAGGCGTTGATCCAGTTCACGTTCCCGTTCAACGCCCTCGGCTGGCCCGCATTGGCACTCCCGGCCGGGCCTGCAGAGGATGGCCTTCCCGCCTCGATCCAGCTCGTCGGCCGGCCGGGAGCAGACGCGCTCGTCCTGGCGGTCGGCGAGGAGCTCGAGGCCTCCCTCGTTCGAGGGACTGCCTGAGCGCGAACCCGTGGCAGACGGTCGGCTCGTCGATCACGCCGGCCACCGCGACCGTCCTGCGGGTCGAGCACGGCGTCTTTCAGAAAGTGCCGCGGTTACGCGGCGTGGATCCCTGCGACCGCGTCGCCGAGCCGCTGCTCGATGCGAAAGACGCGGTCGAGGCCGGTGATCTCGAGCGTCCGGAGGATCCGGCGATCGTCCGAGACGAGCACAAGATCGCCCCCGCGGTCCCGAAAGCGCGGCTGATAGCGCAGGAGAAGGCCGAGCACCGTCGAGTCGATGAACCCGACCTCGGCGAGGTCGACGACGACCGAGTTGCCGCCGAGCTGCAGCACCTCGACGAGCTCTCGCTCCATCTCGGGCGCCGTGTGCAGGTCCACCTCGCCGCTGACCGAGACGACGAAGCCGTGGTTCCCGACCCCCGCTGTCCTCACTTCGAACGCCGGCTCCATGCCGGGGACGCTAGTCACGGCCGCCTGAGCGTTCAGCGGGCGAAGCCTGTGGATTTGCTCACAGGCCGCGGCTGCCGACAGCCGTCAGCTTGTAGCCGACGCCCCGCACGGTCACGACGCGAGCCGGATTGCCCGGATCGTCCTCGATCTTCTGCCGGAGGTTGGAGATGTGGATGTCACACGCACGTTGGTCTCCCACGTAGGTCGAGTCCCAGAGGTGCTGCATGATCTCGCGCCTGCTGAAAACGCGTTCCGGATCCTGAGCGAGCAGGAGCAGCAGCTTGAACTCCGACGGCGTGAGCCGCTTCGGCTCTCCTCCGACCCTGACCTCGTGCCGGATCGGGTCGAGCTCGAGGTCGCCCACCCGGAGCATGCTCGTCGCGCCCGACCGGTCGAGCTGACGCCGGCGGAGTATCGCCCTGATCCGCCCGACCAGCTCCGCCATCGAGAACGGCTTTGTCACGTAGTCGTCGGCGCCGATCTCGAGGCCGAGCACGCGGTCGAGCTCCGCTCCCTTCGCGGTCAGCATGATGATCGGGACCGCGCTCTCGCTCCGCAGGCGCCGGCACACCTCCGTGCCGGACATCTTCGGGAGCATGAGATCGAGGATGACGACGTCGTAGTCACCCCCTTGCGCCGCCCGCAGTCCCGCCTCGCCGTCCGGCGCCGCGTCGACGTCGAAACCCTCGCCCCGGAGCGAATAGTCCAGCGCGTCGCGCACGGCCGGCTCGTCCTCGACGATCAGGACCTTGCTCACTCCGCCACCAGGCTCGCACCCTGCGGAAACCGAAAACGGACCGTCGTCCCGGTGCCCAACTCCGATTCCAGCTCGACGGAACCCCCCACGGCCTCGATCGCGGCGTGCGCGATCGCCAGACCGAGGCCGGAGCCATTGTCGGTCCCGGCCTCACCGCGGTAGAAGCGCTCGAAGACCCGCTCTTGCTCGACCTCGGAGATGCCCGCGCCGGTGTCCGAGACGCTGATCTCGGCTGCACCCTCGTCGAGCCGGGCGGAAAGCTCGATCCGGCCCTTCGTGGTGTAGTTGGTGGCATTGGTCAAGACGTTGAGGACGGCATGGTCGACGAGGTCGCGATTTGTGACAACCGCGGCATCCGCCGGGCAGGAGACCGCCAGATCGACGCCGTCCTGCGTGCTCACGCGGGCTGCGATATCCGACAGCAGCGGCTCGAGCGCAACCAGCTCTGTCTTCGGTGCCTCCGTACGTGTCTGGACCCGCGAGAGAACGAGCAGCGCACGAGTGAGGCGAACGAGACGCGCGGCTGCCTGCTCGATGTGGTCGAGGAAGATGTCGCGTTCGGGGGTGTCCTTCGCCCCGGCCTGCAGGACCTCGACCGCGCTGACGATCGCCGTCAGCGGGCTCTGGAGCTCGTGCGCCGCATTGGTGACGAATTGCTCCTCAGCTGATTCCTGGCGCGTCCGACTCGCCACGATCAGGTCCCCCGAGCAACCACGATCGGCGTGCCTCTCCAGTCGCGGAGGCGTCCGCGTCCAGACCGCCCAATAGGCGTTCGGATCTGTGGCGTCGGTGATCTCGGCAACGGCAGCGGTCTTCTCCACGACCACGTACCCGTCCGTGCTGCTGATGACACGCTCGACATTCGTGAAGACATGGTCGCTGAGCACGACGAATTGTCGTGGGTCCCCGACCGGAAGTGGCTTATCAGCGCGAGGCGGCGCTGGCGGCTGCGGCCTCGTAAACGGGGTCCCGAACGAAGACGTCGAGCTCGTCGGAGAGGAGGTCGCTCGGCTTCCGGTCACCGCCGACCGGGAGCGTCTCCGTCCTCTCGAGCTCGACCTTGACGCCCGCCCGCGACTCGAGCCAGCCCGCGACGAGCGTCGTCTCGGCGGGCGGGCCCGTGAGCCGGTCGGGAAGCTCGGGCCAGGCGCGGGCCAGCGCACGGCGCCACGGCAGCGTGCGTCTCCAGGCGATGTCCGAGACCGCCACCCGGTCGAACTGCTCCACGAGCTCGGCGAACGCGGAGGGGACGTCCGGCCACTCGGCGGAGTCGACGACGAGGCGGTCGACCATGTCCACCAGCTGTCCGAACACCGGCGAGCCGAAGTCGGGGCGGCCACGCCACCGGAGGAAGACCGGCAGGTCGGGCAGGAGCAGGGGGGCGGCGATGCTCGCCGGTGCGTCGGCCCTGGCGCCTCGGAGCCGCAGCTCGACCACCTCGCTGCAGCGGTGCCCCTCGACTCCGGGGAACTCGTAGAACTCGAGATGCACGCGCGCTGAGAGCGCGTCGTCCTCGTCGGCCTGCGGGAAGAGCAGGAGCGTTCGCGACGGGTGGCGCACGCCGAGCCCGGCCAGCGTGTCGGCTGCAGCCTCCTGCCACTCGGGCGGCACCCAGGCGAGGTGGGTCAGGACACTGGTCCGCAGGTCGGGCGCGCCGCCCTCGGAATGCCGGTAGCGGAGGTCGACGAGGGCACCCTCGATCTCCGCGATCGTGGCGCAGTCGTCGACCCATTCCTCGACGTGCGCTACCGATGCCACTCGACGAGCTCCTGCGCGGCCAGCGGGCCCCAGGTCCCGGCGGGGTAGTTCGGGAACGACGGTGTGTCCCGCCTCCAGGCCGCGACGATCGCGTCCACCAGCGCCCACTGCTCCTCGATCTCGTCCGAGCGGGTGAAGAGCGTCGCGTCGCCGAGCATGGCGTCGAGGATCAGCCGCTCATAGGCCTCGGGAAGGCTGGTGCGGAAGGCGCCGCCGTAGAGGAAGTCCATGTGGACGGTGCGGACGCGCATCCCTTCGCCGGGCACCTTCGCGCCAATCGCGAGCGACACGCCCTCGTTGGGCTGGATGTGGATGATGAGAATGTTCGGCCGCAGCTCCCTCGCGTCCTCGAAGAGCGGATGCGGCACGCGCTTGAACTCGACGGCAATCGTCGTCTCGCGCCGCGGGAGCCGCTTGCCGACGCGGACGTAGAACGGGGTGTCGGCCCAGCGCCAGTTTTCGATCTCGAGCCTGGCGGCGACGAAGGTCTCCGTCTCCGAGTCCGGGTCGACCTTCGGCTCATCGCGGTAGCCGGACACAGGCTCGCCCTCGATGAAGCCGGGACCGTACTGTCCCCGCACGACCGCGTTCGGCGCCGGCGTTGCCAGCGCCTTCAGCACCTTCAGCTTCTCGTTGCGCACGGCTTCGGCGGTGAAATCGATCGGCGGCTCCATGCCGGTCAGGGCAACCAGCTGGAGGAGGTGGTTCTGGAACACGTCGCGGATCGCTCCGGCCCGCTCGTAGAACGCGGCACGGTTCTCGATCCCGATCGACTCGGCGACCGTGATCTGGACATGGTCGATGAACTGCCGGTTCCAGACGGGCTCGAAGATACCGTTGGCGAAGCGCAGCGCCATCAGGTTCTGGACCGTGTCTTTGCCCAGGTAGTGGTCGATGCGGAAGATCTCGTCCTCGGCGAAGTGCCGCTGAGCGAGTAGCTCGTTCAGTTCCCGGGCCGACTCGAGATCGTGGCCGAACGGCTTCTCGACGATCAGTCGCGTCCAGCCGGCGGCGGCGCGGCGCTCGCCGATCTCCTCGACGAGCCTCGGCATCGCATCCGCCGGGACGGCGAGGTAGAAGACGCGGTTCTTGAGCGTGCCGAACTCCTGGTCGAGCTCGCGGAGCGTCACCGCGACCTGGTTCTGGCTCTCCTCGTCGTCGAACTCGATCGAGACGTAGCGCGTTCTGGTGGCGAGTTTGTCCCACACCTCCTGACGGAACTCATCCCGGCAGAACTCGCGGACGGCGGCCTCCATGGCGGAGACGAACTCCTCGGTCGACTGCTTCGTCCGGGCGACCCCGAGCACGGCGAACTGCTCGGAGAGCAGGTCCCGGAAGGCGAGCGCGTACAGCGCCGGGAAGATCTTCCGGCGGGTCAGGTCACCCGAGGCGCCGAAGATCGTGAGCACGCACGGCTCCGGCCGGCGACGCAGCTCGAGCCCCTCGGCGAGCGGGTTCTCGCCGGTGCGGGGCTCAGTCGCGCTTGACTGCGTGACCACCGAATTGCTCCCTGAGTGCCGCGTTGACCTTGGCTGCGAAGGACTCGTCCTCGCGAGACGCGAAGCGCGCGTAGAGGGCCGCCGTGATGACGTGAAGCGGCACCGCCGTGTCGATCGCCTGCTCGACCGTCCACCTGCCCTCGCCCGAGTCCTCGACGTAGCCGCGGATGTGCTCCAGGCCCGGGTTCTCGTCCAGCGCCCGGGCGAGGAGGTCGAGCAGCCAGCTCCGGACGACCGAGCCGTGCCGCCAGAGCTCCGCGACCGCCGCGAGGTCGAGCTCGAACTCCGATGCCTGCATCAGGTCGAACCCCTCCGCGTACGCCTGCATGAGCCCGTACTCGACCCCGTTGTGCACCATCTTCACGAAGTGCCCCGCCCCGGACGGGCCGACATGGCCGTAGCCGCCGTCCGGCGCCAGCGCCTCGAAGATCGGCTCGAGGCGGCCGACCGGCTCGGCCTCGCCGCCGACCATCAGCGCGAACCCCTCGCGGAGCCCCCAGATCCCTCCCGAGACGCCGGCATCGACGAAGAAGAGCTCTCGTTGCTTCGCCTCGGCCGCTCGCCGCTTGGAATCGTGGAAGTTCGAGTTGCCGCCGTCGACGATCGCGTCGCCGGGCTCGAGGATCCCGAGCAGCTCCTGGAACGTGCTCTCGGTGATCTCGCCTGCGGGAACCATCATCCACGCGTGGCGCGGCGGTTCCAGCTGCTCGGCGAGCTCGGCGAGGGACGACGCGGTCGACTCGACGTTCGGGTCGTAGGTCTGGATTTCGTGACCGCCTTGACGAAGCCGCTCGGTCATGCCGGCGCCCATCCGGCCCAGGCCGACCATTCCGAGCTTCACAGTTCGACCCTCACGATCCGGCGTCCGCGCTCCTCGAGCGCCTGGAGATCTCCGTCCGCCTGCGCCTGGATCAGGGCGCGGAAGCCGAACTTCTGTCCCGGGATCGGCAGCTCCTCGCCGAGGTCGTCCAGCACCTGGACGAAGAGGCCGATGTCCGGCCCGCCCTTGTGGAGCTGTCCCGTCGAGTGGAGGTAGCGCGGGCCCAGCCCGACCGAGACGGCGGCACCGGTCTCGCGCGCCCGCCGGACGAGCGGCTCGAGCTCGGCTTCGCGCTCGGGGTCGATGAACGCCTGGATAGCGACGTACCGCCCGGCCCCGCGTCGGCGAGCAGTTCCTCCAGTGTCCCGCCGGGTCGTGGCCCAGTGACTGTCACTCGGCCCTGGCCCGAAAGGACGGCATTGGTCTTGTCCTTCGCGGCCTGGACGTCCGGCTGGTCGAAGGGGTTGATGCCGAGGATCGAGCCGGCGACCGCCGTCGCGAACTCCCAGCGGAAGAACTCCTGGCCGAGCTCGTAGGGGCCTGGAAGCCGGATCTCGGGCGCCTCGCCCCCTTCCCGGACCGGGACGATCCCCTTCCCCTCCTTGCCGGTCGACTCGGCCACGAGCTGCTCGACCCAGAGCCCGAAGTCCGCGTCCACCTGGAGGAACTGCTGCTCGGCAAGCCAGAGGCCGAGGTCCAGTCCCGGATTGCCCTCGGAGCTGCGGCAGGCCTCGCGCATCTCCTCGGCGCGGTCGAGCAGGCGCCCGACGTCGACGCCCATCAGTGCCGCCGGCAGCAGCCCGAACACAGACAGCGCCGAGTAGCGCCCGCCGATCGTCGGCTCGCCGTAGAAGACGTCGTCGGCGAGCTCGGCCAGCGGCGAGCCGGGGTCGGTGACGACTGCGAACCGCCCACCCTGTCTTCGGAAGTAGTCGGCGTGGGAGCGCGTCTCGAGCGTCGTCCCCGACTTCGAGGCGGCAACGAAGAGCGTCCGGGCGGCGTCGATCTGTCCCTCGAGCCGGCGGATCGCCGTTGGGTGCGTGGTGTCGAGGACGTGAAAGCGCTCCGCGCCGAAGGACCGGCGCATCACCTCGGGCGCCAGGCTCGAGCCGCCCATCCCCATCAGGACGACGTCGTCGACCTCCGCCTCGAGCCGCGTCGCGAACTCCAGGAGCTCGTGCGCCCGTTCGCGCATCCTGGCCGGCTCGTCGAGCCAGCCGAGCCACTGGGCTTCGTCGTGGCCCGTCCAGACCGAGGGATCCCGCTCCCAGATCCGCTCGACGAGCTCGGCAGGAGCGAGCGTGCTCAAGCCGCTACGAGCTGCGCCCGCTTCGCGGCGACGCCCTCGAGCAGCTCGTCGAAGGAGTCGGCGAACTTCTGCACGCCCTCCTCCTCGAGCACTCTCGTCACGTCGTCGTAGTCCACGCCGGCCGCCGCGAGCTCGTCGAAGAGCTTGCGCGCCTCGTCGAGACCCTCCTCGAGCGTCAGACGCACCTCGCCGTGATCCTGGAACGCCTCGATCGTCTCCCTCGGCATCGTGTTCACCGTCTCGGGGCCGATCAGCTCCTCGACGTACATCACGTCGCGGTACTCCGGGTTCTTCGTCGACGTCGACGCCCACAGGCAGCGCTGCGTCGAGGCGCCCCTGGCGGCCAGCGCCTCCCAGCGCGGGCCGGAGAAGAGCTCCTCGTAGCGCTGATAGGCGAGCTTCGCGTTCGCGATCGCGAGCCGGCCCTTGAGGTGATCGTGGCCGCCGATCGCGTCGAGCCGCTTGTCGGCCTCGGTGTCGACTCGGGAGACGAAGAAGCTCGCAACCGAGGTCACCTGCTTCGGGTCGCCGCCCGATTCGACCAGCCGCTCGAGCCCCCGGATGTACGCCTCCGCCACCTCGGCGTAGCGGTCGAGGCCGAAGATCAGCGTCACGTTGATTCGCTTGCCCCGGGCGATCATCTCCTCGATCGCAGGGACACCGGCGGCGGTGGCGGGGATCTTGACGTAGAGGTTCGGCCTGTCGATCTCGTCGTGGAAACGCTGCGCCTGCTCGATCGTCGCCTCGGTGTCGTGGGCGATGCCGGGCTCGACCTCGAGCGACACGTAGCCGTCCTGCCCCTCCGTGCCGTCCCAGACCGTGCGCATGAGATCGCATGCCTCGCGGATGTCGTCGAACGCGAGCCGGAGGAAGTTCTCCTTCGGGTCGTCCCCCTCGGCGAGCACCTCGCGGAGCTGGTCGTCGTACCAGTCTCCCTCCGACATGGCCTTCTGGAAGATGGTCGGGTTGGACGTGACGCCGACGACGGCGTCCTCGGCCATCATCCGCGCGAGCTCGCCCGTGCGAAGCCATTCGCGGGAGAGTGAGTCGATCCAGACGCTCTGGCCGAGCGCGCTCAGTTGGTGAAGTCGTGATTCAGGCATTCGCAGCCTCTCTTTCCATCGCTTCGATCTTCTCAAGCCTCCTGCGGTACCGCTCACCGCCGTCGAACTCCGCTGCCAGGAAGGCGCGGACGAGCTCGGCGGCCATGTCGGCACCGACGACCCCGGAGCCGATGCAGAGGACGTTCATGTCGTCGTGCTCGACTCCCTGGTGTGCCGAGTACGTGTCGTGGCAGATGGCCGCTCTTACGCCCGGCAGCTTGCAGGCCGCGATCGAGGCGCCGACGCCGGAGCCGCAGACGAGGATCCCCCGCTCGGCCTCACCCGAGCGGATCGCGTCGCCGACCTCGCGGGCTTTGTCCGGATAGTCGACGGCCGGCTCGGGCGCGTCCGCCCCGAGGTCGAGCGCGTCGTGGCCGAGCGCCGTCAGCTCGTCGAGGACGCGCTCACGCAGCTTGACGCCCCTGTGGTCGAAGGCCACCGCAACACGCATCGCTCGACTACGTTACCCCTCTATGGAGGGGCCAGAACTCTGGCGGGAGCTCGGACAGCAACTGCGCGTCGACGCGGTGCGCGCGAGCGCCAAGGCCGGCTCCGGGCACCCGACGTCGTCCATGTCCGCCGCGGACCTGGCCGCTGTGCTGCTCGCGAGCCACTTCCGGTACGACTTCGAGGAGCCGAAGAGCCCCGCGAACGACCGCCTCGTCTTCTCCAAGGGGCACGCCTCGCCGCTCGTCTACGGCCTGTTCCGCGCCGCGGGCGTCGTCTCGGAGGAGGAGTTCGGCACCTACAGGCAGTTCGGCAGCCGGCTCGAGGGGCATCCGACGCCCTCGCTTCCGTGGGTCGACGTCGCAACCGGCTCGCTCGGCCAGGGCCTGCCGATCGGCGTCGGGATGGCGCTCGCCGGCAAGCGGCTCGACCGCCTGCCGTTCCGGGTCTGGGTCATCTGCGGGGACAGCGAGATGGCCGAGGGCTCGATGTGGGAGGCAGCCGAGCACGCCGCCTTCTACGAGCTCGACAACCTGACGGCGATCATCGACGTCAATCGCCTCGGCCAGCGGGGCGAGACCATGCACGGCTGGGACCTGTCCTCGTACTCGGACCGCCTGCGCGCCTTCGGCTGGCATGCGATCGAGATCGACGGCCACGACGTCGAGCAGATCGACGCCGCCTACCGCGAGGCCGAGTCGACGAGCGGGAAGCCGACCGCGATCGTCGCCAAGACGCTGAAGGGCAAGGGGTACTCGAAGGTCGAGGATCAGGGCGGCTGGCACGGCAAGGCCGTGGCCGAGGAGGCGGTCGAGGAGCTCGGCGGGATCCGGAACATCACCGTCGACGTTCCGAAGCCGGAGCCTGCAGAGCGACATCGATTCGACGCGCCGGGTACCCCCGAGTGGCCTCGTTACGAGGTCGGCTCCAAGGTCGCAACTCGCAAGGCGTACGGCGAGGCGCTTGCGGCGCTCGGCGGCTCGGACCCCACGGTCGTCGCGCTCGACGGCGAGGTCTCGAACTCGACCTACTCCGAAATCTTCCGTGACGCACATCCGGAGCGCTTCTTCGAGATGTACATCGCCGAGCAGCAGATGGCGGCCGCCGCGGTGGGAATCCAGGTGCTCGGTTGGAAGCCCTTCGCCTCCACCTTCGCCGCCTTCTGGAGCCGCGCCTATGACTTCGTCCGCATGGCCGCGATCAGCCGCGCGAACCTGAAGCTCTGCGGCTCCCACGCCGGGGTCTCGATCGGCGAGGACGGGCCTTCACAGATGGCGCTCGAGGACCTCGCCGAATTCCGCGCGATCAACGGCTCGACCGTCCTCTACCCCTCGGACGGGAACCAGGCGGCCCAGCTCGTCCGAGCGATGGCCGACCTCGACGGGATCTCGTTCCTCCGGACGACGCGCGCCGACACGCCGGTGATCTACGACGCCGACGAGGACTTCCCGGTCGGCGGCTCCAAGACCGTGCGCTCGACGGACGACGACGACGTCACGATCGTCGCAGCCGGAATCACGCTCCACGAGGCGCTGGCGGCAGCGGATCGCCTGGCCGACGAGGACATTGCCGCCCGGGTCATCGATCTCTACTCGGTCAAGCCGATCGATGCCGAGACGCTCCGGGCGATCCGGACTCCGATCGTCACCGCCGAGGATCACTGGGCTGAAGGGCGGCCTCGGGGAGGCGGTGCTGGCGGCGCTCGCCGATCTCGAGGACCGGCCGCCGGTGCAGATCCTCGCGGTGCGCGAGCTTCCGCACTCGGGCAAGCCGGCGGAGCTCCTGGCCGCCGCCGGGATCGACGCCGAGGCGATCACCGCAGCCGCTCGAGCCCTGGTCAGGGCCCGCGTTTCCGCCTGATCACTCCGGATCGAGGTCGATCCGCACCGTCATCAGCTCGGTGCCCATCAGCCGGACGACGCGCGCGTTGAAAGCGGAGAGAGAGCGCTGCCGCTCGAGGGGATCGTCGTCGGGCAGCGCTTGAGCCGTCCCCGTCCGCCAGCGCCCGCCGACGAAAACGCGAACGCGCGGGTCGGCCGCGATGTTCCGGACATAGCCGGCCTTGCGCCCGTGCTCGGCGACGATCCAGAACGTGTTGCCGGCGAGCCCGTTCCCGACCGGGTTCTGCCGCGTCAGGCCGGTCTTCCGCCCGCGGGTCTCGAGGATCGCCCACCGGCGGACCAGCCGCAGGCGCACAGCGAGCTTCACGACCGGGTTGACGACATAGCGCGAGAGCGCGGTGGTGAAGCGCCGTTTGCTCATGCCACAGTGTCGAGGTTTTCGAGCGCTCGCCGGAAGAGACCTTCGAACCAGGCCCGCCCGCCGAGCGCGAGGAAGAGCCGGTCCCACGGGGACGCCTCCGGAACATCGGCCGAGAGGCGCACGATCGAGCCCGTGCCGGACGGCCGGATGTCCCAGGCGACGAGCCCGACGGTGCCGCCGCGGAGATCGGCCCGGCCCGCGACGCGCGACGGTCGCTCAGCCTCGAGGACGCGCGTCTGAACCGTCCGCGACAGACCCAGCGGCCCCTTCAACCGGATCGTCCCGCCGTCCTCGCCGAGCTCGTCCAGCTCCAGGAACCGCCGCTCCAGCCGCCAGTGGTTCCGGAGATCCGCCAGGAAGTCGAACACGCGGT